>NZ_OZ034795.1:0-1731368 GCF_964028615.1 Wolbachia endosymbiont (group B) of Silvanus unidentatus | reverse complement strand
AAAATAGATAACTTTTCTTTGAGACGGGTTTTCTTTAAATCCTTATTATCACATGTTACATTTACATACTCTTTTAAATAATCAAAATAATTACTCTTAACAGATTCATATCCCTTTCTAAAAGGCAATATCCCCAAGAGAAGCTTTGCTTCTTGATGCTCAAGACTAACGGATTCAAGAAGATCACAAACTTTTTTTTCCTTTTTGATTTCTTCAAGTTCATTGCTGAGCAATGCAACCGCATACAAAAATTTCGCATCAACAAAACCACTTAAAGATAATTCTCGAAGCAGATATTGTGCGGTATGAGAATTTTTTTCATTTGATACTATGTCTCTCGCCAACTCATATTTTACATACTGGAGCATCCATTCTAATTCTTTTATTGCTTTCTTTTCTCCCATTGTATTTAAGTACTCAGTTGGCTTAAAAAAAATCGGGTTACTTAATCCAATACAACTCAAGACCCTGGAAGCTTCAATCCCAACTCTAAAATTGGTTCCTTCAGTAGCCAGCAAGACATCAGCAAAATGCATTTTCCATGACTTTCCTGATTCACTTTGAATCAAGCTGCCATAAGTTTCTATATTGTGTAACTCCATCATTCCAAGTACAAAACTACTCAAGGGGAAAAAACACTTCCCTGAATTATTCATATATTTGACAGCTTCCTTGATCAGCTCTTGCTGATTAGTGGTACTACCTTCCATAACTTCCTTGAACTTTATTATTGCATGTGCATACATTGCATGTGGGAGTTGCTGCTTCGCCGCCTCACAAATTTTATCCTTACCTACACTTTCTTGCCCTTTTTTTAACATCTCAACTCCTCTAACGTAATCTTGAATAACATCATCAAAGTCAGATTGATCCATTGAAATATTTGACTGATCCATTAAGATACTTGAAATGTCTAATGAACTATCCAATGATAAGTCACCCATTTTTTTATCTGAACTTTCCTCTGGTATCGCAAGACTATCAATCAATTGATTGTAATCAAGTATCCTACGTAGTAATTCTTTTCTATACCTTTCGTAATGAGCATCTTTGAAGTAACTAATTTTTGGTAACTTATCATCAGATGACTTCTTTATTTTCCTCTTAGAACCACCAGCTAATATAGCTTCCCATTGATTCGATCCATGCATTCTGCCTCCTATAAAATCATTTCGTATATTTGGGTAGTAAGACCCCTGACCCACATTTATACTATAACAAGGATTTCCACCTTGTACACAATTATTTTGCATAACACCTTCATTATTTTTTTCTGCCACTCTTGAACTAGGTAGATTTGATGCAGAACAGCTCTTTTTTGATGCGGCAGAAGGTATAGATTTTCCTCCTTGACTTATAGGTACTGTACTGCTTTGTGGATCATGATCAGCAGATGATTGTCGACTTGATGAACTAATACTCTTCTCTGATCTATTGCTTACAGTCTCTACAACGCTTTGTGAATTCCTAACTAATGTATCATCACTATTTCCTGGTATACTTTTTTCTAGTAAAAAATCTTTTTCCACACCAAAAAACTGTAAAACATCAATCACATCTTCATGAACTTCCTCACCCTTTAGCAATTCTTCCATTGGCTCTTTACATATAGCAGCACAAACTGCTTTTAACTTATCTAAATTCTCATTCACAACCTTTGCTAACACTTCTCTAAAGAACCAGTTATTACTCACATGACTACCTAAGTTCAATAATTGGATTAATCCTAATACTGTGCCGTTTATAGATTCTCCACTATTTATCTTTTGATTTAATTCATTAAGTTTCTTTTCTTTTATACTCTTATCCTGTGTTGTGTTTTTTAGTGTAAATGACTCGCCTTTTATCGCTTCATCTTGATGCTTAAAAAACAACGTTGATATTAAAGCACCTAATATAGTTGGTCTTAGTTTTACTTCTCCTTTTTCCTTTCTTAGTTCCTCTAGCTCGTTCATGAGTTTTTCTTTGCTAATCCTGTTTTTATTTATTACCTTTTTTCCTAGATATTCTAGTTGATATACGAGATCTTCACTGCTCATTTTTTTCATATCTTTCTCTATTCCTTGATCTAACAAATCTTGTATAGAACTTTTGTAAGATTGTTTATCTTCCACCCATGAACTTATTACATCTGCTACTGTTTCTTTTATCATATTGTAGGCTTCACGAAATTCTTGCTTCTCTTGAAACACTTTCCATCTCATGAAGCGAATACAATGATAAATATCACCACTTAACATTACTGATACTGTATCTTTGTAACCCAATTTAATTGCTTTCTTTAAAAACTCTTTTATAACTGAATCTTGGTAATCAAAGTTTTTTTTCATCTGCACAACTCGGCTTTTATCAAGGTACTGTTCTCCATTACACAAAATATGTGCTCTTCTATATATTTTTTTTGCAATACATAGTACTATTTCAGGAGGACATGGCTGCTTAAGTACATATTGTAATAAGTCTATTGGTTTTGAATAACCAGTAAAAGTTCCTTTCCATTTGTATTGACTCTCTACTATATTTTTTCCTTTATTTTTCTCCTCTTTTTGACAAATCATTTCCAGTAACTGTACGTTACCCCTTTGACATACAAGTTCTACAATTTCTTTACGCTTCTCTTTTGTTATTTCGTCGTTAATAAGCTCAAAGTGTTTAAATGTATCTTCTACATCTACACAAGTCTTACTACCAACAGCAAGAATATTGATTCCTTTTTTTATCTCACTCACTGCCTTAGATATTAAATCCTCTTTTTCTTCATCTGTAGGTCCTCCTTCACCCTTCTTTTGCTTGAGATCAAGTATAGTTCTTCTCGTCAATCCACTAAAAGCTAGTTCATCACTACTACAATCCTCTTTTGCTTTTTTCTCAGAGGACATCTCATTTACATCCCTCATAAAGTGATCACTAATACTAGCTAAACAACAACTACTTGGAATTTCTGACGTTGTAATTTGACTGGATAATATTTCAACATCAAAAAACTGTAAAACATCAATCACATTTTCATGAATTTCTTCACCCTTTAGTAATTCTTCCATTGGCTCTTTACATATAGCAGCACAAACTGCCTTTAACTGATCTAAATTCTCATTCACAACTTTTGCTAACACTTCTCTAAAGAACCAGTTACTAGACAAATGAGAACCTAAGTTCAATGATTTGATTAACTCTAATACTATGCCGTCTATACGTTCTCCACTATTTATCTTTTGATTTAATTCATTAAGTTTCTTTTCTTTTTCGCTCTTCTCCACTCTTGTGTTTTTTAGTGTAAATGACTCGCCTTTTATCGCTTCATCTTGATGCTTAAAAAACAACGTTGATATTAAAGCACCTAATATAGTTGGTCTTAGTTTTACTTCTCCTTTTTCCTTTCTTAGTTCCTCTAGCTCGTTCATGAGTTTTTCTTTGCTAATCCTGTTTTTATTTATTACCTTTTTTCCTAGATATTCTAGTTGATATACGAGATCTTCACTGCTCATTTTTTTCATATCTTTCTCTATTCCTTGATCTAACAAATCTTGTATAGAACTTTTGTAAGATTGTTTATCTTCCACCCATGAACTTATTACATCTGCTACTGTTTCTTTTATCATATTGTAGGCTTCACGAAATTCTTGCTTCTCTTGAAACACTTTCCATCTCATGAAGCGAATACAATGATAAATATCACCACTTAATATTACTGATACTGTATCTTTGTAACCTAATTTTATTGCTTGCTTTAAAACCTCTTTTGAATCTTGTACAGCATAATGCAAGTTTCCTTTTATCCTTGCAGCTTGTTTGCTACCAAGATATTGTTCTCCATTACACAAAATATGTGCTCTTCTATATATTTTTTTTGCAATACATAGTACTATTTCAGGAGGACATGGCTGCTTAAGTACATATTGTAATAAGTCTATTGGTTTTGAATAACCAGTAAAAGTTCCTTTCCATTTGTATTGCCTTTCTAACTTCTTGTCTCCTTTATCCTTCTCCTCTCTTTGACAAATCATTTCCAATAACTGCACGTTACCCTTTTGACATACAAATTCCACGAAATTCTTACGATCTGATTGCTCTATTAGATCATTAGCCACTTCAAATAATGCAAATATCCTTTTTGCATCAAACTTTGCGTATTTATTATCCTGTTCTTCATTTTCGTTTTCTGGATCATATTCTGTATTTTTAGCTAAACATAGTTCGTATGCTAGCCTTATTAGTAGTTCAGACTTATTTTGGGAAGCCAACTCTGGATGTTCTTTCATCCACTTTTTTGCATTAATATCTAAACCTATTTTTTCTTTTAATAACTCATACCAACGTTCTCCTTCCGCAACCACTTTTGCAGAACTTGTAGCTAGTGGTTCACATCTATCAGTAGATTTACTTCCAGTTTCTTTAGCAGATTTCTTGGAAGATTTTTGCCTTTTTTTGACCGGCTTAGATGCTTCATCTCCCTTGGAAGAAGAGGAAGGTTTTGAAGTATTTGGCATAGTTACCCCTTATATCTATGAATAAAAAACACTGTATATACCATAAAAAACTAATAGTTTAATAGACATATTTTCAAACCCTGTCAATTAGCTTTGCAAACCCTCACTTTTTTGTGATTTTTGGAAAAAGTAAACAATAAAATCTTTTGTGAAGCTAATTAGCATGATGTTTTTGCTGAAAATATTTTTTAAAAAAGTGGTTGATTTATGGTTTTCTATCCTAATAATAGTATTAGCACAAGTATATTTATTATGTAATGTTGAATGGAGGATAAAATGAATTTTGACCAATATGTTAAAGGTGATTCCTTAATAATGAATACTAAAGGTACTGTAGTGGACATAGAAAGATTGGTAAGCTTTTTACAAAATAATACACACATTAAAAAGCTTTCTCTAGCCAGTTCAGATATTGGCGATGAAGGTGTAAGAGAATTAGCTAATGCTAATCTTATAAATCTTACTTCTCTCCATCTGGAATGGAATAAAATTGGTAATGAAGGTGCAAAAGCTTTAGCTAACGGCAATCTTACAAACCTTACTTCTCTCCATCTAAAATGGAATAGAATTGGTGATAAAGGTGCAAAGGCTTTAGCTAACGGCAATCTTACAAATCTTACTTCTCTTACTTTGGTAGGGAATGAAATTGGTTATATAGGTGCAAGAGCTTTAGCTAAGCTTTCAAATCTTACTTCGTTTACTTTGGTAGGGAATGAAATTGGTGTTAAAGGTGCAGAAGCTTTAGCTAAAGGCAATCTCACAAATCTTACTTTTCTTCATTTAGAATGTAATAAAATTGGTGATGAAGGTGCAAAGGCTTTAGCTAACGGCAATCTTACAAATCTTACTTCTCTTGCTTTAGGATGGAATGAAATTGGTTATATAGGTGTAAAAGCTTTAGCTAAAGGCAATCTTACAAACCTTACTTCTCTTCATTTGAAATTGAATACAATTGGCGCTGAAGGTGCAAAAGCTTTAGCTAACAGCAATCTTACAAATCTTACTTCTCTTCATTTGATGGTGAATGGAATTGATCATAGAGGTGCAAAAGCTTTAGCTAACGGCAATCTTACAAATCTTACTTCTCTTAGTTTGGTAGGGAATAAAATTGGTGATGAAGGTGCAGAAGCTTTAGCTAAAGGCAATCTTACAAATCTTACTTCTCTTCATTTGGAACGGAATAAAATTGGTTATATAGGTGCAACCGCTTTAAGGAAAGCATTAAAGAAGGGTAAGTTTCCAAATCTTGCTTCTCTTAGTTTGGTAGGGAATAAAATTGGTGATGAAGGTACAGAAGCTTTAACTAAGTGTACAAGTCTTACTTCTCTTCATTTAATAGAGAATAAAAAATGGGCAACTACGCCATCTAGAGATACTTTAAATAGAAGGTTTTCCTTAGAGCCAGTATCTATAGAATCTTTCAACAAATTTATACAAAGAGCAAAGCAGCAAGAGGCTGGTGCAGTTGTAGGTTATGATGAAGTTAGTAAAGAGAAGCAAAAGGATTTTAGCCAATATGTGAATGGCAACGCTTTAGTAGTATCAAGTGCTATAATCAATATAAACGAGCTAGTAAGCTTTCTACAAAGTAGAACAGACATTACAAAACTTAGTTTAAAAAGCGCAAGGGTTGGTGCTGAAGATGCAAGAGAATTAGCTAAGCTTACAAACCTTACTTCTCTTCATTTGGAACTTAATACAATTGGTGCCAAAGGTGCAAAAGCTTTAGCTAACGGCAATCTTACAAACCTTACTTCTTTTGATTTGAAATGGGATACAATTGGTGATAAAGGTGCAAAAGCTTTAGCTAACGGGAATCTTACAAATCTTACTTCTCTTAGTTTGATAGGGAATAGAATTGGTGCCAAAGGTGCAAAAGCTTTAGCCAAGGGCAATCTTACAAATCTTACTTCTCTTGATTTGAAATGGGATACAATTGGTGATAAAGGTGCAAAAGCTTTAGCTAACGGGAATCTTACAAATCTTACTTCGCTTAATTTAAAGGGTAGCAAGATTGGTGATAAAGGTGCAAAAGCCTTAAGTGAAGCATCAAAGAGTGGTAAGCTTCCAAATCTTACTTCTCTTGATTTTGGAATGACTCTTGACCAGCATGTTAGAGGTAATTCTTTAATCATAATAGGTACTAAAATAAATATAAGTAAATTGGTACGCTTTTTACAAAATAGAACAAATATTACTAAACTTAGTTTACAAGAGGTAAAAATCGATGATAAAAGCGCAAAGGAATCAGCTCATTTGATGAATAAAATTGGTGTTGAATGTGCAAAAGTTTTATCTAAGCTTCCAGATCTTGCTCCTTCTTATGTGGTAAGGAATAAAATTGGTGCTGAAGATCTGAAAAAATTAGCTAAGCTTCCAAATCTTACTTCTCTTCATTTGATAGGAAATGAAATTGATTATAAAGGTGTAAAAGCTTTAGCTAACGGCAATCTTACAAAGCTTACTTCTCTTAATTTAAGGGGTAGCAAAATTGGTGCTGAAGGTGCAAAAGCTTTAAGTGAAGCATTAAAAGATGGTAAGCTTCCAAATCTTACTTCTCTTGATTTGGGATGGAATGAAATTGGTGCTGAAGGTGCAAAAGCTTTAAGTGAAGCATTAAAAGATGGTAAGCTTCCAAATCTTACTTCTCTTGATTTGGGATGGAATGAAATTGGTGCTGAAGGTGCAAAAGCTTTAAGTGAAGCATTAAAAGATGGTAAGCTTCCAAATCTTACTTCTCTTGATTTGGGATGGAATGAAATTGGTGCTGAAGGTGCAAAAGCTTTAAGTGAAGCATTAAAAGATGGTAAGCTTCCAAATCTTACTTCTCTTGATTTGGGATGGAATGAAATTGGTGCTGAAGGTGTAAAAGCTTTAAGTGAAGCATTAAAAGATGGTAAGCTTTCAAATCTTACTTCTCTTGATTTGGAATGGAATGAAAAAATTAGTAAAGAGAAGCAAAAGGATTCTAATGTAGGTAAATGGGCTATTGTTAAGAGTACACTTTCTGGTATATCTACTGCTAAGCATTCTACAACGTTGCAGGCTTCATCCAAATGATTAAGTATACACAACAAGCTCTTCTTTGTAGTAATCCAGCATAACGCAGAATTGGCCTACTTTTGCCATATGGACTGCTGATCTTCTATGAAAACTCAAACATTGCAAAATAATAAAAATATTATGTTGAAATTAGCTTGACTCATGTTATATATTATATACAATATATTATTTATCTATACTAGGAGGGGAGTATGGTTGGGGTTAAAGAATCTGTGGAACATATCTTGCCAGTGGGTAATAAACAAACTAACGCACAAGAACTAAATTATGAATTAAATCCTGAGCAAGAGTATTTTTATAAATTAAATCTTGAGCAAGAGTATTTTGAAACAGATGAACTATTTGATGATGAATATGAGTTAATTAAATCAGAACATCTATCACAAGTTCTGTGTAATGATCCGTTAGAAACCTTAAGAAAGCGAGGATACTCAGAGAGTGAGATAGATGAAATATACAATCAGGGTGATTCTTGGTGGACTCAAACAGTCATTTCGCCATTTGAAAGTTATAATATGGTGCCACCATCTTTGATGGATAGTCGAGATTCATTACGTAAACAAGTGTGTGTTTGGTTTACTGAAGAACATAAACTTACAGAAAGTGAAGAGGAGTTAAACAAAGAGCTACTAAATATTTTAAAGTATCTAGACTGGTATGATGAAAGTGTTCCCTTTGATTATGATAATGGTGGTGTTTATGAGCTTGAAGAATTTTTAAAAAATAATAAAAGCAATCCGGATCTAAAAGTTGTTCTTAACCTTAAAAGAGGGGAATCTGATGCAACAGTACTGCATGCGGTTTCAGGGGCTCATATATATGAAGTGGGTCGCAATCAGGAAGATCAAGCTGTAAGTTTGCTCTTGGCAGCAGGAGCAGATCCCAACACAAAAAACATCGAAGGAGAGACGCCTTTGCACTATGCTGCTGCTAGTGGTAATAGTAAAGGTGTAAGCTCACTACTTCGGGGAGGTGCTAATCCAAATATATGTGATAGACAAGGAAAAACTCCACAACAGGTTGCAATTGATAATGGTCATTACAATGTGGCAGGGCTTCTTTTAACTAAAGAACAAGAGGAATTGAAACAAGAATTATGCAACATTTGGTTCAATCATTCAGATTTTTTTGCCTTAAATAAATTAAAAGAGCTTGTAAAAAAGTTTTTAGATGAACATAAGAGTAACCTAGACCTAAAAGTGGTATTAAATATTTGGGGAGCGTTATTTCTTAAATACGCTGATGATATTTGTTATTGTAACGCAGGTATTTCTGATGTTAATGAAGCTATTGGTGCAGAAATAAGAGACTTATTTTTGAAGGCAGGTGCATCATGTGATGTACCTCATTGCATAGCAGAGGAAAAACGTCCCCTCGTTTTATGGCACCATTTAATGCCAGATCAAAAGAAAAAATTAGATGATTTTTTAGACAGGGTATCTAAAGCTGAAGATATGGACAAACTAGAAAAAGTTGTAGATGAGGCAATCAGATCTGGAGTGCGGCTAAATTTTAACAAAGACTTTTCTCCAGAAGACCCTATTGCATGTAACTGGTATAGTTTCACAGATTATGTGATAAAAAGAATTGGTGAGTTAAATAAGTTAAAAAGGAATTCTGAAGTTGCTAGTGATATAGTGTATAATTTGGTATCAGCAGGGGCAGTATTGTATAATGAAAATAGTATTAATGTAATTAACGAACTGGAATTAGAATTTAAGTATCATAAAAATAATATCTTTGATGCTTATGCGAGCTACGTCGATAATGCTTATAAACTTGTTAAAATTGCAAGAAGTGCAGCCAATAATAAGCTGAATGATGTAAGAATGGATAACTCTGTTCTTTATTTGGAATATTCAAAAGATAGCACAATAAATGTTGCAATGATCACAGATAAAGTAAGAGATCTAGAGCTAAATCAGAAAGAGGTAGGATATAGAAGAAGTATAATAAAGATCGGAAAAAGCGAGGTGGATATTATAACAGAAAATGGTATAAGGAATTACACTAACCTTGCAGATAATAGTGATATAGTGTTAACTTTCCCTACCAGTCAGGGAGAGTTAGAAGTTAGATTATATCCTGATAAGCAAAATGAAGGTCAAATAAGGGTAGAAGTAAATAATCAAGATCTGCTAGAGCAATTAAAAAATTGTGGAGAAAAATTAGGTAAGAATTGTTTACTTGGTGGATATTCGGTTTATGATGCTATTGAGCAGGGGTATTTTAAAAGGTATGGAAAACCTAGTCAATCTCATAGTACATCTAAAACTTGGGCAGATAAAGTACAAGAATCAAGGAAAAGTCAGCGTGAGGAGATATTAAATTTATGAGCAAAAAATGAAGCGAAAGATATTGGCTTTGCTATTTCAAAAACATCTTGCTTTATTTTATTATTTTAGTAGTAGTATAATATTTTGGGAGGATTTATGCATAATGCAATAGAACAAAACAACCTTAGTAAGGTTAAAGAGCTTGTTAGAAATGGAGCAAGTATTCACACTAGAGATGTAAGTGGCAGAAAGCCTATGCATTCAGCTGCCAAGTTTGGTCGTAATAATATTATAGAGTTTTTGTTAAGCAAAAAAGTAAGTATTGATGATGTTAACAGTAATGACAGTACACCACTACACTTTGCTGCTGGATATGGTCAGTTAGATACTGTAAAGTTTCTTGTAGGCAAAGGAGCTAACATTAATTTTAAGAATAGCATTGGTGGCAGAAAACCTATACATGATGCTATCATTGGAGGTCATAAAAATATTGTGGAGTTCTTATTAAGCAAGGGAGTGAGTGTTAATGATGCTGATGAAATTGGTAGGACCACATTACACTATGCTGCATCCGAGAATAAATTAGAAGTGGCAAAATTTCTAATTGATAAAGGGGCTAATATTTATGCTAATAATACTTGTGGTCAAGAGCCTATACATCTTGCTGCTTACGCAGGGCGCGTAAATATTATAGATTTGTTCTTGAGTAAGGGAGTAAGCATTGAAAATACCGATAAAAATGGTTTAACCCCACTACACTATGCTGCTCGATTTGATCACTTAGATCTTACAAAATTTCTACTTAATAAAGGAGCTAATATTCATGCTAAAACCATTAAGGGTCAAAAACCTATACATCTTGCTGCCCGCGGAGGATACAAAACTGCTAATACTGCTAATATTGTAAAGTGCTTCTTAAGCAGCGGAGTAAGTATTAATGATACTGATACAAATGGGTTAACTCCGCTACATTATGCTGCTAAACATGCTGAATTGGAGGCTGTAAAACTGCTAATAGATGAAGGGGCTGATATTCATGCTCAAACTGTTGATGGTCAAAAGCCTATACATCTTGCCGCTCGCGGAGGAGGACGCACAACTCCTAATATTATAGAGCTATTCTTAAATAAGGGAGTAAGCATTAATGAAATTGATGCAAATGGTTTGACTCCGCTACACTATACTGCTGGTGTTGATGGGTATTTTAAAGAAATCACTGCAAGGTTTCTAATTAATAGAGGTGCCAATACTCAAGTTAAAGATAATAATGGCAAAACACCTTTAGATCTTGCTAGAGAAACTGGACGTATGGGAATTGCAAGTATGTTAAGTACTACAAAAGTGACGGATGTATCATTACACCAGCACTCTGGATCAAGTAAATTTCTCAGTAGAGTTTGAGAAGGATAACGGGAGAAAAACTTTATCTATTTAAAGTAGAAAATTATCATAAATTTTGTGTTAATTTAAAACTAATTAGTGTTAAAAATTTAAGTGATCTAGCTGTTTCTAATAACCACAATCAGCATACGCGAGAACAAGTTTTTTTGGGATGGGTTGGTCTACCACTTGACCCATACGAACTTTTTAATATAGTAACTTTACTATAACGCTAAAATTAGCCATATTAGCCCATTTTATCCATATCTACATACGAACTGGTTTGCCTAATTTTGTTGCAAAGATTTCAAACTTTTATTTTCATAACACCGCTTTTACGTAAAAAGTTCTCAAAAATATACGATCTTTTTTGTAATTTTAGAAAGAGTCAATAATTGAATTTTTTGTGATGCTAAATGAGAGAACCTTTTGAAAATATTCAACCAATAAAAAAGCTTGTATCTCCTACCTAGTGCTCTCTCTTGCATACTTGAAAAAACTACTCAAAAAACTTATACACCAGCCCCACTACCTTTCCCAATTCCTACACTTGCACCTTGGCTTACATTCACATCATCTAAAACAGTTTCTGGATCTACCCCCATTCTTCTTAACATTTCTTCAAATTTTGTTGCCTTTTGAGCTTCTTGTTCTGCCGTTTGCTCTGCCCTTTGTCTTGCCTGAATTGACTGTTCTCTACTTTGCTCTAATGCTCTAATTCTAACTTCTATTTCTTCTATGCGCCTCCTTATATCATTTGATTCTTCTATTGCTTTTTTTGTTCTTTTCTTTTCTTTTTCAAAAAAGGTTTCTTTTTTCTCAAACTTTTTTTCAAGCAACTCTGTTAACTGATTTAGCGCAAAAACTGATATACTTCCTATTTCTCTCCTTTTTGGATTGCCACCGTTGTAATACTGACCTACCACCTCTTGTAACCCTTTGCCATTTTCCTTATTATAATAATAATTTACCATAAGGTTTGCAAATTTGAATAATTCCTGACACGAGAGCTTTTTTATATACTCCTTACTTATTTCAGTAAATTCAGTTTCATCTGCTCCTAACACAAATTTCTGTTGCTCAAAAAAATCACTATTATCCCAACAGAAACAACTTTCTATATTCTCACACAATTTTATTATCAATTTGTAGTATGAATTTATCAAATCAGAATACTCCAATATTGGCTCTACAAATATTTCGTCAGGTTGTACTTTATCTTTTTTGTGACTCTTTAATATTTTATATTGTGTTTCACCTTCTTTTAATAACTTACCCACTTCCAATTTTATTATCTCCAACTCTTTACAATTTTTACATTCCTTACTTAACGATTTTAGATTTTCTATCCAAATCTCTTCATAGAATTTTTGATACTCTTCATTACGTTGTTCAAATTTCTTTCTTATCTCTTTTGTTGAGTCAAGAATGTTTCTTGCTTCTCTTATAGACATTTCCTCATCAAGTATCTTTTTCACAAAACCTAAGTTATTTTTTAATGGCTTTATATAGTGTTCTCTTACTTCTTCCAAATATTGATTCCTTGATTCCATTAACCTTCCTTCTTCCCAATACGCTATATAATGCAACTTATTACATGCAGCTATATTGATTATCTTAAATAAATCTTGACCGCTATTAATTAGATTGACTGAAATTTCTCCAAATAATCTATATATGTAACCATACCCTTGCTTTTCTTTCATTACATAATCATGTACATTATTTAGTGCTTTCAGTATTGCATTAATTCTCTGTTGCATACTATTTGCATTTTGTATACCTGCTTGCACATCTGGATGATACTTTAACGATAGTCTCTTAACATCATTAATTCTATCCTTAGCATATCTATTATGTTCTTCTTTGCTCTTTTTACCCACTTCTACATCTTTCAGGCTTATATCAAGATTCATCAGTAACCATTTTAATTCAAATGATTCCAGTACTTCATTTAAAGTTGCATTAGAATCATTATCAATGTTATTACTTAAAATAACTGCTCTAATCAGATTACTAAACTTATCTGCTATTGCTAGCGTTCCTACTTCTGCAGTATGTCTACCAGCAAGATAAGAAGAACCTGCAGCTATAATTCCTGCTACACATATTGTTACTCCTGCACCTAATGCCGTAGCTCCTGCTCCTAACATTTTTTTTCCCATATCTTTTCCAGCATCTAGCATGTATCCCTCCTTTGTTAGCTGTTGATAATTATAAATATATCCATATTGAACAATATGCCATTGATGTACTATCACATTTGTAAATACACTAAGCACTAATCTCTGCAAAAAAGAGTAGCTATCGTAATTTATCGCTCTTTCACACTGTTCTTTAGTTAGCTCAACATCTTTGATTTTTTTGCTCCATGGCCACCACCAATAAACTCTCATTTCACCAAATGCTTCAAGTAACATCAGGTATTCATTTTCTGATACCTCACCATTTTTATTCTTTTGTAGTAGTACCTTAGAATCAAAACCCTTTTGTTTGCATAAATGCTCAAATAAAGTAGGACCAAACTCCCACAAAAGTACCCGATATTTTCTATGTTCAGAAAAACGTCTAATTATATTGTTTTGCCATAAAGGTAAACTAACACTACCAAATGTATATTCAGGAAAAATTGGTTCCATTAATTTCTCTCAATTCCTGCACTTGCACCTTGGCTTACATTCACATCATCCAAAGCAGTACCTGGATCGACTCCCATTCTTCTCAACATCTCTTCAAGTTTAGCTGACCTTTGAGCTTCTTGTTCTGCCCTTTGCTCTGCCCTTTGTCTCGCTTGATCTGACTGTTCAATACTTTGCTCTAGTGCTCTCTCCCTAGCTCCCGACTCTGCTAGTCTTACACTCTCTTCATGTCTCTCTGCTTTTTCTACCTCTTCAAACTTGTTTTTTGACCATTCTCCTACATCTGTACGATAATCAGGTCCTGTTAATATTTCCTCCCATGCTGGACTCCAGGTTATTGTACGGGAAATATATCTACAAAACCTAGCAATATACATTGATTTAGGCAGGTCATTATAATCATATAAAAGCGTAAGAAAGTTCTTATACAACTTCTTCAGATATGGATTGTTAGATTTTCTTGCTTCCTCTTCTATCTCATTTATATAATCCACTATTACTCTGTCACATCCTGTTCTTATTGCTAAGTAACCAACCTCAATACACTCATAAAGTTTGGCATATGCCTCTTCACGATCTTTTTCAGATGGCTCAGCTTTACCTACAAAAAATTCTACAATTGAACCGAAAAATGAAGTATTACGAGTATTAATATTTTCTACGCAAGTTTTCAATAGACTCATAAACTCTCTTTCACCCTGACCACCTATCTCATTTAGTAATGGCACCTTCTCCCCACTTTTTACAAAAGACCCGTCCTCAGAAGGAGTTTCTGATACTAGTTTAAGTAAATCTACTTCTTCCTTTCCTACAATCGAAAAATCAAATAGCAATTTATGAACCTTTCTCATTACTGTAAAAATCGATTTATCTATTAGAGCTTTATATTCTCCCCCCAATCCTTGCAACCTCTCCTTTATTGTAATTGATTGATTTGTGCTCGGATCTATAACACAACTTGCTAATAAAGATGCACCATTGACTATCAACACACTGATGATATGCATACTAGGTTGATCTTTATCAGCAGCATATTCCATATACTCTTTCAAAAGTTCATGCCTATTGTTTTTCTTGACCTGTTCCTTTATTCTTTCT
The DNA here is from genome assembly GCF_964028615.1 of Wolbachia endosymbiont (group B) of Silvanus unidentatus. Classification (NCBI taxonomy): domain Bacteria; kingdom Pseudomonadati; phylum Pseudomonadota; class Alphaproteobacteria; order Rickettsiales; family Anaplasmataceae; genus Wolbachia; species Wolbachia endosymbiont (group B) of Silvanus unidentatus. The sequence continues at coordinate 1,716,425 of NZ_OZ034795.1, read as the reverse complement.
TTTATTATTCCAATCTTTTGCTCCTTATCTCCTTCCGTGTTGTTGCATTCTTGATATAAAGGATGATGTCCTTCCTCAATTGCAGCATTGAGTACGTTATCAATTAGTTTATCATAAACTTCCTCAATAAATTCACCATTACGTATTCCATTCACTACTTCTTTACTAATACTGGTTAATATCGACCTTAATTTATCATCACCATCCCTTAAACCATCAAGCTTTTTTACTAGTGATTCATTACCTTCATATAAAAGACGAATTGCCTGACCATTTCTAATTCTCAACTGATATTCTTGAGTAATCTTTGTATACATATCACCATATACTTTATTATAATGATCGGATACATCTAACTTTAATACTGGCTGCAAAGCAAGATGGCTCTTAAATGCTTCAGTAATTTCCTTTAAATACTTATTCCCTTCTGTATAATCATCGCCATCATAAGAATAAACAAATCTTCCTGCTGGATCAAACATGTCTTGCACGTTGAATACTTGATATTTATTTTCTACAGTTTCATGCTTAAAACCCTTATATCTTTCTAGTATTTCCCGCTCCACATTTTCTAATTCTTTATTTACTTTTTCTACATCATAATTACTCGCTCTTACATCTAAAAGTTCATCAGGCTGTGCAATGTTACTTCTGGTCGGTAACCTGCCATGTATAAGACGGCCGAAGTTTTTGTCTAAAACTTGTTTTTGTGCAGCAATTATATTAATAGGCAACTGATATTTTAAAGTTTGAGTTATTCCAATAACTTTATAAGAAAGTATGGAGTGAGTAAGCCAATCTTCCCATAATTGACAATATTTAGTGCTCAATAATATCTGCAGTAACTTAGGATCATTTCTATCTATCGCTTCTTTTACCCGTTCACTAAATTGCTTGTCAAAAAAATTAGGCATACTACCTCTCTAGCTATACAATATAGCATACCTTAACTATCATTAAACCACAAATCAACAATTTTTTTTGCATAAACTTTTAATTAATTTTGAGCTAAATTTTAATAAAAATCTCTATAGCAGCTCTTTTGTAGTGTTTCTTATTTTTCAGTAATAAACTGAAATATTTTCTTTTTTCATTGTCATCTCTTCTTGTTACTTTTATAAACGTTACATCGCTAATCCATAAAATTTTTCTATTTGCTCGCTCCACAGCATCGGTATTTCTCTTAAATCCACTAACCTCAAACCCCTTGGCTGCCTCCCATTTACTATATCTTCTTTAATTTTTGGTGCTAAATAATTTAATCTTAAAATTTGTTGTATACGTCTTGTACCTATATTAACTTTAGCACTCAGCTCTTTTATATTTGCGTATTTTCCTTCCTCTAGCTGACGTTTCCATAGGTGAGCCCTCACCACTGCTTTCAGTAATGCATTGTTTGTTTTCCCCTCTGGCTCTACTACTGTGCATTTGTTTCCTTTCTTTTTTATTGGTATAAATTCCACCTTATCCTCTGAGCTCACCTCTATTCCATCTTCTTTTACCATTACTCCCTTTATTAACTTTTTTACTACTTCTTTCTGCTTTCCAAAACTTAAATTTTTCCACTCTTCCGCTTTTTCTTCCCATTTTTCATATAGCTTCTCTGTCTTCCTCATTACTTCTTTTTCCACTTCTCCTGCTACTACATTTCGATTTACTGATTCACAACCCTTTCCCCTTAAATGATTGTTACATACGTAATATCTATACCTTTTGTTCTCTTTTTTTGAGTATGTCAGCGTCATATTTACATCACAGCTCTTGCACTTTATTATTCCCTTTAGCAGTGCTTCCTCATATTTTGCTTTTCTATATGGTTGATTCTTTATCAATTCTTGTGCTTTTTGCCATTTTTCCTCTTTTATTATTGCTTCATGCTTTCCCTCATACTCTTTCTCATAATGCCGTATTTTTCCCATATATATTGGATTTGTTATTATTCTCCTCACCGTTGCTTTTTTAAAGATATCAAACCTTGCTTTCGTTCTGTAACCTTGACTATTTAACTCCCTTGCCAATTCTGCCATTGATTTTAGCTCCATATACCTCTCAAATATATGTTTTACCGTCTTTGCTTCTTTTCCATTTATTATTAATTCCTTATCTTTTACATCATACCCAAGTGGCACAGTTCCACCCATCCATAACCCCTGCTCCTTTGATGTTGCTATTTTATTTTTTACTCTCTCTACTATCATTTCTCTTTCTAGTTGTGCTGCTCCTGACAATACCGTTTGTACAAATTTTCCCATTGGCGTATTATTGTCAAATATTTGTGTTACTGCTATAAAATTTACTCGATGCCTTCTAAAAAATGATGTCACTTCTATGCTGTCTTTTGTTTCTCTTGAGAGCCTATCTAGCGTATATACTATTACACAATCTACTTCTCCTCCTTTAACATCTTCAAATAACTCCTTTATTGCTGGTCTTTCTAAGTTTTTTCCTGAATATCCGCCATCATCGTACCTTTTTGCCAATGCTACCCAGCCTTCTTTGCTCTTTATGTACTTTTCACATGCTACTCGCTGGGCATCAAGGCTATTAAACTTTTGTTCTAGCCCATCCTCATTTGATTTTCTTGTATATATCGCACACCTTACTTCTTTTAGCATTTTCAACTTCCATTTTTATCACGCATTCCAAATAATAAAGGTCCGTTGTAGCTCATTCCCATTATTTTTCCGGCTACTGCTGATAATGACGTAAAAAATTCTTCTCTATAGATTAAACCCTTATCTGTCACCATTACCGCATGCGTCTCTTCTCCTCTCTCTAGTATCAACTCTGTTCCTGCTACTGGTAATTTGTCACTACTTATTCTTTTTCCCTTCTCTAGCCGATCTGCCAGATACTCTAGTCTTTTTGCTCCTTTTCTTGACATTTCTCCATATGCTTCCTCCTGTATTCTATATGCTAATCTTGGTATCAGGTATTTCTTTGAGTATCTAGGCGCTTCTTCTCCATATACCTTCTTCCATATTTTCCTCAGCTCTTCCAATGTTTTTTTCTCCAAACCTTTTACCTTTCTTGCTATTTCTTCCTCCATATTTTTAGCCTTTTATAATTTCTCAAATAACTTTTCAATTCTGTCTGTTTCTTTCTTCAATATTTCAGTTATCTCTTTGCTGTTTTTCGCATAATCCATCCCTGTCATTCCAAATTTATCTGCTTGCTCTATTTCTGCTCCTGCTTTTACTAGCTCCTCCACTATTTCTTTTTCTCCTACCATGCACGCAAGGTGTAGAGGTATGCATTTATTTCCATATTCCTCAGCATTTACTTCTGCTCCTGATTTTATCAATTCTCTCACGATTTCTAGACGTTTCTCCGTTACCGCTAGGTGCAGTGCTGTGTATCCTTTCACATCTGCTGCATTCACATTCACTCCTTTTTCAACTAACAACTTCACTGTTTTTGCGTCTACTGCATAATGCAGAGCTGTTCTTTCCTTCTTGTCTCTTGCATAAATATTTTTAAATGAGTTCTCTAATAGTGACTCCTCTTTTCCTTTTTTACTCATAACCTACCTCACCTTTTTTTGAATTTTAAGCCCTCCTTTTCACCACCTCATCTATCATTTCACTTACTTGGCTTATTATTTTGCTTGCTAAATTTTCACATTCTTCCTTTATTAGTGATTTGTCTCTCTTCCTTATTTCTCCTATCTCTATTATTTTTAGCTCCGGTAAATAACTCCCATTCAACATGTCTGCTATTTCTCCCACTAGCCTCTCTATTTCATAGCATGTCAGTTCTCTACTTTTTGTTACTCCTCCTTTTTCTCTCAAAAATTTACTTGCCTTTTCACTCCCTTTGCTATCACATAGACGATACTTTTCACTTTCCCAGATGTAATACATTGGCGTTGCGCCATACTTATTCAGTTGATTAACCTCAGCTCCTGCTTTTACTAGCTCTTTTATTATTTCAACTCCTGCTCCTTTGCACGCAGAGTGCAGTGGCGTACATCCAGTGACATATTGAGTAGCATTTACTTCTGCTCCTTCCCTTAGCAGCACTTTTACATTTTCTAAACTCTTTGCGAATACTGCACAGTGTAGAGGTGTATAACCATTTTTATCTCTTGCATTTACCTCTGCTCCTTTCTTTATTAAGAACCTCACTGTTTTGTAATCGGAGATTTCTACTGCTTGATGCAAGATCGTCTCTCCTTCTTCATTTCTTTTATTAATATCTTTACTTGATACTTCTTTAAAAAACTTACTCTTGCTAAAACTCATTTCATACCTCACAAAATTAGCTTTTCTAGCGCCAGATAAATTTCTTATGTTTACCTGCTGCTATTCAAGTCATGTCCGTTTTAGCATGAGAAAGCAAGTCCTTTTCTTTTTATTTCATACACTTTAAACTATTATTAATATAATATATGAGGATCTAAATATAAGTATTTAACTTATTATACATATTGCTTGACTATTTTTCCAACTTCTGTGCAAATGTCGATGTTCGTGCCATTTCAGTACTCCCGGGTAAAACACTAAAATGTGCTTTTCTAATTCGTGTATTGAGTCTTTTTGCTCTGAATATAAGTCGTTTTTATAGTAAATGTTGTGTTCTGCTAAAACATATTTTCTGACCTTCTGATCTGTATAATTTTCTACTTTGTAACGATGGATAATACTGAATCTTTCTAAAATTGGCTTGTGTTTTAAACTCCAATGTTGCCCTGAAAGTTTATCGCTTCCCAATACAAATTTATTTCCTCTTTCTTCTACGCTACTAACTGGAAAGCACGTATTTATGTCTCCTAAATCCCAACTGTTTGATAATACTATCTGCGCTTTTGCAAACTTTATTTCTGGCAATAAGCTCTGTGGTAATGGATATAGTGCTTTTAAATTGTACCACAAATGATTTCTTTCATAAATACCGTTATAATTCTTTGTGTGAGGCTCGGTTTCTCCAAGGATTGCTACATCTAGGCGATATATATCATTGCTTAAAGCTCGTTCATAATGATCGCGTAGATAGTTTTCTATAATCCTAATAACTGGACCACTAGACCTGAAAAAATTTATTCTTCCAAACGATAACACTGGCCCATCTTTTTCAACTTTTCTACCTGAGTAATCCGACAACAAACTTCCAAAAAAGCTTTCATCTAAAATAAACCTGTCAACATTGTAGTGATCATTGAAAATCCTCATTAGCCTTGATCTTGCTGGTAATGATAGTTTTGCAAGTTCTACTACTGCATCCACAAAAAAGTCATTTGGAACATCCTTTATTCCTATTTGCAACTCGAAAAAATGTTTACCGGGTGGCTCTTCAATAATTGTAATATCTTCTATATTTGCCCACTTGAGTGCTATTTTGAGTGATGCTGGGGTTCCACGTAGTCTTTGAAATTTTACTCCTTCTACTACGGCTTTTCTTCTATCTTTTACCCAACGCAGTATCTCTTCTAAACCATATTCTTCTATTATCCACGGCAATGTTTCTTCTTTAAGACTAAACTTAAATCCTCTGATACAGTTTGGATCTACTTTATAATCTATCGCATCTACCAATGCTTTTTCTTGTTTTGTTGCGTTTAGTGGCAATAGCATTTTAAATTTCGCAAATTTGCACACTCATTCCCCAGTACCACAACATCCTCTTTTGGCTCGATTAATTCCACATTTTCTACACCATCTACAAATAAATTCGCTATTATCCAAGATCTTGTCACACTCCACCCTAATCTTTTTGCTAATTCAAACCTTTCAATAAACTGCTTCTTGATTTCTTCTTCTGATATTAAAGGACTTATGCTCATTCTGCTGTGAATATCTATTTCCATAATATTGCAACCAACTACTGTTACTGTATCTGTTAAAACCCTTATATCATCTCTAGTAACCTGCTTTTTTACAATTTCAAGTAGCTCTTCTAACGCTATGCCAGTTGTGGATAATTGTGTTGATAAGATTGAAATTTGTACTTTCCCTGGTATAGTTGATTCCACTAGTGCATCTTTTACTCTACTATCTGCTGACAGTGCATGATATTTATAATATTCCTTACTTCCTCCTGTTGACCAACCTGCTATCTTTGCTTTAATTCTTTTTCTAAATCGTTCATCATCTTCCCCTTTTTCTCTTTCTACAACATAAAACTCAGCTAAATTATCAAGATCTTCTCCCCTTGCAAACTTCAGTACATTACTTTTTATTGCTTCGTTTATTCTTTCTCTAAGCAAAAGTTCTCGCCATGCTGCTACTTCTAAAATCTTCATCGCTGGGTCACTTTCAATTAGTGCTGTAAAACTTTTATCTCGACTTATTAATTCTTCTTTCATCCGAGCAAAAATCTCTTCGAAGTTCAGTGATTCAGGCTGCTGCATTTTTAAACAACTACTCCACTAATACCTATGAATTTGCCTTCTGAAAGATACATACCTTCAAGTACAAGAGTCATTTTTCCTTCTTTAGCTTCAGCAATCTTTACTTTTTCTAACTTAAATCTCTTCTCAAATTTCCCCAGTGCTTCTGCTGTTGCTGCATAGATTTCCAAAGTTAAATCTCTATTTATTGGCTTATCTACTAATTCAAATAATCGAGAACCATAATCTCTTCTCATTACTCTACTGTTAATAGGAGTGGTCAGTATATCAATTATCGACTGCTTTAAGTGCTCTATTCCTTCTAATGCTTTTCCTGTTTTAGCATCCATTCCTCGCATATATTTTTCATGGCTCTGACTGAATACTTGCATGTTTTTCACGTGCTATAGAAATAGCCTTTCTCAACTTCTTTTCAAGAATTTCTTTAGAAGGAAGCTGTGTTAAATACTGTGCAACATGAATATTAGAGCCTTCGAGTTCAAGATATTCTATATCCTCTTGATCCTTATCAGCACATAAAATAATCCCTAACGGTTTTTCTTCACCTGCTTTTCGTTCATTTTTATCTAACCAATTTAAATACCATTCCATCTGTCCTTTATAAGCTGGTTCAAAACGGCCTATTTTTAGCTCTATTGCTATAAGGCGTTTTAATCCTCTGTGAAAAAATAGCAGGTCCAAATACCTGTCAGTTGTTTTAGTACTCATCCTTTTTTGACGTGTTACAAAACAAAAATCATTCCCAAACTCTTGTAAAAATTTTGTCAATTCATCCAAGATTGTATTTTCTAGATCAGTCTCACTATAACTTGATGGCAATTCCATGAAGCTAAGGAAGTATGGGTCATGAAAAATGAATTCTGGTGCTAACATATTTTCTTCACGTAAATTTTTTATACTCCTTCTTATGAAATCTTCAGGTTTTTTTGCTAGTGCTGTACGTTCATACAACATAGTATCGATTTTACTACGTAGTGCCCTAACACTCCACCTTTCAATACGACACATTTCTATATAATAATTACGCTTCAGCTCATCAGAAATTGCAATAATTTCTACAAAATGTGACCAACTCAATTGTTGTGACAGTGTCGCGACAATCTCTTGATCAGGAAAGAATTTAGAAAATTGCACCATACGAAATAATGACGCTCTATCAAACCCACGTCCATATTTAATCTGAAGTTCTTTTGCAAGTTGGGAGATGATTTGCTTCCCATAATCTGCGCGTTTGTGCTTTAGAATATCTTGGTCAATTCTGGAGCCAATTTGCCAGTTTAGCAATACTAGAGTAGAGTTGAATTGAACAGAAAGATGATTCTTTGCTCTATCTATTAAATTACTAACGTCTCCTAATAGGCTAGTAGTTATATCCATGTTCATAACCTTACTTTTTGTAAGTATAACAGATGGTTTATTTTTATCCTGAAAAAACATTATTACTACCACTCATTACTTTAGAACCACAAGATATTGAATCTCCAACTCTTCCTATACCATACCCATTTGTAAACACTGTTTTTGACCCTTCAGTTAATACTCTACTTTCTGTAAAATTATCTCCTTTTCGGCAAACTGGTTTACCATTCACAAAAACATTATTACTGCCGCTAATGCAAAAATGTGGTGTTGCTTCTGCACAATGATCTCCTACTCGCACAACCGATTTATTCATCAATTAAGGTTTATTTTATCTGCCTTCAATTTTATTCCACTTTTTGTCATTTCTATACTTGATTCCCCAGCTTTCAGTGTTATTTTGTCTACTACTTCAATCTCTAAATGATGTTTATCTTTATCGTATGACAACTTTGTTCCATCTTGAAATGTTAAGCTACTCACCTCTTTTTTATTTTCTGGAGCAGAGTACTTTTGTTGATATATTCCAGGAAGTACTACTCCTAAAGATAATTCTCCCAGCGGGGAAAGTATAACTACTTGCTCATCAATATCTGGCGGACACCAATCTCTATCTTTTCCTGCTTTACTTGTTATCCACGGCAACCAATCTGTTAAAAATTCTCCTATTTTCACTCTTACTTTTGCTTTTTCATAATCTATTTCTTTTACAATTCCTATTCGTACAATGTTTGCTAACTTTCTTTGCAGCTCTGAAATAGCAAAATTACTCTCTAACATTTTCTCCTATTGTAATCGTATGTGGCTTAATCGTATTTTCTGTCCATATCGATTTACCTAAATGAAGCTGATGACTCCACTCAACCAACCACACCAAATACGCATCTAATTCGGGTCTAAATCCGTCAATTTCCGCAGATATAAATTCTCCTGGTGAAACATTTTCCACATTCCAAGTATTTTTATTTACTACTCTTGCTACTTCTGCTGCTAATGTTCTGACAATAATAGCTGCATTTTCTATTGTGCTATCAATCACAATTCGTGCTTCAAATCTTGCTTTCAGTGCTAATTCCTCTGTTCCTGGATCTTTTCCCGATTCTAAACTCACAAGCTCTACAAATAACGCTGGCGCTAATAATTCTTTTCTTATCGATGGATAAATATCACAAGTTTGAATTGCTGATATTTCTTCTTTTAACTTAGTGCAAATTGCTTTATGTAAATCTTGCCAATTCATATAGATGTAATGTAACTTAATTCGCGGTGGAAGAATTTTTCAAATACCTTTTCAACTTCATAATTAACAAGATTACCTATTATCCTTGAAGCCTCTGGTTCTAGTAGCAACTTAATTTCCTTTATTGGTAATGCTGTTCTTCCTTCACGCTTAAAAATACCGCTATTTCCTTTTGGCATAACTGCTGCAAATCCTCCTATAAACTCATGCTTTCCTACTTTCGATCCTCTTCTTGTTTTTTGTATTTTACCAATTGTCGATGCTCTAATGTCATAGAGATTTGCTCTAATTAACACTTCTAATCTGCTAGTTTTCGCCTTAAAAATTCTTAGCCTTCTTCTCATTAACGTCAATTTTATCTTCTTTTCCTCACTAATTTCCTTAGCTGCTTGCGCTTTTAACCATAGTGCCGTTTTGTTTAATGCCTTTACCGTTGCTAATTCTACTTTTCTTCTTTTAGCATTTACACTTTCTATTACCTCAACTTCTATATGAATAGACATTTTACACCCCAGACGCTTTTATTTTCCACGTTATTCCAGACTTGTCTCTAAGTGGCGGTGAGTGTACTTTATATCTTCGATCACCTATAACAAAAACATCTCCTACTATTGGCTTTAACAGTAGGGTCGAGAACTGGCGCGCCTCTTTAGGGTTTGGTGGCTGATCCATTATTTTCATGTTGGGCCTCAATCCAAAATTCCCATATTCACGTTTCCAGCTCCCGCCTCATCAAACGCAGCATGCAGTTTTCCCGCACTACGCTTTCCTAGTAGATTCTTTACCAAAATTTATAACATATTGTGCTGGTGATGCTTTCGGAATGTAATATCTTATTCTGTAGTCCGAATATAGACCCAGGGTTTTATATATCCATTCTCTACTCCACCTCTTCCAGCCAAATCCTTTTCTTGCTTTTCTGGCTTTCATTAAATTGCGTCTTATTTTCTTCTCTACCCAATGCTTCACGTAGTGAAAGCTTCGACTTGAGTTTCCAATCCTAAAATAGTTTATCCACCCTCTCAATATCGGATTAATGATATGAATCACTCTCTCTATTGGTTGCGATTTATGCCAACGAAATACTTCCTTCAACTTGTGAAGTAGGTTTGTTCGTGCTTTCATCTGTGGTGTTGTTTCTACCGTCCATTTTCCTTGTTTTGTAATTTTCTCTCGAAAATTGAATCCTAGAAAGCTGAACTTTTCCCCTTCTTTTAGGTTAACAACTTTTGTCTTTTCTTCATTTACTTCTACTTCTATTTTTGCTAATTCCTCTTGTAACCTTTTGTATACTGACTTTTCCAGCCATTCCCATTTTGGGTGTCTATCTATCAGTATTACTAAATCGTCTGCCCATCTTGCGTATTCTATATGTTGATATTTTCCTTCTTTGGTCACCTCTTTTGCTTTCTCTAGCATTTTATCTACCTCATTGAGGTATATATTGCTCAATAACGGCGAAATCGTTGATCCTTGCGCTATTCCTCGTTTTCCTCCCATCTTGAGGATTAGCTTGATCAAGTGCATGATTTCTTTATCATTTATTCTCTTGGCAATCTTTTCCATAAGAATATGATGTCGCACATTATCAAAGTAGGATTTCAGATCTATGTCAATAGCTTTTGTATTGTCTTTGATTGCTGCTTTCTCTACCCTTTTTATTGCTTCATGCGCTTTTCTCTTAGGTCTATATCCATATGATCCGTCCTGAAAGTCAGATTCGAATATTGGTTCAATTATTAGCTTTAGTGCACTTTGCACTATTCTATCACGGATGCAGGGTATGTTCAATGCTCTGAGTTTTCCCCCAGCTTTTGGTATTTCCTTTCTCCGGTTCCTATTTGGGCTATAGGTCTTGGTTATTAGTTCATATCTTATTTGTTGGAGATACTTTTCTAAGCCTTCTGCTTCTATCAATTCGAATGTCACTCTGTCAATTCCTGGTGCCCCATTACTCCTCTTTGTTAGCTTGTAGGCTTCTTTCAGTGTTTCCATTTTGCAAACATGAACATAGATTCCCCAGAATCGCCATTCCGGTTCTGCCTTCGCTTTGGTATATATCTTTCTTCTCAGGTCTTGTAATTTTATTGGCATTTTTATCATTTTACCTTTACCTCCCTTTTGTTAAAAGATTTCTACTAGTAGGGTACCTTTGCTCCATGAGCATTACCTCACTTCTTCGCTACTACGCACCCATCCGCCACCCTTTCATCTTCGGTTCATTTCCTGTTTCCAGTTATAGAACCTACCTCTCCAAGATATTTCTCCTTGGGATGAGGAGGGCTTCTCCAGTTGTTTTGTATGTCCTTGTTATCGTGCCATCACTATCACCCCGCTGAAGTAGAACAGTTGTATCAGTCGTTTTTCAACCTTCTGTACTGCCTTCACCATTTGACGGCTGGTTCGGCCTTCAGTACTGTGTTTTCGAGGCCACCTATGTGTTCACTTCCGTTATGGCCCGATAACTCGCCTTTATCCTTACGATAACGTTGTCGGTAGGCTTCAGTATCTTGGTTTCCCTCCATACTGCTACCCAAGCTACAGGACTCCGACTCTTATCCTGGTAGGTTTGACTCCTACTGAACATACTTACCTTCTCTGGACGCACCATCAAACGCACTTACTTCTAACGCTAAAGTTTCTTCCACAAATTGTCCTTCACCAATCTCGTATAATTTATCTGGCTGTTGCTTTAATACTTGTACCATGTATGACTTATCCTTTGATTTATACAAAGCCACTTCTCCTAAATGGGCAAAACAATCTTCTAATAATCGCTTAATATTCTCTTGCATATTTCTTTTTGATATACTAACCTTTACATGCTAAGAAAGCGCATACCGGTAGAGTCGTTCTGTGCCTCACCAACTTGTAATTACTCTACCAGTATGTTATGCTATAGCGACTTTTACTAATACCCCTGGTCTATGGCACATTGGCAGAGGATTTGACTGCGTATGTAAATCAGTCCCTCTATCAAACCTCCTTGGTTCTTGCTTTGCATATAGTGGCTGTCCAAGAGTATTTACTGTTTCATTAAAATCTGCTGGTGCAAAATATGTCGTAAATGTGCTTGCTGTTCCTACTGGAAAACAGTGCCCTGTATCTTTCTCAATAAATCTTCTCACGGTTCCTTCAGGGTCAGTTGCTTGCCCTCTATACTCCTCAAATGTTATGCCACAGAACGTAAATCCTGATCTCATATCGTTTCTTAGCGCTGCTCCTTCTTGCCATCAACTATGTTTTTTAAAATTTTTTGAATTTAGTCTCATTTGTTGATAATTTTGTATTTTTATTCAATTGAAAAATGTATTTTGGCAACAAAAACCCTAGTTTATACAGAAAGAAATTTATATCAAACAGCAAGCACTGCTTAGATTTTATGGTTAACGAATATGTGCTTTAAATGTGTGTAGACGCACATATTCGTTAACCTATTTTCTATACAGATTTTTTTTATTTCATATTAATTGCTTCTTTAAGTCTTGCATTGGCAATTACTATGATTTTTCGCATTAGAGCTGTTATAGCTACCATCTTCTTTTTACCTCTACCAATAAGATCAGAATAAAAAGCACCAAGTGCAGATTTAGATCTTGCAGCAGCCATAGCAGCTGTGAAAAGCTTTGCACGAACGTTGCTTCTACCACCTGTTATCCTTCGATAACCAATAGTTTTACCGCTTTCTTTTGGATGTGGAGCAACTCCAGCAAGACTTGCAACTTCTTTTTTGTTTAGGTGGCCAAGTTCTGGCATTAGACACACAAAAACTTGTGATAACTTGAGACCTATTCCTGGCACTGTTCTCAAGATTTTTTGACGCTTTTGTAACTCTGGATTTTTATCAATAATTCTTTGTATGGCATCGTTGAACTCATTTATCTGACTGGTAAAAAAGTCTATTGTTTTTTGGCAACTTTCCTTTATATAGTCGTTTTCAGGTGCTGCAAGCCTACATTTCTCTTGAGTTCTCATTTGCGTAATGTCATCACGACGTTGACAGAGTGCAACTAAGGCGGTTTGTTCTTTTGACATACGCACAAATAGAGATAGAGCACTATAGCGTTCAAAACCATATTGAGCAAGGGCTCTTGCATCTGATTGATCTGTCTTTGCTAAAGTTCCATGTGATATGATAAAACTTTTTACTTTACGAGTATTAGCTCGATGTACAGCAACATTCTTATCAACAAGAAAATGTGCTAAGCCAAGCTCATATTTTCCAGTGTTTTCTAAAGTTACTAGAGAATTAGGTAGGATATCTGAAAATTTTTGAAACAACTGTTGCCAACCAGTAGCATCATTGTCAAACTTGATAGCTCTCCTTTGGTTATAAGCTGCAGCAACATTTTTAAATTTTCCGATATCAATGCCAATGAAATTTTGATAAGATGTAATCATAATAAATAACCTCGATAGTTTAATTAATTTAAGATTGTAAACGGGTGCATACATATGTCCCATGCAACTATTCAAACGTATCGAGAGATGGGGCTAGTTTACCTTGATGGCTACGGTTGTAATACCAACTTTCATTCGGTCGCACACGCCCGTGATAGCCCTATTCCTATAGTGAGTAGGGTTATCTTTCCCTCTTATCTCTTTTATATCACATTTTTAACTTACAATCTTTCATATGCTTCTTTCACTTTACTATGCGAAGTTAATGCATCAAAAAATTCAGGGCTTACCAAGGCATGTACTCCTGTCATATATTCACCACTTAGATTATCTTCTATATGCCGGAGTACTTCCATACACTTACGCTTTACATCAGTTGTTGCAGTTCCTAGTGCAAAATTTACTACTTTTGGTGTTATTTCAAATTCGTTGTACAGATTTAATAATTCTGACCCATCAGCATCAAGAATAATTCCCTTCAGCGCTCCCATTCGCAAATGCTCTAATGTTATTGCATGTTTGTTTCTCATTGATTGCAAATGATCAGTTATTACATCTGCAAGCGCTTTAAGTTCACTCTCTGATCCAAATGCCCTTATTCCTTGTACTTCTTCTGGCAGCACTACATCATCATGCGGAATGTGCGGAATCGTAAACGTTCTTACCTTTCTTTTTCCTCTTTTTCCTACTGTTGCTGGTGCTCCTGGTATTTGTGTTGGTAATAAACTTAATACTCCGTTGTGTTCTTCTATGGTAATATGTCTAAATCTTACTGACCTACTTGGAAACAAATTTAAATTTTCAACTCGTCCATAATTTATCGGCAATATATTCATCGCATTTGTTAGTGCCGTCATGCTAAATGCTGTATTTGTAAATGGATTTTGCATTCTTTTTCTCCTTATTAATTTTAGTTAAACTCCCTTGCGGATAATGATCCCTCGTGCTTCAAGTTGCTTTATTGCTTCAGCTTTCTGTTCTTCAGTGATATTTGCTGGCCACACAACTGCATGATCTGCTAGTATTGCACCACGAGTAATAATTACTGCTTTGGCATTTTCTGTCGCATTTACATCACTTAATATTGCACCTATTGCTGTTTGTGTGCCGTCTGTTCCAGTGGGATTAAGGACTCTAATAAAACCATCTTCCGTCTTTTTGGCAACTACTGTACCAAGCTTAAGATTTTGACCTTTAGCTACTGTTATTTGATCTCTTGAATATAGACTTGATGCCTCATACTTTAATAAGTCACCATGAGCCAATGACGTCTGATAGATTATTTTGTTCAGTTATACATGTCATATTTTCTTTTCTCCTTTTTTCCCTTTAGTTTACCGCCATGTTTGTAGTTGTTGTACCAGGCGGTTATAAAAAAACTTAAATACTTGATTGTGCTCTAGCTTTAGCTACTTGCATCATCAACTCCTCTCCTGAATTCTGTGGTATTGCACTCAGTATCTCTGTCTTTTTCGTTCTCTCTGCAAGTAACTCCATTAAAACCTCCCTTGCCTGCTCAACACTTACGCTTTGCTCAATAAATTCTCCTATTTTCTCTGGCATTCGTGATAAGTTACATAAACGTATTAATTCAAGAACTTCATTACGATACTTAGTTAAATTATCAGTTTCTAGGTCAGTTGTAGTTCGTTCATTCATAGTAATACTCCTGTTTTTATTAATAGATGAAAGAATTGTAATTCCGTCTGCAAGACCTATCTCTACTGCTTTCTCCCCAAAATATAGCCCTGCTTCCGTTGATCGAATCTTTTCAATTGAAAGACCTCTGTTCCTCGCTATTAGCTGCACAAACATTTCATATAGTCGGTCTACTTCTTTTTGTAAGCTTTCCAGACTTTCAGACGTCATTGGCTCATGTGGATTTAAATCATTTTTTCTACTTCCTGCAAATACTGTGGTATATTTTATTCCCTGTTTTTCATCAAACCCACTTTGATCTATATGACTTGCTATTACTCCTATACTGCCAATACCAGAAGTTCTGCTCACAAATACCTTCTCAGCGCTAGAGGCTATAGCATATGCAGCAGAGTATGCATCATCATTTGCTATCGCTATTATCCTCTTTTTTGCTCTTGATTCATAAATAAAGTCAGCTAGGTCAAATATACCGTTTACCTCTCCTCCGGGGCTATCTATATCAAGCAGAATAGTTTCTATATCTTTGTTTGATAATGCTTCTTCTATTTCTTCTTGAATTTTCTCATATGATGTCATTCCCAGAAAATCGTCAAAAGCCCCTGGTTTTTTGGTCAAAATTCCATGTATTGCTATTACTGCTGTTTTTTCTATATTCTGATTTACTGCATGTTTTATATTTTTAAAGATAGGTTGTTTTCCGTTATATAGTGACAACAGGTCAAAGCTTTTTTGCTCTATCATCATCGGCCTACATAGCCAGTTGGTTTGTAAAATTTTCATAATGTAAATGAGATTTATTTTGTTTGTGTCCTGACATCAGAATCAAAGAGAAGGTTGAAAGAATCAGCACGCTTTTGATCTTCTGCTATTTCTTGGTCAATTTCTTCTACATCGTAACCCATTTCTGATACTACTTCTGAGCGACTCTTGAAGCCATTTCTTACCGCCATTTGCTGTGCTTGCTGGTCTTTCAGTGGATCTACCCAATCAAATCCCTGTGGTATCCATTTTACTTCTTCTTTCGCTGCTTTTACTACTTTTTCATCTATACTCAGTTCTCCACAAAGTACTGCTAACTCTAGCCATTTACTCCATACTGGTCTGCAAAATTGAAATACCATAATGTTATGTTGCAGCATAGCACATCGACGACGAAACTCTATTAATCCTGCTCGAATGGATGAATAATTAACACCTGTTAAATCTCCTGTTAGCTGCTCATATGTTATTCCTGTACCTATTGCTATTGCCCTCAGTTGCTGTCTCATGAATGCTTCATAACTTCCTCCAACATCTGATGGCTCTGAAAATTTTATGTCTTCTCCTGGGTCTAAAAGCTGCATTGTTCCTGGCTCTAAACCTGATAATGCTACTCCTTGCTCATTACTTTCACTTTCTCCTAAAATATTTGCTTCAGGATCAAGTCTTGTAATAAACCCTGCAAACATTGCTGCAGTTTTCTTTCTCACCAGCTCTGCATCATCATATTGATCAAGCTCATAAAGCTTCAGCAGTATATTAGAAAGCCAAGGCTCCCCTCTGATTTGCCCAGGTCTTAAAGGTCTATAAATATGTAAAACATCATTTGCTGGTACTCTCACTGATTCACCAAACGAGCCTTCACCAGGGTGTTCTTTAAATAGGTAATATGCTTCTCTTTGCCCAAGCCTGTTAAACTCAATCCCGTTTCTTATTACATTACCATTTCCTAAAGTTTGATTTGTTTTATTATCTAAATGTTCAGACTCAAGTACTTGCAGTTGTAATGGTACAGAAAATCTATCTTCCAGCTTTCTCGTTCTTAAACGTACAAAACATTCTCCTCCCTCTATCATACTTCTGCATACTAGAGCTTGTAATCCATAAAAATCACTTACTCCGTTACTGTCTGCTTCATCTGTCCATCTTAGCCATAATTCTTGCACCTTCTTTCGAAATTCTCCATCTCTTGCTTTTGATTGTGGTTTTATTCCTGTTCCAATAGAGTTACTTACTATCGTATCAATTATATTTGCAGCGTAAGGATTTTTTCTCACCATATCACGTGATCTACTACGTAAAGTTTCAAGGTTTTGAGACAGCAAATTGTTTATACTTCCTAACTCTGGTTGAAAGTGAAAAAATCTTCTTCCTGAGCCTGCTGCATCCCACGCTGAGCTTTTTATCTTTGGTTTGTTAAATAATTGCTTGAAGGTTTTGAGCAGCATTTATAAAATTCCTTTACTCGTTGAAAAAACAATTTTCCTCTTTGGCCTCATGCCTGCAACTTTTAACCCCGCTTTTATTCGTTGCCTGAGATCCAATAAATCCTTTATTTGAACTTCCCCGTACCGCACAACATGGTCACCATATGCAATTGAGACAACTCTTTCTCCGCTTTGCAGTTTTTGAATTGCTTTCTCAACTTGAGTTAAATATTTTTCACTGTACATTTTGATTACCAAGCCACTTACTCTGTCTTACTTTTTTAGGTTTTTTACTTTCTGGTTTTTCACTTAAACTATTCCATTTACTCTCTGGCCATCTGTCTATTCCCAGTGCTATCGATGCTGCTCTTGCGTAAACTCGGCAATCTAGTACTTCATTTCTTTCTCTTACCTTTTGCCACTCTTGTTTGGTGTATCCTTTCACCACTTTGCTGACTAATTGCTCTGCCGTTAACTGCTTAAAATATTCGGGTGCATACTCAGGAAAATGACAATATCCAGGTAGAGCTTTTCCCTCTTCTTCTTTTAAAATATTAAGTAGCTGAAAAAGCTCTGACTTTAATATCGATACTCCTACTGGCCAGAGCTTTATTCCTCTTTTTAGCTTTTGACCACCAACTGTTATATCTACTCTACTTGGGCTGCTCAGTGGCACTAGGGCTTTATTTACACCTTTGACTGCCATTACTCTTCCAGATCCTTGATGACCTCTTACCCAGTTGTAAACTTCCTGCGTTGCATACCCTGCATCCACTGCCATCATGCTTATCATATATTCAAGCCCATTTTCACCAATAAAATGATGATTGAGGAGCTCCGAAAGCTTTCCCCATACTTCTCCTCTTCCAGTATCACCTTCAAATACTCGGTAATCTATTGACCAATTTTCTCTGCCTTTTCCCCATGCTACAACTTCTACTTCTAAGCGATCTTTTTGTACATCTACTCCTGCTGTAAGCACCACTTCTCTCCTAGGTACTGTGCCTACGGGAAAAAATTCTCTCCTGTTAAATAATTGCTTCCAATCTGGCACTTCTCCTTTATCTACCCAGGTTTCTCCTAAAGTGGTATTTATCCATACTTTTAGTAATTGTTCACTTTCTTTTGCATGTAAAAAATCTTCTACTGCTTGTTGCCAACTATACCAGCCAACTGGGCTATAAAGACTTGAAAGATGAAATCCTTTTTTCTCACCTTTTACTCTATTAGTAGCTCTCCATTCTCCACGTTCCAGCATCTCTGTCTTTTGATGATTTTCTATCTTTTTACCACATTCTATACATATATAGTGTGCTGTATTTGGATTTTTATCTTCCCATTTAATTTGTGACCATTTCAGAACTTGATAGTAATTACAATGCGGACATGGAACAAAAAAGTATCTCTTATCTGTTGCTTCAAATTCCTTCTCAATTCTGCTGATTCCATGAATCGTTGGTGTTGAAACTAAAAAAATCTTTCGCCGTGCAAATGTATTAGTTCGAGCAATACTGAGCAGTACTGGATCTCCTTCACCTCCTGAATCTCCTGGATACGCATCTATCTCATCAAGAAAGAGATATTTTACTGGCATAGATCGGAGGCCTACACTGCTATTTGCTCCAGTTATTACTACTATTCCACCTGGAAACTCCTTACTTTGTACAGTATTCCCTGAATCTCTTGACCTTGGGTCTTTTACTTTACTTTTTAAACATGGTGTACTCTCTATTAACGGTGCAAATCTTCCCTTCGACCAACGTTTTCCCATTTCAACTGTTGGCTGTACTACCAGCATTGGACCTGGTGTTTGATCGATGATATAGCCAATCCAATTGTTGCCAGCTTCTGTTCCCCCAATCTGCGCTCCTTTCATGAATACTACTTTTTCTGCAGGTGAAGATGGAGAAAGTGAATCCATGATTTCTTTTAAATAAGGAGTTCTTTCTGTTCTCCATTTTCCTGGCTCTGATGCTGCAGTTGGCGCTAAAACTCGATACTCATTCGCCCACTCTGATACTTTAAGGTGCGGATCTGGCCTTAAACCTTCAGAAAAAGATGTAGCGTATATCATATTGCTAGCTCTTCACCATCATTAGATGATACTTCAACATCACTTAAAATAGAACTGCACTCACTTGTTTTCTCACTTTCGAGTTCAATAAACATTTTCTTTTCAAGTGCTTCTTCTATATACTTCTGAATTAAATTACTCATTATTATTGCAGCTATGAGCGCAACTATTCCCACCATTACCGCAGCTATAATGTTAGGGTAAATTCCTACTATCGCTATTGCGCATATTGTTATAGTGACACAGATGATATTGGTATATTTCTTTATTTTTTTGTCTGCTATTTTCCTTTCTTCAAAATATTTATTGCTCAATAAATGAAATGTTGGAAAGTTCTTCTGTCTTCCAAATAACACTATTTCTTTCTCTTTACTCAGTAGTTCTATTAATTTTGCATTGTTCGTTATTATTGCATACTGAAAAACATCCGTGGCATCTGCTCCTCTCTTTAGCAACAACTTTACTACGTTAAAGTGACCATGCTTTGCAGCAACATAAATTCCCGTTTTTCCACTCTCATCTACAGCATCTATTTCAACTCCTTCACCAAGAATACCGTCTATTAGGTCTTCATATCCTTTTCTGGCAGCTAAATGAAGCAAACTGTTTTTATCAGCTCCGTATCTATTACTTGCTAAAATCTTTACTATATCTAATCTATTTGCTTCTTTTGCATAACAAAATGGTGTCTTGCCATTATCATCCTTAATTAAAGGATCTATATCTTCTCGAGTTAGTAAAACTTCTATTGTTTTAAGTCTTTCAGCGTAATGTAGAGGTGTTTTATTTTCATAATCTTGTAAATTAACCCCAGCATTAGGAACATTTATTAAGCATCTTACAATATCTAAACATAAGTCCCTTTCGTCGTAATTACTACTACTTATAGCTACGTGCAAAGAAGATAATTTCATTGCATTTCTGCCGCTACCAGCTATATTGACATTCGCACCAAGATTTGAAAGTAATTTTACTACTTCTAGCTTCTTGTTGTTCACTGCATAATGCATTGCTGCATGATTTCTCACGTCAAGAACATCCTTATCCGCGTTTCCTTCTCTAATTAAAATTTCTACTATTTCTTCATGTCCAGCTCCTGCCGCTAAGTGTAATGGTGTATGTAGTAAAGCATTCTGCTCATTAACATTAACTCCTTTGTTAAGTAAAAATCTTACAGCATTTGCTTCATTCAACATCGCAGCTAAGTGAAGCAAGCTATCTCCCTCTGATCCATATTTATGATTGATTAGTGCTTGTAATATTTCTTCTCTTGCACAAGAAAGCGCACTTTTACCATCATCATCAGCGATCAGTGGATTAATATTTTTCCTGTTCAGTAAGAGTGCAACCATACTAAGCTCGTTAATTTCTACTGCATAATGCAGCGGTGTCCTTCCATTTAATCCTCTAACGTTTACATCTACTCCTGGCTGATTAATGAGACACTTTATTAATTCTAAACTTAACTTAGCAGACATTATTAAAATTTAGCGTTAGATAATTCTTCAAGTGAGTTTGTAATCTCTTCAGTTAGCGTCTTATGAATCTTTTCAGTGT
Organism: Wolbachia endosymbiont (group B) of Silvanus unidentatus; assembly: GCF_964028615.1. Classification (NCBI taxonomy): domain Bacteria; kingdom Pseudomonadati; phylum Pseudomonadota; class Alphaproteobacteria; order Rickettsiales; family Anaplasmataceae; genus Wolbachia; species Wolbachia endosymbiont (group B) of Silvanus unidentatus. Next base: position 1,695,597 of record NZ_OZ034795.1, on the reverse strand, counting down.
CACTCAGTGATGCAAGCAGTGCTGAAACCCTATTTGGAATATTAAGCAAATTATTACGGACAACTCTTGCTACATTAAATGCATCGCGCTTTACTTCCTCTACTGCTACAAGTTCACCAATCTCAGCTTTTGCTTTTGCCTCCAATAATCTACCCCGCTCCATCTCATTTTTTATTCGCGTTTTTAGCAACATTGTAGAAAGGTTATTTGTATTTTCTGGATTTTTCCTCCTAAGTGGCTGACTTGGATCTCTTATTGTTTCTATAGCCCTGTTTGCTTGTTCTCGGTCAATGAGTCCATCCTCCAGCTCAACTATTCCTTTTTTTACTAAATAACAGACATATTGCTTTGATACTCCTATCTCTCTTGCCCATTCTGTTTGTGTGATTTTTTCCACTCTTTTTGCTCCTTTTTACGAATTTTCTTCTTGAATTTCTGCAAAAGTTTTACCAGTACTGGCTAAAATGGCATCTCTTCCGGTATATATTTGCCAACGTTTTATGGTTACATCTACAAATTTTGAATCTAGCTCTATTGTTCTGCAAATTCTTCCTGTTCTCTCACATGCAATCAGTGTGCTGCCAGAGCCACTAAATGGATCAAGTACTATGTCTCCTGGTCTGCTGCTGTTTACTATTGCTCTCTCCATTAGCTCTACTGGCTTCATCGTTGGATGTAATGTATTGTGCGTTGGCTTATCATAAAACCACAGATCACTTTGATTTCTACCGCCATGCCACTCACGTTTATTGCCACTCTTCCATCCATAGAGCATTGCTTCGTATTGTCTTTGATAATCAGACCTGCCTAGCGTAAAATGATTCTTTGCCCAAATAATAAATGTTGACCATTTTCCTCCCGCTTCCTCAAATGCTTTTTGCAACGTTGAAAACTCTGATGATGATATACAGATATAAATCGCACCTTTGGTGTATGCTAAAATATTGGAACAGATGTCATAGAGAAAAAGTTCGTACTTTTCACCTTGATTATCATTTAATATTTTTTTATCTTCTCTCTCTTGACTACTACCATAATCAACGTTATATGGAGGATCACAAACAGTAATGTCTGCCATTTTATCATCTAACAGCGCTTTATATGATTCAACTACAGAGCTATCACCACAATAGATTCGATGATCACCTAAAATCCAAAGATCACCTGGTTTTGTTATTTCTACTTTTTTGTCATCAACAACTAAGTCAGAAAGATCTTCTTCTTCACCATCTAAATCATCAAGAAAGTTTTGAACTTTTTCTAATTCAAATCCAGTCATTTTAAGATCAAATTGTAAATCTTCTAATTCTTGAATTTCCACCTTCAAAAGATCATCATCCCACTTTGCCCAATTAGCTGATTGATTTGCCAGTAATCGAAAAGCTTTGGTTTGTGGTTCATTTAGATTATCACTTAAGACCACTGGAATACTTTCCATACCAAGTTTTCTTGCTGCTTTAAGTCTTAAATGACCATCAACCACAGTACCATCACTTTTTGCAACTATTGGAATACGAAAGCCGAATTCCCTGATTGAAGCACACATTCTGTTTACTACATCATCATTTTTACGAGGATTACGCTTATATTCGACGAGGTTTTCAACAGGATAGTAGTGGATTGCTAAATTCATATCTTAATAATTAAAAAGTTAATATTCAAAATATCTCTGACGCTAAAGAAGGCCTGAGGTCAAACCCACCAAACCCGCCATTATGGCCGAAAGGACCCACTTTTTATGGATTTTTCGTCTTGTTAATATTTTTCCATAACATAGAACATCAAAGCTAAAGCATCTGCTTGATTATCATCTCTAGGTGAAAAACCTTTTTCACGTATCGCTTCAATAACTTCACTCTTACTTGCATTGCCTTTGCCTGTGATAAAGCGTTTTATAGTCTTAACAGGAACACTCTGATAGGGAATATGATTCTCTTCACACCAAGCAGAGAGAACTGCAAGAAAACCACCATAACAATGCGCTGCATCAGTTCCAAGGTGTCTTCTCACTTCCTCAAAATAAACTGTTTCAATACTTGGAAATTTTTCTTTCATTTCATTCAACCACTTACGAAAATTTAGAAATACCATGCCACCTCCACTAAAACGACTAGTATGAAAACTCTCACTGCCACTTTGAACTATTCCATCATGTAGAATAGCCCATCCGGTTTGTTTCCCTAAATCTAGTGTTAGTATTGACATTCTGTAAGATATTTGTTTGGAGGTAGCCTAAGCAATAACATGGACACTTAAGTTACCTCTTGAAAATAGTGGGAGTGAAAATTACGAGTTTCAAACTTTCATACCCCTCTACTAATATATATCGCAAAAACTTCACAGAATGTTCAAAAAAATATTATTTTTTATGTTTTTTCAAATTACGCTGAACAAATTCATTTCATTTTGCGATTAATTACTTATGAGGAAACAGAAAAAATCCCTGATAAGTTTTAATGGAGAATTTATGAATATTTCATGCGATTTCAACAATACTATTTCACAAAGTTATCTACCATCATCAGAAGAAACAGCGAACATAAAATTAAGGCTTCTGGCCGATCTCAGATCTTGTCTTTCTTACTTGCTACCAAATGGGGTTTTTCATGGTAATAGGTTTTATGTAGGTGATGTACATGGTAATCGAGGAAAAAGTTTAGTAGTAGAATTAACTGGTAGTAAAGCTGGGCTTTGGAAAGATTTTGCAACAAATCAAGGTGGTGATATTATTGATCTTTGGGCAGAAGTACACTCCAAAACAGAATTTCATGAGATAATGGCTTCTATAGCTGAGTGGCTTGGGTATAACAAAAAATATACAGAGAAGCAATACATTGACGAAGACTTTGAGAAATTTATTACCTACAGTTGGAATTATTATGATGAAAATGGTCAGGTGATTGTAAAAGTTTACCGTTCTGATTTTCCTGGAAAGAAAAAAGTATACAAGCCTTTTAATGTTAAAACGTTGAGTTATAAAGCACCTGATACAAGACCACTATACAATATCCCTGGTATTTTGAAGTCTGATAAAATCATTCTTGTTGAAGGTGAAAAATGCGCAGAAGCACTAATAGAAAAAGGAATTACTGCAACAACCACAATGTCTGGAGCAAATGCAGATGCGGACAAAACTGACTGGTCACAACTTAAAGGCAAGCATATTGTTATTTGGCCGGATAACGATGAGCCTGGTAAACAATATGCTGAAAATGCTACTACAAAACTTCTCAGCTTAGGTATTGCATCGCTTTCTATAGTCAAAATTCCAGAAGGTAAACCAAAAGGTTGGGATGCTGCGGACTATGTACAAGAAAACACAAATGTTTCTGACTTCATTGAAAATAACTTGAAAAAGGTAATTATTAGACCACCACTGAACATTTTAGACTGGAGTGCAGATCGTTTTGTAGGTCCAGTACCAGAGCAAAAGTTTCTTGTTGAAGGAATATTTCCCTTGGGTGTTACTTCAATAGTAGCTGCTATGGGAGATACAGGTAAGGGTATGCTACTCCTCGATTTGGCGCTTAAGGTTGCAAGTGACACAGATCAGATATGTGGTTTTGGTTCACCTGTTACTGAACATGGATCAGTAGTAATCTTTTCAGCAGAAGATGATGCAGGCGAGGTACACCGTCGGCTTGAACGTCTTGATCCTGAATGTAAAAGATTAAAATTTAAAGATAAGCTGTTTATAGTACCACTACCAAACGTAAGAGGATCACTGACAATACTGAGAAGTATTCGTGGTAAAATTATTGAAGTTTCGCCTGAATTTGAGTCTATAATAAAACAACTTGATAAAATTAAAGATCTGAAATTAGTTGTGTTTGATCCTCTTGCATCGTTTATTCATGCAGACATAAATGCTGATCCTGCTGTAGGAGATTATCTAATGTGTTTATTGTCTGATTTAGCATGTAGTACCGGAGCTTCGATAGTTACTGCTCATCATCTGAGAAAACCAAAAGGAGAAAAGCCTATATTAACTGCTGAACAAGCACGTGATGCAATTAGAGGCACATCTGCTCTTGTTAATGGTGTCAGATGCTCATATGCTTTTTGGCCAGTAGAAGGTACAGCTAAGCCAGAGATCTTTCAATCAATAGGAGAAGCTCCAAGACAGAATGCGTTATTTTATGGAGCAGTTGTTAAGGCAAATGGTTTAGCTGACCGAACTGTACGTACTTACCTGAGAAACCAAGAAACAGGGCTATTAGAAGATATAACAGTGCAACTAAAAGGTAAAAATGCTAGTGAAAAAGACCTTAAAATGTATCTTGTTGATGCAATTGCAAGATCTGCTGTTGCAGGGCATCCATTCACTCATACAGGAAATACAGGAGTATACAAACAACGGCACAGATTACCTGATATTCTTCATGGTCTAGGGAGAGATAGACTAGAGCGTATAGTACAAGAACTTCTACAAACAAAGAAGTTAGTAAAAGGAATGTCTACAGGCTCGAGAGAAGATAAATGGCTTGATGTTAGAGAAGGCCCTTTTGCTCGTGGTGTTGGAAAATTTATTCATGGAGCTGAAGGTATTATACCAAATCTCATTGCTAACAAGACAAATTAGAAACAGCCCTTTTTGACTATAATTGAAGAGTTTAAGCAAATTCATAATATGTTCTATTTGTCTTTCCAATAACAAAATTAGTTGTAGATAAAATTACGGGTAAGCTCTTCAAGCATCTGAGGGTTTACCCTATTTTTTTATTACAAGCATTGGAATACATTATATATTATAACTTCAACTAGAAGTTGATAGAATATATAAAAAATCATACCACTAATAATTGAATTATGTTCCTATTCCTGCGTTACTGAATCAGTAATCAGAAATTAAGGAATGAAAAATACCTCTAGAAACCTAAACTTTATACTCTCTATTCCTAAAAGTGTTCCTAGAAAGCACCCCTCTAAAGTTGGCCATTATGGCTGATTCTACGTTCCTAAAACCCTTATATTATTATATAATATATATGAGTAATAAATAAAAGTAATAATAAATAATAGTAAATTACAAACAGTATAAAATGTTAATGAAAGTAAAAAGACTACAAAAATATTACTAAGATATTTAAATTGAATAAAAAAGAACAAATGGCTCACAATAGCGTTTTTAAAAGATTCTACGACTTTAAGGTCAATTATACTACCTTGAACTAAAGAACGCTTATAAACCACATTAAAACCGATTAAAAGGCAATTAACACTACATTTTAACTTCGCAAAAGATTCCTACCCAACTTTATCATGTTTTATTTTAGTTATAAAGAAATTTTTTTTAAAGCTGAATTAACTTGAAAGAACATAAAAAACCTAACAAACAGTGGAAGGATAAACATGCTGAGTTTTAAAATCAAAGTCTTTAGTAGATTTAAAAGGCCTAATCATTTTTGTCTTTTTGATGAGCTTTATCGAACCAATTTTAAAATTATTTAAACTTTTTTTGAAAAATTTCCGGAAAAAGTTGTGACTAATCCGGTATAATTATTATAGAGGACTATGAATTTTAGATGCTCCAGAAAGAAGCGGTTAAACAAATGCTTAGAAAAAAATAAAATGACCTTCAATTGCGTTTCAAGACGATTCTGTAATGAATTATACCACCTCTATGCAATAACGCTTGTTGTTTGTAAAGAAATTTCTTACAAGCCTGACAAAAAAATTCACCTTTCTTTATAGGGTTAAAAAAGTTTTATAAAATCTTTAATTCTTTAGTAGAAATCTTATTGGATCAACCTATTTTTCTTCTTTTCACCGAACCATGTCTGAACAAATTTTTCACATGGGGGATGCTTCAAGAAAAAAGGCCAGAATATCAATAGTTTTATTTTTTCATATGGGGGAACGAATTTTTCCCATGCCGTACAAAGTGAGGTTAAAACCCTTCATCCTTATTCCTTTCAATCTTTCATGGAGTGCTATATGCAATCTAAAAATAAATATCCTGGTATTGATCCTTCAATCATTAAACAAATACGAAAACGTGCTAGACAAATTAAATCTTATAAATGCTGTGTTAATTCTGATATTGAAGATATAAAGCAGCAGCTCTTATGTGAAACTTGGTCTGATTTAAGCCAGTATAATGGTGAAGAAAGTGGTAGAAATGCATTTATTCATAGTGTCATAAAAAACCATGCAATAAGCCTTCTACGCAAACAATCCTGTGCTAAACGTGGTAGTAAAGCAGGCGTAGCATTTGTTGATATTACTGACTTGGATGATGTTATTGATGAAAATAGTAATTTTGCAGATAAAGTAGCAGCTAGTGTTGATATAAACGAAGCAATTTCAAAACTACCAAAGCTCTGGCAGGACATTTGTTATCAGCTTGAATCTCATAGTATCTCTGAAATCGCAGAAATACATGGAATATCTAGAACAACCATCTATGACATTAGAGAACAAATACGCGCTAAACTTGCTCATCTCAAAATATATTTATGAAAATTTTTGAACAAATCGTCGTCATTTTGCGATTACATATTATGAAGGGGTAATAAAACTATGACTTTAAAAATAATAAATAGTGAACAAAGAGTAAAAATGGTAACAGGTGTGAAGATAGTAATCTTCGGACCATATGGAATTGGTAAGACCAGTCTGCTTAAAACTTTGAATGAACCGACACTTTGTCTTGATTTTGAAGCTGGGCTACTTGCTGTTCAAGATTGGCAAGGGGATTCTATAAGTATTCGTACCTGGAATCAAGCTCGCGATATTGCCTGCCTAATTGGTGGACCTAATCCTGCATTAAAATCTGATTCAGCATATAGTCAAAGACACTATGAGCATGTATTCAGTAAGTACAAAGATCTAGAATTCTCTAAATATAGCTGTATTTTTATCGACAGTATTACAGTAGCCTCGCGGTTATGTCTTTTATGGGCAAAAATGCAACCAGAAGCTTTCTCTGACAGAAATGGCAAACAAGACATGAGAGCTGCATACGGGTTACTTGCTCAAGAAATGATGGCTTGGCTCAATCAGTTTCAACATATTCCCAATAAAGATATCATTACAGTTGGTACGTTAGGTCAATATTTAGATGACTTCAATCGCCCAACTTGGCTACCACAATGCGAAGGAGCTAAAACTGCCAGTGAAATACCTGGTATTGTTGATGAAGTAATTAGCATGGTAAGCATCAAGAAGGATGATGGTACAGAGGTACGTTCCTTTGTTTGCCATACTATTAATTCTTGGGGATATCCTGCTAAAGATCGTAGTGGTTGCCTTGATATGGTTGAAGAGCCGCATTTAGGTAAATTACTTACAAAAATCAAAACTAAAACCTTTTCTACTTCTACTCAATTTATGCCACACAACTAACTTTTGGAGGTTACATATGTTACAAGACTTTTTAACTACTGGTCAAAAGATTCCCTTTTTCAGTATGAAAGAATATTTGAATGACCAATCACCTATACCGAAAGACATCGTCTCACCAAGAATTTTAACTCAGAGAAGTTTATTGGTTCTAGGTGGCCCTCCTAAAATAGGTAAAAGTGACTTTTTGATCTCTTGGCTTGTCCATATGGCTGCAGGTGTTTCTTTTCTTGGTATGACTCCAAGTAGACCTTTGAAAATCTTCTACATGCAAACTGAAATTGAATACGAATATATGAAGGAACGTTTGCAATGTCTTCAACTTGATCCAGAACTTTTGGCAATAGCTGCTAATAACCTAATAATTACGCCAAAAGTGCATTTATCATTTTGCCATGAAGAAATAAATTACATAAAAGAAATTGCGAAGGAACGCTTTAAGCCTGATATTTTGGCAGTGGACCCTCTGCGCAACATCTTTAGTAGTGAGTATGGCAATGAAAACGATAATAGCGCTATGCTATTCTTTCTGCAAAAAACTCTTGAAAAACTACGTAATGCTATTAACCCAAATGCTGGAATAATATTAACGCATCACACGAAAAAATTATCCAAGAAAATGCTCGAAGAAGATCCATTTCAGGGCTTAAGTGGTGCTGGATCTCTCAGGGGATTTTACACTACTGGCATGGTGATGGTTGCTTATGATGAGGAAAGTACCAGACGTCAAATAGTACTTGAGCTACGCAATGGTAAACGTGTGCCAAATAAACTTATCGATAAGATCAACGGTAGCTGGCAGCTTCTTGATCAATGGAATAACTGAGCTTTTTTTAAAAATCAATTGATATATAGGGGGCAACTTATGCTGCAAGATTTTTTAACTGATTTCAATAATGCAAAACTACAGAGTAGTTTAATACCTAAAGGTACAATAGTCAAGGTAAAAATGGCAATTAAGCCTGGTGGTTACGAAAATTGGTTCACTAAAAGCTATGATACTGGCAGCATCTATTTAAACGCTGAATTTACCGTCATTGAAGGTCCATACGCAAAATGTAAGATTTACCAAATAATTGGTATTAAAAGTGGCAAATCAGAAGGTAAAGAAGATACTTGGGGAGAATCTGGACGTTCTATGATTCGCAGTATTTTAGAGTCAGCTCGTAATATTCATACAAATGACACATCAGAAAAAGCAGTTCTTGCGCGAAAAATCAACTCAATTGCAGATTTAAACGGCCTGGAGTTCACAGCAAAAGTAGGCATTGAGGCTAATAATACCTATGGAGATAGGAACAGAATTGCTACGGTCATTACTCCTGAACAAGAGAAAAATTCAGACGCTGATTGGATACCATTCTAAATAAATTGCAACTATTTTTATAGTAAATTAATCGGAGGTTACATGGAGTTTTGCATTACTGAATCAAGACAAGAGATAAAAATGTTATTGGCTCACAATATTAAAGAGTGTCTGTCTTACTTATTGCCTGGTGGTAAATTTGGTTATGGGTTCTATTCTGGAAATATTAATAAAGACCACTTGATGGTAGTGGCAGAAGGTAAGCAAACTGGCACTTGGTATAACTGTGATAAGAAAACTAACGGAGATATTATTGAACTCTGGAGCATAATAACCAATAAAACTGATTTTTCTGAGATTACCAGCCTTATAACCAAGTGGCTTAGTGAGCGTATAATAGCAAAATATAGCTACCTTGATAAAAATAATGAGGCTATAGCTTATGTTTATTTGTATAAAAACAATTATAGACATATATGGAATCTAAGAACCTCTAGGAATGGTCTGAAGCCATTATATAACATTCCCGGTATTATTAAGTCTGATGAAGTGATTATAGTTAAAGGTGAAAACCGTGCTGATAGTTTAATAAAGAGAGGTTTTACAGCAACAACTGCAATAGATGATGATATTGAGAAAACGGATTGGTCTATGCTAACAGATAAGCATATAATAATTTGGCCGGAAAAAGATGAACAATATGTTAAAAAAGTAGCAGTGGAACTAGACAATTTAGGTATGTCCTGTGAGAATCCTGAAAGTTTAGGTATATCATCTGAGAACCGTGAAAGTTTAAGTGTATTATCTGAGAAAAAAGCATTTCCTGCTAGTCATTATCTAAATGATAAATCTCCATCACCAGAGGATATAATTTTACCGAGAATTCTTACTCCTGGAGGACTTTTACTACTTGGAGGAGCTCCAAAGGTTGGCAAGACTGATCTACTGCTTTCTTGGTTAGCACATCTGTCAGCGGGACTACCGTTTTTGAGTATGGTTCCAATTAGACCATTAAAGATCTTTTATCTTCAAACTGATCTTGAATATCCCTACATTAAGGAACGGCTACAACAATTGAAATTTGATGATAAATCTCTAGAATTAATATCAAAAAATTTAATTATTACACCAAAAACAAGCTTACTTTTGAATTCTCAAGGAGTAGAAGAAGTAAAAGATATTATAGCAGAGAGACTAGACGTTAAAACAGTTGATATCATTGCTATAGATACACTACGTGGTGTTTTTGATTTCAATCAATATAAAGGAGAAAATAGTAATAGCTCGATGTTTTGTTTTTTAAAAGATAGAGTTGAAAAATTGAGGTCTATAACAAACCCTAGTTGTGGAATCATTTTAACGCACAATACTAACAAGGTATCGAAAAAGTCATTAGTAGAGGAACCATTTCAAAACTTTAGCGGAGCATCGGCTTTAAGAAGTTTTTATACTTCAGGGATAATGATGATCAAGCCAAACGGAGAACAAAATACTCGTCAATTGATATTTGAACTTAGAAATGGTAAATCTATTTTACCTATGCAGATCGAAAAAGTAAATGACAGTTGGCAAACTGTATCAGAAAAACCAACTGTAAAACAACGTCGAAAAAAAAGTTATGACATCATTTTACGGTTAATTAATGAGAGAGCAGCTAAGGGAAAATTTTATACTAAAAGCCAATTTTGCTATTTATTTGAAGATACATTTGGTTTGAAGAGTTGTCATTCCATTCGTAGATATGTTAACGCATTAGTTGCTTCAGGTTATATTAAATTCTATGAAAAAGAAATACCAGAGCGCGTAAAAGTTATGAAAGTTGTAAGTTAAAAATGTGATATAAAAGAGATAAGAGGGAAAGATAACCCTACTCACTATAGGAATAGGGCTATCACGGGCGTGTGCGACCGAATGAAAGTTGGTATTACAACCGTAGCCATCAAGGTAAACTAGCCCCATCTCTCGATACGTTTGAATAGTTGCATGGGACATATGTATGCACCCGTTTACAATCTTAAATTAATTAAACTATCGAGGTTATTTATTATGATTACATCTTATCAAAATTTCATTGGCATTGATATCGGAAAATTTAAAAATGTTGCTGCAGCTTATAACCAAAGGAGAGCTATCAAGTTTGACAATGATGCTACTGGTTGGCAACAGTTGTTTCAAAAATTTTCAGATATCCTACCTAATTCTCTAGTAACTTTAGAAAACACTGGAAAATATGAGCTTGGCTTAGCACATTTTCTTGTTGATAAGAATGTTGCTGTACATCGAGCTAATACTCGTAAAGTAAAAAGTTTTATCATATCACATGGAACTTTAGCAAAGACAGATCAATCAGATGCAAGAGCCCTTGCTCAATATGGTTTTGAACGCTATAGTGCTCTATCTCTATTTGTGCGTATGTCAAAAGAACAAACCGCCTTAGTTGCACTCTGTCAACGTCGTGATGACATTACGCAAATGAGAACTCAAGAGAAATGTAGGCTTGCAGCACCTGAAAACGACTATATAAAGGAAAGTTGCCAAAAAACAATAGACTTTTTTACCAGTCAGATAAATGAGTTCAACGATGCCATACAAAGAATTATTGATAAAAATCCAGAGTTACAAAAGCGTCAAAAAATCTTGAGAACAGTGCCAGGAATAGGTCTCAAGTTATCACAAGTTTTTGTGTGTCTAATGCCAGAACTTGGCCACCTAAACAAAAAAGAAGTTGCAAGTCTTGCTGGAGTTGCTCCACATCCAAAAGAAAGCGGTAAAACTATTGGTTATCGAAGGATAACAGGTGGTAGAAGCAACGTTCGTGCAAAGCTTTTCACAGCTGCTATGGCTGCTGCAAGATCTAAATCTGCACTTGGTGCTTTTTATTCTGATCTTATTGGTAGAGGTAAAAAGAAGATGGTAGCTATAACAGCTCTAATGCGAAAAATCATAGTAATTGCCAATGCAAGACTTAAAGAAGCAATTAATATGAAATAAAAAAAATCTGTATAGAAAATAGGTTAACGAATATGTGCGTCTACACACATTTAAAGCACATATTCGTTAACCATAAAATCTAAGCAGTGCTTGCTGTTTGATATAAATTTCTTTCTGTATAAACTAGGGTTTTTGTTGCCAAAATACATTTTTCAATTGAATAAAAATACAAAATTATCAACAAATGAGACTAAATTCAAAAAATTTTAAAAAACATAGTTGATGGCAGGAGGGAGCAGCACTTCGAGACGATATGAGATCAGGATTTACGTTTTGTGGTATAACATTTGAGGAATATAGAGGACAAGCAACTGACCCTGAAGGAACCGTGAGAAGATTTATTGAGAAAGATACAGGGCACTGTTTTCCACTAGGAACAGCAAGCACATTTACAACATATTTTGCACCAGCAGATTTTAATGAGACAGTAAATACACTAGGAAAACCACTTTATGCAAAACAAGAGCCAAGGAGGTTTGATAGAGGGACTGATTTGCATACACAGTCGAACCCTCTGCCAATGTGCCACCGCCCGGCCGTTTTGGTCAAGGTCGTTGCAACATAAAAATACTGATAGAGCAACAAAAAGGCAGTTAGTATTCTATCAGCATATAGCGTACTGATGAAAACTTAATGAATAAAATAGAAGAATGCAAGAGAGTATTAAGCGATTATTTAAAGATTGTCTTATCCATTTAGGGGAGTTAGCTTTATATGAGTCAAAGAATAAGTCATATATGGTACAGGTATTAAAGCAACAGCCAGATAAATTATACGAGATTGGTGAAGGACAATTTGTGGAAGAAACTTTAGCGTTAGAAGTAAGTGCGTTTGATGGTGCGTCCAGAGAAGGTAAGTATGTTCAGTAGGAGTCAAACCTACCAGGATAAGAGTCGGAGTCCTGTAGCTTGGGTAGCAGTATGGAGGGAAACCAAGATACTGAAGCCTACCGACAACGTTATCGTAAGGATAAAGGCGAGTTATCGGGCCATAACGGAAGTGAACACATAGGTGGCCTCGAAAACACAGTACTGAAGGCCGAACCAGCCGTCAAATGGTGAAGGCAGTACAGAAGGTTGAAAAACGACTGATACAACTGTTCTACTTCAGCGGGGTGATAGTGATGGCACGATAACAAGGACATACAAAACAACTGGAGAAGCCCTCCTCATCCCAAGGAGAAATATCTTGGAGAGGTAGGTTCTATAACTGGAAACAGGAAATGAACCGAAGATGAAAGGGTGGCGGATGGGTGCGTAGTAGCGAAGAAGTGAGGTAATGCTCATGGAGCAAAGGTACCCTACTAGTAGAAATCTTTTAACAAAAGGGAGGTAAAGGTAAAATGATAAAAATGCCAATAAAATTACAAGACCTGAGAAGAAAGATATATACCAAAGCGAAGGCAGAACCGGAATGGCGATTCTGGGGAATCTATGTTCATGTTTGCAAAATGGAAACACTGAAAGAAGCCTACAAGCTAACAAAGAGGAGTAATGGGGCACCAGGAATTGACAGAGTGACATTCGAATTGATAGAAGCAGAAGGCTTAGAAAAGTATCTCCAACAAATAAGATATGAACTAATAACCAAGACCTATAGCCCAAATAGGAACCGGAGAAAGGAAATACCAAAAGCTGGGGGAAAACTCAGAGCATTGAACATACCCTGCATCCGTGATAGAATAGTGCAAAGTGCACTAAAGCTAATAATTGAACCAATATTCGAATCTGACTTTCAGGACGGATCATATGGATATAGACCTAAGAGAAAAGCGCATGAAGCAATAAAAAGGGTAGAGAAAGCAGCAATCAAAGACAATACAAAAGCTATTGACATAGATCTGAAATCCTACTTTGATAATGTGCGACATCATATTCTTATGGAAAAGATTGCCAAGAGAATAAATGATAAAGAAATCATGCACTTGATCAAGCTAATCCTCAAGATGGGAGGAAAACGAGGAATAGCGCAAGGATCAACGATTTCGCCGTTATTGAGCAATATATACCTCAATGAGGTAGATAAAATGCTAGAGAAAGCAAAAGAGGTGACCAAAGAAGGAAAATATCAACATATAGAATACGCAAGATGGGCAGACGATTTAGTAATACTGATAGATAGACACCCAAAATGGGAATGGCTGGAAAAGTCAGTATACAAAAGGTTACAAGAGGAATTAGCAAAAATAGAAGTAGAAGTAAATGAAGAAAAGACAAAAGTTGTTAACCTAAAAGAAGGGGAAAAGTTCAGCTTTCTAGGATTCAATTTTCGAGAGAAAATTACAAAACAAGGAAAATGGACGGTAGAAACAACACCACAGATGAAAGCACGAACAAACCTACTTCACAAGTTGAAGGAAGTATTTCGTTGGCATAAATCGCAACCAATAGAGAGAGTGATTCATATCATTAATCCGATATTGAGAGGGTGGATAAACTATTTTAGGATTGGAAACTCAAGTCGAAGCTTTCACTACGTGAAGCATTGGGTAGAGAAGAAAATAAGACGCAATTTAATGAAAGCCAGAAAAGCAAGAAAAGGATTTGGCTGGAAGAGGTGGAGTAGAGAATGGATATATAAAACCCTGGGTCTATATTCGGACTACAGAATAAGATATTACATTCCGAAAGCATCACCAGCACAATATGTTATAAATTTTGGTAAAGAATCTACTAGGAAAGCGTAGTGCGGGAAAACTGCATGCTGCGTTTGATGAGGCGGGAGCTGGAAACGTGAATATGGGAATTTTGGATTGAGGCCCAACATGAAAATAATGGATCAGCCACCAAACCCTAAAGAGGCGCGCCAGTTCTCGACCCTACTGTTAAAGCCAATAGTAGGAGATGTTTTTGTTATAGGTGATCGAAGATATAAAGTACACTCACCGCCACTTAGAGACAAGTCTGGAATAACGTGGAAAATAAAAGCGTCTGGGGTGTAAAATGTCTATTCATATAGAAGTTGAGGTAATAGAAAGTGTAAATGCTAAAAGAAGAAAAGTAGAATTAGCAACGGTAAAGGCATTAAACAAAACGGCACTATGGTTAAAAGCGCAAGCAGCTAAGGAAATTAGTGAGGAAAAGAAGATAAAATTGACGTTAATGAGAAGAAGGCTAAGAATTTTTAAGGCGAAAACTAGCAGATTAGAAGTGTTAATTAGAGCAAATCTCTATGACATTAGAGCATCGACAATTGGTAAAATACAAAAAACAAGAAGAGGATCGAAAGTAGGAAAGCATGAGTTTATAGGAGGATTTGCAGCAGTTATGCCAAAAGGAAATAGCGGTATTTTTAAGCGTGAAGGAAGAACAGCATTACCAATAAAGGAAATTAAGTTGCTACTAGAACCAGAGGCTTCAAGGATAATAGGTAATCTTGTTAATTATGAAGTTGAAAAGGTATTTGAAAAATTCTTCCACCGCGAATTAAGTTACATTACATCTATATGAATTGGCAAGATTTACATAAAGCAATTTGCACTAAGTTAAAAGAAGAAATATCAGCAATTCAAACTTGTGATATTTATCCATCGATAAGAAAAGAATTATTAGCGCCAGCGTTATTTGTAGAGCTTGTGAGTTTAGAATCGGGAAAAGATCCAGGAACAGAGGAATTAGCACTGAAAGCAAGATTTGAAGCACGAATTGTGATTGATAGCACAATAGAAAATGCAGCTATTATTGTCAGAACATTAGCAGCAGAAGTAGCAAGAGTAGTAAATAAAAATACTTGGAATGTGGAAAATGTTTCACCAGGAGAATTTATATCTGCGGAAATTGACGGATTTAGACCCGAATTAGATGCGTATTTGGTGTGGTTGGTTGAGTGGAGTCATCAGCTTCATTTAGGTAAATCGATATGGACAGAAAATACGATTAAGCCACATACGATTACAATAGGAGAAAATGTTAGAGAGTAATTTTGCTATTTCAGAGCTGCAAAGAAAGTTAGCAAACATTGTACGAATAGGAATTGTAAAAGAAATAGATTATGAAAAAGCAAAAGTAAGAGTGAAAATAGGAGAATTTTTAACAGATTGGTTGCCGTGGATAACAAGTAAAGCAGGAAAAGATAGAGATTGGTGTCCGCCAGATATTGATGAGCAAGTAGTTATACTTTCCCCGCTGGGAGAATTATCTTTAGGAGTAGTACTTCCTGGAATATATCAACAAAAGTACTCTGCTCCAGAAAATAAAAAAGAGGTGAGTAGCTTAACATTTCAAGATGGAACAAAGTTGTCATACGATAAAGATAAACATCATTTAGAGATTGAAGTAGTAGACAAAATAACACTGAAAGCTGGGGAATCAAGTATAGAAATGACAAAAAGTGGAATAAAATTGAAGGCAGATAAAATAAACCTTAATTGATGAATAAATCGGTTGTGCGAGTAGGAGATCATTGTGCAGAAGCAACACCACATTTTTGCATTAGCGGCAGTAATAATGTTTTTGTGAATGGTAAACCAGTTTGCCGAAAAGGAGATAATTTTACAGAAAGTAGAGTATTAACTGAAGGGTCAAAAACAGTGTTTACAAATGGGTATGGTATAGGAAGAGTTGGAGATTCAATATCTTGTGGTTCTAAAGTAATGAGTGGTAGTAATAATGTTTTTTCAGGATAAAAATAAACCATCTGTTATACTTACAAAAAGTAAGGTTATGAACATGGATATAACTACTAGCCTATTAGGAGACGTTAGTAATTTAATAGATAGAGCAAAGAATCATCTTTCTGTTCAATTCAACTCTACTCTAGTATTGCTAAACTGGCAAATTGGCTCCAGAATTGACCAAGATATTCTAAAGCACAAACGCGCAGATTATGGGAAGCAAATCATCTCCCAACTTGCAAAAGAACTTCAGATTAAATATGGACGTGGGTTTGATAGAGCGTCATTATTTCGTATGGTGCAATTTTCTAAATTCTTTCCTGATCAAGAGATTGTCGCGACACTGTCACAACAATTGAGTTGGTCACATTTTGTAGAAATTATTGCAATTTCTGATGAGCTGAAGCGTAATTATTATATAGAAATGTGTCGTATTGAAAGGTGGAGTGTTAGGGCACTACGTAGTAAAATCGATACTATGTTGTATGAACGTACAGCACTAGCAAAAAAACCTGAAGATTTCATAAGAAGGAGTATAAAAAATTTACGTGAAGAAAATATGTTAGCACCAGAATTCATTTTTCATGACCCATACTTCCTTAGCTTCATGGAATTGCCATCAAGTTATAGTGAGACTGATCTAGAAAATACAATCTTGGATGAATTGACAAAATTTTTACAAGAGTTTGGGAATGATTTTTGTTTTGTAACACGTCAAAAAAGGATGAGTACTAAAACAACTGACAGGTATTTGGACCTGCTATTTTTTCACAGAGGATTAAAACGCCTTATAGCAATAGAGCTAAAAATAGGCCGTTTTGAACCAGCTTATAAAGGACAGATGGAATGGTATTTAAATTGGTTAGATAAAAATGAACGAAAAGCAGGTGAAGAAAAACCGTTAGGGATTATTTTATGTGCTGATAAGGATCAAGAGGATATAGAATATCTTGAACTCGAAGGCTCTAATATTCATGTTGCACAGTATTTAACACAGCTTCCTTCTAAAGAAATTCTTGAAAAGAAGTTGAGAAAGGCTATTTCTATAGCACGTGAAAAACATGCAAGTATTCAGTCAGAGCCATGAAAAATATATGCGAGGAATGGATGCTAAAACAGGAAAAGCATTAGAAGGAATAGAGCACTTAAAGCAGTCGATAATTGATATACTGACCACTCCTATTAACAGTAGAGTAATGAGAAGAGATTATGGTTCTCGATTATTTGAATTAGTAGATAAGCCAATAAATAGAGATTTAACTTTGGAAATCTATGCAGCAACAGCAGAAGCACTGGGGAAATTTGAGAAGAGATTTAAGTTAGAAAAAGTAAAGATTGCTGAAGCTAAAGAAGGAAAAATGACTCTTGTACTTGAAGGTATGTATCTTTCAGAAGGCAAATTCATAGGTATTAGTGGAGTAGTTGTTTAAAAATGCAGCAGCCTGAATCACTGAACTTCGAAGAGATTTTTGCTCGGATGAAAGAAGAATTAATAAGTCGAGATAAAAGTTTTACAGCACTAATTGAAAGTGACCCAGCGATGAAGATTTTAGAAGTAGCAGCATGGCGAGAACTTTTGCTTAGAGAAAGAATAAACGAAGCAATAAAAAGTAATGTACTGAAGTTTGCAAGGGGAGAAGATCTTGATAATTTAGCTGAGTTTTATGTTGTAGAAAGAGAAAAAGGGGAAGATGATGAACGATTTAGAAAAAGAATTAAAGCAAAGATAGCAGGTTGGTCAACAGGAGGAAGTAAGGAATATTATAAATATCATGCACTGTCAGCAGATAGTAGAGTAAAAGATGCACTAGTGGAATCAACTATACCAGGGAAAGTACAAATTTCAATCTTATCAACACAATTATCCACAACTGGCATAGCGTTAGAAGAGCTACTTGAAATTGTAAAAAAGCAGGTTACTAGAGATGATATAAGGGTTTTAACAGATACAGTAACAGTAGTTGGTTGCAATATTATGGAAATAGATATTCACAGCAGAATGAGCATAAGTCCTTTAATATCAGAAGAAGAAATCAAGAAGCAGTTTATTGAAAGGTTTGAATTAGCAAAAAGATTAGGGTGGAGTGTGACAAGATCTTGGATAATAGCGAATTTATTTGTAGATGGTGTAGAAAATGTGGAATTAATCGAGCCAAAAGAGGATGTTGTGGTACTGGGGAATGAGTGTGCAAATTTGCGAAATTTAAAATGCTATTGCCACTAAACGCAACAAAACAAGAAAAAGCATTGGTAGATGCGATAGATTATAAAGTAGATCCAAACTGTATCAGAGGATTTAAGTTTAGTCTTAAAGAAGAAACATTGCCGTGGATAATAGAAGAATATGGTTTAGAAGAGATACTGCGTTGGGTAAAAGATAGAAGAAAAGCCGTAGTAGAAGGAGTAAAATTTCAAAGACTACGTGGAACCCCAGCATCACTCAAAATAGCACTCAAGTGGGCAAATATAGAAGATATTACAATTATTGAAGAGCCACCCGGTAAACATTTTTTCGAGTTGCAAATAGGAATAAAGGATGTTCCAAATGACTTTTTTGTGGATGCAGTAGTAGAACTTGCAAAACTATCATTACCAGCAAGATCAAGGCTAATGAGGATTTTCAATGATCACTACAATGTTGACAGGTTTATTTTAGATGAAAGCTTTTTTGGAAGTTTGTTGTCGGATTACTCAGGTAGAAAAGTTGAAAAAGATGGGCCAGTGTTATCGTTTGGAAGAATAAATTTTTTCAGGTCTAGTGGTCCAGTTATTAGGATTATAGAAAACTATCTACGCGATCATTATGAACGAGCTTTAAGCAATGATATATATCGCCTAGATGTAGCAATCCTTGGAGAAACCGAGCCTCACACAAAGAATTATAACGGTATTTATGAAAGAAATCATTTGTGGTACAATTTAAAAGCACTATATCCATTACCACAGAGCTTATTGCCAGAAATAAAGTTTGCAAAAGCGCAGATAGTATTATCAAACAGTTGGGATTTAGGAGACATAAATACGTGCTTTCCAGTTAGTAGCGTAGAAGAAAGAGGAAATAAATTTGTATTGGGAAGCGATAAACTTTCAGGGCAACATTGGAGTTTAAAACACAAGCCAATTTTAGAAAGATTCAGTATTATCCATCGTTACAAAGTAGAAAATTATACAGATCAGAAGGTCAGAAAATATGTTTTAGCAGAACACAACATTTACTATAAAAACGACTTATATTCAGAGCAAAAAGACTCAATACACGAATTAGAAAAGCACATTTTAGTGTTTTACCCGGGAGTACTGAAATGGCACGAACATCGACATTTGCACAGAAGTTGGAAAAATAGTCAAGCAATATGTATAATAAGTTAAATACTTATATTTAGATCCTCATATATTATATTAATAATAGTTTAAAGTGTATGAAATAAAAAGAAAAGGACTTGCTTTCTCATGCTAAAACGGACATGACTTGAATAGCAGCAGGTAAACATAAGAAATTTATCTGGCGCTAGAAAAGCTAATTTTGTGAGGTATGAAATGAGTTTTAGCAAGAGTAAGTTTTTTAAAGAAGTATCAAGTAAAGATATTAATAAAAGAAATGAAGAAGGAGAGACGATCTTGCATCAAGCAGTAGAAATCTCCGATTACAAAACAGTGAGGTTCTTAATAAAGAAAGGAGCAGAGGTAAATGCAAGAGATAAAAATGGTTATACACCTCTACACTGTGCAGTATTCGCAAAGAGTTTAGAAAATGTAAAAGTGCTGCTAAGGGAAGGAGCAGAAGTAAATGCTACTCAATATGTCACTGGATGTACGCCACTGCACTCTGCGTGCAAAGGAGCAGGAGTTGAAATAATAAAAGAGCTAGTAAAAGCAGGAGCTGAGGTTAATCAACTGAATAAGTATGGCGCAACGCCAATGTATTACATCTGGGAAAGTGAAAAGTATCGTCTATGTGATAGCAAAGGGAGTGAAAAGGCAAGTAAATTTTTGAGAGAAAAAGGAGGAGTAACAAAAAGTAGAGAACTGACATGCTATGAAATAGAGAGGCTAGTGGGAGAAATAGCAGACATGTTGAATGGGAGTTATTTACCGGAGCTAAAAATAATAGAGATAGGAGAAATAAGGAAGAGAGACAAATCACTAATAAAGGAAGAATGTGAAAATTTAGCAAGCAAAATAATAAGCCAAGTAAGTGAAATGATAGATGAGGTGGTGAAAAGGAGGGCTTAAAATTCAAAAAAAGGTGAGGTAGGTTATGAGTAAAAAAGGAAAAGAGGAGTCACTATTAGAGAACTCATTTAAAAATATTTATGCAAGAGACAAGAAGGAAAGAACAGCTCTGCATTATGCAGTAGACGCAAAAACAGTGAAGTTGTTAGTTGAAAAAGGAGTGAATGTGAATGCAGCAGATGTGAAAGGATACACAGCACTGCACCTAGCGGTAACGGAGAAACGTCTAGAAATCGTGAGAGAATTGATAAAATCAGGAGCAGAAGTAAATGCTGAGGAATATGGAAATAAATGCATACCTCTACACCTTGCGTGCATGGTAGGAGAAAAAGAAATAGTGGAGGAGCTAGTAAAAGCAGGAGCAGAAATAGAGCAAGCAGATAAATTTGGAATGACAGGGATGGATTATGCGAAAAACAGCAAAGAGATAACTGAAATATTGAAGAAAGAAACAGACAGAATTGAAAAGTTATTTGAGAAATTATAAAAGGCTAAAAATATGGAGGAAGAAATAGCAAGAAAGGTAAAAGGTTTGGAGAAAAAAACATTGGAAGAGCTGAGGAAAATATGGAAGAAGGTATATGGAGAAGAAGCGCCTAGATACTCAAAGAAATACCTGATACCAAGATTAGCATATAGAATACAGGAGGAAGCATATGGAGAAATGTCAAGAAAAGGAGCAAAAAGACTAGAGTATCTGGCAGATCGGCTAGAGAAGGGAAAAAGAATAAGTAGTGACAAATTACCAGTAGCAGGAACAGAGTTGATACTAGAGAGAGGAGAAGAGACGCATGCGGTAATGGTGACAGATAAGGGTTTAATCTATAGAGAAGAATTTTTTACGTCATTATCAGCAGTAGCCGGAAAAATAATGGGAATGAGCTACAACGGACCTTTATTATTTGGAATGCGTGATAAAAATGGAAGTTGAAAATGCTAAAAGAAGTAAGGTGTGCGATATATACAAGAAAATCAAATGAGGATGGGCTAGAACAAAAGTTTAATAGCCTTGATGCCCAGCGAGTAGCATGTGAAAAGTACATAAAGAGCAAAGAAGGCTGGGTAGCATTGGCAAAAAGGTACGATGATGGCGGATATTCAGGAAAAAACTTAGAAAGACCAGCAATAAAGGAGTTATTTGAAGATGTTAAAGGAGGAGAAGTAGATTGTGTAATAGTATATACGCTAGATAGGCTCTCAAGAGAAACAAAAGACAGCATAGAAGTGACATCATTTTTTAGAAGGCATCGAGTAAATTTTATAGCAGTAACACAAATATTTGACAATAATACGCCAATGGGAAAATTTGTACAAACGGTATTGTCAGGAGCAGCACAACTAGAAAGAGAAATGATAGTAGAGAGAGTAAAAAATAAAATAGCAACATCAAAGGAGCAGGGGTTATGGATGGGTGGAACTGTGCCACTTGGGTATGATGTAAAAGATAAGGAATTAATAATAAATGGAAAAGAAGCAAAGACGGTAAAACATATATTTGAGAGGTATATGGAGCTAAAATCAATGGCAGAATTGGCAAGGGAGTTAAATAGTCAAGGTTACAGAACGAAAGCAAGGTTTGATATCTTTAAAAAAGCAACGGTGAGGAGAATAATAACAAATCCAATATATATGGGAAAAATACGGCATTATGAGAAAGAGTATGAGGGAAAGCATGAAGCAATAATAAAAGAGGAAAAATGGCAAAAAGCACAAGAATTGATAAAGAATCAACCATATAGAAAAGCAAAATATGAGGAAGCACTGCTAAAGGGAATAATAAAGTGCAAGAGCTGTGATGTAAATATGACGCTGACATACTCAAAAAAAGAGAACAAAAGGTATAGATATTACGTATGTAACAATCATTTAAGGGGAAAGGGTTGTGAATCAGTAAATCGAAATGTAGTAGCAGGAGAAGTGGAAAAAGAAGTAATGAGGAAGACAGAGAAGCTATATGAAAAATGGGAAGAAAAAGCGGAAGAGTGGAAAAATTTAAGTTTTGGAAAGCAGAAAGAAGTAGTAAAAAAGTTAATAAAGGGAGTAATGGTAAAAGAAGATGGAATAGAGGTGAGCTCAGAGGATAAGGTGGAATTTATACCAATAAAAAAGAAAGGAAACAAATGCACAGTAGTAGAGCCAGAGGGGAAAACAAACAATGCATTACTGAAAGCAGTGGTGAGGGCTCACCTATGGAAACGTCAGCTAGAGGAAGGAAAATACGCAAATATAAAAGAGCTGAGTGCTAAAGTTAATATAGGTACAAGACGTATACAACAAATTTTAAGATTAAATTATTTAGCACCAAAAATTAAAGAAGATATAGTAAATGGGAGGCAGCCAAGGGGTTTGAGGTTAGTGGATTTAAGAGAAATACCGATGCTGTGGAGCGAGCAAATAGAAAAATTTTATGGATTAGCGATGTAACGTTTATAAAAGTAACAAGAAGAGATGACAATGAAAAAAGAAAATATTTCAGTTTATTACTGAAAAATAAGAAACACTACAAAAGAGCTGCTATAGAGATTTTTATTAAAATTTAGCTCAAAATTAATTAAAAGTTTATGCAAAAAAAATTGTTGATTTGTGGTTTAATGATAGTTAAGGTATGCTATATTGTATAGCTAGAGAGGTAGTATGCCTAATTTTTTTGACAAGCAATTTAGTGAACGGGTAAAAGAAGCGATAGATAGAAATGATCCTAAGTTACTGCAGATATTATTGAGCACTAAATATTGTCAATTATGGGAAGATTGGCTTACTCACTCCATACTTTCTTATAAAGTTATTGGAATAACTCAAACTTTAAAATATCAGTTGCCTATTAATATAATTGCTGCACAAAAACAAGTTTTAGACAAAAACTTCGGCCGTCTTATACATGGCAGGTTACCGACCAGAAGTAACATTGCACAGCCTGATGAACTTTTAGATGT
Organism: Wolbachia endosymbiont (group B) of Silvanus unidentatus; assembly: GCF_964028615.1. Lineage (NCBI taxonomy): Bacteria > Pseudomonadati > Pseudomonadota > Alphaproteobacteria > Rickettsiales > Anaplasmataceae > Wolbachia > Wolbachia endosymbiont (group B) of Silvanus unidentatus. The sequence goes on along the minus strand of NZ_OZ034795.1, from coordinate 1,672,178 downwards.
AAGAGCGAGTAATTATGATGTAGAAAAAGTAAATAAAGAATTAGAAAATGTGGAGCGGGAAATACTAGAAAGATATAAGGGTTTTAAGCATGAAACTGTAGAAAATAAATATCAAGTATTCAACGTGCAAGACATGTTTGATCCAGCAGGAAGATTTGTTTATTCTTATGATGGCGATGATTATACAGAAGGGAATAAGTATTTAAAGGAAATTACTGAAGCATTTAAGAGCCATCTTGCTTTGCAGCCAGTATTAAAGTTAGATGTATCCGATCATTATAATAAAGTATATGGTGATATGTATACAAAGATTACTCAAGAATATCAGTTGAGAATTAGAAATGGTCAGGCAATTCGTCTTTTATATGAAGGTAATGAATCACTAGTAAAAAAGCTTGATGGTTTAAGGGATGGTGATGATAAATTAAGGTCGATATTAACCAGTATTAGTAAAGAAGTAGTGAATGGAATACGTAATGGTGAATTTATTGAGGAAGTTTATGATAAACTAATTGATAACGTACTCAATGCTGCAATTGAGGAAGGACATCATCCTTTATATCAAGAATGCAACAACACGGAAGGAGATAAGGAGCAAAAGATTGGAATAATAAAAGAAAGAATAAAGGAACAGGTCAAGAAAAACAATAGGCATGAACTTTTGAAAGAGTATATGGAATATGCTGCTGATAAAGATCAACCTAGTATGCATATCATCAGTGTGTTGATAGTCAATGGTGCATCTTTATTAGCAAGTTGTGTTATAGATCCGAGCACAAATCAATCAATTACAATAAAGGAGAGGTTGCAAGGATTGGGGGGAGAATATAAAGCTCTAATAGATAAATCGATTTTTACAGTAATGAGAAAGGTTCATAAATTGCTATTTGATTTTTCGATTGTAGGAAAGGAAGAAGTAGATTTACTTAAACTAGTATCAGAAACTCCTTCTGAGGACGGGTCTTTTGTAAAAAGTGGGGAGAAGGTGCCATTACTAAATGAGATAGGTGGTCAGGGTGAAAGAGAGTTTATGAGTCTATTGAAAACTTGCGTAGAAAATATTAATACTCGTAATACTTCATTTTTCGGTTCAATTGTAGAATTTTTTGTAGGTAAAGCTGAGCCATCTGAAAAAGATCGTGAAGAGGCATATGCCAAACTTTATGAGTGTATTGAGGTTGGTTACTTAGCAATAAGAACAGGATGTGACAGAGTAATAGTGGATTATATAAATGAGATAGAAGAGGAAGCAAGAAAATCTAACAATCCATATCTGAAGAAGTTGTATAAGAACTTTCTTACGCTTTTATATGATTATAATGACCTGCCTAAATCAATGTATATTGCTAGGTTTTGTAGATATATTTCCCGTACAATAACCTGGAGTCCAGCATGGGAGGAAATATTAACAGGACCTGATTATCGTACAGATGTAGGAGAATGGTCAAAAAACAAGTTTGAAGAGGTAGAAAAAGCAGAGAGACATGAAGAGAGTGTAAGACTAGCAGAGTCGGGAGCTAGGGAGAGAGCACTAGAGCAAAGTATTGAACAGTCAGATCAAGCGAGACAAAGGGCAGAGCAAAGGGCAGAACAAGAAGCTCAAAGGTCAGCTAAACTTGAAGAGATGTTGAGAAGAATGGGAGTCGATCCAGGTACTGCTTTGGATGATGTGAATGTAAGCCAAGGTGCAAGTGCAGGAATTGAGAGAAATTAATGGAACCAATTTTTCCTGAATATACATTTGGTAGTGTTAGTTTACCTTTATGGCAAAACAATATAATTAGACGTTTTTCTGAACATAGAAAATATCGGGTACTTTTGTGGGAGTTTGGTCCTACTTTATTTGAGCATTTATGCAAACAAAAGGGTTTTGATTCTAAGGTACTACTACAAAAGAATAAAAATGGTGAGGTATCAGAAAATGAATACCTGATGTTACTTGAAGCATTTGGTGAAATGAGAGTTTATTGGTGGTGGCCATGGAGCAAAAAAATCAAAGATGTTGAGCTAACTAAAGAACAGTGTGAAAGAGCGATAAATTACGATAGCTACTCTTTTTTGCAGAGATTAGTGCTTAGTGTATTTACAAATGTGATAGTACATCAATGGCATATTGTTCAATATGGATATATTTATAATTATCAACAGCTAACAAAGGAGGGATACATGCTAGATGCTGGAAAAGATATGGGAAAAAAAATGTTAGGAGCAGGAGCTACGGCATTAGGTGCAGGAGTAACAATATGTGTAGCAGGAATTATAGCTGCAGGTTCTTCTTATCTTGCTGGTAGACATACTGCAGAAGTAGGAACGCTAGCAATAGCAGATAAGTTTAGTAATCTGATTAGAGCAGTTATTTTAAGTAATAACATTGATAATGATTCTAATGCAACTTTAAATGAAGTACTGGAATCATTTGAATTAAAATGGTTACTGATGAATCTTGATATAAGCCTGAAAGATGTAGAAGTGGGTAAAAAGAGCAAAGAAGAACATAATAGATATGCTAAGGATAGAATTAATGATGTTAAGAGACTATCGTTAAAGTATCATCCAGATGTGCAAGCAGGTATACAAAATGCAAATAGTATGCAACAGAGAATTAATGCAATACTGAAAGCACTAAATAATGTACATGATTATGTAATGAAAGAAAAGCAAGGGTATGGTTACATATATAGATTATTTGGAGAAATTTCAGTCAATCTAATTAATAGCGGTCAAGATTTATTTAAGATAATCAATATAGCTGCATGTAATAAGTTGCATTATATAGCGTATTGGGAAGAAGGAAGGTTAATGGAATCAAGGAATCAATATTTGGAAGAAGTAAGAGAACACTATATAAAGCCATTAAAAAATAACTTAGGTTTTGTGAAAAAGATACTTGATGAGGAAATGTCTATAAGAGAAGCAAGAAACATTCTTGACTCAACAAAAGAGATAAGAAAGAAATTTGAACAACGTAATGAAGAGTATCAAAAATTCTATGAAGAGATTTGGATAGAAAATCTAAAATCGTTAAGTAAGGAATGTAAAAATTGTAAAGAGTTGGAGATAATAAAATTGGAAGTGGGTAAGTTATTAAAAGAAGGTGAAACACAATATAAAATATTAAAGAGTCACAAAAAAGATAAAGTACAACCTGACGAAATATTTGTAGAGCCAATATTGGAGTATTCTGATTTGATAAATTCATACTACAAATTGATAATAAAATTGTGTGAGAATATAGAAAGTTGTTTCTGTTGGGATAATAGTGATTTTTTTGAGCAACAGAAATTTGTGTTAGGAGCAGATGAAACTGAATTTACTGAAATAAGTAAGGAGTATATAAAAAAGCTCTCGTGTCAGGAATTATTCAAATTTGCAAACCTTATGGTAAATTATTATTATAATAAGGAAAATGGCAAAGGGTTACAAGAGGTGGTAGGTCAGTATTACAACGGTGGCAATCCAAAAAGGAGAGAAATAGGAAGTATATCAGTTTTTGCGCTAAATCAGTTAACAGAGTTGCTTGAAAAAAAGTTTGAGAAAAAAGAAACCTTTTTTGAAAAAGAAAAGAAAAGAACAAAAAAAGCAATAGAAGAATCAAATGATATAAGGAGGCGCATAGAAGAAATAGAAGTTAGAATTAGAGCATTAGAGCAAAGTAGAGAACAGTCAATTCAGGCAAGACAAAGGGCAGAGCAAACGGCAGAACAAGAAGCTCAAAAGGCAACAAAATTTGAAGAAATGTTAAGAAGAATGGGGGTAGATCCAGAAACTGTTTTAGATGATGTGAATGTAAGCCAAGGTGCAAGTGTAGGAATTGGGAAAGGTAGTGGGGCTGGTGTATAAGTTTTTTGAGTAGTTTTTTCAAGTATGCAAGAGAGAGCACTAGGTAGGAGATACAAGCTTTTTTATTGGTTGAATATTTTCAAAAGGTTCTCTCATTTAGCATCACAAAAAATTCAATTATTGACTCTTTCTAAAATTACAAAAAAGATCGTATATTTTTGAGAACTTTTTACGTAAAAGCGGTGTTATGAAAATAAAAGTTTGAAATCTTTGCAACAAAATTAGGCAAACCAGTTCGTATGTAGATATGGATAAAATGGGCTAATATGGCTAATTTTAGCGTTATAGTAAAGTTACTATATTAAAAAGTTCGTATGGGTCAAGTGGTAGTCCAACGCATCCCAAAACAAACTCTTCTCTCACTAGCTAGTTTTGGGTTCTGGAAATGGCTGTGTCGTTTAGGTTTTTAGTGATGTGTGAGATTAAGTGGGTATTAATTTATTTAAAAGTAGAAAGGATCAGTTAGTACATTAAAGTAAAAAAATAGAAGTATTTTTGCAAGCACTGGCTTTAGTTTTAAAAAAATATTAAAACATGAAAAAAGTTCTTGTTCTGCTAGATTTCTTTAGCTATAGTCGAGTTTAACATAATAAATACATGGGGTATTGAGTCAGATGCATTGTATTATGTACATCATTCAGAAAGCAATCCTGGCTTTTTTAAGAATATATCTAGTTTAGTAAGAAATCAAAAGAAAAGCACACTGTTACTCAGCAATCAAAGTTACTTGAAATTAACTTAAGGTTTCTACAGCAAATTGTTTTGGTACAGCTGTATAAGAATCAAATGTTGAAACCAATCTTTAGAAAAGAGGTTTACGACAAAATCATCAAAATATGAATATTAAAATATAGGGGGCTTTATGTTAGGTAAAGAAAATACAAAGGAACAAGTAATAGATAATCAATCTAGGTTAATAAGAATGCAAAAAGAAGACACACTACTATCTAGCAGTCAGCAAATATTAAAGCTGCCAGAAGGTTTTACAATAGGAAAAGCAATTGGAGGAGGAGATTGTTTCTTTGATGCAGTTGCACAGGGACTTAGACAGCTTAGGCCTGGCATGGAATTTACTGTTAAGTCTTTACGTCAGGTTTGTAAGAAGCTAACTTTAAATGATCAACAATTAAGAAAGCAAGTTATACAGGATGCTAGAAAGCTTGAGGGTTATGGAGTAATACTTCCGCAGCCTGGTATTAATGATGATGAATTATGGAGTGCTTACTTGGATAGCATAGAATATACTGTTGAAGATATAGAAAAAATGAAGAGCACAAATCTACCCTTGCATCAAGCATTAACTGGCTCAAAGTATGGAAGTACATTACAAGCTCCTATATGGGGTAGGGTTGAGATTGAGGGAAGGCTAATTTGTAAAAAGTATAATGTCAAGCTACATGTTATAGAGAGCAATCCATGGTATACTAATGATAATCAACAAGAGCCTTTTTTGCATCAATTAATAGATGATTCAGGTTTAAGAAATATAGGTGGATATGATAAAGTTGATTATAACGATGGTAGTATCTTGCATATAATAAATGGAGGATATTCTCATTTTGAGCCAATACTCAGAAAGGAAGTTCAGCAACCATTACCTTATTCTGACCTAACTCAAGTTCAGAGTATGTTGAAAGAACTGTCCTTGGAGCAAATATATGAAGAACTTATTAATACTATAGAGGACTGTAGTCTTTTAGAAATGGAAAAGCTTGAAAAGCTAAAAGTTTTTTTTAGAGCACATCCAAGGTTGGATGTTAATTGTCAGGTTAATCAACGTGGTGATACACTGTTACATATTGCTGTTTGTAATGACGAGTTAGAAATTATCAGGTTTCTATTGAGAAAAAGAGCTAACGCTAATATTTTAAACATGGAGGGTAAGACTTCCATAGACATCGCTAGAAGTAATAACAGGAAGGGTATTGCTAAGATACTGCAACCACTTGTTTCGTATAAAAGAATTGATGTCCCAGGAGATGGTAGTTGCCTATTTTGGTCTATTGCTTTAGCTTATTTAACTCCTGTAAAATTTGACAATAATAAATTCTGCAAGAGATTTTACCAATTATTTGGAGACGGCCATGATGTACAAACAATCCAAAGGCTAATCCAAGGTGATGTACATATTTGCCAAAATGATATGCTAAGGTGGTTAGTAGAGAAAATATTTCGTGAAAGAGTTGTTGAAAAAATGCGTTCGTTTCAAGAGGAATTGAAAGACGAGATTAGTATGATAGACTTTTTTGAGAGTAAAAATGAAGGTTATATAACAAATGGTAGCTTTAAAGAAAAATTTCTTTCTGACTTTGGCTCTGAAATTGAAGTTAAGCAGCAGTATGGAATCGAGTCTAGTAAACTCCAGCCTAGCCACTTCAATAGTAATGCAGTAGATGACATTTGTATTGAGCTTGAGAAGATACATAACCCTAAAAAGGTTCGTAAATTTCAATTTGAAGCATATTTAGAATGTATGAGGAGTCCTAAAGCTTGGGGTGGTACATATGAGATAAAAGCAATGTCCCAGCTATTAGAAACTGCAATAACAGTATGTAAGGAAAATTCATCCGAAACTTATGGTAAACAAAGAGAATGTCATAATAATGAAATACGCTTGTTTTATAAAAATAGGAATCACTGTCAATTTTACCAAACAGAATATTCAGATTTAGTAAAATTTGTTCAGAGCTTTGTACAATCATTTGAAATGAAGCTTATTATATATTCTACATTTGGAGAGATGATAAGAAGGAAAAAAGAAGTGCTTCCACAAGAAGTAATTAACAAAGATTTCGTACGAAGCATCTTTGGATTTTCAGTATGTAGAGGTGTAAGGACAATAGGTGGTGAGAGAGCATATAGGAGCAGAAGTTTTTCTTGTCTATCAGATTTAATAGAAATGTTTGACAGTTGTAAGCTCATTTTTAGGAAAGTGTTAGTAGATGCTGGGTGTGATATTTTTCAAAGCTTTGAAGCACAACTTGAGAAAATTGGTTTTGATCAAGTTTCAAGTGTAGTAGAGGATATTGTGGATAAGATAATTCAATATTATATTCAAAAAGAATATGATAGGAGTGTAGATGGTGCAAGCATAGTTGAAGCTCTTGTTCTAGATAAATATTCACAGAAAATACATGGTAAAGTGGCACAGTATGGAAAGAGGAGTTATAATATCATAGGTCTGTATGAAAATATTGGAATTGTAACGGGGAAAGAAGACTCTCTTATCTATTATGAAAAAAGAGATAAATCTAGTCAGTATGGTTATCGTCGTCTTTTTATATGTGAGAAGTTGAGAAAAGTGTATGATGAAGTAAAAACTACAAGTACGGAATTTGAGGATTACGTATATACTTTAGATCAACAAAGCTTTGTAAACACTGTGGAAGAGGTGTTCTCTATTGTTAATGAAGAGATTCAAATACCAAGTAGAGGAAAATGGAATAATCTTGTCGAACAGGTTAGATCACACATTGAGAAAGAAGCAGAGTCTTTATTTAAGGAAATTAAGTTTCTTCATAGAAAAAGAAAAACAAGCCTACTCTGTCGTCAAGAATCTTTAATCACAGCAGAAAAAAGAAAGCCCATTAGTGCTCGAGATACGGCAGCAAGCATAAAGCGGCTAAAAAAATCTGAAAAAAATCTTGAATATATGTCTTTAGTAAAAGACAGTCTAGTAAAGTTACAAGATTTAGCTTATTATTCTAAGCTAGAAAAAATATTTAAAAGCCATACTGAGGAAATTTTTCAAGAGTATAAGAAATCCTTTGAATTACATTATAATGACACAAAAAAAACTGATGGATTTCAGCTTAGTATAAAGGGAATTAATCAATCTTTCTTTTCTATAAAAAGATTTAAATCTAAATTGAAGAAACAGAAGCTTAAAGATGTGTGTCCCGCAGTAGATGACTTTACAGGAAGGCAAGAGCAAGTAAAAAGGATATGTCAAGAACTGCAAAAGGAAAAAGGAGCAGTGGTAGTAATAACTGGTAAATATGGCATGGGCAAAACTCAACTGGCTAGAAAGTGTGCTGAGGAAAGTAGAGAAAGTTATAGCCATATCTATGAGATAGAAGACAGTAACATGTTACCTATAGAGAGGCGTTTTTCTTCTTTAACCAAAAGGAAATTAGGTATATATATGGAAGAAAAAAAATCACTAATAGGAAGTAAAAAATGTCTAATTATTTGTCATAATGCTAAAAGAGAAGACATAGAAGAGGTTCTAGAGGTAGAGGATCGAGTAGGTTTTGATTTTTTATTCACTTTTCCTGATCAGCCTTGTAAAGGCGTAGTAGAAGTCGCTTTGGATGCTTTTGAAGAAGATCAAGCTGTACAACTTACTAAAAGAATTTTAGGAATAGTAGATAAATCACAAGACGAACAAATAAAAGTATTTGTAAAAAGGCTTGAAGGTTTTCCATTAGCTATAAAGCTAGCAGCAGCTTATATTAGAAATAGTAAGTTAAGTAATTCAAAAGAAGCATTTGGAATTCATGAATATTTAATAAAATATGAAGATCTTGATCAGGTAATTCCAAAAAATAATAAGCAGGACAAATATGATAGGGTTTTATTAGTAACAACAGGCATTTCCATGGAGGTAATGGAAAAGAAAAATGGTGGAGTACCTTTTAGGTGTTTGAAAGTTATGGCTCATTTGGGTAATAGCTACATTGACCCTGATATGTTTTTAGTTTTGGTTGAACTAGAGTCTACTTTCAAATTGATGGAAAATTATTCTCTGCTTGATATAGAAATGATAGGCAGAAAAAAAATGTATGTTATACATGAATCGATAAAAGAAGCCATACGTTCGCAAATCGCTGAAGATCAAAAGGAGGATATACTGCTAACTGCTGTGGAAATATTTGAAGATGAATTTAGCAATTTGTTGGAAAAAACTGATACTTTGCATCTTATAGCCTTAGTCGATTACCTTGGAAACTATAACACTTTTAAAGAAGAAGAGCCTTTTGTGATTAGATCTATCACACGTTTACATTTAGAGGGCGAGTATAAGGAAGTTGTCAGGCTTTCAACAAGAATATTGCCGATTATTGAATCTTCAACGGAAAATTCTTTAAAAATTAGATATTTACGTGCCCTTGCGTTAGTTGCATTAGAAGATTGTTCAGGGTTAAAAGAGCTTTTTGAACTCAGAAAAAGCAGCTACAGGGGTTATTTTGAGCAAATGCTTCTAGATCATTTTATAGTTATTACTTACACCATAGAGGAGAAGTATGATTGTGCATTAGATTATTTACGAAGTTGTGCTTCTCTACTTTCTGTCAGTGATAACTTATCAAGTAGATTGGCAACTCTATCAATTGATTTGGCTAGAGTATTTGTAATGAAGGAAGAGTATCTATGTGCATTTACAGTATTGTACTACGTTGAACATTTTAAAGTAGAATTTAATTCTACGGGAAAAGATAATTTCTATCAAGATTTTTTTAAAAACCATGACTTATTGTATTTTTCATACCTCAAATACACCCGGACCTTAGGAAAACTTTATAGCATTCAAGATGAAAAATACTTCTATCTTACAACAACATCGCCACATATCAACTTACATAAATTGAATTCATCGATTTTACAAGAATGTTTATTTGATATTCTAAAATACCAAAAGCAAAGTCCTTTCATACTTAGAAGTCCTTTTATTGAAAAAATGATAAGTATGAAAGATAAAAGAAATCTATTAGATGAAGTGTTAACGGAGTTCAACAACTTGATTAGCTCAGGTGAGTTGTATGAAAGCAATCATATAGGTTTTTATAAAAATCTTATACAATTATCTGTTGGGTATGCCTATCTTGGAAAAAAAGGGGCATCACAAGAACTTAAAAACATGCAAGAGTTACAGGAGAGAAGAATAGGGTTAAATCATCTTGGTACTACACAAAAAATGTCTACTGAAAGTGAAAGAAAAAAATGTTTAGAAAAGGAAATAGAGAAAAAATCATTTCTTCCACAATCCAAAGTAATTGATTTTGCTGTTGGTAATACTTTATATGAAGATAGTGTAAATCTATATTGTAGAAACAGTATAAGCTTTTTACACTATGTTGTCACTGCTAGCTCAGATATTATTGAATACCTTACAGATAAATGGGCTAATATGAATCTAAAATTCAGTAGTCTCTTAAATATTATTCCTAGCCTTTTAGAGCGAGGAGCTTGCATAAATCTACAAGATAAGCGTGGTAGGGGGGTTCTGCACTATGCTGTTATTGCTGGTCACCTAAATATTGTTAAATACTTTGTAGAAAAAGGAGCTAATGTAAATCTACAGGATAGAAATGGTGTTAGTCCTCTACAATACGCTGTTATCGCTGGTCGCTTAGATATTATTGAATACCTTTTAGAGCAAGGGGCTACTATGAATCTAGAATACAAAGATCTTTTGCGTTATTGTATTGCTATTCATGACCAAAATGTTAAAGCGCAATCAATTATGTCCTCAGGCCCTTGTTCTTCAGACTTAAAAGTGCAATCACATAGAAAACAACAGAAGACAACTATACATTTAGGTAAGTCTAAGAAAAGAAGATTAGAAAATACAAGTGCAATATCTAAGGAAAATACGCCGAATATACAACTGCTTCAAGATAACGTATCAGACACATCAATGCAATTTGAAGATCTTGATCATAGAATGCAAGGTGACATTTGTAATAAGTTAGAGGAAAAAGTTAATAGTCAATTGGAAAATAGTGACTCACAGCAGTTAGTTGACAATAGGTACTGGTGCATGCAATAAAATGAAGGAGCATAAGTGATAAGGTATCCGTACCTTCATTTAACAGAATGGCGCTAGATCAACACATTCCAAGAAAAACACTTCTCACGTCTCTTGATTTTGAGCGCTGGAAATGGTTATTTTATTGTCCCAAACTTGGGACAATAAAATAGCCTAAAGATACAATATCTATAAAAGTTACTTGTATTATCGATTTCATTTACTAATATATAATAAAATCTAATATGATCTTCAATTTAAATATAAAATAAGTAATTAACTTTATGGTGAAGGTAATAGATTATCTCAGGACAGATTCACAAGCAGTTAAGTTAGATAGGGAAGAAAAATCTTTTCAATTTAAAAATAGAATAAGACGTCAATATAACCCTAATGATATTAATATTGCCAAGTTGTTTCTTGCGATACGTGAGCATAGAACGGATAATCCTCAGCTAAATAAGATTAGTGAAATTGAAGGGTTACTTACTCAAGTAGAAAATATTAATGATATTGATCTCAATGATGGTGGTAATACACCACTACATGTTGCTGTAAGCAAAAATCATCAAGACATTGTTGAACTTCTTTTGAATGTGTCTGGTATAGACCCAAATATTAAAAATAATCAAGGTAAAACTCCACTAGATATTGCTAAGCAACAAAATAAGGGAGAGATTATTAGGACTCTAGAAGAACATTTAAAAAAATTTTCTGATCAAGTAAAAGGACTTTCTGCACAGGAGGAGGAAGTACATGAAAAGCTAAGAAAGTTTGTTGAAGATTTTGTTTTTATTTATGAACGCTCTTTATCAGAGTACTATAAGAGACTAGAAAATCAAAGAGGAAAGCAAGGTAAATGGGCTGATTTTGTTAATATGATAATATATATAGGAAAAGGTGGAACAGAACAAGGAGAAGCGGAATCAAAAGTAATTCCTCTTATTGGAATTAACATTCTTCGAGCAACAATATCCAGCATTGGTAGTAGTTATAATAGAGCAGAGCTTAAAAAGCTGATAGATCAATTGTATATATTTAAAAAGGATCCAATCAAAGTCAGGGAAGAGTTAGTAAAATCTGGTATTGAAATCTTTCAAAGTTTTGAGAGCCAATTTATACAAGTAACAGCAGAAGGAAGTTGGCGGAGAGCAATGACAAAATTAGCAGAAGATGCTGTGAATAGAGTGGTTGATTACTATAGAAAAAATACTGAAAAAGAGCTTTGTGCTTCCTCAATTACTGAGGGTATTATTTTTGGAAAATCAAAAAGATATAAACAAACCTACACTGGTGTTCCTCATATTAAGCTAGGACATACTTTAGAAAGTAAAAATTCATGGAATACTGCAGAAATATTTGATAAAGCGGGATTAGTAACGATAAAGAGCGATGGTCGTGCTGATAAATACTATAGGAGAATAGACGGAAAGAGTGATACTAGCAAATATGGCTATCGTCTTCTTTTGAAGTGGGAGTTGGAAAATAGAATAAAAAAATTCATGAAAGAATACAGTGAAGAAAATCCTCCCAGAGAAGAGTATAGGTATGTTTTAAAGTCAGATGGGAAAACAAATGAAGAATGGGAAGATGAATTATTGAATGAGATTAATAAGCAAGATCCGAAGTTAGTCGAAGAGAGGTTACTAAGCAAATTCAAAGGAGAAATGGAACAGGAAGCTGAAAAAAACTTCAATGAATTAGAGGATTATATAGGTAAGAATTTTAATGAGTTATCAGGTTACATAGAAAGTAATCAAAATGAGATTAAGGGAGTCTTTGATGAATTAATGAGTCAATATCAGGAAGCCAGTAGGCAACGTCACAAGATAGCAGATTCTATTGTAGAAGGAAGGAAAGAAAGTGAAAAAAGTTTCGAGAAAATAGATAAAAAGCTTGATAAGATATATGATGCAGTTGTAGCAAGAGAGCAAGTAAGAAAGCCTATTTGGTTTAATGTGAAAAAGCCAGTAATTTTGTTTGCTGGAAGAAGGGAAGAGTTAATTGACCTACATAATAAGATACAACTTAATTCAGAAAAAGTAACAGTAATATCACAAATAACCTCAATTAGCGGTTTAGGAGGAATAGGAAAAACTGAGTTAGCTAGACAATATGTTCAAGAATATAGTAAAGATTGTTATGACAACGTTATATGGATCAATGCTGAAAGTGAGATAGCTCTTGTTGAATCATTTACTCGATTAGCGAAGGATAAGCTAAAAATTGATACAAAAGATGCAAATGGAAAAGAAAAGGATATAAGATCTATCGTAGAAGAAGTTTACAATTTTTTTAGTAATAGTAAAAGCTTGTTTATTTTTGATGATGCCGAGAAAAGTAATTATTTGAATAAGTTTTTACCAATTCATGATTCATTACCGGGTGGTAATGGACCTTATATTTTAATTACTTCTCGTAATCGAGAGTGGGAAAGGGGATAGAAGTTATTAATCTGAACGAATTAAAGTCAGAAGAAGCGATAGAATTTGTAAAAAAGGGCTTGATTATAGAAGATGAATCTCAAAATGAAAAGATAAAAGCTTTGGTAGAGAAATTACAACACTTTCCTTTAGCTATACAGCAAGCAATATCATATATTGAAGATCAAAGAGTTACTAGAAAATTTGATATAGATGATTACCTAAAGGAATATGAGAAAAAAGCGAAAGATTTGCTTAATTATGAAGGATTTAGAGGAATTGATAATAACTATGCAAAAACAACTTTCACAGCTTGGAAGATTACAACCGATAAGATAGCAAGCAATGAAAAGTATGGAAAATTAGCTTTAAGGATTCTTGATGTTATGTCTTATCTTGCACCTGACAATATTAGTAGAGAATTCTTTTTAGATTTGACAGGAAATAATGAAGAGGAATTAAGGTCTGCTGTTCGTTTACTTATAAAATATTCTATGGTTAATGGTGAACAAGAGCAAGGTGTGTTGAGTATTCATAAATTAGTTCAAGAAGTGACAAAAATAGCGTTAGAAGAAGAGGGTAAAAGCGAAGAAGTTATGAAAGAGACTTTCGAGCTACTCAGAGCAAGTTTCCCTTATGGTAGTGATAAACTAGAAGACTATTTAAAAAAACGAGAATTATTACCGCACTTAGAGGCATTTTTATCACGTATAGATAGTTGGTTAAAAAAGAACCCTCAAGATAAAGAAAAAATAGAAAAGGATTATCTTGAAAATTTGTTGACATGGATGAGTGATGGGTATTTTAATTTGGGTAATCCCAAAAGAGAAAAGGAGTTGCTAGAAAGGGTTTTGCCTATTTTAGAAAAGCATTATGGAGAAGAGCATTTAAAAGTAGCTCGAACATTAGTAAATCTAAGTATCAATTATGTAGCTTTAGGTGATCATCAAAAAGCGAAAAGGTTGATAGAGAGGGGTTTAAAAATTGAAAGGAAACATCATGGAGAAAACCATTTTGGAGTAGCTAAAGTATTAGTAAACTTGAGTGTCACTTATCAAGCTTTAGGTGATTATGAAGAAGCAAAAGAGTTGTTAGAAAGGGCTTTACCTATTTTAAAGAAGCATTACGGAGAAGATCATTTTGAAGTAGCTAGAGCTCTAGTAAGCCTAAATATCACTTATACAGCTTTGGGTGATTATGAGAAAGCAAAAGAGTTGTTAGAAAGGGCTTTACCTATTTTAAAGAAGCATTATGGAGAAGATCATTTTGAAGTAGCTAGAGCTCTAGCAGATCTTAGTAATGCTTACGAAGCTTTAGGTGATTATGAGAAAGCAAAAGATTTGCTAGAAAAGGCTTTACCTGTTTTAGAGCATTACTATGGAGCAGAGCATTTTAAAGTAGGGATAATGCTAGAAGATTTAGGTATGTATTATCTAATGTTAGGTGATTATGAGAAAGCAAAAGAGTTACTAGAAAAGGCTTTGTCTGTTTTAGAGAAATGTTATGGATCAGAACATTTTGAAATAGCTAAAACATTAGTAAACCTGAGTATCAGTTATGAAGTTTTAGGTTATTATCAGAAACAAAAGAGGTTGCTAGAAAGGGCTTTACCTATTTTAGAGAAGCATTATGGAGAAAATCATTTTGAAGTAGCTATAGCCTTAGAAGATTTAGCTATTGCCGATGGAGCGTTAGGTAATGTTCAGAGAGCAAAAGAGTTACTAGAAAGGGCTTCTGCAATATATCAAAGGAGTAAAGTTGAAGAATGTTTGCCGAGTACGAGTTCATCAAGGAACAGAAGAGAAGCAAAAATTGGGAAATGTGAACTGTCTTGGGAAGACGTAGATGAATTCAATACAGAAAAAGATGAGAAAAGAGATTTTAGTAAAATTAAAATAGATAGTAAAAAGTTCATTGACTATATAAAAGATATACCAGAAGAAAAACGTTCTCAGCTAATTGAGCTAGCAGATAAAGTGCAAGTTAAGGGTAGGTTTAGCGATTTGGTCAATAAACTTACCAGTAATCAGAAGGTTATGAATCATTTAAATAGAGTAAAGAAAATCTCTAGCATAACTATGCATGGAATGATAGCTAAAAATATATTAGCTGACTTTTTAAACAGAGATTATCAAGGTGTAGCGATTAATGTTGGCTTTATTGCCGGTGGTCAAGGGTTTGCTAAAGTTGCTGAAGTTGCATCTCGTAAAGGATTAAATTTGCTCTCAGAAGAAAAGGTATTACTTGGTAGGTCTTTAAGAGTTGCATCACCTTTTCTTGCTCGAGGTACTTCTGCCTTTATTATTTATGATTTAGTAAATCAGGTAAAAGCATTTAAAAATGGTACAGAAGGAGCATTGGTTGGCGTAGTAGGAGATAGCATTTACCTGGGAGTTGACGCTGCAGAGATTGGGATTGAAGTTGCTGAAGGTTTTGAAGTATTAGAAGGAGTTTCATCTATTACTGGACCTATTGGAGCAGGAGTTGGCACTGCAGTATTTATTTACACTGATATTTATATGGTAGTAAAGAGAGTTGATAAAATTGATGAAATTATTCACTTAACTAGAGGAGAAAAATTTATTGAAGGATTGCGTGCATTTATAGGTATGCGACCTGAACAATATGTAGAAAAGTTAATGGAAGAAAAACAACTTTATAACCAATTAGTTAAGCAAGGACTTGAGTATTTAAAGGAGTATAGTGATATTCAAAGCTATGTATTCCCTACTGATCGATCAGTTGTGGGTTCTTGTCGTAAAGTGCTGCACACAACATCACTTGGGATTAGACATTATTATACTGAAGAATGCACAACTAAATTTGAGATAGATTTAGACAGTACAGTACTGCTTGACAGAAAAAGAACCGATATAAAATGGAGTAGAGCAAGACCGAATGATCCCAGTGGTGGAAAGTTATTTTGTTTACCAAGGGGAGATGGTGATCCTGCTCCAAATTATGGGTCATATTTATGTGAAAATGCGATTGGTTTATCTAATAACAAAACAGAAGGGTATACTTTAATTAATTTAGGAGAAGGTGAAGATTATGCAAAAGGATTTAAGGATAGCTCGAACATATTTGTAGTGAATGATGGATCTAAGAGATACTATGGAGGAAATAAGAATGATATATTTGTTTTGCAGGGAGATCTGATAGAAGGGTCTTTGTACGGAGAGGATGGAATTGATACCTTAGATCTGAATGGATTTGCTCAAGAAGCTATAAGTGTTAATGTATCTTTAAATACAAATATTAGTACTATCGTGTACAACCATTATGGTTATTATGGTTTTAGAATTAATTCAATGGAAAAAGTTCTTGGTAGAAAAGCTAAGTCAGACCGTATATTTAGCGCATGTGAAACTAAATTCATAGATGGTAACGGTGGTGGGGAAGATCAACTTGATTATGTACAAATAGAAAATAATAACTGTGTCTATGATATACAGGTAATAATTAGACCTTATACTGAAATAGATAATACGGCACTAAAGGGTAACTTTAGCTATATTCTACCATTTCAAAAAGGTAGTGCATCTGTTAAATTACTTGCTAATTTCGAAAATAACCATAGGTTTATATTCGACTACTTGCTTGCTGATATTCAGAGTATTGATATTAAAGATCACAATAGTATAAAGTTCGATTTTTCCTCAAAAGTTGCAAATAGTAACTTTAATATAGCTATCTTATATAACATAATGAACAATATAATCTATCAATTAAAAGACAGTGCTGAAATAAAAGTAGGTAAGGAAAGAAACTTGTATGCAATACAGAATACTAATAAAACTATTGATGAAATTATAGAAAGTTACCCAGCTATAGCGAATAAACTTAATATGACTATCGCTGTTCAAGATGGTGATGAATCTATACTTGTTGGCTATGGGAAGTGTGAGGTAATTTACAATAATCCAATCTATAACAGTCACTTAATTGGAAATGGTGGTAAAAACATATACGTAATTACTATAGCCTCAGGTGAGCAAAGATATGAACATAATATTTTTTCTATGCCACAAATAAACATCTACAATCCTGATCAAGCAAGTTCTATAGATACGTTAGATTTACGTAACGTGATAAAAATAATACAAGATGATTTGAAAATACATATTAATCTGCCAAGAATTTTTCAAGATGGAAATGATTTGCTAGTTAAGTTAGAAACAGAAGTAAAGCAAAGCTTTTCATTAGAAGTGCCAACAGTAGAAGTGCTAACAGTAAGATTAAAAGACGGTTTGAATTGGTATGAAAAGCTTCATATTATCTCAAATAGTGCACCTATGAAAATAAGTTCTAAATTAGAATTAAAGCCACTACCTTTGATCTTTGAAAAGGATAAAGAAATTATTGTGGTAACGGGTCAAGATGTGGAGAAAGATGCTGAGCTTATCACGCCTAGAAAAGGAGGAAACAATACGTTTGTTCGTAGTAATGGTCATGATCTAATAATAACTAATGCTTTTGATTCGACTATTACTAAAGATGATTTTTGCAGTATTACACTTAGTAAATTCTATAAAACACCTAAGATGAAAACGTTATCAATAAAATTTACTGATAAAGAGATAGTGTTAAAAGATTATGAGAAAGAAATAAGTACAGCAAGAGACGTTAATGTTGTGAAAAAAGAATATAAGGATCAAGTGTACGATGATGTGTTTACAGAAGTCATGTTATCTGATCAACCTCATAGACATAGGCAGCACATTAGAAACCGTAGAATGGTGAGTAGCAGTGCAAAACCATCTTCGTGGATAAATCATTTATTTGGTTGGGTAAAAAGCTCTGTGAGTGGGTTATTAGATTCGAGAGCTGCTCTACCTGAAACTTCAGCAAATTATTCTAATACATCTGGTACTAGCCAATTTAGTAGTGAAGTTTGTATCAGTAACAATTTTGGTTTAGGATTCTTCTTATTACAAAGTTTCCTAGATAAAAAATATCCTCTTCCTAAGTTTTGTTCTGCTACTCATGAAGAAGTGCTGGCTGATACACTTAATATAATGGAAGAATTTAAAAAGACACTTAAAAAAACAGCTAAACAATCTGGTGTATCAGTGAAAGGTTTTGACTTTTTTAAAGTGTATTCAGATATAGCAGGTCATGTAAGGAACGAAAGATATTCTAAAATACCAAGTACATTATATTCAGCCGCAGAAGAAGCCTATCCGGAAAATGAGAAGTTTTTGAGTATTTTAAAAGGCAATATTGAAAAGATGTTTGATAAGCAGCAGATAGTTAATGGTGGATATCAACCTAATGACATTGCTGATAATAAACCTAGAAGCTATTTTAATAACACAACAGTGGACAAAAAGCTACAAACTCCAGTTATGGATTATCCGAGTCAATAAAGCTTAGAAATAGAGGACTTTTTCGACTGCATGGAATACGAAACTAATGTTGAAAAAGTATGTACCAAAAAATTTATGGGGGATCTGTGCCGAAGCTCAAATTTATTTTTCAAACAACCAAAAACTGTCTCAATAATCAATTTTTCTCAATAGAATCTTCTCTTTTAAAGAAATCAGTGCGTTTTTCATGCCTTTTTTCACTTGAGTGATGAGTTTTAGACCTCTATCGAAGAGTTTCTCAAAGAGGTCCTTCTTCTTTATCTCTGAACAAAAGTCCTGTCAATTTTTTAGTCAAATTTGGTGTAGGTTTTCTGTCGTCAACGCTGCCTTTAGTTAGCGTAATAACTTGAACTTCGACTATTTCATTGATTACCAGATGCAATTTAAAACCGAACATAGGTAGTCTTTCCTATATTTGCCAACTCTTTGAAAACTTTATTTTTTGCGATCCTTTTTGTGTGGCAAACAGCGATTGCAGTTGTATCAATATAGAGTGATTTTTGCTTGCTCGCAGAACCACTGCAAAAGCATTGCCAAATACCATAAAACCCTGAGTTTTAGAGCAACAAATCTATGATACGAAGGGAGTTTTGAAAACTCAGAACTGTACAATAATTTAAGATAACTCAAGTAAAAAAACTTGAAATTTTTGCACAGCGATTGTGGTAAAGTAAGATTATAGTAAGTATTTCTGGCACGGTAATTTCAGGTATTCTTTTTGTTTTTTTGCCACTTGATAGAAGCTTTTCTGAAAGTTTTTCATCAGCAATGTGACAAAAATCTTCTATAAAACAGTAAAATATCTTTCTTCATGGATAACCTCTTAATTTTTGCTAAAATACCTGAGTTTACCCTATTCCTCTCTTTATTAATTCTACTTTCTAATCCATAACTGGGGTTAATAAGATTACTGAACTTGCTAAAGGAGTTGGTGCAGAAATTTTATATCTACCTCCTTATTCTCCAGATTTTAACAAAATTGAGCATAATTGGTTTGCTATAGAAAATAGAATTAGGAAAAACATTCCTCTATTCACATCTTTTCGTCATGCTGTCGATTCTTACTTCTTATGATTTTTTTGGACTATTATGGGAAGGGCTATATTTTAACAGTTTTAAAGCTGAAATAAAGAATATAGGTGTAACCACCGAAAAAGACTTTTTCTTATCAAAAAAACACCGTAAAACCCCATCCTTCAGGGCGGGGATATAAGGCGGAAGCGGGTGTTGACACCGAATATGCACAAAAGCATAATAGATTTAGCGGCAGGGCATGCCGTGTTGTGCCTGTGGAGGGGATAGTGCATTTAGCCTCCCGATGAAGCAGGAACCCACCGAGATGATTCAGACTTCGGTCTGAACGTGGTAGGAATCCTTGCCCTTTAGGGCGGGGAGGATGTCAACACACGAAGGCACCTCCCCTTCCTTTTTAATAAAAAATATCTATATACCTATTATAATATACGTAAATGTATATTATGCAAAATATAAGCAAGGTTATGCGCTGCTTAAACTTCTCTAATTAGTGACACTCAACTATAAGAGTAGCTTGCATAGCAAAGAAGATACTAAGTATCTTCTTTTTTATAGTTTCATTAGATTTAGATCTGATGACAACTCAGATAAATCGTTCAGCCCTTCCTGGAGCTGAGACGTAATAGAATTTAATTGATCACTAAATTTTACATCCTGTTCAAAGCTCCAATCACTTTCCCTACATTTACTAATGCATGCACTACGTAGTTCGTTATTATCCTGATGACAGTGCGCCGTAGAAACACGGAAAGTGTTGAAGCTGTGCAGTAGATGAGGGAGGGCCCCTCGGAGCCGGTTTGCAAGAGCAGGCTTCAAACAGCCATAAGCTGCTTTGGTAAAGAGCTAAGGTAGTGAGCGTTATGGAAAAGGCACAATTATGTGTCATGTATGAAATAGAGAGACGAACGCAAGTGAACCACTGATGAAGTGTCGAAAGCGTAGAGACGACGTCAAAACCAGGGGGTAGTCGTTAACCTGGGATGAATCTACTGGGAGCTTGTTTACTGGGTAGGTGGCGTCCGGCATAAAAGTGGCGTGAATCTATTTTAGGCTATTGCATGGAACTACGGGAACCTGTCGTTTCGATGAAAAGGGAGAAGTCCAAAGAGCTGATCTCTGAGGATGAGAGTACCGATGCGAAAAACAGGGGCGGATTAGCTCGTAGTAGCGAAGAAGTTTCTGTAATGGAAATGGAGTGAAGGGGCTAAGTTATTTAGTTTTAATTATTTATCAACCGAAAGGGAGGAGTTAATGAATAAAACAAAGTCTTTTGATATACCAAAGCAACTTATTTGGAGAGCTTATAAACAAGTATCGAAAAATAAAGGTGCAGCAGGTGTAGATGAGGTCTCGATAACAAAGTTTGAAGAAAATCTAAAGGATAATCTATACAAATTATGGAATCGGATGTCATCCGGAAGTTATTTTCCAGAGCCGGTAAAAGCTGTTGCGATACCAAAAGATACAGGAGGGCAAAGAATTTTATGTGTGCCTTCAGTATTCGACAGAATAGCGCAAACAGCAGCTACAATGTATCTTGAGCCGTTAGTAGAACCGAAATTTCACGAAGATTCATATGGTTATAGACCAAATAAGTCTGCGCTGGATGCGGTATACACAGCACGGAAGAGATGTTGGAAAAATGATTGGACGGTAGATCTTGATATATCTGGATTTTTCGACAATCTGGACCACGATTTAGCACTGCAGGCTATCAAGAAACACACAGACTGCAAATGGGTCATACTGTATGTTGAGAGGTGGATGAAAGCCCCCATTCAGCAAGCAGATGGCAGTAGGGTAACAAGGGATAAAGGAGTTCCGCAAGGAGGTTCAATAAGCCCAATCATTTCAAGCATATTTATGCACCATGCGTTTGATATGTGGATGAAACAAAATTATCCAACAGTACCATTTGAAAGATATGTAGATGATGCGATAGTGCACTGCAGAACTAAAAGACAGGCAGGATTTATGAAAGTAATGATTGAAGAAAGATTGGCTAAGTGTAAATTGAAGTTACATCCTGAAAAGACACAGATTGTGTACAGTAAGGATGATGATAGAAAAGAACAATTTCCTAAACAAAGCTTTGATTTTCTAGGTTATACTTTTAGACCTAGAGTAGCAAAGAATAAGATGAGGAATTATTTCATCTCATTTCTACCTGCAATTAGTAACAAAGCCAAGAAGAAGATCAAGAAAACCATAAAGTCATGGAGAATACATCGGATTACATGGACCACACTAGAGGAAATATCGAAGAAGATAGATCCAATAGTCAGAGGCTGGTTTCAGTACTATGGCAGGTTTTATAAATCAGAGATGTATCCATCTCTTAGAAATATAGAGAGATACCTCATAAGATGGGTCAGGACAAAATATAAGAAACTTCGTGATCACGGAAGACTAGCAAAGCAATTTCTAGGAAAAGTGAGAAAGAGGTCTCCAAGTATTTTCTATCATTGGACACTTGGGTTAGGATCAAAAGGCTAAATAATGGGAGCTGTATAAGCCGAGAGGTTTCCGTGCAGTTCTGCGAGAGACTGGTGGGGAAGCTCCGCCGGTCTACTCTCCTTTAGGACATGCGCGTATGCAATGGTAATATTGTTCATACGCTTCTTCTCTAGTATTATACGCAGCAGCACTTTTTGTATTACTTTTCATAATATTCTCCTTAATTAAAAAACTAGTATAATATTAACATGTAACTATGAATTTTATACTAAATATAGTACATCTTCTTTTCAGAACAACATAAAAAATCAAACTACCCATACCCTCTCCTAGCATTTGGTTAACCAGCAATCATTTATCGCTCTGCTGTAAGAAGTGTAGCCACTGCCAAGTATAGCCCTTCCCAGGTTTTGTTGAATGGCAAGGAATAAGGAGGAGTAATGAAAGGAATTTACGAGGCAAATTTGAAAATAGGCATACCTATATCAGTAAAGTTATTAATAAAATAGCATTTTAAAAGCACCTCTTGAGAGCGATTTACCTCAGATTTATTCTTAAAACTAAATCCAAATGTTTTTTTGAGCCTCAGGAAAAAACTCTCGATACGTGAACGTATTTCATACCTTGTCTTCTTTTTCCAGTGGGTAAGTTTTCCTTATACTAATGTTGTTGTTTCTTTCTGATAGATAATCTATATTGCTGCAGATTTTTGCATTTTTTCTTGGCTTTATGATGGGTTTCAAATTGTATTGATTGCACAACTTATATAAATTATCTGTATCATAAGTTCCATCTGCACGCAGAGACTTAATCTTATAGATATCACCCATTTCCTTTAGTATTTTAGATGCTATCATGTGAAAGAAAATTAGTATATCGAACTGCTATTGCCTTTTTGCTGTTTACGTCCAAAGCAACATATAGCTTTCTTATTTGATCTGTAACATTATACTTCCTTATCTTGGCGTTATCTTTGTTATGTTGAGTACTGTTACTATAAATATGCATTACAGTACTATCTATAGCAATTTCAATATTCTCTATGTCATTTTTATCTGTTCTGTGGTCACATAGTTTCAAATTAAGTTTGACGAGAAGCTTGTGAATACTTGGAGATTCTTCACTATACTTTGTAAATATCCTTTTATAAATCCAACTGCTTGCCTTAAGCCTATTCCAAATAGATTAACGACTATACGTACTGCAATAACAACCTTATCGCTATAAATCTCCAGGAATTTTTTCTGAACTTTCGTACCAGTTTTCTATAGCTTCATCGATAAAATGAAAGACATTTCCTCTTTTTTCTAAAAATTGATTATACTCTTTAATGATTACTGACCTTCATCTTCTTTGGCATATACTCTACACAATGTTCATTTCTTAATAAAGTAACCACTTTCTTTAGATTTTCTCCCTTTTTTCTCCCATCTCTACTCGCTATGCAACAAAGCCAACTCAGGTTACCTTACTATGTTGTCATCATCTTTGAGTAAGTAATGTTAATAAAAAATGAGTAAATGATCTATTTAATATTAAAAAGATGTTGAATATGGATAAATTGAGTCAAGATACAAAAAAAAAGCTGCATTTTTGGTGGCTTATAACATTAATAGTATGTATTATTGCTACCTATTACTACATGAAGTCAAAAGCTGCAGATAATTATAAAACGATATTACGCATTGCTTCTCAAAATTGTAACTTAGAAACTGTAAAATTCTCAGTAAAAAATTTATTAGATACTGATACACACATGCCTAAGTTAACTGCGTTACATTATGCTGCAGAAGGGGATATTTAGAGATAGTTAGGTTTTTAATAGATGAGGGAGTTAACGTAAACATTATTAACAAGTATGTAAGCACAGCACTACATAATGTTGCATATTATGGTGATTTAAGGATTATCAAATTTTTGCTAGAAAAAGGCGCTAATCCTAACATTATAAACGATGATGGAAAAACCTAGAAATGTAGCTGTGTTAAGGTCAAGGCATAACAAAGATAAGCCCTACGATCAAATATTCAACCACTATGGATTAAAATCCATAGTGGTTGAATGCTGAATGACTTTAAGTTTAAAATTGAGAAAGTAGTTGTTATATATATCAGCAAGTATGAGTTAAATTTGTATTATGGACTTGAATAAATTTACCGAAAAAGCAAAAAGCCTAATCCAGAGCGCTCAAATGAAAGCATTGGGAGCTGGGCATCAGATTTTTATGCCTGAACATTTACTTAAAGTAATGCTTGAAGATGAGTCAGGTTTAGTTCAGGATTTGATAGGCACCTGTGGTGGAAATGTTCAGAATATTTCTGATGCTGTGAGTAGTACAATTAAAAAGTTTCCAGTGGTTGGAGGACCAGGTAGTGTTGGACTTCAGCTTTCAAGAGAGGTAGCAAAAGTTTTTGATGATTCAATTGGTATTGCGAGGAGAAATAAAGACACATTTGTTACTGTTGAGCGGTTGTTGCAGGGCCTTGCTGCACAAAAAGATGAAATTGTAGGTAAAATTTTAGCAGAAGGTGGTGTAACACCGCAAAAATTAAATTCAGTTATTGCAGAAATGAGAAAAGGTGGCAGTGCAGACTCTCCAAATAGCGAGGAAAAATTAAATGCGGCAAAGAGGTATACAAAAGATATTACAGAGCTTGCTATGCAAGGTAAGCTTGATCCTGTAATTGGTCGTGATGAGGAAATCAGAAGAACTATGCAGGTATCGTTGAGGCGAACAAAAAATAATCCAGTACTGATAGGTGAACCTGGTGTTGGAAAAACTGCAATAGTTGAAGGTTTAGCAAACAGAATTGTTGCAAATGATGTACCACTTGGTTTGCGTGATGCAAAAGTTTTAGCTTTGGATCTTGGTGCATTAATTGCTGGAACAAAATTTAGAGGGGAGTTTGAAGAGAGACTAAAAGCAGTGATTAATGAGATTTTAAAAGCAGAGAGCAAAGTTATTTTGTTTATAGATGAGCTTCATACTTTAGTGGGAGCAGGAGCGACAAGTGGTGCGATGGATGCTTCAAATTTGCTCAAGCCTGCTCTTGCGCGTGGAGAAATTCGCTGTATAGGGGCTACAACTTTGGATGAGTATCGTCAACATATAGAGAAAGACCCTGCGCTTGCAAGGCGTTTTCAGCCTGTGTTTATTTCTCAACCGACTGAGACTGATACTATTTCAATACTGAGGGGTTTGAAGGAGAGGTATGAGGTGCACCATGGTATTAGAATCACAGATGGTGCAATAATCGCTGCTGCAACGCTTTCTAATAGATATATAACAGATAGGTTTTTACCTGATAAAGCGATCGATTTAATTGATGAAGCAGCAAGTAGGGTTAGAATTGAAATGGACAGCAAGCCTGAGGTTGTTGATGAGCTTGAAAGAAAGATTATACAGCTGAAAATTGAGTCAGAGGCTTTGAAAAAAGAAAGTGATGAAAACTCTAAGCAACGTTTAAAAAAGATAAATGAGGAAATTGAGAGTCTAAACAGTAAATTTGCTGACTTAAGCAGTAAATGGCAGATGGAAAAGAATAAAATAGCTAAAATACAAGAAACTGCTGAAAAATTGGATAATGCGAGGAAAGAGCTAGAATTGGCTCAGCGGAATGGAAATTTAGGAAGGGCAGGGGAATTGATGTATGGTGTGATTCCTCAACTTGAAAATGAGTTAAAAAATCAGGAAAAAGTTACTGATAGTTTCCTAAAGAAAGAAGTTACTGAGAGTGATATTGCAAATATTGTTTCAAAATGGACAGGCATTCCAGTTGATAACATGATGCATAGTGAAAAGGAAAAGCTCCTTAACATGGAAAATGAAATAGGAAAAAGAGTAATAGGGCAGAGAGATGCAATTGAAGCGATAAGTAATGCAGTAAGGCGCTCCCGTTCTGGTGTTCAGGATACTAATCGACCTTTTGGTTCATTTTTATTCTTAGGTCCAACCGGAGTTGGAAAAACAGAGTTAGCAAAATCTCTTGCCGAATTTTTGTTTGATGATCAATCAGCACTTCTACGCTTTGATATGTCAGAGTATATGGAAAAACACTCCGTTTCAAAGTTAATTGGTGCGCCTCCAGGATATGTTGGTTATGAACAAGGTGGCAGATTAACCGAAGCAGTAAGGAGAAGACCATATCAGGTAATTTTGTTTGATGAGATAGAAAAGGCAAATCCAGATATATTTAATATACTACTGCAGATTTTGGATGAAGGTAGACTAACCGATAGCCATGGCAAATTAATTGATTTTCGTAATACCATACTAATTTTAACTTCTAACCTTGGAGCTGAGATGATGCTAAGAGGAGCTACCGAATCTGTGAAAGATGAGGTGATGAAAATAGTTAAGTCAGCGTTTCGTCCAGAATTTTTAAATAGACTGGATGAAATTATTATATTCCACAGCTTAACCAAAGATGACATTGATAAAATTATAGATGTTCAATTCTCTTATTTACAAAAGATGCTTGCTAAGCGTAAACTGAGTATTAGTTTATCGCAAGAAGCTAAAGAACTAATAGCACAAACTGGATATGACCCTGAATATGGAGCGCGGCCTCTGAAAAGGGTAATACAAGAATGCATTCAAAATAATCTAGCTAAGTTAGTTTTATCTGGGGAAATAGTAGAAGGAGATGAGCTAATAGTGTATACTTCTGGTAACGAAATCTTAGTTAAAAAGATCTAGATTCGCTGTGTATTTTTGTTTTGAAAAATGTGTATAAATCATAATGTTAATGTTGAGTCTTTATTTAAGCTAGTTGATCAAGGGAATAAAAAAGAGAAAGAAAAAATTAAAGAGTTTATACAGTACTTTTATAATTTTGTTTATAATAGTGACCTAAAAGTCAACGATAAATTTCTTTTATACATTGCAGAAGATGCATACAACTTCATTCTTAAAAAAGAAAAAGAAGAAAGTAAATTGGCAGTAAGTAATGTAAATGATATTTCAGGAATAGAAGGCAATTTCACTATAATTAAAATCACAAATTATGACATGCCCTTTTTAGTGGATTCTGTCATTTCCACTATTAAGTCAAACGGTTTAACTATATGCTATTATAGTAACAGCATAATTAATGTTCAAAGAAAAAATAGCCTAATAGATAAAATTCATCTTTTAGAAGAAAGTAATGGAATCAAAGAGTCAGTAATATATGTAATTATTAAAGGCATAAGCGGTAGCTTTGTTGATACACTAGAAGAATCTCTACGAAAGACGCTAAAAGCAGTTAACTGCGTTGTAAAGGACTGGCAATTGATGCTCAAGAAGCTTCTTGAGCATCCGGCATTGGATGCTGGAGGCAGAGATTTTCTAGCTTGGTTGAAAAATAACAATTTTGTATTTTTAGGTTATCAAGAATACATTACTAATAAAGAAGGGAAGCTTGCTCTAAGTGGTAAGGAGAGCCTCGGGTTAATGAGAGCAAGTGAAGAGTACCAAAATTCATCAATTTTTTCTGAAAGCTTGAATTCTTTATACATACTAAGATCAGACCTAATCTCAATAGTTCATCGGCGTACCTATATGAATTGTATAGGAGTGAAAGAATTTAATGATCAGGGTGATGTAATAAGGGAACAGCATTTTTTTGGGCTATTTACTTCTATAGCAGAAGTGCAAGATATTCGAACTATTCCGGTAATAAAGGATAAGGTTACAACAATAGAAAAAAAGGCAGGATTTGTTCCTGGTGGCCATAACAATAAAGCTTTAATTTCCATTTTACAGGCATTTTCTTGTGACGAATTATTCCAATCAAATGAAGACGAGTTATTTGAAATTTGCACCTCGATCATGTCTCTTGCGATTAGACCAAGAGTCAAATTATTTTTGAGAAAGGTAGGGAACTTTATTAGTTGCATAGTATTGATACCGATGCGTTATGCTAGTGCAAGACTAATGTTTAAGATACGCGATATATTGAAAGATGAAACGAATGCAGAAAGTTCAGATATTTATAACAATCACATTATCAATGAATATGATTTGATGAAATTACACGTGGTGCTAAGAACCAAAAGCGCTAGCATTTTTGATGATGAAGTTTTGCGTATCGAAAACAAGTTAAGAAACATTACAGAAAAGTGGGAAGATCGTTTTATAGACAATTTATATAATACTTTTAGCACTGTTGAGGATATATTTATCCGCTATTGCAAGGCATTTCCGATAAGTTATCAAGAGAATTTTGAACCTCATGATGCGTATTATGATATGAAAAAATTGGAGATAGTGAGAAAGAAAAAAGTCAGCGAAGTTGATTTGAGGCTTACTCGTGACAATCTCAACTATCAATTGAAGGTTTACACTCCAAGCAACGGAGGCCTTGAATTGTCAAAGATATTAAAGGTTACTAAGAATTTAGGGGCTAAGATTCTATCTCATAATGGTTATTATATAGAAATCAACGGTGGAATATGGATACATCATTTTGTGTTGTCAAGAGTTGATGAATTAATAGACAACATTACTTTAAAAGAGCAGTTTGAGGTAACACTTGTAAAAGTGTTCAGCAAGGAAATAAAAAATGACTATTTTAACAGCTTGATCATTATTGCTGGGCTCGAGTGGAAGGAAGTGCTTCTGATTAGAGCGCTAAGCGCCTACCTAAAGCAGACATCATTTAGCTATAACCCAGAATATATCCAGAAAGTAGTATCAGAGTATCCAAAAGTAGTAAGGTATTTAGTAGAATTATTTCATTCAAGATTTGATACTAAAATAGATATTGATAGGGCAGAAACTACTAGCATTTTGATAGAAAAAATTGAAGAACTACTAAAAGAGATCAGCAACGTTTCAAATGATTACGTTTTGCGTTCGATATTTAACTTGATAATGGCAATTTTGAGAACCAGTTATTATCAAGATGATAAGCCATACTTATCTATCAAATTTGATTCAAGTAAAATAAATGGTTTACCTGACCCGCGCCCATACCGTGAATTGTATGTTTATTCAAACCTTTTTGAGGGAATACATCTAAGAGGAGGGAAGTTGGCTCGTGGTGGTTTGAGATGGTCGGATAGAACGGAAGATTTTCGCACTGAAGTTTTGGGACTCATGAAAGCCCAGATGACAAAAAATGCGGTCATTGTACCTGTTGGCGCAAAGGGTGGGTTTGTAATAAAGCAAGTTTATAAAGACAAAAACATTTTAAGGGAGAAAGGTGTTGAATGCTATAAGAATTTCATCAGAGGAATGCTTGATATTACTGATAATGTAGTTGATGGCAAAATAACTCCACCAGAAAATGTGATTAGGTATGACGAAGATGATCCATATTTGGTAGTTGCAGCAGATAAAGGCACTGCTTCATTTTCTGATTATGCAAACGAAATATCCTCTGAATGTAACTTTTGGCTCGAAGATGCATTTGCATCTGGTGGATCAGCAGGTTATGACCACAAAAAGATGGGTATTACAGCAAGAGGTGCATGGATTGCAGCACAACGCCATTTTTGGAGAATGAATAAGGATATTTACCAGGATACAACTGTTATTGGAATTGGAGATATGGCTGGCGATCTATTTGGGAACGGCATGCTGCTTTCAAGAAATATGAATTTAATTGGAGCATTTAATCATATGCATATTTTTGTTGATCCAAATCCTGATGCGGAAAAGAGTTTCGTGGAGCGTAAACGGCTCTTTGAATTACCGTTTTCCACTTGGATGGATTACAATAGAGATTTGATTTCTCATGGTGGCGGGGTATTTGAACGTAGTAGCAAACAAGTAGAAATTTCTCAAGAAATGAAAAAGTGCTTTGATATAACGGAAGATACATTATCTCCAAATGATTTGATTCGATATTTGCTCAAGGCAAAAGTGGATTTCATATGGAATGGAGGAATTGGCACCTTTGTTAAGGCAAAAAGTGAAAGCCATGGCATGGTTGGCGATAAAGCAAATGATGAATTAAGAGTAAACGGTCATGATATTAGAGCTTCTATGTTTATAGAGGGTGGCAACCTTGGTTGCACGCAGCTTGGAAGGGTAGAATACGCTAAAATAGGTGGGTATATCAATGCAGATTTTATTGATAATTCAGCAGGAGTAATATGTTCTGATCTTGAAGTTAACATCAAGATTGCTTTTGTTGCAATTATGAAAGAAGGGGGAATTTTCTTGGAAAAAAGGAATGAAATACTGGCTAGCATGATAGATGAAGTTGCATCTAAGGTACTTGAAAACCATAACAGGATTGAAACAAAAGCATTGCTTCTTGAGTGCTTGCAAGCTAAAGAAAAGTTGGAGCAGCACCATAAATTATTACTCAGTTTAGAGAAATTTGGGCTGCTAAACCGAGATGTAGAATTTCTTCCAGCTGAAGAAGAGGTAGCAAGAATGTTAACTGATGGAGAAGGTTTCTGTTCTCCTCAGCTTTCTGTTCTGATGTCTTATGCAAGAACAGCAATAAAAAATGAAGTTATACACTCTGAGCTACCTGAAAAAGATTTTTTGTGCCGTGATTACTTACTAAATTACTTTCCACAAAGGATGGTAACAGAGTTCAAGGATTCCATATTGAAACACCAACTTTGTAGGGAAATTATTTCTACTTGCATTACAAACGATGTAGTAAATAGGATGGGCTGTATATTTATTAATAATTTGGTTGAGAGTACTGGAATTAAAGTACATGAAGCAGTTAACATATATATCGTTGTTAATCACCTATATAATTTAAGTAGCCTTTGGCAGAAAATTGATGAATTGGATGGAAAAATTGATGTTGATTCATATTTGCAAGTAGTGAGAAGTGTGCAAAAATTTATTGGTAGGGTATCATTTTGGTTAGTAAAAAATCTTGGTAAGCTTAATCTTGTAGAACTAGATGGTGTTACAAAATTTAGGGGTGCAATTGAAACTTTAGGCCATGATATTTTAGATGATCGCCTGTTAAAGATCTATAATCATGGATTAACCTCTTTGGTAGAGCTTAACATAAATAAAGATCTAGCAAAAAAGGTTGCTGATTTACGTATTCTTATTTATGCGCTGGACGTTATATCTATTGCTGAACAGACATCTTTATCAATCTTTGAAGCTGGTAGAATATACTTTAAATTAAAGTCGCTGCTAAGGTTTGATATGATTAGAACAATTGCTGTCAAGATTAAAAGCCATTCTTCTTATTGGGATCGCAGCTTAATTAATGATTTATTAGATGATTTAAGCAATTATCATCATAAGCTAGCTGTTAAAGTTATAAAAGCTACTGATAATCATATAGATAAGGTTCAAACTTGGGCTCTTAATGATAAGGATTATATAGAGCGTTACAATAGCTTTTTAGATGAGATGGTTGCTTCTAAACTTGATTTAAGTAAATTAATACTCATAATCAGGAGAATTAAAGTACTTGCTTCATAGGAAAAATGTTTAATATAGGTCTTTCAGAAATTTTAGTTGTAGCTTTAGTGAGTATAATTGTTTTTGATAAAAGTAAAGTACCTGTATTTCTTAATCTTATTAAAAATATATATAGGTATTTCTGGGTTGTAAAATCAAGAGTTAGGAAATTGTTGAAGGATACCGGAATTAAAGAATTATATGAAGGGCATAACGTTGAAAAAGTCAATTACATAATTGGTGAAGATGGCAAGCTTTATCCTACTTACAATGTAGATAGTACAAAAAATGACAGCAAAAATCCTAGTAGTAGATGATATACCATCTAATGTTAAGCTTTTGGAGGCTCAGCTAAAAGCAGAGTACTATACAGTTATTGTAGCTTATGATGGCGAGGAGGCGATAGATTTAGTAGCGGAACAGCAGCCAGATATTATCTTACTTGATGTCATGATGCCAAAAATGAGTGGTTTTGAGGTTTGTAAGAAGCTAAAGAATGATCCCTTAACGACTTATATTCCAATCATTATGGTAACTGCGCTGCATGACACTCATGATAGAGTGGAAGGAATTAATGCTGGTGCGGATGACTTTCTAACTAAGCCGATAGATGAAACTGCTTTATCTGCAAGAATTAAGTCTCTTGTGCGCTTAAAGATGATAATAGATGAGTTGTGCTTGAGAGGAGAAACTAATGCTGAGATTGGTGGAGTAGCAGAAAGCAGTATTATGGATTATTCTAATCAGATTTTTGATGCTAACATACTTGTTGTAGATGAGGACACCTTTCAAGCAGAGCAGATACACAATGTTCTAAAGCAACGCTTCAGATCAATTAAAATACTGCACGATCCAAAAGAAGCATTAAAGGTTGGTATTAAGGATAATTACGACCTGATTATTTCTGACATGCAGTTTTCAAAAACTGACGGCCTACGGTTGTGTTCTAAGTTTCGTAGTAAAGTAGAAACACGTTATACACCAATTCTGATCCTTTCTGAAGATTATGATAAAAGCAATTTAGTAAAGGCACTTGATGTAGGTGCTAATGATTATTTAACAGTACCTTTAGATGAGAGTGAATTAATAGCTAGGGTTAATTTGCAAGTGAAACGCAAAAGGTATCAAGATGCCTTGAGAATGAATTTATTTAATAATGTAGAAATGTCTATAAAGGATCCATTAACTAACTGTTATAATAGAAGATATTTTGATGCACACTTAAGAAATATTGTTAAGGATTCTGTGGAAAAAGATAGAAGTTTATCTCTTATGATACTTGATATAGATTATTTTAAGATGGTGAATGATAACTTTGGGCATAATGCTGGAGATGAACTTTTAAAGGAAATACAGAAAAGAATTTCTGAAAATATCAGAGTGACAGATTTATTAGCTAGGTTTGGTGGTGAGGAATTTGTTGTTGTAATGCCAGATACCAATGTATCAGATGCGTATACTATTGCAGAGAGAATAAGGAAAATTATTGCCAAAGAACCTTTTATACTTGTGGGTAAAAATACAACCCATAATGTAACTGTGAGCATTGGAATTTCAGCAATGCAAAGATCTGACCTTGATGATGTTAAAAAATTTATAGTACGTGCTGACAAATATTTATATAAAGCAAAAAACAGTGGTAGAAATAGAGTGGTTACTGGTTGAAGTTCTTTCAAATAAGTAGTAACTAAGATTCAAATGATAGCATAAAATTTCTCAACTCCGGAAATTTCGCATTTAACTGCAGAAATAGATATTTATTTAAAAAATACCCTGTAATTTTTAACCCTAGTCTGAATTCTTGATATGAGTAGCTATTTTGTAGGTTGTTATTGTATACATCATGCAACATCTGTGGAAAAGGTAGTAATTTATCTGCATAACAGTCACCTACTTTTTTTGACACTGCTCTACCAGTTTTTGGAGAAATAAATTGTAGATTTTCTTTCACACCTGTTACAGCACATTTTGATAGGTCTAACTTAAATCCAAGTTGCGTAAGAAGCAGAAGCTCTAAGTTAAGGTAATGACTTTGCCAAAACTGGCTATTATGTTTTATTACATCGATGAAATGTCTAAAATTATCATATAACTTGATGCAGGATTCACTTTCTGGAAGCACTTTTTCTAATATAGACGAGAAAGAAACAATAGCAATGCTTTTTAACCTATCTTGAAAGAAATGATGAAATGGAGATTCAATCAATTCGCACTTTAAAAAACCTAGATTTTCAGGTAGCTTAGCACTCCATTCTGCATGTAATAGATTACTTATTTGAAACTTATAATTGCTATTGTTTGTTAACCTAGTTAATCCTCTGCACTTTCCATGATTTTTTGTAAATAGAGAAAGAATTAAATTTTTGTCACCGTATTTTTTAACAGCTATAATAACACCTTCATCTTTCCATCTCATTCAGAGTATATTGACCATATGATATTATAGAGATAATAAAATTAGTGTAGCAAATTTGAGTTTAAGTCAACTGAAATATATTGACTTTATGTGCAATATTAGCTTTAAACCAGTAAAACAAGCTGCTTAACATATGCGCCCTCTCTATTTTAATTATACTCTTCTTTTGTTTCTATGTTGTTTTTTGCTTTTTTCAATGAAAGCCCAAACGGATGATTCGTCAGTTATTCCTATACCACAAAGAAAAAAAGAATTAGTTGAGTTAGTACAACCGAGGCAAATTATTGAAATACAGGAAATTGATGAGGGTATTCCAATTCCCAAAAGAAAAAAGGGTGTAGAAAGAAAACTAAGAGAAGACATCAAAGAGGTGAAAAATGAAATAAGAGATAAGAAAAATATTGAGAACAAAGATGATGAATTGGCTGTAACAGAAATTATTAATTCTATAAGGGATAAACTGACAGAGTGTTGGAGCATTCCTGAGAGCATAGTTTATAAAGAAAATTTTAGTATAAAAATTAACTTATTATTATCCAGTAAAGGCGAGATCGTTGTAGCCAACGTAGCAGATAGTAGTTCTTATCAAAATAATCCTCTTTTTAGATCAGCAGCAGATAATGCAATGCGTGCAGTATATAAATGTAGCCCGTTAATTGGCTTACCTGCTGAGCAGCATCACATTTGGCGCGAAGTCACGTTAGATTTTATTGTCCCAAATTTAGGAGAAAAACACTGGACTTAAAGTCCATCCTTTTAAGAATATAATTTTAAGGTGAAAAATCTCAAAGAATATGGAATATTATAGAAAAAGCAGTCACTCTGTATATATATCACATAGTGTGGATAACAAAATATCGATATCCAGTATTAGTTGGAGATATTGGATGGCTTTGTTGCATGGCTACCAATGAGAAGGTGTGATGTAAGGGATTTACGAGGCAAATTCGAATAGGCGGGAATGTTCAAAAAAGTGTGTCAAGCCGCATTTTTAGTTCAACTCAATTTTCAATCTGTTGGGAAAGAAGATGTCAAGTTGAGACATAGTTAAAGCCCAATTAGGGAGAGCCATAATCCACTTTTGCTCCACTTTTTTTATAGCACAATATACCAACTTATACAAGGCATTTGTACTGGTAAATGAGCCCTTGGTTTTAATGAATTTCCTGATTCGTCTATGCAACCCCTCAATTGGATTGGTGGTATAAATTAGCCTTCTAACAGGGCCAGAATACTTAAAATAACCAGACAAATTTTCCCAATTGTTTTGCCACGATTTTATGACCAAAGGATATTTTTCACCCCATTTTTCTTCCAGCTCAAGCAAATAATTTTCAGCGATTTCTTTACTTGAAGCACGATATATTTTTTTCAAATCATTCATGAAAATTTTCACATCTTTGCTGGATACATATTTCAATGAATTTCTTATCTGATGCACTATACATATTTGTACTTCTGCTTTGGGAAATACACTATTTATAGCCGCAGGAAAACTTTTTAGACCATCAACACATGCAATCAGAATATCCTCTACCCCTCTCTCTTTTAGGTCATTTAACACTCCTAACCAGAACTTCACTTTCGGCTAAATAAAAGCCTAGTACTTCTTTTCTGCCATTTTGATCTATGCCTAATATATTATACATGCATTTACTTACGCAATGCCCGTCCTCCTTGACTTTGAAAAACATGCCATCCATGAATACTATTGGATATACAGATTGCAGTGGACGACTGCGCCATTCATTGATTAACGGCAGTAATTTGTCGGTAATACTTGATATCTCTGCTGCCGATATTTTGTGGTCATACATCTCCTCTACATGCGATGCTATGTCCCTATACCCTTACTATTACCCACAAATGTAAATGGACTTATAAATAAAGGATTAGAATATTAAAGTTTGTGAATATTGAGGGTATAAAAATGGCAAACAAGGGTAATGAATGGGCTAGAAATGAATTGGGGGATGATGCACTTGGAGATAAAAGACTGACAGATCGATTAGTAAATATTGCTGATAGTTTAATAAGTTTACCTGAAAGTTCAATCAATCAAGCATGTGGAAGTTGGTCAGAAGCAAAAGCAGCTTATCGTTTTTTTCAAAATGAGAATGTAAAAGGAAGTGATATCTTAACATCGCATATTGCAAAAACTGTTGAAAGAACAAAAACTCATAAAAGGATTCTTGTGATTCAGGATACAAGTTGCATTTCATATATGGGACATGAAAAAATAAGAGGATTGGCAGTTGTTTCAAAAAAACAAAGTAAAGGTATTATGATGCACACAGCTTTTGCGATTAGTACAGAAGGCTTGACATTAGGAATACTAGACCAAAAGCTTTACTCGAGACCATCTATATCTAAAGAAGACCAAGAGCTAGAAAAAAGAAGACGTTGTAGAAACGTTAGTATTGAAGATAAAGAAAGCATAAAGTGGCTAGAAAGTTTAAAGAAAACAAATGAAATTATAGATTCAACTCAAACAGAAACTATAACGGTATGTGATAGAGAAGCAGATATTTATGATTTTTTTGAGCTTGCTTACCGTCTTAATTCAGCGGTTTTGATAAGAGCTTGTAGAAACCGAAACGTAAATAAAACATCTAGGTATTCTCGAGAAGAAAAATTATGGCAATTTATAGAAAGGGTTCCTTGTACTGGAAAAGTAGAAGTTGAAATTCCGGCTAGAGATAACAAGCCAAAAAGGATAGCATCTTTAGAAGTTATAGCACTTCTCATAATAGTCCAAAAAAGGTAAGATATGGATTTATAGTAGTGATGGTAAGCATGCCAGCAGCATATAGTTATGACTTAAGGAAAAAGGTAATGGAAGCATTGGATGAAGGAGAGAGTGGAGAAACTGTTGCCAAGAGATTTAAGATTGGAGAAACAACTTTATATGAGTGGAAGAAAAGACGTGAGAAAACGGGAGATTTTCAATCAAAAAAGCTTGGAAGCGTGGCATAAAATTACCGACTGGAATGCATTTGCCGAATTTGCAAATGAGCAAGGTGGCAAAACTCAGTCAGAGATGCTGGGGCAATATTAGTAGACAAACAATTCATCGAGCACTTAAAAATATAGGATTCACAAGAAAAAAAAGACCTACGGATATAAAGAAAGAAATGAAGAAAAGCGAGCTCAATTTTCAAAGGTTATAGCAACAAAAGAACCTAAAGAATTAGTGTATATAGATGAGTCTGGCATTGATAACACTGAACCTATGGGTATTGCCAGAAAGGACAGCGGTTTTATGCCCTAAAATCTGGAAAGAAAACTCAACGAATTAGCATGGTTGCAGCCTTAAGTGGAAGAAAAATAATTGCTCCGTTAACCTTTAAAGGCCACTGCAATATGGATATCTTTAATAAATGGTTTGAGCAGTTTCTGACACCGATTTTGGAACCTGGACAAACTGTTATCCTTGATAATGCTACTTTTCATAAGTCTAATAAGATTTGCTAAAGGAGTTGGTGCAGAAATTTTATATCTTCCTCCATATTCTCCAGATTTCAACAAAATTGAGCATTATTGGTTTGCTATAAAAAACAGAGCCAGGAAAAACATTCCTCTATTCGAATCCTTTCGTCGTGCTGTTGATTCTGCCTTCCTATGACCTGTTCGGACTATTATGAGAAATGTTATAACCCCAGCATTAACATGAGTATAAGTGTTGGTAGTGTGTCCAACAGCGAAGCAAGGGTCTCATCAAAATGTAAAGAAGTCTATGAACAAATAGAGGAAGAAATGAAAGCAAGCGAAATTTTGCATATTGATGAAATCAGTCACTACAACAAAGGCAAGTTGGGATGGTGCTGGATGTTTGCCAACAATAACGCAAGTCTTATGAAGTTAGCAGATACAAGAGGAATGAGGTTTTTAAAGAATAGTGCATTTTGTGATTACAAAAATCGTGTAATTACCGACAGATATGCAGTTTACAACTACTTCAGTGATGAAAAACGACAAATTTGTTGGGCTCACTTGTTGAGAAATTTCGAGAGGTTATCTCATAGCTGGAATAGTGAAGTAATGAGACTTGGCAATTGTTTAAAAGATGCAGCTAATGGATTATTTGCATTAAAAAATGCTTTGTCAGAAAATGAAATTAGTATTTCAAAGTTCACTAAGCAATCTAAAGAGTTGCGAAGATTTATGCAGTACTGCATGATAAAAATATCTTATATACTTGAAGCAAAAGGAGCTTCACGAACGGTAAAGGGTATTATAAAATCCGAGCCAATGATGTGGACATTTTTGGATGACCCAAAGAATATTCCATTAACGAATAATCATGTTGAACGACAAATACGGCGTTATGTTGTCTATCGTAAGAATTCATATTTTGCACAGTCAGAGCGAGGGAATAGATTCCTTGAGCGGATAATTTCTCTGTATCTCACTTGGAGACAAAAAAAAGTTAAATCCATTTCAAAACCTTTTATCTATTGTCTCTTAAGCCGCACCTCTGAACGGATACCCGTAACTGGGTTTAAAGCGATTCTAGTGTGCCGTAGAGACACAAAGACTGTTCAGAAAAGAACAAGCTGAGTGCAAAAGCTACGCAACAGATGAGGGTGGGCCCCTTGAAGCCAGTTTACAAGAGCAGGCTTCAAACAACCATAAGCTGCTTTGGTAAAGAGCCAAGGTAGTGAGCGTTATGGAAAAGGCACAATTATGTGTCATGTGTGAAATAGAGAGATGAACGAAAGTGAACCACTGAACACGTGTCGAAACTTAATGCGATGATGTCAAAACCAGGTGCGTAGAATTCACTTGGGATAAACCTATCGGGAGCTTGTTTACTGGGTAGGTGGCGTCCGGCATAGAGGTGGCATGAATCTATTTCAGGCTATTGTGTGGAACTGCGGGAACCTGTCGTTTCGATGATAAGGGAGAAATCCAAAGAGCTGATCTCTGAGGGTGAGAGTACCGATGCGAAAAACAGGGACGGATCAGCTCGTAGTAGTGAAGAAGTTTCTGTAATGGAAATGGAGCGAAGGGGCTGAGTTATTTAGTTTTAATTATTTATCAACCGAAAGGGAGGAGTTAATGAATAAAACAAAGTCTTTTGATATACCAAAGCAACTTATTTGGAAAGCTTATAAACAAGTATCGAAAAATAAAGGAGCGGCAGGTGTAGATGGGGTCTCGATAACAAAGTTTGAGGAAAATCTAAAAGATAATCTATACAAATTATGGAATCAGATGTCATCCGGAAGTTATTTTCCAGAGCCAGTAAAAGCTGTTGTAATACCAAAAGCTACAGGAGGAGAGAGAATATTAGGCATCCCTTCAGTAACAGATAGGATAGCACAAACAGCTGCCACAATGTATCTTGAGCCGTTGGTAGACCAGAAGTTTCATGAAGATTCGTATGGCTATAGACCAAACAAATCTGCACTGGACGCGGTAAGTACGACTTGCAAGAGATGCTGGAAGAATGATTGGACGGTAGATCTGGATATATCTGGATTTTTCGACAATTTGGATCACGAGTTAGCATTGGAAGCAATCAAGAAGCATACAGACTGCAAATGGGTCATACTGTACGTTGAACGGTGGATGAAAGTCCCTATTCAGCAAGCAGATGGTAGTAAGGTAGTTAGGGATAAAGGAGTTCCGCAAGGAGGTTCGATAAGCCCTATAATTTCGAACATATTTATGCATCATGTATTTGATATGTGGATGAGACAAAACTATCCAACCATGCCATTTGAGAGGTATGTAGACGACGCGATAGTACACTGCAAAACTCAGAAGCAGGCGGAATTTATCAAGGTAATGATCGGAAAAAGATTGGCTGAGTATAAGCTAAAACTACATCCTGAGAAGACACAAATAGTGTACTGTAAGGACCACTACAGGAAGGGCGAATTTCCCAAACAAAGCTTTGATTTTCTAGGCTACACTTTTAGACCTAGGTTAGCAAAGAACAAAGTTAAGGGTTATAGAGTCTTATTTATGCCTGCAATTAGCAACAAAGCCAAGAAAAAGATCCACCAAGCTATAAAATCATGGAAAATACACAGGCAAACATCTACAACCATGGAGGAGATATCAAAGAAAGTAAATCCCATAGTCAGAGGCTGGTTTCAGTATTATGGCAGGTTTTATAAATCAGAGATGCATCCAACTCTCAGAAATATAGAGAGATACCTAATAAAGTGGGCTAGGAAAAAATATAAGAAACTTCGAGCTCATGGAAGACTAGCGAGCCAATTTCTAGGAAAGGTGAGAAAAAGGTCTCCAAATATTTTCTACCACTGGGAACTAGGACAAGGATCAAAAGGCTAAATAATGGGAGCTGTGTGAGCTGAGAGGTTCATGCACAGTTCTGCGAGAGACTGGTGGGGAAGTTCCGCCGGTCTACTCTCCGTGTGCCGTAGAGACACAAAGACTGTTCAGAAAAGAACAAGCTGAGTGCAAAAGCTACGCAACAGATGAGGGTGGGCCCCTTGAAGCCAGTTTACAAGAGCAGGCTTCAAACAACCATAAGCTGCTTTGGTAAAGAGCCAAGGTAGTGAGCGTTATGGAAAAGGCACAATTATGTGTCATGTGTGAAATAGAGAGATGAACGAAAGTGAACCACTGAACACGTGTCGAAACTTAATGCGATGATGTCAAAACCAGGTGCGTAGAATTCACTTGGGATAAACCTATCGGGAGCTTGTTTACTGGGTAGGTGGCGTCCGGCATAGAGGTGGCATGAATCTATTTCAGGCTATTGTGTGGAACTGCGGGAACCTGTCGTTTCGATGATAAGGGAGAAATCCAAAGAGCTGATCTCTGAGGGTGAGAGTACCGATGCGAAAAACAGGGACGGATCAGCTCGTAGTAGTGAAGAAGTTTCTGTAATGGAAATGGAGCGAAGGGGCTGAGTTATTTAGTTTTAATTATTTATCAACCGAAAGGGAGGAGTTAATGAATAAAACAAAGTCTTTTGATATACCAAAGCAACTTATTTGGAAAGCTTATAAACAAGTATCGAAAAATAAAGGAGCGGCAGGTGTAGATGGGGTCTCGATAACAAAGTTTGAGGAAAATCTAAAAGATAATCTATACAAATTATGGAATCAGATGTCATCCGGAAGTTATTTTCCAGAGCCAGTAAAAGCTGTTGTAATACCAAAAGCTACAGGAGGAGAGAGAATATTAGGCATCCCTTCAGTAACAGATAGGATAGCACAAACAGCTGCCACAATGTATCTTGAGCCGTTGGTAGACCAGAAGTTTCATGAAGATTCGTATGGCTATAGACCAAACAAATCTGCACTGGACGCGGTAAGTACGACTTGCAAGAGATGCTGGAAGAATGATTGGACGGTAGATCTGGATATATCTGGATTTTTCGACAATTTGGATCACGAGTTAGCATTGGAAGCAATCAAGAAGCATACAGACTGCAAATGGGTCATACTGTACGTTGAACGGTGGATGAAAGTCCCTATTCAGCAAGCAGATGGTAGTAAGGTAGTTAGGGATAAAGGAGTTCCGCAAGGAGGTTCGATAAGCCCTATAATTTCGAACATATTTATGCATCATGTATTTGATATGTGGATGAGACAAAACTATCCAACCATGCCATTTGAGAGGTATGTAGACGACGCGATAGTACACTGCAAAACTCAGAAGCAGGCGGAATTTATCAAGGTAATGATCGGAAAAAGATTGGCTGAGTATAAGCTAAAACTACATCCTGAGAAGACACAAATAGTGTACTGTAAGGACCACTACAGGAAGGGCGAATTTCCCAAACAAAGCTTTGATTTTCTAGGCTACACTTTTAGACCTAGGTTAGCAAAGAACAAAGTTAAGGGTTATAGAGTCTTATTTATGCCTGCAATTAGCAACAAAGCCAAGAAAAAGATCCACCAAGCTATAAAATCATGGAAAATACACAGGCAAACATCTACAACCATGGAGGAGATATCAAAGAAAGTAAATCCCATAGTCAGAGGCTGGTTTCAGTATTATGGCAGGTTTTATAAATCAGAGATGCATCCAACTCTCAGAAATATAGAGAGATACCTAATAAAGTGGGCTAGGAAAAAATATAAGAAACTTCGAGCTCATGGAAGACTAGCGAGCCAATTTCTAGGAAAGGTGAGAAAAAGGTCTCCAAATATTTTCTACCACTGGGAACTAGGACAAGGATCAAAAGGCTAAATAATGGGAGCTGTGTGAGCTGAGAGGTTCATGCACAGTTCTGCGAGAGACTGGTGGGGAAGTTCCGCCGGTCTACTCTCCGTGTGCCGTAGAGACACAAAGACTGTTCAGAAAAGAACAAGCTGAGTGCAAAAGCTACGCAACAGATGAGGGTGGGCCCCTTGAAGCCAGTTTACAAGAGCAGGCTTCAAACAACCATAAGCTGCTTTGGTAAAGAGCCAAGGTAGTGAGCGTTATGGAAAAGGCACAATTATGTGTCATGTGTGAAATAGAGAGATGAACGAAAGTGAACCACTGAACACGTGTCGAAACTTAATGCGATGATGTCAAAACCAGGTGCGTAGAATTCACTTGGGATAAACCTATCGGGAGCTTGTTTACTGGGTAGGTGGCGTCCGGCATAGAGGTGGCATGAATCTATTTCAGGCTATTGTGTGGAACTGC
Organism: Wolbachia endosymbiont (group B) of Silvanus unidentatus; assembly: GCF_964028615.1. Lineage (NCBI taxonomy): Bacteria > Pseudomonadati > Pseudomonadota > Alphaproteobacteria > Rickettsiales > Anaplasmataceae > Wolbachia > Wolbachia endosymbiont (group B) of Silvanus unidentatus. The sequence continues at coordinate 1,629,889 of NZ_OZ034795.1, read as the reverse complement.
GGGAACCTGTCGTTTCGATGATAAGGGAGAAATCCAAAGAGCTGATCTCTGAGGGTGAGAGTACCGATGCGAAAAACAGGGACGGATCAGCTCGTAGTAGTGAAGAAGTTTCTGTAATGGAAATGGAGCGAAGGGGCTGAGTTATTTAGTTTTAATTATTTATCAACCGAAAGGGAGGAGTTAATGAATAAAACAAAGTCTTTTGATATACCAAAGCAACTTATTTGGAAAGCTTATAAACAAGTATCGAAAAATAAAGGAGCGGCAGGTGTAGATGGGGTCTCGATAACAAAGTTTGAGGAAAATCTAAAAGATAATCTATACAAATTATGGAATCAGATGTCATCCGGAAGTTATTTTCCAGAGCCAGTAAAAGCTGTTGTAATACCAAAAGCTACAGGAGGAGAGAGAATATTAGGCATCCCTTCAGTAACAGATAGGATAGCACAAACAGCTGCCACAATGTATCTTGAGCCGTTGGTAGACCAGAAGTTTCATGAAGATTCGTATGGCTATAGACCAAACAAATCTGCACTGGACGCGGTAAGTACGACTTGCAAGAGATGCTGGAAGAATGATTGGACGGTAGATCTGGATATATCTGGATTTTTCGACAATTTGGATCACGAGTTAGCATTGGAAGCAATCAAGAAGCATACAGACTGCAAATGGGTCATACTGTACGTTGAACGGTGGATGAAAGTCCCTATTCAGCAAGCAGATGGTAGTAAGGTAGTTAGGGATAAAGGAGTTCCGCAAGGAGGTTCGATAAGCCCTATAATTTCGAACATATTTATGCATCATGTATTTGATATGTGGATGAGACAAAACTATCCAACCATGCCATTTGAGAGGTATGTAGACGACGCGATAGTACACTGCAAAACTCAGAAGCAGGCGGAATTTATCAAGGTAATGATCGGAAAAAGATTGGCTGAGTATAAGCTAAAACTACATCCTGAGAAGACACAAATAGTGTACTGTAAGGACCACTACAGGAAGGGCGAATTTCCCAAACAAAGCTTTGATTTTCTAGGCTACACTTTTAGACCTAGGTTAGCAAAGAACAAAGTTAAGGGTTATAGAGTCTTATTTATGCCTGCAATTAGCAACAAAGCCAAGAAAAAGATCCACCAAGCTATAAAATCATGGAAAATACACAGGCAAACATCTACAACCATGGAGGAGATATCAAAGAAAGTAAATCCCATAGTCAGAGGCTGGTTTCAGTATTATGGCAGGTTTTATAAATCAGAGATGCATCCAACTCTCAGAAATATAGAGAGATACCTAATAAAGTGGGCTAGGAAAAAATATAAGAAACTTCGAGCTCATGGAAGACTAGCGAGCCAATTTCTAGGAAAGGTGAGAAAAAGGTCTCCAAATATTTTCTACCACTGGGAACTAGGACAAGGATCAAAAGGCTAAATAATGGGAGCTGTGTGAGCTGAGAGGTTCATGCACAGTTCTGCGAGAGACTGGTGGGGAAGTTCCGCCGGTCTACTCTCCGTGTGCCGTAGAGACACAAAGACTGTTCAGAAAAGAACAAGCTGAGTGCAAAAGCTACGCAACAGATGAGGGTGGGCCCCTTGAAGCCAGTTTACAAGAGCAGGCTTCAAACAACCATAAGCTGCTTTGGTAAAGAGCCAAGGTAGTGAGCGTTATGGAAAAGGCACAATTATGTGTCATGTGTGAAATAGAGAGATGAACGAAAGTGAACCACTGAACACGTGTCGAAACTTAATGCGATGATGTCAAAACCAGGTGCGTAGAATTCACTTGGGATAAACCTATCGGGAGCTTGTTTACTGGGTAGGTGGCGTCCGGCATAGAGGTGGCATGAATCTATTTCAGGCTATTGTGTGGAACTGCGGGAACCTGTCGTTTCGATGATAAGGGAGAAATCCAAAGAGCTGATCTCTGAGGGTGAGAGTACCGATGCGAAAAACAGGGACGGATCAGCTCGTAGTAGTGAAGAAGTTTCTGTAATGGAAATGGAGCGAAGGGGCTGAGTTATTTAGTTTTAATTATTTATCAACCGAAAGGGAGGAGTTAATGAATAAAACAAAGTCTTTTGATATACCAAAGCAACTTATTTGGAAAGCTTATAAACAAGTATCGAAAAATAAAGGAGCGGCAGGTGTAGATGGGGTCTCGATAACAAAGTTTGAGGAAAATCTAAAAGATAATCTATACAAATTATGGAATCAGATGTCATCCGGAAGTTATTTTCCAGAGCCAGTAAAAGCTGTTGTAATACCAAAAGCTACAGGAGGAGAGAGAATATTAGGCATCCCTTCAGTAACAGATAGGATAGCACAAACAGCTGCCACAATGTATCTTGAGCCGTTGGTAGACCAGAAGTTTCATGAAGATTCGTATGGCTATAGACCAAACAAATCTGCACTGGACGCGGTAAGTACGACTTGCAAGAGATGCTGGAAGAATGATTGGACGGTAGATCTGGATATATCTGGATTTTTCGACAATTTGGATCACGAGTTAGCATTGGAAGCAATCAAGAAGCATACAGACTGCAAATGGGTCATACTGTACGTTGAACGGTGGATGAAAGTCCCTATTCAGCAAGCAGATGGTAGTAAGGTAGTTAGGGATAAAGGAGTTCCGCAAGGAGGTTCGATAAGCCCTATAATTTCGAACATATTTATGCATCATGTATTTGATATGTGGATGAGACAAAACTATCCAACCATGCCATTTGAGAGGTATGTAGACGACGCGATAGTACACTGCAAAACTCAGAAGCAGGCGGAATTTATCAAGGTAATGATCGGAAAAAGATTGGCTGAGTATAAGCTAAAACTACATCCTGAGAAGACACAAATAGTGTACTGTAAGGACCACTACAGGAAGGGCGAATTTCCCAAACAAAGCTTTGATTTTCTAGGCTACACTTTTAGACCTAGGTTAGCAAAGAACAAAGTTAAGGGTTATAGAGTCTTATTTATGCCTGCAATTAGCAACAAAGCCAAGAAAAAGATCCACCAAGCTATAAAATCATGGAAAATACACAGGCAAACATCTACAACCATGGAGGAGATATCAAAGAAAGTAAATCCCATAGTCAGAGGCTGGTTTCAGTATTATGGCAGGTTTTATAAATCAGAGATGCATCCAACTCTCAGAAATATAGAGAGATACCTAATAAAGTGGGCTAGGAAAAAATATAAGAAACTTCGAGCTCATGGAAGACTAGCGAGCCAATTTCTAGGAAAGGTGAGAAAAAGGTCTCCAAATATTTTCTACCACTGGGAACTAGGACAAGGATCAAAAGGCTAAATAATGGGAGCTGTGTGAGCTGAGAGGTTCATGCACAGTTCTGCGAGAGACTGGTGGGGAAGTTCCGCCGGTCTACTCTCCGTGTGCCGTAGAGACACAAAGACTGTTCAGAAAAGAACAAGCTGAGTGCAAAAGCTACGCAACAGATGAGGGTGGGCCCCTTGAAGCCAGTTTACAAGAGCAGGCTTCAAACAACCATAAGCTGCTTTGGTAAAGAGCCAAGGTAGTGAGCGTTATGGAAAAGGCACAATTATGTGTCATGTGTGAAATAGAGAGATGAACGAAAGTGAACCACTGAACACGTGTCGAAACTTAATGCGATGATGTCAAAACCAGGTGCGTAGAATTCACTTGGGATAAACCTATCGGGAGCTTGTTTACTGGGTAGGTGGCGTCCGGCATAGAGGTGGCATGAATCTATTTCAGGCTATTGTGTGGAACTGCGGGAACCTGTCGTTTCGATGATAAGGGAGAAATCCAAAGAGCTGATCTCTGAGGGTGAGAGTACCGATGCGAAAAACAGGGACGGATCAGCTCGTAGTAGTGAAGAAGTTTCTGTAATGGAAATGGAGCGAAGGGGCTGAGTTATTTAGTTTTAATTATTTATCAACCGAAAGGGAGGAGTTAATGAATAAAACAAAGTCTTTTGATATACCAAAGCAACTTATTTGGAAAGCTTATAAACAAGTATCGAAAAATAAAGGAGCGGCAGGTGTAGATGGGGTCTCGATAACAAAGTTTGAGGAAAATCTAAAAGATAATCTATACAAATTATGGAATCAGATGTCATCCGGAAGTTATTTTCCAGAGCCAGTAAAAGCTGTTGTAATACCAAAAGCTACAGGAGGAGAGAGAATATTAGGCATCCCTTCAGTAACAGATAGGATAGCACAAACAGCTGCCACAATGTATCTTGAGCCGTTGGTAGACCAGAAGTTTCATGAAGATTCGTATGGCTATAGACCAAACAAATCTGCACTGGACGCGGTAAGTACGACTTGCAAGAGATGCTGGAAGAATGATTGGACGGTAGATCTGGATATATCTGGATTTTTCGACAATTTGGATCACGAGTTAGCATTGGAAGCAATCAAGAAGCATACAGACTGCAAATGGGTCATACTGTACGTTGAACGGTGGATGAAAGTTCCTATTCAGCAAGCAGATGGTAGTAAGGTAGTTAGGGATAAAGGAGTTCCGCAAGGAGGTTCGATAAGCCCTATAATTTCGAACATATTTATGCATCATGTATTTGATATGTGGATGAGACAAAACTATCCAACCATGCCATTTGAGAGGTATGTAGACGACGCGATAGTACACTGCAAAACTCAGAAGCAGGCGGAATTTATCAAGGTAATGATCGGAAAAAGATTGGCTGAGTATAAGCTAAAACTACATCCTGAGAAGACACAAATAGTGTACTGTAAGGACCACTACAGGAAGGGCGAATTTCCCAAACAAAGCTTTGATTTTCTAGGCTACACTTTTAGACCTAGGTTAGCAAAGAACAAAGTTAAGGGTTATAGAGTCTTATTTATGCCTGCAATTAGCAACAAAGCCAAGAAAAAGATCCACCAAGCTATAAAATCATGGAAAATACACAGGCAAACATCTACAACCATGGAGGAGATATCAAAGAAAGTAAATCCCATAGTCAGAGGCTGGTTTCAGTATTATGGCAGGTTTTATAAATCAGAGATGCATCCAACTCTCAGAAATATAGAGAGATACCTAATAAAGTGGGCTAGGAAAAAATATAAGAAACTTCGAGCTCATGGAAGACTAGCGAGCCAATTTCTAGGAAAGGTGAGAAAAAGGTCTCCAAATATTTTCTACCACTGGGAACTAGGACAAGGATCAAAAGGCTAAATAATGGGAGCTGTGTGAGCTGAGAGGTTCATGCACAGTTCTGCGAGAGACTGGTGGGGAAGTTCCGCCGGTCTACTCTCCGTGTGCCGTAGAGACACAAAGACTGTTCAGAAAAGAACAAGCTGAGTGCAAAAGCTACGCAACAGATGAGGGTGGGCCCCTTGAAGCCAGTTTACAAGAGCAGGCTTCAAACAACCATAAGCTGCTTTGGTAAAGAGCCAAGGTAGTGAGCGTTATGGAAAAGACACAATTATGTGTCATGTGTGAAATAGAGAGATGAACGAAAGTGAACCACTGAACACGTGTCGAAACTTAATGCGATGATGTCAAAACCAGGTGCGTAGAATTCACTTGGGATAAACCTATCGGGAGCTTGTTTACTGGGTAGGTGGCGTCCGGCATAGAGGTGGCATGAATCTATTTCAGGCTATTGTGTGGAACTGCGGGAACCTGTCGTTTCGATGATAAGGGAGAAATCCAAAGAGCTGATCTCTGAGGGTGAGAGTACCGATGCGAAAAACAGGGACGGATCAGCTCGTAGTAGTGAAGAAGTTTCTGTAATGGAAATGGAGCGAAGGGGCTGAGTTATTTAGTTTTAATTATTTATCAACCGAAAGGGAGGAGTTAATGAATAAAACAAAGTCTTTTGATATACCAAAGCAACTTATTTGGAAAGCTTATAAACAAGTATCGAAAAATAAAGGAGCGGCAGGTGTAGATGGGGTCTCGATAACAAAGTTTGAGGAAAATCTAAAAGATAATCTATACAAATTATGGAATCAGATGTCATCCGGAAGTTATTTTCCAGAGCCAGTAAAAGCTGTTGTAATACCAAAAGCTACAGGAGGAGAGAGAATATTAGGCATCCCTTCAGTAACAGATAGGATAGCACAAACAGCTGCCACAATGTATCTTGAGCCGTTGGTAGACCAGAAGTTTCATGAAGATTCGTATGGCTATAGACCAAACAAATCTGCACTGGACGCGGTAAGTACGACTTGCAAGAGATGCTGGAAGAATGATTGGACGGTAGATCTGGATATATCTGGATTTTTCGACAATTTGGATCACGAGTTAGCATTGGAAGCAATCAAGAAGCATACAGACTGCAAATGGGTCATACTGTACGTTGAACGGTGGATGAAAGTCCCTATTCAGCAAGCAGATGGTAGTAAGGTAGTTAGGGATAAAGGAGTTCCGCAAGGAGGTTCGATAAGCCCTATAATTTCGAACATATTTATGCATCATGTATTTGATATGTGGATGAGACAAAACTATCCAACCATGCCATTTGAGAGGTATGTAGACGACGCGATAGTACACTGCAAAACTCAGAAGCAGGCGGAATTTATCAAGGTAATGATCGGAAAAAGATTGGCTGAGTATAAGCTAAAACTACATCCTGAGAAGACACAAATAGTGTACTGTAAGGACCACTACAGGAAGGGCGAATTTCCCAAACAAAGCTTTGATTTTCTAGGCTACACTTTTAGACCTAGGTTAGCAAAGAACAAAGTTAAGGGTTATAGAGTCTTATTTATGCCTGCAATTAGCAACAAAGCCAAGAAAAAGATCCACCAAGCTATAAAATCATGGAAAATACACAGGCAAACATCTACAACCATGGAGGAGATATCAAAGAAAGTAAATCCCATAGTCAGAGGCTGGTTTCAGTATTATGGCAGGTTTTATAAATCAGAGATGCATCCAACTCTCAGAAATATAGAGAGATACCTAATAAAGTGGGCTAGGAAAAAATATAAGAAACTTCGAGCTCATGGAAGACTAGCGAGCCAATTTCTAGGAAAGGTGAGAAAAAGGTCTCCAAATATTTTCTACCACTGGGAACTAGGACAAGGATCAAAAGGCTAAATAATGGGAGCTGTGTGAGCTGAGAGGTTCATGCACAGTTCTGCGAGAGACTGGTGGGGAAGTTCCGCCGGTCTACTCTCCCAACCTCAGGGTACAACTATACCACCAAGACCCAAGTTACTCACATAGGGTAGCTTAAAACTCGATTATGAGGTACTTCTAAATTATCTTTTACCTTAAACTTTCACTTACTAGAAAGAGGCCTGTTCAATTTTATTATGTTTTTTATTCCTTGTAAAATATTTTTTCAAAAAAGTGAACAGTTTTTGTAATTTCGGTGAAACAAGAGCTGGTTTTGGAGGTCTTATTGAAATATAACGACTTTTATCTAAAATTCTTAAGTTGAGTTTTTAGGTAATCTGTATAAATAATTTGTAGATGAAGCTAAAGGAAAAAAGTTTTGCCATAAACATAAGCTACAAAACCCTCTCAATAATTCAAGATGGAGACAAAGATCTAAATTTATTTATTTACGTCTCTAATTTTATCTCGTATAATGGAGACAAAGATTTATATTTTGTGTTTTATGTCTCCATTATTTATTGGTAGAAAAACTGAGTTAAAACAACTACTGGAGCTTACAGAAAAAAATACTGCATCTTTTGTAGTAGTCAAAGGAAGGCGTCGTATAGGAAAAAGTCGTTTAATTCAAGAGTTTGGTAAATACTTCGAGCAATATTACTCCTTTATAGGTTTGCCACCAGAAAAGCATACTACAATGTCCTACCAACTTAATGAATTTTCTAGACAAGTTGCTAGACAATTTAATACATCTTTTGCTAGGTATGATGACTGGAGCGATTTACTATGGGCAGTTGGTGAACGTCTACTATCAGGAAAAACATTATTGCTGTTTGATGAAATTTCTTGGATGGGCTCAAAAGATCCAACCTTTTTAGGCAAAATAAAAAATTTTTGGGATACGCAGCTAAAAAATAATAACAAGCTAATTTTCGTTGTTTGTGGATCAGCTTCATCATGGATCGAGAAAAATATACTTAGTAGTACTGGTTTCGTAGGGAGAATATCGTTAACTTTAACACTCGGAGAATTATCACTTTCTGATTGCAATGAATTTTGGCCAAAAAATATTTCAGCATATGAAAAGTTCAAGGTGCTTGCAGTAACTGGCGGAATTCCAAAGTATTTAGAAGAGGTAAATTTTAAGCATAGCGCTGAAGAAAATATTAAAAGGCTTTGTTTTACAAAAGGTGGGTTTTTAGTTGAAGAATTTAATCAAATATTCTCAGATTTATTCATGCGAAAAACGGCTTTTTATAAGCAAATAGTCAGAGCTCTTTCTACTGGAGCTAAAGAACAAGAAGAAATTTGTGCTACTTTAAATATCGTAAGACATGGACGCATTTCTGAGTATCTACATGAGCTTGAGCTTGCTGGTTTTATTGCAAAAGATCATACTTGGAGTATAAAAACTGGTACTGATTCACGACTCAGGAGATACAGACTTCAAGATAATTATTTAAGGTTTTATCTAAAATATATCGAAAAAGATCTAGGGAAAATTAGTCGTGACACCTATTCTATAGGGTTCTTACCAGAGTGGTATACAATTATTGGGCTTCAATTTGAAAATTTGGTGCTGAACAATAGAAAGAGCATACATAATATCTTAGGGATTGATGGAATAATAAGCGAGAATCCATTTTTTCAGAAAAGAACACGTAATAGTGCAGGTTGTCAAATTGATTATATGATTCAAACGAAGTTTAACACTCTCTACATTTGCGAAATCAAATTTTCAAAAGATAAAATTGGTCATTCAATAATACAAGAGGTACAAAAGAAAATAGATGCACTAAATCGTCCAAAAGGCTTTTCATGTCGTCCAGTCCTTATCCACGTTAATGATGTAAGTGATGATGTTATAGATAGTGGTTACTTTTCACACATAATTGATTTTGGAAAATTATTAAATTGTAAGTAATGGTTTTTCTGACTTTAAAATAGTGTCTTTTTAGTTTTTATGTCTATTCTTAACTTATAGAGGTTGCTTATGACTGATACTTTAACTTTAAAAGAGGGAGATATTGAAACTACTGCTTTTGATAATAGCAATTTTACTAGAGTATTACACGATGGAGAATGGTGGTACGTAATAACAGAAGTAATAGCTTTTCTGACAGGTAGTAAGAACCCATCTGACTATCTAAAAAAGATAAAAAGCAGAGATATAGGGCTTTCTGAAGGATGGGGACAATTTGTCACCCCCCTTGAAATTAAAACAAAAGGTGGTAAACAGAATGTTAATTGTACAAATGTTGAGGGGTTGTTTCGTATTTTGCAGTCTATTCCTTCCAAAAGAGTTGAACAATTTAAACGTTGGCTTGCAAAAGTCGGGTATGAAAGGCTACAAGAATATGAAAATCCTGAGCTTGCACTCAAACGAATCTATGCCGATTATGCTGCAAAAGGGTACCCTCAGGAATGGATACAAAAGAGAATAGAATCGATAGCTGTCAGAAATCAACTAACAAAAGAATGGGGTAACAGAAATATATCTGACCACAATAATAAGTATATTGAAGGTAGGGAATACGCAATATTGACAGACGTAATTTCTGAGGGAACGTTTGGAGTAAAAACAAAGCATCATAAGGAATTCAACCACTATGGATTAAAATCCAAAGATTGAGAGAGAGCATAGAATGCTAACTTTCGACTTGAAAGTCACCAAATTTATCTTCTTTTTTAGAGTGATTTTCAATATAATTTTTTATCATTTCGTCAGTTACATTTCCGCTAGTCCTGACAAAGTAGCCTACTGCCCACAACCCAATATCTCTTTTTTAGCTCTGGAAAGTTTTGCTGGATTTTTCTGGAACTTTTTCCTTTTATTAACTGCACTAACTTACTAATACTTAAGTATGGGGGTACAGAAACGTATACGTGTACATGACTTGACGCAACTCTACCTCTGATAATTTCTACTTGATTATTTGCACATACTTCTTGTACAACTTCTTTAGCTTTCTGTCCAATATCTCCAACTAGTACTGGATATCGATATTTTGTTATCCACACTATGTGATATATATACAGAGTGACTGCTTTTTCTATAATATTCCACATTCTTTCAGATTTTTCACCTTAAAATTATATTCTTAAAAGGATGGACTTCAAGTCCAGGGTTTTTCTCCCAAATTTGGGACAATAAAAATTTAGAAGCGGCAAAGGAAGGAGGTAAGAACGCAGGCACAGCAAGAGAGGCATTTGAAAAAGCTAGAGGTGTGAAAGTCGTTTCTTCAGATAACTTTTTAAAGAGGATTAAAGATTAAAGTTCTCACTGGGAATGTTCAAAAAAGTGTGTCAAATCGAAAAAAAGTAATAAATTGATATAAAAAAATGGAGGTTTGAAAATGAGTCAGAAAATAGTAAACAGAACTAACGGATTGGTAGATTATAAAGAGTTGGAAACAAATATCCTGTCGTCTATACGAGAAGGAAGACCGTTGACAGGAAAGGAGGGAGCATTAACGCCATTTATAAAAAGGCTGCTTGAAGCTAGTCTAGAGAGTGAAATAGAACATCATTTATCTGCTGGAAGTGAAGAAAACAATCGTAGAAACGGGAGGAATGGCAAGACTTTGAAGACAAGCGCAGGTTCATTTGAACTATTGACACCAAGAGACAGAGAAGGAAGTTTTGAACCACAAATAGTGAAAAAAAGGCAAACAAGCTTACATCCAGAGCTTGAAACGAAGATTTTGAGCACATTTGCCAGTGGTATGAGCTATAGAGATATAGCGTCACACGTTGAGGAAATTTATGATCACAAAATATCGGCAGCAGAGATATCAAGTATTACCGACAAATTACTGCCGTTAATCAATGAATGGCGCAGTCGTCCACTGCAATCTGTATATCCAATAGTATTCATGGATGGCATGTTTTTCAAAGTCAAGGAGGACGGGCATTGCGTAAGTAAATGCATGTATAATATATTAGGCATAGATCAAAATGGCAGAAAAGAAGTACTAGGCTTTTATTTAGCCGAAAGTGAAGTTCTGGTTAGGAGTGTTAAATGACCTAAAAGAGAGAGGGGTAGAGGATATTCTGATTGCATGTGTTGATGGTCTAAAAAGTTTTCCTGCGGCTATAAATAGTGTATTTCCCAAAGCAGAAGTACAAATATGTATAGTGCATCAGATAAGAAATTCATTGAAATATGTATCCAGCAAAGATGTGAAAATTTTCATGAATGATTTGAAAAAAATATATCGTGCTTCAAGTAAAGAAATCGCTGAAAATTATTTGCTTGAGCTGGAAGAAAAATGGGGTGAAAAATATCCTTTGGTCATAAAATCGTGGCAAAACAATTGGGAAAATTTGTCTGGTTATTTTAAGTATTCTGGCCCTGTTAGAAGGCTAATTTATACCACCAATCCAATTGAGGGGTTGCATAGACGAATCAGGAAATTCATTAAAACCAAGGGCTCATTTACCAGTACAAATGCCTTGTATAAGTTGGTATATTGTGCTATAAAAAAAGTGGAGCAAAAGTGGATTATGGCTCTCCCTAATTGGGCTTTAACTATGTCTCAACTTGACATCTTCTTTCCCAACAGATTGAAAATTGAGTTGAACTAAAAATGCGGCTTGACACACTTTTTTGAACATTCCCGATCGTGGTACAGAGTATTGTGGCAAGCCAGGAAATCATGCGTACCAATTATATTTGGGAGTAGAAAATATTGATCATTCTAGAACCAAAGCTTACTCTCCACAGACTAATGGTATATGTGAAAGGCTTCATAGAACTATGCAAGATGAATGTTATAATATTATTTTTAGGAAAAAGATTTATAGTACTTTGGAAGAACTCCAGTTAGATGTCGATCATTGGTTGCATTCTTACAATAGAGCTAGACCTCATTCCGGTAAATATTGCTATGGTAAGACTCCTATGCAGACCTTTTTTGATAGTATGCATATTGCTTACCAAAAAAATATTGATAACATTAAAACAGATTCTGATATCGGTTTTGACTTCGTCGATTCTTCTGTCAGTTAATTTATGCCTGTCAGATTAAGTCTAAACTATTACATAGTTTCACGCCACCTACCCAGTAAGCAAGTTCTTTGTAGATCTATCCCAGGAGAGATGGGAGCTCCTGGTTTTGACGTCGTTTCAGCCCTTTCGACACTTCATCAGTGGTTCATTTTCATTCGCCTCTCTATTTCGTACATGACACGTATTTGTGCCTTTATCCATAACTCTCACTACCTTGACTCTTTATCAAAGCAGCTTATGGTTGTTTAAAGCCTGCTCTTGCAAGCCGACTGTGAGGGACCTTTCCCTCATCTATTGTGCAGCTTAAGCACTTAGTTTGCTCATTTCTGATCTTTCTTTGTGTCTCTACGGCACACCCCATCCTTGGCAAACTAATTTTATTGTCCCAAATTTGGGAGAAAAACCCTGGACTTGAAGTCCATCCTTTTAAGAATATAATTTTAAGGTGAAAAATCTGAAAGAATGTGGAATATTATAGAAAAAGCAGTCACTCTGTATATATATCACATAGTGTGGATAACAAAATATCGATATCCAGTACTAGTTGGAGATATTGGACAGAAAGCTAAAGAAGTTGTACAAGAAGTATGTGCAAATAATCAAGTAGAAATTATCAGAGGTAGAGTTGCGTCAAGTCATGTACACGTATACGTTTCTGTACCCCCATACTTAAGTATTAGTAAGTTAGTGCAGTTAATAAAAGGAAAAAGTTCCAGAAAAATCCAGCAAAACTTTCCAGAGCTAAAAAAGAGATATTGGGTTGTGGGCAGTAGGCTACTTTGTCAGGACTAGCGGAAATGTAACTGACGAAATGATAAAAAATTATATTGAAAATCACTCTAAAAAAGAAGATAAATTTGGTGACTTTCAAGTCGAAAGTTAGCATTCTATGCTCTCTCTCAATCTTTGGATTTTAATCCATAGTGGTTGAATGAAGAATCTTTAAACCCTTTTGTACCAAATTTTAATGAAGCAAAAAATTCTTCTAATTCTTCAAAAGGACAACTATTTTTCTCTAATTTTACTTTTATAATATTGCTTAACATTGTAACTCCACTAACCGTTTTATACATGTAGCTTAAGACTATTTTAATAATTTATCAAGAAAGTTTAATTATTAATTATAATATTTAATAAAATAAATAGACTCTTTTACATTTCATCTGCAAGAATCTTTTCCTTAGTTTGTAAATAAAGATTTTCTGAATCTAATTGCCGCAGGTTACGTTTAGTAATATAATCTCATATTAAATAAAACTTTACCTAAGTTTATGCCAGACTCTACGTTAGTTTTAACAACTATTCTTATATTCTTCATCTTTACGTTGTCACTTTTTTTTATAAAAAGGATATTTGGATCAACGAACAAGAAGATAATAAAATCCTTCAGAAAAATTGCTCAGCAGATTAATGCGCTAGAGCAAGAAATGCAGAGCTTATCTGATGAGGATCTTGCTAGTAAAACTGCGGAATTAAAACAAGAACTGAAAAATGGAAAAACACTAAATGACCTTCTCGTACCTGCATTTGCGGTTGTACGAGAAGCATCACGAAGATTCCTTAACATGAGGCATTTCGACGTTCAGCTAATTGGTGGCATGGTTCTCCATAATGGCATGATATCAGAAATGAAAACAGGAGAAGGAAAGACACTCGTCGCAACTTTAGCTGCATATCTAAATTCTTTAGAAGGAAAAGGTGTGCACATCGTAACTGTTAACGACTATCTTGCAAAACGAGATACAGAGTGGATGAGTAAATTATATAATTCTCTTGGAGTTTCTGTTGCATTTATTACAAATAATTTGACAGACGACGAGAGAAAAAAGGCTTATAGCGCAGATATCGTATACTCAACAAATAATGAACTTGCCTTTGATTATCTACGAGATAATATGAAATTTTCTCAAGAAGATATGGTTCAGAGAGGCTTCAATTACGCGATAGTAGACGAAGTAGACTCTATACTGATTGATGAAGCGCGTACTCCGCTCATTATTTCTGGCCCACTTGAGGAAAATAATCAGATATATAAGCATATCAATAAAATAGTAATCAAATTAGTTGATTCTGACTATGAAGTCGATGAAAAGAGTAGAGCAGTGTTCCTCACTGAAAATGGCATTTCACGAGTGGAGGAATTACTAAAATCGTATAACATCATTCCTGAAAATTCCTCGCTCTATGATACTAGCAATATTATACTGACTCATTATATAGATCAAGCACTTCGTGCACATAAGCTGTTTACTGCTGATAAAGATTATATAGTGAAAAACGGTAAGGTGGTAATTATTGATGAGTTTACTGGGCGCATGATGGAAGGTAGGAGATATTCTGATGGTCTTCACCAGGCATTGGAGGCAAAGGAGAATCTTGAAATTCAGCATGAAAGTCAAACTTTAGCATCAGTCACATTTCAGAACTACTTTCGTATGTACAACAAACTTTCTGGTATGACAGGAACAGCAGTAACAGAGGCAGAGGAGTTTCATGATATATATAGATTAAATGTAGTAAAAATTCCAACTAATGTGTCTGTTAAAAGAATAGATGTTGACGATGAAATTTATGGCACAGAAAAAGAAAAATTTAGTGCTGTATTGAAGTTCATAGAAGAATGCCACAAACGCCTACAACCAGTCCTTGTTGGTACGGTAAGTATTGAAAACTCTGAAAAACTTTCTGCGCTTTTGCAAAGCTATTCTCTTAAGCATTCAGTACTAAATGCTCGTTATCATGAACAAGAAGCGTACATAATAGCGCAAGCTGGAATACCAGGCAGCATTACTATAGCAACAAACATGGCAGGACGTGGAACTGATATTCAGCTTGGTGGAAATGTTGAAATGATTGCAAAAATAGAGCTCGAGAAAATAAAAAATGCTGATGAAAGAGAAAAAAAATATCAAGAAATAGTCGAAAGAGTAAAAAAAGATAAGGAAATTGCTATAAAAGCTGGTGGCTTATGTGTTATCGGAACCGAAAGGCATGAAAGCAGGAGAATAGATGATCAACTGCGTGGCCGTTCTGGTCGTCAGGGTGACCCTGGACTTTCTAAGTTCTTTCTATCACTTGAAGATGATTTAATGAGAATATTTGGCTCTGATAGAATGAGGAATTTTTTACAAAAAGTGGGACTAAAGAACAATGAAGCTATTCATCACCCATGGATTAATAAAGCACTTGAGAAAGCACAGAAGAAAGTTGAAGTTAGAAATTATGATGTGCGGAAGTCTTTGCTAAAGTTTGATGATGTAATTAACAATCAACGTAAGGTTATTTTTAAGCAGAGAAATCATATTTTAAACAATGAAATCAATGATTTAGTTGAAGTATATAGTGAAGTAAATGAGGATATAATAGAAGGTATAGTACAAAGTGGTTATTACGAAGATTATGTTGAAGATATTGCAAAAGAATTCCACATAAGATACGGGATAACGCTTAATCTAGCAGAGTTTTTGAATAAACAAGAAGCCTTGGATTATATAAATGACAAAATACAAGAATTTTTTACTGAGAAAGAAAAATATTTCAATAGTCAACAAACTACAGATTTGTGGAATACGATAGTGAAACAAGTGATGATCATGACACTTGATCATTTATGGAGGGAGCACCTTTCGGTCTTAGAGAGCCTAAGACAAAGCATAAATTTGCGTGCCATGGGGCAAAAAGACCCACTGAATGAATTTAAACGCGAAGCTTTCTTAGTGTTTGAGTCGATGCTTGAAAAGTGGAGGGAGCTTACCATTCACCGCCTAGCGCACTTTAAGTTGCTAGACAATCAAGAAATAGGCAATAGGTCACGCTCTACTAAAAATAGCAGACTTCCAAAAGTTTCAAGAAATGACAAGTGCCCTTGTAACTCTGGAAAAAAATACAAACACTGTCACGGTGCAGTTGCCGTAGTGAATTAGTTGTTGCAAGCACATTATAGCTGCTATAGCTAACCGAAGTCAGATCTGCTCGAGCACTCTGAAAGACAAAATCAATAGCCGAATTAATATTGGGCCAAAAGGTTTGTAGAGACTTTCTTATGGCGTGCTTGATCAGAACTTCTCAATCGGATTCAAATCTCACTTTTACCCACAAATAAAAAAGTGAGTAAAATGGATACCAAATAAATTTGGGATTAAAATGAGTGAAGTAAGTACAAATGTGCAATATACTGATGGCTTAGGGGATAAATGGCTGGAAAGAGAGTTAAAACACGTTAATTTAGGAGATACAAGACTTAATAAGAGACTTATTAAAACAGGCTATTGTATAGAGGGTAAGGTGTCTGGATCAATTAATCAAAGCTGTAGTGGATGGAAAGAAGCTAAGGGTGCATACAGATTATTTAGCAATGAAAAGCTTAAGGATAAGGATAATTTATTGTCCCAAATTTGGGAGAAAAACCCTGGACTTGAAGTCCATCCTTTTAAGAATATAATTTTAAGGTGAAAAATCTGAAAGAATGTGGAATATTATAGAAAAAGCAGTCACTCTGTATATATATCACATAGTGTGGATAACAAAATATCGATATCCAGTACTAGTTGGAGATATTGGACAGAAAGCTAAAGAAGTTGTACAAGAAGTATGTGCAAATAATCAAGTAGAAATTATCAGAGGTAGAGTTGCGTCAAGTCATGTACACGTATACGTTTCTGTACCCCCATACTTAAGTATTAGTAAGTTAGTGCAGTTAATAAAAGGAAAAAGTTCCAGAAAAATCCAGCAAAACTTTCCAGAGCTAAAAAAGAGATATTGGGTTGTGGGCAGTAGGCTACTTTGTCAGGACTAGCGGAAATGTAACTGACGAAATGATAAAAAATTATATTGAAAATCACTCTAAAAAAGAAGATAAATTTGGTGACTTTCAAGTCGAAAGTTAGCATTCTATGCTCTCTCTCAATCTTTGGATTTTAATCCATAGTGGTTGAATGAACTCGAAAGTGAGAAAACAAGTAGTCCTAATTTAAGTGATGTTGAAGTATCATCTAATGATGGTGAAGAGCTAGCAATATGATATACGCCACATCATTTTCTGAAGGTTTAAAACCAGATCCAGAGCTTAAAGTATCAGAGTGGGCGAATGAGTATCGAGTTCTAGCATCAACTGCAGCATCAGAGCCAGGTAAATGGAGAACAGAAAGAACTCCTTATTTAAAAGAAATAATGGATTCACTATCACCATCTTCACCTGCAGAAAAAGTAGTATTCATGAAAGGAGCGCAGATTGGGGGAACAGAAGCTGGTAACAATTGGATTGGCTACATCATAGATCAGACACCAGGTCCAATGCTGGTAGTACAGCCAACAGTTGAAATGGGAAAGCGTTGGTCAAAAGGAAGATTTGCGCCACTGATTGAAAGTACACCATGTTTAAAAAGTAAAGTAAAAGACCCAAGATCAAGAGATTCAGGCAATACTGTACAAAGTAAGGAATTTCCAGGTGGAATAGTAGTAATAACTGGAGCAAACAGCAGTGTAGGCCTCCGATCTATGCCAGTAAAATACCTCTTTCTTGATGAGATAGATGCCTATCCAGGAGATTCGGGAGGTGAAGGAGATCCAGTTTTACTCAGCATAGCCCGTACTAATACATTTGCACGACGAAAGATTTTTTTAGTATCAACGCCAACGATTCATGGAATAAGCAGAATTGAGAAAGAATTTGAAGCAACAGATAAGAGATATTTTTTTGTTCCCTGTCCGTATTGTAATTACTATCAAGTTCTAAAATGGTCACAAATAAAATGGGAAAACAACGACTCAAGAACAGCACATTATGTCTGCACTGAATGTAGCGGCAAAATAGAAAATCATCAAAAGACAGAGATGCTAGAACGTGGAGAATGGAGAGCTACAGAGGCAAAAGAAGGGGAGAAAAAAGGATTTCATCTTTCAAGTCTTTATAGTCCAGTTGGCTGGTATAGCTGGCAACAAGCAGTAGAGGATTTTCTGCATGCAAAAGAAAGTGAACAATTACTGAAAGTTTGGATAAATACTACGCTTGGAGAAACTTGGGTAGATAAAGGAGAAGTACCAGACTGGAAGCAATTATTTAACAGAAGAGAATTTTTTCAGATTGGCACAGTACCAAAAGGCGAAGTAGTTCTCACAGCAGGAGTAGATGTCCAAAAAGATCGTTTAGAAGTAGAAGTTGTAGCATGGGGAAAAAGTCGTGAAAGTTGGTCAATAGACTACCGAGTATTTGAAGGTGATACTGGAAGAGGAGAAGTATGGGGAAAGCTTTCAGAGTTACTCAATCATCATTTTATCGGTGAAAATGGGCTTGAATACATGATAAGCATGATGGCGGTTGATGCAGGGTATGCAACACAAGAAGTATACAATTGGGTAAGAGGCCATCAAGGCTCTGGAAGAGTAATGGCAGTCAAAGGTGTAAATAAAGCACTAGTGCCACTTAGCAGCCCAAGTAGAGTAGATATAACAGTTGGTGGTCAAAAGCTAAAAAGAGGAATAAAGCTCTGGCCAGTAGGAGTATCGATATTAAAGTCAGAGCTTTTTCAATTACTTAATATTTTAAAAGAAGAAGAGAAAGTGCCAGCAGGATATTGTCATTTTCCTGAGTATGCACCTGAATATTTTAAGCAGCTAACGGCAGAGCAATTAGTCAGCAAAGTGGTGAAAGGATACACCAAACAAGAGTGGCAAAAGGTAAGAGAAAGAAATGAAGTACTAGATTGCCGAATTTACGCAAGAGCAGCATCGATAGCACTGGGAGTAGACAGATGGCCAGAGAGTAAATGGAATAGTTTAAGTGGAAAAATGGAAAGCAAAAAGCCTAAAAAAGTGAGGCAAAGTAAATGGTTGAATGAGAAGTAAAATGTACAATCAAGAATATTTAAGTCAAGTCGAAGAAGCGATAAAGAAGCTGCAAAACGGAGAGCGAGTAGTATCAATTGCATATGGTGACCATGTTGTGAGATATGCTGAAGTTCAGATAAATGACCTGCTAAGCTTAAGACAACGTATTAAAGCTGAACTGAAAGTTGCAGGTGTGAGACCGAAGAGAAGAATTGTGATTGCTACAAGTAAGGGGATTGACAAAATTGTGTAAAAATGTTATAGTTTAAAATTGGTATTTTATAGTTAAAATATAGATCAAAGTCAAGAAAGGCTTAATGTTAATGTAAATTTTGAGGGGGAATTTGCTCACTACCTTATAGAAATGGCAAAAGTTCAAAATAGAACTATAGGAGAAGTTGTAAAGGACCTAGTGGAAGAAGAAATTGAAGCAAGCAAATTATCTGAAGAAGATGATGAAATAGATGAAGTAGATATAAAGTTGGCTAAGCTTTCTCTTGAGCGTGATGCTAGAGGTGATGAAGAAATTAGAAGTGAGGATGTAGATTGGAATAGAATATTATCTGCAAAAACAGTCTAAAGGTGGAGATACAAGGGTTCTGTCGCATCTATAAATTGTGGTACAAGAAGATCGTTAAACTGGGATTATGGGAGTTATAGAGCAATTAGCATGGTTCTGTCGCATCTATAAATCCTGGTATGTAACATTTGTAGGAAAGTAGAAAAGAAGTGATATGATCATCTAAAAAAAAAGCAAAGATGTTTCGTATTAGTTCAAAATTATTGCCATATTTCAAAGGATTTAGCTTTTCAGCAGAGATAATAATGTTATCTGTATATATGAAATGTAGATTCTCTTTGAGCTATCGAGATTTGGAAGAAATGCTGAGTATAAGGGGAGCAAAAATTGATCATGCTACGTTACAAAGGTGGGTTATCAGATTTGTGCCACTGATAGATGAAGCGGTAAGGAAAAGGAAGAAGCAGGTTGGCAGTAGCTGGAGAATGGACGAGACCTACGTTAAATTAAACGGCAAATGGGTTTATCTATACAGAGCACTATTGGTAATACTGTAGACTTTCTGTTGTGTGCTCGTAGAGACAAGTCTGCGGCACTTGCGTTCTTTCGTAAAGCCTTTAGAGAGAATAACCTTCCTGAGAAAGTAGTAATTGATAAAAGCGGCAGTAATACTGCTGCTCTTGATGATTTGAATACAGAAATTTCTGAAGATTGTAGAATCATGGTTTTTCAAATAAAATATCTAAATAATATTGTCGAACAAGATCATAGATTTATCAAAAAACGAATAAAGCCAATGCTTGGTTTTAAGAGCTTCCACTCCGCAAAGATTACCATTACCGGCATAGAAAATATTCGTATGATTCAAAAAAGACAAATTATCGGGGCTAATGATAATGTTTCTACTTTTGAGAATTTTGCTATGCTAATTGCTCTATAACTCCCATAATCCCAGTTTAACGATCTTCTTGTACCACAATTTATAGATGCGACAGAACCGATAACATTATTATCTCTGCTGAAAAGCTAAATCCTTTGAAATATGGCAATAATTTTGAACTAATACGAAACATCTTTGCTTTTTTTTTAGATGATCATATCACTTCTTTTCTACTTTCCTACAAATGTTACATACCAGGATTTATAGATGCGACAGAACCACATTTATTAGTTGCAGCTTCAGCACTGCTCTTTTCAAGTGAATTTGAAGGCCCACTACAACAGTATATGATCGCAGCAGCAACAAGACAACAAGCTCCAACTGCTATTCCTACCGCTAACATTCCTGAGTAAACTGCAATAGCTATTCCTGAAATAATTCCAGCTATTGCTAATGTGAAAGCACATACAGTAGGCCGTTTATTTTTTTCTTTACTTCGTGAAGCATCATTATTTAAATTACCTGGCTGTTGATTATTATTTTGAATACCATTTGTTTGATCTGTTGCTACAACTGAAGTTTCTGAGTGTAATCTTTCTGGAACTAATTGTGTATTATTTTCCTCTAGAAAAATTGACTCATTAACATCTTTAAATTCTTCATCTGTGTCGCTTTCTCTAATAGTTGCACGACTTTTATTATAATTTTCTGCATCAAAAAACTTATCCTCACTATTCTCATCAATTTGAGCTTCCGTTTCTCTTATGGTATTCTCCTGCTGATTAGATGGCTCTTGTGCAAAATCTTGCATTTCTTTTACCTCTGACAGTTTCTCGATGATAAGTTTGTATTCATCATTATTTGGTATATTTCTATTGTAATTCGGTAAAGCATTTTTAATATATTCACTAAAATATTTATTTATCTCTGCTAAAATTTTTTGCTGTTCAAAGGTAATTTCTTCAGGATCATCAATATTTACATTGCACACAGCAAAATCTTTAAGAGCTTCTTTCAATTCTGGATGAGATTCCGCATGTTGAACTAGATTCTTAGCCAAACCTTCCAGAAATGGTTTAATGTTCTCTTCTGTAATAGCATTTTTCTGTTCTTCTAGCTTTAGTTCTTCTTCTAAATAATGATCATATTGTTCCAAGATCTCAGAGCTAATTTCGTCTATACTATTAATAATTTGACTCCATGTACCTTGAATGCAGGCACTGCTACCTTCACCATATGTTGTTGACGCTATATATATTTGTTTTAGAAGAATGAACTCTTTTTGCTCTCTCCAGATCTTTTCTATATCTAGATCACTGATTTCTTTAAATAACACATCTACTTTTTTATTGTCGTCTATATCATTTAACAATGTATGTAGTTTCGTTTTATCAAGTTGTTCTGTATCGAAATCTCCAAGTTCTCTTTTTACTGAAGAGAGTTTGCTCATTACTAAATCTTGGTTTTGTGCAATGAGAGTAACTAGCAATTCTTTTTTTTCTTTCAATGGAATGGAAAAATTATCAATAAGTAGTTTTATACGGCCTATAGATTCAGGTATAGTAATTTTTGCATCATCTTTTGTATAATCATATTGTAATCCTTGTGTAGGATATCCTTGGTCATATTCATCGTGGGAGTTCTTTTTTAAATACTTCTTTTTTAGTGCTTCCTTAACTTTATCAATAATATCCCCAATAAAATCTTTATCATTCGGCACAGGATTATCACCTAATGTTTTCTCCATCACACTTCTTTTTTCTTTGTCATTTACACTAAGAAGATTTAGTCTTATTGGATCATTCTGATATTGTTTAAGTAGTTCTATACTTTCTACGTAAGAAGTAGCTGCTTGCTTTAACTGTTCTTCATCTGCTTTCGTCGATTCAACCAGTTTTTTAGCAAGAAAGTTTGTTTTTTTAACTGCTGGACTTGCATGGACAGATTGACGGTCTTGTACAATGCGCAAGTCATCTCTTTTTTGTTCAGGTCTTTGTTTAGGTATCATACCACGTTCAAAGAAAAACCTTTGCATTCCAGGGTCGTGATTATAGAAATGAGATAGTGTGTGTCCTTGCTCATTTCTTGAATTAATTAGAAAAGGATATTTATCATAGTCATCCAGCAAAACCTCTATTCCCCCTGTATAACCGTGTTGTGCAAGATCAAAAAACAAACTCCTTATAGTGCTTTCATCTAGCTTGCGAACATTACTCTTAGATTTTGCTCTTGCTTGAGACCATAATTTTTTCAGACGTTTACAAAAACCCATAGGTTCGTTATTACCTTCTATCTGAGTAATTTTATCTATGAATTCGCAGTATTTCTCAGATTCGGCTAAAGCTTTTGCTCCTTTTGCATCAATATTATTGTCATTTAAATAAAGTCGAGTAAGCTTTGTAAGATTACCATTAGCTAAAGCTTCTACTCCTTCTGCACCAATATTATTGTAACTTAAATCAAGTCGAGTAAGCTTTGTAAGATTAGCTAAAGCTTTTGCTCCTTCGTTACCAATATTATTGTAACTTAAATTAAGTTGAGTAAGCTTTGTAAGATTAGCTAAAGCTTTTGCTCCTTCTTTACCAATATCATTATCTGCCAAATTAAGTTTAGTAAGGTTTGTAAGATTACTATTAGCTAAAGCTTTTGCTCCTTCGTTACCAATATTATTGCGATGTAAATCAAGTTCAGTAAGGTTTGTAAGATTACTATTAGCTAAAGCTTTTGCTCCTTCGTTACCAATCTTACAAGAACTGAGAGAAAGTTCTATAATATTTTTGTTCTCTTGCAAAAAGCTTATCAATTTATTGATATCTACTTCTTGATCATGCAAACGTAATCTGTTTCCTCTAGTATACTGAATGAAATTCATTTTTACCTTGTTAATATTACTTAATTAATATTTTAACAATTGTCAACTTTACTAATATATTAACTGAACTATATTATAGTTTGCAGAAAATACTGGATTCTATAGCGTTACAATAAATTTGATCATTTACTCTTTTAAAAGACGCAAGAAAAGTGCCTACCTTTGTGAGAGCAGCTCAAATAAAAGCAGGATTGTGAAAATAGAAGCTTGAAATCTTTACAACAAATTTAGACAAATTGGTTCATATGTAAATTTAGCTGAAATAGCCTAATATGGATAGTTTTAGCGTATAGTAAACCTAATATATTAAAAAGTTCGAACGGTACACATGGTAGACCATACGATTCCAAAGAAAACACTTCTCACAGCCCTTGATTTTGGCTGCTGAAAGTAGATATATCGTTTAAATTCTTAACAAAAAGATATACTAAATTAGTAATAATTTATTTAGGAATAGTAAAGAAAAGTCAAGCAAACTTTTAGAGATAATTTATGCCACAACTAGAAGAAACGAAATCAACAGAACTTTTGGATGCTGTTAGAACACTAAATATGAAGGAAATTGTGAGATTGATAGAAGCTGGAGCAGATATTAATGCAAAAGATAAGAATGAACGAACTCCTTTGCATACTGCTGCTGAATATTCCTCTACAAAGGCAGTAAAAGTTCTAATAGAAGCTGGAGCAGATATTAATGCAAAAGATAAGAATGAACGAACTCCTTTGCATATAGCTGCTGTAAAGGGTTATACAGAGATAGTAAAAGTTCTAATAGACTTAGGAGCAGATATTAATGCAAAAGATAAGAATAAAAAAACTCCTTTGCATCGGGCTACTGAAATAGGCTTTACAGATATTTGTGAGGTTATACTAAATCACATAGCAAGACTAGAAGTTGCTGGCTTATATGTAAGTGAGGAAAATTTACAAAAGAAAAATGAATTTATAACCAATTCAACCGAGAGGTATAACAATTATTTACAGCATCTTAAAAATTGTGAAGAAGAAGTTAAAAAGATTAAAGAAAGAAATAAGTCACTATATGACTTTTTGAGGGAAAATGACGTTAATAAAATGGCTGGCATATGGGAGCAAAATGAAAACGTACGTAATGAATTTGATAATGAAGAGAATTTAAAAAAGCTATATCCAGAATATGCACATATTTTAATTAATAAGGCTGATGAAGTAAAAAAAGAAATTTTCCTGCACAATAATAAACCATTGGTGGATTTTCTATCAACACATTATAGATATGATTTTCAAAAGGCGAAATTCTTTGGCATGGAGAGATTTTTTGAGGTGCACAAAAATGACTTTAAAGAAGAAAGAGTAGGAGTCCGAAATAATACACTATTTTACTTTGTAGACTTTAATGTTGAAAAGAGGTACGCTCCTAAACTAAAATTACAGGCGTTTGTAGAGACAATTGGAAACGAGGGTGTAAACAGCAATCTTCATCACCCAAACACTGAACAAACTCAAGGAGCTAGTCAGTCTCTTAATTAAAGAGGGATACATGGAAACCTGCTGCAAAAACAAAAAGAGGTGTTTCTCACTTGTATAAAGTATTTTTAAACGTGATTTTTTAATATCATAATTACTATGAAAACTGGGGCTTTCCTTTTGCAGCAGTTCTTGAGTTCCAGCAACAGACCAATCCATCCCAAAACGAACTCTTCTCTCACTAGCCGGTTTTAGTTGTTGGGAATGGTTGTTTTATTTAAATTTTTAGTAATATATACTATTAAGTCAGTATTAATTCGTTAAGAACTTTCATTAAAGATTATCAAAAAAACTTCTAAATAGGGATTGACAAGTTTTAGAGATGGAGTATTTTATGAAAAGTATATTGAGCTATTAATTTTTTATGTACAATAAATATGATAGTGAAAATATTTTTCTTTATATTATGAGGTAGCTGTTTTATTCAGAAAAAGATTTTTTTCTTACTTTGAAATTGAGTGGTTTTTATCGAGGGTTAAATGATTAATGAATTATTTGCTGCTGTACGTAGTGGAGATGCTAATCAAGTTGCGGATCTTATCAATAAAGGGGATGATGTTAATGCCAGGGACAATAGAGGCAATACTCCTCTACATTTAGCTGTTCTTGCAGATAAATTACAGGTAGTAGAAAAGCTTATAGAGGGAGGGGCTGATGTTAATGCTAAGAATAATCATGGCGCTACTCCTCTGCACTGGGCTGCTCTTAATCAGAATGTCAATATAGTAGAAAAGCTTATAGAGAAAGGAGCTAATGTTAATGAGAAGAATAAATATGACAATGTCCCTCTGCACTATGCTGCAGGTTATGGTAGCTTAAGTGTAATAGAAAAGCTTATAGAGGAAGGGGCTGATATTAATGCTAAGTCCAGTAATGGCGATACTCCTTTGCACTTGGCTACTAAAAATAGTCATTTAGATGTATTAGAAAAGCTCATAAAGGAAGGAGCTAATGTTAATGAAAGAAACAAATATGGTAATATCCCTTTACACTGGGCTGCAAGTTATGGTAGGTTAAGTATAGTAGAAGAGCTTATAAACAAAGGAGCTGATATTGATGCTAAGAACAATAATGGCAATACTCCTTTGCATTGGGCTGTTAAAAGCAGTCATTTAGAAGTAGCTAAATTTCTTATAAGTAAACATGCTGACGTTAACGCTAAAAATAAAGATAGTTGGACATCTTTGCACT
Source organism: Wolbachia endosymbiont (group B) of Silvanus unidentatus (assembly GCF_964028615.1). Lineage (NCBI taxonomy): Bacteria > Pseudomonadati > Pseudomonadota > Alphaproteobacteria > Rickettsiales > Anaplasmataceae > Wolbachia > Wolbachia endosymbiont (group B) of Silvanus unidentatus. The sequence goes on along the minus strand of NZ_OZ034795.1, from coordinate 1,604,019 downwards.
TTGCAGCTGCTTATGGCAATTTAAATATAGCTAAGTTCATTCTTGATGAAGAGAATGATGTTGATGCTAGAGGAGCTTTAACCGTAGCAAATACGCTTAGTAAAGAAAACAGCTCAGAAATACTAAACCTTCTAGAGGAAAGAATAAGGAAAAATGAAGAAACTACACAACATTTTATAAGACATAGGCGTCATCGATACTCACAAGAGGAAGGCAGTTCTCTATCAATAGGTGTCCATAATCGCCGTAGTATTGTAAAAGAAGATGAAAATTCATTGCAAAATGATAAAATAGGAGTTACAAGCGGAGCAAGCAAGCCATCTTCATGGATCAATATTTTTGCTTACACTACAGTAGATACTGTTAAAGGTGTTTTTCAGTTTATTTCTTCTCCTTTTAAGGCAGCTATAAGTATGGAACCTTCTAAAGCTATTACAGTTCAAGGTATTGATAACAACGGTGTACTTCTTTTATTAGATGTATTTATAAGGAAAATCACAGGTCAGAAGTATATTTCCACAGTAGTTCAGTCTATATCACCATTAGAAGCACAGGGCTATGCATTAAATATTATAGAGGAATTTGAGAAAGTAGTAGAACAAGCTGCATTAAAAAGTGGGGTATCAATGCATCGGTTAAATATTGATTGTGTAGAAATGCAGAAAGAGGTTACTGCAAAAATCACGGGTGGTAAGTTTAATGAGATTTCAGGATTTTTAAACTCATATGTAGAGCAAGCATGCCACGATAGAGAAACAGGTAAGTTAAGTCCAAAGAAGTTTAACAAATTTATGGTTGTATTTAATAAGGAACTAGATTTAATAGTAAATCAATCAATAGAGCAGATATTACACAATAGAGATAGTACATTAGAAGTTGAAGAACAGCAAATAAACTTAGAGCCTCAAAGTTATTTAAGTAATACTTCTGTTCAAGGTCATTTAATTCAGGATAGAGGTTTAATAAATCAAGGTAAGGCTTAATTCCTTAGCTTTTTGATTTCATCTAGTAAAAGGTTGGTAATTTGATCTTATAACATCAATGGGCACACTAGCCTTTGTTTTGTATGCATTCAACCAATGTGTGACTATTACGCCACCTAAAAAAATAATCATACACTGTCTTCCATAGAGGAAAATCTTTTGCTCTACTGGCAAATACCTTTCATTATGTATTGTATAACATTAATAATTGTTCTTATTTTGTGCTTTCTTGGCCACACCTTGTGCAACTCTTGGCTCAAGAAATTTCCATTCTTTGTCACTTACATCACCTGGTATATATTTTTTACTGATCCTATCATATTATCTTCCTGATTTCCTTTCAAGATATGTTCTAAAAAGTAGAATCCGTTCAGCAGGGTGACAAAATAAGATAGAAAAGACAGCCATAGAAATAAATGGTGTCATCCCCTGTCATCCCAGTACTTGACACTGGAATGACACCATTTTTGCTTCGATATTTACACATTAGCCATGCATCTGAACGGATACAAAAGTAGAATTTAGAATTCTATCTAAAAGGATACCGAAAAAGAGCAGGAGTCCTATCTGGGAATTATTTTTAAATATGGACATGCATTGATTAGAATCGTCTGGATTGAAATTTTTGTGTTGGTGGTGAAATATGAATCCTATGGCAAGTAAAGCAATATAAAAGATGTTATTTAATGATGATAGTATACCAGCGTACAACCATGCCATTAAGGATATTAAATAAAATCTTTTCAACCAAGATTTTGTTGTATTGCCAAAATATAATGCAGTAGATTTCATTCCTAATTTCTCATCATCTTTTTTATCTTGATGAGCGTATATAGTATCATAACTAAGCGTCCAAAAGACGCATCCTATATAAAATAGCAAGGATTCTATGCTAATCTGGTTTGTTATTGCTGCTGAACCCATGAGTGATCCCATGTTGAAAGTAAACCCTAAAAACAATTGTGGCCACCAAACGTAACGCTTTAGCAAGGGGTAGATAACTATCATGCACATTGAAATTATTCCAAGTATAAGAGTAGTTTTATTGGTTAATAATAAGATTACCAGGGCAATAGACAGTAACAGTGAAAGTAAAGCCAAAGCCTGCTTTATGTTTAATGCACCACTTGCAAGTGGCCTATATTTTGTTCGTTCAACGTGCGCATCTATTTCTCTATCGAAGATATCATTGATTATGCACCCTGCGGGTCTCATTAAAAATGCACCTATAGTAAACAAAACAAGGAGAAAAAGAGCCTGATACGATAGAGAAGTTGAGGCTAAAAGAATGCCGCTTAAGCTAGAAAATAGCACAAGCCACAAACCTGTTAAACTGTGTATTCTCATTAATGAGAAATAATGGTTGAAATACATTAATTAAGTGTGATTATGTAATATTTTGCTTACATTGACAAAATTATCGAATGCTAAATCAGGCTTAAAAACTAACTCAGGTATAAATCGCAAATCAACATAACACAATATAGATTTACGTATTGACCATGCAGATTGGTTCATTTCATTAACAACAGTGCTGATATCATCATTATCATTTTGGATGTTTAATGAAGATAACACAATATATACATCTGCTTTCTTCAAATCTTTGCTTAGCTTTACATCAGATACTACTACTTTTTCATTAAGAACATTACCTTCCATTAAGACTTTTGATATTGCCCTATGTAATACCGATGCTACTTTTAGGTTTCTAATTTCCTTTTTCATATTCAACTACTATAACGTCCTTTCTTCTTGCACTAATTGATAAGCTTCCAAAATGTCTCCAACTTTAATATCGATATTACCCTCTAGCGATATTCCGCATTCAAAATTTACACCCACTTCTTTAACGTCATCTTTAAATCTACGTAGTGCTTTTAACTTTCCTTCATGCACCAATTTGCTGCCACGTACTACCTTAATTAGAGAATCTTTTTTTATAACTCCATCAGTGACATAACATCCGATGATATTACCGGCTTTGGATGAATTAAATATTTGCCTTACAGATGCAGAACCAACACGAACCTCTCGTGTAACAGGCTTTAACATTTTAGTTAGATACATCCTCATGTCTTCAATAAGCTCATATATTATATTGTAAGTATGTATTTCTATACCTTTTTGTTTTGCTAATTCTCTGATTTTTGAATCCACTTTTACATTAAAAGCTAAAATTACTGCGCTTGATGCTTCTGCAAGCAGCACATCTGAATCTGTTACTCCTCCTACTGCTTTGTGTAGAATATTTAATTTCACTTGATCTTTACCAAGCTTATCAATTGAGCTTGATATTGCTTCAATAGAACCAGTGACATCGCACTTTAAAACTACAGATAGTTCTTCTGTTTCACTATCATTACGACTGAATATATCTAAATTACTGTCGTCTAAATCTTCTTGCTTTTTCTTGATTAATTCTAACCTGTATTCAACAATTTCACGAGCCTGCCTTTCAGAGTTTACAACAACAAATTTATCTCCAGCATTTGGTACACCATTTAAACCAGTAACTTCAACTGGAGTAGAAGGTAGTGACGCTTTTTCTCTTTGACCAAGGTGATTAACCATACTGCGTACTTTGCTGTATGTTGTACCAACTATCAATATGTCACCAATCTTTAATGTTCCTTCTTCAACTATTAATGTAGCTGATATTCCTTTAGCTTTATCTATTTTGGACTCTATTACCCATCCAAGTGCTCGACAATCCTCTATTCCTTCTAGCGTCATTAATTCAGCAATTAATAAAATTGCCTCTTCTAGTTTATCTAAGTTGATTTTCTTTTTTGCTGATACTGGCACAATTATAACATCACCACCAAGTTCTTCGGGGATGAGGTCATACTGAGGCAAACTATTAATTATTCTTTCTACATCGCCAGGTTGTGATTTATCAATTTTATTAATGGCAACTATAATAGAGACATTTGCTGCTTTTGCATGGTTTATTGCTTCAACTGTTTGTTTCATGATTCCATCATCAGCTGCAACTACTATCACAACTATATTAGTAATATTGGCACCACGTGCACGCATTGCAGTAAATGCCTCATGCCCTGGTGTATCAATGAAAGTAATTTTTTGCTTATTTTTTGTCGTTAATTGATAAGCACCTATATGTTGAGTGATGCCACCTGACTCTCTTTCTGCAACATTGGATTCACGAAATGCATCAAGCAATGATGTTTTACCATGATCCACATGTCCCATAAAAGTAACGATAGGTGGTTTTGGTCTTTTAGGTAAGTTTTCTCTGTTGCTTATGAAGAGTAAATTCTTTTCTTTATCAGCATCACTTACTCGTTTAGCCGTATGACTAAATTTTTTTGCTATTTCGCATGCTATATCTGGATCTACTAGATCATCTACTCTATAGCTCTCCCCAACTTCTTCTTTGAGCATTTTTAGCACATTCTTGCTATCTTCTGCCATACGAATAGATAACTCCCTGATAGTTATTTTGTCTGGTATAATAACTTCTCTTGATATATTTTTACCCTTAGTAAACTTTGATTGTTTACTTCTTATACCAAATTTTTGCTTAAATACAGGGAGGTATTCATTTCTTTCATCTATTGCCTGTGTAATTACTAGCTTAGAATGCTTAGAGTATATATCTTTGCTAGCTTTAAAAGACTTTTTATCATTGTTCTCATATTCAATACTATCTTCTTTTTGTTCAACTGAGTTAGTATTACTTAAAACTTCCTTATTTATTTCTTTAGGTACAGAGTGTGATTCATTTTTATCTTCAACTTCTTGATTGCTTTCTTCTTTTTTTATTTTCTCTTCTTGTTCTCTCTGATTCCTTTCTTTCAGCAAAGTAGCATTCTGTACAGCATTAATGCGGGAAATTTGTTCTTTTTTAGTTAAAGAGCCTAATTTACTCTCGTCAAATAAACTATATTCTTCTGCAGAATGAATTTTTCTTCTTTTTTTTACTATTGTAGTACCAGTACTTTGACTATCTAAAGAGTTTAAATTAATGTCTAATTTAAGCTTGCTTAAGCCTTGTAGGGTTAATTTTTTATTACTGATATCTTCATTATTCATATTGTTTTTATATTAATCCAAGCTTTTTACGTGCTTCTATGATTATTAAATCTGCTGTATCTTTTAGATTGTCTTTATTATTAGTTGAGGAAGAGAGTATGCTACAAAACTCATAATTTGATAAATCTGCTATGTCCTCTAAAGTTTTAATATTATGTTTACTAAGAGCAATTTTATTATCTATTGATAAGGCTAAGTTGATTACATCGTCTTCCATACCTAAATTTTTTAGCTCTTCTATTTTTCTATCATTCTCTGCTTTCAGGTAATTATTTGCTCTATTATGAAGTTCATTTGCAATATCTTCATTGAAGCCCTCTATTGAAGCAAGTTCCTTAATTGAAGTGTTAGATATATCTTCTACACTTGAAAAACCTTCTGTTACCAATAATTGGCCCATAATCTCTTCTAAGTTTAAAGCTTCAGCAAATAAAACTGAACATTGACTAAATTCTTTATTTCTTCTTTCTGATTCTTGCTGAGTGCTTAATATCTCAATTTTCCATCCAACAAGCTCTGAAGCTAATCTTACATTCTGACCCTTTTTTCCTATAGCTAAACTCAATTGATCTTCAGCAACTATTAACTCTATACAATTTTCATTTTCGTCAATAATGACCTTTGATACTTCTGCAGGAGTAATGGCTTTAATAACAAATTGACCCAAATCTGATGAGTAATGTATGACGTCGATTTTTTCACCGTTTAATTCGTGTATAATAGTTTTTATTCTATCTCCTTTAACTCCAACGCAAGCACCTACTGGATCGATATTCCTATCAGATGAAAAAACAGCAATTTTAGATCTTGAACCAGCGTCTCTAGCTATACCTTTAATTGTTATCAATCCGTCAGCAATTTCTGGTACTTCTTGATTCAACAATGCTTCTAAAAAGCCTTCATGAGTCCTAGAAAGAATGATTTGACGTCCATCGTCAGAGCGCTTAACAGCCTGTATGTAAGCTTTAACCTTATCGCCTTCACGAAATGACTCACCACCAATTAAGTTTCGTAAAGGGAGGTATGCTCCAATTCCGTTTATGTCTATAATAAGATCTGAATATTCTACTTGTTTAACGATGCCATACCTCATTTCTCCTACCTTATCTTTAAATTCCTCATATTGCTTTTTTAACTCTTCATTTTTGATTATTTCAGAAATCTTTTGCTGGGCAATTCTTGCTGAAACAAGATCAGTGTTAAGAGAAATCAATTCACTAATAGTATCTCCAACTTTTGCATCTTCTTTTATTAACTTAGCTTGTGTCAACTTAATTAAGTCACACTCATTTTCATTTGATTCATCATTAATGACTTTTAGTTGTCTATATGAGGTAACTTTGCCTGTGTTTCTATCTATATTAACTACAATTTTACTTTTGCTACCATACTTTTGTTGAGCTACTGCTTCGATAGCACTTTTAAGTGCATTTATTATAATATTAAAATCCAAACCTTTTTGAAGTGAGAGCTCTCCCGCTGTTTTTATTACATCAAGGCTTCCAACTATGTTATTCTTGTTGCCTTTCTGATTAACACTGCTTTTACGATTAGCAATCATATAAATAAATCCAATTTAATTAGTTATAATTATAGCTTCAACAGGTAAAGAACGCTATCTTAAATGTTAAATGATTGCTAATTTAAGTCAAGTTTTTTCATGTCTTTGTATGATAAGCAATGCCGGAGTAAAGAATAAAGTTAAGACCGTTGCAGCTAATATTCCACTTGCTATGGTTGCTGAAATATCAACCCACCACTGGCTTGATGGAGCATCATATGTGATTTGTAGCGTAAAAAAACTGATATTTAACCTAGTAATCATCGGTATTAAACCAAGAACTGTAGTTGCAACGGTAAGTAGTATTGGCCTGATGCGAGAAATTGAAGCGTTTATTATACATTGCTTAATGTTATTTTTGCGCACCTTAATTTGCTGATGAAAGGCATCAAGCAATAGTATATTATTATTCACTATAATTCCTGCTAAAGCAATTATCCCCACTCCACACATGACAACTACAAAAACTTTCTGAATAAGAAAGAAAATGAAAAATACACATGTTGTTGATAAAAACACTGCTGTCATTACGATAAATGTATAGTATATGTTGTTAAACTGTGCCACTAGCACCAATATCATCAATGTAATTGCTAATATAAAAGCCTTTAATAAAAATGCTCCTGATTTTTGTTGATCTTCCTTATCACCTTTGAAATCAATCTTTACTCCTTTACTACAGTCTTGAGTAATCGAATTTTGAATGAACTTAACTCTTTCATCAACAAGATAGCCAGTATCAACGTCAGCAGAGATTGTTACTGTGTGTGATCCATCAATCCTACTTAGTTTATTTGCCTTTTTTTCGGGAACGTATTTCACTATGCTACTCATAGAATATGGTCCATTTGCTGTATTAATAAAAAGGTTATCTATAGTTTTCATGTTGCGATTCTTTCTGGGAAAGCGTAGTACAATATCAATTTCTTCATCTGCGTTATTTGGTCTATATTTTCCAATTAATACTCCATTTGTAACCATCTTTATAAAATCACCGATGGTTGCAACACTTACTCCAGAGCTTGTAGCCTTACTCTTATCAATACTCATATTCCACTCTATTTCAGGTGCTGATCTACTATCTTGAATATTTATAAATCCAGATGAAGGTTGGTCCATAATTTTTAGGATTTTCTCTGCTACTGAATTCAAGTTGGATGCACTTCCGCTTAAGTTAATTTGTATTGGCTTGTCAGCTGATGGTCCTGACTTTTGTTCCTGTACATCAATTATTACTCCTTTTATGTTTTGTACACTACTCCTTATATCATTTAGTATTTGCGTAGCTTTGCGCCTGCAGCGCCAATCTACAAGTTCCAATTGAATTTTGGCAATAACGTTGTCTGAAAATTTTCCTGATCGAGCATAAAAAACATAAATTTCCTTTTCAACACCCAAAATACGTTCTTCTACTTTCTTAAGTATCAAATCTCGTTCTTTGGCTGATAAGCTTTCTTTTACTTTAACGCTGATTAAAATGTTATCTGAATCTACATTCGGAAAGAACTTTAATCCAGGACCAAAAGTAAAATATAATATACTAGACAAAAATAAAACAAACACGACAACACATACAAATTTTTTGGGGTGATCTAAGACTTTCTCTAACATACGTACATAAGTTCTTATTATAAGCCCAGTATTTTTTATCTCACCACTTTCTATAGCACTCATTCTTATTATTTCTTTTTTTGAAGTTATGGAAGGTTTACCAAATATTGCACCAAGTGTTGGTATAAAAACCAAAGCCATAATTAGCGATCCAGTTAAAGTTAGAATTATTGTAATTGGTATGTACTGCATAAATTTACCGACTGTATCGGGCCAGAGTAACAGAGGGAAAAACACTGCTAATTTAGTCAATGTTGATGATAAAACTGGATAGAACATATCATGAACTGAGGTGCAAAAGGCTTCTACTTTATCCATGCCACAAATCATCTTTCTATCAGCATATTCGCTGATTACAATTGCATCATCAACCAGCATGCCAACTGCCATAATTAAACTGAAGAGCACAACTATATTTAGAGTAATACCCATGAGGTAAAGAGCCATTATTCCTATTAGAAAGGAGCCAGGTATTGATAGTGCAACAAGAATAGCAGCCCTTGTTCCCATAAAGAGCATTATTATGGTTAATATTAGTAATACGGCAAATATTATACCATTTTCCAAGTCGTCAAGCACATCACGTACATTTTTTGACTGGTCATTCAAATAAACTACTTTTAAATTTTCAGGTAATTGATCTTTTGCTTTGTCTATTAAGTATTTTACTTGATTTACCGTGTCTATTATGTTTTTTCCATTACGTTTTGAAATTTCTAGTACAATGCTAGGTAGTCCATTAATACGAGCAAATCCTTGGTGATCCTCAAACCCAAGGTATACTTTTGCTATATCTTTGATTCTCAAAACTGCATCACTTTGAGATCTAATAGGAATATTCATAATATCTTCTATGTCTTTTAATAACCCTGATATTTTAATCGAATATTTACCGGTATCATTTTCTAGTGATCCGGCTCCTACCAATCTGTTGTTGTTTGATATAGCTTGAAATATCTCATTTGATTGAATGTTATATTTTGTTAGAACTGTGGGCTCAATTATAACTTCCACTGTTTCTTTACGCATACCTGCTACTTCAACTTTAAGAACATTTGGCAGAGATTCTATTTCTTTCTTTAGTTTGCGTGCTATTTCAGTTAAAGTTCTTTCCGGCAAATTACCAATCAAGCCAACGTTTAGTATCGGAAATAAGCTCAAGTTTATTTCATTGATTATTGGAGATTCTGCTTCAATAGGTAATTTTGATTTTATGTTTAAAAGCTTTGAACGGACATTATCGAGCACTTCTTTATTATCATACTCTGTTCTAAATTCGAGTATCATGTGAGCACCATCATTAGTTGCAAAAGCTCTCAATTCTTTTACACCTTCGATGGATCTTAGTTCATTTTCTATAGGAAGCACTAATAGCTTTTCACTATCCTCGACAGAAATACCAGGAAACCCGACAAATACACTAATTATAGGAATCTGTATATCAGGATTGCTTTCTCTTGGCATCTTTATATAAGTGTATGAGCCGAAGGTAAAAATCACGATAAGCAATAATATTACTGTTCTATTCCTCTCTACAAGTAAGCTTTTCATGCCAAACATTATACGTATTTATATCATATTATAGCTAAGATAAATTATATATTAATTAATCCTCATATAGCTTTATGTAAATGATTAAAATTTTTACAGTTTTGCAAGCGTAAGAAAATTTCTATATAATATGACTTTAGTATGGTATTTGAGGGATTATTATGGTAGCAGTTTTAAGTGTGATAGAAGGCAAGAATAAAGCGATCGTATCTGGGTTGGTTGGTGTTTCATCAACTTTAGTATTTTTAACAATGATTCACATTGCTGCAAAGATAGCCATTATAGTTACTGCTGCTGCAGTTACTTACGCATTACTTTCATTGCTTAATAAAGCAAGACCTAAGTCTGTTAAAACTGATGATATGTCAGAAGATGAAGGGTATAGCAGTGTTGATGAAGGTGAAGAAAAAGATACCGTAAAAGAACCAAAAAGAACTGAAACTGAGCTAGAAGAAGAATTAAAAAATAAAAGAGCAGAAGAAGAAATGAAAAATGGACTACCTAAACATATGGATTTCAAAGGTAATTCACTTTCTAAAAGTGCTGATACTACAGATAGTCATTTCGTTTCTAGTGCTACAAATATTGTTATGGAACCTTTACCTAAACACATGGATGCACTTGGTAATCCACTTCCTGAGCAGCCACCGAGCAACCTTACCAATATAGGGCTTGGATCATCTAAAAGTACGCAGAAACTATCTGCTGCAGACTTGCTATTACAGTATGGGAATGTAAATAATGATGTGAGGAAAGTGCTAGAATGGCCAATTACCTCAAAGGAGTTTAATGGGTTAGGGTTTAACAGGTAGTTGCTATATCAAACTCTCCATCTTATATTGAGGATCAGATGCAATGCCATACACTCTATTTGGCGGAGCAATTTTGTTCTCTATACCAAAAACTATACCTTCAATTATTGCTGTGAGTACTTTTTCAAGGTTACAATCTGCTCCAGGAACACGGTGCTCTAGGCGGCATCTTTTGGAATCGTTGCCAAAATAGGGAATTCTTATCGCAGCAGTTCTGTTATTCACTCCCCAACTAATCGTAGTTGGAGTATGAATATCTGGGTACTGAAATCTTAAATATGAATCATCATTTGGAGCAAAAAACAACATATGTTTTTTCATCATTGCACATAATCCACCTATGCTGTGAATCAGGTGGTCACTATATTTTTGCTTATTGCCATAAAATAAGTTATTATTATTTGAATCCATGAGGCTAACATGTACATTTAGTGCGCTGCCTGCTCTATCCAAATAAGGTTTTGCTTTAAAAGAAACATTACCATCGAACTCTTGTGCTGTTCCAATCAGTAATTTTTTTACTAACTCAAAATGCATAATTAAATTATCAGGACTCGTATAACAATCACTTTTTATCTCGTATTGGTTTAAAGAACTCTCTTTCTCACAAAAAAATCCAAGAGAAGCTATTTTATTTTTGATGCTATTCAGAAATAAATATTCTTTTTTTATTCCCTCAGTGTAAAACTCCAGTTCAATACCGAATACAGTATTATGACTCAAATTACTTAATATAATCACAAATTTACTTCAATAAATTTATACTAAATCAGCTATATTTATACAAGTACTTTACTTATTTATCAGTAAATTTAATATCTTATTTATACATAATATATTACTATTTTTTAATAACATACTTCTAATCCTCGGTACAAGCGACATTTACAAATTGATTGTTTTTATTTCAAAAAAATGATCAATTTTAGTGCTTTTATACTCTTTACAACTCGTCAAAAAATCCTCATAATTTTAGATATGTATTAAGTAGTTTAGCTTTTTATCTTACAGTAAGCTATTGATTATCTTGCATCTTTCTGATTATTGTTCTTTCTTGGTGTGGTATATGAACTTAACTAACCCTAAGGTTTTTACTATGTTTTTTGATCAGATTATTACAGTAACGGACCACAATGTTACTTGGGAAAAAATCCAAAATTATCTCCATAATCTCTATGGAGAAGCAACATATAACAGCTGGCTGAGTTCACTAAGATTTATCAGCAACAGAAATGGAGAAGTTTTGTTGTCTGTACCAACAAGATTTATAAAGGAGTGGATTACAGTTCACTACATGGAAAAAATATTGTCATTATGGCAAAGCGAAGATCAAAGTGTATGTTCTATTGATATTCAATTAATTGAAGAAAGAAATTCAAATTCTAATACGATACTAAAAAATAGAGAGGAAAATAATCATAATCTTGGTTCACCACTAGATACCAGATTCACTTTTGATAATTTTGTGGTAGGAAAGTCAAATGAGTTAGCATTTACAGCGGCAAAGCGTGTAGCGGAATCTATAGATCCAATATCAGGAAGCAACCCTTTATTTCTATATGGTGGAGTGGGACTTGGTAAAACACATTTAATGCATGCTATAGCTTGGGACATAGTTAATTCTCCGTCAGCAAAAAGAAAAGTGGTATATTTATCAGCAGAGAAATTTATGTATCAATATATTACGGCGCTGCGGAGCAAAGATATTATGTTATTTAAAGAGCAATTTAGATCAGTAGATGTATTGATGGTAGATGATGTGCAATTTATCAGTGGTAAAGATAGTACACAAGAAGAATTTTTTCACACTTTCAATGCATTGATAGACCAAAATAAACAATTGGTTATATCAGCTGATAGGTCTCCTAGTGATCTTGATGGAGTAGAAGAAAGAATAAAATCACGACTTGGTTGGGGATTAGTTGCAGATATTAATGAAACAACTTTTGAATTAAGACTTGGTATATTGCAGGCGAAAGTGGAACGAATGAATATGTATGTTCCAAAGGATGTCCTAGAATTTTTGGCAAGGAATATAAAATCCAATATAAGAGAACTAGAAGGAGCATTAAATAAGGTTGCTCATACCTCTTTAATTGGAAGAAGCATGACAGTAGAATCAGCTAGTGAGACCCTAATTGATCTTCTTAGGTCAAATCATAGGTCAATCACAATAGAAGAAATACAGAAAAAAATAGCTGAATTTTTCAATATAAAGATTGCAGATATGCAATCTAATAGAAGGCTCCGCAGTCTTGCGAGGCCGAGACAAATAGCTATGTATTTCGCAAAGAAGTTTACGCAAAAAAGTTTACCAGATATTGGAAGAAATTTTGGTGGTAGAGATCATGCTACTGTTATACACGCAGTCAAACAAGTGGAAAATTTCATAAGAACTGACCCAAAATTTGCTGATGAAATCAATCGATTAAAAAAGATGTTTAAGTAGCACTTTATTAATGACAACCAGGCTGTTTTCATTTTTTTGATCAAATATCTTTTTCAAGTAGATTAAGTAAATCAAAGATCATTATTAGTATAAGCTAAGAGAAAATAGCTAGTCGATTGCTTAAAAAGTATATAAAATCACAATTTAAGTAGGAAATATGGCAATTAGACTTATTCCAGATAATCTTGATATAAGATTTAGTAAATATAGAAATTTGACAGCACTTGTTAGCGTTATTCTTATCATTTTTTCAATGCTTACTTTTATGCTGCGTGGAATGAATTTGGGTATAGACTTTACAGGTGGAATTTTGATAGAGATAAAATCTTCAAGCAAGGATGATGCTATTCTCGGTATATTAAAAGAGAGTGGATTTACGATACAGAGTTCAAAAGCTGGTGATAACTTAGTTGTGCGGTTTAAAGATGAGGGAGATGAAGATAAAATTAAAAAGGTTAAAAGTATATTAGAAAGCAAATTAGGTAATTTAGTAACTTATCGTAAAATAGATTATGTTGGTCCACAAATAGGCTCAACGCAGATATTTGAAGGGATATCAGCCATGTTAATTGCAATTATTGGAATATTTTTTTATGTTTGGCTTAGATTTAGCTGGCAGTGTGGACTTGGTGGAATAATGGCACTGATCCATGATGTGATTTTAACTCTTGGCTTTATCAGCTTAACGAGTATTGAGTTTAATATTTCATCAGTTGCAGCTCTACTTACCGTGATTGGCTATTCAATCAATAATTCAGTGGTTATATACGATCGGATTCGAGAGTATAAAAAAAATAGAAAAGATGTAGAAATGGATGAAATAGTTGATGCTAGCATTAATTCTACACTATTTCGTACTATGTTAACTTCAGGTACTACTCTTCTTGCTGCTCTTCCTTTAGTGCTGATTTGTACAGGTGTGGTCAGAGACTTCTGCTTAATCATTTCTTTTGGCATTGCAATCGGCACCTGTTCCGCAATATTTATCTCTGCTCCTATATTGACCTGCAGAGCGTTGATAAGTAGAGTATAGAACGTTTAACTACGATATAATATTAGCTTATTATCCCTAATAGTGAAATGAAAATATCTCAAAAAGCTCATACCAAGTAATGAATGGGACATAGAGTGAGTATTAACACTAGCGTGTACATCATTAATTAAAAAATTTCCTATTTTAACTTGAGGGATGTGAACAACACCAGCTTTTATTTGACCTTTTGCAGTTTCATATATTTTAAAGTCTTGAATGTTTTGTAAGTTAATACCAGCATGTAACGCATCTTTTTGCGATAGAACAATATCAGTTGCTCCGGTATCAAGCAAAAACGTTATATTACGATCATTGACTTGAGCTTGAATATAAAAGTGTCCATCGTATGACTTTGTAAATTCAATACTTCCGCCATTTTGAACCCTTCCTTTGTACGGTAGAAAAGTGCTCAGAAACCTATTGCTTAGTTTATCCCCTTGTGAATCAATAAACATTGCAGTAATGACTATTATCAGTAGCCAAATAACTAGATTTTTTGCTGCATTCATATTATTAAAATTTGAAGCCATAAGAGTAAATTTTTAAGATTAGCGTTAAAAGCTATTATTAAAAATAAGTAAATTTTATTGTTTTAGTACAATATTTAATATATAATTTAAGGAGGTATGTTCGATTTAATTTCATGTCAGAAGCAAAAAATTTAATTTTAGCAACAATTCTTTCTATATTGATTATAGTATTATGGCATATTATTTATGATAATTTTCTTAACACGAGCCAAAGCCAACCATCGATTGAAAATATTGAACATATCGAATCTTCTAACGACCTTGCTCCTATGATATACCAAAATCGTTCTGAAATTATTAATTCTACTAGAGAACAGAGAGTTAATTTAACCAATAACATGCTTGAAGGATCAATTTCTCTGAAAGGTGCAAGGTTTGATGACTTAATCTTAACTAACTACCACTTAGAACCGAGTTCTTCTTCTCCACAAGTGGTGTTATTGTCACCTGCAGAATCAAAAGATGTATATTTCGCAGAATTTGGGTGGCTCGATCCGAATGAAAAGATTAAAGTTCCAGATTCTAAAACAGTATGGCAAGCAGATAAACTCAATCAAAAAGAGGTCAATTTATTTTGGGATAATGAAAATGGCATTTTATTTAGAATGAAAATTAGCCTTGACGATAACTACATGTTTAAAGTTGAGCAAATTATTGAAAACAATACAAAAGATAATGTAGTTTTGGTTCCCTATGGTAAAATCAATCGTAAACGTGATAATATTAACGAATCCTATTGGATATCACATGAAGGAGTACTAGGTGCATTTAACAATAAACTAGAGGAGTGGACATATAAGGATATTTCCAAGAAACGTTTAATAAAGGCCAGCACAAGTGAAAAAAGTTGGTTTGGTTTTGCTGATAAATATTGGTTTACAGCTATCATACCTGAAAAATCTGATCAAATAAATGTAAGTATTAAGCATACGAATGTTAATAACATTGATAAGTTTCAAGTAGATTTTGTTAAACCTTACAAACACATACTCCCTGGTGCAAGTGTTTCTACTCTGAACTACTTTTTTGCTGGGGCAAAGAAGTTGAATTTACTTGATTCTTATAAAGACACTCTTAATATACCTTTATTTGATAAGGCTGTAGATTTTGGTGTACTTTATTTTATAACCAAGCCAGTGTTTTTACTGCTTGAATATTTTAACTTTGTTTTGAAAAATTTTGGCTTAGCAATATTATTGCTAACTTTAGTAATCAAACTTTTGATGCTTCCCTTATCTAATAGATCATATATTTCGATGTTCAAGGTGAAAAGCCTGCAGCCTGAATTAACTCGTATAAAAGAGTTGTACAAAAATGACAGCTTAAAGCAGCACAAAGAGACAATTGCGTTGTTCAAGAGAAACAATGTAAATCCAATGTCGAGCATTTTCCCTATGCTCATACAAATACCAGTATTTTTTGCTCTGTATAAAGTATTATTTGTTACTATAGAGATGAGACACGCCCCTTTTTATTTATGGATTAAGGATCTTTCAGCTTCTGATCCAACAAACATTTTTACATTATTTGGGTTGTTTAATTATAACTTTCCTATTTCTATAGGCATTTTACCTATAATTTTCGGCGCTACCATGATAATTCAGCAGAAGCTAAGTGAGAAAGATCAAACCAGTAAAGATGATATTCAAGTAAATGTTATGAAGTTTTTACCTTACATTTCTGTCTTTATTTTTTCTTCTTTTCCTGCCGGCCTGGTAATATATTGGATATTTAGTAATATTATAACTCTGGTTCAACAATCATTAATAAAGTTGCTTTTAACAAGAAAAGTAGGAATGAATGTCGAAAATACTAATAGTTAATTCAGTTTATTATACTGAAATAGCAAACCTTTTGCTTGAGGGTGCAACTGATAAATTCAAAGGAAATAATATTGGTTACGAGATAATTAAAGCGCCTGGTACGTTTGAGATACCAGCTGCAATTCTTTTTGCGGTCAAAGGCAAGAATACTAATTATGATGGTTATTTAGCTCTTGGATGTGTAATTCGTGGTGAAACTGATCATTATAAATACGTTTGTAAAGGAGTAATCGAAGGCTTAAATGCAATTGTTATGCATCATGCAATACCTCTTGGTATGGGAATAATCACAGCAGATAGTAAAGATAAAGCACTAATTAGAGCTGACAAAAATAAAAAGAACGTTGGTGGCCATGCAGCCTCAACTGTTTTGCATATGATAGATCTACACAATAAATTAAAATAATGGAGGAAAAACCAGTAGATAAAAAATGGCGCATAAAAAGAAGTACGGCAAGATTTCTTGCTGTACAAATTGCTTATTCAAATATTTTTGTAAGTTACAACAAAAGCACTTTTAAATTGGAAAATTGTGAGCTTAAGGACTACATAAGTACGTTGAAAGATATATTTGAATGTGAAGAATTTGAACATCAGTTCTTAGAAAACTTGTTATGTAAGGTTATAAAAAGCAGTGAAGAATATGATAAAATAATAGAGTCTTATTTACACCCAAGCTGGTCACTTTCACGATTAAATCTTATAAGCTTATCTATTTTGCGTATTGCAGTATGTGAGTTAATTGATTTTGATACACCAGCACCAATTGTTATTAATGAATATACTAACATTGCATCTGATTTACTTAATAAACCAAGCGAAATTGGTTTTATTAATGGGTTATTGGATAAGGCAAAAGATGCAGTTAAATTAAATAAAAATCCTTAGTAACTTCTCGTAAGGTATTCGTTCAGTAGGGTGGCAAAATAAGATAGAAAAGACAGCTATAGAAATAAATGGTGTTATCCAATATGATGGCAGTGCTCCTTTTTCTGTCATCCCAGTGCTTGACATTGGGATCGAGATTGCAAGTAATGCATTCGGTTTGGTAAGTATGGATTTTGCGTTATAGAATGAAACACTTTTGGTAAAGAAAACTGGATCCCAGTGGGCTTTGTTGCACAGCTCTTCGGATAGTGGGTAATGTATAATAAATTCATGAAGCTATATCAAACTTAGCCATGCCTATTTCAGTAAATTTGTTAAGCAAATAACACTTGAGTAGCAGTTCCTTCTCACGATTAATCTCAGATTTATTCCTAAAACTAAATCCAAATATTTGCTTCAGTCGCGAGAAAAAACTTTCTATATAAGATCTCTTCCAATAATTTATCTCTTTTTTCCACCTCTTCATACCATCTTCATCATATGACTTTATGAGCTTGATTGTAGAATTTCTCTCATTCATATAATCCAACTTTGGATGCTCTACTGCATTATTTTGCGGAGGAATCCTTGTCTTTATGTCAAGCTCATCGCACAGTTTGTATAACTTCTTTCGATCTATCTGCATATATCGTGCTTATGTTATACTTGGTATCCACTCTTTCAATAAGATCACAGGCTCCATAGTGGTCGGAATAAACTCCACTACTGTATTTTGCAGCTATAACTTTTTTACTACCTATCTCTAGCATTACATCTTGTTTGCTCATAGCGGCGATACTTTCTATCTGTACCATTTGCCTTACTATGGCCTGGAATATTATTGTAGATGCTGATACCTGTACTATCTATAGCAATTTCAATATCTTCCATATCGTTCTTATCAACTCTGCAGTCGTTGATTTTGATATTAAGCTTTTTAAACCTTCTTGAAGCCTGCGAATAGCTGATAATTTGCAAAATTTTCCCTATTTGCTCAAGATATTTCTCTATAAATCCCACTGTTTGCCTAAGACCAATCCTGAATAGATAGGTTATTATGTGAATTAGAATCACTACTTTGTCGCTGTAGACATTGTTGCCACCTGCTACTTTTGGACTATTTTCGTACCAATTTTCAATGGCATCGTTGATATAATGAAAAACATTTCCCCTTTCTTGAAGAAATTTGTTATATTCATTGCAGTTACTGACTTTCATTCTTATTGGCATATTTTTCCTTTGTCGGCTAAATATCTATTTTATAACAAATTCCATCAGTAACTGCCTGTTCTTTCCTTGAGTGGTGCAACAAAGCCCACTGGAATCCAGTTTTTCGTTTCATCAAATTTAGCATAACTCAAGTTTGCTTATAAATTTTTCTGGATGCCAGTGTCTGGGCACTGGCATGACATTATGGAATTTGAGCTCCAGTGTCAACTACTCTAATGATACCTGATTATGATGAAAGAAATCTAATGATTTATATAAACCCCATAGCATGTCGAACGAAGCTTTTTTTAAGAAAATCTGAATTTTCAACTACCATTAAACCAAGATTTCTCAGAACTTGAGCGCAAAGTATTCTGTTGGAAAATATTCTATTTAGTCCATCAGTTGCAAGTGCCATAGTAAAATTATCAAAGTATCTCTCATATGAAATTTTCTTCAATAGATAATTACTGCCAACATCAATGCCAGAGGATTTTGCAGCAGTTATTTGTCTAATAACACTCTCTACATCTCTCATTCCAAGGTTAAGTCCTTGACCTGCAACCGGGTGGATTGAATGTGCTGCATCGCCAATCAGCAAAATTCTGCTTTTATGCAGCTTTCTTGCAAAAGAAAAACTCAAAGGATAGAATCTTCTTTCACCCTCTAATTCAATTTCTCCCAAATAAGAACCAAATCTTTTTTTGAGTTCTATGACAAATTCCTCTTCGGATAAGCTCATCAGCATTTTTGAAATTTCGCATTTTTCTGTCCAAACTATTGAAGAAGTATAGCCACCTTTCATTGGCAAAATTGCAAATGGACCACCAGGAAAAAACCGCTCTACAGCTAAGTTTTGGTGATGTAATTCATGTTTTACATTAAATACCATGCTATTTTGTTTATAATCAAATTTTATCATTGGTATAGAAAACAACTCTGGCAACCTAGAGTTTTTACCTTCAGCACAGATAAATAGTGATGATATCAATTTTTGATCATTATCAAGAGTAACTTCCATGTATCCTTCGTCACAAGAGATTGTTTTATAGGAACGTGGAGAATATATATTGAGTTTATGCAAAAAATTTTTATTGATTGCATTCCATATAATAGCGCTCTTGATTACATAGCCCATTGGCTCTTCACCAACCATTTTATGGTCATAATGCACAGTAAATGGACTATCTCCATCTAATATGCATATATCAAGTATTGGTTCAGTTTCGCCTTCTAAGAGCCGCCAAATCCCTAATTTTTCTAGTATTTTTTTTGATCCTTGAGAAATGGCAAATGCTCGATTATCATCAACTGCACGTGGTAAACTATTTTTCTCAATTACGGCTACAGATACAGAGTCATTACTCAGGCCAATAGCAGTAATAAGACCAATTAGCCCACTACCTGAAATGATTACATCGTAATTCATTTTATTAACCTAAAATTATATTATACCCATTTTGAAAATAGTTTAAACGAACTTTGTAGACACTGAACTTCTCATTACTATCTTAGTTATAACCAAAATAGTAATAAAATATTAATTATTTTACACTAAATTAGGTCTAATTTTATTAAAGGAGCTAGATTATGACTACAGATTGCAAAAAAGAATTACTAAATTGCATTAGCAAGTACAGAGAAGAACTTGCAGAAAATAAAGCAGCAATTAGACAAACTTTAACTAGCGATAAAATTAATATAAGCGATTACTTTTATAAGGGTGATAAAATCTGTAACAAAGAGCTGTTTAACATAGGAAGTGAGTGTCAAGATAAAAAATATGGTAGTCGACAAGAATATACGTATGATGAGTGGAAGGAAAAAATTGAAAAACCTCATGCTAAAGATTTGCTAAAGATGTTACAAAATGAAATCAAAGGTAAAATATTAAAAAGTTTTGAAGATTATGAAAAATATCATAAAAATTCTACTGAAGCTATAAAAAGAGAATTAGACATAGATTCAAAATTAAAGGCAATACTCAAAGAAAAGCAACAACCAGAAACTGATGAAACTCGAGCATATTATGACGTTATACGAGGTTTATATGAAAATAGAGACATGCGCTCTCAACTAAAGTGCAATGATCTTGATTGTTTTAATAGAACAATAGAAGATAATCTATCTCAAAAACAATCCGAGCTAGCTGCTATAAAGGATGACTTTTTGGATAATACGCAAAATATTTTTCAACATATTCAAGTTGAAGATAGTATTTTTTAGAGAAATAAGATTATGCTATTTTTTTTAATGAAATTTCTTAAGTGGTAGATTATTTTTTACAGCTACATCTGAGGTAGCTGTCACTACCTGAAATGTAACAAATAAAATACCAATCTTAAATATTGCTATATTTCACGATAGTTTCTCAATTTAACGCACATGCTTTTGGAACATTCTCATTTGTCAAATAGTTTCTGTCATGCTACACAATCTGTAATGCAGGTTTTAACTTACTTTTACGCAATATTGATCATTCTTGAAAAGCAATCTAACATTTTCTATTCCTTGATTACGAAGCTTTGATGCAGCTGATTTAGCTACCTGAGCGTTTACAAAAAATGCTACATATCCCTTACTTTCTGCATTGTTTTGTTTTGGGTGACGTTTCTGCATTTCTTTTTCATATTGCCTTTTGTAATGAGGAGTATTTTGTATCAATTGTTCTGACCTCTTTCTTAAGTACTCGACTTTTACCTTCGCAAGCCCAGACTTATGAAGTCCTAAAACTTGTGCTGCTTTTTCTGACAAGTCTATTATTCTACCTTCAACAAATGGCCCTCTATCATTAACTCTTATAACAAGCTTTCTTCCATTTTCTAAATTAGTAACACGAACAAAGCAGGGTAGGGGCAAGGTCTTATGTGCTGCAGAAATCAAGTGACGATTAAACACTTCACCGTTAGCTGTAATTGTGCCATGATCTTCTATTCCATACCACGATGCTATTCCTACTTCCTCATAACAGCTACAGTATTTTGGGTGGTAGGTGATACCATTTATTGTATAGCTATTGCCAATTTTATAATGACCTGCGGTGTGATTACACCTATTGCTAAAACTACAACTACTCATCAAAACGAATATTAGACATAGAAAGGCTAGTTTTTTTATCATTGTACTTAGTGAAATGGTTCGATACCATGAGGATTTTAAATTATACTATAATAAATTTAGTAATAAGTAAACGTCTACTGCCAAATATGCACAGCACTAAAAAAGAAGTAATACATATAATCGGTATAGGTGGAATTGGAATGAGCGCAATTGCTGAAATTCTTCATAATTCCAGTTATAAAGTTCAAGGCAGTGATACGCGATCAAACGACAATATAGATAGGTTACAAAAATTAGGTATAGAGGTCTATATTGGTCACGATGCAAGTAGTATTAGACAAGCTCAAATAGTTGTACATTCTTCCGCAATAAAACCTGATAATGTGGAGCTAGTTGCAGCAAGAAATAACAATAAAACCGTTTTGCATAGGTCAGACATGCTGGTTAAAATTATGAAAGGTAAATATGTGATAGCAGTTTCAGGTTCAAGTGGCAAGACGACGACGACAGCTATGATTGCTTCCATTTTTGATCATTCTGGTGCTGACGCCACTGTAATTGTTGGAGGAATATTAAATTCCTATCAGAGTAATGCAAAACTTGGCAAAAGTGACATTTTCTTAATTGAGGCTGATGAGTCTGATGGAACTATGTTAAAAATTCCTGCAGATATTGCTGTTGTAACAAGTATTAATGACGACCATATAGACCATTACGGTACATTTAACGACATCAAAAATGCGTTTTCTAGATTTGTAAACAACGCGAATTTTGCTATTTTGCCTGATTCTGCAGACATCAATCATGATGCGAGTAATTCTATAAAGTTTTGGTTTGGAAATGGTAAAATTAGAGCTAGCAACATCAAACAACACAATAATAGCATAGAATTTGACGTGCTGATTAGTATAAACGAAAGTAATCGTATTCCATTGTCCACTACTCGAGTAGTTGAGAGTGGTGGAATAAAAGCAGCTCTTGATTCGTCACTTCAATGCTTGAAACTGGATTCTCGTTTCAATGTTAAACAAGATACTATAGAATTTAAGAGGACAATCCCTAGAAAATCTCTACATTCAAAAAAAGTAAATCGTACTAATGCTATTTGAACAAGCTAGCGTAAAAGTAAGCTAAATTTTTTAAGGTACAAAAATAGCAAGAAACAGTTGTTTGAAAAAAATTGGAATTTGATTGGATTGCTGAAAATTGGCTCTCAAACTTTAGACGCATGAGCAAGATAATACTCTTTAACTAATATAGATTAGGTGATTTGGAAGAGATACATCTAGAGCAGCCAGCAAAGTTACAATACATATTACCGCAATAACTAGAAATGAGAAGGATCTATATGGTGATTATAGATTTTTCCAGACCTTGAAAACAATAAATAGACAGTAAATTAGAACTACTGCAAAAAAAACAAGAATAGCTACACTGGTTGCTTGACCATCGTAAACGTAGCTTGTTAAGCCGATAAAAATAGCCATGATAGAAGCTCTAATAAATGAAATTGCAGAAGAAGTTGTGCCTTTCATTTCAGGGAAAATATTTAATGATGCATTGAAAATGACTGCTTGACAAATTCCACAGCCAATACAAAAAATAACCATAGACAGCGTTACTAAGTAGTAAGCACTGGGCATGATTATACTGAATATTAAAAGTGATAGGGATCCAATAGCAATTACGCCTGTACCGGAAATTACACACCAAATTGCTCCAAGTTTCTTTAAGATCTTACTGGAAAACAGGCTAATTAGTGAGAAAGACCCAACCATTGCACCTTGATGTAGCGCATAAATAGTGCTGGATAAACCAAAAGTTTCCATATACAAAAAAGGGCCACAAGTAATGAATGACATATAAGCCGCAGAAAAAAGGCTCTGTGCCAAAGACAACACCATAAATTTTGAACTTGATAATAATTTTTTATAGTCTTTCATCATTTTTTTTAGACTAAAAATATCACGGTCCTTTTTTGTTTCTGGTAACAGAAAAAGCAGCAAAACCCAAGAGATGAAACAAAGTATTGCAACACTTGCATAGTTACCACGCCACCCAACAATTTTGTTGATGAAACTGCCTAATACTGGTGCAATTGCTATAAGAACTGTGATAATAGAATTCATGATTCCAATAAATTTTACTGCTTCGTTGCCTTTATAGCTGTCTGCAATAATTGCAAACACAACTACAGATGTGCTAACACCAATGCCTTGAATAAAGCGAGAGATTAAAAGCCAAGAAACTGACAGCGCAAAAACACAGCCAACAGCACCGATGAGTAGCAAAGTGTTGCCTATGATCATCATCCTTCTTCTGCCATAGCATTCAGACAATGGACCAAAAAATAACCCTCCTATGCAAACGCCTAAAAAATTATAAGCAATAGTTAATTGAATTGTGCCTTCCGGTACGTTAAAATAGAGTACTATATCAGGAAAACTAGGTACAGAAATATCAATTTCAATGAACTTAGCAATTAGAGATAGAATTAATAAAAACGGTAGTAACACTTAAAATCTTTAATTAATGAATAAAAATATCACATTTAAAGCGTTGAAAGAAGAACATTTTTCACTATTATTAAAATGGGTAGAAATGCCCCATATAAAGAAGTGGTGGGATACGGATATAAATTGGACACCAGAGTTAATTGAGAAAAAATATAGCAACTACGTTAAAGGATTCAAACGTTTGAAATTTAAGACACAAATTATTGAAAAACCAATGCACGCATTCATTATTAATTGTGATGGAGTTGATATTGGTTATATTCAATATTACAACAAACATGATTTCCCACCTAAACAGATCTATAACACTTTAGAACTTCCAGAAAGTTGTGCTGCTATAGACTGGTATATCGGAGAGCTGAATTATGTAGGTAAAGGAGTTGGTTCACAAGCTTTGAATATATTTTTAAACAAATTTGTCTTTAAAGTTTATGAGAATGCCTTTGTCGACCCAGGTATAGCAAATGTTTGTGCAATCCGTGTTTACGAAAAAGTTGGCTTTAAAAAAATTATGGAAAGTAATAGTGCGATTTTAATGATTAAGGCAAGAATTCCTGAGAACCATTCAAGATGAGTGTTTTTTCAACAATCTACCTAAATTACTAAAAGTGGCTTATAAAAATATACAAGGAGCTTTATACAAACTTAACATAATTTAGTCATAAAAATATCATTATTAAGTCCTATATAAGAACAAATTTTGGCACTCAGTGAATCTTTTTTAACTAACTATGAACTTGATTAATTGGAAAATAAATTTTACTTGCTTTTACAATACCTTAAAATCTAATATCACTTTATCAGCAAAGATATCACAATAGGCTAGTATGTTCTTCACTCTTTTCCTCAAAATATTACCTATTTACATTACAATACTTATTGGTTACTTAGCAGGAAGATATCTTAAAATTGATAGAAATACTATATCTCAAATACTCTTTTATATAGCTAATCCAATAGTGATTTTATACGGAGTATCTCATACAGAAGTTAATTTAAAAGTAATTTCTCTGCCGATTTTGATATGGTTTATAGGTAGTACTATGTCCTTATCAGTGTATTATCTTTCTTCTTTTTTATTTAAGGACAACACGAGAAACATATTAGCGTTTAGCTCGGGCAGCACAAGCATGGGTTATTTTGGTCTACCGATTGCCATGGCTTTATTTGATGAAGATTCAGTGTCTGTGTATGTTGTCTGTTACATAGGAATGGCACTATTTGAAAATAGCTTGGGATTTTATATAGCTGCAAATGGTATCTATACTGCAAAAGAATGCATATTAAAGTTACTCAAACTTCCTTCATTATATGCGATGATTCTAGGCTTCTTTTTAAGTATATATGATATACAAATACCCACTTT
The DNA here is from genome assembly GCF_964028615.1 of Wolbachia endosymbiont (group B) of Silvanus unidentatus. NCBI lineage: Bacteria > Pseudomonadati > Pseudomonadota > Alphaproteobacteria > Rickettsiales > Anaplasmataceae > Wolbachia > Wolbachia endosymbiont (group B) of Silvanus unidentatus. The sequence continues at coordinate 1,578,589 of NZ_OZ034795.1, read as the reverse complement.
TTTGACGGATGTTATGATAAATATCAGAAGTACATTTATCACATTAGGAATGGTGCTGCTTGGAATAAGTATTGCACAAATTACAAATTTTAAAGTAGATTGGAAGCTTGCTTTGACCACTATTGTAGCAAAGTACATATTCTGGCCGTTATTTGTTTTGGGAATTGTCTTACTAGACAAGCATGTTACAGGTATATATGATGAAAGCATCTATAAAGCACTGATGTTACTGGCTATTATTCCAATTTCTGGATCCAGTATAATACTTGCTAATATTTTAAATTACCAACCAGATAAAGCTACTTTATTGCTCCTAATTAGTACTGCAGTGGGACTATTTTATGTTCCACTTATAATATCATTATTTTTTACTAAACTTGTCCCTTTTTAATCAAAAATTTAAGCGCTAGGCCTATTCACAAAACTTGAATTTAGACTAGACTTCTTGGATAATCATAAAAGAAACTAATCCTTTTTTTCCTCTCCTTTCTTATTTTTTTACACAGAATAGGAAGTTATCAATTGATGGAATTTTCGCAATAATGTCAATAGCAGTAAGATTTCCTACACCTTTTAGCAGGTCTATAGTTGAATTTGGATGTTCTATGAGCAGCAACAAATAAATGTAACTTGCCTTTTTCTATATGATGCTATTAACCGAATAGGTATTCGTTTGACATTTCCATATCTTTGTTATCATTAGTAATACTAAAGGGAAAACTAAACTTAATAAGATTTGGAAGCATATTGTTGTTCTATGATTCACGTAATGCTGCTATGCCTTCGTTGCAGACGTTGTCATAAAGTAAATTAAATTCTTTAATATTTGAAAAACTACTACCCCTTAGCGCACTCATTAATATTATTCCACTTTCAACATCAATATCATTAGAAATTAAATCAAGTTTAATAAGATTTGGAAAGTTACCATTCTTTAACAATTTAGTGATTGCTATTGAGCCTTCTGCGCCAATAATGCTAGAAGTTAATTTACACTCAGTAATATTTGGAAGATTAATATTCTCTAATGCTTCATTTAAAACTTCTCCGCACTGAGCATCAATATAACAATTAGATAAAGTCAAGCTTGTAATATTTTGCTTTTTCTGTAAAAAGTTTACTAGCTTTTCCATATATACATATAGATTATTTAACTCTAAGGTGTTACTATTAACATATTGATTAAAGTCAACTTCCATGGTTTCTGTAAGTTATAGAGCTGCTAATTATAGCATAAATTTAAATAATTGTCAACCTTATGAACAACTAACTTTACTTCTTTTTAACCTGATACCTATGCTTTGTTTCAAATTTCCATCAAAAAGTAACATTACCCCCTCCAGTCAACCTTTCTGCTTCATTTCGTGAAATCAATGCCTCAATAAATTCATCTAGTTCACCTTCTTTTATAATCTGTTCTAGTCGATGTGAAGTGAGATTAATTCTATGATCTGTTATTCTTGATTGTGGAAAGTTATAAGTTCTTATACGTTCAGAGCGATCTCCAGAACCAATTTGGCTTTTCCTCATTGTTGACCTTTCCATTTCTTTTTTTTGTCTTTCAATTTCGTATAGCCTTGCTCTCAACACTTTGAGCGCTTTAGCCTTATTTTTGTGCTGCGATTTTTCATCTTGCTGTATTACAACTATCCCTGTTGGCAAGTGGGTGACCCTTACTGCGCTGTCAGTTGTATTCACTGATTGCCCTCCAGGACCACTGGATCTATAAACATCTATGCGTAAATCTTTTTCTTCTATTTCAAAGTCAACCTCTTCTACTTCAGGTAATACTGCAACAGTAGCTGCGGAAGTGTGCAATCTTCCTGAGGATTCAGTTTCTGGCACTCTTTGTACTCTGTGCACCCCTGACTCAAATTTCAGTCTTGCAAAAACTTCTGTTCCATTAATGAGTGCAGAAGCTTCCTTATAGCCACCTATACCTGTATTAGAAATACTTATTGGCTCAAACTTCCAATTTCTTCTTTCTGCATATTTTTGATACATACGAAATAACATCGCTGCAAATAATGCTGCTTCTTCTCCGCCTGTGCCTGCTCTAATTTCTAATATTGCATTTCTTGAGTCATCTTCATCTTTGGGTAATAATGCCAACTTTAGTTTTGCTTTTACTTTCGGTAATACTATCTTTTGCTTCTCAAGAAGTTCTTCTTTTGCTAACTCTTTTATATCACCATCGCTGTTCTCATCTTTCATGATTTCTTCTAAATCTGAAATTTCCTCTTTTAATATATTATATTCATCGATTATCTCGATAATTGGTCTGAGTTCAGAGTATTCCTTTGAAAAACTAACGAATTCTTTTTGACTCAAATTGGTAGGGTTTTCCAGATTTCTCTCTACATCAGAAAACTTTTTTTTTAAGTCTTGTAAATTATTCTCTATATCCATATAGTACAGGTCTAGTTTTCAGCTGTTTAAGTAAGTAATATATACTGAAATAAAAAATTTCTTATATCAAGCAATAACACTATAATTGTCTCGAATATTTCTACCTAAGTATAATGGCAAAACAGATAACATCAATCTGCAGCTTCATATTTGGAGCTTCAGACAAAAAATCATTACCAGATGAGTCGGCTCCAGAGATTGCATTTGCTGGTAGATCAAACGTAGGAAAATCAAGTTTAATCAACTTGCTGATAAACAGCAAAAAAGCTGCAAGAGTTTCTTCTAAACCTGGATGCACTAGACAAATAAATTTTTACTCTATGTACAATGATAAGTTTAGGATTGTCGACCTACCGGGTTATGGCTATTCTTGTGCAAGCAAGGAAGAAGCAGTACAATACTTAAACCTAATTGAGTACTATCTAATTCACAGGAGAAATCTAAAAAGAGTGTTTGTGCTTATAGATAGCAAGGTAGGATTAAAAGAAATAGACAAAGACTTTGTTTATTGGTTAATATGTAATAATATTAACTTTAATATTGTGCTAACAAAAATAGATAAAGTGAATCAGGAAAGTCTAAATGCTATTCTAGAAAATACTCAAAAGTGGGTTAATAATGAACATGTATCAATTCATCAAATAAGCATTCGTGTTAAGCATAAAATCACCAAGGTAAGAGATGAGTTTTTCAAATTTACAAGATAAAAAAATGAAAAGTGATGAATCTTTAAATGGTAAGATGCCATTGAAGGAAAAAACAGAAATATTATTTGAAGTTCTGTCTAACATACCTAAATTTGTAGGCGAAACTTTTATCATCAAATGCAGCAGTGTAATAATCTCAGATGAAACGCTGCTTAGTGCTTTTGCGCATAATGTTGTTCTGTTGAAACAGCTTGGTATAAATCCGGTAGTAGTTCATGACGGAGAATATGAAATTAACTTAGTGTTAAAAATGCTAGATATGAATGATAAGTTTATAAATGGTGTCAGACTTACAGACAAAAGCACTATGAAAATCATTGAAATGGCACTGTGTGGTTCAATTAATAAAAAAATTGTTCAGCATATAAATTCTGCTGGTGGTTCAGCTATTGGACTATGTGGAAAAGATGGCAACCTCATAAAAGCTGAAAAGATAAGCACTACGCTTAGGGAAAATAGATTAAATAATATTGAAAAAATACTAGACATGGGATTTATCGGTAGACCAACTGAAATCAATCCTGATATATTATTCTTTATTGAAGAATCAGATTCTATACCAGTTATTGCACCTATCGGTTATGGAAAAAATGGAGAAACATATCATATTGATACTGATAGCACTGCAAGTGCAATTGCACTTGCAGTTTACGCATCTAAAATGATAATCTTGAGTGATACAGATGAAGAAATAAACAAAGTTGGCAATGGAAGAGTCTTGATTAAAAATTTAAAAGAATCGATTGATTGTGGAAAAATTAAAGGAGAAAAATTTGTTGAAAGGCTTATGTCATATACTAAAATGGTAGAAGAATGTGCAGGGGTTGTTCACATAGTTGACGGTAGAGTACCTAACATTATACTTGATTTATTTACTGAGAATAATTCAGGTATATCAATAATGGATGATTAATAGCTGTACTGCTTATAACCATATGAACATTGAAAATTTGGGAATAGCTTATGTCAAATTCCTATTCTCTTTTCCAGTTTTTTAGGTTTTTTTTTCTTGCAAGCATAATAGTTTCGTATACATAATGAAACCAAATGGTATTTTTAGCTTGATAACAGAGGAAAATAAAGAGGGCTTGGGTGTAACACTCAAATAATGATTTACCTTATGGATACCGCTAGAAAAGTTGACTAAGGTATACAATTCTCTCTGCGTCAAGTTACTCAAGATATCGAATCTACAAACGCTTTCGATTGAGTGTGTTTGATCAATTTGAGTGCTTTAAATGAAAGGCGAAAATTGAGCATACTACGCCTCTGTACACAGTATCTTTAATGCAAATGCCCATGTGATTCCATAGATAATCTCTGTTTTTTTATTTTATCTGTCCATTTATCATTTTCTATATCTTGTTTGTTGGTTGCTCTTTTTTCTTGCTCAACAATTGCCTTATCTATCTTCTGATGAATTGCATCAATTGCATTTTTTTCTTTGTATACTTCGCTTTTTCCTTCAACAATTAAATTGGTAAAAATATTTACAACAAACTGCACTTGATTATGATTAACCTGACCTTTTATCGAAGAAGGTAAAGAGTTTAATTCCATCAATACTTCTGATGCTGTTTTATCTTGAGTGGAAAGCCCTAAATTATCTGCTACTTCACTTATTAATAACTCTCTGTTTTCTTTATTATCTTCTAATTTAGTATAATCACGCAGTAGATCCATAACTGCAGATACTCTGACTTCAATAATATCATCAACGTCTTCACCTCCTAGAGCAACTCCTGATTCCAATAACTTCTCTCTGAGGTTTTTGCTTAAAAGATTAATAAATTCTTCATTTGCATCTGATCCTATGGTTGATATCGTACCATCTAAATAGTTATTTACTTTGATTTGAGTACCTAAGTCATGCTCTATTTGTATTTTTGTCTCATATTTAAATCCTAGTTCTGCACAGAATTTCTGAAAATATTCTTTAATAATGTCAAACAAGCTCTTGCCATTATCTTTATAGTTTTTTAGCTCTTCAGGAATAGTAAGTGATAACTTACCTTCTTTATATATTATACCATTTTTGCTATCTTGAGATTCAAGTGTGAATTCTAATGAGCTGGATAGGTCACATATTTTCTCTTTCGGATTGTTAAGCGTGGTTATAGGCATTGCCATATCAGACTTCACTTTTATGTGGTTGTGATCAGTGCAGTAAATGTTTAGCGCTTTTTTAGGACTATGTGGAATCAAGCTACAACTACTGAGTGCTGCATGAGATTCATTAAATATACCAGCTTCATACCCTGCTTGATTACAATTGGTGACTAGCTCTTCTAAAATAGCATTACTTGGAACTTCTGCCCCAGCGTACCTGAACATTTCCTTGAAAATTTCCTTTGCTAATGCACGGTAATCTTTTTTGGAGAATAGATGATAAGAGCTTCTCCCTGCGTTATAAAATCTCTCAAATTCCTTTCTATATTCATCAATTTTTTTTTCATCAGCAACTGTAGGGCTATTACAATGATTTTCCCAAACTTCAGATAGTCTATCTTGATCAAGCTCTTTAAGTACTGGTTCCATAAAAGCTTTACCTTCTTCAGAGAGGTTATCAAAATTATCACGGTTAAAAATCTCATTTTTATAATCTTTAGCTCCTTCCTTAAATGCAATAATAAAATTTTTATCTATTTCTTTTTCATTAATAATAAAATTCATTCTTTGAAAATCTAAGAACATTGTTTCACCGGAATTCGCTAATTTATTATCTTGATCTGCTCTTAATTTACTAAAATTGAATTCTTTAGCTGTGGCCTTTAATCTAACTACCGGACTCTTCTTTGCCTCTTTCATAATTAACACCTTACTATAAATATGCTGTAAGTTGTACCATATAATGATGAATAATTTTATAATATATAAAAAAGTCGATAGTCTATTTCTTTATTTTAGGGATATAGGAAAGGCGTAGATTTCTCTTTTCATTTGTAGCATGCTGCATTAATATTTACGTATTAATCTAGAAAATAGTGATGAATAATATTGTAATTGTTGGTCTGCAATGGGGTGACGAAGGCAAGGGTAAAATAGTAGATTATCTTTCTGAGAATGCAGATGTAGTTGTGAGATTTCAGGGAGGAAATAATGCAGGGCACACTATAGTAATAGATGATGAGGTTTATAAATTAAATTTACTGCCCTCTGCTGTTTTGAGAGCGGACAAAATATCTATTATAGGAAACGGTGTTGCTCTTGATTCACATGCTCTAGTCTCAGAAATAGAGTCATTGAAAGTTAAAGGAGTGGACGTAAACTATAACAACTTGATGGTATCCGAGAGCTGTCCATTAATACTTAGCGTACATAAGGACAAGGAAAAGCTATTTGAAGATTTAAACGGAAATCACAAAATTGGTACAACAAACAAAGGGATAGGGCCATGTTATGAAGATAAAGTTGGCAGGAGAGCTATACGCCTTTGTGACTTAGAAAACACAGATGAGCTCAATCAAAGAGTGGATGCTCTCCTGAGTTACCATAATGCTATCAGAAAAGGACTTAACTACCAGGTAGTTAAAAAAGAAGAAATATTAAAGGAAATTCAAGAGATTTCAGAAAAAATTCTTTTATATAAAAAACCTGTGTGGAAGATACTAAATGATTTTATGAAAGAAGGTAAGAAAATAATATTTGAAGGCGCTCAAGGCGCATTTTTAGATATCGACCACGGAACTTACCCTTTTGTTACTTCAAGTAATACCGTAGCATCGCAAGCGATAACAGGCTCAGGATTATCCTACAATGCTCAAATTATTGGTGTAGCAAAAGCGTATACAACAAGAGTGGGTAATGGTCCATTTCCTACTGAACAAAATAACGAGATTGGAGACAGCTTATTTTCTATAGGTAAGGAACTTGGAACAGTAAGCAATAGAAGAAGGCGCTGCGGATGGTTTGACGCAGTTTTAGTGCGCCAGGCCGTACAACTCTCTGGAGTTTCAAGCATTGTATTAACCAAATTAGATATTCTTGATTCTTTTGATACTATTAAAATAGGCACTGGTTATAAGTATGGCGGAAAAATGTATGATTATTTACCCGCATCACATTCAATACAAAAAGAATTAGAGCCAATATATGAAGAATTTCCTGGTTGGAAAGAGAAAACTCAAGGCAAAAGGTCAGTTAAGGAATTACCTGCAAATTTGATGAAATATGTGAGAAAAATAGAAGAATTAATAGGTGTACCAATTCATCTAATTTCAACTAGTCCCAATAGAGAGGATGTTATTAAGCTTAAAAATCTATGAAAACGTCTTGTTAACTTTTATCTAATAAAAAACGATACTTGTGTGACTTCAAGCAATCTATTATGCAAAGTAGCAGCGTAAACGTACAGTGAGCAGTGTGATTTTTCTTAAATACATGTTGATTGTTATAATATAAACATAGTTAAAGGAGGCGTATTATGATTGCAGGTTTGACTAAGGGAGACAAAGCAGTAAGAGCGGAAAAAACAAGTGATCAGCCGAGAGAATTGTCAGTTGCAGAATATGTAGTTAAGTCAATACATGACTTGCAAAAATTGCATAATAGATTATGTTCATCACAGGGCAACAATTGTGTTAATGATAGAGAGAAGTTTGTCCAAGATAGTGATGGGCTTGGTATATTTCAATTTCTCAAAAGCTATATTAATGATGCAGAAAAAAATGAGCCTTTCATTAAGAACCTTACTATAATGAAATTTCTTCGCTCAATTATAGAAGATAGGGAACTGTATAAAAAGTTATGCAGTTTCGATGATTTTCTCGATTGTGAGTTAGAAAATTTGAGAGATAAGATAAGCTTATTAGCGCTTTTGAGAGAAAAGATGGACTTTACTGATATACAAAAAGCTTATGGTAATTGGCGTTTTAGTAATCTAATAGGTGATAATGATTTTAAGCGAATGTATGTGGATGAAGCAGTAAAAGAAAGAGAAAAGCCTGTTAATGAGGACTTTGAGAAAAATATAGGTAAATACATAGAGTTAGTAAAGGAAGGAAAAGAAGTTGCAAGTAGGTATTTTGGAAAATGGAAAGAGGACTTTCAAGTTTACTGTGAAGAAATTGACAATAATAATAAAGTTTTGAATATTAACCTTACTCATTACGACAATAGTGAGCCAACAAAGATTAGTGACGTTTTACAGCAAGAGAAAGATATTAAAGAACTGAATATTTATTGCAATAAAAAACATGAAATACACGCTCATAAAAAAGATAAGAAAAGATATTATGAATTTAAAGAAGGTGCATATTATGAAATGACAAGCACTTGGGCTGCAAAAGATGGATCAGGAATGTGTACCATGATTATGAATGTGAGTAGAGATGGCATAACTGAAATACTAAAATTTAATGGTGAAGATTTTGTTTCATCGAAGGAGATTCTAGAATTAATAAAGCAAAACGATGAATTATATATTCAAGGTCTCTCCTTATACGATGCTGTAATGGAATCACTAGAAGAGAATAGGGCTACTCCTATTAATTTTTACAATGAATCTATGGTGGCTTATCAAGGTAAGGAACCAGAGGGGAAGTTAGATCATAAAGTTGATGCTGATAATAGCCTTCCTTCTTCTCCTTCTATTAATAGCAATGCATTGGAAGTCAATTTACAGCACACTGAAACTCAACCAGAAGTTGCTTCACAACAAATAACTGATTTACAAAACAGTTTTGGAAAAGAAGAGCGAAAAAACACAGAATTGCAAACTGAACTGGCACAAAAAAATGAAAAGTTAGCAAGTGTGTTAGCAGAGTTACAAGAGAAAGCACAAGAACTTAAAAATGTATGTGAAGCAAAAGGAAAGCTAGAGGGTAAGCTAAAAGATGTTAATACAGAAAAGAAGGAGTTAGAAGACAAATTAAAAGAAGCAGCACACATAATGAAGGAAAAGGAGCAGTATATAAGCAATTTAAAACTTCAAGTGCAAGAGTTGAAAGATGAGCATAAAGCACAACTGGAATCTTATGAACAAGGGATACACAAACTAGCATGGGAAGTTGAAGAGTTAAGAAGCAAACTAGAGTGTGAGAATGAATGGGATGATAAAGTTGTAGAAATAGCTGATGGACTGGGAGAAAAAATTCATGCTGATGAACAAAGAAGCCTAAATAATCAATTTTATACTCCAACAAGAAATATTTTTAATGAGACTAATAATGAGTCTTGTGTTCCACTGGAAGAAAAGATGACGTTACTCGGATCTTCAAGCTCTGATGGCGGATATGGTAGTGATAATGGTTTATCTTCTAACATGAGTTCTATTGAACAAAGAAGCTTCAATCATCAATTTTATACTCTAGCAGGAAACGTTTTTAGTGAGCCTGATAGTGCCTCACAAAAGAAGACAGAGTTATCCAGATCTTCAAGTTTTGATAGTGGACTTGATAGCGATGAGGAAAGTTGTGATAATGATTTATCTTCTAACATAAGTTCTATAAGTTCTGTTGAGAAGGTGGCAGAGAGTAGAAAAGTAGGTAACTTGCTTTCCTCTCGTATTATATAGAGATAAGTTGCAAGAGGAATACTCACAAAAATCTCTTGTATTGATAATAATTTAAAATCTATAGTAGACTGAAAAAGATTATTAAATTATAATACGACAATGATAAAAGAAGACAAATCAAAAACAATTTTTGAAGTGGAAGGGGCAGTAACTGCTTTACTACCTGCAGCAGAATTTAGAGTGAAGCTGGACAATGAACATGAGATTATCTGTCATGTATCAGGAAGAGTGAGAAGAAGTAAAATACGTATTATTATAGGCGATAGAGTGTTAGTTGAGATGAGTATTTATGATAGGAATGCAAGAAAGGGTAGGATAATAAAAAGGCTAAAGTGATAGAACAATCTCTAGATAATCTTATTCTTGCTTCATCATCAGAAAGGCGAGTAGCCTTACTCAAACAAATAAATATTAAGCCAGGTTTGGTTTTGCCAGCAGATATAGATGAATCGCCTTTGAAGAAAGAACTGCCAAAAGATTACTCAATCCGTATGGCAAAAAGTAAAGCCGAGAAAATACAAAGTGCAAATCCAAATTACTTTGTGCTTGGTGTGGATACAGTTGTTGCTTGTGGTAGAAGGATATTGTTCAAAGCTGAAAACGTTGAACAAGCAGAAAAATGCGTTCGCTTGTTATCAGGAAGAAGGCATAGAGTATACACCAGTGTGTGTTTATTAATTCCTGATCAATCTAAACAGCATATTAGGACTGTAGTTACAATAGTGAAATTTAAGCGTCTCAGCGAACAAGAAATTAAATATTATTTAGCATCAGAAGAGTGGAAAAACAGGGCAGGGGGATGCAACATACAAGGCCTTGCGGGAATGTTTGTATTATTTTTACGTGGTTCTTACTCTTCTGTAATAGGGTTACCATTACATGAAACCAATTGCTTGCTAAGTAATTACTTTAACCTATACTAATACCACTGTCCTTTTTTTGTTTTTCTTCAGCAATAAGTTTAGCCCAGATTCTATTTCTATTTGCTAATGCAATTCTATTGCGATCAGGACTATCATTGCATTCTGTTAAAGTATCTTTTCTTTCCTCTTCTACTATTCCAGCTTTCAGTTGTGCTGCATCTTTTTCTAGCAATTTATATAGTTCGCTATTTTTGTCTATAGTCAGATTAGTATTATCATTTTCTTGTTCTGCTACTTTTCTTTCTAATAACTTACGTACAGGGTCATATTTTTTACCTTCTTTTACTTCTTTCAACATACTTTCTGAGAATAAATCTTTAGTAGCCTGGTCTCTCAATCCTTTATTCAATTTTTCCAATGTATCTTTTGGTTCAATGGTTTCTAATTTCCTCTCTAATTGTTCAGGATTTACCTGAAAATTATCGTGGCTAGTGTAAGTTGGAGATGAGTAACCTGAGTCGTTTATTTCTTCCTCCGCTGCATTGTCTTTTAGCAATCCAGCTGCTAATAAATGTTCTTTTGTTTGTTCACTCATTTTCTTTTGATTTACTGGTTTTAGCGGGAATTTCTGAGTTTCTTTATCCAACCTACTGGTAAATTCCGTAAGTAGGGTATAATCTCTTTGTTCAACATTCATTAGGCTCGCTTTTAACTGTCCAGAATTTACTCGAGATTGTTCATGATTAGAGTGAGTTGGAGATGAATAGCCCGAATCGTTTGTTTTTATATCTGTTGAGCTGTATTCTAGCGATTCATTTTCTTGTTCGGTTTCTTTTTGTTCATCGTTTCCTCTTTCTTCGTTTTCCTTAGTGCTAAGATAATCTTTTTCTTGTTTATAATCTGATTGAGGTTTTGAAAGCGTTATATACTCATCTTCGTTATCGCTCCAACCATCTTCGAAGTCAGAAAATTCTTCACCATACTTACTTGCACTACGTAATAACTCATTTTTTGCTTTCCATGCAAGAATCGAAGCTACATCATTTAGTGATTGCTTATTTCCAGTATTGCTTGATTCTTTAGCGTTTTCATACTTAAATGCACCTTTAACTTTTTTGAATGCAACGTCTTGTGCTGCTGCAGTGCTTTCATTAGTTGTAGGATCAAAAATTGCACCTTTTTGCCGATTATTAGATATTTGCTCACTTTCATCTGATCTTCGGCTTCCAGATGCAGTATATCCAAACGTAGTAAATGTAGACTGCCTATCGTTTTGATTTTGGCTTACAGATTTGGTGAAAGCAGTACTGTTTGAATGATCAGAATATGGAGAATTGTAGTTATTTCCACTATTAATCCGTATTGGCTGATACTCACCTTTTTGCTGATTATTAGGTAATGAACTAGTTCTAGTTGGCAGTGACGGTGGAATCTTTTTAGCAGATGCGTTATTAGAATGTGTAGTGCTAGTCGTTGCATGCTTAAACTTAACTTCTTGATCTTGAGTAGCTTGAACGCCAACACCTTTACTAATATCATTTTCTATGAAAGTTTCAGATGATTGTTGATTCTCTTGTTCTTGTCCTTTCTCCTTGAATTGTATTTGATATAGGAATAAGCCACCTATTTTTACATCTGTGTTTGCTTTTAATTGTTCCTCAGTAACACCATTACGTTCAGTGAGATCTACACCATCTTTATCAATCTTGATTTTGATAGTACATTTTTTGCCATTTTTGTCATGCCAATTCAAAGTCATTTCATATGAACCATCGGTTACAACATAATGCCTTATTCTTTTCTCTCCTTCTTCGGCAACAAAACCGTGCATTCCGCTCTTTCCATCACTATGCAGCGTTGAAAATCCCGAAATTCCTTTCTTCTGACAAAAGTCACTATTTAAAAACTCGCTGATTTTAAACTCTTTTTTGTCATCTCCCAGTGTAATACTTGCGTGATCGCCATATATTGAAACTCCTGCGATATCATCAACATACTCTTTTAACCTTGCTTTAACTTCACTTTCAAGCTTTTGTTCGGCTTTCTTTATCTTGTTCTGCTCTGGAAGAATAACTTCATAAGCTTTATTTTTGTCTTCATCTGTCTCCAAATTCCAGACGGAGTGCTTTATTAGAAACTTTACTGCATTAAAACCAACTCTGGAATTATAAATTGGGTCGTCTTCCTTTTTTATTTCATCGAATAAAGTAAAAAATCCTCGAATGAATTCATGATATTGTTGTGTGCTTTGAGTATTCATATTTTCCCTCACTAATAACCCTCTGCCTTTTAGCCTTAGCTAGTACAATTATTACGGGAATTGATTTAGTTTTTATTAAAGAAGTTGTATTGCTAACGTGATGACATGAGCTATTTTATGTTCACATCAAGCAATTTAAGTTGTCATTCCAGTCTGGAATCTAGATTTTTCTAGACTTGATCCTATAGTCAAATTCATAACTACAAACGTTATAATATAAGAGTAATTTTCACCAAAAAGTATGTCATTCCAGCGCGTGACACTGGAATGGCTTTGTTGCACCACTCAAGGAAAGAACAGGCAGTTACTGATGGAATTTGTTATAAAATAGATATTTAGCCGACAAAGGAAAAATATGCCAATAAGAATGAAAGTCAGTAACTGCAATGAATATAACAAATTTCTTCAAGAAAGGGGAAATGTTTTTCATTATATCAACGATGCCATTGAAAATTGGTACGAAAATAGTCCAAAAGTAGCAGGTGGCAACAATGTCTACAGCGACAAAGTAGTGATTCTAATTCACATAATAACCTATCTATTCAGGATTGGTCTTAGGCAAACAGTGGGATTTATAGAGAAATATCTTGAGCAAATAGGGAAAATTTTGCAAATTATCAGCTATTCGCAGGCTTCAAGAAGGTTTAAAAAGCTTAATATCAAAATCAACGACTGCAGAGTTGATAAGAACGATATGGAAGATATTGAAATTGCTATAGATAGTACAGGTATCAGCATCTACAATAATATTCCAGGCCATAGTAAGGCAAATGGTACAGATAGAAAGTATCGCCGCTATGAGCAAACAAGATGTAATGCTAGAGATAGGTAGTAAAAAAGTTATAGCTGCAAAATACAGTAGTGGAGTTTATTCCGACCACTATGGAGCCTGTGATCTTATTGAAAGAGTGGATACCAAGTATAACATAAGCACGATATATGCAGATAGATCGAAAGAAGTTATACAAACTGTGCGATGAGCTTGACATAAAGACAAGGATTCCTCCGCAAAATAATGCAGTAGAGCATCCAAAGTTGGATTATATGAATGAGAGAAATTCTACAATCAAGCTCATAAAGTCATATGATGAAGATGGTATGAAGAGGTGGAAAAAAGAGATAAATTATTGGAAGAGATCTTATATAGAAAGTTTTTTCTCGCGACTGAAGCAAATATTTGGATTTAGTTTTAGGAATAAATCTGAGATTAATCGTGAGAAGGAACTGCTACTCAAGTGTTATTTGCTTAACAAATTTACTGAAATAGGCATGGCTAAGTTTGATATAGCTTCATGAATTTATTATACATTACCCACTATCCGAAGAGCTGTGCAACAAAGCCCACTGGGATCCAGTCGCACTCAGTTAGTGAGCATAAAAGTATTATGTTAAAACATAAAATTTTTGATGAAGTTCATGAAAGGCTGGATTCCAGACTGGGATGACAACTTAAAATATTGCTTTAGCTCTGTTTTTGCAACTTCAGGTATTTGCTACTCATAGTAAATACTTCTGGATCTTGAGAAGTGAGCTTGAGTATAGCAAGTATGTTTATGAGTAGCAAAGCAGCAATTGAAATATCAGCGATATCCCAGAGTAACTTAACTCCACCGATTGCACCAAATGGAATGATTAAGGTAAAAACTACAGTCCAGATTTTAGTGTATTTATTATCCATAGATACATAGCGTATTGTTTGTTTTGAACAAAAAAACCAAGTAAAGATAGTAGTAAAGGCAAAACAAAACATTATAGCCATAATTAAATAGTCAGTATAGGGCCAATTCATAGCTTTTCTAAAAGCAAAAATGCACATGTTAGTGCTCTCTAAATCAGTAATCCAAGAATCTGTGACAAGCAGTACCATTGCTGTAATGAACACTATGAGTGCAACTATAAAAGGAGATATTATTGTGATTAGACTCTGTTCAATGATAAATTTATTGTTATTTTTTTTAGGAGTAATCGAGGAGTGTACAATTCCTTCGAGGCCAAGTCCTATATCTGTTGCAAAAATACCTCGCAGAGTTCCTACTTGAATAATAGTCAACATTTCTAAAATTAAACCTAAAGATAAGCCAGAGTTAAAGCTACTAGTTGTAAAAAAATTGCTTGTTATTAGTTTTAGAGAAGGAAGAATATTTTCACTAAACTTAAATAATATGATACCGCAAAGTGTGAGGTAACTTACCGTCATTATCGGTATCATAGCCGATATAAAAATTTTAATTTTTTTTAAGCTGAGAGCTGCAACAACAAAAAATATTATGGCCATTACAATGCCGCCAATGACTACAGGTATATCTACCATGCTGAGTGGTATTGATAGAGAATTTACCTGAACAAGGTTACCAACTGTTATTGAAACCATCATCATAATAACTAGAAACACAACTGTAGCTTTTCTAGAATTAAATGCATCAGTCATGTAGGCTACAGGTCCACCTATAAACCGTCCATTTTTTTCTTTTCTGGTTTTTATACTTAGGTAACAAGTAACATATTTTATCACAGAAGTAACAACAATAATTATTGCCATCCATAAAATGGATCCTGGTCCTCCGGTTTTTAGAGCAACAGCAGTGCCTGAAACGTTTCCTACTCCTAAATTTCCTCCTAAGATTGTAAACAGGGCGGCTATAGAAGAAAATTTATTTTCTCCTCTTTTAGCTCCAATAAGTGAAACGGCATACGGTAGTCTAAACACCTGTAACCATTTTAGTTTAACCGATAGGTAAACACCAGCAACTAGTATGAGTAGTATTGTTGGCAGTAAGAAAACAAACTTTACTGTATCCATCTGTAAAAGAGAGATTTTTACTTGAGTATATAGCAAAAGTTGAAAATACCCAACCTATTTTCTATGTATGACTTCGGTTTCATTATTCTAGCACCTCTTAATCTTGTCATACCAATCACAACTGATTGTAATATGGTACAATGTTCATACAATGTCATTCCAGTGCTTAACACTGGAATATTGTGTTTTTACATAAGGTTAGCTGCTTTTATACTTATCAACTTAGTGTCTAATCTGGATGCCAGAGGGCTTTGTTGCATAGCAGGAGAAAAACTAGCGATTACTGACAAAATTCATTATAAAATAGCCATTTAACCGCTTAAGGATAAATATATCATAAAAAATGAGAGTCAGTAACCAAGGTAAATATAACAAATTTTTCCAAGAAATAGGAATATTTTCATTTAGGCAAGGTGTTGATAAGAAGTTTAAGCTACAAGAGCATTAAATATAGTGATGAAGCACGAGAATATCTAAATCACACATATTGAGAAGCAACCTTCAACAAGTGTAGATGGAGCACAAGCACAATCTTTAGCAGGTGAAAAGAAACAACTATAGTTTTCGTTATTGTTTAGTGTTGACCTAGAAGGTCAATACTGATATATACCTCTATATAGCTAATGTGTGGAGGTAATATGGTGGTAGATAATCCAAAAGCAGTTAATAATCAGGATTATTTTGATAAAAGTAATCGTTTTTATTTGCGCCTAAAAGATAATTTTTTTCAAAATGTGAATCCAGGTAGTAAAGTGACTATCGATTCTGAAGAGAAGAACGAAGAAGTTAGTATTGATGATGATGAAAAGTGGTTTAAACACTTTTCTACTGTACTTTCCAATGAAGAAGGACAGGAAAAGTATAGATATGAGGTTAATGGCAGGTATGAATATAAACATGCCAATAAGTACGATAGCAAAAATGTCGTAGGTGCAATTGCTCAGAAAATTGCAAAAGATGTAAAGGAAAGTATAAAAGATAATACTTTAGAATATATAGGAATTAAAGAAAGTAGAAAGAAAGGTAAGATTAAGCCTGCACTCAGAATTATGCTTGGCGATCCTACAAAATCAATAAATGTGGTTGATGTTTTAAATAGTGATATATGCAGAAAATATGGTGTAGATGGAATTACATTATTGCTGCCTAGTAAAAGCAAATGTGAAACAAGGGGAATACGCTGCAGAGTTGATGAGAATGGAACAAGAATTTATGAAGTAGCTAACGGCTCATATTATATGACTTTAAATTGGTATGCTGAAGGAGAAGAGTGTGAAATGAAAATTATCATTAGTGATAATGGTGCTGTAGAGTTTATTGAAAGCAATGGTGTCACTTGGGAGCAATTAGCTGCAAATAAAGAAGTAAAAGTAGGAAGACAATATGAAGCGAAGCCTTTATATGAAGCATTGTCATATTTAAAGCGAGAAGGCTCTGAAGTAATAAAAGGATTTTATCCTTCAACAAGTGTGGAAAGCATACAAATCACTACAGGAGTTAATAAGCAAGCAGCTCTTTCAAAGTTATAATTTTCGTTATTGATTGAAATGAAGCCTTTTGGGGACCAAAAGGCTTCATGATCGAAATTTTTGGAAAGATCTTTATTGGAAAATTCAGGGACAGGAATAACATTTTTAAGCTATCGTATAACTATCACTTGCTCGCTGGGAGCTCTATTTTTCATACCACTCATTTATGAGTTTATTGATATCGGAATCCATAAAATCCTTTAGTGGTTGACTGGTTTTTATCTCGGCATTTTTAGGGATACACCTATCTTTACATATTGCGTACTTTATATGAAAGTTAATATCAACGTATTCCTGATTTGGAATGATATTAGTTTTAAAGGGAAATAACACCATATCTTCATATATGTTACTAACAAATGTAACTTCCCCAACTTTATCTTCATGTTCCTTGGGAGTAGACCAATGAATATCTATATTGTATGTTTATAGCTGAAAGGAAAGAGAGTAGGTATCAAACCTTATAAAAAAGTTAAAATACCTAAGCTTATTTTTGTATCATGAAAATTGTAGCAATAAACCTTTTCTTGAGCGTACATTCAAGAAAATTATAGCACATAATCACTACTGTAGTTATAGCTAGGGAGCTCTTCGTTATCAGTAGTTATCTCATCACTCTTTTGAATTACGCTCTCACTTTTACTAGGAGAACCTAAACATCTCATATTACCAGTGTCAGGAATTATCAACTTTACTTCTTTGTCGGAAGTCCATAAAACTTTATCTTTTAATTCAATTAATTCAGTGGGTTTCTTAGTGAGGTTCTTATAAATTGCACAGTTGTTTTTAGGATCATCTTTAAGCTTACCGTCAAAAGTTAAGAAGTGCTCTAAGTGAAGATAGGGTATTTTAGTATTGTTGCCATCTTTATCTATTATCATATTACTCTTATCAACAATTATTAAAGGTGATACCAATTTTGCAACTATAGTTTTACCTGCACATTCTTTTAGCTCTTCTACGCTACGATCTAATACTAGATTAGGACACGTTGTATTCCAGAAGAAATTTTTGTTATGAAGTGCATTTTTATTAAAATCTTTACTGTGATAACATGCACTTTTATTGTTATTATCAGCAGAGAGCTCATTGTAAGGATAACCCTTACCGCTAGTATTCGTTTTACCTTTTCCACTACACCATATACCGCTAGGTAAAAAGTTTGTATAATCTATTGCATTTCCACACTTTGCATCTTCCTTACATTCAAATGTTATAGCAAAATTTGCTGCATAGTATTCCTTAACAGGGTTTGGGTTAGTATAATGCATGATGTTTTCATTGTGTATTAATTCAGGAAAAAATTCCTCCAATAGGTCCTTTATAAACCAACCAGGTTGACAAATGTGCTTAGTAAGAGTAGAATAATTTGCACGTTTTACGCAGTTGTGCATATCATCTGAAGCGTGTGCTGTAGTAATAATCACACCTTCTATTCCTTCTTCTTTTTTTTGATTAGCAGTTTCATTTATTATGTGTTTACATTGATGAGTCATGATTGTATATCAAAAAATTAATATTACTATATTAACATAATATAGTAAATAATTAATGACTTTAATTGCACATAAGGCTTTTAAAGCTCTTTCTCAACTATAGTTGTTAAGCTCTTGCTTTTTAACCTTACTTCTTGTACCACTCATTTATGAGTTTATTGATATCAGAATCTATAAAATCCTTTAGTGGTTGACTGGTTTTTATCTCGGCATTTTTAGGGATACACCTATCTTTACATATTGCGTACTTTATATGAAAGTTAATATCAACGTATTCCTGATTTGGAATGATATTAGTTTTAAAGGGAAATAACACCATATCTTCATATATGTTACTAACAAATGTAACTTCCCCAACTTTATCTTCATGTTCCTTGGGAGTAGACCAATGAATATCTATATTTGATATGTTACCCTGACAGTCAAAGGAAGTAGGAAGGCCGAAATCTCCAGGGTCTTTGTAATATATATGCCAACCTGGTTTTATTGTAACCTTTATTGCGCCTTCAATGGTAAGGTTTGCTTTATTTATCTTACCAATGAGCAGATCAAATTTTGCAACTTCTTCTTCAGCGCACAATTGAGTGCAAGAAAAAAGTAAAAGTAGGATTGAGTATATACGTATTTTCATAAATACTCTATTTATGAAGAAAATAATTTAAGTTCTATCTATTATAATAAAAATATTATATAAATCATTTATTAATATAATATTATACTAATAGTAATATACTAGCAATTATAACTTTCATATATTATTTTTTTATTTTTAAGCAGTTATAATATTAAAGAGACGTAACAAATATAAATAGTAGTGGCTTTGCATAGAAAATCACAAATTTATTTCCTTTATAAATGTAAGACTTTTTAGAACTAGAAAGATACCTTGGAGCAAGTTGCTCCAAGGCTCTTGTTTACTTAGAATCCACCCATTCCGCCCATTGCTCCTGCACCCATAGGTGATGAAGCATTTTCTTCTTTGTTTGGTAGATCAACTATCATAGATTCAGTAGTAATAAGTGCGCTTGCTACAGACACTGCCGTTTCAAAAGCAATACGAACTACTTTTGCCGGATCAATTACACCAGCTGTTGATGCATTAGCGTAGTTCATAGCCTCAACGTTGTATATAAGCTCTTTATCATTCTGCTTAATCAAATAGTCAATTATAACAGCAGATTCAAGACCAGCATTTTTAACCAATCTTTTGATTGGAGCACTGAGAACTTTTTTGACAATGTTGATACCTATTTGCTCTTCATCGCTTGAAGCTTTTAGCTTATCAAGAGCAGATGCAGCGTAAAGAAGTGCAACTCCTCCACCTGGAACTATCCCTTCTTCAATTGCAGCTCTTGTTGCATGAAGTGCATCTTCTACTCTATCTCTACGTTCTTTTACCTCTACTTCAGTTGCTCCACCAACTTTGAGTACAGCAACGCCGCCTGATAATTTTGCTAAACGCTCTCTTAGCTTTTCTTTGTCATAATCAGAGGTTGAAGTTTCAATCTGAGATTTAATCTGGTTAATTCTAGCATTTACTCTGTTTTGTTTGTCACAGTCGCTGTCTTCACTAACAATTGTGGTATTGTCTTTAGTGATTTTAACATTTTTAGCAGTACCAAGATCTTCAAGAGTCAAATCTTCCATCTTGATTCCAAGCTCATCTTTTATGACATACTTAGCACCTGTTAAAGCTGCTATATCTTCGAGCATCTCCTTTCTCCTATCACCAAAACCTGGAGCTTTTACTGCAGCAACTTTTAGACCACGTAATTTGTTGATCACTAAAGTGCTTAATGCTTCACCTTCAACATCTTCTGCAATGATAAACAAAGGTTTACCAGACTTAAAAATAGCCTCAAGAATAGGAAGTAAAGGTTGAATAATATTAAGTTTTTTTTCTGTAATCAGCAAATATGGATCATCAAGCTCCACGCTCATCTTTTCATTATTTGTAACAAAGTATGGAGAGAGATAACCACGGTCAAACTGCATACCAGTTGTAAGTTCAACTTCTAATTCTTTTGAACCCTTACTCTCTTCAACAGTGATGACGCCTTCTTTTCCAACCTTTTTAACAGCATCAGCAATGCTATTACCAATATCTTTATCACCATTTGCAGAAATTATTGCAACTTGTGCAACTTCATCCATTTTCTCTAAAGAAATTGTGCGAGACATTGATGTAATTTCCTTTAATATCACATCTTTTGCCTTCTGTATTCCATTTTTGATACAAATACGATCATTTCCAGCTGCAATTGACTTTGAAGCTTCCATTATCATATTGCTAGTCAGTATTGAGCATGTTGTGGTACCATCACCAACTTTGTCATTACACTGAGAAGCACTTTGAGCAATGGTGCTTACTATCGCAGAGTGTAATGGTTTTTCAGGCTTTATACCTTTCATTACCTTATAGCCATCCTTTGTGACCTCTGGTCCACCATATGGCTTGCTAATTCCTATTGTATTTCCCCTAGGCCCTGCAGTTGCTCCCACCGTTGAGTCAACCATTGCTGCAACTTCACGAAAGGCTTCTTGCAACTGTTCGCCTGATACTACTATGTTAGCCATTTTTATCACTCCTTAAATTAATAAAAAATTTAGAATATTAAAATACATAATGCACTATATAGCGCATTAGTTTAGTAAAATAGGGATACCTACTTGATAACAGCAAGTAGGTCTGACTCCTTCATCACGACATACTTTTCATTGTCATGCTCTACTTCTGTGCCAGCCCACTGCCTGTAGAAAACCTTATCACCAGTTTTTACAGTTAAAGCTATACGCTCTCCGCTTGAGTTGCGTGAACCACTACCAATTGCTATAACTTCACCTTTAGTAGGCTTCTTTTCAGCACTTGATGGTAGTACAATTCCACCTTGTTTTTCTTCAGTAATAGGCTTTATTAGCACGTTATCATCTAATACATTCAAATTTACACTTGACATTTATGTTTCCTCATTAATAGATTAACCTACAATTCTATGTAGTCATCTAAAGGTTACATTTCAAGGGTTGGAGTTAGTAAAAGTGTATAATTAAGATTTGAACAGAAGTTTTATGGGTTACATACCGCTAGCAAACCGTAGTCTAATATCTTTATACGGACCAGATACGAGAGATTTTCTTCAGGGTGTTATAACAAATGATATTAATAAACTAAGTAGCCAGCAGGCAATTTACTCTTTATTACTCAACCCTCAGGGAAAATATCTGTACGATTTTTTCCTCATTGAGCATGATAAATATATTTATTTGGAGTGTGAAAATGCCCATCTACAGCAAATAATTGAAAAATTAGACTTGCTCAAAACTTACCTTAGAGTGAGGATTAAAGACATTAGTTCACTATATAAGGTTGGAGTTTTGTTTGATGCTAAGTTGGCGAAGTGTAGTAGTAAGTCACAAGTTATTTTTCAAGATCCAAGGCACAAGCTGCTAGGAATGAGGATCATACATGAAGATGAAATAAAAGAACCGGTTGGAGATTTTATTCAGTATGAAAAAGTTAGAATTAAAAACCTTGTCCCAGATGGAGCAAAAGATATGGTGCAAAATTCATCATTTCCGCTGCAATATTTAATCGATAAGATAAATGGTATAAGCTTTAATAAAGGGTGCTATATAGGTCAGGAAGTTGTAAATCGAATGAGCAGACAAGAAAAATTCAGAAGGAAACTTTACCTTGTTGAGGGAAAAAATGCACTTCCAAATATTGGCACTAAAGTAATCAGTGAACATAATGAAGAAGTAGGAGAACTACGCTCTAGTGTCGACAATATTGGACTTGCATTGCTTAATACTGGAAAAAGCCACGCAAATTTATATGTCGGTGGAGTTAGCATTAAGACGTTATAAAATATCTATTCGAGTAAAAGCCCCTTTTTCTTGTTTAAGTGTTTGCAATACTAGTTAAATTCTTGACTTTATTATTTAAATATATCATAATTAAAGTATATTATTATTTTTAATAGGAGAGTTTGATATACCATTAACAGCAAAACAGAAAGTATCATTTCAACAATTATATGAAAGATTTAGAGATAATAGAGATATTGGTGAACTTTTAGGAACAGTATCAAAAGAAGATTTTCTTACTATTTTTAGTGAAACTAATGAAAAAACTCAGGAGTCAATAATTGGAACTTATGAAGCAACTCGTGTAGACTATCTTAAAGCAGTTTTGAAGCGTGCGAAAGAACTAGTTTTGCTTAAAGAAGTTGTAAGAGCAAAGATTTTATCTTCTAACAATCAAGGTAAGATGGAATCTATTTCACTGATTGAATATATTACAGATCCTAGTCGCCAATATCCATCAAAAGTTTTAAATAATGTTCTAGAAGCTTTGAAAGAAGAATTTTTAGATTCTTTAAAAAAAGGTGAGCTTGAAGAAATTAAAGGTGCTATAGAGAGAGAATTGATAAATGAAAAATGTGTACAGCAAAAAGAAAATCTTAAGAAATTGATAACCTCAATTAGAGACCTTATTGAAAATAGAGTGAAAGCTGAAAGCAGTACGGATAAAATAAATCCAAATGTTGAAAATAAGCTATTTAGCCCAACTAGTAAAGCAATTGTTGCTGGTGCTATTTGCAGTGTTATAGCTGGATTAGCAGTTGGTGGTGGACTTTTTGCTGCTGGTGCTTCATTACCAATATTGGCTTTAATTGGCATAGCTGTAGCTGCTGCTGTACTCACTGGACTTGTTGCTGGTGGTATTACATATAAAATATCAAAGCCTAGTGGGAATGTAGATAATGTTGATCTACTATCAGAAGAAATTTATGCAAGTCTATAGGCGTGTAACAGTGTAGTTAAGTAAAAAAAGGAAGAAGCTTCTTCCTTTTCTCCAAATTTTTTGAAGTATCTATTAACAGGATTTTAGATACCTTGTTTTACGATATGTATAACCATAAACTCGCACAAAAGCCCCTTTTTCCTGTTTAAGTTATCCACAGAATTGTTAATAACTAAGTTGATAACCTAGTAGAGTACATAACTTTACATTTCTGAGTACTTTGGAGATCTATAATAAATATGATCTCCAAATACTAATATATAATTGAGAATAAAAAAACTGTGGATAACTCTGAAAAGTTATATTTATTTTAATATTTAAAAAAAAAAAGAAACAACCATTAAGGGAGCTAAGCTAATACAATCATATAAAAGATTACATATTTGGTTATAGTTTTAATATTTTTCTAACAAAAGCCAATAAGGGGGTAGTCTTGGAAAATTTTTCCTAAAAGATAAAATTTTTAAGTGCTTTTGAAGTGATACTTTAGGTATTTTTAAAGTAATACTTTTAAAGTATCAATTGAACATTTTTGAGCATTAATCTGGAGGTTCAACAGGCACTTTTTTATGCTGTTTGAGAAGAGCAAAAATTGCATTTTCTCTTGCTGAAAGCTTGTGTTTCTTATATTTTCCATAATACACATTATGTAATTTTTAATACTAACAAAAACATTTCCCAAATTTTTACACAGCAACCTATCTGGTTCTGTTGCATCTATAAACCATAGAAAAGAAGATCATTAAAGCTGGGATTATAGGAGTTATAGAGCCATTAACATAGCAAAATTCTCAAAAGTAGAAACATTGTCATTAGCTCCGATAATTTGTTTTTTCTGAATCATGCGAATATTTTCTATACCTGTAATAGTAATCTTTGCGGAATGAAAATTTTTAAAACTAAGCATAGGCTTTATTCGCTTCTTGATAAACCTCTCAACAATATTATTTAGATATTTTATTTGAAGAACTGTGATTCTATAATCTTCAGAAATTTCTGCATTCAAATCATCAAGAGCAGCAGTATTACTGCCGCTTTTATCAATGACAATTTTCTCAGGAAGATAGTTACTCCTGAAGGCTTTACGAAAGAATGCAAGTGCTGCAGACTTGTCTCTACTAACACACAAGAGGAAGTCTACAGTATTACCAATAGTGCTCTATATAAATAAACCCATTTACCGTTTAATTTAATGTAGGTCTCTCCAACTACTACCAACCTGCTTCTTTCTTTTCCTTACTGCCTAATCTATCAGTGGTGATAACCCACTTTGTAACGTAGCATGGTCAATTTTTGCTCCCCTTATACTCATAATTTCTTCCAAATCTCGATAGCTCAAAGAGAATCGACATTTCATGTATACAGATAACATCGCTGAAAAGCTAAATCCTTTGAAGGATGGCAATAATTTTTGATTGATACGAAACATCTTTGCTTTATTTTTAGACAATTATATCATTCTTTTTTCTACTTCCCTACAAATGCGACAGAACCGAAGTTACTGCTATTCACTTTTTGTATCGTTTTTAGCAAAAGCTTCCTCCCAAGTGCCTTGAGTTGCTGCACGGCTATACTCTGTTACTCTATTTTCAAAGAAATTTGTATGTTCCACGCCATTTAGTATTTCATCAAGCCACGGAATAGGGTTATCTTTAACATTATATATAGATTTAAGACCTAATTGCGTTAACCTTCTGTTTGCTATGTAACGTATATAATTGCGCACTTCCTCTGCAGATAGCCCTTCAACATCTCCTAAATCAAAAGCAAGACTTATAAATTCATCTTCAAGTTCAACAATAGTGTGACATGCAGAATATAATTCTTCTTTGAACTCGTCATTCCAAATTTCATTATTCTCTTTAATAAACGTATTGAACAAATTGATAATTGAATTGGTGTGCAAGGTTTCGTCACGTGCTGACCAAGCAATTATTTGCCCCATACCTTTCATTTTTCCAAACCGTTGAAAATTGAGCAAGATTGCAAATGATGCAAATAACTGCAATCCTTCAGTGAAGGCACCAAATACTGCTAAAGTTTTAGCAACATGTTTTTTATCTTGCTTTTTACTTTCCTCAAATTCTAACATATATTCATACTTCTTTCTCATAGCGTCATATTTTAAGAATGCTTGATATTCACTTTCTGGCATGCCAATCGTATCTAGAAGGTATGAATAGGCTGCAATGTGTATAGTCTCCATATTGGAAAAGCTTGCAAGCATCATACATATTTCTGTTGGCTTAAATATATTTGAATAATGCCTCATATAGCAATTATTTACTTCAATATCTGCTTGAGTAAAAAACCTAAAAATCTGGGTCAATAAATTTTTCTCTACATTCGAAAGTTTAGTTTTCCAATCTTTCACATCATCAGCAAGCGGAACTTCTTCAGGTATCCAGTGTATCCTTTGTTGCTGCAACCATGCATCATATGCCCAAGGATAATTAAAAGGCTTGTATATTGGATCTGCTTCTAGCAATGACATAAGGTACCTAATTATTTTGAAGTAAATATTATATTAAATGATATTGAGAATCAGTCAATTTAACTTTTTTGAAATTTGACGACAGATAGTTTATCAGTGTATTATGATTTCAAATAATTAATTGACGAAATGCGAGTATTAATATCTTTTATTTTATTATTTACAGTGAGCTGCACTCACACTATTCACAATCACGGAGTTCCTGGCATTAATATTGAACTGTGGAGCAAAATACAAGTAGGTGATGATAGAGAAAAAGTGGTTCATACTTTAGGATCGCCAACACTAGTATCAAAGTTCGACGAAAATGTTTGGTACTATGTCTCATATAAAATTAAACAAGCTAACTTCTTAGGAAAAAGGAAGTACAGTAGTAAGTCTCTGCAAATTTCGTTTAATCAGAATGACGAAGTTACAGATATAAGAGAAATCAACGTTGCAGAAAGGTCTTTAGCTGTTGTTGATTGAAAATTTGCTGATCTATTTTTCATCACAAGTATCAGCACTTTGAGCTATTTCATTGTTAGAGTGGGGATAATCATCCGGATGATGCCCCTCATCACCGTAGTCCATACCCATTCCTTCTGATGGCATATCTTCTCCACCTCCACCTGAAAAATATTCAGCAAGACTTTCAAGAAATTTTATGCCAAACATATTACCTGATTTCCCAAATAACGTTACTAGACTGCTACCACTTACCAAACCTTCAAACACATTATTATAAGCAGCAATTGCTCCTTCATGAAAGTTGAACATCCACTTCATTCCATCCACAATTGTTGCAACAGAGTCACTATGACCAAGACCGAAACCACTTTTCTCACTAGCGGCTTCCTGGTGTTGCTGCTGTGCCTGCCATTCTGCAATATTTGGACCTTGTGCTTCACTCATAAACTTTTATTCTAAGCCTTAAGCTATTATTTTACCAAAAACACTGTAAAATATCAATTGTTTAAGAGAGGTTATCTAAAAATAGCTAACACTAAGCTATTTTTATGATTCTGAATACCAAAACATCGATAATGTGCTGTAGTAACAAAGTGATGACTTGAGGTTTAAAACAGCTTCTATTTCTTCTTAGAAGACTGCTCCTCTCTCTTTTCTTTTTATTATATATTATCTTAGTATTAACTTACTCATAAATTATTGACAAGTACTAATAATTTAATTATCATTAATATAATATTAATAATAAGGAAGAAAAATGCTTACTAATGATTTATCTAATAGTAACACACCATCATCAGCTCCGCCACCACCCCCACCTCCACCACCTGCAAATTGGGAAAAAAATCGGAAGCCAGCGAAAAATAACGATAAAGATGGAAAATCTCCTAGTGTTACTGCAGAAAAAAGCAGCAGTGGCAATAAGCCAAGAAGAGATCAATCTAAGAGTCCTGTTCAACAATCATCTCTTAATTTTGCAGAAAATCCACTATTTAAGAAAAAACAAGAAGAACATAATGTAAATAGCGAAACTGCAGATGAAGGAAGCAAGAATAGTATTCATGTTAAGAATCCAGAAATAGCGCTCAATCATAAAGAAGAAGATAATGCGAGTGACAAAACTAAAAATGATAGAAGCAATACTAAACAGGTTATGCCGAAAAAACCTATGACTGAACAACATAATGGTGTACACTCTGATAGTGAAAATCAAAAGTCATCTGTAGCAGAACAAAAAAAGGCAACTGGCTTAAAATATTCAATTGCTATTTTATTATTATGTACATCCAGTACTGTAGCTGGAGTATACACGTGTTTCATCATTTTAGAGGTATTAAGTAGTGCTGCAGTGCCAGTGTCTTCTGCAGTTATTGCTTTTGTTTCTGCATTGGTTATGTTGAGCTTAGCTGCATATCTTATCAATTCACACCTTTCTGCAATAAACAGCGAGAAAGGAGTTGATCCTGGTAGAAAACAATCACAAGATTTACAGAAAGCAAAAGGACTTGAACACAGCAATACTCATACATCATCACTTTCAGTAACGCTTGGAACATCCAGTGCACCGCCACCACCACCTCCTCCATTGCCACAAAATGCTGCACCACTACCACCTCCTCCTACAGCTTCCAAGTATACGGAGAAACCTAAGAATTGTGCACCAAAAAATGCTAATGAATCTGAGCATGATCGTTCTGCTCTGTTTGCGCAGATAAGAGAAGGTGTTATTTTGAAGCCAGTTCCAAAGGATGGTTTAAAAATACCTCAAAAACAAGAGGAGGAAAGTGTTGCTGAAAAGCAAGAGAGCGACGTACAATCGCGAAACAAAGAAGTACATCAAATAAGGAAAGTTGAAAATCAAAAAACTGACAAAGAGCAAAACAATAGTGAGAGTATTCAACAAGGAAATTATATGAATGAGGGTTTGAAAAGCAAAGTTCTAAAGCAAAGAAATAAAAGTGGTTTTCAAGATGAAGAGCTAGATTCCTTAGACAAACAAGATGATTCTCTTTGTAGTTTGGAAGAATCACTTATAGAACCAAATAACACGTCCAATAAAGAGCTAAAGAAACCCGTACAACCGCTAAACTTATCAATAGTATTAAAGAATATAATGTCCAGTGAAAATCCATTACTAAATAGCCCTAGTAATAATTTATTGAGCAATAGTAGTAATGTATCTGATGATGAAGAGTGGGATACATCCCAAGATTCTATGTCTTTTCAGTGTGATAATATAAAACAAGAGAAAATGAAGAATAGGGATAATTATCCATATTCAGCTTCTTCATTCAACAAAACCAGGTGAGGTAGAAGATTCATCAAATCCTCCTGTAGCCGAGATCATAAAGCAGCTTGATCAAAACAAAAATAAAGTCATTTCTTCCAAAGTAGACAACGGTATAAACACATCAAAACAGCAAGGTACCTTTGTTAGATTCTGTTGAACTAAGCAAATTAACTACACAACGACCAATTCAGCCTGGTTTACTAAGGGTTCTTTAAATATCAAACCTCAAAAAAATCGGCGTAGGTTTAGGCAGTGTAATGCCTAAGCTTACACATGCGTTGCACAGAGATTTTAAATCACGTTGTTCTTTTGGAATTTGCAACTGATCGAGTATCATTTTTGCTGACTTTGGAACAATTGGCTGCAGCAAAATGCCAATCATTCTAATGTATTCAAGTAACTTGTAGATTACTAAATCCATGCGCTCTCTATCGGTTTTACTGAGTGTCCAGGGTGCACTTTTATCTATGTAAGCATTGGCCTTGGAAGAGATATTGATAATCAGGAGTATAATCTGGTTAAATTCATACTTTGATAGATGATCCATTACTTGATCAATTATGGCTTTGCAATTTGGTAAACTCTCATCATCTTTAAGCAAATTGCGGTCGACCACTGGTACAACTCCAAAGCATTGCTTGTGCAGAAATGAAATTGTTCTTTGCACTAAATTGCCTATATTGTTTGCCAGCTCTGAGTTTATGCGGCTGATCATGTTCTTCTTACTGAAATTACCATCTTGACCGAAACTTGCTTCCCGAAGGAGAAAATAGCGTAGTTGATCAACACCAAACTCTTCTGCAAGATTAATTGGATCTATAACGTTACCAAGGGATTTGGATATTTTTTCCCCCTCGTTTAGCCACCAACCATGAACTGCAATTTGCTTTGGCAGTGGTAAATCTGCTGCAAGAAGAATAGCTGGCCAGTATACAGCGTGAAAACGCAATATGTCTTTACCGATCACATGAACGTTGAAGGAGTTTGTCCAAAACTTCTTATATTCCTCATCTTCTATATTAGGAAAGCCTATTGATGTGAGATAGTTAGTGAGCGCATCTATCCAAACATAAATTACGTGCTTGTCATTCTCTGGTACTTTTATTCCCCAATTAAAACTAGTACGAGAAATCGAAAGGTCAGTAAGTCCTGATTTTACAAACGATACCACCTCGTTTTTTCTGCTCTCAGGAAAGATGAAATTCGGCTGATTTTCGTATAACTCTAGTAATTTATTTTGCCAACTTGATAAACGAAAAAAGTAGCTCTCTTCTTTTATCCACTGAACTTCAGCACCTGTTGGCGCTCTGCCATATATCAACTCTGATTCCTGATAAAACGCTTCATCACGAACTGAATACCAACCTGAGTAAGAATCCAGATATATTTGCCCTCTCTCTTCAAGCCTATTCCACAGAGCTATAACTGCTTTTTCATGACGTTCTTCTGTGGTGCGAATAAAATCATCATAATCAAAGTTCATTAGCTCAGCTAATTTTCTGAACGTAACACTTATTTCATCTGTAAATTCTTTTGGCTCTATTCCCTTTGTTTTAGCTGCTTTTTCAATTTTTTGTCCATGTTCATCTGTACCAGTAGTAAATTTGACGTTCTTTCCAGCTAATTTCATAAATCTAGCTGCAACATCACAGATAAGGGAAGTATATGCGTGGCCGATATGTGGCTTGTCGTTTACGTAATATATTGGCGTAGTGATGTAAAAGCTCTCAAATTGCTCCATTTTGTACTAGTTTAAAGCTTTATCGTATCTGCACTAGTAATAAAAATCAATACATATCCTACCAGACAAGCAATCTGAAAATCCATTATACCGCTGCGCGTTGCAGCGGTATCCTCGATTAGTAACTTATGGTTTAGCAGCACAACCTCCAAACTGTTGTGTCGCATTAGGATCACCAAATGCATACCCAGGTGTGCCATCATAAGAAGGAGCACTTGGAGCAGTATTAGGATCTTGAGGAGAGTAAGGAGGTGGTGGTTCAAGATTAGAAGAATCTCCCAAATCATATCCAGGTTCTGATTTATGATAGTTAATTACCGCTTCTTCAGCCTTCTTAATATTTTCTGACTCTTTCTTATGTTTCATATGAAAAGCCACACCACCAGCAAGACACACAAGAGAATTAATGCCAAGAATGACTAAACCCCAAACTGGTAAGACTGGGTTAATAGCGCAACCTATCAAAGCTGCTAAAGAAATTGCACCAACTGCAAATTCTATATTTTTGAACATTTTAAGTTGACTATCTAGATAATCTATTTTTTCTGACTTTCTAGCCGTTTTTTCGCTGCTGTTGTACCAAACACACATTAAAGCATGGAAAGCAACACACGCAACTACAGCTACTATCCCTAAAGCTAATAATTTCCTGCTGTCTTCTGAGTCTTTTTTCTTATCTTCTCTGCTTTGGTAGCTAACAGTATCAAAACCAGGGTTATTTATAACTGTAGTACGACCACCAAACAGGTTGCTAAGTAGTAAATAATCCCAAAAATCTAAACCTCTATTATCGTTTATATGTACGTGCGTGACTTGAGGGCCTGTAGTTTGTTGCCTATTGCTTCTATCATATTCTGTACTGTGCTGATCATTAGTTGGATTACTGCGCTTAAATCCCTTATACGTATCTTCAAAAATTTTATCACTCCAGTTCTCAATATTTTGCATAGCACAAAAACATAAAAATTCTTGAACACCATTGTCACTGCCATTTTCTTTTATATAGGCAAGTGCATACCTTTTTAAAACACTATCACGCATAAAAATTCCCCCAGAATTAAGATTAAATTAATAAAGAATTATTATAACAGAGTAACGTTTTCTTGTCAATTCAACCATACCCTAATACCCAGTTAATATCCTTTCCACCAATTCTTTTACTGTCGGTACGTAGCCATTCTCATAAAATGGGTCTTGCTTAAATCTGTACACATTGTGTCCAGAAAACATGAGTTCATTTTCAACATTGCCGTCATGTACAATGTTTTGCAGTGTCTTTTGTATACAGAAACTCCGTGGGTCTGGCTTTCGCCCTGTTGAATGGTCACCATGATCTTTCCAATTGCTAAACAGACAATGGCTTAAACATCCCATGCAATTAATTTGATCTTGTCTTATTTCCGCAAATTTGCCTGGTGTCACAAAAATAACAGTTGTATCTGGAGTTTTCATTACCTCTGTATACCCTGCTTTAATCCATGCATTTGCTAGCTCTTTGTCTTTTGCAGTGAGGTAAATCTTTCTACCTCTGCTACCCATTGCAAACTCATTATTAAACTCTCCACTCACACTTTCTGAAAATTTCATTTGACGTGAATTTCGTTCCTGTAGCTCATGTATGAAGTTATTTTTTACTGCAGATGAGTAAAACCCCGTTGGACTGAATTTATTTAAAAATACATCACCTTCTTCTAAAGTGAGTAATTTCTTTTTCCACTCCGTAGAAATCGGACTTTCTTTTGTTAAAAGTGGACGAGTGCCAAACTGAAAAGCTATTGGTCCGATTTGTAAATTGTCAAACCAATGTTCCCAATCCTTCAAATTCCACACTCCCCCCGCCATAACAATTGGCGTTTCAGCAAGACCAACCTCGTTCATGAAAGATCTAAGCTCTGCAACTCTTTCAAATGGAGCCTGTGGTAATTCCGGGTCCTCACTATTACTTAAGCCATTGTGACCACCAGCAAGCCACGGATCCTCATATACTACTCCACCAAGTAAAAAAGAAGATATTTTTTGGTAAGCACGTTTCCACAACGCTTTAAAAGCACGTGCTGATGAGATAATGGGGTAATAATAAACTTGATATTTAGCTGCAATTTCTCCGAGTCTGTAAGGCATACCAGCACCGCAAGTGATGCCATGAACTAAGCCTTTTGCTTTTTCTAATATGCCATGAAGGACTTGTTCTGCTGCTCCCATTTCCCAAAGCACGTTCATATGTATTCTTCCACGGCCCTTTGATGTTTCATTCGCTATTTTTGCTTGACTAACTCCAGCCTCAATACTATACTTAATTAACTCTTCGTGCTTTTCATTTCTTGTTTTACCTTTATAAATTAGTGGTACCAACTCGCCATTGTCATCGATAAGTTTAGCATTTGCACCAGAAAACGTACCAACAGCATCTGCTGCAGCGAATGCTCCACTTGATCTTCCATCACTAATTGCAATGCCTTTGCCGCCCTCGATGATTGGCCACACTTCTTTTCCTGAAATCACTATCTTTTTTATCTTATTTTTCAAAATTTCCTCTTAATCTTTCATTCTATTTTACTTAATTACTAAAAAAATAATAGCTTTTCTTTTTTATACCTATGCATTCAGTTTTAAATAGGCATAGGAGATGCTATAAATATAGTTTTATAAGAAATTTGCTATATGATCATAGGTTTAACAGGTGGGATTGCAGTTGGAAAGAGCTTTGTAGCCAATTGCTTTAAAGAATTTGGTGCCGCTTTGTTTGATGCCGACTCTGTCGTGCACCAGCTTTATAAAGTAAACAAAAACATAATAAGTTACGCAGAAGAAAAATTTTCTGGGGTGATAGTAAATGGAAAAATAGATAGAACAGTATTATCTAAATATTTTTTAGCTTATGATGAAAATTGGAAGCAATTCCAGTCTTTAGTACATTCCGCTGTGCAAAATGAATTAGAATTTTTTATTGCTCATGAGAAAGAAAACAACAGAAAACTTCTAGTTCTAGACATTCCACTACTGCTGGAAACGAGATTCCGCTCATATTGCGATTTTATTGCTTTCATCCATGCAGATAGCACTGTACAAGCTCAAAGGCTTAGTGAGCGTAATATGGATAAAAAAAAGCTGGATCTAATGTCTAGTATTCAGCTCCCTATTGAAGAAAAAAAGCAAATGAGCGACTTTATCATCGATACCAGCGCAAATGTTCTTTCTCAAGTGAAAGATATAATAAACTCGTTAGACCTCAACACGTGATACGGTTATTCTCCACAAGATTACTCCGAATTTTAGCTGTACTATCAGCAGATTTTACCATTAAAATTTCAAACCTTGAGCCTGCATTCAAAAACGATTCTACTGATCTGCCGAAAAAATCATATCTCCATCCCTTGAACAATTTATCTATCTTCCCAGATATTGATCCAGCTAACTCATCTTTTGACGAAACTAACTTTCTCGATATGTTATTTTCCTTACATTTGCTCTCTAAAATAATCGAGAGTATATCAAAGACAGATTTATCATAATTATCCGACAGAGTATAATTTTGCTGCACAAATTCCTTCTCATTCTCATTGAAAATATCTATAAATTCTAATAAATCTTCCTCTTTTATATTTTTTGTGTTTCTCTTAAGGTCATCTAAAATGTCATCAATATGTTCCACGTTTTTTTCAATTAAACCAGTTATTACGGCATTATTGACTACCTTATTACGATTTATATTGTAACGCTGTGCTAAGGTCTCTTGCCACTCACTAACTGCTTTAACAGTTAACATCAACCTTGGATTTGCTTCATAATTAAATTTAATCCTCTTCCATGCATCTTTTGGATTATGCAAATACTTATTGACATCAACTATTGATTCCATCTCTTCTTGAAACCAGCCCATCCTATTATTTTCTTCAAGTTTATTGCACAATATTTGGTGTAGGTCATATAGGTGTATCACGTCATTTACTGCATAATCTAATTGATCCTCAGATAATGGCCGTTTTAACCAATCTGAATTTTTAGCTTTAATTTTATCCAGCGCTACCCCCTGATATTGCTCTACTACTTTTGAATAACCAATAAAGTCGTGATAATAATGACAAAACATAGCAGCAACTTGGGTATCAAAAATGGGAGTAGGAACACATTTAAGCACGGTGAGTAAGGATTCTATGTCTTGCCGACAACTATGAAAAACTTTGGTTATTTCTCGATTCAGCATTATTTTCTTAATAAGCGATAAGTCAATTCCCGGTACTAACACATCTACAATAAAACTCTTCTCTCCGTAAGAAATTTGAATTAGTGATAATCTAGGATAGTAGGTTAAATTGTTTCTAATAAACTCTGTGTCCACTGCTATAAATTTTGGATCTTTTGCCATCAATTCTTCACATGCATTCTCCAGCTCCGATGTCGTACTAATTAGCATATATTTTTTATTCAGTGGCTATATTTTACCACTTATATTGAATATTTACAATTGATTGAAATTGAGAACGCAACTGTATGATAACTAATCCTTCTGTAAATATACAGTTTTGCCAGACACAACGGTACGTATTACGCGCCCTTTCACTTTGCGTCCATCGAAAGGGGAATTTTTTGATTTACTAGCAAAGTTGTCAACTTTAATTTTCCATTCATGATCCAAATCAACTAAAATTAAGTCCGCTGCAAGGTTTTTCTGTATGCGGCCACGTGGCACATGTATGATATCTGCAGGCTTATATGTCAATTTTGCAAGCACATCAAGTAGACCCATTTGTCCACTGTGATATAGTTCAAGTGAAATGGGCAGCATTGTTTCAAGGCCAACAATACCAAATGCAGCATTTTCAAGTGGCAAATCTTTAGAACTAAGATCATGCGGAGCATGATCGGTTGCAATGCAATCAATCACACCTGTCTTTAAACCTTCAATCATAGCTAAACGATCCTCTTCAGTGCGAAGCGGCGGGTTCATTTTTGCGATTGCTCCGTGTTGTTTTACTATATCTTCAGTTAAAGTAAAGTGATGAGGAGTTACTTCACATGTAACATTTAATCCCAAATCTTTTGCACGTTTAATAGCATCAAGTGAATCTTTTGAAGAGACATGTAAAATATGGTAGTGTACATTTTCTATGTCCTTCATTAGCAGTATATCACGATTTACCATAACCGACTCTGACGCACTCAAGATTCCCTTTATTCCCAATTCTTCAGAAATTTTACCTGCATTGATTGCGCCACCAGCAGATAGATTTAAATCCTCTGCGTGTTGAGCAATAGGAACACCAAGCATACTTGAATAAAGCAGTGCCTGTCTCATAATCATTGGATTCATAACTGGCATACCATCATCGGTGAAACCAACTGCACCTGCTTCCTTTAAGAGTGCCATTTCAGTTAATTTTTCTTCCGAAGTGGTGATTTTAGCGTAAAATTCCACATTCACATGCGAAGTTTCAAATGCTCTATATTTCAAATACTGAGCCAAGACAACACTATCAATCGCTGGAACAGTGTTTGGCTGACAAACTACAGTTGTAACGCCTCCCGAAGCTGCAGATTTACTGCCTGTATGTATAGTTTCTTTATGCTCTTGACCTGGTTCACGAAAATGTACGTGAATGTCAATAAGGCCTGGCATTAGAACAAGCCCTTTACAGTCTATTGTTTCATCAACCCCATTTGGAACTCCATTTGAAAATAATGATTCACCAAAGTCAACAATTTTATCCCCTTCAGTCAATAATGAACCTTTTATATCAAGTTTAGCTTCCGGGTCGATAATACGAGCATTGATATACGCAATTTTATAGCCTTCCTTTTGGCCTTTCTGCAATAAATTCCAATATTGTGTCATTATATTTAAGTATCGATTACAAAATAAATCTAAAGTTTTTTTAGTAAAACACAACCAAATTAAAGTGATGGTATAATAACTAGCAATAATGAACTTTGGTTATGATGATTTTATTCGCACTACAGAAGAACGTCATGAAAAAGCAGTTATAGCTCTGAAGAATATTTAAATTAATACTCAAGCAGCTATTCTATAACTATCATTTTCGATTTTAACATTATTAAGTGCGGTATTTGCCTTATAAGAACAGTAACATCCTACTGCAAGAAAAGCTAATGCAGCTACAGCAAGCGAAACACACATTGCTAAATGAACCATTGTTAGACTTGTACCAACAGCAAATGCTCCAGATAATACAAAAGAAACAGAGGCGTAATTACCTTGCTTTTTACTATAAATTCTTGCTTTCAAGAATTTTTCATTTAGCTCTTCATCTTTGCTTTCAGATTGTTTCTTTAGATTCTTCTCTAGTTCTTTACTTTTATTTTCAGATTCCTGTAGCCTTGTCTTCAGGTCGTTATTTTCATTTTTAAGTTGAGTTACCTGAACTTTGAGCTTTCCAATCTCTTCTTTCTTCCCTTCAAGCTGAGCTTTTGCTTCATTAGATTCCTTGCTAAGTTGCGTGACTTTACTAGTTTCTTCAGCTAATTTTTGCTTTGATGCTACAAGTTGAACTTCTGTTTGCTTACATTTCCTTTTAAGCTCCCCTGCTTGACTAGCTAAATTACTATTTTCCTCTTCAAATTGAGCTGCTTCTCTAGTTTTTTCATTCAAGCCTTTCTGCAACTTGTTAACTACGTTTTCAAATTCCTTTGTTTTTGCAGCTAAGCTTTGCTGTGCTTGTTTTAGTTCTTCTTTCAATTGAGAAGCATTGTTCTTTGCAATATCTAGCTCTTCCTCCCTCTCTTTGAGTTGAGCTTGAGTATCCTCCAGCTCTTTTCTTGTAAATTCTGCCTTTCCTTCTAGCTTAGTTTTTGCTTCCTTGAGCTCTGTAATCTCTGCTGTGAGAACAGCTATTTTACTAGCCTGATCTTGCTTTATACTGTTCAGCTCTTCTATTTTTTTCTTGAATTCTTTCTCATTTTGTTCTGATTGAACTTTCAAATCTTCCAGTGCCTTCTTTTCTTCTGCAAACTGATTGTTCAGATTACCAACATTCTTTTCTAGCTTAGCGTTTGTTGCTGCAAATTTCTCCAGTTGACTAGTCAGATTACTATTCTTTCTTTCTAATTCAGCATTTGTTTCCTTAAACCCATCTATAGTACTGTTAAGCTTGGTTACTTTTCTAGTTTGTTCATCCAGCTCTGCTTTCTTTCCTACAAGCTGATCTTTTATCCCTTTAAGTTCTTTAGTAAGTTGATCTACTTGACCATCGAGTTTACTAGTCTTCTGTTGTTCTTGTGTTAATTTTCCTTTTTCATCATCTAGCTCTTTAGTTTTTTCAGCCAAGCTTTGTTGTATACTCTTTAACCTTTTCTCTAATTGAGTTTTGTCGTTAGTAAGCTGAGCTACTTCTTGCTCTTTTTGTTTAAGTTCCTTTTCTAAACTTGGAGAACATTCTTTTGATATTTCAGAAAGCTTTATGTCTTCATTTTCTTCTTCGACTTTTTTGAAGAATTCTTTGTCGCTATCTTCAGAAATTTTTACAGGAATATTAGATGACAGTTTACCAAAAGGATAAGCAAGATAACGCCACCAAGATGAAACATTGTCTGATTTAAAGTTTTCTTGTTTGATATCCTTAATGAGACTGCGGTAGGTGTTCAATCTATGATAGTGCAGCGTTACATCCGGAATAAATGTAGTTTCATTCACTCCTAGTTTTAATGCTTGACCTACATGTTTATAATACTCATGACCACCGCCAGGAGGTAAACAAGGTATGTTATCTGATCTACAAGCTACCCTAATAGTTTTATTTCTAAGACACCCATCATTATAAACTTTAGCAGCATCTTTGTAGAAAACTCTTGGGGAGCCAAAAGTTGCAACATGAACATTTTCAGCATTTTCTGTTTTATTAAGACATAAAGCAGCTATACTAGCAAGAGCACCTCCCATGCTATGACCTGTAACATTGATTTTCAAGTCTTTGATTTTTACCCCTTGATCATTAGCATATCCTTTTAATATCTTATGTACACTGGGCCAAGAGCGTTTGAATAAGGAGTAGAAACCAGAATGAACACTATCACCTTCAGGTGAAAATGGCAACTTAGTTAAATATGCATAAAGATCTGTCTTAAAATCACTCCCATCACGAGTGCCATGATAAGCTATAGTTACTTCCCTATCTTTAATAAAAACATAACCAGCATCTCGATTCCATGAATTGCTACATATCAAATCATAACCGTAGTTGCGTTGTTCTAGCTTATAATCTTCGTCTGGGCAATACTGATTTTCAGTACGTTCATCTTCAAAAAATTGTATAATTCGATAGCCTTCCTCTGCAAGCTGCCTTTTAGTTTTGTATCCATCTTTCTTTAGCTTCCTATCTCTATCACCATAGGAAATCTTACTAAAATCAAGCATTTCTAACAATTGTTCTCTATCAAATCCTGCAATTTTTCCTGCTATCAAGCCAGCAAGGGTAGAAGCATCATTTAACTCAGCATCTGAATCTAACTTGTTCCATATTTCAATTAGATCACTATACTCTCTTTGATTTAGAGCTGAGTTTAATTTTTCAAGATCTCCTTGATGCTGATTTTTTCTACTCTCGAGTGCTCCTATTAGTCCTGCTTTTATTTCACCATAATCAATATTTACCATGCTATCGCTAAGAGAATCCGTATTTTGATCATAAACGATACTTCGCATATTCCTTACCACTACAAGCTTAATTAATTTAGTATATCATTAGTTAGTTAATTAGTCAAATTATTCGTTTATTTAATAAAATTTTCTTAATTTACTCTATCACGCTTAAGGCTTTTATTCGTAACAACCACTGTGTTTGCAATCTTATCGTGCCAAGCTTGACAACGTTTATCAAAACTTGCCCATATAAAACCCAAGAATAATGGTGCAGTTGACAATATGAAGGAAAAAAACCTCTTTGTTGCTTGTTTCAGAGTCAATTTTTCAAAAGTTTGTGCATTCACAACTCTAAGTCCAAGTAAGAATTTTCCAGGTGTAGCGCCAAATCTTATCCACATATATGCTACATAACTAAAAAGCATAATAAATTGAACTATCTGATTTAGAACTAGTAACTTTATTAGTTTACTCTGCATTGCTGTTTCCTCTGCAGATAGTGGCACCTGCATTTGATATTTTGCAGCAATTTGGCCTAATATTTTACTGCTCTCCGAGCTCATAAAGAGTTGATTTAAGGCCTGACCGCAAAACTGTAAAAATAAAACGATGATGATTAAATCAAGCAGCACTGACAAATAGCGTCTAAGTCCCGTTACGTAACATATTCCATTTTCATCTTTCTTTATCCTTTGAATAGCATTTATAGAAGAAAGAATGGCAAATGAACGATTAAAAAACTTGTGTAACATAAAGCACTTTCCAATGTTTGAGTGCCCCTGGCCGGACTTGAACCAGCATGCTCTTGCAAGCAACAGATTTTGAGTCTGCCGTGTCTACCATTCCACCACAGGGGCCTATTTTAATGCTATAAGCAACACAGGATTAGTCAAATTTTTTCTCTTTTAAGTCGAGATTGAATATTCTACAATAATCAATCATTACTCTAAAAACTTAAAATGAATGAATTAGTTAACCTTATTAATTCAAGAGAAGAAATATGTAAATTGCCACATAATTTAGAAGCAGAGCAAATGCTCATTGGTGCAATGATTCGTGATAATAGAATTTGTGATGCAGTTGAAGATATAATTGCAGCAGACAATTTCTACGATCCACTACATCAAAGCATTTTTACCCAGATATCTAAAACCAGAAAACACGGCATAGTTGCCAATGAACTAAGCCTTAAGATGTTTTTTGAAAATGATAAAGCATTTGCCGAATGTGGTGGAGTTGAGTACCTAGCAAAGCTTGCAGCGAAGGCAAGTATTGCTCTTGATATCTATAGCTTGACCAGAATAATCCGTGATACTTATTTAAGAAGATGCTTAATCAAGCTCGGACAAGAGACAATTGACGATAGTTATAACTATGACATCGAAAATCCTGCACAGGTACAAATTGAGCAAGCAATGACAAAATTGTTCAATTTAGCAGTAAAAAAGCAAGGTGAGAAAACATACATAAAGCTTGCAAGTTCAATTAAAGATGTGGTTGAGAAGATTAGCAAGCTGAAGAATAACCCAGAGGCTCTAGGTATTACAACCGGACTTCAAGATCTAAACCAGCTTCTTGGTGGTTTGCAGAAATCTGATCTGTTAATTATAGCTGCAAGGCCCTCAATGGGAAAGACAGCATTGGCACTGAACATCGCACTTAACGCTTGTAAGATTTTGCAAAAAAGAACAGATAAACAACACTACGTAGCTTTTTTCTCACTTGAAATGTCAGCAGAGCAATTAACCGCAAGATTGATTACTATAGATTCAGGCATTGGTTATTATAAGGCACTGACTGGGAGAATTAGTGATTTTGAATTACATGAATTCATTAATGCTAGTACAGATCTATCAGAATTACCTTTCATAATAGACGATACTCCTGCTCTATCAATTAGTGCCCTTCGTACCAGAATACGACTGCTATATCAACTATACAATGTAGAGGTGGTATTTATAGATTATCTGCAATTAATTCGAGGAACAACAAAAAGGAGTAGTGAAAATAGAGTGCAAGAAATCTCAGAAGTGACGCAGGGTTTAAAAGCAATTGCAAAGGAACTAAATATTCCCATTGTTGCACTATCACAGCTCTCTCGTTCTGTTGAGCAAAGGGATGATAAAAAACCACAACTTTCTGATTTACGTGATTCAGGAAGCATAGAGCAGGATGCAGATATAGTAATGTTCCTCTATAGAGAAGAATATTATGAATTAAGAAAGCAACCAAATGAAGGAAGTAATAAACATCGAGAGTGGCAAGAGAAAATGGAGAAAATTAGAAATATTGCAGAGCTGATCATTGCAAAACAAAGAAACGGGCCAATTGGCAGTGTGAAGCTACATTTTGACTCCAATAGAGGTGCATTTAAAGATTATACAGAAAGATATAGTCTGTAGCGGTTTTGAGTAATTCTGGAAGTGTTTAACAAACCATACGTGCCAAATTAAGAAGCTATCGTGAAACATAGCAATATTTAAGATTGGCATTTTATTTGTTACATTTATTTTTTTAGGAAATTCTTATCTAGGATAAGATGATTTTTTAGAAAGATCTATAAATTACTAACCTTATTACTTAATATATAAAATAGTTTTTTCTTATTTCCTTTCTTCCTTACGCCACTTTTTCTTAACTTGATGCGTATGGTTTATTTAACACTTCCGATATACAACTAAAAAATAGCAAATTCTCTATAACTTGAATATAATTTTAGCTTTACCTAAACAGAAAGATGAATTACTTAATGGATTTTGTTTTAATATCTCTTTCCTTGCCACTTTTTATTACTGAGAATTATTTGTTAATTACTGCGTTGATCCCACTTTTAAGTGCATTAGCTATTTCTTTTACTAGTAAATGGCCCAGAGTGAACAATAGCATTACTGTTGTTTCTTCTATGCTTCTATTTGCGTATACATCTCTATGCACTTTATATTTGGTGTATGGTGATCATTCTCAATTTATTCTCATGGACTTTGGTAATAATTTGCATATTAGTTTAAAGTTAGAGTCTAGTGGAGCAATATTCAGTTTATTAATATCATTTTTGTGGGTACTAACCAGTATATATGCAATATGTTATATGCGAAATAACTATGCTGATAGTAACTACTCGAGTTTTCTATGCTTTTTTTCAATAGCGATTAGCTGTGCAATGTTTATTGCTTTTTCTGGAGATTTGCTCACTACATTTGTCTTTTACGAGCTTCTAACTATTAGTACATACCCTCTGATTACTCACAACTCAACAAATGAATCAGTAATTGCAGGACGCTATTACTTTGGTTTACTATTTTTCTCTTCTTTAGTGTTATTTTTTCCTGCAATAGGTCTCTTATATAATGAATTCCATACTTTAGACTTTGTAAGAGGTGGAATATTCAAGTTTGATACTTCGTTCATAACTTTTATTGCAGTGTGTTTTGCTATGCTGATTTATGGAATAGGAAAAGCTGCATTAATGCCAATGCATTTTTGGTTGCCAAAAGCAATGGTTGCACCAACTCCTGTAAGCGCACTACTACATGCTGTTGCTGTTGTGAAATCAGGAGTGTTCATCATCATCAAAGTTATATTATACACTTTTGGCATCGATAATATGCAACGTTTTGCACAGCAAAGTTGGTTTGCTGGAGGATGGCTTCCGTACGCTGCTGGATTTACTATTATTACTGCATCGTTAATTGCATTAAAGCAAAAGGAATTAAAGAAATTGCTTGCTTATTCTACTATCTCTCAGTTGTCATATATTATATTGTTCGCTTCAATTTTTAGTGAATTTAGCATGAGGATTGCAATTTTTCAATTAGTTTGCCACGCATTTGCAAAAATCACTTTATTTTTCACTGCTGGAGCAATAATAACGAAAACAGGTGAGAAATACATAGATAGAATTCACGGTATAGGACGTAGTATGCCAATTAGTATGATAGCATTTACTATAGGTGCATTGTCCATGATAGGGGTACCACCTGCTCCGACTTTTTGG
The DNA here is from genome assembly GCF_964028615.1 of Wolbachia endosymbiont (group B) of Silvanus unidentatus. Taxonomy (NCBI): domain Bacteria; kingdom Pseudomonadati; phylum Pseudomonadota; class Alphaproteobacteria; order Rickettsiales; family Anaplasmataceae; genus Wolbachia; species Wolbachia endosymbiont (group B) of Silvanus unidentatus. The sequence goes on along the minus strand of NZ_OZ034795.1, from coordinate 1,535,642 downwards.
AGCAAATTTTTCATTTTTCAAGCTGTTTTTAACTCTAGTAATGTAACACTTTCTGTATTTGTAGCTCTGGTGTTAATTGTCAGTACTATACTCAACGCTCTATACTTCTTACCGATAATTTACAATGCCTTTTTCTTAAAACCTTCTAGAAATTATTTTATTAAAAAGACACCAATGCTTCTAATTTTACCTCCAGTTGTTACTGCTGTATGCACTTTAGTTATTTTTTTAGCTACCAAGTAATTTTTTAAATGTAATCAGCTGTATTTATAGCCGTTAACAATAAATTTAAATGGTATTATACCAGTTAGAGTTGCTTTCATGTTTGATAAAGTAAAGCTAACCTCCACAGCATAGTCTTTCATTTTCTTATTTTGCTCAGCTGCAAAAAGTACAGTGGCATTTCCAGCAAATTTAACTAAGTCCTTGATCGATCGGTCAATAGATAGTGTTGTTACGTTTATGTTGGTAATTTTTTTTGTGGATGAAACAGCTTCATTGTTTACTTTTTCCTGAAAGTCTTGATAGATTTTATATATAGAATTGTTTTTTATAAAATTTTCTTGATACTTTGATTCAACGATCTGAGAGGACTCGTATGCTTCGACGTATTGACTTACCAAGTACCTTGCTATGGAAGTGTATTCATCTTCTTTTTTACTAAAACTAAGTTTATGTATTGTAGAAAACTCATCTTCTGTGTGGTTCGTGTACTTCACAAAATTTAAATCTTTTTTAACAGGAAGTAATAGGTATATGTTTAGTAATGATAAAAATAAACATACTAAGAGAAGTAACGTTATTAACGCCATCCAAGATCTTTCTACAACGCAGAACAGGTATCTGTGGCAATACCATTCTACTGCTTTCCTGAAATAACTTTTGTTTTTTACTGATTCAACTTCCATAACCTAATTATAATAACTCTAAAAAAACTTTAAAATATGTCTAAATTTTCCAAAATAGTATGAATGATTATATCACCTTGTTCTGCAATAAGATGAAATTTATCAATTTTCTTCACATCTAAATTTATCATTTTTACACTGAAGCTTTCAGGATCATAAGTATTACTTTCTGCACTTTTGTGATAATTATAGTAGTGTAATTTATTTTGATCATCAAAATAACCAAATTCATCAGCAAGGGTTCCCACTTTTCTGCCTTTACCGTCTCTGACTAGCTCAAATAGATCAATTACATGGTTTTCAGATCCAGGCTCAATAAGACCTTCTACAGCAAAAAATTTAGGTGCATGACCAACATACTCCTTAAATTTTAGATTATTAGTCTTTTTTACACTACCAAAATCCACGAATTTATATTCATCTGAAAGATCAGAATATTGTGGATCATACTTTTTATATTCAAAAAACTCATTACCTAAAAAATTACAAAACGTTAGTTTATAGTCATCATGATTGAGTTTAATAACTTTAAGATAATGAAAATCTCTAGGAATCTTTACTTCTTCTTTCGTAATATGATTAAGTATGACTAACTCGCCACTGAGCATGCGATGGCCAATTTTTGGCAAAGTAGCTATATTGATTGCCTTATTGAGCTTAAAATTTGCTTCATAGATACCACTTGACAGCTCCTTCCCTTTTTCTAAAGTGACGTCTTGGTCTAAAGCTGTATTCTTGAGTAAACTCAATTCTTTCTGCATGTTCAATATGGTTTTTGTTAAAACTTCTATTGATTGCCATAAAGTTAATTTATTATCAGTCAAACTATATACTTTAAGTATTAAATTATCAGGATTTTATCATGAATTTATGTTAAAAGTATTATATTTTTGTGTCATGATGTTAACTACATTAGCTAAAACATGCTTTTTATCTAAGCGAAATTGCTTTGCAGCAACGAAAAGTTCATCTATTTCTTTCCATTGACTTAGCAAAATTTCAACATTATTTACTTCTTTCTTTATACTTTCTAAAATGGAGGTTTGAATGATATGTGATGCTAGTTCTAGCTCAATTTCACTATTAATTATTTTATTAACTATATCAGAATTATTTAGATTACGGAAAAATGTATAAAAATGCTTATGTGACTCATAAGCACCACTGTTTATTGCATTTATTATTACTCCCGGAGTTCCAGGAAACAAAGTAATGATCTCACTAAATATTTTATCGTCGAATTTACACTGAGATGAAACAACCTGCTTTGTTTCATCGTAAGTTAACGGAAGTAAATTCAGCTGAAAGCACCTACACCGGATGGTGGTTTGTATATTATATGGTTTATGGCTAATTATAAGTATTTTAGAATTTTGTGGCGGCTCCTCTAATATCTTTAATATTGCATTTTTAGCATTGCTAGTCATTGCCTCCAAGCTATCTATTATAGCTATCTTATATTCTGATTGAATGGGGCTTAGGTACAGAAAATTTTTCATTTCTCTCACCTTTTCCACTCCTATTGTATCACCTTCAACAATGTGTAAGTCTAATGCTACTTCATCGTAATTTTTGATAAGAAACCAATTAGAAAAGGATTGTGCAAGTGTTGCTTTTCCTATGCCTTTTTTACCACAGATCAGCCAAGATTGAACAGACAAGTTGTTCATTATCTTTTTTTTTGCTTGGTTGTGGCCTATCACCTTTTTCATTCTTTCTCCTATAGATCTTAGTTTGAAAATTCGTTATTTATTGTTTGTAATGAAATTTTACCTTTTCTTAAAACCTTAATCTTGTCTCCAGTTAAGTCAATAATAGTAGATTCTATACCAGAAACTAATTCATCATCTTCAATTACTGCAGATAAGTGTTGCTTAATAGACTGAGGTATATCTCTTGCTTTGCATATACTTTTTTCTCCTGAAATGTTAATACTAGTTGCAACTACTGGAGTTTTCAGTTCATTTAATATTGAAATCGCAATAGGATGATCAGGAATTCTTATGCCTATACTATCTTTAAAGAACTCATTTGGTAATATACTGTTATCTTGAAGTGGTAAAATATAGGTCATTGGTCCAGGAGAAAAGTAGTTTATTAAATTGATATATTCTTCTTTTACCTTTGCTATATTTGTCAAACTATCAACATCACTAACAAATATAGAGAGTGGCTTGTTTTGAGAACGCTTCTTTATCCGGTATATTTTTTCTATAGATTCTTTACCTAGCGCATTACAAGCAAGAGCATATACTGTCTCTGTTGGAAAGCATGCTAACAAATTATTTTTTATTGCATTTATTACTTCAAATACCATATAGCTAAAACTTATGTCTACAATAGCTCTGGGTTTACAGTTATCTCGCTATATGGTAGCAATTAAGATACCGAAATGGCTACTGTTGTATACTTACAGTAAATTTTATTAGCAACTGCTCGTTTTTACAACAGATTTACTACAATCCGAACTCCTCATTGATTTTATCGACTATCGTCTGTGGTGGATCATCTCCCCATCCTGAATATAAAATCTCTCCATAATCTGCAACATCTATAGAGCCAGTTCTACTTTTTGCCAGAAACATTTCTCTTTTATCTTTATCAACTAATACATAGTGCCAAGCTGATCTTCCTCGATCTTTACCACGAACTAGATATATGAGATCTGATCTACTTCTTCTTGTTGCATCAGCAAAGGATCTTTCATTGATAGTTCTGCTTTTACTCTTTATGCCGCCACTTTCAGAAAAAGCTTCCTTGGCTTCAGCTTTTTTGTTTGCCAATTCAGAAATTTTTCCTTTTGCTCCTAGTGCATGTTCTTTTGTATTTTGAGATGAATACTTACTGGAAAAACCTCCTCTTGTCTCATTAGAAGTCCTATTTGTAAAACGCTTAGTAAACGAGTTATCGTTATCATTTTCTGCCATAAAAGTCTCCAAATTTTAGATTGTAGAATCCAAATTTTTACTACACCCTATCATAGGTTAGTTAAATTAATATAAATGAAAGATAATATAGTAATTATTACAGGAATTACAGCCTCAGGTAAATCAGAATTATGCGATAACTTGATAAAAAAGCATAAAAACATTAGCATAATAAACTGTGACTCAAAGCAGGTATACAAAGAGATTCCCGTAATTACTGCTCAACCACCAAAGCAGAAAGAATTTTATAGGCTATACGGTTATGTTTCAGCAAGAGAAAATTATTCCGTAGGTTTATGGATAGAGGATTTAAATAGGGAAGTTAACAACGCGCTGAAAAATTCACGAATACCGATCATCACTGGAGGAAGTGGGCTTTACATTAGCAGCTTAATCAAGGGATTATCATCGATTCCACAAATAAGCCAGGAAGTGAGAGAAAACGTAAATGAACTTAGAAAAAATTTAAGTAAAGAGGAATTCTACAAATTAGTGCTAAGCAAAGATCCAAGGATTCAAGGTAAAATATTTATTAATGACTCACATCGCCTCTCAAGAGCACTTGAAGTTATCACTGAAACTGGCAAGACAATCTTTGTATGGCAAGAAAATAGACAGCCTCCTTTGTTCAATAATTTTAAGGTATATACAATTCTACCTAAACGTGAGGATATATACCGAAAAATAAATTCTCGTTTTATTGAAATGGTTGAAAATGGAGCAATTGATGAAGTAAAAAACCTACTTAGCATGAACCCATCTCCACATTTGCCAGCTATGAAAGCACATGGAGTACCAGAAATTATAAGATACTTAAAAGGGGAGATTACTTTAGACGAAGCAATACAGATTGCTCAAACAAACACAAGGCATTATGCAAAACGCCAGTACACTTGGTTTAAAAATCAATTTCCGAATTCTCAAGTGATTGACTGTGCAAATAAATTGACAGAATTTGGAATATTTTGATTATTATGTATTATATTGCTATGCCTATGCAAACTTTTCTTGATAGTATTAAACTTTTTTCTTAAAGAACTTTCATCATTGCCTAAATTGTGATTATTAAATTCTTTGTAAAAATATTCTTACTTATGAAGCGCTACTATACCTGTAAGAGCCTTTATCACTAAATGAACTATATCACGCAATATTTCATCCTAAATTTTTCTATATTCTCTCACTAATCTTGTAACCACAATCTCCACTTTCATATCCTTGTATAGCTCTTCTCATAATAGTAGGAACAAGATAAGATAGTGATTTAGTGTAACAAGAAGGTAAAAATGCCAGCAGCGTACAGTTATGACTTAAGGAAAAAAGCCATTCAGGCATTGGATGAAGGAGAGAGCAAAACAGCAGTAGCAAATTTTTGGCCCTCTCTAATAACTTCAACATCACTAAATTCAAGGGCTTGGCCTTCTATTATTTGGAATCTTTCATGTCCTTTTCCTGCAACTAGCAGAATCATATTTTCATCATGTGCTATATTTATACCTTTCTCTATAGCTTTTTTTCTATCTCCTATCTCCAGTGCATCAGGGCAATGTAACAAAATATCGTGACGAATTTTCCCCGGATCTTCATCACGCGGATTGTCATCTGTGACTATAACTTTACCTGCAAGCATTTGTGCTATTTTACCCATCTCTGCACGTTTTGTTTGATCACGATTCCCGCCACAACCGAACACTAGAACTATCTTTTTATTGAAGTGCCATTTTAAAGACAACAGAGCTTGTTTGAGTGCACTTGGAGTATGAGCGTAATCGACAAATGCAAAAGTGTTCACTTTTTCCATTCTTCCAGATGGAGAAGCGAGTTTATCTATACACATTCTTTGATAGTCCATACCAGATGAAATAACTATACCGATTGCACACAACAAATTATATGCTTGAAATTGCCCAAAAATCGGAAAAAATGCGTTATAAATTTCATCACCGATTTGAATTGTCAGGTATTGACCATTGGCAGTGGGTATCTGCTTTAATAAAGTAATGTCAGAGTTTTTTTTTCCATAGGTTATAACTTTGTTGCCACGCTTTTCAGCTATGTTGAGCAACTCTCCATATTCGCCTATATCTGCATTTAAAATCGCTGTTTTTTCTTTTGGCAATACCTCATCAAACAACCTTTTCTTGGCCTCAAAATACTCATCGATACTTTTGTGATAGTCCAAATGATCTTGAGAGAAATTAGTAAAAGCTGCAGCATTGAGCCTGAGTCCATGGATTCTGTATTGATCGATTCCATGGCTTGAAGCTTCTAATGCTAAGTGTTCTACGTTCTTATTATTTATGTCACGCAATGTGGAATAAAGATCATCTGCACTTGGCGTTGTAAGGCTATTATCTTTTCTATTATTATTGACACATGTTCCCAGTGTTCCTATAGACGCTACATTATCTTGCCAAATCTGGCGACAAAATTCCACCACTGAAGTTTTACCATTCGTACCAGTTACAGCAGCAACATATTTAGGTTGTTTGAATTGATAAAACCTGCTGACTATTTCACTGTATATTCCTTGAGGGTCCGAGTGGTAAAGCACTGCAAAACTTGGAGTACTTGTCATTCGAGTAGCGGACACTGGAATCCAGTTTTCATTATACAATTGTCTAGTATGCTTGTTTACAATTAAATTTTCTGGATCCCAGTGTCTGAGCACTGGGATGACATCTTTCTTGGCCCCTTGTATTACAACGTCTACACAGTTGTGTACACATCCATTAGGAAGACATGTTACGTGTTCTTTACTCCTTTCTGACACACAAACAAAAAGGTAACCTTCTTTAACTCTCTTAGGATTACATGTGACGCCTTTGATTTCAATATCAAAGTCAGCATTTACAATGTTATGCAGTAGCTCTTTCAGTCTCACAATCATCTTTAACACTTGAACATGGCAGTCTTATTAATGCAGTATTCAAGTCAAAAATCAAATCTTCAGGATCTTCTAGTCCGCAAAATATTCGCACAAAACTTCCACCATAATCTGAATTCATTACAGATCTTGACATAGATCTATGTTCTATTGGTAATATCAAACTGTCACATCCTCCCCAAGAAGCACCGATGCCAAAAATTTTCATGTGATCAACCATGCAGCTTAGTTCCTCACATGAATATTCTCTATCGAGTACTATACTAAATACGCTACTTGCCCCTTTGAAATAACTTTTCCATAAATCATGCTGAGAATAGGAAAAAAGTGCGGGGTATAAGACTTTTTTGATTTTTGGATGTTTTTCCAGCCACTTTGCTACTTGCATTGCTGTACTTTGATGCTTCCTCATGCGTGTTTGCAGTGTTCTAAGTCCCCTGTGTGCAAGGTAACAGTCATGCGATTGAATGGTGACTCCATAATTTTTATAGCTCTCATAAAGCAATTTAAAAATTTTACCTTCAGCAACCATAGCTCCCATCACTAAATCTGAGTGACCGGCTAGATACTTTGTCACCGCGTATAGTGCAACATCAATTCCATAATCAAGCGGCTTAAACAACAAAGGAGTGGCCCATGAATTGTCACAAACGGTTACGATTCCACGTGCTTTAGCAACTTTTACTATATGCTCTATATTTGAAATCTCAAACGTTATAGAACCAGGAGTCTCAATCATGATGAGTGAAGTATTACTCTGAACTAAATCAGTTATATCCTGTGTCGGATTATAAAAAGTTACTTCTACTCCTCTTTTTGGTAGCTCATTTTCGGCAAATCTCTTTAGCCTATAATAACTATTATCTTGTATCAGGACATGTGAACCTGCTTTAGTGAAAGTCAAAATAGCAAAAGTAAGTGCAAATAATCCAGAAGGGTAGATGAGTGCTTGTCCCCTACCCTCAATTTCAGCCAGTGCATTTGAAAAATAATGAACAGTAGGCGTACCAACATTACTGTAACTGTAATCCCTTGCAACACCATCATTGATTACATCGTATATACTTTCTCCATTTGCTGCATTTAAGTAGTCCTTGTAAGTAGGAAATAATATAGTAGAAGAATGATAAACTGGTGGGTTCATCGACCCTTTATAATCATTAAATTTTCTTCCTGCTTTAACTAATAAAGACTCTTCTCTCACGTTTCTACTATTTATTTTTTAGATTGTATTCGCTTTGCGTATACAAGTGAAGAGAAATCGCATGTAATCGCTCTATTTCACTCTTTAATAATTCATAGATCAATTTATGCCTCTTTAAAGAGCTCATTCCAGAAAAGTCGTTAGATATTAATACTAATTTGATATGTGAAGGTAGTGTCGAAGAAGAAACAAAATAATGATCTACATGCTTTGCTGATTCATCGATAATATTAATATCAATTACACCTATTGAATCGCGTAATTTTTCTTCTATTGTCTTAATAATATCCACAATAGTTCCTTTAAGCAACAATACGCTCCTCTTGTCATCCCACAGTATCTGGGCACTGGGATGACAATCGAATTACTTATTCTCTTCTTTATTATCCATGTCTTGATAATCAGAATCTACTACTTTTTCTTCCTCATTATTTGTTGTGGATGAGCTTTCTCCACCTTGTTGTTGTTGAGATTCCTTATACATAGCTTCTCCAAGCTTCATAGAAAGTTGAGAAAGATTAGTAACCTTCTGTTGTATTGAATCAGCATCATCAATATTATCAGACTTACTAACTTCCTTTAATTCATTAACTGCATTCTCAATAGCAGATTTATCTTCTGGAGAAATTTTATCACCATATTCTGTCAAAGATTTTTCTGTAGAATGAACTAAACTATCCGCTTGATTCTTCACTTCAATAAATTTCTTACGCTTTTCATCTTCTTGTGCTTTTTCCTCAGCTTCTCTCACCATCCGATTTATTTCATCCTCCGATAAACCACCTGAAGACTGAATACGTATTTTTTGCTCTTTTCCAGTAGCTTTATCCTTTGCAGAAACATGCGCTATTCCATTTGCATCTATATCAAATGTCACCTCAATTTGAGGAACCCCACGAGGAGCAGGTGGTATTCCTTCTAAACTAAACTGACCAAGCAGTTTATTATCAATCGCCAATTTTCTTTCACCTTGATGTACCTTAATTGTAACGGCTGTTTGGTTATCTTCTGCAGTTGAAAACACCTGAGATTTTTTTGTGGGAATAGTAGTATTACGTTCAATAAGTGGAGTGAACACTCCCCCTAGAGTTTCAATACCAAGAGAAAGTGGAGTTACGTCAAGTAGTAATACATCTCTTACATCACCTTGAATGATTCCCGCCTGTATTGCAGCTCCAATTGCTACAACTTCATCAGGGTTAACCCCTCTGTGTGGATCTTTGCCAAAGAATTCTTTAACTTTCTCTATGACTTTTGGCATACGAGTCATGCCACCAACAAGAACTACTTCACCAATTTGACTAGCAGACAAACCAGCATCTTCAAGAGCTTTTTTGCAAGGAATTATAGTCCTTTCAATTAAATCATTCACTAAACTTTCAAGCTTTGCTCTTGTTAGCTTCATATTTAAGTGTTTTGGGCCACTTGCATCAGCTGTAACAAACGGTAGATTTACTTCTGTTTCCATTGCACTTGACAATTCTACCTTTGCTTTTTCTGCAGCTTCTTTGATTCTTTGCATAGCCATTGGATCGTTTTTCAAATCAATGCCATTACTTTTCTTGAATTCACCCAGTAAATAATTTACTACTGCATTATCGAAGTCTTCCCCTCCAAGGTGAGTATCACCATTTGTAGCCTTTACTTCAAAAACTCCGTCACCTATTTCAAGAACTGAAACATCAAATGTACCACCACCAAGATCATACACTACTATTGTGTGTCCGTGCTTTTTATCAAGACCATAAGCAAGTGCTGCAGCAGTTGGTTCGTTAATTATTCTGAGGACATTTAATCCAGCAATTTTTCCTGCATCTTTTGTTGCTTGACGTTGAGAATCATTGAAGTACGCCGGCACTGTTATCACAGCATCCTTTACTTCTTCCCCAAGATAAGCCTCAGCTGCTTCTTTCAGGTTTTGTAGTATAAATGCACCAATTTGACTAGGAGAGTATTCTTTACCATCAGTTGTTTTAACCCATGCATCACCATTTTTTGCTGCAAATACCTTATACGGTACACCTAGATTCTTCATTTCAGGATCGCTATATTGGCGACCTATCAATCTCTTAGTTGCAAAAAAAGTATTATTTGCATTGGTAGTTGCTTGCCTTTTTGCTGGAGCGCCAATCAACCTTTCTCCAGATGAAGTAAATGCAACTATAGATGGAGTAGTTCTTGCTCCTTCTTTATTCTCGATTACTTTTGCATCCTTGCCTTGCATTATTGCAACACAAGAATTTGTTGTTCCAAGATCTATACCTATTGCTCTTCCCATAATGAATACTCCCTTTTAAATATTATCTGATGTAAAATATATAAGTATAAAACTCGTTAATTACAAGTCCCGTTTAGTTGTTAGAGCCCAAAAGGCGCGAAAGCCATTTAGTTAACCAAAAGTTGCCCGGTAGTTTACCAGCTTCTTTATCCCTGCTATTCACAATTTGACATCCAGAATTCTGCAATGGCTTATAATCATTAAAATTAATATGGTCTCCTTGCTTTAAAATAAATGTATCTGCATCTAAACTATTATCAATACTAACATTTAATGTAATATTGAACTCTTTTTCGATTGTAGAAACCATATCACGCTTATTATTAAAAATGTGCGCTATAACTGCACTGCGTGCTATTAAATCAAAGGACTTATTTTGATTTTTATTAGCAATATGTTGCAAATCCCTTAGTATCGATGCAACAACCACTTCGTTTGATTTCACTCTTCCAATACCTTTACAGTGTAAGCACTCTGTAGTATTAATTTCCTGTATATTTGGTTTAATTCTTTGTCTTGAAAAGACCATTAAACCAAAGTCATTGATAAAGCTAAATTGAACTTTAGCTTTATCATCTTTAAACGCCTGCTTGATAGCAAATTCAACATTTTTGCAATACTCAAGTTTCAACATGTCAATAAAATCAACAACTATTAACCCTGATAAGCCCCTGAGATTCGCTTGCCTTGATATTTCAGATAATGCCTCCATATTAGTTCTATAAGCTGTTTCTTCTATGTTATCTTCTCCTGTCATTTTCCCTGAATTTACGTCTATTGAAACAAATGCCTCAGTTAAGGTTATCACCAAAGACCCACCAGATGGCAATTCTACTCTATTGCTATATAATTCAGAAATTTGATCTTCGACTCGATAGTAAGTAAAGATTGGAACAGAACCTCTATATAATCTAGGACGCAATTTTCCTTGTAACACATTTTTAGTGTATTTTCTTACCGCTTCACAAACTTCTCTATCAGATACTATAATTTCTGTATCATTACTACAAAAGTCACGTACAGATCTCATAACTACATCTGCTTCGTTGTAAATTAATGATGGAACATTTAAAGAAGAGAAGTTTTGCTGAATATTTTGCCATAATAAGGTCAAATTATTGTAATCTTGCTCAATTTCTTTCTTACTTTTTCCTGCACCAACAGTTCTTACTATTAAACCTGAGCCTTTTGGTAAATTTATTGAATTTAATATATCCTTTAACTGTTTTCTAACGTTGGTATCTTCAATTCTGCGAGATACTCCACCCCTACTTATGGAATTGGGCATGAAAACACAGTATCTACCGACCAAAGTTACGTATGTTGTAAATGAAGCTCCTTTATTTCCTCGTTCTTCCTTAGTTAATTGAACTAATAACTTTTGATTTACTGAAATCACATCTTGTAACTTATATTTTCTATGTAAAGGTACCCCCCTCACAAAACCACTGCTGGATTCATTACTAGCTGTAGAATCTAGGCCTTCTTCTGTGCAATTATCATTTGAACAGTCCACACCGCTCGAATAGTCTTCATCAGGGAAAATTTCCTTCTCTTTTTCTGGAATATTAAAGTAATTTAGAGATATCTCAGAAAAAGACAAAAAACCTTGCTTATTTTTTCCATACTCAATGAACACGGCCTGCAAAGCAGGCTCTATACGCTTTACATAAGCAACGTATATATTACCTCTTAATTGTTTTTTTTCCTTGAATTCTTGTTCAAACTCTACAACCCTACCATTAACTAGTAGGGCAACCCTTACCTCGTTAGAACAGGTAGTACTTTCTATCAACAATAACCTTTTGCCATCACTCACCACTTATTTACCGTCTACTTTTCATTCTGAAATGTTCTTATACTACTTAATATATTATTGATTGTCAAGAATTTTGCGATCTGCATTATTGGGTTGACTTTCAGTGTTTTGCGTAATAAACTTGCATAGAGTTTATTATGTCACTAACAATTATGGCGAAAAAAAATGCTTCTTTGCTTGTCAAGCTAGTTAGCACTGCAACTAAAACAACAAAAACTGGAGAAGAGAAACTAACAGGCTATTTTTGTGTAAAAAAACGTAATCCTAAGAACCTTCCCAAGAAGCTCGAGTTTAGGAAGTATGACCCAGTGGTCAGAAGACACGTATTATTTAAAGAAGAAAAATTAAAGTAAGTATATTATCATGCAAAGCTTACAGCTAAAAGGAGTGTAGCTTATTGCTCACTAGTTATACTGTTTTGCATTAGAGAAAGTCTGTTTGAGGTTTTGAAAGATTACGGTAACTTATATAAGTTACGGGAAATTGAGCCACCTGAATAAGGGCTGAAAATGGTAGCGTTTTTGTCCTGATCTGGTCTTTTTATTGCTTAAATGGGACTTGATCTGACACTTTAAATGATCCAGATAGTCTATATACCATCACACTCTGGGACCATACACTTAGAGGTTGTTCACAAACTTTTGAATTCTTTTGTTAAACTTTTACAGAAAAAAATTGCTTGCGCATATTTTAAATCTGACTATAATCATAGTAAAAGATATTTTAAGAGCTCAAAATTTATCTTTATCTGCAGACTTTTTTCATTAAATTCATTAAAAAATGTGGCGTATCTTCTTCAGCGTACGTAGGTGCACACACATACTTAATCTCTGTCGTATGTGCGCCGCACTTTTTTTCTAATCTTTTTTACACAGGAGGATTTTATGTCCAGAATTCCAGATACTTGATCTTTACTTTAGCTAAAAACCAATAGGCGCCTATGGTTTTTATAAAGAAAGTTTAGAAAATAACCAAAAACCACTTGCCATAAAAAGTAACTATATTAGTATAATATTCACATTTATATGTTAATATAGATATAATAAGATTAAGGATTATATTATGGTAAAATTTACACAAGATTCTGCTTCATTGACATTGCATGGTGTTGATTTACTTAATTTGTGCCACAGACAGTGTGAAAATAAATACGAGGGTAATGATTTATTGACAAAAATTAATAGATCTTGGTGTAAGGCTGACTGTAATAGAAATATTAAAGCTCCTGAACACCATTCACCAGAAAAAGTAACACTTAGTGAACAGTTAACAGATATTGCAAGTAATCTCCGTTTTGAGAGCATAAAATTATCGCTTATATCAGATGAAATAGACAATTACAATTCAATGTCTTTTTAATTAGAGTAAAAGAAGATATTGGTTATCTTCTTTTTTTTGTTTCTATGATTAACTACTTGAATTTAAGTTCGTTCAGGCAAGATAATTATGAGTAAAAATAGCAGATGCAAGTAGCTGGCACACAGCTGTACGAGCATTCATTTTTGAGGGCATAGCAAATGGTGTCATTCAAGTAGCTGACATTGGCTTGCCCTAATCTCATCAAGAACGTTGTGCTTTAACATAATATTTTTATGCTTACCAACTTAACTGAATCCCAGACTGGGATGATATACTTCTGGTAGATAATGTCGGTATAGTTGTGATTGGAATAGAAAGCACTAAGTTTGCAATGCTATCTGAATAGATAAAAGAACTCATTACTCAGTGAAACAAGACTTGAAATTTTGTGCAATGCTGCTGATTATATCTAGATATGCATCCTTTCCAGGCTCTACATCTGATCCAATAGGATCAAGAATCACCATTTTTACGTCACTAGAAAAGACATTAGGCTTTATGCTATCCTCTCGTGAATGAGAAACAATACATTTAACGTTTTCCTCTTTCATTACCTTTTTTAATTTCATTAAACTCTTCATACCTATGTAAGAATCTTCTTCTATAGAAAGAATGGCGCTTGGGTAACTTAAATCAAAATATTTTTCGAAATATTGATAAGCATCGTGAGTAACTATGTATTTTTGATTTTTTAACTCATCCAATTCTTTCGTAATTTTTTCTACTTCTTGGTCTATCTTTCTTATAGCCTCCTCTGCGTTAGTATTGTATCGATAGGCATTTTCTTTATCTATATTAGATAATGTTGCACTGATAGAAAGTATCATACTTTTTGCATTTTCAGGACTCAGCCAAATATGCAAATCTTTTTCATCTTGAATGTGACTAGAAAATGAATGTGTTCGAGCAGGAAGTAGATCGATTGCACTTGATAGCGGTATTAACTTCTTATTTTCTTTAGCGAAAGTTTTAATGAATGTTTCCAAAGAATCATCGATATAAAATATAATATTGCTAGATTCTAATTTACTTGCGTCTGAAGGCCTGAGCATGTAGTTATGTTCAGACACTACTTCGTACATTAGTAGTTCTGGCTTTGAAATTCCATCTGTAACAGAAGCTACAAGTGAGTGTATAGGTTTGATTGTAGCTACAATTTTTAAATTGGATGAAAAGGCACTATTGTAGTATAATGTAAATGAAAGTAATAGAAAAAAAAACAGTAAATGTCTCATATAAATGTTGAGAAGAAGTCAATTTTTGCCAAAAAATTAAGTAGTGTCAATAACTGCATTCTAAAAATAGAAAACCTTACTCTTTCATACGGTAACAAAAAAGTTCTTGATAATATCAACATATCAGTACAAAGAGGAGATATAGTTACAATACTTGGTCCAAATGGCGGAGGTAAAACCTCTTTAGTGAAAGCAGTTGCTGGTATAAATAAAGGTTTTATTGGCAGTATTGTATTCGCTGACAATATAAAAATTAGCTATATGCCACAAAATTTTAGTATTGGTAATTTGATGCCAATAACAGTTGAGTCTTTCCTTTTCAATAGCTCCTCGAAGAAATTGAAGAAAAATCAACCCATTGTTACAGAAGCAATAGAATTGGTTGGTATCGGTAACATCCTAAAAAATCAAGTATTAGAAATCTCTGCAGGACAAACACAATTACTGCTGCTTGCACGCTGTTTAATTTCAGAATCTGATTTGATCATTTTAGATGAACCAGTCAGTGCAATGGATATTAACGCACGAGCTAAATTTTACGATATTATAAATAAAATCGCAAAAGAACGATCAGTGTCGATTCTCATGACTTCTCATGACCTTAACTCTGCTCTACCATCCTCAGATTACATAATTTGCATAAATAATACTATCTATTATCAAGGTAAACCTGATGAAATTATGGAGATAAATGAAATATTTGGCAGTTACGCAGCGAAATGATTCAAAATATTCTACGTCTTCTGCAAATAACTACAGTGCTAACACGCTACAATGTGTTACCTTATTTACTTCCACCATCAAAAAAATCAATAAATAAAATACAAGGTCATAAACTAAAGCGTGCTCTTGAAAGATTAGGTCCGGTGTTCATTAAATTTGGGCAATCCATTTCATCACGCACTGATATTTTAAATGAGGACATAACAAATAACTTGCTATTGATATGTGATAGATTGCCATCATTTTCGTATAAAATAGCAGTTAAAACTATAGAAAGTGAGTTTAATTGTAAATTAAGCGACATTTTTTCAAGTTTTTCTGAAAAGCCAATTGCAGCAGCATCAATTTCTCAGGTGCATAGAGCAGTTACAATTGAGGGTAAGGAAGTTGCTGTAAAGGTTTTGAGGCCAAATATTGAGAAAACATTCTCAAGGGATATAAAAATGCTTTCTTGGCTTGCAGAAATTGCAGAAAAATTTAGTGAACAATCAAAAAGGCTGAAGCCAGTTGAATTAGTCAAAACTTTTGCTGAAATTTGCCGATTAGAGTTAGATCTACGCTTTGAGGCTGCCCACTCTTCGGAACTGAAGGAAAATACTAAACATGACAGAGGTTTCTACGTACCTGAAATAGATTGGAGTAGAACTTCAAAAAAGGTTTTAACATTAGAATGGATGGAAGCTATACCAATATACGAAGTTGAAAAGCTGAATAACCGAAAGCAAATAGCTATCAATCTTATAGAATCTTTTTGTAATCAGGTATATAGGGATTGTTTTTTTCATGCTGATATGCATCCTGGAAATTTAATGATCGATAGTAATAACAATATTATTGCCCTGGATTGTGGAATCATGGGTAGAATAGATCGTGAGACATGCTATTACGTTATAGAGATACTCAAAGGCTTTTTAAATAGGGATTATGATCACGTTGCAAAAATGCACTTTAGAGCCGGTTATGTTCCATCACAGCATAGAAATTTTGTTACAGCTTGCAGAGCAATAGGTGAGCCCATTGTTGGACAGCCTATACAGAAGATTTCATTTGCTCGATTACTTACTCAGCTACTAAAAATAACTGGTGATTTTGATATGAAAGTTCAAACACAATTGTTATTGCTGCAGAAAACTATGATTTTATTAGAAGGAACATGTAGGAAAGTCTATCCAGAAATCAATATGTGGAAAGTAGTTGAAACATGGATAAACAATCAACATGAAAGTAAAATAGGGTATAGGGAAAAAATTAAAAGCTCTTATCCCATAAAAGCAATTCAGGGAATATTTAGCCTTATAGAAAAATTAAACCTAATAGCTGACAAAAAATTACAGGTGAAAAATAAATCAAATGGAAAAGCCTACTTTTTACTTTGGTCTGTAATTATAATTCTCATCGTTAAACTTTTAATTTCTTGAACTAAAAGATAATAAAAGCAAGTTTACAACAACTATTTAAGTCTTGAAACCACTCAGGTTCACATTCACTCGAATTATCAAGGTATTTTCAGGATGTATAAAACTTTCAGCAGAGTTTAGAGAAGAAGTAAAAACCTTAACTCTATCTTAAACTGATAACATTACCAAATTCAGTGCTTGTCACATCACTCAGTACTGTACTTGCTTTATATGAACAGTAGCACCCAATTGCAATGAAAACAAGTGCAGCTACAGCAAGTGAAATACATATTTCTAAATTCGATATTGTTAAACATGCACCAATAGCAAACGCTCCAGATAACACAAAAGAGGCAGAGGCATAGTTACTTTGCCTTCTATTATAAATGCTTGCTTCTGAAAGTTTTCTGTTTTTGTTCTTTGAGTCTTGATTTTGAGCTTGAAGTTCTAATCTCTCTTGCCTTAAATCCCTTTCTAACTGTGAAATTTTGTCAGTGTCTCTTGTTCTTTCACTTACGACCCTATCCAGCTCTTGCTCTTTTTCTCTAAGTCGAATTTTTGTTCTTTCAAGCTCATCTCTAAGGTTTTCAAGTTGACTTTTTTCTCTAGTAAGTCGAGCTACTTGATCAGTGAGAGTGTGAATTCTTTCCTGATTATCCTGCCTTACTTGTCTCAACTCCCTTTCTAACTGTGAAATTTTGTCAGTGTCTCTTGTTCTTTCATCTACGGTCCTATTCAACTCTTGCTCTTTTTCTGCAAGTTGAGCCTTTGTTCTTTCAAGTTCACCTTCCAGGTTTTCAAGTCGCTGCAATTCTTGAGCAATAAACTCATCGTTTATTTCCGGAGCAACATTATGTGCATTTGCTGAAGGCTGTTCCATACTTGCAGGAAATTTCTCATTGAGATAATTTTTAATAGATTCAATTGGATTATTAACATTCCTCAACACAGCGGTGACAATTGCACGATTTATGAAGCAATTATCTTCTACTAATTTTTTTACATCATTCAAATCTTTTCTATTAATAGCATCAGTTAATCGCTCTTTCATAGCTTGTTCAATGATTTGCTTCAATCTTGAATTTTGCTCTATAGCTGGTATTGGTTTTATTTGACTAAAATCTAGGTCTTTATGTTTTAAAAATTTAGTCAGTACTTCTTTTTTATTTTCCTCTGTTATTCCTTGTAAACATGATTTGATAATCAGGCTAAGTGGTGTTTCTATTTCTCCATTTGAATTTCTTTTCCAACAATTAGGGTTGAGTTCTTGATTTAATAGTCTTTTTGCTCGGTCAATATTTCTGTTAGAAAGAGCATCTAATAATTCTTTTCCTGTTTGTGCTTTTTGTATTTCTATTGTAAGATGTGAAAACTCCTTTTTTTGTATTCGCCCTATTTTTTCAATATATCCCTGAGGAGTATAAAAAAACCATTGTTTGTACTCTGCATTTTTTATAAGCTCTGCTCTGAAACCATTATATCGAGGCTCAAGATATTGATCCTGAAGAAGAAAAACTTTGTTTTTAATGTTTGTATTCATGTTAGGATGTCTAAGTAACATCTGTACAAAATTCCTATTTTCCATGAGAAAGGCTAGATGTAGAGCTGTATTGGATTCTTTAGTTTCTTGAGCATTAATATTTAAATTCTGGTGCTGTAAAAGCAAAGTCATCATTTTTAAGTTTGTAGGACTATCATCAACACCCATGATAATAGTCATTAATGGTGTATATCCCTCATCAAACGCATTAACATTCGCACCTTCTGCCAGAGCTCGCTTAAAATCCCCTAGATTTTCATCATCAATAGCTTTAAATAATTTTGTTGTTGATTGTCCTGAAGTTGTTTGATTTTGAGTTCGTAATCCTACATCACTAACAACCCTTCTTCTAAAATCTACATTACTTCCCGAAAGCATACTAAATTCTCCTCAACCTATAATTTATTAACATAATTATAAAAAAAACAAAGAAAATTGCAAGTAATTTAGTTAAAAATTTTAGAACTAATTATGATTCCAAAAATTTTTCTGCATCAAGTGCAGCCATGCACCCTGTACCTGCTGCAACTACTGCCTGGCGATATACCTTATCTTGAACATCGCCAGCGGCAAACACCCCTGCCCTACTGGTTAGAGTTGTTCCAGGTTTCGTAATTATATAACCTTGCTGATCCATTTCAACAAAGCCCTTAAAAATACCTGTATTTGGCGCATGCCCAATTGCAATGAACACTCCATCCACTTTTAATTCCTGAACTGTATTGGTTTTCGTCGATTTAATTGTAATGCCAGTAACTTTTTTTGGATTTTCTTCTCCAAGAACCTGTTCTACGGTATGATTCCATATTACCTTTATCTTATCATTTTTAAAGAGCCTGTCTTGCATTACTTTCTCTGCTCTTAAGTTATCACGCCTGTGTATCAGTATAACTTCCTTAGCAAATCGAGTTAAAAATATTGCTTCTTCAACAGCAGTATTTCCACCACCAACCACAGCTACAACTTTATTTCTAAAAAATGCACCATCACAAGTTGCGCATGCCGAAACTCCGTAACCTTGAAATTTCTTTTCACTCTCCAGGCCAAGCCACTTCGCTTGCGCACCAGCTGCGATTATAATTGCATTCGAATAGTAGTCACTAGCATTACCACAAGATCTAAATCTATACTCATTAGAATCCTCAAGTTGTTCTACACTTTTTATCTCATCGTCTATTATTCTTGCTCCCGCCTTCTCTGCATGCAACCTCTTTTGTTCCATGAGTTCTGGACCTTGTATAGAAATAAAACCTGGATAGTTTTCAACATCCGTAGTAATTGTAAGCTGACCACCAGGTTGCATTCCTGTTACTACAATTGGCTCTAAATTTGCACGTGCTGCATATATAGCAGCAGCATAACCCGCTGCTCCAGATCCAATAATAAGAACTTTTGTACTCAATTTATAATTCTGCACTGTGTGAGTTTAGATAATCAGCCACTCCTTCATCGCTTGCCTGCATCGCAGGCTTGCCTTTTTTCCACCCTGCTGGACATACTTCACCATGCTCTTCATTATGTTTTATTGCATCAATGATTCTAATGAATTCATCGATATTACGCCCTAAAGGAAAATCATTTATCGATTGATGACGTACAACAAATTTATCATCAATAACAAAAGTTGCTCTTAGTGCAATTGAGTCATCATATAAGACCCCATAGTCTCTTGATATAGACTTTTTGATATCAGACACTAAATTGTAGCTAACCTCTCCAATACCACCATCATTAACTGGAGTGTTTCGCCATTTATAGTGTGAAAATTTTGAATCTATACTTATTCCTATCACTTCAACATCACGTTTTGAAAAATCTTCTATTTTGTTGCTAAATGATATCAACTCAGTTGGACAGACAAAAGTAAAATCAAGTGGATAGAAAAAAAGGACAGCATACTTATCCTTTATATGTTTACTTAAACAGAAATCATCAACTATTTTTCCACTAGCAAGAACAGCCGAAGCAGTAAAATCGATAGCGGATTTTGTTACAAGATTCATAACTAACCTATTCATTCTTAATATTTATAATTTTATACCTTGATACATTTACATGCAAGTTTTCTTTAGCCCCAATCTTATAAAAACTTCCTCTTATGGCTGTGAAAATGTTATGATAAGAGCTAATTTTCATGAGTAGGGAAATACCCAAATATTACTATCTTTCACCTTTTCTCCCTTCAAATTTTTTAACCATTTCTTTTACACTTACATTCGTGGAAGGTAAATTTTTGCTGGCAAGATGGTTGATCGAAGATTTTTTATTCCCTACTGGAAATGAACGAGATTGTTTTCTCTTCACACTGATATCCGTTTGTGTTACTGAAGCAGTTTTGTTTTCAGCAGGCAACACGTTCTTTACTTGATTTCGCTCAAATCTTTCTTTTAATGCCTTTACTTTACTACTCTCGCGAGTCACTTCTTTTTTCATAGCAACTACTAGTACTTTTGGTCCATCAGCTTTTTTTGCTGATTCTTTACCATCTTGATTTTCAGATTTTAGTGGTAGTGTAGGGTTACTCTCAGCTGATTTTTCCACTACTATTTTTTGCTCTGTGCTTACTTTTTCGCCTAAATCTTTAGGCTTTGGTGGTACTGCAGGTTTATCTTTTTTCGGTTCTTGTCTAATTTTTTGATTGATAGTAAACATTTTCTCTGGTACTGGTGGTACTCTTGGTGGTTTTGGTGGTGCAAGAGATTGAAGTTGTTGTTTCTTCCTATTTTCTCTTTTTGCTTCTATATGTTCTTTAGGAATTGTTGCATAAATCGGCTCCTCTTTAATTGATTGTAGATTACGCAAATCTTTTGTTAAAGATTTGCTCTTTTCCTCTTGATAATTTGATATTTCTTCATACTCAGGATCTTCGTTTAATGAACCTCCATAACCTGAATCTTCTCGCTCATATAAGAGATTTTTCTTTTGCTGTCTATTTTCTAAATTTATTCCATATGACCTATATTTATCTTGACTTCTTTCTATTCGCTCTAAATCTGAAATTTTTTGAATAACATCTGTATATTCGATTGCTGTTCTAGCAGTTGAAGGAGGCAATTTATCTTTTATAAAATTACTTATATTCCTAATCGAAACATCTCTTCCTAATATTCTATTGAATATCCTAAGAATTAATGGCTTTTTATTTGCCTTCTTTACACAATTATTCAAGTCATCACGTATAACAAGTTTAGCTACATCTTCTGCCTTATCTGTAAAACCCTCTAAAGCATGAGATAAATCTGTTACTGTTTTACCATATTGTTTCTCTGAATTCCCTAGCTTTATAGCTTTGATCAGAGAATCGAGATTTTTTTTATAATCCTCACTTTTAAATGGATCATTCATACTAATTGTAATATTTTATTGAAATATAGATCTAAAATATTAAGATCTAGTGAATATTACTTTTTTAGTTCATATATAGCTATAGTTATACGGCGATAATGCGTAGCAGAATAACGATTTCGTCATTCTAGTATCTGCTTTTACCCCTTATCTAGGTGTGTAAAAGTGAAATCTAGTTTCGCTATATAACACAGTCTCATACAAGTAGCTTCTCGATTGAGAGTTGTCTTCTGCATTGAGCTCAACATTATTTACTACTTTTTCAGTAATAATTTCGGCAAACTCAGGAGAAAGTTCTTTTGCAGAAAATGCAGCATGTACATCATTTTTAACAAAGAAACACGTAGCAAGTGCAAATACTGCTGTTGGTACATAGCACCAATATACTAAAAAAAGTTGTAGAAGCTACTAAAGTAAATATTGCTTGAAGCATAATATACTGTTTATCAATGCCAACATATTCAGCCATCAATTTTCTAACTTTGTTATTGCTGCCATATGGCAAAAAATATCTTAATAAAAGCTGTTACACTATTACTAGCAAGATATCAATCACGCTCTATTGGATCTACATTTTGATTTAAAATCGCCTATTTTCTTGCACCTTTTTGCCATTCATAGAATGTTAACTTTAAACCTCTTGGCTACAAATGCTCTACTTTCCCCTACATCCAATGCTTTTTTCCTTAAATCATAACTATATGCTGCTGGCATTCACATCTCCTCACTACTTTACCTATTCCATCATGTTCCGACTATTAGGAAAAGAGCTATAATTTTCAACACTAACAAAACTACTTCCTAATCTTTTACACAGCAACCTATCGAACCTCCAACTTCAGAAAAATAGTTGAAAGACAATCAAGGAAACAAACCTCTCTTCTTCATTTTGATTGGTTTCTTATTTCTCTAAAGTTTTAATGTATTCCGTTAAAGCCCTGAATCCAATGTTAGAAACTGTATCTTTTGTTATAAAGGCTATTTCCCTCAATTTTTGATGTAAACTAGGTGGCAACCTTAACACTGACTGTGCTGGCTCTGATTTTCTAACAGTAGATAAGGCTTCCTCATAAACAGATTCAATTTCCCTAATTGCTTTTAAGTCTGCTGATTCAACAATTGCCATACCTTCGCCATAGGCATCTTCAATTGCAATTCGCTGACTCAAAAAACTATCGAACCTTGTTAAGTGTTCAAAACAGCTTAAAAAAGCATCACATTTCTCAATTCCTTTTTTGGTTACAACTGGATTAGTATTCATTTGATTAAGTAGGATTCTTGCTTGAAAGTTTTTGTTACAACTTTGAGCACCGTTAACTAAGTTGCTCAGAGTGTTAAACGTCAACATATCAGCTGCAGATGGAAGAATCGGAAATATAGCTAGATTAGCTAATGATAAGGCAGCCCTTAAAGTTTCATCTACTCTTCTTGCGTCAACAATAATATCTTGATATTTGGACTGTAAAGCTTGTAGCTCATTTCTGATTACTACACCAATGTTAATTTGGCCTAACACCTTGTGAATACTGTTAATTTTCGGTAAACTTTTGTCCTTGTCTCGCTGGGATGCCCACAAGGTAGCTAGCATTAATGGGTCAAGATCATAGAGAAGGACATTTCTACCTTCCCTAGCACGCATCACCGCTATATTTGTGGCTATGGTCGTTTTACCAGTACCACCTTTTTGACCACCAACAACTATTATCATAACACACCTCGTAATATTTTAATTCACTTGGCGTCTACTAAAAAATCAATAAGGGCAGTTTACATAATCCCATTTCAATGTTCAAGAAAAAGTGCTCCGGTGCTCATTCTTTGTTTATAAATAATATTCTTGATTCAATCCTTTGCTTTCTTCTCAATATATCTACATATCAGAATAGACAGCTCATATAATACCAACATTGGAATTGCAAGCCCTACTTGGCTTAGTACATCAGGTGGAGTTAAGATTGCAGCAATAATGAAAATTACCACTATCGCAATTCTCCGTTTATTTGACAAACTTTGTGCAGTGATTAGCCCTACTCTCACCATTAAGGTTAGTATGACTGGAATTTGAAATGCAGTACCAAAAGCGAACGCGAATTGAAGAACAAGGTCTAAATATTCACTAACTGATGGCATAAACTCTATTGGTATACCGAAAGATTTACCGCTATGTTCAAAAGCAATAAAAAATTTCCAGGCTAAGGGAAATATGTAGTAGTAAACTACAGCGGCTCCCGTTACAAACAAAACCGGTGTTGCAATTAAGTATGGCAATAACACTGCCCTTTCTCTTTTATATAAGCCAGGTGCTAGAAACATATAGAATTGCCATGCAAACACAGGAAAAGAAAACAACAGTGCACTCATTATTGCAACCCTGAGATATACAAAAAACGCTTCTGTTAAGTCTGTATAGATTAGAGAAAAATCATTGCTATCTTTTGTAACTTCTATTAAAGGTGCAAGTAAAAAGCGGTATATATTTTCTTTAAAGTAGTAACAAAACCCGAAGGTAACACAAAAAAATAGAAAGCAAAAAATAACCCTTTTTCTAAGTTCCGCAAAGTGCTCATAAAATGAAGCATATTTTTGTGAGTTTTCGTTCATACTTTACAATAAAGCTATATCTAACATTCTCAGTGAAAAAGCCCATTCATTATCGTACCACGCTGCAACTCTACAGATATCACCTGTGACATATGTACCAGCTAAATCCACAATTGCACTATAAGGGTTATGGACAAAGTCTATTGAAACTAAAGGCTCGTTACATACGGAAAGCACATGATTTGCTGAATTCTTAAACATTTCATTTATTTCTCCAGCTGTTACCTTCTTATCAGTCGTAAATTTAAAATCAACCATAGAAACGTTGCTAACCGGAACTCTAATAGCAGTACCATCTAGCTTACCCTTTAACTGAGGAATGACAGAACCAATTGTTTTTGCTGCTCCAGTTGTAGTTGGCACCATAGAAAGGCCACAAGCTCTTGCCCTACGTAAGTCTCTATGGTTGCCATCAAGAATATTTTGATCATTCGTATAGGCATGTATAGTGGTCATAAAACCGCTTTTTATACCTAAATTGGAGTGTAAAACGTGTACAATCGGAGCCAGACAGTTTGTAGTACAAGAACCTGCTGAGATCACTTTATGCTCCTTTTTTAGCATATCGTTATTTACGCCGTAAACTACAGTTACATCAGCATCTGAAACTGGAGCAGAGACAATTACTCTCTCTGCATTATGCTTTGCTGCTTCCGCACGCTTGTTGAATGCACCAGTGCATTCAAGCACTACATCAACATTCCAAGGAATATTTTCAGGGCTACGTTCTCTATATAAAGAAAATTTCCTGCCATTTATAGATAGCCAATTTTCAGACTCGTTAAAATCAATATCGCCGTTAAATTTGCCATGAACAGAGTCATATTTAATCAAATGTGCATGCTGCTCAGCACTGAGCGACCCATTTACCGCCACAACTTCTATTTGCTCGCTATAGTTTTCTACTTCAAAAATAGCACGCAATACACTTCTGCCTATTCTACCAAGACCATTAATTCCTACACGAATTGTCATTTTTCCATCTTAAAAGTTTAATTATACGGAATATTGCCTGATATTTCATTCTATTCTTTTAGTTGTTAATCCTAATGTTATAATATATTGATTGACTAAAGAAACTGTATCACTTAATTAATAATGTCTAAATTTTAACTTGGAGTAGGTTATGCATGGATTACCAATGACAAATTCAGATAATCAGTATCAGCAAAGAAAAATAGAAGCATTGCAAAAAGAAAATAAAGGACTGTCAGAAAAAGTGAAAACACTACAGAAAATGTCAGTGCTGCAAAATGAAATGCTAGTAATGCTACAGTGGAAATCAATAACAGAGAAACTGCGCACAGAAATATTAAAAAAACTGCTAGAAGCACCTCAAGAAGCAGCAGCATTTCAATTAGAAGAAAGAGATGAAGATCAGCAAGTAATAGAAGACATACTGGATATGCAAGAAGAATTTGAATCTTTACAAAATTTGGAAAGTACTACTATTGAACAAACAAATATTCAAGGACAGAGCATATAAACTTGTAATAGTTTTAAACTATTACATATAACTTTCTCTACTTCCTTCTTTATCGTTATCCAGTGTTGTGGCACTGGGTGCTCCGCTCTTTTTGTATTTTACGACTAAGGATATCATTTTTTAGTGCTTATTTCTTAATATATTAATATAAATCTTAATTAAGTAATTATAGTACTATATTATTTAACTCAATATTAATGATAATTATTATGGATTTAAAAAACTTACAACTAGAGTTGCTTAGAATAATTTTTCTCATACTTGCACCAGCTAGTGCAGAAGAAGAAAGAGATATGAAGGAGCGAGCATTAGAGATTATAAGTATATTAAAAGATCATATTAATGATGATATAGAAATGAATAATCTGAGAATGACAATTTTAGACTACATTGTCTTTTGTGATAGTCAAGATAACGTAAGGTTAAATAACAGATCGTTATTAGACTTAGAAGATGCCGTCAAAAGTATTGGAGGGAAAACTTCACAAGAGTTAGGGCGAGTAAATCAGATTCCACAGCAACCAAATAGTATTGGGTTAGCGGTAGCAGAAGCTACAATACAATATGAGGCGCATGTGAGAGAAATGGAAGAGAGAAATGTAAGGATTATCACCTCAATTGGAGTATTAGGTATAACAGCCTTAGGAGTTAATCTAGGAGTTAATCTTGGAAAATCAAAAGCGAGTGAAATTATTGGTGCAACACTTGGAGGACTATTATCCATGCCAATAATGGTCATGTTACCAGCATCAATAGCAGTAGCGTTAAAAAACAGTAATTCAGAGCTTAGAGAAGTAGTACAATATTCTCTTGATGCAACAAGTAAACCGTCAAGGATTGGGTTAGTAGCAGCTTTAGGAGCAGGCGCGATGATGTTAATTAACAATATAACTAGCAGCAGCACTGAAACAAATATGGAATTATTAGGCCCTGGTTTTATAGCTGCAACTGGAGCTGGAATTGGTGCTGCATTGTCAACGGCTTTAGCGAGAAGGATGTTTGCTACTATCTCCACAAATTTGGAAAGTACTACTATTGAACAAACAAATATTCAAGGACAGAGCATATAAACTTGTAATAGCTTCAAACTATTATAAATAACTTTCCCTACTTCCTTCTTTATCGTTACCCCGGGTGTTGTAAAACTGGGGTAATACCTTCCGCTACGAAAATCACCTACAAAACACAATCTTTTTATTCCCCCAAACAATTAGTTGTGAATTTAAGCAATCATATTAATATAGTAAATATTTACTTAATATACTAGTATTTACCTTGACTAAACAATTATAGTGCTGTATAATTTGTACTTAAGCTTTAATAGTGAGGTGTTGATGGACGCACAAGAATTAGAAAACTTACAGAAAAGTTCATCAACAAAATCCCAAGATGCTGGGGAGAAAACATCAGAAGAGTTGGGAAGAAATTTAAACCCGAATGAAGCCAATAATGATATATTCTAAAATCTATCAAGAATACGAGATGGACAGAGTCATTAATGAATAGTTTTATAGCCGCTGTTTCTTTGGGATTTGGCTTCCTTCTAGGAAAAATTCTACAAACGAAGCTGTTTCTACAAATCTGGAAAACGCTGCTGTTGAACAACCCAATGTGCAACAAACCCTACCCTTATGTATATAAAATGACAAATTTTATAACTAAAAAAGTACTTCCACATTTTCAAAGCACTGCATACAATAGAATTATATTGTAGTGCCTTATACTCATCCTGAGATATAGGAAAACAATCTATACAACATTTTAAGCTGGCTCAGAGCGCTGGCAAACCCAATACCATAATTTACAAGGAGGACTTATGAATAAGAAATTTCTCTATTCACCATTATCAATAAAAAGCATAGAAGAAAACGGAGTATTTTCTGGCTATGCGAGCGTTTTTAATATAGTTGATAAGCAAAATGATCTGATATTACCAGGAGCATTTAAGAATAACTTAAATAAAAGTCAGATAAAACTTCTTTGGCAGCACAATCCGAGCGAGCCTATAGGTAATATTACGGATATTTGCGAAAATGATATTGGCCTATATATAACTGCACATTTGCTTTTTGGTATTCAAAAAGCAGAGGAAGCATATTTAATGCTCAAAACTGGAACTATTAACGGGCTTTCGATTGGCTATATACCAATAGAGTATGATGTTGATCATGAAAGCGGAGCTCGAGTGTTAAAACAAGTGGAGCTATGGGAAGTTAGTTTGGTCACTTTCCCTGCAAATTTGGCAGCTCAGGTAATCAACGTGAAAAATCAGCACAATGAACAAGAAATGTTAGCAAGAGCAATAGAAAAAGCAAATTCTGTGCTTACGAACATGTGTATTTCTACTTAAAATCTATAAAAATTTTCACACAATTTAACATTTATATTATAATTTATTTAATAATTATATTAATATATATAACTTCAATACTTTAAAAATTAGGTAATTTTATGCTAAATGCTAACAATAAGGTTAATTACGAACCTAAACAAAAGGAAAAAAAATATAGCTTATCCACTGTGCTTGCTTGGCTATATCTAAAAACAATTGGACGAATGTTGCCAGAAAAGTGGAATCAATGGGCAAAGAGTATCCTACATTACAATATTGCAGATAATGTGGTTCAGACTGATGATCTTTTAAATTCTAACAGAGAAAAGGAATTGAAGGATGAAAATGAGAGATTAAAAGAAAAGTTGAAAGAAGGTAGTAAGAAGGAGGAAAATCAGTCAAATTTAAATCAGGAATTAACTAAAAAAGAGAAAGAAATTACTAAACTTAAAGAACAAGTAAAATCATTAGGAGAGGAAAAAGAAATATTTGCTAAATTTTTTGCAGCACAAGCACAGCAGATTGAAGACTTAGAATTAGAAAATGAAGAGTTAAAGTCTAAACTTGCAGGACTTAAAAAGAACTATAGTGAATTGGTAAAAATTGCACAAAAAAGAGGAGAAGAATTTTTAGCACAGTTCAAGGAAAAGTCTGAGGAGATATTACATTTGCAGAAAGAATTAATTGAGTGCAGCAAAGAATTTGCAAATAAAATAGAAATGCTCTCAGTAAGGGTAGAAGAAAAAGATGGGAAAATAGGTAGTTTAACGCAATTAAATGAAAGATTAGAACAAGAGAAAAAGGAAATGGAGAATAAAAATAATGCACAACAGCAAACTATATTTACAAAAGACCAAAAAATAAAAGAGCAAGACGATTTGATAAATTCATTTCGTGAAAATAAAGATATAAATGAAACTGTGAAGAAAGATAATGAAAGCCTAAGAGCGCAAAACACAGAACTTAATAGTAAATTTAGTAAGTTAAACAACGAGTCTGATACTAAAATAAAGCAATTAGAAAATCAACTTAAGGAGAAACAAGCAGAATTCACACAAGCTGAGGAAAAAATACTAAATTTAGAAAAAAAATTGGAAAGTGCTCAGCAACAATTAGAGCAAGAAAAGACTAATCTAAATACCATTGAAAAAAAGAAACAAGATTTAGAAAGTGAAATTAATGAATTGAAAGAACAAGCTAAGGAAAAAGATGCTGAAGTAGAGAATCTTAAACAACAATTAGAGAAAGACAAAAGTGATTCAATTAGTAAACTAAATGCTACTGAAACAGAGAAAAAAGAATTAGAAAGTAAGATTACTAGTCTACAAGAACAAGTACAGGCATTAGAAAAAAGTAAAGAGTGGGAATCAGCGGGAATAGATGATAGCTTAAAGGAAACTCATTCGAATCTGACAGAAATGTTAAAAGAAGAACTTGCAAAGCAAGAGAAGCAGATTAAGCAGTTACAAGAGGAACATAAGCAAGCAGAAAATCGATCGAAAATTGATATTACAAAACTACAGGAAGAAAATAAAGGTCTGTTAGCTGAAATAGATCAATTAAAGAGAAGCTTATCAAGCACGCCAAAGCAGTTGGAGCAACAGCAATTGTCAAATAATCAAGAACAACAAAAGTTACAAAACAAGCAAAAAGACGCTAGTAAAAAGCCAGAAGATATTAATAAAAAAACTAAAGCAGATACAAAGAGTATTTTCTCTACTTCTGGTTCTATTAAGTCAAAATTTTCAAATGGTTTCTCTAAGCTTCGTGGGAATAAGAATCTCGATAAATTTTTATCTGATCAAAATGAAAAATTGAAAAAAAGTTTTCCTGAATTTAAAGGAGAACACTTTTGCCATAACGTGCTTGAGGAAACTATAAAGTCTCTATCAAATCAAGGTGATGGTAAATTTGAAAGTGATAAGTTACTTGCACTGTTGGAAGAGAATTTGGTTCAATCTGGAAGAGCGATCATAGAAACTAATGTTAACAAATTTGTTACAGAAGTTGGTAAAAAACATTCCATTAAAAATGGAGATTTTGTTAAAAATTGTGTAAACAAGTTGTATTTCAATGAAAAAGATAGTGAAGCAATAATAAGTTCTTTCACAAAATTTTTGGCTCAGGGAAATGATAGCAATAATGATTCAGTCAAAAAATTTGTTGTGCAGAAGTTAACGGAAGCTCAAATAAAATGTTTTTCAGATAAGGTTCAACAACTGGCATCAAGTATAAGAGATAAATTTTTATCCCCAGATCAGGGAATGTGTAATCAGACTCAAGGAGGAGTAAACGAGTATCAATTAACAGATAAAGCTAAAAAAGAATACAAATTAACACCTAACTCTTCCATGCGTCACACTACTTCATCAAACATTCAGAGAGTAACTAGAGTAGGCTCTTAGCATAAAGTATCAGCTCCTCCTTTGTTAAAGTGTAGGAGCTGTCTTCCCAGTGTTGTCGTAGCAATTCTAAGTTTCTACCTAAACTTTTTCCTGGTTGGTGACCTATGATTATTAAATCATCCCCAGATAAAGGAAATTTTGGAACATTGAATATATTGGCAAATAAAATATACTCATCAACATTTGTTCCAGACTCAATACCACAAATCTTCATTAAGTCACAATATAATTCCTTACCAAATAAAGATATATATTTCTTTTGCTCTTTTTCTGAAAGCTCTGTTTTGATATTGTTTGATAATAAAAATAATATTTTTTTCTTTTGCTTATTTGAAAGACGTAAAAACTTGCTCACTTCTTCCCCAAGACTCGCTCTATCTTCAGCAGTCCTAATAAGCAAAGCTAATTTTGTTAGTGCATCGATTGTGGGATCTAGGAAAGGCGTATGGACATACGCTGAGGGTTTTATAGGAGGTTTAGTGTTGATAAGAAGTGGTGAAGATAAAATTTCGCATTTTACTTCTTTTGGAATAATTTTTTGTAAAACATCAGATTTTTGCATGCTCTTAAGTGTTGGAGCAGGATCATTGCATTCCAAGAGTTTAAATATTTCTTCTCTTATTCTCTCTCCAGAGAGGTTTTGAATCATGTGCGAATGCTTTTTGCACACATCCAATATTTCATCACTTAAATCTCCTATGCATATTTTAGCGTGAAAACGAAACGCTCTTAAAATACGTAGATAGTCTTCCTTAATCCTATCTTCAGCGTTACCTATAAAGTTTAACTTTCGTGTTTTTAAGTCCTGAATGCCACCAAAGTAGTCGTATATATGGCCATGCTTGTCCGCATAAAGAGCATTAAACGTAAAGTCGCGCCTTGAAGCATCAGCTTGCCAATCATTAGTAAATTCTACCTTCGCATGTCTACCGTCACACTTTATATCATGCCTTAGCGTTGTAATCTCAAAGGATCTTTTATTTAAAATCGCAGTAATAGTTCCATGTTTTAAGCCAGTTGGAATAGTTTTTATATTACGGAGTTTTAACGCTTTAACTGCTTGATTAGGCAGCAGATTAGTAGCAAGATCGATGTCGTGAATGTCACGCTGTAAAATTGAATCTCTAACACATCCACCAACAAGCCTTGCCTCACCACCAAATTTCTCTATGGCCTCAATAATTATACTAACTTCGTGATCAATTTTCATATATATCATGTTACACAAAATGAAAAATTTTCGCAAAAAGCCTCATATAAAAATATACAAGCGGAGTGGTAAAATAAGGGGGTAAAGTAAAAGTAAGTCTACAACAAACCCAGTGCCTAGAAACTTATAAGTATAAAAGTAATGTTAAAATACAATGTTTTCGATGATTATAAAAAAGCTGGATGAGCCACTTGCATGACACCTTTGTAGCCTTCTCTTGTCATCCCAATACCTGCTCAAGTAACTGACACTGGTTCCCTTTATGATGGTGTTATCCGAGTAGCTCATCCAGATTTTTATCAGGAACGTTGATTACTCTTTATTCTTCGCCCTTCCTGCACGTTTACGTTCATTTGGATCGAGGAACTTCTTACGCAAACGTATAGATTTTGGAGTTACTTCTACCAATTCATCATCGTCTATATATGCTATCATATCCTCCAGTGTCATTATTTTTGGTGGAGTAAGCTTTATAGCTTCATCGCTACCTGAAGCTCTTACGTTTGTTAATTGCTTACCTTTAAGTACATTTATTTCTAAATCATTGTCACGACTATGCTGACCGACAATCATACCACAATATACCTTATCTTGTGGCTTAACAAACATAATTCCCCTATCTTGCAGATTGAAAATTGCATACGCTACTGCTTCGCCTTTGTCTGTTGAAATTAAAACCCCATTACGCCTTCCGGAAATTGAACCTTTATGTGGAGCATAACTGTGAAATAAACGGTTGATTATACCAGTGCCGCGAGAATCAGTTAAAAATTCTCCTTGATAGCCAATTAATCCCCTTGATGGCACTAAAAATGTCAACCTAGTTCTGCCACTACCAGAAGGTCTCATGTCAGTTACTTCACCTTTTCGAAAGCTAAGTTTTTCCATGATGATTCCACTATACTCATCATCTACATCAATTACTACTTCCTCTATAGGTTCAAGTTTTTTGCCATCTTCTTCTTTAAACAGCACTCGAGGCCGTGAAACTGAAAGTTCAAAACCTTCCCTTCTCATATTTTCAATCAGTACCCCAAGCTGCAACTCACCACGTCCACCTACTTCAAATGCTTCACCACTTGGAGCCAAAGTTACAGTAATTGCAACGTTTGTTTCTGCTTCTGCATATAAACGATCTTTTATAACAGTTGAGGTAAGTTTTGTTCCCTCTTGCCCAGCAAAAGGTGAGTCATTCACGCTTATAGTAATCGCCATTGTTGGCGGGTCAACTGGAGTTGAGCTGATCGCAGTTGTAACTTCTGGTGCTGCTATAGTGTCTGAAACTGAAGCTTTCTCAAGTCCTGCAATGGCAATGATATCACCAGCTACAGCTTGCTCTACTGGAACGCGTTTTAAGCCAGAAAATGAGAGTAACTTAGTTAATCTCCCTCGCTCAACCACTTGACCATCAAGATCAATTACCTTAAGATCTGAGTTAACTTGCGCGATTCCTTGGTAAATCTTTCCTGTCAATATTCTGCCAAGAAATTTATCAGATTCAAGTAAAGTAACTAGCATAGCAAAAGGTGCATTTTGATCATAAACGGAAGGTTTTATGTAATCTATCACCGTTGAAAATAATGGGCTTAAATCTTTTCTCTCATCAGATAGCTCCTTAGCACACCAACCATTTCTACCTGAAGCATAGAGTACTGGAAAATCTAGTTGCTCGTTGGTTGCATCAAGGTTAAAAAATAACTCATATATTTCATTTAGTACTTCATCAATTCTGCTGTCTGGTCGATCAACCTTATTGATTATCACAATCGGTTTTAAATTTGCCTTTAGTGCTTTTGACAACACAAACTTAGTCTGTGGCATTGGACCTTCTGCAGCATCAACCAGTAGTAATACACCATCTGCCATGCAGAGCACCCTTTCCACTTCTCCACCAAAATCCGCATGTCCTGGTGTATCAATGATATTGATTTTCTCATCACCCCACATTATTGACGTACATTTTGCAAGTATTGTAATCCCACGTTCACGTTCTTGATCACCACTATCCATCACTCGTTCTTGAACTTCTTGATTCTCACGAAACGTGCCACTTTGTTTTAACATGTTATCAAGTAAAGTAGTTTTTCCGTGGTCAACGTGTGCAATTATTGCAATATTGCGGATTGATTTAAATTCACTCATTTCTTATCATTTCAAATTTAATTTAATAACAAGTATACGTATAATATATTTAGAGTAAATAACTAAAGCCGTGCTTTCAGAGTATTTTAGGCAGATCATGGAACTCTAACAAAAAGGTTTCATGTTCGCTGTACTTTGTAGCAACTAACACCAAGACAAAGAAGAATCTTGCTTTAGCAGTACATTTATATAAAATTAAAATAAACTAAAGTAATCATTTAAATGCTAACAAGATTCGCTCCAAGCCCAACTGGCTACCTACATGTAGGAAACATACGCACTGCACTCATTTGTTGGATGTACACACGTAATCAAAATGGAAAATTTTTACTACGTTTTGATGATACTGATCTTGAGCGTTCAGATATCAAATATGTAGATAATATCATAGAAGACCTAAAATGGATTGGCATAAATTGGAATTCAAGTTTTAAGCAATCAGAGCGTTTTGAGCGCTATAACGAGGTGTTCTTACAGTTAATGAAAGAAGGTCATATTTATGCATGTTATGAAACAAGAGAAGAATTAGACACTAAACGAAAATTGCAATTAAAACAAGGTCTTCCCCCTGTTTACGATAAAGGTGCGTTGCTTTTAACTGAGCAAGAGAAAATTCGTTATGAGCAAGAAGGACGAAAACCACATTTCAGATTTAAATTGGATAGAAATAAAACTGTAAAATGGAATGATGAAGTTAAAGGCGAAATAAATATTGCAACAATTCATATCAGCGATCCTGTAGTAAAAAGAGAAGATGGAATTTATACGTACATGCTACCTTCTGTTATTGATGACATTGACTTTAATGTAACCCATGTTGTACGTGGGGAAGATCATGTAACTAATACCGCAGTTCAGATTCAAATGATTCAAGCATTAAAAGCGAAAATTCCTATCTTTGCCCACCTTCCCTTACTACACTTTGATGATAGCAAAATATCGAAACGGAAAGGCGGGCTGGATATTAAGTCCATAAGAGAAGATGAGATTGAATCAATGGCGCTAACTAGCTATTTAGCAAAGCTTGGAACATCTGATCCGATAGAAGCTTATATTGATATGCAGTCTTTAATTGACTCATTTGATATCAAAAAATTTAGTTCAGCATCTTTACAATTCAGCTTGAGTGAAATTTATAAGCTAAATAGCAAAGTGCTACAACAAATGCCATTTGAAATGGTGCAAGATCGTTTAAGTCAAATTGGCTCAGAGTTTTGGTATTTTATAAGGAGTAATATAGAAAAGTTTTCTGAAGTGGCCAAATGGTGGAAAATATGCAAATTTGGTATAGAACCTGTGGTTCTTAATAAAGAGTTTATAAAAATAGCGCTAAGCACATTACCTCAAGGTGATTGTAATGAAAACACATTATCAGAGTGGGTTAAAAATATTCGACAGACAATTGATATAAAGGCAAAAGATCTATTTATGCAGTTGCGCCTCGCTTTAACAGGAACAGAAACAGGTCCAGAACTCGCTAAATTATTAATTTTTATCGGTAGAGAGAGCATTATTGCAAGGTTAGAAGAAAGCCAAAGAATTATACAAAAGGTTTAAATGCACCGAATGTATTTTGAATGACACCAATAAGCATTGTTCAGGAAATGTGAAAATATTAGATTTCTTGTCATTCCAGTTTCTGCTCCTGTCATTCAAGTAGCTAACACTGGAATCCATAATCTCGCCAAAACGTTGTATTTTAAAATAACTTCTATACATATCCCATATTTCTGGATCCCAGTGGGCTTTGTTGCATAACACTTCATGTAGTGGTGATTTACGACAAATTCATGTAACTATTTCAAATTTAGCCATACCAAAATCAGTAAATTTGTTAAGCAAATAACACTTGAGTAGCAGTTCCTTTTCACGATTAACCTCAGATTTGTTACGAAAATTAAATCCGAATATTTGTTTCAGTCGCGAGAAAAAACTTTCTATATAAGATCTTTTTCCGTAGTTTATTTGCCTTTTCCACATCTTTATATTATCTTTATCATATGACTTTATTAGTCTAATTGCAGCATTTCTCTCTGCCATATAGTCTAACTTTGGATGCTCTACTGCATTATTTTGCAGAGGAATTTTTGTCTTTATCCCAAGTTCATTGCACAATTTATATAATTTCTTTCGGTTATATGCCCTATCTCCATACAGTGTGCTTATATTGAGCTTCAACTCTTTCAATAAGATCACAGGTTCCGTAATGATCAGAATAAACTCCTCTACTATATTTTGCAGCTATGACTTTTTTGCTACCTATCTCCAGCATTACATGCAGCTTTCTTACCTGTTTATAACTGCGATACTTCGCTATTTTCCTTACTGTGACCAGGGGTATTATCTGATACTTGTACTATCTATGGCAATTTCAATACCTTCCGTATCATTTTTGTTAACTCTACAGTCACTGATCTTAATATTGAGTTTTCTAAACCTCCTTGAAGCTTGTGAATAGCTGATAATCTGCAAATTTTTTCCTATTTGCTGCAAATACCCTTCTATAAACCCTACCGTTTGTCTTAAGCCAATTCTAAAGAGATTAGCGACTATATGCACTAAAATCACAACTTTATCGCTATAAATATAGTTGCCACCAGCCATTTTTGGACCTTTTTCGTACCAATTCTCAATTGCTTCATTAATAAAATGAAAAATATTTCCCCTCTCTTGGAGAAATTTGTTATATTCATGGCAGTTACTGACTCTCATTTTTTGTGACATATTTTTCTTTCGTAGGTTAAATGCTTGTCTTATAGTGAATTTTGTCAGTAACTGCTAGCTCTTTTTACTTGAGTGATGCAACAAAGCCATCCCAGTGTCAGCTACTTTCATGACAACATTTAGTTGTTTTTTCTCGTCTACCTTATTTTACTACTCTGCTGAACGAATAACACCAATAGTTAATCTCATGCTGAAAGATCATTTTATGGTCCAAGTCAGTTCTTTTACAAGTCACTTCCAAGCTCATCAAATTTTCTAAGATCTTCTTAAGTTCTGAAAGTTGCAAACTTTTCAAATGAGATTTAAAACTCTGCAATTGTTTGAAGAACAATGGAGGACTCAGCTGGTCAATTGCAGCTTGTTCATTCATTCCATTTTGTATTAACAGCAAAACGCTTTCTAGCCGTAGAAAATAATTTGATATAATACGGATTAATGCTATCGGTGAAAAATTCTCTTGTAATATCAATACATCGGAAATTTTGATGAATTGTCCCATGTCTTTACTCACTATTGCAGAGCACAGATTATCAAGTGTAACATAATCATTGCCGGAGGTTGAAAAGCATAGATCTATATCAGCAAGTTTAAGATCTTTTCTTTTTCCTAGATATAAAACTAATTTTTCAAGCTCTGAATATATAGGCAGTTTGCTATGATTAAAATAAGACTGCAAGTGGTAGATTATCTCACTTGTGCACTCTATATCATTTTGTTTCAAGTAACTTGATATAATATCACAAAGATTACTACCGCTGTCCTTATAGCAGGTAATGACACCGAAAATTTTTGAGCTTTCCATATAACTTTTAGTTGTAGAACTATATGGAAGATCATTTGCTATCATTACTATATAATGATCGCCTATATTATGATCCAATATGTTTCTTAACTCTTTAGATATACTTCCACTGACATTTATCAGCTTAACTAACCTTTTTTTAGTAAACATCGAAATGTTTGCCAACTCGGAAAATAACAAGCCAGGCGACTTATTCACTACTGCAAAATCCATCACCTGAACTGAATACTCATTCAAGTTGGCAATTATTTCCTGTACAAAAATATCGACCTTACTATTGTCACTCCCATGAATTAATACACCACTTAAAGTATCGGGTTTCTCAAGGAATTTTTTAACTTTAGATGGCGTGATTCTCATGCCATCTATATTATATTATCACTATTTGGTGGTACATCATTTGATTGCACATCAGTTTCCAACAATTCTGAGCTTTCTTGATTTGCTGTATTCTGCATATCATCAGACACTTCTTTCTTTCCCGTAACATAATTATAAAAATTTTTTATAGGCTGTCCTATATATCTAGAAAAAAATCCTTCGGCCATATCTTTCACTCCACAAATTAACAATTAGCACATAAAAACAACGTAGCAAAAACTACTTTACGCTCAGATAGTTACACTCATTTGTTAATGAATTATGAACTTCCGAGACCAAAATTAAGTCAATCTACTTAACACCAATCTTATAAAATAAGCAATGATTAAATACACAGCTGCGATAAGTATAATTGCAGGTCCAGTTAATAAGTCAAAACTTGCAGATAATATCAAACCTGATACTCCAGAAATCACAGAAAAAACTGTTGCAACAATAATCATTTGCATTGGAGTTTTTGAAATGAGTCTTGCTGATGCAGCAGGTATTAACAAAAATGCAGCAATGAGTAATATTCCTATTAATTGAGCAGAAATTGCAATAAAGATAGCGAGTATAATCAAAAATTCTAGCCTAACAAAATTAACATTTACTTTCTCAACTGTTGCCAAATCTTGATTAATCGAAATCATCAGCCAATAGCGCCATCTAAATATTAATATCAAAGTAACTATTACGGAGGTTAGAAAAATTGATATTATATTACTTTGGTCAATCATTAATATGTCACCAAAAAGTGAGCTAATAATACTATTATTACCTGATGGAAGAAAAGACATAAGTATTAAACTCGATGATAAAACTACATTGGTAACTATGTTCAATATCGTATCAGCAGAGTATAATTTATTAAAATTAAGAGAAAGTAGTATAGCAAACATAATTGCAATGAGCATTATACTTACCGATGGGCTGATATTAAAGATCAAAGCAAGTGCAATACCAAGCAATGAAGAATGGGACAAACTATCACCCAAATACGATAACCTTTGCCATATCATAAATGACCCTAGAGCTCCTGTGACTAGGCTAATCATAATTACCGCAATTAGACTGTTTATAAAAAAACTCTGTGTAAATATCTCTAACATGCTATCAGATAACTGACAACAAATCTATCTTCAGATATTAAAACGTTATGGGTTCTGCATGCAGAACCCGTCGTCATAAATTCAAAATTTAAATTCTTTTGCTCCATAAGATAAGACTTCATTGAACAATCGCGTATCTTACCAGTACCTATTATCAAAATCTCTATTTCCTCTGTTAAAAAAGATTTAAAATACTCCTTGTTATTTATATCACTTTCTTTCAATTCAATCACCTTTTCAGGAAAAATTATAATTGAGCCATGATATTCTTGATTATTTACCCAAAATCTTTCTTCCCTGTAACCATCTATAAGATTTTTCTTCTTGGAAATTAAGGGCATAAATCAAACCATTAATTCCGTGTCGCACACCCACCATTCTGGATATTCCTTTTTGATATTTGCCGCTGCAGCTTTTGCACTTTCTTCACTATCAAACATTCCAAAACACCCTACACCACTACCTGACATACGAGAAAGTATAGAGCCTTCTTGTGACTCTAGTGTTGATATTACATTCTGAATTTCAGGTACAAGACTTATTGCTGCTTCTTGCAGGTCATTTTTTGTCTCTTTAAGAAGCTCTAACAAATTCTCCTCAGTGTTATCACTCCACTTAATTGGCTGAGAGAAATCCTCTTTATACTTGGAAAATACTTCTGATGTATTCAAAAACTTTTTTTTCGGTTTCACAAGTACCAGACTTGTGGGTAAAGAGCATTGTTTAATGGGGCATAATTCCTCACCAACACCTCTGACAAAAACTGGCTTACTATCTATACTTGCAGGTACATCAGCACCAACGCTTAAAGCTATATCATTTAAAAATTGCCTATCAATGTTCCAAAGCTCTCCCAGCATGCGTATCACAGCTCCAGCATCTGAGGAACCACTACCAAATCCCGCAGCAATTGGTACATTTTTTACAACCTTCACAGTGACTTTAGTGCGTACAGGAGCATGCCTAAGCAGTAGACTCACTGCTCTCGTTATAGTATTATATCGATAATTTATTCTAAACTCAGAATTTACAAATTCAACTGTAGAGTTATCATATCTAAAGTTTTTTTCTCCTACTTTTATCTCTAAAAAATTAGAAAGTTTAGCAAAGACAACCAAACTTTCAATTAAATGATACCCTCTTTCTTCTCTATTTATAATATGTAAAAAAAGATTGATCTTTGCAGGAGCCTTTACACAAAAACTTTCCATCTGTATATCTTCACTAACACTATCTTATTTACTATACTTGAAATGCCACTTCAGTCAAACTTTATACACTCCTAATGAGATCAAATGCCATAAATCCTAACTTCTCTGTATGGGTAAGTGCATCAGCTGGTACAGGTAAAACAAAGATCTTAATAGACAGAGTATTAAGACTTCTATTAGAGAATAAGAGAAATATTCTCTGCTTAACATTCACCAATGCTGCAGCAAATGAAATGGAGGATCGCATTTACAGTACACTTAGTAAGTGGGCAATATATCCAGAGGGTATATTGGTCGCAGATTTAGAACAATTAGCCCAGTGTGTAACCAGAGAAAATAAAGATTATTTAACAAGAGCAAGAAGGCTTTTTTCTGAACTGGAAAATCTTGGTCTTAATATTCAAACTATACACGCCTTTTGTTACAAATTAATCTCCAGCTTTCCTACAGAAGCTGGTATCGCTCCAAATTGTACGTTGAGCGAATGTAAAGAATTGCATTCCATCATATTTGAAAAAACGCTTCATAATGAAACTGTGCAGGACGATATAAATATCATTGCAGCTGAATTTGATGAAAACAAGCTGAGTGATTTGCTCTATACCTTATGTATAAAGAGATCAGCTCTAGAAAATAATTTAGGGTATATCAAAGATAAACTAAGTGCCCCAGATAAGATTCACGATTTACAGAGTGAAACGATTGAGCAGATAAAAAGATTAGCTAAAATATTAAGTGAGGGCAGCAAAAGAGATCAGAGTTACAGTGCGATACTTTATGATTGGTGTAATAGCAGAAAATCGTCCGTACCAAATGTTGTCATCCCAGTGCTTGACACTGGGACCCAAAAAAAAAGAAATATGGATCCCAGTGTCAGCTACTTGGATGACAACAAGATAGAGAACTTAGCTAAAGTATTTCTCAAATCAGAATCGTACGAAAAAAAGAGCATATCATCCATTATAACAAAGGGTGCTTTGGAAAAATTTGAAGACGTAGAGCAAATGATAGAAAGCATTCAAAATGCATTGTTTACCCATGTAAAGGACATAAATTCTTATCAAATATTCGGAAGAACCAGTAGTTTACTTAGTATATTTAAAGTATATGTTGATCTATATAATAGTGAAAAATCAAAGAATGCACTGCTTGATTATGATGATATCATCAATTTAGCAACAAATCTCCTTAGCAATCCAGGCTATAAAGATTGGATATTGTTTAATCTAGATCAAAAAATAGACCACATTCTTGTTGATGAGGCGCAAGACAATAGTATCAGTCAATGGAAAATTATAACAAATCTCTGCAATGAATTTTTTACCGGTGGTGACGAAAAGAGAACTTTATTCGTTGTTGGGGATGTAAAACAATCCATTTACAGATTTCAAGGAGCAAATCCCCATCTATTTAATTACATGCAGCAATATTTTCACACGAAAACCGGTGGCAGAGATTGGGTATCATGTCAACTTGAAAAGTCATTTCGCTCAACTCCAGAAGTTTTGATGCTTGTAGACAGAATATTTAACAATTTTCGTGAAGAAATATCTTTCAATGATAACAAGATAAAACATATTCCATATAGAGAAAACGATCAAGGATACATTGAAATTTGGCCGTTACTGCCAGGATATGAAGAGGAAGAGCAGCAAGCCTTACAAATTCATTTAACACAGAGGAAAGATTATGTAGTAAAGGATCGATTACTTGCTCAGGCAATAGCCCAAAGAATTCACAATTGGTTAAACGAAGGGCGGATTTTAGTCGCCAAAGATCGTCATATAGAACCAAGGGATATTATGATTTTGGTACGGCAGCGAAATGTGTTAGTTGATTACATAATAAGTGAACTAAAAAAAGTAAATGTACCAGTTATAGGCCGAGATTATTTTAGAATTATGGATTACATAGCTGTGCAGGACTTAATAGCTTTAGCTGAATTTTTGCTCCTCCAGGCAAATGATCTTGCTCTTGCAAATGTTTTAAAATCACCGCTATTTAACTTCACTGAGGATGATTTATTCAATATTGCATACGATCGTAAAGAACAGTCGTTGTGGGAAAAACTTCAAGATTATCAGGAGATTATCTCTAATGAATTAAACTATCTAATTAATTTATCTCAGACAAAATCCCCCCTTACACTATTCACTCATATATTGCGCACAGGCAGGAAGAAATTTGCTGCAAGGCTAGGTCTTGAGTGCTTCGAGATTCTAGACGAATTTATGAACCTCGTATTGCAATTTGAGCACCCATCTCTTCAAGCATTTGTTCAGTGGATCAAAGAAAATAATCCTGAGATTAAAAACGATATGCAATCAAAACTCAATGCTGTACGAATAATGACAATTCATAAATCAAAAGGTCTACAAGCTCCAATAGTGTTTTTAGTTGACACAAATACGGTACCAAGAAACAGCGAAAATATTTTGTTTGATGC
Source organism: Wolbachia endosymbiont (group B) of Silvanus unidentatus (assembly GCF_964028615.1). Lineage (NCBI taxonomy): Bacteria > Pseudomonadati > Pseudomonadota > Alphaproteobacteria > Rickettsiales > Anaplasmataceae > Wolbachia > Wolbachia endosymbiont (group B) of Silvanus unidentatus. Next base: position 1,493,189 of record NZ_OZ034795.1, on the reverse strand, counting down.
AACGGAAGCACCATTTTGGTGTGGCAAAAATAGTAATGCTTATTGTAATCAAGTAAAAAGAGAGAAAAAACTAGAGGATTATAACGAATATTTGCGTTTGCTGTACGTGGCACTTACGCGTGCTGAAGATGAGTTATACATTTTAGGCAAAGAGCCAGTGCAAAAGGGCTCTTGGTATGATCTAGTTATTCAATATGGAGCATTATATGAGAGGAAAAAACTATACTTACAGCCGATATTTAAAGAAAAAGTTGAAGTGCTATGCATGAATGCAAACTACCCTTCTATTTATAAAAAACGTGATTATTTTGATGTTCCAGTGATTTCACCTCCATCAAACCTATCAATGTCATTGCAGCACGTAACGCTGGAACCTGGAGAAAAAAAGCCAGTGTCAAGCACTGGGATGACAGATGAGAATGCTGGAATGACAAAAAGGAGCATTGGGACGACAGACAGCTATGCAAGAGGCTTAATAATTCACAGTATATTGCAATATATGCCCAAGATAGAGAAAGACAGGAGAAAAAATTGGGTTAGGAAATATCTTGATAGCATAAACACTAGTGAAGATAAGGATGAAATTTACAGCAAAATATTAACCTTTAATGAAAAATATGATTACCTGTTCGACTTGGAGGGCAAATCAGAAATTCCACTTAGTGGAACAATTGACGGAAAACCAGTATTAGTGCGGCTAGACAGACTGTGCATAACAGAAGACAAAGCAATCATAATTGACTATAAATCACACCATAACGTTTCTATTTCCTCATCAAATGAAATAAAAAAGCAAATGTTGATCTATAAAACCTTAGTGCAAAAAGTCTACCCAGATAAGCAGGTAGAGTGCGTGGTTATTTGGATGGAAGATTTAACCTTACAATCTTTGATCTAAACTCAAATGTTCGTATAGTAGCTACTTGCATTTGTTGTAAACTCACTTTTACTCTATAGTTATCTTTTTACTACTTTATCTATTTTCTGAACTGATTTTCGTACTAGAAAACATCCAATAAGAAGAATTATAAAAGGAGTAAACCATAAAATGTAGGTACTAGATTTTACAGGTGGTACAATGATAATTGAATCTCCATAAGAATTTTTTAACTCTGAAACTATTTGCTCGTTAGTATATCCATCACTGATCTTCTTGCGAATTGTCTTACGCATACCATATGCAACTTGAGACTCAGATTCGGATAATAATTCACCAGAGCATACTGGACACTTTATTACTGCAAATAAGCTACTTGCTCGCTCTTCCATGCTTTCGTCTCTTAGTTTATCATCCAAAGTAAAAGCATTTATGCTTAAATGGAATATCAATGTAAAAAGTAAGCTAATTACTATTCTCATTCTTGGTGAATTGAGTGATAAAATCAGTAGTGGATAATTTTCCAATAAAGCCTGAACCTACATTATTGTCGTACTTTATTGAAAATTGAATGTCGTTATCAGTGATTTTTTCTGATAAGGAAGATATTGATTTTTCCAATTTATCTGCAGTCTTTGAATCATTAGTCATAAACGAAATTAATTCTTTATAATTTGATATGGCTACATTGATTTTATCTTCAAATGAAGATGTAACTAAATTGTAATTACTTACTCCACCATTCGCAGCAATAGAAAAGTTATTACTCTCAATCAAAAATTTTTCTATGTTGAAATTAATCTTAGAAGCTGAAACATGGTTTACAAATTCATAATCTAATTTAGCGTCGACACTAAGGTAATTTTCAGGACTTGCAGTATGTTTATAACGGTAAGTATAAAAATCAAATTCTAGTTTAGTATTTTCATTCAGTTCTTTATCAAAGTGAAATTGAATGTAATTACTTTTATCATTCACTTCAGTTATAACACTTTGCTGATTTTCTAAAACATCACATTTTAATCCATAATCTTCGTAACGAAATGTATCTATATAGTCTATTACAGTGCTATTTCTGTTGAATTTTAATGAAGATAGTAAATCATTTAGTTTAACAACAAAGTGGCTACTCACGTGTGTGTGACACTTTATATTCTTTTTCTCATCACTACGGACAGCAATGTTTACTTTATTGCTTGGTATATAGATATATACTGACTTATCAAATAATCTGTTTTTTATCATTAAAGCTTCAGATGAAACAGTTAATTGCTCATTAGAAAATTTTGGATTCGTTACACGAAAAACTAGGTTAAAAGGAAACCCCTTAAAATCATGTGAAATATCAACTTTTTCGTCATTAATGTAATCAGTTAAAAGACTTTTTACCTTAAATGCAGAAAAATACCAAAAACCACTATAAGCTAGAGGAATAAACAAAGGTAAGGAGATAAGAATATAGATAAAAATTTTACGCATTATCCTCTTATTTATCTAATGATATATTTCTTGTACCTCTGGGCACGGTTACGCACAAACCGTCAATATCTTTTGTGATTTTTATTTGGCATCCAAGCCTCGATGTCTCTGTTAAACCGAAAGCTAGGTCCAGCATATCATTTTCCTCATCAGATATAGGGTTATGTGTTTCTACAACATCATAAAATTTTGAATCAACAATCACATGGCATGTAGAACAAGCAAGAGAGCCTTCACATGCACCTTCAAGCAGATCTGGATCACTTCTGTGGGCTAAATTAAGCAGAGTTTCTCCTTCTGCAGCTTCATAGCTTTTCTTACTTCCATCAGGTAAAATAAAAGTAACGGATGGCATACTATTAAAATCTCTATTAACTTTTCTATATTCTACAAATAATAACTATTATTTGCAAACTCTTTGAAATTCCATCGCCTATCTCTTGTAATCTGTATTCCTATCAAGAAAGTAAGATAGATACCACCAGCATCTCACAGAGTTGCAAGTATAGAATTTTCTTAGTTTTAGATTTTACTAAATATATTACTGAATTAACATTATTAAACTTGATCTGCCATTTCTTCTGATCTTAAGTTATAATTTTACTAATGCCATTTGATTAATTGCAACTTCAGCATTGCTATCTTTCAATAAATTTGCAGGACTATTACAATGGTATGTGATTGCAGCAACAACAAGACAACAAACTCCAATTCCTATCCCTAACGCTAACATTCCTGAGTAGACTGCAATAGCTACTTCTAAAGCAACTCCTACTACTGCTAACGTAGAAGCAACTATGATAGAAGTATTACGACACTTAATACGAAGCTCATTTAGTTTATCTAATGCAGGAGTACCATCTTTATATTTTAGCTCTCTTAGTACATCTTTATTTTCACATTTGTTAAACAACTTCCAAGCATAACTTAACCTTGACGCTTGACCATAAAACCCCTTCTCAACATATTCAACCAAGAGATCAAACGGAGTTTCACCTTGGTCATTGTTAACATCAAATCTCGCACCTGCACTCACAAGTGATTCAACTTTGCGAAGCATTGACGTATAGGGCTGTAAGTTTCTTAAAGCATGATGTAGAGGTGTATTCCCATTTTCATCCTGAAAATTATATTTCTTTCTATGTAAAAAGCAATCAAAAATCTCTTTTTTCCAATTGTGTTTAACAATACCTTCTAAAATAGTACTTGAAATCTTTATGTTATTTTCAACTAGAAGATCTAGAGCTTTTTTATGCTTATATCTAACAATAGTATCTACTAGTTCATTCAACGCAGAAGTACCTTCTAGCTTCTTTAGCTCATCGGTTTTACAACCACTAAGCACCACCGAAAGATTATTTAATTTTTCTACTACTTTTTCCTTACGAGAGAAGTATGTAGCATAATTGACCAAGAGATCAAATGGAGTTTCATCTTTGCTATTTTTAACATCAAGCCTTGCACCTTTACTAAGAAGTGACTTGACAAAACCTTGGTATTTCGATTTACCCAAATCCAACCATTTTAATGTATGATGTAAAGCTGTATTTCCTTCTTTATCTTTATAGTTGATATCTAATTTATCTAAGTACTTATTAAAAAAATAATCCAAAAACTCTTCAGATTGGTATTCATAAGCATAGCTTAAGATTTCATTTCGTGATATTTCTATCCTTCCTTCAAAGAGCTTGAAAAATGCCACACGATCGTACATAATAGCAATTTGCACTAGAAATGTAATGTCACCAGCATCAATTGTAACTTTCTTTATTATATCATCACACTCTTCATACTTATTTGACTGGATATGTAACAACAATCCCAGAATAGTTCTTACATATTCGGATTCAGTTGGTTCTTCAGTCTCTTTAGCTTTGCCCATCTTGCCTATTTCTTTTAAACTCTTCTTTAGCCTTTCTATTTTCTCTTCGATTAATTTTTGACTTTTCGAACAATACATAATATATATTTCATTAAAAAATTTTTCTCTTTTCTCTTCTTGTTTAAGTTTACTCATCTCTTCCCGCAACAACTCCAGTTCATCACTACAATCCCCATACTCATACTTTCCTCTATCGTACTGGCTTTTTTTTGTTGGGTCAGATAACACTTTGCGTGCTACTGATATTTCCTTGAACTTTGTCAATTTCTCTTCAAGTTGAGCCCGTTGATCTTCTTCCGACTGTGATAGTAGCCTTCCGTCCTTCTTCTTTCCTTCTAGCCTATCTAGCTCTTTCACTTCCTCAAGCAATTTATCTGGATGAAGCTTCAATGCTAATTTGCGATATGCTTTTTTTATCTCACCATGAGTAGCATCTCTTTTTACTCCTAATATTTCATAATAATCAGGCATTTTTTTCTCCACTATTTTGATACATTTTTTATAACATTAGTAATACTATGTCTTTAAAAGAATTGGTACTATATAAGTATTTTAGCAAAGATTATAATATTTGTTAATTTATCAACAAATTGAGTGAAAATTTAAAGAGTTGTTTATGGTAATTGAGGAGCTACAACCGCATGACGTCTGCCATTAATCACTATTTCACTTATTGCAACTGCTGCAAAAACAAAACAATAATATACTTTTGTTAGTACGATGATAGGTGACAGAGAGGCAATGCTGCTTGCTAGTAATACGTGAGAACCATAAGGTAAGATACTTTTTGTGATAGAAGTAAATATTTCTAATAAATACGCACTACGGTGTGGTGCAATGTTATATCTTTGTGCAAGTCTTTTCGCAATATTACTAGTTAATAAAATAGCAACAACATTGCTGGAAACTAAAATAGTAAACAGAGATGATATTCCCGCAATCATAAATTCAGCTTGAGTTTTTGTCATATTCACCTTATCGGTGAATATATCTATCTTTTTCTGACTGTATTCGTACATTAAGTGGCTTAATCCACTACTGAAGAGAATAAATATCATTACTTCATTCATCTTATAAAAACCCCTATATATGTCACGAGAATATTCAATAAGAGAATAATCAAAAAAAGCTATTCCTAATATCCCAGCAATAACCATATTAATAGCTAATGTTACTAGAGTGTTTATTTCAAATAAACCCATAATTATTAAAGATATATAAGGGATAATTTTGACTATGGATAAATAATTCAGACTTGAGATAGAAACAACTTCTGTACTATTTGAAATTATTACTAGATAAATAAGTATTATAAGACCTGTAACAGATCCTGTCTTGAAAGTGAGTTTTATTTTATCCTTTACTGAAGCTCCTTGTGAAGAAGTAGCAGCAATAGTAGTGTCAGATATCATTGAAAGGTTGCTGCCAAACATAGACCCACCTATCACAGCTCCAACACCCACTGCACAATCAAAAGCTCCATTTTGTGCTAAATTAACAGCTATTGGTGTTATAAGTGCAATAACTCCGATTGATGTGCCGATTGCACTTGAAATAAAAGTAGAAAGTAAAAACATTCCAGGAAGTAATAATCTTGCTGGAAGAAATCGAATAGTTAAGTTAGTAATAACATTTATACTACCAAGCGATTCAGTAACAGTAGAAAATGCTCCAGCAAATAGAAAAATCAAACATACGGTAAGAGTAGTTTTATTACCCATACCTTTTATAAGAGTATCAATACTATGTTGAATTTTGTTTTTATTGAATAGAACAGCAAAAAATAATGCTGGTAATAAGCAAACTAACGGTGAAATTTGATGAAGAGGATTACCAAGTCCGATAAAAGAAAAATAAATACCACTTCCAAGGTATAAGGCTAGAAAGATAATAAGAGGAAGAAATGAAAACACTTATCGTAGTTGAACAAACCAGAAATATACTAGAATAAGCTATTTTAAGCAAATACTAATACAGTGTTTTTCTAATAATTTTGAACATCTTAAGCCATCTACTTTTGAATAAATTCCATTTGCATTTCTTGTATACTATCCTCTATTTGCTTTATTTGTTCTATTAGCCTTTCCTCTAAGTCAAAATTACCGCCCAGCCTTGCTTTAATTTTTTCTTCTTGTAATACATTTAATTCTTTCCGTAATACTATGTTATTCCAGACAGTTTCTGCCGATCTCTTCTCACTTAATTGACTATTTAGTACGCTAGTTTTTTCAAATATAAACTTTATAACACTAGACTCCTGTAGCAGAATTTCTTTATTAAAGTTGCTCTCATTAGTTACCATATTAATTACGCACTGTTGTAATTTTTTCATCTCATTAGTAAATTCGAAATGAGAAAATTGCTCAAAAAATATAGGACGGTTCAAGATTTCAGGAAATTCTACGGCTATACGCAAAATTATGGCCTGATTTTGCTCTGCTTCAATTAGCTCTGGAGATTTATTGTAAAGATACTCACCTTTTGTTGCTTTGCTATTAAAAATCAGCTTTTTAAAGTTTCTTCTTAATTCACTGACCTTATTGTAAAAATAATCTCTATAATACCTTCTAATACTGCTGTTACCGATAGCATTGACATATTTCATGAACTTGTGCTCAAGAATTGAATATTTTTCCGGAGCAAATTTTTCATAATTTTGCAAATTGCTACCAATTATGTGATGCCATAAATATTCAGAGTGCAGTTCTGTTGAGTGGTTAAAAGCAGAGAGTACGTCTTCTGTCTTATATTCTAGCTCATTGCATATATCGTATGGGTCCTTATTGTTTGGCAAAGTTACGAACTTCAATGTGTATCCAGGCTCCAGTATCGGTAGAACAAGTTCTGCAATTCGAATAGCAGCATGACGTCCGGCACTATCGCCATCCATACAGATGGAAATTTCTTTAGCAAATTTCCATAGATTTTTTATCTGCTCTGCAGAAATTGCGGTACCAAGCGGAGCAACTGTATTGCTAATTCCCGCTTGATGTAGTGCTATTACATCCATATATCCTTCAACAACAAATAGATGCTGTTTTTTGCGTATTTCACTCAAAGCAAAGTTTAATCCATATAAATTTTCTCTTTTCTTAAAGAGCTGACTCTCTGGGCTGTTTAGATACTTCGGCTGTTGCTCAGAGTTCAGCGCACGTCCGCCAAAACCAATAACTTTGCCCGTGATGTTGTGTATAGGAAATATCAGCCGATCATAGAAATAATCACGAGAATTCTTATTTATTAACCCAACATCGATCAAAATCTCGTCTTTAATACCAGAGGAGTTCAAATATTCCTTCAAGCCAGAACTTGGTGCATAACCTATTCTAAATTTATCTATGATTTTGAGTGAGATCTTGCGCTGCCTTAAATAAGCCATAACACCTCGATTTTTCTGCGCGAACCAACTTGCAGCTAAATTCAGTGCTGAAAACAGTTTGTCATTTTCTTTAGCAAAGCTGAGGTTTTTGGGTAACTCAACACCTGCAACAGATGACAATTTTTCCAACGCTTCCTTAAAACTTAAGCCCTCAGTTTGTGAAATAAATTCAAACGCATCACCATGAGCTGAGCAACCGAAACAGTAATATAAGCCCTTAACATTGCTGACCGAAAAAGATGGAGTTTTTTCGTTATGAAATGGGCAGAGTCCAACAAAACTATCTCCTCTTTTTATTAACCTAACTTTTTTTCCTACTATGTCGGACAACAATAATTTTGACTTTATAATATCTATATGATCCATTTTACCGAATGAGTAGTGGTAGGATAAAAATTATATAGAATTTATGCATATCTGACTCGAAATTTATTCAGAAAGATCAGGAGAGCTTGACAAAAAGCTCAAAATAAATTACCCATATAAATACCCTTAAGTTGCAATTTCTTATATGTCAGATGTGATATCAGTTGCTTCAGACCACGCAGGTTATGAACTAAAATCAGAAATAAAGGCTTACTTGGAAACTTTAGATTATACAGTGATAGACCGTGGCTGCACTGCTGAACAAAAGAGTGTAGACTACCCTGACTATGCTGCTGAAGTTGTAGAAGATATAACAAACAAAAAAGCAAATTATGGAATATTAATTTGCGGTACAGGTTTGGGCATGAGTACTGTGGCAAATCGTTTTGAAGGAATCTACGCTGCTTTATGTAATAGTGTTGAGATCGCAAAATTAGCTCGCGAGCATGGCAACGCGAATATACTTTGTCTTGGTGCAGGGTTTACTGCGAGTGGATTAGCAAAAGACATAGTCAAACAATTCCTCGAAACAGAATTTTCAAAAGAAAGTAGACATAAAGAACGCCTTGATAAACTTAGCAATATTAGCAAGAAAAAAACCACAAAAACTTATAACGAAGATGAAATATCAAAATTCGCTAAAATAGCAGGTGAATGGTGGAATGAGAATGGCAAATTCAAGCCATTGCACATGATGAATCCTGTGAGAGTATCATACATCGTTGAGAAAATAAAAGAATTAAAAAAATGCGATTTAAAAGAACTATCATTGCTCGATGTTGGTTGTGGTGGTGGCATTTTGTCAGAGTCAATGGCGCGTATTGGTATTAGCGTTGCAGGAATAGATGTATGTGAGGAAAACATAAAAGTGGCACAATCGCATGCGAAGAAAGTAGGGTTAAATATAGAATACACACACACTAGCATTGAAGAGCTAAGCAATGACAAGAAGTATGACGTGGTTTTGTTGATGGAAGTGGTTGAACATGTCGATAATTTAGAGTTTTTCATGAAAAAAGCAATAGAGCTGTTGAAGCCAGAAGGGCTAATTTTTATATCGACGATAAATAGAACTATTAAATCCTTCTGTCTTGCAATAGTCGGCGCAGAGTACATATTAAACTGGCTGCCAAAAGGCACACATAATTGGAATAAATTTCTCAAGCCATCAGAAATTGCAAATCATCTAAGGGAAAACAACGTAATACTGCAAAACATGGCTGGTATGGAATATAATGTAATAAAGCGTGAATGGAACTTGACCAAAGGTGTGGATGTTAATTATATACTTTGTGGAAACGTTGTAACTTGAAATCTCATTCAAGTACTAGAAGGTAATGCAAATATTCTAGGCAGTTTTACTTTACTTAGCAGCTAATTTATCATATGTATTTCCATAGGGTATCGCTATATTAGAATATGTTACAATTACTAACCTTACTTGCTGTTATCACTTCGGTTGTATTCTTTGGTCATCTAGTTCCAATGGAAGTGAAAACCTTCTTGTATTCAATAAGCCTTAGTATAAAAGAGATCTTACTATTTATAATGCCTTTTATTGTTTTTGCATTAATCTTTAGTAGTGTTAACAATCTTAAGCAGTCGGCTATAAAGTTTATATTGTTACTTATTATAACGATTTTCTTGTCGAATCTAGCTTCAAGTTTAATAGCTTATTCTGTTGGGCATTTCATCACACAAAACACTTATTCAATACAAGATATAACATATGAAGAAACAATTGTTCCTTTATGGTCATTTAGGATACCTGCATTGCTTTCTAATTTTTATGCCCTTGCTTGTGGATTTGTGTTAAGCATATTAGTGTCCACAATATTACCAAAAAAAAGCAAAGAGCTCTCGAACAAAATGTTAGATTTAACTCTCTTTATTTTGAAGACATTTTTGACGCCAATTATTCCAATGTTTGTACTTGGTCTTGCTTTAAAAATGGAACATGATCAGGTTTTACCCATAATATTTAAGGATTACTCAATAATTTTTATTATTATATCATCTGCAACCTACCTTTATGTTTTTCTCTTATATGGAGCAGCAAATTCGTTCAAGATCACAAGCTGGATAGCTAGTATAGGTAATATGATACCAGCATTTATTACTGCAATGAGCACAATGTCTAGTAATGCAGCTATGCCGCTTACTCTTGAAGGAAGCAAAAAAAATGTAAAGCAGCATGATATAGCATCGTCTGTTGTGCCAATAACCGCTAGCTTTCATTTAGTAGGTGATTGCTTTTTTATTATAATACTATCAATGATAATGACTTTTGGTGGTGCATTGTCTGCAACAGACTATGTGACTTTCCTTCTCTACTTTCTGTTATTTAAATTTGCTATTGTTGCAGTTCCAGCGGGAGGGATTATGGTAATGTTGCCCGTTCTTGAGAAGTATCTTAAATTCTCCCCAGAGATGCTTTCATTAATTACAGCATTGTATATAGTGTTTGACCCAATAATAACTTCAGCAAATGTTATGGGTAACGGTGCGTTCACTATGATGTTTACAAAGCTCTATGATAAGCTTAAGTGATGTCCATTCTAGCAATTAATACTGTAGGTGCTGGTAGTTCAATAGCAGTAATTGATTACGATGGTAATTGTTTTGTAGAACGCAATTCTGCAAACAATAGTCATGCAGAATCATTTTTTCAAATACTGAATACTTTGTTTGATAAGCATAATTACAGCTACGATAAAATAGACCATTTAGCAGTGATAGTTGGACCAGGAAGTTTTACTGGAATCAGAGTTGGTATATCAACTGCACAAGGTATAAATCTTGCTACAAATAAGCCGTTATATGGGGTTAGTGCCCTGGAAGCTCAAGCATATGCAATATCGCTACTTTGTACAAATAGCAAAAAAAATATTAAAGCTATAATCGAAGATGATCAAAAGTTTTATACGCAGTTATTTGATTTCAATTTGTTACCGCTATCAAATCCTGCTGTAGTAAGTGAACTCCAGCCTGAAACGCACTGCATTACATATATGGATTGCAGTTTACCAAAGTTGGATGCTAGCCATGCAGGGCTATTAGTCCGTTATAGACTAAAAAATAAACAAAAATTAAATGGAGTTGAGGCTCTATATTTAAATGAGCCTCAGTATATGAAATCGTTGCCTATTGCGTAAACACTATTAATTTGGCCAAGTTTGTACATCTGACTTACTATTTCTTCTGCTACTTCTTTTATACTCATATTTGAATTTTCTACCTCTATAGCATTTTGTGGTACAAATAAATCTTCCTCCCTAAATTTAATACTATTTATATTAGTAACCTTCCTATTTTTTCTTTGCTTTTTTGATATAGTACGCTCTTGTAATATCAATGGATTGCACCTAAGTACTATAGGGAGGATTTTTGTGCTCATTTTTTTACTAAGTTCTACTACTGAGTTATATATTCTTATGTTGTAATCATTATTTTTAATTAATTCATCAACAAATATATAATTTTTTGAGTCAATAGGATAGGCTTCTATTGCCTGAAACATAACATGTGTAGTGTTATATATTCTATCTCGAGCTTCTTTGGAAGTTTGATTATATTCAAGTCCACTTACAATTACTGCATTTATCATACTAGATAATACTATTGCTGTAGAAAGTTTACCACTTCCTGGAAGACCAGTGATATATATGAAAAATTTTGTTAGCTGTTTTTTTATCTCAACGTTTATCATATTATTTTTAATATTAAAACCTACAATTATAATAACATAAAAACAAGGCTTTAAAACATATGAAACATTACATAAAAAGTCGCTTTTATAGTTAAAATACTATGTAATCTAGAAATGTAAACTCTAATCACCTAAGGCAAGTAAAAGTGCTTAGTATTTTAACGTAGGTTCACCTTTTAGTTTGTAATAAACTTTTTTTTACGTATAAATCTTTAGAAAATTTTAGTCAAGAGCTATGTTATTAACAAATAGTGAGTTGAAAAGAGACCTAGTTAACGCCTATCAAATTTTATCTTATCTTAAATTAGATGATCATACGTATACTCATCTCTCTGTACGTTCTGAAGATAAAAAGTCATTTTATGTTTATCCGTTTGGTATACGTTTTTATGAAGTAGATGAAAGTTCATTGATGAAAGTATCGTTTGATGGGAATATAATTGAAGGCAAAGAATATCAATATAATAAAACTGGCTATGTAATCCATGGCTTCATTTATCAAGCAAGGAAAGATATTCAAGCAATTTTTCATCTACATACACCTTCTATTGTAGCAGTTTCTTCTCTCAAGGATGGATTACTCCCAATAAGTCAGTGGGCACTGCACTTTTATAATAAGTTATCTTACCATGATTATAATTCCCTGGCACTTGATGATACAGAAGGAAAAAGATTAATAGCTGATTTGAAAGAAAATTTTGTGATGTTAATGCGCAATCATGGATCTATAACATGTGGTCAGACTATACAAGAAGCAATGTTTTATACGTATCACTTAGAACAAGCTTGTAAAACTCAATGCCTGACGCTAGCAATGAATAGGGAGTTGTCAATTCCAAGTGAAGAAATTTGCTCAAAAGCCGTAAAGGATCTTCTGTCTTTCGAAAGCAATCTTGGTGAGAGAGATTGGCACGCATGGGTTAGGTTGATTAAAGGTAAGTTATAAAAGTTTCTGACTCTTCGATAGATATTAGATTTCTTGCATAACCAGCCAGTCTGAAATCCAATAATGGTTTCACACGCTGTAATTCATGCAAGAAGTCTAATGTCTCCATCTCTACTTAAGTTAACACCCTTAATTAAGCAAATACAAGTAAATAACTAGTAAGTTTTTTCAATCCTGCTCCACAGCAAATTTTAATGCTATGTGAGTAGTTATAGTGCTGTTAACAATTAAAATGACAAAAACTAAGATGGTGATTAGTAGTGTATAAATATTCAAGGATAAATTTTCAAATTGAGTTAGCAATTTGAAATATATAAAAGTTGGCATTATCATTGGCAAAGCAAGAATTTGCGACACTCCTGATGCTAAGTTATTTCGACCAATCATCAATGCATTTCCAGTAGCTGAAATATTAATGATTATCAGCGTATTAAATAATAAAGACACTCCAACTGCTATTGAATGTTCAATATTATTGCCTAGAATTGCAAAGCTGAACATGAAAGAAATCACTGAAATCGGTAACCCAAATAACAACCAGTGAGCGAAGATTTTATAAGCAACTATCAGCCTAGAAGAGAGTGGCTGTACAAAGATTTGCTCTAATATTCCATCATGATAATCAGATGTAAATAAATTATTTGTAGAGATCTGCAAAACAAATGTAGCACATATCCATGTTAATGTTAATATAACTTCTTGTTTACTGTTGTTTTCAAGTGTATATGAAGATAAACTTAACATTATAATAAAAATACATACTATATAAGTAAGATTATTATCATTTATTACTAATTTTTTTACCGAACTAATCATACCAGGATTTTAAATGTTTATTATAAATTATAGTGTTTACTTTGAGGGTAGTATAATTTTTTTTGTTTATAAGTTATATAAGTTTTAATATATTTTATTGATAATGCTATGGAAAAATTAATAAAAATAAAGTTACCGGAAGATTACGTTCCTTCAGAAAATGAAGAATATATGAACGTAAAACAACTGGAATACTTTAGCTTAAAGTTAAAATCAATACTCTCTGAACTGGAGAAACAAGATCTAGAAGATAGTAGTATTTATTCTGATAGTGAAAATGGAGAATTAATTAAGCGCCGAAAAGATAGAAAAGAAAAAATTAAGGAGGCGTTGGAAAAAATAAAATTAGGCATTTATGGTTACTGCGATGGAACGGGAGAAGAAATAGGAGTCGAAAGACTTAAAGCTAATCCGCTTGCTATGTATTGTATTGAAGAACAAGAGAGAATAGAAAAAGAAAAGAACGTGTATAACATTAATGATTAGAACTTGTTCGCGAATTCAAGCATATTTCTCTCCTTAACATAACTCTACTCATAGCCAGATATATGAAATTTTCAGTGAATAAATCTTATTCTTTCGATAGTCTTCTATTCCTAAAGCAAAAGTCCTTTCTACAACCCACCTTCTTGGCTGCACTTTAAACCCCTCATTGGTAGTAGCTAAGGCGGTGTGTCTTTGTTGACTTAGAACCTACATGAAGGCCTTTTGACAATCTCAATATCCATACCATATTCTTCCTTTATATGATTTTTTAAATTTTCTCCTTGGTATCCCATCACATAGTAAATACCGCCATTTACACCTGTACACAATACATAGAAAATTGCTTCTAATATTTCTCTTTTGCTATACTTTGACGACCTTCCTCCTTTCCTGTATGATACTCTGGAATAGCTTTCTATTCTTGTCCATTCCCTTTGACTTAGGTCTGCTGGATGCTTTTTTCTCATCTTTACCCAGCACTAAAACTTTAGATATTATAGCCTTTTACTAATCTCTGGACAAGCTATAGCTTCGGTAAACTCAGGAGAAGGTTCTTTTGCAAAAAATGCAGCATGTACAGAATTTTTAATGAAAAAACACGCGGCAAGTGCAAATATTGCTGTTGGTATATAACACCAAGGAGAAGCTATACTAAAAAAAGTAGCAGAAGCTACTGTTAAGCAACAACAAGTAAATATTGCTTGAAGCATAATATACTGTCTATCAACACCACCATACTCGGCCATTAATTTTCTAACTTTGTTATTGCTGCCGTATGGCAGAGTAAGCGTTTTAATCAAATTCATTACACAATTATTAGTGAAATATGGAGCACACTCTATAACTCTGGAGCCATTAACCTTCTGATTAGGATCTGCACCATACTTTAGAAGCAACTCTACATATTTTTCGCGTTTATCGTTGTCACAATTGATTGCTTGATATAATGGACCTCGACCATTTTCATCTAACATATTAGGATTAGCACCATATTTCAAAAGTATTTCCATAGTATAATCATCATCACACAAAAACGCTTCAAACAACGGATTTTTACCATTTCTATCTAACATATTAGGATCAGCACCATATTGTAACAATAACTCTACAATTCTGCTGTCATCGAGAACCATATAATAGTGTAACGAAGCTTCATTATGTAATAGCTTTATATTAGGATCAGCACCATTTTCTAAAAGAAGTTTCAGAATACTATAATTTCTTGAATCTTTAGCTTGCATTAAAGCAATAGATAATGGAAAGTAAATACAAATAAGTTCTTCATTGATGTAATCACCAAATCTTCCATCTTTACTGCTTTTGAATTTGGAAAAAAGCTTTTCAAGAAACTTTATATCCTGATTGTAGAGAGCCCTACTTAAGTAAAACCTCAAATCTTCAGGCGAATTAATTCCATTTAAATTTCCGTCAGTTAGATTTTTAACCCCTTCTATATTTTCCTTAGTGAGAAATTCATATGCAGTACCTAGCTTTTTAAATTTCTCCTCATTTTGTTTCTTTACAGCTTCTGAATGTTTATCAGGATGATATTTCAAGGCTAATTTTCTATACGCTGATTTAATTTCTTTTTCACTAGGCGCATAGCTTGATTGAAAACCTAATATTTTTAAAGCCTCGTCTCTTTTTATGGCCATAATGTTTCTTTAATAAATTTATATATATAGTTTATTATATAATATCTATGATATAAAATAAAGTAATTCCCGATAATCTAGAAAAGCAAATTTTTCCATTAGCTGGTTTTTAGAAAAATTTAATCCCCTCTCATAAAATTCATTTTTCACATCAGATTTACAGTAATCATGAACCTGTCACGTGTAATGCTTCTCCACATAATCACTAATAATTTCCTTAAATTCTTCAAAAATATTATCACCTTGTAAAGTTTTGAAATATTTGCCGTCTTTGTAGACTGCTGAAACAGGTTTTTCTCCATACCCAGGCAGGCTGATCCCCAGATTTGCATGTTTGCTCTCTCCAGGACCATTTACTATGCATCCCATAACAGCAACGTTCATATACTCTACACCAGGATTCTTTTTCTTCCATACCGGCATATGAGTTTTTATGTAGCCATTTACTTCCTCAGTTAATATACGAAAACGATCGCTACTTGTGCGTCCACAACCAGGACATGAACTCACCTGAGGGTTAAAGTAGCGCAAACCTATAGACTGCAGTATTTCCTGACATACTACCACCTCATTAGTGCGTGATTCACCAGGGCGCTGAGTTAAAGAAGCCCGGATAGTGTCTCCAATACCATTTTGCAATAAATAAGTAAGCCCTGCTGTGGTATTTACTACGCCTTTGTTACCCATACCAGCTTCGGTTAAACCCAAATGCAGCGCATAATTGGAAGATTTTGCAAGTGCCGTATAAACTAAAATTAAATCCTGCACTCTACTGACTTTACATGAAATGATTATTTTCTCTGCATTAAGGCCAATCTTTTCAGCTTTTTTTGCACTACCAAGAGCAGACATTACAAGCGTCTTACGTAATATAACATCAGAAGTTTTTGGATTACTAGATAAGGAGTTTTCATCCATTAATTTTTGTGAAAGGTACTTATCAAGACTACCCCAATTTACTCCAATTCTGACAGGAAGATCATGCGTTATTGCATACTCTATAATTTTTTCGAATTTTTCATCACGTTTATCACCAAAGCCTATATTACCTGGATTTATCCTAATTTTACCCAGAATTTTAATGTTGTCTGGATAATCCTGAATCAGCCTGTAGAGCTCATATTGTCCACAGCCTACTAATATCTTACCATCAAAGCCTTCTTTATTTATTTCCTCTACTATATAAGGTATTGCTTTTGCTACTTCCTCTGAGTTCAAAGCAATTCGCACCAATTCTGAACCTGCATGCGCTAGTTCTATTACTTCTTTTGCATATTTCTGAGCACTGCTTTTTATGTTGTCAGAATCTATATGTGCACCAAGTGCCATGGATTGAACAACTATAGGATTATTTCCACCTATCTTCACTTGTCCAACTTTTACAGTATGAGTTTTATGCCTGGAAACCGGCGATGACTCATATGCATCATCACTGAATGTCAGGTCTCTATCTAGCATATTATTAATCGTGACACTATTTTACTGTGTCAACTACACTGCCAAATGAACTTGAACCATTTAAACTATGCTGTGTTGTTCTATTTAGATCAGTAATAGAATCATGAGAGCACGTTCTTCTTGATGGACTTTCTTTTATAGTAACATTTATAGGGGAAACTTTTTTTTCTCGTGTTGAAGTAACTTTTTTCCCTTTTTGTTGTTCACTTTTATGCTGCTTACTTTCATACTGAGAAACTGGCTCTTGATCTATAAATACAGCACCCTTTAAACGTGCAAGATTAATACCATGCTGATTGATCATAGCATCCTCCCCATCTTCAACTATGCAAGCTCCCACGTTGTTTGGCTCGTTATCAAGGCTAGCAATTTTTTTTTCTTTTAATTTTTTGATTAGATCTTCTTTATTCATAGCTAGATCTTGTAACTTTTTTTTCTTGAGGAGCTCCCTACGCTTCTCATACAGTTTATATGACTCAGCAAAATCCTCATCTGCATGAAAATTTATACCACCAGGGTTACCAGGAGGTATGTACCTCTTACTGAGCTTTACCTTAGACTTCGCTTCAACATTATGTACAGTAAAGAAACTAGAAACCAAAAGTATTAATGTAAATAAAACTTTAGAAAAGATCTTAAGCATGCTATAGTGAATATTGTACTTTAAAAGATACCAATTAACGAACTTTAAGTAAATCAGAATCTCTACTAACTTTATAATACAAACATCTTTCTAAAAAATTTACTACCAAAACCTGCAAAATCTAAAGAAAGTTTAAGGTGTTACAAATTTTACGTAACACCTCTTCAAGAAGAGCATTATCAACTCAAAAAGTCAATCAGTGGTGTTTCATGACTAACAACATTGCTTGCGTCAACTTTTCCATTTGGTGTACCTTGAGACAAGTCGTTTTTCTTTTCTTTATCAAGATTAACTCCCTGATAGATACAGAATGCAACAAAACTAGTTACAGCTATTGCAGCAACAGCACTGACTATGGCACAAGTTAGTATTGCTTGTTCTTGTCCCCCTACCATGTCTGCAAATGTTTCTACTTTTTCTTCTAAGCCTGTAAATTTTTCTTGCAAGCCGCTTAAGTGCTCTTGTATAGCTTGAAACTGCTCAGTACCAATCTTGTCTTCTAATGCACCAAAAACTTTTTCAAACTGCTCAACATCTATCTTTTGAGCTTCTTGCCACTCTTTTAATGCACTAAATACCTCTTCAAACTGTTTAGCATCTATCTTTTGAGCTTCTTGCCATTCTTTTAATGCGCTAAATACTTCTTGAAACTTTTTAGCATCAATATTTTGACTTTCCTGCAATGCTGTTACATCCGATTTATCAAAACCGAATACAAATTTGGTTATACCCATTTTTAACCCCCTAGCTAATTAATATATTACTATTGTACGTTTTTAGTAGTTAATTTAGTATTAAACACTATACAACTGGGATCCAATAAGAAATATCTGGTCATGCGCTGGAACTTTTGAATTCCAGTTATGCAAGAGATCTATTGATCTTAAAATAACTTTCTTTGGTTTAAGTTAAGGGTTATTCTACCAATATCTCTCTCTTTCCTGAGTAACTCGGAGCACTGACAATACCTTCTTTCTCCATTCTTTCAACAATATTTGCAGCTCTGTTATAGCCTATTCTAAGTTGCCTTTGAATGTAACTAGTTGAAACCTTTTGATCTCTCTGAATGATGGCCACTGCTTGCTTGTATAGATCGTTCTCTTCATCTTCTGTTTCACCTTCTGATTCCGCGAAAGAATTTTCATCTTCTTGAGTGATTTCCTCCATGTAGTTTGGCTCACCTTGCGTTTTCAGATGATCAACTATATTTTGCACCTCATCATCACTTACAAATGGACCGTGCACTCGAATAATCTTACCACCAGAGGCCATATAAAGCATATCACCCATACCGAGTAACTGTTCGGCCCCTTGTTCACCAAGTATTGTACGGCTATCTATCTTAGAAGTAACAGCAAAACTAATTCTCGTTGGAAAGTTTGCTTTTATCACACCTGTTATCACATCTACAGATGGGCGTTGTGTTGCCATTATGATGTGTATTCCTGCAGCACGAGCCATCTGAGCTAAACGTTGAATAGAGCATTCTATATCTTTGCCAGCAACAAGCATTAAATCTGCCATTTCATCTACGATCACCACAATATACGGAAATGTCTCCATTTTAAGTGGTATTTTTTCAAATAAAGGTTTACCCGTTGTTGAGTTAAAGCCAATCTGTACAACGCGCTCCAACTCTATTCCGCTATTCATCGCTTCTGTAATTTTTTGATTATAGTTTATTACATTGCGCACATTTAAATATGACATCATGCGATAGCGATTTTCCATCTCTTTCACTATCCACTTAAGAGCAATAACAGCTTTTTTTGGCTCTGTTACCACTGGCGTTATTAGATGCGGTATTGCATCATATATTGAAAGCTCGAGCATTTTGGGGTCGATCATTATCATCTTGCATTCATCAGGACTTAGTCGATAAACAAGCGACAGAATCATCGTGTTAATTGCAACCGACTTACCTGACCCTGTAGTTCCGGCAACAAGCAAGTGGGGCATTTTAGTCAGATCTGCAATAACTGGTTTTCCGCTTATTTCCTTGCCAAGCGCAATTGGAAGATTTAAGTTTGCATTTTGGTATTCTGGCGATTCAAGTAAATCACGCAGCATTACAATCTCTCGCTCCTTGTTTGGCAATTCTATTCCCATGGCATTTTGTCCACGAATTATTGAAATACGTGCAGAAAGTGCACTCATTGAACGTGCAATATCATCTGCAAGACCAATCACTCTTGCAGATTTTGTACCTGCTTGTGGTTCAAGTTTGTATAAAGTCACAACCGGTCCATAACATACACTTATAATTTTTCCTTGCACGCCAAAATCACTCAGAACCTGTTCGAGCAGAGATAAATTCTTATTGCTCTCTAATGCATTCAACTGTTTTCTCTGCAAAGATTCTTCTGCTTTGGAAAGTAAGTGAATGCTTGGAAACTCAAACTCGCTAGAAGGTGGTTTAACAATTTCTTCGGCAGCTTTTTTCTTTCTTTCTTTCGGTTGTTGTTTAGTGGTTATATATTTTTCCTCTACTACTAATGGTGCTATTGAATAATCAGTAGTTTTACGTAACCTGAAAAACAGAACCTTTGTAAAAAGGGAAAATATTTTTTTACATAGGAAAAGCAAAGAATAAACCGTTCTCTTCCAACCAATCAATCCTACAATACCTATTGATGCTACTACTGTGAATATGTAAAACGGGCAGTGGTCAATTAGAGCATTACCGACTATTCCACCGTGCATGTATCTAGCAGTAATGCCAAGCGAAAGTTGCGACAATATAGCATATATTGCTACATTGATTAACGTTAGGTAGATAATTTTCAGCAATGATGCTCTGAAAATTAAAAAGTAAACTATGGTTGTAGCTATTGTAATACTAGCGAGTCCAAGAAATTGAACCAATATATCAGCTAAATATGAACCTACTACTCCGCCCAAATTTGTTACTTCCTGATTTGTAGCTGTATTTAAGGATGGATCTTTATAATTATAGCTAAAAACCGATATATATATATACATTAATAGTGACAAGTATATCGCTGATTTTAGCTGTTTTTTTAACATCTACTTAAAGTAATAAGTAATTGTATATTTTACAAAGTGAATTGCTATTATCAATATCATCACGGATAAATCTAATCCATTGAATGGTTGTATATACCTTCTGATAACCTTTAGTGGAGGATAAGTGAGTCTGTTTAAAGTTTGCATTATGCTGCTTACAATCTCATTATACATGTTAACTACATTCAATTTAATCAACAAATCGAGAGCAATTGAGCATATTAGAACGAAGCTGTAAAGATCAAGTAACAGGTTAAGTAAGTATATGATTGGATGCATATTACTAATTTACACTAAAACCTATTATGTGTAGTGATATGTATAAAATCAAGCCCCACAATAATTTTTATGCTGAAATAGGTGTAAACAATAAGCTATAAGATATTATACCCTTTGATTCCACGTGGATAAAAAACTTATTGATAAATTAACGGAGAGATGTGTACTGTATGAATAGCTTTTTGATCATGTTTATTACATGCAGGATAAGTGTTCAGGTACGTATGAAACCAGCGCTTCTTTTCTTGTCACCTCTTGTTACCTAAATAGCCTCTGTTCAAGTAGCCCCTTTGTTGTCATCCCAGTGCCCAGACACTGGGATCCAGATTGGCACTAAGTTGGTAAACATGAAAGCGCTTTATAACGTTTTTTATGTGAAAGCTAATGTCAGCTACTCAAATGATACCATTTGTTATAAACTCACTTTTACTCTATGGTCTTGTCGATATCCTGAACAGATACAATATTTTTTATTTATAAAATTAAGCAACTACTTATCGTAAAGTTGATCTATAGATATAATACTACCATTTGATGACTTTTCAGCACATTTCTCACTTTCATATTCTTTATCAGAATCAACGCTAAATACTAAAGTATCTCCTGAAATTTTATCATGAAACTCACTAATAGCAAAAAACGGTACAGTGACTTGTTCTTGTTTTCCACGAAAGCTCAAACTGACGCTAAACTTATCTTCAAGAACTTTTAGACCATAAAATTGGTGCTGTAATATAATAAGCATTTGAGTAGGGTATGATTCTTTCAAGTAATCTGGTATGACAACACCGTTAAATCGCATAAAAAACAGTATCTCTAAGTGAGGAGTAAAATCATTATCTAATATAGTATTCAAAGCCTTTTTGATAACTTGAAATTTAGCATAACTAAGCGACTTCTGATAATCTGTTTTATCCATATAACCCTTACATGTTTGGGGGAACTTCTGTTACCCGGCGTTCCCTAAACCGTGCTTATAGCAATGAAGTTATAGTGCCTAAATTAAGCAGCTAATGCAACATTGTCTTCAGCAGCAAAGTTATCGTTTGCATCTAAATTGTGAACTCTTAGCGGTGGTATCTAACCGAGCAAAGCTACCATCTTTACTATGCATGTCGATCCTTACTCGCCCCCGTATCAATCAAAAAATATGGTGGAGGCGCCGAGTACTGCCCTCGGGTCCAATACACCTATTACAAGGTAATTTTATTGCCATAGTACAAAAAATGCACATCTTTATTATACAGTAGTATTGAATAAATGTCAAGTTACTAAACACCAAATCGGCTCTTAGCTAAAAAACTAATATAAAAATTACTTCGCCTATTTATCTAATCTTAGTATAATCAAAGTAGAGGTATTTTTAGAGCTCAAAATCTATCTTCGTCTGCAGACTTTTTTATCAAATAATCAAACTCAGTAAAGAATGTAGCGTATCTTCTTCAGCGCAAATGGGTGCACACATATGCTTAATCTCTGTCGTATGTGCGTTACATTTTTTCTGAATCTTTTCTACGATGAGAATAAATTTAGCTCTTTTTGCAGCTGTATATATTTTAATTAGCAATAAAATAGACATAAGGTTTTTATAGCACAAATGCTTTTGATAAAAGCTTTTTAAGCATCTAGTTCTATTTCTTATACAAAGGAATTTAATTTATTAATAATATTTCTATTGATATTTACTACTACATATAGTATAATAAATTAATTTTTAGTATTAAAATATTA
The DNA here is from genome assembly GCF_964028615.1 of Wolbachia endosymbiont (group B) of Silvanus unidentatus. Taxonomy (NCBI): domain Bacteria; kingdom Pseudomonadati; phylum Pseudomonadota; class Alphaproteobacteria; order Rickettsiales; family Anaplasmataceae; genus Wolbachia; species Wolbachia endosymbiont (group B) of Silvanus unidentatus. Next base: position 1,470,456 of record NZ_OZ034795.1, on the reverse strand, counting down.
CTATGAAGAAAAGTATAGAGATCTTTAACAAAAGTAATACTAATCTTCTGGTTATTTCAACAATAGCTGGTATAGCTTTCATAGCATCAATAATGTCTCTGATTATTGCCTTAAGGTTAACGTTACCTACAATCATTAGTCTATGTGTTGTTGCTCTATTATCTGCTGTAGTTGGTATTTTTTCAATGTATTATGCTATTAGAAACAACATTAACAGATTGGGAAATGTGCTTGATATAAACAATCCCTATGCAAAGAAAGTAGATGTAAAATTCTCACAACTTGACATAATGAATATAATCTGTAACCATAAATATCCCCTAACTGCAAAAATTCAAAAAGAGTACGATGGGTTATGTGATATACTTTGCAATTATGTTACTGAACACGATTTACTATTTGATATAGGTTCATCACAAAAACTTACAGAAAAAAGTAGATATAAAAATATTCTCAGTGAGTTAGAAGCACACACAGTACATTCACACACATTAAAAGCCTCATCCTTAATTGAAAAAATATTGGCATTTTTATTTGGAATTTATCCTTGTAACATATTAACATACCCTCATCAACTAAAAATAATCAATTATAATAGTAGCAGTGGATCTTATTGTATAAAAAAAGAAATACTTGAAAAAGATATTAATAGTATTGGTTCCGGAAATTATATCAAGTTCTGCACTTTTAAAAGAACACCAACTCAATTTCACGGTCATTCTATGTTAATAAGGAAGAATGGAAATGATGATTTTACATTTTTTGACCCTAATGATGGTATTAGATTTAACCTTACACTAAGTGAATTAGTAGCAGTTCTAAATAAAAAAATGTTCGATCATAAAAAAATGTGGTCTCATAATGATGTTGCTTTTATTGACAATACGAAGTTCTTAAAGAAAATTCAAAGCTACCCAAGCCAAGAATTGACACCTACAAATGTGAATATAGCTAAAGATGGGATCAAGGTCAATTGCAGTGTTTAATATACTGAAAGAATCGGATTTACCTTAAGTGACCAACTGTTAAATAAAAAATTCATGTCTTAAAAGGATCATATACATTAATTTCCTTAATTTTCACTTTTTCATTTAACAACCTCAGAATGGGCTGTAAATCATCGTCGATTGATAAACACAGTACTTCTCTATCAAGATAATTGGCTAAATGATTCTTCTTCTCAAGAATTTCTGCTTCCTCCAATAAGTCGCATTTGTTTAACACAACAGTTTCTTCCTTCTTGATAAGGTCGCTATTGTAAAGCTTCAGTTCATTATGTGTACAATTATAAGCTGAAATAATGTCATCGTGAGTTACATCAATTAAATGCAGTAAAATTTTGCACCTTTCTATGTGCCTTAAAAATTTGTGTCCGAGCCCAACTCCAAGATGAGCATCAGCGATTATTCCAGGAATATCTGCTATCACAATTTCGCTATAATCCACTTTTGCTACACCTAAATGTGGTCTTATAGTAGTAAATTCATAATCGCCTACTTTCGTATCAGAATTTGAGCAGCGGGTTAAAAATTTAGATTTACCTGCATTTGGCATACCAATAATGCCAACATCAGATAAAACTTTTAGCTTCAATATTATATTTCTTTCTTCGCCAGGCTGACCATGAGTAAAATGTCTTGGTGCCCTATTAGTAGCAGATTTAAAGTTAGTATTTCCAAGTCCACCTTTTCCACCTTGTACTACTTGAAATTCCATGTCGGGTTTATCAAGATCTACTATCACTTCCTCACTTTCTTCATCGATTATTTGTGTACCAACTGGAACTTTAAGTATAATATCTTTTCCTGCCGTGCCAGATCTATCTCTACTCGTACCACTTTTTCCACTACTTGCTTTAATATATCTTCGACAACGAAAATTAAGCAAAGTGTTGAGATTTGCATCACTGATGAAAATTATGTCTCCTCCCTTGCCCCCATTACCACCGTTTGGGCCACCAAATTCAACGAATTTTTCTCGACGAAAACTTGCGCAGCCATCGCCACCATCACCTGCTTTTAAATATAATTTAACTTCGTCTATGAAGTCCATGCTAACCCACAATAATATTTAGCATTTTCTCCTAATGAACTTTCTATTCTCATTAATTCATTATACTTTGCAAGCCTATCAGAACGCGACAGCGAGCCAGTCTTGATTTGTCCACAATTCGATGCAACCGCTATGTGGGATATCGTTGTATCTTCTGTTTCACCTGAGCGATGCGAAATAATAGCCCTGTAGCCATTTAATTTTGCCATTTCAATAGCAGCAAAAGTTTCCGTAAGTGTTCCTATCTGATTTGGCTTGATTAGTACAGCATTTGCCATTTTCTCCTCTATTCCTTTACTTATTAGTTTACAATTTGTAACAAATAAATCATCTCCAACCAATTGAACTTTATTCCCAAGTTTTACAGTAAGTAATTTCCAACCTTCATAGTCGTCTTCATTCATTGCATCTTCTATAGAAATTATTGGATATTTGCCTACAAGGTCAAAATAATACTGAACCAATTCCTCTGAAGTGAGCTCTCTGTTTTCAAATTTGTAAACTCCATCTTCATAAAAAGTGGATGCAGCAACATCAAGACCCAGTGCAAAGTGATTTTTCATCGAATAACCGGCAGATTCAACAGCCTGAATTATCAAATTAAGAGCTTCTTCAGTGCTTCCAATGTTTGGTGCAAAACCACCTTCATCTCCTACGTTTGTGCTATAACCTTTTTTCTTAAGAATGCTGCGCAAGTTATGAAATACCTCCGCAGATATTCTGATTGCTTCACTGAAAGTCTCAGCACCGACCGGAAGAATCATGAACTCCTGAAAGTCGAGTTTATTGTCCGCATGTACTCCACCATTCATTACGTTAATGAGTGGAACTGGCATCTGCTCTTCCCCTACTCCCAAATACTTATATAACGGCATTTTAAAGCTGTTTGCTGCTGCTTTTGCAACAGCAAGAGACACACCCAAAGTTGCATTTGCTCCAAGTTTAGATTTATTTTTTGTTCCATCTAGTTCAATTAAAACTTTATCAATTGCACTCTGGTTTGCTGCATCCATGCCAATGATTTTATTTGCTATCACTCCACTCACAGATTGAACAGCTTTCAGCACTCCTTTACCACAATACCTTTTTTCATCTTGATCTCTCAGCTCCAATGCTTCTAGTTTACCGGTCGAAGCCCCAGAAGGGACAGCGGCTCTACCTGTTGCCCCATCACATAGTTCTATTTCTACCTCAATTGTTGGGTAACCCCTGCTATCTAAAATTTCTCTTGCAAATACACTGCTAATTGTCTTTTTCATCATGCTAAACCTCTACTAGATTCACAATTGTGTGCACGTTCGGGAAATGTCACCCCAGCGCTGTAACATTTCAGTGTACGAACATTGCAATATACAGGTAATTTGAGTAGCGGATGGTCAGTGCTTGACACTGGAATCCAGTTTTTATTATACAGCCACTTATTTAAAGTTAAGTTTTCTGGATCCCAGTGTCTGGGCACTGGGATGACACCATTCTTAATGGAAGCTATCCCCATATCGCAATGTCTGTACAGTTGTTTGCCTAGACAATGGGATCCAGTTTTACTACACAATTTTATCATATAAATCACCAATGCTTAAGTTTATTTTACTAGCAGCAGCTTTGCAGCTTCTCTTGCTAGTTTAGCTATATTACTACCAGCACCAATAAATAATACTACATCTCCTGAACTTGTCGAATTACTAATAAAATGTGAAATGAGTAAAGCATCATTCATAATCTTCACATCATTAAACCCATTACTGATCAAGGCTTTTTGTATATCATCAATTCCACAGCCAGGAATAGGCTTATCTTCTGGAGGATGGACAGGAGTGAGAATTACATAATCAAACATCATGAAAATTCGTACGAACTCATCAAAAAAATTACGAATACGAGCAAAACGAAGCGGCTCGATAATTCCTGTTACCTTTCCTTTAGTGGTCAAACGTGCTGCTGCTAGAGTTGCCTGTATTTCGTTTGGATGGTGAGCATAATCCTCAATTAACTTAACACCTTTAATATCGGCAATTAAAGAAAATCTCCTTGCTACTCCTTTAAATTCTAAAAGACCTTTTTTAATCTCTTCATCGCTAATTCCAAGTTTCACTGCAACTGATATTGCAGCTAAGGCGTTGCTAACTTTATGCATTCCTATTGCATTCGATAGCACTACATTCTTTATAATTCTGGTACAAGGTTGAATATCTTCTTTTTGTCTTTCGAGAGCGAGTTCTTTTAATCGAAACACCATATGTACATTATCATCATCAATTTCAATACGCTGAACTAACTTTCTAATTATATTAAATTTAGTCTCCCAATCTGCCTCTGATAAATCATATTTTTCCTTCGTTATGTGCTCTCTTACCATCTTAACTTCTTCCCATATTACCTTTTCTAGTATATCCGCGCGTATTGATTTGCTGTTACATTCACCAAAACGTTTTCCAGGACAACGATAGTAACTTCTTCCTCCCTTAGCATTACTCATTCCATAATAAATGGATTTACAATACTGACATACAATTAATTCTTGTAATAAGTATTTACTTCCTCTTTGTTGCATTTTTTCTATTTGTAGCTCTTCTTTTTCCATGCTACCTCCCTACAACTTATATCTATTTTGCCTACAGTAAAATACGCACATAATGAGACAAATAAAGGAAAGTGCAAACCAAGTAATTGCATACTCCAAATGCTTAATTGGCTGTATAGTCAATTTTCCACCAAAATTGTCTTGCCACAATATACATTTTTCTAGCTTAATACCTAGATCATTGGAGATTTCTTCTGTACTTAAGGTAAACCACGTATTTGAAGCAATATCATTTTTGATAAACCAATTTTTGCTACCATCACAATATAAAACTCCACTCAAAGCTACTTTTTCAATTTTTGCTTTTTCTTCTTTTTTTTCTCTGACTATTCCTTTATTCACTAACATGTAATGTCCAGTGGTAAGCAACATAGGAGACAGCACATGATAGCCACGTTGCCCTGCAAAAACATATAGTTCTATGTCACTTAAAATCCCATCGATTTTGACGTGTCTGTAGTTAAATTGTGCGAGATCATCATTAGGTAATAGATAAACAACTGGAAGATCCATATTTTTGATAATATTATTCTTCCAGCTCAATCTAAATAATTGCCATAACCCTAGTGAAAAAAGAAGTAAAAAAGGTATAATGAAAACAAATACTGTTTTTCTTAACACTCTATATTTGTGTTCTTAAGTAATTTTCAATACCCATAAGCTCAATAAGGTCAATCTGTTCTTTGATCCAATGTAAGTGCTCTTCCTCATTTTTCAGTAGTCCTTCTAATAACATTACACTCACGAAATCCTTTTCTTTTTCAGCAACGGAAATTGCCTCTTTGATGCCCTTGATACCTTCTTCTTCTAAGTTAGAATTATCTTCTAAGATTTTCTGCATTGTATCTTTTGTGAACTTTCCTTCATACTTTGAGATTTTATTTGTATCTTGAAAATTTGGCATGCCCTTAAGCAGTAAAATTCTTTCTGCTAGCCTATTTGCATGCTCAAGTTCTTCATTAAGCTCGTTTTTCATCTTTTCTGCAAGTTTATTAATTCCGCTATCTTTAAGAATCGCAAAATGCAAAAGATACTGGCGTACAGAAGTCAGCTCATTTGTAAGTAATTTATTTAAATGTTCTACTATTTCTTTATTCATAACCTTTCTTTAGCTAATATACCAATGTAATCTACATAACAATCAAGGTCACATCAATTTATTTTTCTCACAACAATCGTATCAAATAGCACATCATGAAATGCCTGTTTCCTCTGAGAGAAGCAAGCAACTAAATACCAACTGAAGGTAAGCATCACTATAATCACTTCTAGTGTACTTAAAGCATTTACTGATGTTTGAAAAAGTTTGATAAAGGTGATAATTGAATTATTTAGCATAGGAAGAAAAAACTGAGAGATAGTGCGATCAAATGCTAAGCTCAAACCTATTTTAGAACTATCTAAAGTGATAGTATATATATTCATTAACTGTTGACCAGGAGTTGCTTGAGCTGTTGAAGATATAAAATATGTAAAGTAGCCACAATTTATACACATGTATGACAGGTGTAAAATTAATGGAAAATCCCCTAATGACAACACAATTAGTAAGGTTGGAATTAATAAAATTGCTACATCTATTAAATATGCGCAAAAGCGCCTGTGTACACTAGCGATCTCTGTCATTACCACCTATCTTTCAAATACTTTACTATGAATTCTGTAAGTTTATTAAAATGTTGAAAATATAACAAATCTTCATAACCTCTTATTGATTGTCCGTATACAATAGGTAAGCAATTTGCATTTTGTGCACATAGAATGTCTGTGATGCTGTCACCAACAAAAAACACATTTTCTCTATTTACAGGTAGCGTACTCTCCTCTAGTGCAAATAGCAGTGGAGTTGCAGATGGTTTATCTTCTGCAGTATCACATGATCCAACTATTCTTTCAAAGTAAGAATCTAGTTTAAAGTAGGCAACTTCTTGACGTAAATTAGTATTTTTCTTATTGCTAACTATCGCTAGGTAAATATTGTGGCTTTTCAGCGTCTGGAGCATTCCCTCTACTCCCTCGTTCAGAGTAATATTTTGTAACAGTGCACTATCTAGGTATTTTTGATATATCTGGTTCGCTTTTTTCCACTGATCACCAAACAAATTGACCATGTAGCTCTTTCTTGATTCATGAGAATTTCTATCAACAACTTTACTGCCAGATCCCATCAAATCTAAAGTATGCTTAATAGCATTAGAAATATTATCTTGAGTGTCAACTAAGGTATTATCCCAATCGAATACTACTGCTAACGGGCTATTTTTCATTTTTATATTGTGACGTATTTTAAGTTAATAAGTAAATGATATTTTGATGAAAAAAGCATAAATGAGGTGCTCCTTGTGTCTTAACCATTTTTACATAATTAACTAATATACTGATTTTAGTATAAGCTTTTATTTAGTTGGGTATGACACAGCTTAAAGATACACAAGATATTGAGAAGAAATTCAAGGATGTCTTTGCTGGTGCTTTTCCAGAAGGTACGTCGCTGGAAGATAAAGTGAAGATTATCAATGATTTCCGCCAGGAACTTAAAGCTTACAAAAGGCAAGTAACCAAAGAAAATCCCGGGAAAAGGTTAAAAGATATTTCTGCAGCAGATAATTCTTCACTGGGAGATAAAATCAAGACTATTGCAAAATTAAATCGTAGTCTTAGAGATCGAATGAACCGTGCAGCTAAAAAAGTAGCTAAAGATTTTGAAAAGATCGTCGAATTGAATCGGGAACTTAAAGATGTTTTTCCAGAAAATTCTTCATTGGAAGATAAAGTAAAAATTATTGTTGAATTGCACCGGGAGCTTAAAGCTCAAAAAGGGCGTAAAGATGAAGTGAAGATTATTAAAAAATTGATTCATAATCTTGAAGGTCGAATGGATCGTGCAGCCAAAAAAATAGCTGAAGATTTTAAAAAGATTGCTGGATTTAAACAAAAATTCGAAGGAAAAGACGTTTTTACAAGTAAAAAAGTTGCAGAGTTTGAAAGTAATAAAAAATCTCAAACTACATTAGAAGGCAAAATTTCTGATCAAAATAAACAAGAAAAGATTTCTGTGCAAACAGACAAAATTCGTGACTCAGTTAGCGAAATAAATACTTCTGGAAGATCTGTTTCAGAAGATAGAAACTTTCAACAAGAAAAGATTTCTGTTCAAAAAGATACAGTAACTAAGTTACAACCTTCAGTAAGCAAAGATCCTATAAAAGATAAACCGAGCGATAAAAAGCCTAAAATTTCGTTAAAACAAGTCTCAGTGGATAGGAATGCTACAGAAAAAAAATCTAATAATAAAAAATCTCAGTTGAGTGAAAAGAAAAATATAGCTCAACCGAAAGAAAATCAAAAAGAAGAAGGCTTTTTGGTACGTTTTCTGAAGAAAATATTCAAAAAACTTTTTGGTGAAGATAAAAAGAGTGTAGAGGATATAAAAGGAACTACTCAAAAAAGCACTTCAAATGATGAAGGGCAACAACAAAATAAGCTCCTTTCAAATCAAGACCAAAGCGCAAGTGAAGGTTTAAAGCAAATTGATAATCCATTGGTAACTCCTGTCACGAAAGTAGAAAAAACAAAGACAGACCATGAAAGATAATTCGCCTTAGATTTCTTGCATAGTCTGGGGTCTAATTTGTCATCCTATGGCTTGACCATAGCTAAAAATCTGGATTCCAGCTGGCTTTGTTGCACAGCTCTTCGGATAGTGGGTAATGTATAATAAATTCATGAAGCTATATCAAACTTAGCCATGCCTATTTCAGTAAATTTGTTAAGCAAATAACACTTGAGTAGCAGTTCCTTCTCACGATTAATCTCAGATTTATTCCTAAAACTAAATCCAAATATTTGCTTCAGTCGCGAGAAAAAACTTTCTATATAAGATCTCTTCCAATAATTTATCTCTTTTTTCCACCTCTTCATACCATCTTCATCATATGACTTTATGAGCTTGATTGTAGAATTTCTCTCATTCATATAATCCAACTTTGGATGCTCTACTGCATTATTTTGCGGAGGAATCCTTGTCTTTATGTCAAGCTCATCGCACAGTTTGTATAACTTCTTTCGATCTATCTGCATATATCGTGCTTATGTTATACTTGGTATCCACTCTTTCAATAAGATCACAGGCTCCATAGTGGTCGGAATAAACTCCACTACTGTATTTTGCAGCTATAACTTTTTTACTACCTATCTCTAGCATTACATCTTGTTTGCTCATAGCGGCGATACTTTCTATCTGTACCATTTGCCTTACTATGGCCTGGAATATTATTGTAGATGCTGATACCTGTACTATCTATAGCAATTTCAATATCTTCCATATCGTTCTTATCAACTCTGCAGTCGTTGATTTTGATATTAAGCTTTTTAAACCTTCTTGAAGCCTGCGAATAGCTGATAATTTGCAAAATTTTCCCTATTTGCTCAAGATATTTCTCTATAAATCCCACTGTTTGCCTAAGACCAATCCTGAATAGATAGGTTATTATGTGAATTAGAATCACTACTTTGTCGCTGTAGACATTGTTGCCACCTGCTACTTTTGGACTATTTTCGTACCAATTTTCAATGGCATCGTTGATATAATGAAAAACATTTCCCCTTTCTTGAAGAAATTTGTTATATTCATTGCAGTTACTGACTTTCATTCTTATTGGCATATTTTTCCTTTGTCGGCTAAATATCTATTTTATAACAAATTCCATCAGTAACTGCCTGTTCTTTCCTTGAGTGGTGCAACAAAGCCATCCCAGTGTCAAGCACTGGGATGACACCACTTTTGCTTCGATATTTACACATTAGTCATGCATCTGAACGGATACTTTGAGACAGCTTCTATAATAAGCTTAAGTAACCTAACACTAAAAAGTGAAGGGCAGACTTATTTAGTCTGCCTATTTTATACTAAAATTTTTAATGGTTTTCCTTCCTCTTGTTGTTGTTGTTCAACTTTTGATGATTTAACAGTTGAGCTTGGCACAAATTCGATGGTTAGTTCTTGAACATTATTTTCTTCAACGTTTAAACCTAACGTTTTTAACTCCTGTCCACAATTTATCTGTTCAAATGTACTATCCCCTTTCTTCTTGTATAGCTGATGTATATCAAGGAGTTTAGTGTTGCCAAGCAAGATTGGATCAGGATTACCAATATATCTGATCTGACCATAACTCTCAGCTTTGAATACTTCGCCTTTTGAGTTAGTAAAATCTATAGTATATTCACCATTTTCGTTCTTATAGTTCTTTTCAATAAATTCAAGATCTTTATTTGTTACCTGCAACATCAGGTATCTTTGAGAGCTACCAGCAACAATTCTCGGAGCTTTAAGTTCAGATATTTCATTATTTTTCATGAAGGAATATATTGCTAAACTAATCAGTGCAACAGTAACAAATGCTAAAACACTCATTCCAAGTGGTGTAGCTGCAAAAGCTGCAAGTCGAGCAAGTATATAAGTTGAAGACATCAAATATGGTGATGAAAGTGCTACTGCTGCGCCTATAACATACAGAGAAGTAAGTACTAAAAGTGCAGTATTTGTTTTGTGGAGCTGGCCACGGTGGTTTTTAAAAATTAACATAATTGCCTCATTTAAATTAATTAAAGTTGTATGTAAAGAATTATTATTGTCAACTTATAAACATTCAACCACTATGGATTAAAATCCAAAGATTGAGAGAGAGCATAGAATGCTAACTTTCGACTTGAAAGTCACCAAATTTATCTTCTTTTTTAGAGTGATTTTCAATATAATTTTTTATCATTTCGTCAGTTACATTTCCGCTAGTCCTGACAAAGTAGCCTACTGCCCACAACCCAATATCTCTTTTTTAGCTCTGGAAAGTTTTGCTGGATTTTTCTGGAACTTTTTCCTTTTATTAACTGCACTAACTTACTAATACTTAAGTATGGGGGTACAGAAACGTATACGTGTACATGACTTGACGCAACTCTACCTCTGATAATTTCTACTTGATTATTTGCACATACTTCTTGTACAACTTCTTTAGCTTTCTGTCCAATATCTCCAACTAGTACTGGATATCGATATTTTGTTATCCACACTATGTGATATATATACAGAGTGACTGCTTTTTCTATAATATTCCACATTCTTTCAGATTTTTCACCTTAAAATTATATTCTTAAAAGGATGGACTTCAAGTCCAGGATTTTTCTCCCAAATTTGGGACAATAAATTATCTACCACTTGAGCCAAAGCCTCCTTCATTGCGAGCAGTTTCTTTTGCATAGAATTCTTCTATGTTGTTCCAAATTATCTCAGGTACAGGAGTGATAAGAATTTGTGCAATTCTATCTCCTCTTTTTATTTCATATGGCTGATTACTTAGATTGATTAGGCAAACTTTAACTTCACCTCGATAATCGGAGTCTATAGTGCCCGGAGAATTTAAGACAGTGATTCCATGTTTTGCAGCAAGCCCAGAACGTGGGCGGATTTGCCCCTCAAAACCGTTTGGTATTGCAATCACAATTCCAGTTGGAACAAGTAATCTCTCAAGTGGATTTAAAACAGCAGAGTCATTCAATGCAGCATAAAGATCCATGCCAGCACTCTGCATAGTTGCATAACAGGGAAGAGGCAAGCTTTCGCCATGTGATAACTTTTTTATTTCTACTTTAATTTTATCTCTTTGCATTTTTGTTCACCAGTTATGAAAATTTGATTGTAGCATGTAAATTATGCCTGTAAAAGATAAGAAAACTACTTGACAAATCTTTCAGCTTCCTTACTATAAAATTCAAAGTGTTTTATTACCTTCAATCTGTTCAGATTAAACGACAAAAGTATTATACAGTTGGCGTCTTATAAATCTTTCCGCTATGTGCACTTTATGTCTTCACAATAATTTCTACCTAATATAAGCTGAAACGGGCTTATAAAACGTTTAAAACAGTACGTTTGTATAGAGGGTGTCATTCCAGCGCGTGACGCTGGTTCCTGGATCTCAGTGTCTGGGCACTGGGATGAGAAAAAAGGGGCTACTTGAATGACACCTTATGTTCCAGCACGTGACACATAATTGTACGAACATTCATTTTTGAATACAGCAAATGGTCAATGCCCAGACACTGGCATCCAGAAATTTTATTAGGTTGGTAAGCACAAAAGTAGTTGCTTTATGCTAAAACACAACGGTTGAAAGACTCGATTCCAGTGGGCTTTGTTGCACAGCTCTTCGGATAGTGGGTAATGTATAATAAATTCATGAAGCTATATCAAACTTAGCCATGCCTATTTCAGTAAATTTGTTAAGCAAATAACACTTGAGTAGCAGTTCCTTCTCACGATTAATCTCAGATTTATTCCTAAAACTAAATCCAAATATTTGCTTCAGTCGCGAGAAAAAACTTTCTATATAAGATCTCTTCCAATAATTTATCTCTTTTTTCCACCTCTTCATACCATCTTCATCATATGACTTTATGAGCTTGATTGTAGAATTTCTCTCATTCATATAATCCAACTTTGGATGCTCTACTGCATTATTTTGCGGAGGAATCCTTGTCTTTATGTCAAGCTCATCGCACAGTTTGTATAACTTCTTTCGATCTATCTGCATATATCGTGCTTATGTTATACTTGGTATCCACTCTTTCAATAAGATCACAGGCTCCATAGTGGTCGGAATAAACTCCACTACTGTATTTTGCAGCTATAACTTTTTTACTACCTATCTCTAGCATTACATCTTGTTTGCTCATAGCGGCGATACTTTCTATCTGTACCATTTGCCTTACTATGGCCTGGAATATTATTGTAGATGCTGATACCTGTACTATCTATAGCAATTTCAATATCTTCCATATCGTTCTTATCAACTCTGCAGTCGTTGATTTTGATATTAAGCTTTTTAAACCTTCTTGAAGCCTGCGAATAGCTGATAATTTGCAAAATTTTCCCTATTTGCTCAAGATATTTCTCTATAAATCCCACTGTTTGCCTAAGACCAATCCTGAATAGATAGGTTATTATGTGAATTAGAATCACTACTTTGTCGCTGTAGACATTGTTGCCACCTGCTACTTTTGGACTATTTTCGTACCAATTTTCAATGGCATCGTTGATATAATGAAAAACATTTCCCCTTTCTTGAAGAAATTTGTTATATTCATTGCAGTTACTGACTTTCATTCTTATTGGCATATTTTTCCTTTGTCGGCTAAATATCTATTTTATAACAAATTCCATCAGTAACTGCCTGTTCTTTCCTTGAGTGGTGCAACAAAGCCATTCCAGTGTCAGCTACTTGGATGACAGGAGTATGAAATGGGGCTACTTGACCATTTAGTTGTCTTTTCTCGTCTACCTTATTTTATCACTCTGCTGAACAGATACCTTTACTTTTTATGATTTCATTGGCAAGAATACGGCTTTCAAAATCGACACTTATTATGTCGGATAGTGAGTTAATATCAGAGTACTTGTCAAAGTTTTCTATTGTTGATTTTACTACCTCTACTACTTCTAAAAAGCCGATTCGTGACTTCAAAAATTCGTTAACAGCTATCTCATTTGCAGCGTTCAAAACAATACTATTTGTATGTGGAGAAGAAGAATTTAACACTTCCATGCTTAGCTTTAGTGAAGAAAAACATTTGTGGTCTGGTTCTTGAAAGGTCAATTTTTTTTGTTTTGTTAAGTCTAACTTGTAGTTCAAAGTTGATCTTTCTGGCCAAGACAAAGCATATGCAATGGGAATTTCCATATCAGTTTCTGCAAGCACAGCAAAGCTAAACCCATCCTGGTAAACTACAACTCCATGTACTATCGATTCAGGATGCACTACTGCTTCAATTCTATTTGGGCTAATTTTAAACAAATGATGTGCTTCTATTATTTCTAGTGCTTTATTCATCATTGTTGCACTATCAACTGATATTTTCTTTCCCATTTTCCAAGTAGGGTGACTTAGTGCCTGATTTACTGTGATATTTCTTAATTGTTCAAGGCTATAATTTAAAAATGGTCCACCAGAGGCAGTGAGTATAATCTTTTCTACACATTTATCATCATTTTGCAAAACTTGAAAAATTGCGTTGTGTTCAGAGTCGATGGGAATTATTTGTACGCTCCTTTCTTTAGCTTTTTTAAGTAGTAACTTACCACCGCAAACAATACTCTCTTTGTTTGCTAGAGCAATAACTTTAGTACCGCTTTCTATAACCTTTATAACTGGCTCAAGGCCTGCGATGCCAACTATTGCAATAACTGAGAGATCAACGGGTAGAGAAGCAACATTTGCTAGACCTGGAGCACCAACTTCTACTTTGACGTTTGTACCAAGTAGATCTTCTTTTAAATCTTTGTAGAACCTTTCATCAGAAATGGCAGCATATTTTGCATTAAGTAGATTTGCCTGTTGTGCTAGCAGAGCAAAGTTAGAATTGGCACTTAGTGCTTCCACCTGATATTCTTCCTTTCTCTTTAAGAGCAAATCTACAGTCTTTTTTCCAATGCTTCCTGTTGATCCTAAAACTGAAACTTTTTTCACTAATTACAATAAAATCTTCTTAGTTATTTAGTAACCAAGCTCATGATCATCACCAACAGATGGTGAAGGACCAGGTGAAAAAGATTGGCCATGATGATCACCTGCATCATGCATATCATGCAAACCATCAGCACTATGAGCCATTTCATTGCTAGCGTGGGGATAATCATCCGGATGATGCCCCTCATCACCGTAGTCCATACCCATTCCTTCTGATGGCATATCTTCTCCACCTCCACCTGAAAAATATTCAGCAAGACTTTCAAGAAATTTTATGCCAAACATATTACCTGATTTCCCAAATAACGTTACTAGACTGCTACCACTTACCAAACCTTCAAACACATTATTATAAGCAGCAATTGCTCCTTCATGAAAGTTGAACATCCACTTCATTCCATCCACAATTGTTGCAACAGAGTCACTATGACCAAGACCGAAACCACTTTTCTCACTAGCGGCTTCCTGGTGTTGCTGCTGTGCCTGCCATTCTGCAATATTTGGACCTTGTGCTTCACTCATAAACTTTTATTCTAAGCCTTAAGCTATTATTTTACCAAAAACACTGTAAAATATCAATTGTTTAAGAGAGGTTATTATAAAAATAGCTAACACTAAGCTATTTTTATGATTCTGAATACCAAAACATCGATAATGTGCTGTAGTAACAAAGTGATGACTTGAGGTTTAAAACAGCTTCTATTTCTTCTTAGAAGACTGCTCCTCTCTCTTTTCTTTTTATTATATATTATCTTAGTATTAACTTACTCATAAATTATTGACAAGTACTAATAATTTAATTATCATTAATATAATATTAATAATAAGGAAGAAAAATGCTTACTAATAATAATAACACACCATCATCAGCTCCGCCACCACCCCCACCTCCACTACCTGCAGATTGGGGAAAAAATTGGAAGCCAGCGAAAAATAACGATAAAAATGAAAACACTCTTGGTAGTACTCCATCAGAAACCAGCAATAGCACTCAATTAAAAAAAGGTCAATCTAAGAGTCCTGTTCAACAATCATCTCTTAATTTTGCAGAAAATCCACTATTTAAGAAAAAACAAGAAGAACATAATGTAAATAGCGAAACTGCAGATGAAGGAAGCAAGAATAGTATTCATGTTAAGAATCCAGAAATAGCGCTCAATCATAAAGAAGAAGATAATGCGAGTGACAAAACTAAAAATGATAGAAGCAATACTAAACAGGTTATGCCGAAAAAACCTATGACTGAACAACATAATGGTGTACACTCTGATAGTGAAAATCAAAAGTCATCTGTAGCAGAACAAAAAAAGGCAACTGGCTTAAAATATTCAATTGCTATTTTATTATTATGTACATCCAGTACTGTAGCTGGAGTATACACGTGTTTCATCATTTTAGAGGTATTAAGTAGTGCTGCAGTGCCAGTGTCTTCTGCAGTTATTGCTTTTGTTTCTGCATTGGTTATGTTGAGCTTAGCTGCATATCTTATCAATTCACACCTTTCTGCAATAAACAGCGAGAAAGGAGTTGATCCTGGTAGAAAACAATCACAAGATTTACAGAAAGCAAAAGGACTTGAACACAGCAATACTCATACATCATCACTTTCAGTAACGCTTGGAACATCCAGTGCACCAACATCACCTACTCTAAAGAATAATGCTAATAATAAATTCATACCCTCAGGAGGTGGCAAGCAACAAGGAAGTGGAGATTTGATGACTGATTTGCACAAAACGCTCAAAAAACCAAGAAAAGCAACTGATGGAGAGGACGACGTACAACAGCAAAACAACGAAGTATGTCAAAATCAATCACAAGATTTACAGAAAGCAAAAGGACTTGAACACAGCAATACTCCTACACCATCATTTCCAGTAATACCTGAAACACCCATTGTACCACCACCTCCTCCTCCATCTTTAGGGAATAATTTCCCTTCTGGGCCTGCAATTGATGCTTTGTTTGCAGAAATAAAACAAAGAAAAAACCTCATGAGCAAGGAAAAGCGTGACGAGATTGAGAAGAAGAGGTTAAAAGAACAGGAAGCAAAGAAGTCAAGCAATAAAGGAGGTGGGCAACAAGAAAAAAAAGAAGATCTTATGGCTGATTTGAATAAAGTACTTCTGAAACGAAGGGCAAACCTTCATGGAAAGCAAGGGAGCAACGTACAACAGCCAAGTAACCTGGACGGGGCATTCAGTAAAATGTTAGCTATAATCCCACCACCACGGAATCGTAGTAGTAGTGTATCGAGTAGCAGTAGTGAAGAGTCTGAACAAGATTGGAGCGATAATGAAAGTACATATTCAACACCTCTAAACCCTCAACCAGACAATAAAAAAAGAAGGGATAGTTCTGACAGTGGTCATGAATCTGATGATAATGTAAAACCTAAATCCACAACTCCACCACGTTCTACACTAAAGGCAGAGAAGCCACCGATATCGCCTAAGCCTGTTAATTCAAAAACGAAATCTGAAGCTTCTTCTCCAACAAAAACAAATACTGTGGAGCTAGCAAGTAGTGAGATGCAAGAATCGTCTACTGTTTCTGTTCAGGAAATCCGAAAGAGATTTGAATAATAAGGAAATGTCAAGAAAAGCACCATACACTTTCCTTCCTTTTTAAAATAAGTTTACCTAAAGGCCTGATTGTACTAAGATTGCTTAGTACAATCAGATTTATCAAATGCGTTTATCTCAATATTACCTGCCAACTTTAAAAGAAACCCCGGCTGGTGCTGAAATTATTTCTCATCAATATTTGTTACGTGCGGGCTTAATCAAGCAGACAGCATCTGGAATTTATTCTTGGCTGCCGCTTGGTCTTTTGGTACTTAAAAATATTGAAAATATTATCAGAGATGAAATTGGTGCGATTGAAGTGTTGATGCCTTGTGTGCAGCCAGCAAGTCTTTGGCGAGAGTCAGGACGTTACGATGATTACGGCAAAGAAATGCTACGTATTAAAGATAGGCATGAAAGCGATATGCTTTTTGGTCCAACACATGAGGAGGTGGTAACTGATTTGATTAGAAATACGGTAAAAAGTTACAAAGATTTACCACTTTGTTTATATCAAATTCAGTGGAAGTTTCGTGACGAAGTAAGACCTCGTTATGGCGTTATGAGAGGCAGGGAATTTCTGATGAAGGATGCATACAGTTTTGATGTAGATTACGAAGGTGCACTGAATTCATATAATTTGATGTATAAAACTTACATAAAAATCTTCAAACGAATGGGGCTTACTCCAATTGGAGTGAGGGCAGATACAGGACCAATTGGAGGAAATTTAAGTCATGAATTTCATATATTGGCAAACACCGGTGAGAGCACTCTATATTATGACAATAAACTTTTTGAATTACTAGAAAGCGAAGATATTGAAAGCCTGAAGAGCATATATGCAGTTGCAGACGATATGCATGATCCTGAAAGTTGTCCTATAACGCAAGAACAGTTAAATGTTAGCAAGGGTATTGAAATAGGGCATATTTTTTATTTTGGTGATAAATATTCGAAACCTATGAAGGCAAGTGTTACTTCTCAAGATGGAAAAAATGTTAACATGCATATGGGTTCGTATGGTATTGGAGTTTCAAGGCTTGTTGGCGCAATAATAGAAGCTTTCCATGATGATAAAGGAATTATCTGGCCAGAGGCAGTAGCTCCTTTTAAAGTTGGTTTGATCAATTTACAAACAAAAGTAACGGAGGCTGCAGATAAAATATACAAAGCTTTGAAAAGCGATGAAGTGCTTTATGATGATACGGACGAAAGTGTAGGAGTGAAATTTGCCAGAATGGATCTGATAGGCTTGCCGTGGCAAATAATTATTGGAAAGAAAGCAGTAACTTCAAATATAGTTGAAGTAAAAAATAGGGCAACTGGAGAGGTACAGGAAATACAAGTTGAAGAAGCAATAAATCGTTTTAGCGCAAAATGATATACGGTATTGGCACTGACATAGTATATATACCCAGAATATTGAGAATATCACAAAAATACGGGGAAAAATTTCTCAATAAAGTCTATACTAAGAAGGAAATAGAGATAAGCAAAAAATATAATAGCCAAGAAGTAAGAGCAAAATATTTTGCTAAACGCTTTGCTGCAAAGGAAGCTTTTGTTAAAGCGCTAGGCACTGGATTCAGCCAAGGAATTATAATGAAAGATATAGAAATATACAGTACTATCAGGGGAAAACCACATCTTGCTATCACAAAGGATTTCATCTCGAAAGACTACAAGATACACCTTTCTCTAAGTGATGATCAAGATTATGCTACTGCGTTTGTTGTAATTTGCGTTGAGTAGATATTGTTTAGTACATATGATTTCAAAAATTTTTTTGAAATTATACTTTGACCTACACAGATCGACCTTTCTGTGAATCCTGGTTTCTGCTTTCTTCAACTTGTTTTGCAAAAGACGTCTCTTGTGTATTCATATGTTGAAGTGGTTTAGCAATTTCGCGCACAACAGCAGCAACTGCAGTTAAAAACGCCTTGAACAATCCACCTAAAACTCCACCAACTGCTTCTCTACCGTACATACGAGCTTGCTTTTCATTGTCATCAGCAGTTTCCCCTGCCCTCCTTCGTGGATCCATTCTATGAGCAATAACTGAAAACAACACCCCCCTAATTGAAGACTTCACTCGTGCTTTTGCCTTCTGAACATCCCCATCACTTGCTACTTCATGTTTTTCCCTACTATTCATTAGCTCCTTTTGTTGTTGAAAACTTAAGATCTCTTCCATCAGTTGTTTCTTTCTCTTTTCCAGAACTCTTTTCTTGGATTCTGATTTATCGCGAGTGTGCTTTGTGGTTTCAAGTTCTACATCAATATCCTCAGATGCTGCTTGGCTATATAAGGTTTCTATGAGCCTATCTATACTTCGCTTTACTTGCATAGTCCTTTCGTAACTATCTAAATTATCAACTCCTTCATCAATTTGACTTAAAATATCCTCGAAAGGTTTTAAATACTCTTTAAATTGCTCTTCGAGCTGATTTTCATTCTTCAAATTCCTTTCTCTTCTGTCATCGCTATTCTCTTCAACATTATCATCGCCTTCTTCGAAAAGATCCTCATCGTTCATAATTTTTTTTAATTTATTCCCACTTATTATTATTGTATATGAAAAAATTAAATTAACACTAATGAAAAGTGTTCACAACTTCAGCACTGGCTAAAACTACAGTGAAGCTGTCAAAAGTGGCAGGATCATAATATCTCTCATACAATTCAACCGAACACCTGAGTTTTATCTTCTCCTTAGCATTAAAACTAATCTCATAATCATTATTAGAGTTTAACATTGCAGAATTACGCAATAATTCATCAGCCAATACTGAATTTAAAATGCCATTAATTTTTATTGTAATCTTTCTACTTCCAGCACAATCAAGCACTTTTCTCCAGCCAAAAGAGGAAATATCTTTCATCTCCTCTTTGTTATTACGCAAAGTAAACCTTAAGTTTCGTATATTATTCAGCACAACAAAATTATTGTCATGACCTTTAATTTTCAGCTGTAATTTGCTCATCGCTACCTCCTTGTATTAAAATATCAAAATTAATTGTTGAATGTAAAACTTCATCATGCTGATTTATAACACAATTACTTTCCAAAATGGTCTCACTACTAATGCTCTTTACCACCAAGCCAACATGCTTTATAGCAGCAAGCATGCTGCTTATATGATAAGTATATATGTCGCATGAAAATCTTACTTTTGTAGCAAAATTAGATAGCATATGCAGGTTAACATAATTTACTATGCGCAATCTCAGATAAGGAATAGTAACCTGCTTAGGCAGGTAATCATAGATGTTAGTAACATATTTCTTTAAATCAGAGTTTGCTTTTAATGCTGCATAAATACTATCATACAACTCATTTATAATTTGAATTTTTTCCATCTCACAGATACGTTTACGAAGATTGCAATTTGCAGGTACAACAGATGGTATCATCCTAGTGCTTACTGCACGAACATTATCTGTCAAGAAGATGTCATCCCATCCCCAGACACTGGTTCACTTTATAATGATGTCGTTCCAGTAGCTCTTTCTTGTAATCCCAGTACTGGGATCCAGGAATTTTATTAAGTTGGTAAGCATAAAAGTAGCCGTTTTATTTTAAAATACAACGTTTTGATGATCATGAAAAAACTGGATCCCAGTACTGGGATGACATCGAAGGGGCTACTCGGATGACACCATCTGTTGTATCTGCTATTGAATGACAAACAGGAACTACAAAACAACCTTTGGTTCGCGAAATGGAGAATACACCTTCTTTACCTCAGATAAATGGCTACTTACTTCTGATTCACGATTTTTATAGAGAGCAGAAACATGCTGTATAATACCTAGCTTTATTTGCTCAGGAACACTATCATAACCAGCTTCATATACAACATCAGCCCTTATTATGTTCAAATAATTGAAAAATTCAATATAGCTTCCTATATCACTAAAATAATAACTAAGTTTTCTATTCTTATCAGTAGCCAATATTATTTTATTCACAGGACCATAGCTTAAATAGATTCTACGAGGTATATAACCTTCATATGAAACTTGCCACGTTTGCTTTACTAGAGACTTTTCCATATGCCACTGAGCATAATCAGTTGCCATAAAAATAAAACTTGAAATCAACTTATCATCTTGATCATTTTCAATTCGTAAAAAAGATTTAACCTCTCCTAAAGTTACTGGAAAAGATTTAGGCTTAGACTTACGTTGTATATTTATAATTGGATACTTTAGTCTTGTTGACATAACAACCCTCCTTTTCTATATATAGCTAAAATAAGTAAGACTTATCCATAAAAAATCTTACTTATTTTAGTTATCACTTAATATTAAATTGCAGCAGCAACTCTATCGTACAAGTATATTGAGAAGAGAACGTATTAACGCTGTTTCTCCTTTTTTTAGGCCGGATTTTAGTAGATTGACATTCTGAGAATGAATGTTATTGAAAGTGAAGTTTAGCTCTTTAGCAAGTAGACTGCGAAATTTCTGCACACTTTCATATGCGATATTTTCAAGTTCATGTGCAAACTTATCTTGAGCTACAGCTGATATGTCTTCAACTTTCTCATTGAACTCTTCTAGCCTTCTTTCCTTACCTTTAAAATTTTTCGTAAAAGTTTTCATATTAATTGGCCTCAACTATTCTTATAATTATAATGACAATAAAAAGACTACCGAAGTAAAAAATTAGCACTACAATACTGCAAACAACAGCAGCACACCAAACCGGTTCACTTTATAGCGTAAATTCAAGTATGTCATTCAAGTAGCCCCTTTGATGTCATTCCAGCGCGTGAAGCTGGAATGGCTTTGTTGCACCACTCAAGGAAAGAACAGGCAGTTACTGATGGAATTTGTTATAAAATAGATATTTAGCCGACAAAGGAAAAATATGCCAATAAGAATGAAAGTCAGTAACTGCAATGAATATAACAAATTTCTTCAAGAAAGGGGAAATGTTTTTCATTATATCAACGATGCCATTGAAAATTGGTACGAAAATAGTCCAAAAGTAGCAGGTGGCAACAATGTCTACAGCGACAAAGTAGTGATTCTAATTCACATAATAACCTATCTATTCAGGAT
This sequence comes from Wolbachia endosymbiont (group B) of Silvanus unidentatus, assembly GCF_964028615.1. Taxonomy (NCBI): domain Bacteria; kingdom Pseudomonadati; phylum Pseudomonadota; class Alphaproteobacteria; order Rickettsiales; family Anaplasmataceae; genus Wolbachia; species Wolbachia endosymbiont (group B) of Silvanus unidentatus. The sequence goes on along the minus strand of NZ_OZ034795.1, from coordinate 1,448,656 downwards.
TGGTCTTAGGCAAACAGTGGGATTTATAGAGAAATATCTTGAGCAAATAGGGAAAATTTTGCAAATTATCAGCTATTCGCAGGCTTCAAGAAGGTTTAAAAAGCTTAATATCAAAATCAACGACTGCAGAGTTGATAAGAACGATATGGAAGATATTGAAATTGCTATAGATAGTACAGGTATCAGCATCTACAATAATATTCCAGGCCATAGTAAGGCAAATGGTACAGATAGAAAGTATCGCCGCTATGAGCAAACAAGATGTAATGCTAGAGATAGGTAGTAAAAAAGTTATAGCTGCAAAATACAGTAGTGGAGTTTATTCCGACCACTATGGAGCCTGTGATCTTATTGAAAGAGTGGATACCAAGTATAACATAAGCACGATATATGCAGATAGATCGAAAGAAGTTATACAAACTGTGCGATGAGCTTGACATAAAGACAAGGATTCCTCCGCAAAATAATGCAGTAGAGCATCCAAAGTTGGATTATATGAATGAGAGAAATTCTACAATCAAGCTCATAAAGTCATATGATGAAGATGGTATGAAGAGGTGGAAAAAAGAGATAAATTATTGGAAGAGATCTTATATAGAAAGTTTTTTCTCGCGACTGAAGCAAATATTTGGATTTAGTTTTAGGAATAAATCTGAGATTAATCGTGAGAAGGAACTGCTACTCAAGTGTTATTTGCTTAACAAATTTACTGAAATAGGCATGGCTAAGTTTGATATAGCTTCATGAATTTATTATACATTACCCACTATCCGAAGAGCTGTGCAACAAAGCTATCCCAGTGTCAAGCACTGGGATGACAAGAAGAAAGAGTACTGGCATTACATTAAATGATTCTCCTTATTTTAGCATTAAACGCGATGAAGAAAATCATTTATAATCGCTATAGCAACTAGTGTTGAAACCTGACGTACCTTTTGGCTTGACAAACGAGAGTTTTTATCTGATTTGACAACAAGGGCTTCTAGATGACTTTGAAAGTAAATATTACTATGCTTATCTTCGATAGCTTCTATTAATCCGTCATTGGCAAACGCTGCAATTTTATATCCAAGTAGCTCTAGCCTTCTTCTATTCTCTGTAGTATTACTTACTGTACCTGAATGAGCATTCGGAAAATAAGTTGAAAACCAGCCATTTTGATTAGGTAGTAAAAATCTAGCTACCACTTTTTCCAAACTACTACCTGGAACAATTTTTATCTGCTGAAGAGGTATATTCTCTTTTTGTGGATAGGATGCTGATTTTAAATGATTCTTCTCATCATTAACAACATTTGTTATTTCAATTTCTTTTGCATGCATAATGTCTTGTAAACCACCGCATATGGCAAGCAAATGAATTGTAGGATTGTCATCTACTATTTTTACAATTGCTTCATTCACAAGCTGGCGGTAAGGGTTAAGAGCTGAATGAAAGTTATCTGAAATAAATATTCTGTTTATCTTTTGCTCTTTGATAAATTTTGCAACTTCAACTTTTATTCGATCTAGTATCAGCTTTTTTGCCAATATTTCATCTTGTTTTGCGAACTCTTCTTGGATTTCTTTTAGATTAATTATTTTGTCGTAGTCAATGAATATAGTTTTAACCCCAAAATTATTGAATATCTCATAGATATTTTGAGATTCATCTGTTTGCAATAAACCAACAATTATATTATAATTTACTGCATTTTCCACTGTCAAAGCAGGTAATTCTTTGTTTACTTTTTCACTATAAGCGATATTACTTAATAGTAGAAATGTAATTAATAGTATATTAAATATTCTATTGTAACATTTATACATTATTTCCTAAATAATTATATTAATATTATAATATATTATAGAACATTAAGAAAAAGAATGTGGCCTGAGCAGGAATCGAACCAGCGACACAAGGATTTTCAGTCCTTTGCTCTACCAACTGAGCTATCAGGCCAACTACGTACTTTCATTTTTAGATAAAAAACGTTATCATGTCCATCAAAAGTTTTTGAAGTATAGAAACAAAGAATGAACATTAGTAACAAAATAGGAATTTATCCTGGTACATTTGACCCCATAACTTTTGGGCACCTTGACATAATAAAAAGAGCATGTAAGCTAGTCGATAAGTTGATAATTGGTGTTGCAGAGAATGTTAATAAACATACTAATTTTGACATAAGACTGCGCACAAGCATGGCTAAAAATGAAGTGAAAGGAGCAGGAATTGATGCAGATATTATATCCTTTAATGGGTTGCTAGTGAAGTTTGCCAAAGAGCAAAATGCTTCTGTTATTATTAGAGGACTGAGAGCAGTATCGGATTTTGATTACGAGTTTCAAATGAGTTGGGTAAATTATAAGCTCTTTCCTGAAATCGAAACTATATTTCTTCCTGCATCTGAGGATACTCAATTTATCTCATCAAGTTTTGTAAAGGAAATAGCGAGATTAGGAGGAGATGTTAGCAACTTTGTGTCAAAAAGTGTCCAAAGTGAATTGATTAATCTAAATAGGGTAGAAAATGGAGAATAAGTATTTGTTGTCTTTTTTATTTCCAAACGAGTATGTTAGATGTGTAAAATATTGTAAGCTAAAGGAGAGACATGTTAAAAGTGAGGGATAATAATGTAATAGTTTGCTGCCGTGGTGATGAAAATGATGATGGTTCTGGTCATCCAATAGTATACTTACACAAAGAAGGAGAAATGTATTGTCCTTATTGTAATAAGTCAATGGATGAAATAGTGAGTGCCGAAGAATTTCAATCTGTTGAGGTGAAAGTAATAAGCAAGAAGGAAAGAACCAAAGGTTAATAGTACTTCATTTTTTTAGCTTATGTAAATAGCAATGAGAGGGGCAGTAAAAATGAAACTATCCATACGGTCGAGTACTCCTCCATGGCCTGGTATAATACCTCCACTATCTTTAACATTGTAAACTCTTTTGATGAGTGACTCAGTGAAATCTCCAAGTTGGGCTAGAATAGCAACTATCAAACCAATTATTGGAGAATAAAAAATTGGAAATAAACTCAAAAATATTGAGCCAAAAATTGTACACACTATTCCAGCTAAGACTGCACCAAAAAGTCCTAACCAAGTTTTCCCAGGGCTAATGATTGGACAAATTCTAGTTTTACCAAAATTTTTGCCGAAAAAATAGGCAGCAATATCGATGCTCCAAATAGTTAAGATAAGCCATACTAATGCATATTTTCCCTGTGGTAGATTATATAGGCATATTAGCGAGGCATTTGGTAGTGCGATTAATAGTAATGCGAAAATGTATAAGATTCTATTGCCCTGAGTTAGATTATACCATTCAAAAGAAGATAAAACTGCAATTGAAAAAATTAGTAGATAAAATGATAAATCACTGAAATATGTAGCAAAAGAAAATATGAGTAATATTACTATTGAGGACAATATTCTAACCATAAAGTTATTATCTACCATATTTTTTTTCTCTTTTTGTATAATCTTCTAGTGCTTTGGTCAAATCTTGACAAGAAAAATCGGGCCACAAAGTATCACAAAAATACAATTCAGCATAAGCTGCTTGCCATAATAAAAAATTGCTTAACCTTTTTTCGCCACCAGTGCGAATTAATAAATCCAATTTTGGCAAATCTTTAGTATACAGAAATTTTTCAAATTCCTCTTCCAATACGCAATCAATATTTCCTTTTATGACGTTGTTGATAGCATGTATAATTTCCTGCTTTGCTCCATAACTAACTGCAACAGTGAGTAATAGACCATCGTTCTTATGTGTCACTTCTTCTGCTTTTTTGATTTGATCGAATATTTTACTGGGCAATAGACTTAAATTGCCAATAAAATTTAACTTAATGTTACAATTGTAAATGAATTTCATTTTATCTTCATTAGTTAAAGTGTAGTAAAATAAATTAAATAGGTAGTCTGTTTCGTTTTCAGATCTGAGCCAATTTTCCATGGAAAATGCATACAAAGTTAAGTAAGGTATGGCCAGGACTGTGCAATGCTTAGCAATATCAAATGCAACCTCACTGCCTTTTCTATAGCCATCAATTTTTACCCTTCCTTGATTGTTTGCCCACCTACCATTACCATCCATAATAATTGCTAGATGTTTTGGCAGAGATTCTAGATTCAACATTTGAATTCAACCTGTTCTAATTAGCTTAATGTCTATATCTCTGTATGAAACGTTCACTATATCCACCTAAAACTATATTATTACTGAAAAATCATTGATAGTCTATATTACAAAAATTTTCTCAACCTCGGTGTCAGCTGCCAGTGATTTTACTAAGAAATATGGCAAAAATGGTCTAAATTGAGCGTGTTTTCTTAATTTGATGCGTATGGTTTATTTAACACCCTCTTAAATTTATAAAGCAAAACCTTGGATATAAACACTTTTTAAGCTATGTCATGATATGTAACTGACTTGCATTTTTTCTTTCCGTGTCCCACTTAAGACATTACTAGGCCCATTTTTATCTTCTAGTAGTTTTATAATATCGCTAAGACTAGAATGACTACACATGGATTTTAACTCTTCAAAAGGAGTAAAACCGATTCCATTAACAACTTTCTGATTTCCTAGTAATTCTATTGTATCTACGTAGTTAAGATTATCACGATAAAATATGAGTCGAAATTTTTTAATGTTAAAAGAAATGATATTCTCAACAACCTCCTGATTTTTTAGTAGTCTTACAATATCGCTAAAGAGAAACTTATCATTACAAAGTATGAATTTAAGTTTTTCATAATCAATAAAATTGATGTGCTCAACAACTTGTTGATTTTCTAGCAACCTTATAATCTTGTAACTGCTACTAGTATAATTGCTACTATTAAACTTATCGCTATTATGAATGAGTTCAAATTTTTCATAATCAATAAAACAGAGGTATTCAACAACTTTTTGATTTCCTAATAACTCCATAATATTTTCACCACTAAACTTATTACTCTTGAGTATAAGTTGAAGCTTTTTATCACCAATAGAGTTAATTCGATCAATAGAACTCTGATCTTTTAGTAATTCTGTAACATTTTGCTCACTAAGCTTACCATCACTCTCAACTATCATCCATTGAATAAGACGGATATTCCTAATATCATTTTGATTTTTTGGTGGTATTCCCACATCTGCATCGTTGCAAAACTGAACATCATCAACATGTTTTTCATTAATTCCTTTATTTCCTAGTGCTTCTTTAGCGAAGTTATTCGGATCATTTTTTTCATCTTCCTCGTAATCATAATATCCATAATTTTCTCCATTCTCCTCACTATCACTACTTTCGAATTCATTGTTGATATTGCAAATCTTTCCACCTTTTAGTATTTCTAGAATATTGTGCTCCGCAGGTGCATTATTTAGCATGGACCTAAATATTTCATCATCATAATCGTTGATGTGATTAACAATGCTCTCATCTAATAGTAATTCTTCAATACCTTTGTGACTAAACTTATTATGATACTTGCATAAGATTTTAAGCTTACTGTAATCCATTGAATTGATGCCATCAACAACTCTTTGATTTGATAGTAATTCTCTGTTATAAGTCTTACATATCAGTTGAAGTTTTTCGTTATATAAGTCTTCTGCATTGCCTGCCTTATCAAAATCCATAATCTTATTTCAATTTACTTAGTATTTTAATTTTGCATGTATTAGGAGGAAAGAATCAAGCATAAGGCCTAATGAATTTATTAGTTTATTTATGTTTCTTTTCATGTATAAATTTATAGAAAGTTTTATATAGAAGTTATTTTATGAGCAAAATTATAGAAATCAGAGCGCCAAAAACTCTTGGTGGTGAATCAGTTACGGAAGGTATAGTAAAAATAAAGAAAAATATCGGCGAAGCAGTAAAAGTAGATGACTTGATCTTTGAAATTGAAACTGATAAAACGGCGCTAGAACTAACTGCAGAAGCTTCAGGACAAATAACTGAATTTTTTGTGAAAGAAGATGATATAATTAGCCCTGATCAATTACTGGCAAAACTTGCTGCAGGAGAAGTAGAAGAAGAAGTGAAAAAAGAAGATAAAGGCGAAGGCCCTGATAAAAAAGATGCCCCTTCAGCTCGTAAAATTATGGAAGAAAATGCAATTAGTGCAGAAAATGTAAAAGGAACTGGCATGGGAGGTAGAATAACTAAAGCGGATGTGATAGACCATATGAGTAAAGCTGAACAACCTTCGGTAAAACAATATGAATCGCCAAAAAGTGTAGTAAGTGGAGAGAGAAGAGAAGAGCGAGTGAAAATGAGCAAAATAAGGCAAGTAATAGCTGCTCGTTTGAAAGCATCGCAAAATACTGCTGCAATACTGACCACGTTCAATGAAATTGACATGAAAAACGTCATGGATCTGAGGGCAAAGTATAAAGAAACTTTTGAAAAGAAATATGGAATAAAACTGGGTTTCATGTCGTTTTTTATAAAGGCAGCAGTGCAAGCACTAAAAGAAATTCGTGAGATTAACGCTGAGATTTCAGGTGATGAAATTGTATATAAAAATTACTATGACATAGGTGTTGCTGTTGGCACTGATAAAGGTCTTGTTGTACCAGTTATTCGTGATGCTGATCAAATGTCATTTGCTGAAATTGAACTAACTTTAGTTGCTCTTGGCAAAAAAGCACGAGAAGGTAAGCTGCAAGTATCGGAAATGGAAGGTGCAACATTTACTATCTCAAACGGTGGTGTATATGGTTCACTTCTTTCTACTCCGATAATAAACCCTCCGCAATCTGGAATACTTGGCATGCACTCAATACAAAATAGGCCAGTTGCTGTGAGTAGCTCAATTGAAATCAGACCTATGATGTACATTTCCCTCTCTTACGACCACAGAATAGTTGATGGCAAAGGAGCAGTTACTTTCCTTGTTAAAATCAAAAATTACATAGAAGATCCAAATAGATTGGTTTTGGAAATTTAAACAGATTAAAAAAAGACAAGTAAGTTTTTCTGAAGTTTTTAAGGTGGGTGTTACAGCTGTACAAACATTTGTTTATAAAGGTAACTTATACGAAAAATGGTCAGTACGAGCATTGTGATTTAGGCCTAAAAAATGCGAGTAGCCCATTTGGTGTTATCCAAGTAGCTGACACTGGGATCCAAATTGCAAGTAATGCATTAGGTTGGGTGAGTATAGGTCTTGCGTTATAGAATAACATCATTTACTATGTGCCATATTGCAATGTTTGTAAAGTTGTGTGTGTGGTCCACCAAAAGGGTGTCAGCTACTTGCATGACACTATCTGCTATTTTTCCTTATCTGAATGAATACAAAACGGTTTTTGGTTACTCACGAAATAGATTTGTCCATTTTGCTCTTATTATTTAAAACGCTTTTATGTCAAATATATCAAATTTTTATTGTCCCAAATTTGGGAGAAAAACCCTGGACTTGAAGTCCATCCTTTTAAGAATATAATTTTAAGGTGAAAAATCTGAAAGAATGTGGAATATTATAGAAAAAGCAGTCACTCTGTATATATATCACATAGTGTGGATAACAAAATATCGATATCCAGTACTAGTTGGAGATATTGGACAGAAAGCTAAAGAAGTTGTACAAGAAGTATGTGCAAATAATCAAGTAGAAATTATCAGAGGTAGAGTTGCGTCAAGTCATGTACACGTATACGTTTCTGTACCCCCATACTTAAGTATTAGTAAGTTAGTGCAGTTAATAAAAGGAAAAAGTTCCAGAAAAATCCAGCAAAACTTTCCAGAGCTAAAAAAGAGATATTGGGTTGTGGGCAGTAGGCTACTTTGTCAGGACTAGCGGAAATGTAACTGACGAAATGATAAAAAATTATATTGAAAATCACTCTAAAAAAGAAGATAAATTTGGTGACTTTCAAGTCGAAAGTTAGCATTCTATGCTCTCTCTCAATCTTTGGATTTTAATCCATAGTGGTTGAATTGACATATGTTAAAAACATTCTAAGATAAGACTATTTATAGAATAAGGGGGTATATAATGTTAACTAATTCTTTTAAAAAAAGTTTTGAAGCTGTTCAAGGTATATCTGAATCAGTATCGAGTGATAAACCGAATAGGACTTTCAATTTTCCTCCGAATAATAGGGTGAGAGCAGATGATCATCCATTTTTAGGTACCAAGCATGACCGCAAAATTGAATATTTAGATTGTGATGATGAAGAGTCAAAAAGGCGAATTCTTGCTGATAGCTCTCCTTATAATTCAGAAAATGAAAATCACGGTAAATATCTAAAAGGCAAGATTATTGATGAAACTAAGCAAGAAATTGCTCAACACATAGAAAACAGTGATGTAGAATCTGTACAGCTTAGAGTGAGAAGTCCAATTAGAACTATGTTGACTGCAAGAACTGTGCTGAATGATAATAAAGGAAAAATAAACATTAGTAATATTTTAACTAATGATTTTTTTGAAAGCAATAGGATAACGGCGGTTACATTGTTGCTACCTGGAGATGAAAAAAGAGGAATGCGTGGACGAGTTGATGAGCATGGAGTAAGAATTTATGAAGTAGCTAATGGCTCATATAACATGACTTTGAATTGGTACGATGAAGAAAAAGAATGTAAAATGAAAATTAATATTAGTGATGACGGTTCTATCAAGCTTATTGAAAGCAATGATATCACTTGGGAGCAAATAGCTGCACATAAAGAAGTAAAAGTAGGAAAACAATACGAAGCGAAGTCATTGTATGATGCACTATCCTACTTACGTAAAGAAGGTTCTGAAATAGTAAAAGTTTCACAGAATCCTTCAACAAGTATGGAAAGTGTGACTATATCAAAACAACTTTCTTCTGCTCAAGGAGTAAGTAAATAAGAAGACTTTATGAGCTGCTTGCAAATATAGGCAGCTTATATTTCAGTATCCTTATTTCATGTTCTCTAGAGTATTTTTATTTCCTGTAATCTTTTTATAAAAACCATAGGCGCCAGTTGGTTTTAAAGTAAAGGTCAAGTATCTGGAATTCTGTACATAAAATCCTCCTGTGTAAAAAAAGTTAGAAAAAAATGCAGTGCATATACGACAGATATACACTGAAGAATATATTTTTTAATAAATTTGATTAAAAAGTCTGCAGACTAAAGATAGATTTTGAGCTCTTAAAATATCTCTAATTGTAATTATAATGAGGTTGGAAATATGCGGAAGTAATTTTTATACGTTAGCTACAGTTAAAACATAATTGACTTTGCCTAGTTAATATTTCAAATTATAAAAAAGGCAAATAATTTCTATGATATTGCAGGGTAAAAAAGGGTTAATAACCGGAATAATAAATAAGAGGTCAATAGCATATGGTATAGCAAAGACTCTCTCAGAGCACGGAGCTGAGCTTGCAATCACTTATCAAAATGAAGTAATAAAAGAGAAATTATTACCAATAGCGAATGAATTAAATGTGGAGCTAACACTACATTGTGATGTTTCAAATGAGGAAATCATATATAGTGCTTTTAAAGAAATAGAGGAAAAGTGGGGTGCTATTGATTTTTTGGTACATGCAATAGCATATTCTGATAAAAATGAGCTCAATGGTAAATACGTCGATACTTCACTAAACAACTTTCTCAATGCAATGCATATATCGTGCTATTCTTTTACTGCTTTAGCAAAAAGCGCCGAAAAAATGATGTTAAATGGTGGTAGTTTACTTACTTTATCTTACTATGGTGCTGAAAAAGTTATGCCAAATTATAATGTGATGGGTTTATGTAAAGCAGCACTTGAAGCAAGTGTAAAATATATAGCATGTGATCTTGGGCCAAAGAACATCAGAGTAAATGCAATTTCTGCTGGTCCAATCAGAACTTTGGCATCTTCTGGAATAAGTGACTTTCACTCCATATCGGAATGGAATAGAATTAATTCTCCACTTAGACGCAATGTTACAATAGAAGATGTTGGCAAGGCAGCACTATACTTATTAAGCGACCTGAGTAGTGGTACAACTGGAGAAATTTTACATGTTGATTCAGGGTATAATGTTGTGGGAATGAAGATAGTAGACTAATACAGTACTGCAGATGCATGTGAAGCCTGTGTTTTTTTGTTATCCGAGTAATTGACATTGGAGCCCAGTGTCAGCTACTCGAATGACAACATTTTTTAATTAAATCTCGCACATTAACCATAGAGTTATTATTTTATAAGTATTTGTTGCTGCTGATCTTCTATTTTTACTTCCTCCATTTGGGTTAAGGGATTGTGCGTGAGGGTTGCTCTTGAAGTTGCCTTGCAAGGAAAAAGTCTTTTTCCTCCCGATCTTGGAGTTGCTTTGCAAGCAAGAAATCCTATTGTTCTTGTGTTTGTTTTGCTAAGACTTTATTCTTATTAAGCAGTGGTTAAAAATGAGCATGGCTTTTATTATAGAATGCTCCCCTATAGAAGTATATAGACTATGAAGACTTATCTTACAGGTTGTGGTACTTGTTGTTGATAAAATGTTTTTTCTACACGTGCTTCTTCCACACTGCACCTTCTTGATAAGACTGGCTCCTCAAGGCATTTTATACGTTGCTGTACATCATTAATGCACTGCCCTATAACATCACCAATTTTTCCATCAGCATTTTTTGCCAATAACTCATCAAACTCCCTCTCAATCTCTACTCTCTCAGAGATATCCTTTGAAAGATCACAATATTCCAAAATTTCATCTATCTGAAGTTGTTTTGCTAATAGAAAGTCTTCTTGCTCCTGCTGCTGTTTTATTAACTCTTGAGTTACAGTTTTAGCCCTAGAGTAATGATTTCCTTCAAGATATATTGTTTCTCTCTCTTTACTACCCCATAACTCGTCATTTAATTTATAACTCTCACGATTAAACATCTGATTTAGTTGATCATTGTTTATCATTTCAGGATTTGGTTCAAACTTTTGTTGTTTCTCTCTGCCGCTAACTTTACAATGGACATTAATTTCAATGTTGGCTAAAGAAGCTAATAATTGAATTTCTTCAATAAAAGGAAAATAACTTTTACTTTCTATTGCTTCTAGATAGGATTGATAGAGTTCAGGTTTGTCAAGAAATGAGCGTGTAATAAAATCACTGTTATATTCGGCATTATAGTCACTCTCACCAATGCCATCAAGAGCCTCTGCATATTCACTTAGATTAAGCACAGCTTGATTATGCGATATATTAAATTTGCTAACAGCTCTACTTACTAACCTCTTCACATTACCTTCAGCATTTTCAATTTTCCTATTTGTTTGCTTAACCAGACCCTTTATTTTATCAGACTTGCCAGTTAAATCCCCTGGCTTATTAAAAAACATATTAAAAACCTTTTCTAGCTGACCCTTTAAAGGAGCTGGCATACTTGGATCATCTAAAGATGTAAATCGACTTAAAAATTTGTGCCATTCCATTCTCATATCTTGCGCTCTTTCAGCTTTATATGTACCAGAACTGTTATCACCAAACACTGCATGAAAAAAGGAATTGCCATCACCTGCAGTATCATATTTAACTACTTGGTTATTAGAAGGTTCTTTTTCTACATTACTCTCTGAAGTCTTGCGTCCTTTAGCATTTTCAATACTGTCAAAACCATTTGGTAATTTCCGTTTTCTAAGCCCAACCATAATTTCTACCTTAATTCAAGCTATATGTTATTATATTAACTAACTTATTAATAAGTAACTAATTAGGTATAGCAAAAATTTTTTAATTATGCAATAATTAAGGCTTTAAATAGCAAATATGAGCTTTAACTGTGGTATAGTTGGGTTACCAAATATAGGAAAATCAACTTTATTTAATGCACTTACAGAGTCAAGTGCAGCTGAAGCTGCAAATTATCCTTTTTGCACAATCGAGCCAAATGTTGGCAAAGTGCCAATACGAGATCAGCGTTTGAAACAAATTGCCTCGATTGCTCACTCGGGGAAAATAATCTACAATCAACTGGAAGTTGTCGATATTGCCGGCTTGGTTAAGGGTGCGAGCAAGGGTGAAGGACTAGGAAATAAATTTTTGAGTCATATCAGAGAAGTTGATGCCATTGTTCATCTGCTCAGGTGCTTTACGGATGACGATATCAGCCATGTAAACAGTAAAATAGATCCAATATCAGATGCTGAAATAGTGGAAATGGAGTTAATTCTAGCTGATATTGATAGCATAGAAAAAAGGCTTCCTCAATTGGAAAAGAAAGCAAAGCAAGGTGATAAAGAGCTAAAGAGACAACTTGAATTAATGCAAGAGGTATTAGCTACTTTAAAATTAGGTAAACCGGCAAGAAGCTTGGAGAATATCGATGAAGATGAGATGAAGTTGCTTCAATTGCTAACAACAAAGCCTGTTATGTATGTATGCAATGTTGAAGATACGAATATCATAACTGGTAATGAACTATCTAAAAGGGTGGAAAAAATGGCAGAGGAAAACAAAAGCAAATTTTATTGTATTTCAGCGAAACTTGAAGCAGATATTGCAAATCTTGATAGTGAAGAGGAAAAACAGAATTTTTTATCAGAATTTGGCTTACAAGAATCAGGACTTGATGGAGTAGCACGTATTATGTATGAAGTGCTAAGTATGATAACTTTTTTTACTGTGGGCCCCAAAGAAGCACGTGCATGGCCAATAAAGATAGGATCAACAGCTGACAAAGCAGCAGGTGTAATTCACACTGATTTTGAAAAGGGATTTATAAAAGCAGAAACCATAAGCTTTGCAGACTATATAAAATATGGAAGCGAATTAGCTTGCAAAGATGCAGGGAAAATTCGCTTCGAAGGCAGAGATTATATCGTGCAAGATGGCGATATAATGCACTTTAGGTTTAATGTGTAGTATACATCTAACTACCAAAGTACCCGGGAGTCCAGCCTTTCTTTATGGCTTCCTCTTCGCTGATCTCATCTAGTTCCACGTCATGGAGAATGGAGCTAGGTGTTGTAACAACTTCTTTCCCCTGTGGTTGTATATTCTTCTCCTCCTCACATAGTACGTACTCCAGACGTTCTTCTAAAAATTCATGTAAAGCTTTACCTTCTATAAGCACATCTTCGTTTTGCTCATCTAATTTCAAAATTTCGTCTAGTTCAACATCTTTACCATTAATAGTTGCCTTACCAATCTCAATTTCACTAGGATTTACATTTAAACTAATAAAACAGTTAACAGAATTACCTTTCTCATCTTCTGCACTCCACCTAATTTTCATATCGCATGTTGCATCTTTTGCAAAATAGTAATTTCTTTTTCCATTATCATTCTTCTCAACCGTTGCTATTTTTTTATCGTTACTGTATATTTCTACTATCTTTACCTCATTTTTATTTCTTTCCATCCCTTCAATTTTGTCAGTGAAAAGACGGCTGATTTCTAAGCTACACCCAGGCTTAGAAATATTAATACTAAGATGATCATAATGATTAAGAGAACGTTTTGCATATGCGCATGGCACATAACATCCATCAAAAAAGGCATGCACTATCAGTTTTGAGAAATTCCTGTCCGTTACTCATCCCTTCTTCGACTCGAAGAAGATATCTACCCAACCTCTTTTTAAAATTCTTTCGCTTGTCTTCAGGAATAGACTTTTCATTCAATATACTTATTATTTCTTTTTGCTTACTTAATACTACATAATTAAAAAGGAAAATGTTCTTATTCCATCGATAATAATTCGCTATTTTGTCAAATGGATCTGCAGGCCAGCCTTTATTATAATTTACGTTATCCTTATCATCTTTACACAAATTATCCTTAAGGCCAAAATTCAATTTTCTAAAATCTGATAATACTTCTTCTACCCTATCTTCAAAAAATTGAAGTTTATTTTGAAATTCTTTCCCATAATTCATTTTCTCGTTTATTTTAAGAAGATATTCACTAAATTTCTTCCTAAAATTTTCTTGATCTTTGTGGGCAAGCCTCTGATCTAATATATCTGTTATGTATTTTCGCTTATTCAATATTACGTAGTTAAAAAGGTCACTTTTTTTCCTCCTTTCATAATCTTCTGCTATTTCGTTAAAACACTCATTACTGTTCTTAAAATCCAATTTTTCGAAGTCTTGGAGCACGTTTTTTACATCATCCTCACTAAATTGAAGATTTGTTTGAGGAGACACGTCAGTTCTACTTTGATCATCAAGTTGAGGATTTTTTTTAGTAGATTGGACTAATAAACTTTCTGTGCTGTTAGAGAAAGAATGATTATTTTCTTCAGATTGAGAACTTTTCTTTTTAGACGTATTAGTAAAAAAATTAGTTAGTGAACTAAACATTAAGCACCTCTTAGTATTACTATTTAACTATAACTTAATGCCAAATGTTGTAAAGCTAAAATTAATATGTAAATTCATTTTTTTACAAGACAGCTACAGGTAGCTTCTACAAAATTATATAATTAGTATATAATAAATGTTCAAGATATTGATTTCGTTTGTATTTTTACTACCTTACCAGGTAATATTATTAATGAACGGGTCAAGCAGATATCTCGATTAAGTTTTACTCCATCCACAAGTTCTCCATTTGTTACTCCAGTTGCAATAAACACTGATTCACCCTTTGCCATATCTTTTATGGTGTAGATTTTTTCTGGGTCCGTGATATTCAAAATTTTTGCTCTTTCTCTTAACTGATCGGTGTCAAATATCAATCTTCCTTCCATCTGTCCACCGATTGAGCTTAGTGCTGCAGCTGCAAGCACTCCCTCTGGTGCTCCTCCTATGCCGATATACATATCGTGGTTGCCATTTATTAGTGAAACTACGGCTGCAACATCACCATCATCTATTAGTTTAACTTTTACTCCCAATCTCCTGATTTTCAATATTAATTCATCATGTCTTTCACGTTTAAGTACAGTTACTATAAGATCACTTGCTTTACATCCTTTTGCCTTGGCTAAATTGTCCAGATTCTTCTCAATCCTATTTTTTAGTGAGACTACACCCTCTGGGAGATTTTTTCCCACTGCTATCTTTTCCATATAAACATCAGGTGCATGTAAAAAATTACCTTTTTTTGTTGCAGCAAGAACAGACATTGCCCCTTGTTTATAATGAGCGCAAATCGTAGTGCCTTCAAGTGGATCAACAGCAATGTCAATCTCAGGGCCACTTCCTGTGCCAACTTTTTCTCCGATATATAGCATCGGTGCTTCGTCCCTCTCCCCTTCCCCAATCACAATTGTACCATTTATTTCCATTGAGTTTAGCACCGTACGCATTGCATCAACTGCAACCTGATCGGCCTTTTTTTCATTACCAAGGCCTGCCAATTTATATGCAGCAAGTGCTGCAGCTTCGGTTACTTTCACTAACTTATAGGCTAAATCTTCTATCATTTGCTCGAGAATCATAAATCAATATATATCATGCCATTTGATACTGCAAGATTACTTGACTGAATAATGAAAAAGTTGATATAATAAGCGTATAGCAATAATAGTAAGATTTGAATATGATCGGTAATTTAACTTATGAAGATGTAAAGAAATTTGTAACTGATAATCCTAATATAGCTGCTCAGGAATTTGGTGAGAAGCTAAAACAAAGTGGGCCAACAGATGCAAAAATTTTTGATTTACTTGCAGATGCCATCTATTCAGAAAGGCACGGTGTTTCAGACGATTCTGCTGTATTTCTAAGAATTGTTGAATTGTTTGCGCAGTTAGATATTAAAGTTAAAAAAAGCAGCGGTGGTAGAACTATGTTGGACATAGCTGTAGCAAATAAACAAGCTGATGTTGTAAGGATACTTTTGAATAGTGGTAAGTTTGAAGAAGAAGAAAAAATTATTGCTTTAAATAGTGCTATTATTCAAGGCAATGTTCAAGGGTTTGAGCCGTTTTTAGATTACATAGATCATGCGAAAATACTGGAGGCTCTCAACACAGCTACTTGCAATGAGGACACTGACATTATGAAGGTACTCTTGGATAACAAAAGATTTACTGGAGAAGAAAAAGTTCAGGCTCTGAGTCATGCCTCTATAGGTGGTGAACTAACAAAAGTTAAGTTACTTTTAAAGTATATGAAAGGCGTACCAGAAGATGGTATAAGAAATCTTCTAAAAATAATTGAAGAAGGGAAATTATCACTCAGAGAACAACTTCAAATAGATTCTGAGTTTAAAGTCGACTTCAGCAATTCTGATCACAATAAATATCTCTCAAGCTGTGTAATAATTGCACTGCTTAGATCAGCAATAAACAAAAAAGAGAAGCAAAACACACCTGATGGAGCGGAGTCCAATGTCAGTAATACAAGCACTGGTCTCACGTTAAATAATGATGACATTAGGAATCTGTGTCTTGATATAGATAGGGTTACAAAACAGGATAGCACAGTTACTAGTTTTGAAGATTTGCAAAAAAGGTTAAGAAGGAAGGAAATTAATCTTCAGAGCAAATGTGAAAAAAATGCTGTACTAGAATATGCAATTAAAGATCAAAATTTGAACGTTATAAAATTTCTCTTACAAAATGGAATGACCATCATCAATGCAATCGGTCAAGAAGGAAGGTATTACGTTAGCAAAATTGAAGGAGAAAAATCTATATTATGCTTTGTTGTCTCTTACACTGATGATGACAATGCTGAGATTCTGAGCACGTTACTGCAAAGTGTTAATGCAGAGCAATCAAAGTTAAATCCTGAAGATGAATTGTACAGATTATACCAAAAATTAAAAGATGATGCATTCTGCACTGCTTTTGCAGAAAAGAATTCTGTAGCAGCGACAGCACTGATACAAAATAATCGAGAAATAATTGTGCCGCATGGATCAGCAACAAATAAGGAACAAGAAACATTCCACATAGAAACAAATAGTGTATCCAATAGTAATAGAAATGTTATTAGTAGACCTGTAGCAACAGTGCCTCCAGTTAGTACTAATGGTAATAATAACAAAAATGAAGCACCTGTATCAACAAGGACTGGCCCAACTGTCACACCAAATAATGATAATAAAGCTAACGGCTTTGGAGATGCTCAACTTTCTCCACCACATGAAAAAGAAACTAAATACAAAAAAAGTAAGGAGAGTTTTTACGCCTCATTAAGGAGTGATGTTGTTGGAGTTGTTATTGCAGGATTATTTGTTGCTGCTGCTGTGATGGTTCCATCTTTAGCTGGTGCATTAGTTTGCAGTGTCCTAGCTATTTTAGTTGTAATAGTAACTGGATTACATGTAAAAAATTCTACACTGCCAAGTTATAGAGCAATGGAAGAAAATAAGGTTGAGCATATAAACCCAAGCATGCAAACGCTGTAAGTTGAGAAACTGGGACTCTAACTCCTAGAACGGTGTTGTAAACCTGTGTTAGTTTCTTCTACTTTATTAAGATTAAGTGGGACTAGTGCGATTCGAACGCACGGCCTTCGGATTAGGAATCCAACGCTCTATCCTACTGAGCTATAGTCCCATGTCTTCTGCTATTTATGCAAAATTATAGCAAAAAGTCTCGCATTTTTCTAGGCACCCTGTACAATTAATTCACAATAATAAAAAATATTTCTGTATTTCTTGAATGTAATACTGTTATATTTAATAATACGATTCCAATTGAAAGATTAATGCTAGTTAACAATATTAGTTACTTTTATAGTAATCAAGATGGCTTTGCTTTAAGCAACATCAACATTCAAGTGAAGAAAGGAAGTGTTGCCTGTTTACTAGGTCATTCTGGCTGTGGCAAGTCAACAATTCTAAAATTAATCGCAGGAATAGAAAATCCAAAATCTGGAACCATTGTTATAAATGATAAATTAGTTGCAAGTAACAAAGTGTCAATTGCTATAGAGCGTAGAAATATCGGATTGATTTTTCAGCATTCTGCATTATTTCCTCATAAAACAGTAATAGAAAATATAACTTTTGCTATTTGCAGTACTTCTAAGAAAGAAAAATACCTTACTGCATTGGAAATCTTAAAGCTATTTAATATAGAAAAATATGAAAACATGTACCCTCATGCTTTATCAGGAGGACAGCAACAATTAGTTGCAATAGCAAGAGTAATGGCGCAAAATCCTGATGTTGTTTTGCTCGATGAACCATTTTCTAATTTAGATATACTGCTCAAATATCGAATAAGGCACCATATATTGTCACTTTTTAGAAGCAAAAATATTCCTGTACTCATGGTAACTCATGATCCGCAAGAAGCGTTGAAAGTTGCAGATTTTATTTACGTGATGAAAAATGGTAAAATTATTCAATCAGGAGTTCCTAGCTACATATACCACAGACCTAAAGATGATACGTTAGCAAAATTTTTTAGTGAGCTTCCTTTTACTCTACAGCTAAACTAAACTTAATGTTAGGCTAAAACTATTATAAGATAATTAAAAACTCTTGATTTATAATTTAATAAAAGTGATATAATTTATGTATCACTTGGCTTCAGTCAAGTTTTAATACCTAAAAGTTAATATTTTCAACGGAGGTACAAATGAGTTTAGGTCCATGGCAGCTGTTTCTAGTCTTAATAATAATCTTAGTTCTGTTTGGTGCAGGTAGGTTACCACAAGTTATGGGTGATTTAGGCAAAGGCATTAAAAACCTTAAACAAGAACTTAAGGATTCAGAGAAACTATCATCTAATGAACCAGATCGTTAGCTTCCTTATGTTTCGTGACACGCACTAAAGTGCGTGTCATTTGTTTAAACAAGGCTAAAGAATTGAAGAGGTATGATTGAAGTACAGTAATAATTATGTTAGTTAGAATGTTATTAAAGGTTAATCGTGGAAGAAAGTGAGAAATTGACTGAAGATAAAAAATTGGCCTCTGATATTCTAAAAGAGGTTGCAGATACCAATAACAACGATAGTGATAAAGTAACATTGTTCGACATCAAAACAGCTTTACATGAGCGCGGTTTTGGTATTTTAATAATCATCTTCTCTTTACCGCTATCAGTACCTATACCTGTTCCACCTGGCTATACAACCATTCTTTCTATACCTTTAATCTTATTTTCACTGCAGCTTCTATTTGGGTTTGATTCTCCTTGGATGCCTAATTGGCTAGAAAGGAAATCTTTTCAACGTTCAACACTAGCTCTCGTGGTAGAGAAAACTTCACCTATATTAAAAAAAATAGAAAAGTTCATGAAACCAAGAATGTCTTTTATTTTTCTTGGTCCGGGTGAAAAGATTCTAGCTTTTATGATGTTGCTTTGTGCAATAATAATAGCTCTTCCATTACCTTTTACTCACTTCCTTCCTGCAATTGGTATAACTCTTATTTCACTCGGCATTATGGGTAAAGATGGATTTTTATCTACGTTAGGAGTGTTAGTTTCATTCTGTGCGTTATTGGTTACCCTTATTGTAATAGTTAAAGGACCAAAACTTATAGCCGGAACACTTTCTCTTCTTAAAAGCCTTATAACTTAAAAGCTTTACAACACTTTAATAAAAGAATGAAGTACAGCATGAAATGAATAATCGATATTGAAATATAGCAATAACTATGTTAGTTAGAAGTTATATTGTTATTAAAGGGTAACTGTGGAAAAAAGTGTGAAATTGACTGAAGATAAAAAATTGGCCTCTGATATTCTAAAAGAGGTTGCAGATACTAATAATAACGATAATGATAAAGTAACATTATTTGATATTAAAACAGCTTTACATGAGCGTGGTTTTGGTATTTTAATAATCATCTTCTCTTTACCGCTATCAGTACCTATACCTGTTCCACCTGGCTATACAACCATTCTTTCTATACCTTTAATCTTATTTTCACTGCAGCTTCTATTTGGGTTTGATTCTCCTTGGATGCCTAATTGGCTAGAAAGGAAATCTTTTCAACGTTCAACACTAGCTCTCGTGGTAGAGAAAACTTCACCTACATTAAAAAAAATAGAAAAGTTCATGAAACCAAGAATGTCTTTCATTTTTCGTGGTCCTGGTGAAAATATTTTAGCATTTATAATGCTGCTTTGTGCATTATCGATAGCAATCCCACTTCCTTTAACTAACTTCATTCCTGCAATTGGTACAACTCTCATTTCACTGGGTATCATGAGCAAAGATGGATTTCTCTCTATAATGGGAGTATTAGTATCATTGTGTGGGTTATTACTTACTCTTGTCGTAATAGTTAAAGGACCACAGCTTATATTTGGAGCATTTTCTTTTCTAAAAAGCTTTGTATATGGTTAAGCTTTACAACACTTTAACAAAAAAAAAAGAGCCCTTTACACCGATCGATAAAGATCATATAAAAATGTACGTTTGTGGGCCAACAGTATATGATACAGCACATATAGGTAATGCACGTTCTATTGTTGTTTACGATGTATTATTTCGACTGCTTAAATTTTGTTATGGAAAAGTTACTTATGTGCGTAATATAACCGACATCGATGACAAGATAATCAATGCAGCAAATGAGAAAAATAGTAATATAGAAAGCATTAGCAAATATTACACTAAAACTTTTCATGAAGACATGGAAAGCATAAATTGTGCAGAACCAACATATGAACCAAAAGCAACGGAAAACATAGATAACATTATCAAGTTAATTGAGTCTTTGCTGCAAGCTGGTCATGCTTATGAATCCAATAAACATGTATATTTTAGTGTAGAATCTTACCCTGAATACGGCGTTTTATCAGGAAAAAAAATTGATGAATTAAACTACGGTAGTAGAGTTGAAGTTGGTGAAAATAAAAAACACCCAGGAGACTTCGTACTTTGGAAACCTGCAAACGAAACTGACTATAAACTTTCAAGTCACTGGAATAGTCCATGGGGAGAGGGAAGACCAGGGTGGCATATAGAATGTTCAGCAATGTCATATGCTTACCTTGGCAAAGATTTTGACATTCACGGTGGGGGTATAGACTTGCAATTTCCTCATCATGAGAATGAAATTGCACAGAGTAAATCTGCATTTGCTGAGTCAACGTTTGCAAAATATTGGGTACACAACGGGTTTCTTACGGTAAATGAAGAGAAAATGAGCAAATCCTTATTTAATATAGTCAAAGTAAGGGATTTGTTAGATAGTGGAATAAAGGGTGAAGTAATACGTTATGCGCTGCTTAAAACTCACTACAGAAAACCACTTGATTGGACAGAAAATGTTATCTCTGAGTCGCAAGAAACTTTAAACAAGTTTTATCGGTTATTACGTAGTACATGTATTGAGGAAAGTGATACAGAAGTCTCTAAAGATTTTATAGAGGCTTTGAAAAACGATTTAAACATTCCTGAAGCTGTAGCCATATTGCATGAAATGGCTACAGAAATCAATAAGACAAGTAATGAATATGAGAAGCTCAAATTAACTAAGAAGTTTGTTAAAAGCGCAAGGTTCATTGGTATTCTTGAGTCAAGTTATCAAGAGTGGTTTGCAAGTGGTGTGAGTCATCAAGAAATAGAAAGGTTGATAGACTTAAGAAAAGTAGCAAAACAAAATAAAGATTATGATACTGCAGACAAAATAAGAGAGCAATTGAAACAAATGGGGGTTACAATTTCTGACAACGAAGATGGTACAACAACTTGGTATGGAAAATTATCTCCTATTGTTTATAGATAGCCTAGTATCATCGCTTATCTTACCCATACATCAAGGTTTTGTACTTTACACTATGTTATGCTTTAGGTCAAACTACGATCAACTACTTATATTACTTTTTGGAGTATTAGGATCCAGTCTTGGTGGAATAGCTAACTGGTATTTAGGTAGAATAACAATTTTTATCAGAAGATCACATCACAAATTAGAGAATGAAGACAAAACACCAAAAATTGTAAGGCACCTACTGATTTGTGCAGTTGCATTGCTTTCGTGGGTACCAGCACTTGGAAGTGTGACTCAGATTTTATCCGGTTACTTCAAGTTAAACCTTTATATTCTTGTTCCCTTAATTATTTTATCTAACTTCCTCTGTTTGTTGTATCTAACGTTTACCATCTAACTAAACATCAATAAACAACTTTTCTTCTGGTCATATTGAGCTAAATTTCTTCTTCAAACTACCTTTTAAAATGCTTTTATTACTTTTTGTCATAATACGATCAAATACTCCTAATAACCTCTTAAGTAAGCTTGGGGTTAGCGAAGAGATAGGATTAACAGATACGTTGTTGTTTTTATCATCACCATTTGCTTTGTAGTCTATTGAAATAATCCCCCTACTCTTTCCACCAGTCAGAAGTTTTCCGATTATAGGGATTTTCAACAAAGATTTGTTAATTGAGTATGCCGGTATTACTTGTCCTTCAACCTGGAATTTATAACCCTTAATATCGAGCGTACCACTAGTGCTAATGCCTAGTTCCGCTCCTTCAAGCCAAGATTCTTCAATTTCAACAGTGCCATCTTTATATGAAAAAGGTGCATTACACTTATAAAAATGTACACCTTCGTTCTTTATAGCATTTACAATACCAGGCAGTGAAGACATTGATAATAAAGTGGTAAGCAGTGGAGCATCTTTGATATAGAAATTGCTGATAGATAACATACCATAATGTTCTCCATTTTCTCTCTTAGAAGATAGATAAAGAGATAATTTGCCATTTTTAACTGATTTACCAATACCTAAAGAACGCAAAAGCATACCTGAATTATCCGAATATATTTCAAGCCCTATTTCACTATGTTCTACTAGTATATTACTGTTATCTTCTAAAAACTGTCCTGTGAATTGACTTCCACTACAATCACCTTTAGCACAAGTTACATTTAGCTTAGCATCTTTTATGATAATTCCTTCTTTCATAATTATATTATCAACATTCATAGTAACTTCTATTTTGTTATTTAATCGATTACTATCTTTGCCAAGTAAACCTAACACATCACTTAAGTTGATTTTCTCACCGTGAATAGTTATGGCATTTTTCTCCTTACCTGATTCAATTTCTATACTAAAATTATTATCAGGTAATTTAAAGTTGCTAGAATTTAAATATAGATTTCCATTTTCTACTCTTCCGCTAAATTTTATGTCTAGATCATTTCCTACAACATCTAGTTTATCTATTAGTAACTTACCTACTCCTTTTAGCCTTGTAGAAAATAAAACTTCATTGTGATCTTCAAAATGGTTTTTCCACCCTAAGTAGCTTGAACGCAACTCGAGCTCTGATAAATCTATATTACCATTAACATACCCTGTTTTGTCTTGATACATTACTGACTCTATATTTGCATTGATATAGCCATCACCGAAATTAAGTATTTGAGCAGGCAAATCTCCAGTCAAACTCCAGGCAAAATTTTCATTTTTATTGCTACTTTTGAGGTCAAATAGCAGCTGTGTATTATTTACCATACCACTGCCATTTAAATCAATAAAATCTCCGCCGAAATCAAGCTTAATCTCATATTTACCAAGACTGCCATTATACGCGACAAAATTATCAATTTCAGAATGAAATTTGGCTAAAAAATCTACTTTTTTATTATCAGCATTTAAATTAAAAATGTGAAAACTGAATACAGATTTTGCTATTCCACCTATACTGTCCCTTGTAATCTTCATCATATCATCCAGCTTAAATTTTATAGGTTCATATAACCCATAAGCATCACTTACAGCCTGACCATTAATTGTGAGAACAGAATCCTCTTTATTAAGAGATTGCATCTCAATTTCGCCACCATCAATATTGAAATTCTGGAACTTAGCGCTATTTACAATAATTTTGAGATTGTTATCCTTGAGGGTTAACTCACCGTTCAAGTTCTCTACTCGTTCAAAATCCTCATCAAATTGAACGCTGCCATTTTCTATATCAGCAACAATTACAATACCTGACAGATCATCATTTATTAAACTATCGATTTTACCGTTAAAACTTATAATTGTATTTATAATATTCCCATCAATATTATTACAATACCACTTTCTAAATTCATTGTTCACTAGACCATCTGGTACATAAGTACATAAATCTTTTGCAACAAGTTTACTAATATTAACTCTAAGCAAAGCATGATTTGTGCCAAAGTTCATTTTACCAATCAAAGAAAGGTAAGTATCATTTAACTTAAAATGAAAGTTTTTTATGCTAATGATTTCATCACTATATGTCAAATTTACATTTACATTAGTCAAGGCTAAGTTTTTACCTGAGTGACTCTCTGTATTTAACACGTATATGTTTCCGTCCACAACTTCATCCTTTCCATTAATTCTAATTGAAAAGTTTCCTTTGAATCCTATTTCTTTGTCCAAATTGTAACTTTTAACTAGTGTGGAAAATTCGTTAAATAGCCCCAACTTTAGGTTATAGAATGTTCCATAGAAATTTAGTAAATTATTACGGTTTTTTATCGTAATGGATAAATCATCTAGAAACCCTTTACCTTCTTTTGTATGGACACGAATATCCAAAACATTGAAATCTTCCCCCTTCCCTACATATACTTTATCAATAAAAAATTCACCTTCCATGCTTTTATTGATAGCAATGTTAGTAATTTTAATCCTTGAGTCTGCATTGAAGTAGAAAAAAAATTTTCTTATTGTCTTTAGCAGATTTTTTGTACTACTCATCTTCTCTGTCATTACAGATGTTATCTCTTTGCTCTCCTCCCTCTTGATATATATGTGTACATTATCAGCTAAAACCTGAGAGAACTTTTTGGAACTTAACTTAAAGTGTACGAAAAGCTCAGGAACTTCTATTGTAAAATCAGGATTTGTTATTTTTAAATCTGTAATGACTAGCTTGCCATCTTGATGCCAAATAACCGAAGTACTCTCCATGCTGACATCCGAATTGGTAAATATCTTTAATATTTTTTTCTTTATATAAAAATTAATATAACTAATATTGATTTCTAGAGGTCCCTCACCTTTAAAAAAGATAAAGAAGCAGGATATAAATAATAAAATTATAGAAAATGATATAGTAATTTTTTTAAGCATTGATTATTGCTTTTCTTGCTAGAATATCAGCTTCCTCATTGTATTTGTCACCATTATGCGCTTTCACCCAATTCCAATTAATTTCGTGTTGCAAAGCAGCATTATCTAATTCTTTCCATAATTCTATATTTTTTACTGACTTCTTATTACTTGTCTTCCAGCCGTTCATTTTCCACTTATTTATCCATTCTGTTATACCGTATTTAATATAGAGGCTATCCGTATACAAACTGATATTACAAGGAAATTTTAATACCTTCAGTCCATTGATCACTGCTGTTAACTCCATTTTATTATTTGTAGTATTTTCTTCTCTACCACAGATGTTCTTTCTATGATTTTGAAATAATATGATTGCTGCCCACCCTCCTGTCCCTGGGTTACCAGAGCATGCTCCATCTGTGTATATTGTCACTTCCTTTTTCTTCATCTTTAACTGTAGTGAATTAATAAAGTATATCGTTGCTTCTATAAAATCACAATTTTTATAGATATAGAGGCAATTTAAGCCGCACCTTTAAATTTTATTATGGAAATAAAAAAAAGTGCTACAACGAGCATTATTAGAAGAGAAAGTAAAAGATAGTTTTTATGTTCTTTCATGGTTAAAACAAATCAATAGAGCAGTAAATAACGCTGGCAAACAGAGAAAATAGATAAGAAATCGAATAAGAAAACATTTTTTTCTGCGAGCTATGACTCTTAAGCCTTATAACGGATGCAGCAAACCAAATAAAAACACACCCTTCAATAATTGCCATACTGAGGTAAAATAGAGCCTTTTTCAAAAATAGTGCTGGGAGTAAGCTAGTTAATACGAGTAACACGCTATAGATTAATATATATTTCCTCGTTTTTTCTGGACCATAAACGATATTGAACATTGGAATCGATGCTTTTGTATAATCTTCAGATCTATTTAAGGATAGAGCCCAAAAATGTGGTGGAGTCCACATAAAAATTATTAAAAATAGAATACAACTTTCCCAGCTTACAGAGTCAGTTACAACCGCCCAGCCAATCATTGGAGGAAAAGCACCTGCTGCACCACCAATAACAATATTCTGCGGAGTACGCCTTTTGAGCCAAATTGTATACATAAAAACATAAAATAATATGCTAATTGCAAGCAAAGCAGCAGAAACATAGTTCACTGCTATTGCCATGATAAATACTGACAATATTCCAAGAGTTATGCCAAATTCAAGCGCGCTTTCTGCAGAAACTCTACCTGAAGGTATAGGGCGGTTTTTTGTTCTCTCCATAAGCAAGTCTATATCTCTGTCATACCACATATTTATTGCACCTGCAGATCCTGAACCAAGAGCAATGCACATAAGAGATATTAGTGCAAGGAAAGGATGAATGCTACCTGGTGCAGCAACTATTCCAGCAATTGCAGTAAACACTACAAGGTACATTATCCTTGGCTTTAGCAAATGCCAAAAATCCAGTATTGTTGATTCAACATTTAGCAAAACACTTGTGTACATTCTATTTTATCACTGGTGGTTTTTCAAAAGTATGAAAAGGCGGTGGTGAAGATACCGTCCATTCTAAAGTGTCACCTTCCCAAGGATTATCTCCAGCTTTCTTGCCCCATTTGAAGAGATGTATAACTATAAACACAAAAAACATAACTGAAACAAAGGACATATATGAGCCAACTGAGGATATATAATTCCAAGGGATAAACGCGTCGGGATAATCAGGTATACGCCTTGGCATGCCGGCTAATCCCAGGAAATGCTGAGGTAAGAAAGTAACATTGGTGCTAATAAAAGTGAGCCAAAAGTGTACCTTTCCTAAACACTCGTTATATTGCTTACCTGACATTTTGCCTATCCAATAATAAAAACCAGCGAAGGCTCCAAATAATGCAGCAAGCGACATGACATAGTGAAAGTGAGCAACGACATAATAGGTATCGTGTAAAAGTTTATCTATTCCACCGTGAGAAAGAATTATCCCTGTTATACCACCTCCAACAAACATGAAAATAAAACCTAATGCAAATAGCATTGGTGTCTTCAATTCAATCGCTCCACCCCACATAGTTGCAATCCAACTAAAGACTTTTACACCAGTTATAACACCAATAAAAATTGTTGTAGTGCTAAAAAACACAGCAGCATCTTCGCTAAGCCCAACAGTAAACATATGATGAGCCCAAACCATAAAGCCAAATGCTGCTATACCTATCATAGCATAAACCATCCCTTTATAGCCAAATACTGGCCTATGGGAAAAAGTTGATACAACTTGACTTATGATGCCAAATGCAGGAAAAATAATTATGTAAACTTCTGGATGACCAAAAAACCAAAACAGGTGTTGAAATAACACAGGATCACCGCCACCAGCAGGATCAAAAAAGGAAGTACCAATATTGCGATCAGTTAGCAGCATAGTTATAGCACCAGCAAGTACCGGTAAGGCAACAATTAACATAAATGACGTTAGTAAAACAGACCAAACAAATAGTGGCATTTTAGTGAGTGACATACCTTTTGCACGCATATTGAATATAGTGACTATAAAGTTGATCGCCCCAACAATTGATGACATACCAGCAACATGAAGTGCAAGTATAGCAAGATCAACTCCTGCACTTGGGTGGGACATAATTTGCGACAAAGGTGGGTATAAAGTCCATCCTGTTCCAGGACCTTCGCCAGCAAATACCGAGAGGATAAGCAAAATAAAAGATGAAACTAACAACCAAAAACTTAAATTATTCATACGAGGAAATGCCATATCTGGTGCACCAATCATGAGAGGTACGAACCAATTACCAAATCCTCCCATTAAGGCTGGCATTATCATAAAAAACACCATTATTACCGCATGCCCTGTAATCATTACGTTATATAGCTGGTAATTATTGTTAAGTATATTAATGTGCATTAGCTGAGTACGAATAATTACCGATAATAATCCACCAATAATTCCAGCTAATATGGAAAAAATAATGTATAGTGTCCCTATATCTTTGTGATTAGTAGAAAACAGCCAACGTCTTATACCTTTTGGTACATCACTCATATCTATACTCCAAACTTAACTTACTAATTTTTTATCTTCAATCCACTTATTAAAATCTTCTTTACTCACTGCTTCAACAACAATTGGCATAAATCCATGACCTTGACCACATAGTTCATAACATTGCCCATAATAAATACCGGGCTTTGTAACGTTAAACCATGCTTCATTCAGCCTACCTGGTATTGCATCAATTTTTATACCAAAAGCCGGTATTCCCCAGCTATGTATTACATCTCCTGCTGTCACTTGTAAACGAATATTAGTATTGATAGGTAAAATAACGTTATTATCAACAGAGAATAGTTTTAAATCTCTTTCGGTAAAGTCTTCTTTTCCTTTTATATAGCTGTCAAATGAAATACCTTGATATTCTGGGTACTTGTAACTCCAATACCATTGATGACCAATAACTTTTAGTGTTATGTCAGCTTTTGGCACTTTCTCCTGTAGTTTAATTAATTCAGCATTTTTAAAAGCCAATACCCCAACAATAATCGTTGGTATAACAAACCAGATAATTTCTACAAAGATATTATGAGTTATTTTACTGACATTTTTCACTTTGCCCTTACGAAAGCGAAATACTACATAAGCAAGCAGGGCCCATACAAAAAGCATAATTGCAATCATTACACTCATCACAAACGAATGTGACTTAACTACAACCTCCATTATCTCAGTTGCAGGCGCAGGAAATCCAAATTGCCAAGAAGTAGGAGCAGAAGCAATTGATATATTTGAGTAAAACATTATCAATAATGCAAATAACTTCACCATATTTTTTGCTGTAAAACTAACTGTATAATAATATATATACACTTACTATGCAAACAGAGATTATAGAATTTACACAAGTGTTTTGCTAAATATTGAATCAAAAGTAAATGATGATTAATGTTTTTTTAGCATTTAATAAATATAATAATACGATACTAACTTGAGGAAAAAGCATTTACATGAATCTATTTTAACTTAAAATATTATAATATTTTAAGTTAAGTATTTACTTTAAGGAAGTTCTAGTGTGCCGTAGAGACACAAAGACTGTTCAGAAAAGAACAAGCTGAGTGCAAAAGCTACGCAACAGATGAGGGTGGGCCCCTTGAAGCCAGTTTACAAGAGCAGGCTTCAAACAACCATAAGCTGCTTTGGTAAAGAGCCAAGGTAGTGAGCGTTATGGAAAAGGCACAATTATGTGTCATGTGTGAAATAGAGAGATGAACGAAAGTGAACCACTGAACACGTGTCGAAACTTAATGCGATGATGTCAAAACCAGGTGCGTAGAATTCACTTGGGATAAACCTATCGGGAGCTTGTTTACTGGGTAGGTGGCGTCCGGCATAGAGGTGGCATGAATCTATTTCAGGCTATTGTGTGGAACTGCGGGAACCTGTCGTTTCGATGATAAGGGAGAAATCCAAAGAGCTGATCTCTGAGGGTGAGAGTACCGATGCGAAAAACAGGGACGGATCAGCTCGTAGTAGTGAAGAAGTTTCTGTAATGGAAATGGAGCGAAGGGGCTGAGTTATTTAGTTTTAATTATTTATCAACCGAAAGGGAGGAGTTAATGAATAAAACAAAGTCTTTTGATATACCAAAGCAACTTATTTGGAAAGCTTATAAACAAGTATCGAAAAATAAAGGAGCGGCAGGTGTAGATGGGGTCTCGATAACAAAGTTTGAGGAAAATCTAAAAGATAATCTATACAAATTATGGAATCAGATGTCATCCGGAAGTTATTTTCCAGAGCCAGTAAAAGCTGTTGTAATACCAAAAGCTACAGGAGGAGAGAGAATATTAGGCATCCCTTCAGTAACAGATAGGATAGCACAAACAGCTGCCACAATGTATCTTGAGCCGTTGGTAGACCAGAAGTTTCATGAAGATTCGTATGGCTATAGACCAAACAAATCTGCACTGGACGCGGTAAGTACGACTTGCAAGAGATGCTGGAAGAATGATTGGACGGTAGATCTGGATATATCTGGATTTTTCGACAATTTGGATCACGAGTTAGCATTGGAAGCAATCAAGAAGCATACAGACTGCAAATGGGTCATACTGTACGTTGAACGGTGGATGAAAGTCCCTATTCAGCAAGCAGATGGTAGTAAGGTAGTTAGGGATAAAGGAGTTCCGCAAGGAGGTTCGATAAGCCCTATAATTTCGAACATATTTATGCATCATGTATTTGATATGTGGATGAGACAAAACTATCCAACCATGCCATTTGAGAGGTATGTAGACGACGCGATAGTACACTGCAAAACTCAGAAGCAGGCGGAATTTATCAAGGTAATGATCGGAAAAAGATTGGCTGAGTATAAGCTAAAACTACATCCTGAGAAGACACAAATAGTGTACTGTAAGGACCACTACAGGAAGGGCGAATTTCCCAAACAAAGCTTTGATTTTCTAGGCTACACTTTTAGACCTAGGTTAGCAAAGAACAAAGTTAAGGGTTATAGAGTCTTATTTATGCCTGCAATTAGCAACAAAGCCAAGAAAAAGATCCACCAAGCTATAAAATCATGGAAAATACACAGGCAAACATCTACAACCATGGAGGAGATATCAAAGAAAGTAAATCCCATAGTCAGAGGCTGGTTTCAGTATTATGGCAGGTTTTATAAATCAGAGATGCATCCAACTCTCAGAAATATAGAGAGATACCTAATAAAGTGGGCTAGGAAAAAATATAAGAAACTTCGAGCTCATGGAAGACTAGCGAGCCAATTTCTAGGAAAGGTGAGAAAAAGGTCTCCAAATATTTTCTACCACTGGGAACTAGGACAAGGATCAAAAGGCTAAATAATGGGAGCTGTGTGAGCTGAGAGGTTCATGCACAGTTCTGCGAGAGACTGGTGGGGAAGTTCCGCCGGTCTACTCTCCTAATAAGTTTAATAGTGTCTGTTATTGCTAATAACCCTCTAGCCTCACACCTAAAAGCAGTAACAGACACTATTAAACTTTAAGTAAGTTTGCCTATTTATAATTCATTGAGGTAAAAATCTTACTAATTCCTTTAATTCTATTATACAGCTGAGTTTACTAATTAACCTTTAATGTTTACGTTAGCATTTGCATCTTAAATCAAAGATTTACATATTATAGAAAATAATTATAAAATAATACACTACTTGTGTGTAAATTTTTTTGCATATCAAACTCTGTAAACAAATTTTCTAGAAAAGCCAAATAAATTATCTCTCTATGAAAGATCTATCGAATGTTGCAATTATAGGTGTAAACAAGAACGATAAAAGAGTGCGAGATTGAGTAACTATATATACTTCTACTGGCATACCAGGATATAGGTATACGTTTTTAAATTGAGCAAGTTCTGATTTTGGTATCACCACTCGCACTGAATAATAACGCCCCATCCTTGGATCATCAAGAGCATCAGGGGAAATATGGTTTACTATACCGTTAATTAAACTTAAGCGACGTGCACTATAAGCGCTCAGCCTTACTTTAACTTTCAGCCCTTCTAGTCCGTCGATAGAGACTATATTGCTATCTTTCTTTTTTGCTGACAGTATCTCTTCTATGTTTCTGGTTAGAACTTTAGCATCTATTATTAGATCATCATCTGATGGTACTATACTCAGGATTGGGACTCCAGATTGTATAACACCACCTTCAGTGTGGTATCTTATATCTGTAACTATACCATCTTGAGGTGATTTAATTATTGTACGTGCTAACGAATCTTCAGCAACCATCAGCCTCTCTTTTAAGTCTGCAATAGATGTATTAACTTCCTTAAGCTCAGCATTTGCTCTTTCTTGAGCATCATTCTTCACATTTATAATCTCTAACTCATTTTCTCCAATCTTTTGCTGTACTTGAGATATTGCAGAACGGTAATGTCCAACTCTACCCTCAATTTCAGCAAACTGTTTTTCTAAAGCTAAAATGTGTGGTTTGCTTATATGGCCACTATCAAGTAATTGTCTTTTTGTTTCTAACTCCTCAGTTATCAAGTCATATTGCTTATGGGCTGCATTTAGTTGAAAATTTAGCCCTGCTAATTCATCATTTAACTGCTTTATACGTTGTTGCAGTATGTCAGTTTTTCCTAATATACTCTTTCTCTGAGAGTTGAACAACTTTACCTGATTCTTTATCGCTTTATTTACAAGTTCATCGTTAGATAATCTTTTAACCTCATCAGAAAATTCTAGCGTATCTAAGTCTCCCCTGATTGCAATAAGTCTTGCTTCAGTTGCCAAAAGTGATAAGAGTTTTTCTTTAATTATACTCAAATTTGCCTTTTCGTTAACATCACTTAATAAAACTAAAGGCTCATCTTTTTTAACTGCTTGACCTTCTTTTACTAAAATTTTGCTTATTATTCCCCCACCCAAGTGTTGCACTATTTTTCTATTTGAAGAGACAATAACTTCTCCACTTGCATGCACTGCTCCGTCAATTGGAGCTATAGCTGACCAAATACCACCTATTCCAAAAAAGATGAATATCACCACTAAACCAAAAAATAGTGGTCCCCATGTGACTTTTAGGACTTCATTTACGTTATTACTCTCACGTTTAAAAATAAAATTTATCATCGCATCAATCCATGCGAACGTCTTATCCAAAAATTGATATTTCTTCTTTCTATTTCCTGCCCTTTGCATATCTATATCATCACTACCAATTAGGCCTGTCAAAGAAAGTCCAGCACTAAGCTTTTTTAACTTACTCATTATAATACTACTGCGAATTCTTGTTAACCAGGATAACACACAAAAACAAAGAATCTATACCTTAAGTACTTTACTTAGACTACGGAACATCAGAATAAACTATTTAGTAACAATTCTTATACTCCATTCAATGGTTCATCATTAGGCTAGAAAATCAAAAAGGTTTTACAATAACCATAATAACTATAATTATTATTAACACTGTTACTGCTTCGTTTAAAACACGAAAATAAACGTGAGTTTTCTTATTCAAGCCCACTGCAAAATTTTTCCTATGCTTTGCAAGTAGGACATGAATAGCAAACATTAAGAATAATGCTAGCGCTTTTACATGAAACCACCCTTCGCGATATGCTTCCCTAATAATCATTAGCATAATTCCAAAACTAAGGGAGAAAAGCATTGCAGGGTTTATGATATATCTAAGGAGTCTCTTCTCCATTATTTGAAGTAAGCTGTCATTTTCTGACCCTGGTTTTACAGATGCATGATAAACATAAAGCCTTGGCAAATAGAGCATACCTGCCACCCACATAATTACAGAGATAACGTGAAAAGCTTCAAGCCAGTGATAGTAGCCCATATAGATAGTATTATAAAATGTTAAAAATTTCTGGTATGATCTCAATTTAGTAAAAGAAAGTCAATATGAAAGCAGAAAATTTCACTAAAGAACAGGTGATTGGATTCTACAGAAAAATGCTTCTCATACGCAGATTTGAGGAAAAAGCAGGACAATTATACGGAATGGGATTAATAGGCGGATTCTGTCACTTATCAATAGGGCAAGAAGCAATTGCAGTTGGGACTCAAGCTGCATCAAAACCTGGTGATGCTTTTATCACAAGCTATAGAGACCATGGCTTAATGCTTGCATGTAATTCTGATCCGAATGTTGTGATGGCAGAACTAACCGGCAAAGAAACAGGGTGTTCAAAAGGCAAAGGTGGCTCCATGCACATATTTGATGTTGAAAAAAATTTCTTTGGTGGACATGGAATAGTAGGTGCACAAGTCCCAATTGGCACAGGAATAGCATTTGCTAATAAATACAAGAAAAAAGATAACGTTGTATTCACATATTTTGGTGACGGTGCTGCAAATCAAGGACAAGTATATGAATCATTTAATATGGCATCTTTGTGGAAGTTACCTGTGGTTTATATCATAGAAAATAACGAATACGCAATGGGAACTTCTGTACAAAGATCAACTTTAGTAACTGAACTATATAAAAGAGGAGAGAGTTTTGGTATTCCTGGAAAACAAGTTGATGGAATGGATTTTTTCTCTGTCTATGAGTTAACAAGTGAAATAGCTGAGCACGTACGTGGGGGAAAAGGACCTATCTTGCTTGAAATGAAGACATATCGATATCGTGGACATTCAATGTCAGATCCTGCTACTTATCGCTCAAAAGAAGAAGTTGAAGATATGAAGCAAAATCATGATCCTATAAGCACCTTAAAGCAGTATATAACAGACAATAAAATCGCTTCTGATGAAGAATGCAAAGCTATTGATAAGGAAATACGAGATTTAGTAAAAAAGTCAGAAGATTTTGCTAAAAATAGTAAAGAGCCAGGCATTGATAAACTATATACTGATGTTTATAAATTTGTTAGCTAATCAGTTGCCATCAAAATTATGTTTTGGCCTACTATAGATATTTTTTGGCAGCACTTAACTTTATTATATAACAGCCTAGTCAATAGAAACTGTAGTAACTCTTATATTATTGATATACACCGCTCTTGGATCATAGGTTAAATGAGTTTTATTTGACTTTTTGTGCTAGTTTGCAGAATATAAAGTTATTAATTGAATAAAATACATGACAAAAGAAAACTGGGAGACAGTAATTGGACTTGAGGTACACGCTCAGGTTTCTTCTAAGACAAAGCTATTTTCTAGTTCACTAACGGAATTTGGCACTGAGCACAATACTCAAGTTTCTCTAGTTGATGCAGCAATGCCAGGTACATTGCCAATATTAAATTATTTCTGCATAGAGCAAGCAATATGTACCGGTCTTGCAATTTCTGCAGAAATTAATAAATGCTCTTACTTTGACCGGAAAAATTATTTTTATCCCGATTTACCACAAGGTTATCAAATAACCCAGTTCTTTGAGCCAATAGTTAAAAATGGTAAAGTGTTTATCAATAATAATGAAAAAGAAATAAGAATCGCAAGAATTCACTTAGAGCAAGATGCAGGAAAGAGTATTCATGAAGAAAGCAAAACTTACGTAGATTTAAATCGTGCAGGGGTTGCTTTAATGGAAATTGTTTCAGAGCCAGATCTTCGTTCATCTGCAGAAGCTGCAGAATTCATGAAAAAATTGAGGCAGATTTTGCGTTATATCGGTTCATGTGATGGTGATATGGAAAAGGGGTCACTTCGCTGTGATGCAAATGTTTCTGTTCGCCCAAAGGGTAGTAGCACATTTGGCACTCGTTGTGAAATAAAAAACTTAAATTCAATACGTTATATTGTACAAGCTATAGATTATGAAGCACAAAGGCAGATCAAAATTTTGGAAAGCGGAGGAGAAATAAGTCAAGATACCTTATTGTTTGATGTCACTTTAGGAAAAACAAAAGTGATGAGAAGCAAAGAAGATTCAAGTGACTATAGATATTTCCCTGAACCTGATTTGCTACCTGTTGAAATAAGCCAAGACAAAATTGATTCTATTAAATCATCTTTACCCGAGTTGCCAGATCAAAAAAAACTTCGATACATAGAGGAATTAGGTATCAATGAATATGATGCAGACGTTATCACTTCTGATAAAGAAATTGCCGATTATTTTGAAAAATTAGCAAAAAAGCATGATTCAAAGATTGCAGTTACCTGGTTAACCGTAGAGCTTTTCGGTCGTTTAAACAAAGCAAATATTGATATTGTTAGCTCCCCAATTAAAGCAGATGCTTTGTCCGAGCTCCTCGACTTTATCGTCGATGGAACGATCTCTGCTAAACTTGGCAAACAAGTTTTTGATATTATGTTTGAAACTGGCAAACCTGCGTCTTTGATTATAGAAGAACAGGACCTCAAGCAAATAACCGATAGAGATCAAATATCGGAAATTATCGACACAATCGTCAATAACAACCAAGATAAAGTTCAAGAATATAAAAGCGGTAAAACAAGATTATACGGATTCTTTGTTGGCGAAGTTATGAAATCCACTAAGGGAAAAGCCAGCCCTGATGTGGTGAATTCAATTTTGAGTGAGAGATTAAGTAATTAGTCACATTTTTTTATTTACATAACAGCACATCTCGTAGATATTCCAAGGTCTTTGTTACGATATCTGTATATCATGACATATAACTTTTTTACCATTTGTTGGTACTGTTTTTAAAATTATGTGAGGTTGAGGATGCCTGAAACTTATCCTGCTTGGGGAAGAAAGCGGTCTCTTCATGGTGATATCTACCAACTAAAGTGGGTAATGCTGCTTCTCAAACGTGCAGTAGATGTTGGATATTCTTTCCGTTTAGCTACAGAAATGGAATCAGCTACGGGTTTTGATGATATTGTTTTTCAGGATAGGAAAAATGAAAAAATAGTACATAGGTTTATACAAAACAAACACAAGCAAAATGAATGCGAAAAAATCGGTGTAGGTAAATTGCTTTCAAAAAATAAAAGTGGTGAATTTAGCGTTCCAAAATATTTTGTTTCCTATCTAAAGATTAAAATTAATCCAGATTTTGCAGATGGTGACCTAAAGGACTTTACTATCTGTACTAATATCGGTTTCGATCTAGCTCAAAGTACAACACAAAATACAATAAAAAAGTTGAAAGCAAAAACTTCGGGACCAAACAAAGGAATAGAAATTGCAGTTGAAGTAATAAGCACTAGTGATATTTTTTTTAAATACGGCGGTACGAGATACAAGTTCTCTTGTACTCACGATAACATGATTTCAATAGTGCAACCGGCATTTAAGAGTGCTGTAAAAGAAGCAATAGAAGAATTGGAAAAGGAGATAAAAGAACTTCAAGGTAAATCAGATCAAAACTCAAAAAGAAAATTGGAAAGAAATCAGGTATGGCAACGTGAGTTTGAGCGAATGACAAATGAAGGCAAGTTAGAAGAGAATATAAGGGAATTTTTTGATAAATTAGTATTTGCAGTAAATCAACCTAACGAGATAAAACTAGCGGAAATCATTGAGAATGAGTTAGGCAAAGAATTTAATAATATCGATAAAAAGAACGTTTATGGTCGCTTTCTGGTAGAAGTTCTGGATTGGATGAAAGCAAGAGAGGGAAAGTTTCTATCACATGAAGAAATAAATGAGTTTTTTGAAAAAATAAGAGAGGAAATTTTAGGAGCGGTATGGTTTGATGTAAGAGGTCCAGTCAGACTATTTACAGGAAGAGATGAGGAATTGGGAATGCTACATGATTCGCTACAACGCAATCCCAAAGGTGCTGTAATTTCATACATAACGTCTATTAGTGGTCCTGGGGGGATGGGAAAAAGCCAGTTAGCTAGAAAATATGCTTGTAAATATAGAAGATATTATGACGACAATGTTATATGGATAGACGCTGAAAACTTTGAAGCTATGAAAGATTCTTTCTTAAGGTTAGCTAGAAATAGATTAGGTATTTCCCCTAAAGATAAGTATGGAAACGACAAAACGATAGAAACTATTGTTAGAGAAGTATATGCTTTCTTCGCAAGAAGGAGGAGCCTGTTCATTTTCGATAACGTTCAAGAGTACAAAAAGATAAGTAAATTTTTGCCATTTTCTTTATCTCCTGATCTTAACAAGCCTCATATTTTGATTACCTCGCATGATCAGGAACTGGAAAAGGGAATAGACGTTATAAAGCTAGGAGAATTGGAACAAAGAGACGCTATAGAGTTTGTTAAAAAAGGATTTAATATACTAAAAAAAGATAAATCGCAAGATCGGGAGATAGAAAATTTGGTAAGAAGGTTGCAATGCTTTCCTTTAGCTATACAACAAGCAATATCATATATCGAAGATCAGAGAATAATAGAGAAGTTTAAAATTAGTGATTACCTAAAAGAGTATGAAAAGAAAGCTAAGAAGTTGCTTAAGTCTAAAATATTTCAAGGAATTGATAATAACTATACTAAAACAACTTTTACAGCTTGGGAAGTTACGATGGATAAAGTAAGAAGTGATGAACAATATGGACCATTAGCTTCAGAGATTTTAGATGTTTTGGCTTATTTTGCACCTGATAAAATCGCTAGAGAAATATTCTTAAATTCGGTAAGTGATTATAAGAAAAAGCAGTTAAAGCTAGCCATCCGTTTACTTGTGAGATATTCCATGGTGGGCGGTGAACAAAACCAAAGTGTATTAAATGTCCATAGGTTAGTACAGGAAGTAACAAGATTAAAATTGCAAGAGAAAGGTAGAGAGGAAGAAGTTCTTAGGAAAGCTTTGGAATTGATAAATAGTCAGTTAAAACGAGAAGAAGAAGCCTTAAGAGGAGGTCTGGATTTGACAAATACCGGTAGTATAACACAATACAGTGTGATTCATATTTCATCCACTTGGAAATATGCAAGTAAGTACAGTAGGTTGATTGATAATTTTTATTTTAATCATATTTGGGTATATCAACGCTATCCTAACTTTGAGCTTATTTTTCCCATAAAGGATACTAATTTACATCTACTTGTTGAAAGTAATGATTATGAAATAATTGAAACCATACTAACGCATATAGAGGACAAACATCCGGATAAGCTTTACGAAATCATTAATGCTAAAAATGGATATGGTTTTTCTCCATTGCATCTGGCTGCTATAAGGGAAGAGATGGATATGGTGAAATGCCTGATCAGCAAAGGTGCTAATGTTGATGCTAAAGATGGACATGATAGAACTCCATTATACTGGGCTATCGAGAGTGGAGGATTTGATATGGTAAAGCTACTGATCGATAAGGGTGCTGATATTGACGCTAAAGATGAAGATGGCAACACCCCATTATATGTAGCTGTTATTAGAGAGTTAGATATTGTTAAACATCTTATTGATAAAGGTGCTGATGTTAACACTAAAAACAAATATGGTGTTACTGCGCTACATGTTGCTGCTTATGATGGAAAGCTGAATGTTGTGAAATGCTTAGTGAATAAATGCGCTAACGTTAACGCTAATGCTGTGGAACTGTTTCGGAGTGGTACTCCATTACACTGTGCTGTACATAGTGGAAAACTGAGCATAGTAAAATGCTTGATTGACAAAGGTGCTTATGTTGATGCTAAAGATGGACATGATAGAACTCCATTACACTATTCTGCTTTGTTTGGAAGTTACGATATTGCAGCATACCTGATTCGAGAAGGTGCTTATGTTGATGCTATGGATAAAGGTGGTAATACTCCATTACACTGTGCTACTGTCAAGGAAAAAGTTGCTGTGGTAAGATATTTTGTAGAACAAGGTGCTGACGTTAACGCTAAAAATAATGAGGGAAAGACAGCATTGGATTATGTAACTGATAATCAAGAGCTTGTGGAGTTGCTTTTAACCCATGATGAAAGTGTTGAAGTAGCTTAAGAGAAAATTATTTATCTGTTTATTTTAACGTCCCAAAAATGTTTAACAAAAGTGTGTCAAACTGAATTTTTAGTTTAACTCAATTTTCAATAGATTTCTTGCATAAACAGGTGTCATCCCAGCTGGAACCCAATATCTGGATTCCAGTGTCACGCGCTGGAATGACATCAACTTTTGAATTCGAGTTATGCAAGAAATCCAACATATTAGGAACGACAATATCAGGTTGAGATGTAGTTCATATGTAAAGGTAACCTCTACTTTTCCTCAGCTTTCTTTCTAGGCTCTGTAAACAAAATTTTAAAGAAGCCATATAGTGTAGCTAGAGACATTTTTAGTCAACTGAGTAATTTTGTTCCTCTAGCCTGAGGTCAAAATAAATTTGAATGGGTTTCCCAGTACGTCAACAAGTGCATGAACTTTAGTCGCAAATCCCCGTCCTCAATTAATTTGACCTGCTAACATTTTGTACACAGAGCCTAGCTCTTTTGCTATTTGCTTGACTTGTTTCTTTACATAGCTTCTAATTTAAATTCTGCTGTCTATTCTCTTTCATTCATAACCTTTTGCAAAACGTTTTTGCTTTCTTCTCTGCTGGTCACTATTGCTTATATAAAGCAAGTACAGTACTGAATGATGTTGCAAGCACTCAGTTCGGCAATATTATCGATTTAAGACGAAGTTAAGATTTCGATTTTTTATTCAAACTCTTCTGAAAGTTTTTATACATATTGAAGACATCTTGATAATTTAGGTGAGTGTAAACTTGAGTAGTTTCAAGGCTTGAGTGGCCAAGCAGCTGTTGTATTGATCTTATGTCAATATCTTCCTGAAGCAAATGAGTAGCAAAACTATGGCGAAATGCATGTGGAGATAAAATTTCTGGTAAGTTTAAAAATCTTCTTATTTTTTGCAAACGATTAGCAACATAAGTTCTTCCCAATTTTTTTCCTCTTACCCCGACAAAAAGATGTCCCGCTTCGTCAAAGTGGGGACAAGCTTTTATATATTTTTGTATACACTTTTTTACTACTGGAAGAATAAATACCTGCCTTTGTTTATCTCCCTTACCTGTTACTATTAAACTTTCATTGCTAATATCACTAACCTTAAGATTCAGTGCTTCAGTGATTCTTAAGCCCGTACCATATAGCAGAACGACAATTGCAATTTCTCTTTTTACCACCCAAGGCTCGCCTAGATCAGGCAATTTCATTTCTTTCAATAGAGTTTCTATGTTAGATATTGAAAGTGCTTTAGGTAGAGTTCTTCTCTGAATTGGCCTTGATAAAGAAAATACCGCTTCATTATTTATTTCATAATTGTTTTTTATATATTTGAAAAAATTTCTGATTACTGACAATGCGCGAGTGTTAGATCTCGCATTTACACCTCTTGCATAACGAGAGGTAAACCAACTTCTCAGTTCAGGTATGCTTAATTTTTCTAAAGAGCCAACATTTACTTCTTCACCAATGTGAGTATTTAGGAAACTTATAAGATCCTTGAGGTCCCTCATGTATGACTCCAAAGTGTTTGGTGAGTAAGACCTGTTGTACTTTAGCCAATCATACCATTTTTCAATGATTGAACCGAGGTCCACAGTTACTTTTTAAAGAAAGCATCGATGCACGCATCCCTAAAGGCTTCATTTATATCAGGATGAGAGTGACAAATTCTGTATATATCCTCTGCTGCTGCACCATATGCCATTGCAACCGCTGCTTCATTGATTAGCGTATCAGCGTATGCTCCTATGATATGTACACCGAGTATTGTATCTGCTTTGCTACAAGTCAGAACTTTCACGAATCCCTCAGCATCGTCAGTGACTTTTGCTCTACCGTTTGCAGCAAATTGACATTTACCAACTTTATACTTTCGACCAGCACTTTTTAGTTCTTCTTCAGTTTTACCGATTGAAGAAACTGCAGGGTGGGTGTAAATGACTGACGGTATGATTTCATAATCAACGTGAGGCAATTGCCTTGCTAGTATCTCTGCAACTGCCACCCCTTCTTCCTCAGCTTTGTGAGCAAGCATTGCTCCACCAATCACATCACCAATAGCAAATATTCCTTTTACGTTGGTTTCATAACTATTGTTGACTTTAATAAAGCCACGACTGTCTTTTTCTATTTTTTCAAGACCCTCAGAGCATGGTTTGCGCCCTGCTGCCACCAATACCTTATCCGCCTCTATAGTGTTTGTTTGATTATCTTTTACAGAGCAAACTTTCACACTCAAAGAGTTACTACTTTGTTTTATTCCCTCAACTTTAGTGCTAAGTAAAAATTTTATTCCTTGTTTTTGTAGACTAGAAAGTAGAGACTTACTTAATTCTCCATCAATTGCTGAAGCGATTCTGTCAAAAAATTCTACTACAGTGACTTCAGACCCTAGCCTCCTCCATACAGAAGACATTTCAAGCCCTATTGCCCCGGCTCCGATTACGACAAGTTTTTTTGGTACTTCAGTTAAAGACAATGCACCAGTTGATGAAATGATATTTTTCTCATCAATATCAATTCCTGGTAGAGAACTAACATCAGAACCAGTTGCAATTACTATATTTTTTGCCTTCAGTACCTTACCTTCAACTGAAACTTCAAGATTGCCTTGATCAAAAGAAGTAATTTTTCCAAGTCCATTGATGTTAGTAATTTTGTAAAGGTTAAACAGATATTCTATGCCTTTTCCAAGTTCCTGAACTCTAGCGTCTTTATAGCCTAGCATTTCTTTCAAATCGAGACTTACATCCTTAACTTTTATGCCAAGTTTTGATAGATTATTTTTCGCGCTAGCATACTGATAAGAGGAATGGAGTAATGCTTTTGATGGTATACACCCAACTCGCAAACACGTGCCACCAAAAATGCTATTTTTGTCTATACAAGCAACTTTGAGTCCAAGTTTTGCAGCAGCAATAGCGCATTTGTAACCACCTGGACCACCACCTATAATAATCAAATCATAATCAGTCATAAAAAACAAACCTATTTTCTAAAGAATAAACACCATTTCCTTCAGTCGTTATATACATCTTACCATGGGTAAATACTGGAGCATGAAACACATTACCAGGTATTTTAATTACCCTTCCTGTACTTTCAGATCCAGGAAAAACAAATATTGAACCTTTATTACTTGTTACCCAAAGCGTATGGGCATACATAATTGGAACAAACAATTGCACATTCTCTATAAAATCAGATGTCCAAACTGTTTTTCCACTTTGTATGTCGATGCCAATTACCTTATTATCTTTAGTCACCATGAAAATTCTTCCGCCTTCTTTTTGTTTCTCTGCAGGAATAAGAGGGCTATAATATGACTCAATGTTTGATATACTTTTTACTTGTAGTGGCCTTGACCATAAAATATTTCCTGAGTTTACGTCAATGCTATAAATATAAGAGTTGCTCGTAGCTATTAAGATATTATCGTGTACTCTAGGTGTAGTAGTTACATCTGTAAGCTGTGTATCCAAAAGGTTTGTAGCCAATTTTTGGCTCCACAATTTTTTACCGTCTTCATTAAAAGCTATCAATTCACCATTTGAAAATGGTGCTATTATTTTATCATTGGAGATTGCTGGTGAGATGGAATACAAACCTCGAACCTCATTTATACCATTTTGATAATTCCAAATGGAACTGCCATCTTTTATACTAAATGCATGCAGATAGTTATCAATAGTCAACACTACCAACTTATTGTTTATTACTACTGTTTTCCCTCTTACCGGAGCTCTTAATTCTTTTTCCCATTGAATCTCTCCTGTTTTCGCATCTATTGTGTGTAGAATGTTATCCACTATGAAGAAAACGTTTTCTTTGTAGCTCGATAAACTCATATTACCAATTTTTTTCCTACTTGAGAGGTATAATTTCCAATTTATAACTCTTG
Source organism: Wolbachia endosymbiont (group B) of Silvanus unidentatus (assembly GCF_964028615.1). NCBI lineage: Bacteria > Pseudomonadati > Pseudomonadota > Alphaproteobacteria > Rickettsiales > Anaplasmataceae > Wolbachia > Wolbachia endosymbiont (group B) of Silvanus unidentatus. Next base: position 1,405,512 of record NZ_OZ034795.1, on the reverse strand, counting down.
GGTTATCGATATCAAAGGAATATAAGGTACCGTGCTTGTCTGGTAAAATAACGCTATTTTCTGTAAGTATTGGAGCTACATATCCTTGAGATAATTTTTTATCTACTAAACTTATTCGTTCGCTTGCCATTGTATAGTTACTATACAATAACATTATCATGACAATTATTATTTTCATTATTTAGTGAAAACAAGATTCATTAATATACATACTAGAAACGTAAATCACAACGAAAATGTTCTTAATTGTGGATCAAAAGCATTAACGTAATGTCATACCATTATGTAAAGATTCTCTTACTGTAATAACTTTTATCAAGTATGGACTAAAAGAAATATCTATAGCTCAAACTAATGCTGTCAGTAATACTACTCCAATATGAAACAGGCAGCATTTTCAGGATGAAAGATATTGTTGTGATGTCATTCATTTGAACTACTCATATCAATTTGAAAAATGTATACTATCTTATGCTATAGTACCTAAAAATAAATGCTCAACATACAAAATAACGCTTCACTTTGCAGGCAATGGATATTCTTGGCAGTACTTGCTCTTGCTTGTTCTGGACTGCTGTCAATAATTGTTATTTTTCTACGATTGCCTTTTATTTCTTCTCTCATTCCTTCTGCACAATATATCTTTGATAATGCACTGGTGATACACGTAAATTTGTCAATTTTGGTATGGATGTGCTCTATAATATCTCTGCTCTTCATCATAAACTTAAAAAACACCAATCATTGGTTTAACTTCTCATGGATTCTCTCAATCCTTTCCATGCTGCTAATGTTTATATCTGCATTTGTTCCAAATACTGAAGTTATCAAAAGTAACTATATACCTGTATTACAAAACAAATTATTTTTACTTGGACTCAGTCTTTTCATTACCAGCATATTGATAAATACAGCTCTAGCCTACATATCAAATAAACAAGACTCATATCTTTCAATCGGACAAATTGGCCTGGTCATTATACTTGTGTCATCATTTCTTTGTGTTGTTTTAGCACATAAAAATATGCCTCCAGGTCTATATCACTCAGACAAGAATTTATTTTATGAATATCTCTTTTGGGGAGGCGGACATTTACTGCAGTTTGCCTTTGCTCAAGCAATGTTTTTAGTTTATTTGATCATACTGAATGCTCGCTATATTAGTCTAAATAAAATTACCATTTTACCACTATTTATAAACACAGTTTTGACCGTAGGTGCGCCGTTTATATACTTTATTTATTCGGCGGATAGTGCTGAATTGATACAGTTTTTTACCTGGCATATGAGAATTGCTGGAGCAGTTCTGCCGTGCTTTTTAACAATATTAGTGTATTGCAACATAAAAACTCTGCTCAATGATAAGGGCAATTATCTTCTTCACTCGTTTGTATTGTTCATTTATGGAGGTGTGCTTGGAGTGCTAACTATTGAAGGAAATGTCACTATTCCTGCGCATTATCATGGTTCTGTAGTTGGTATTACTATAGCTTTTATGAATTTTGTCTACTGGCTGTTACCAAAATTGGGCTGTAAAGAAATAAAAAGCTCCATAGTAAGATTACAGATTTATGCATATAGCTTGGGACATTTTCTCCACATTACTGGACTTGTTTGGCTTGGTGGATATGGTGCCTTAAGAAAAGTTGCAGATCTGCCAAGTATTTCATCAATGTTGGCACGTGCTTGTTTTATTACGGGTGGAGCTATATCAGTTATTGGTGGAATGTTATTCGTAATAATTGTGATTTTACATCTTCTTAAAGGCAAGGCTCGTACCAACTAACCCACAGAAACAAAACTAAAAATTTTAGTGTAAAATTACTATATTTACTTTGTACTATGGCTCAAACAACCTGCTTCAAATTTGGAAAGGCAGTGAAATGAAAAAAACTATATCAAGCTACACTGAATTCTTATTTGCTACTCCTTGTGGTTCTTGTGTTCCATTTACTTGAGAGCTAGGTTTCATTATTAAATCACCAGCTAAGAATGCAGATACTGTTGCTATAACAACGATTAACCACATGTCCAATTTATTTGTATGTTCAAGTGTAATATACACTACTAACCCAACAGCAAGACCAGTACTAGCAGTAGCGATATATGTTGCTTTTTCTTTTAGTTGTTTATTTGCTTCATTTTTGGTTTCTAATATTTTCTTTTCTTGCTGTAACTGCTGGATTTGAGTATTTATTTTTTGTTTCAGTTCATTCGACATTTCACTTTTGAGTTCATTTCTTATTTTATCTTTCAATGTAGTTATTGCCTCTTCTGGGCTTTTTTTATCTTTTAATTCCAGCACGTCTTCAAGCAATTCTACTAAGTCTACTTTTGCTGGGTGAGGCACATAGTATGGATTACTTAGAATATCTATAAGCTCTTTTAAGTTATGAAAGTTAAGCATAATAAACCTCAATACTAAAAATTTATTATGTAATACATTAAAAATTATAAGATCAAGAAAAATTTGTATCATAACAAGGCTAAATTAAATGGCAGACATTAAAATTGCTGTATTTGCTCAATTGTGATAACTTAAAGCTTAAAACTGAGAAATATTTATGTTAGAAGAAAAGTATAGCTTTAGGGAAATTGAAGACAAATACAACATATTATGGGAAGGGAGTAAAGTTTATAAATGGAATGGTGAAAAGGATAATACTTTCACTATAGATACGCCTCCACCAACGATATCTGGAAAGTTGCATATTGGTCATATATTTAGCTATTGCCATACGGACTTTATTGCAAGGTTTCAACGTATGCTGGGGAAAGATGTATTTTATCCAATTGGGTTTGATGATAATGGGCTTCCCACTGAAAGGTTAGTTGAGCAGACCTATAAAACCCGTGCAAAAGAAGTTGGCAGAGAAGAATTTATAGAGATGTGCCATGAAGTTATTGAGAAGTCAAAGCAGGAATTCAAGGAATTGTTTAAATCAGTCGGTATTAGTTATGACTGGAATTTAGAGTATCACACAATTAGTAAAGAAGCTGTGGCACTTTCTCAAATGTCATTCATTGATCTATATAATAAAGAGTATGCATACAAAAAAATGCAACCTATTCTTTGGGACCCAGTCGATAAAACTGCAATTGCACAAGCAGAAATAGAGGATAAAGTCTTTGAGTCATTTTTGAACACGATAGTTTTTTCCACTGAAGAAAATGAGCAGATTAAGATTGCAACTACACGGCCTGAGTTGCTTCCAGCATGTGTTGCAGTTTTTTGCCATCCAGAAGATGCACGCTACACTCAGCTGATTGGAAAAATAGCCGTGGTGCCAATAACAGGAGCAAAAGTTCCAATAATAGCTGATGATAAAGTTAAAATAGATAAAGGTACTGGGCTTGTTATGTGCTGTACGTTTGGTGATGAGCTCGACATATATTGGCAGCAAAAGCATGGTCTGCCGATGAAAATTATTATCGATCAGGATGGTAGGATAAGTCTAGATTCAGTGTATGGTAATAATAGATCCCAGTGTCAAGGCACTGGGATGACAAAGGGGAGTGACATTCCAGTGCTTGACACTGGAATCCAGCCATTAGAGGAGACACACGCTCCAGCGCGTGACGCTGGAATCTACGATGAAGTAAATGGCCTAAGAGTTAAAGAAGCAAGAAAGAGAATTATTGAAATCCTAACTGAAAAGGGCCTTTTAATAGAAAGCACTAGCATTTCTCATTCTGTTAAATGTGCTGAAAGATCTGGTGCGCCGCTTGAAATATTACCTACTTATCAATGGTTTGTCAAGACTTTAGAGCAAAAAACTCAAGTATTAGATAAAGTGAGTAAATGTAATTGGCATCCAGAATCTATGCGTAAACGTATAGAGGTGTGGATAGAAGGGCTAAGTTGGGATTGGTGCATCTCAAGACAGCGTTATTTTGGTGTACCATTTCCAGTTTGGTATTCAAAACGTAAGGGAGAAGAAGGCAAAATCATTCTAGCTGAAGTAAAGGATTTACCTGTAGATCCACTCAAAGATTTGCCGAAAGGGTATATTAAAGAAGAAGTTACTCCAGATCAAGATGTGATGGATACTTGGGCAACAAGTGCGATCACTCCTCAATTAAGTGCACTGGCAGTAAACAGTGAGCTCGGTTTACCAAGCCATCGGTATGATAAGATATTTCCTGCAGATCTGCGCAGCCAAAGCCATGAGATAATAAGAACTTGGGCTTTTTATACGATTTTGAAGGCACATTATCATGCAGATTCACTGCCGTGGAAAAATATCATGATTAGTGGTTGGTGTTTGGCTGATGATAAAAAAAAGATGAGTAAATCAAAAGGTAATATCATCACTCCTCATGTAATGCTTGAAACCTATGGAGCTGACGTAGTACGCTATTGGGCAGCAAACTCAAGACTTGGAGTTGACACAGTCTACTCTGAAAATATCTTCAAAATTGGCAAACGACTTGTTACGAAACTTTGGAATGCTAGCAAATTTGTTTCCATGTTTATGGAAAAACATCAAGCATTGAGCATAAATTCCATCAGTGAGACGATGGATAAGTGGATATTGTCCAAATTATATAAAGTGATAGAAAAAACGACGAACAACCTATTACAGTTTGAATACTGCGAAGCTTTGAGCGCAATAGAAGAATTTTTTTGGAAAGATTTTTGTGATAATTACTTAGAGTTAGTTAAAAAACGTGCATATGGAGATGCATTGGACAGCGAGGCAAACATGAGTGCGAAACAGAGTTTGGCATATGTACTCAATATTATTTTGCGGTTATTTGCACCATTTTTGCCATACATTACAGAGGAAATATATCATCAGTTGTATAGTTATAACTCCGTTCACAATAAAAGTAATTGGCCTAACAAGGAAGAACTTATCTATGATAAGTATTCTGAAGAAATGGGAGATAATTTCGTGCAGATATTAAACCTTGTGAGAAAAATAAAAGCAGATAATAACGTATCAGTTAAGCATCTTATACAAAAGTTGATGATAAAAGCGAGTGTAAAAGAGGATGAGTTAAATTATTCTGCTCAGCATGATTTGCAGTCAGTTTGCAATGCTGAAGTGATAGAATGGGTTGAGAGTACAGAAGCAGAGCTTATAACTGAGAATGGAAAATTTACTGTAAGTTTATTGATTGATGTAACTTAGCATTCGTATTACTATACTAATTATTTAGTTGTGAGGTAATAATGATTGGTAATTCATATAATAATAAAATTGAAGAGCAAAAAGATGATTATCATGACTTCATTCAAAGGTTTTTGTTTTTGCTCGGTAAGATAAAAGAAAAGAATAAATCAATTCACACTGCTGTAGCTAGTCTTCACATATTATCTTTTTTAATAAAATACAATGCCAATTTTAATGAAGATGAATTGTATAAAGCCGTTATCCAAGATTTCAATAATGTAAAGGAGGCGAGACTAGAGCTTCAAGATAAGGCTAAAAAAGTATTGAATGGGTATATTGAAAGTTGTAAGTTAAAAATGTGATATAAAAGAGATAAGAGGGAAAGATAACCCTACTCACTATAGGAATAGGGCTATCACGGGCGTGTGCGACCGAATGAAAGTTGGTATTACAACCGTAGCCATCAAGGTAAACTAGCCCCATCTCTCGATACGTTTGAATAGTTGCATGGGACATATGTATGCACCCGTTTACAATCTTAAATTAATTAAACTATCGAGGTTATTTATTATGATTACATCTTATCAAAATTTCATTGGCATTGATATCGGAAAATTTAAAAATGTTGCTGCAGCTTATAACCAAAGGAGAGCTATCAAGTTTGACAATGATGCTACTGGTTGGCAACAGTTGTTTCAAAAATTTTCAGATATCCTACCTAATTCTCTAGTAACTTTAGAAAACACTGGAAAATATGAGCTTGGCTTAGCACATTTTCTTGTTGATAAGAATGTTGCTGTACATCGAGCTAATACTCGTAAAGTAAAAAGTTTTATCATATCACATGGAACTTTAGCAAAGACAGATCAATCAGATGCAAGAGCCCTTGCTCAATATGGTTTTGAACGCTATAGTGCTCTATCTCTATTTGTGCGTATGTCAAAAGAACAAACCGCCTTAGTTGCACTCTGTCAACGTCGTGATGACATTACGCAAATGAGAACTCAAGAGAAATGTAGGCTTGCAGCACCTGAAAACGACTATATAAAGGAAAGTTGCCAAAAAACAATAGACTTTTTTACCAGTCAGATAAATGAGTTCAACGATGCCATACAAAGAATTATTGATAAAAATCCAGAGTTACAAAAGCGTCAAAAAATCTTGAGAACAGTGCCAGGAATAGGTCTCAAGTTATCACAAGTTTTTGTGTGTCTAATGCCAGAACTTGGCCACCTAAACAAAAAAGAAGTTGCAAGTCTTGCTGGAGTTGCTCCACATCCAAAAGAAAGCGGTAAAACTATTGGTTATCGAAGGATAACAGGTGGTAGAAGCAACGTTCGTGCAAAGCTTTTCACAGCTGCTATGGCTGCTGCAAGATCTAAATCTGCACTTGGTGCTTTTTATTCTGATCTTATTGGTAGAGGTAAAAAGAAGATGGTAGCTATAACAGCTCTAATGCGAAAAATCATAGTAATTGCCAATGCAAGACTTAAAGAAGCAATTAATATGAAATAAAAAAAATCTGTATAGAAAATAGGTTAACGAATATGTGCGTCTACACACATTTAAAGCACATATTCGTTAACCATAAAATCTAAGCAGTGCTTGCTGTTTGATATAAATTTCTTTCTGTATAAACTAGGGTTTTTGTTGCCAAAATACATTTTTCAATTGAATAAAAATACAAAATTATCAACAAATGAGACTAAATTCAAAAAATTTTAAAAAACATAGTTGATGGTGTTGAAACAGTGTCAATATATGGTAGTTGTGCAGAAGTTAAATTGGGAGCTAATAAAAACAAATTCAAAGTCAGTGAGTTTTTGAATAGTAATTTCTGTCAAGATAATGGAATTTCAGGGTTTTCAACTCTGCATAGCAATGGAAAAAATGGAATGCACGGTTTTGTTTCTGAAGAAGGAATAAGGCACTATGTTGTAACTGATAGTGCATACGAAATGACTCTGAATTGGTGTGATGAGGACGGAAAAAAGTGCACTATTATAATTAATATTGATGCTAATGGTATAGAACTTATCGAGCGTAATCGTGTTACTGATGATCAATTGAAAGCAAATAAAGATGTAAAAATAGGTAACTTATTCTTGTATCAAATAAAATTTAGAAATAAGGAGAAAGGCAATCATAAATCATCTGAGATTGTGATAGAAAATAGTAATAGAAATATTAACATTCAAACAACTCAAGAAATTGAGCGTGGCATCAAAAAAGCTCAAATAGGTAGTACTAAAATGCAAGACAAAATTGCACAAGTTGTAGATGAAAGCTTAAACGAAAGAATTAATAAATTGGAAAAAGAAAATACAAGATTAACTGGAAATAATCAAACTATATTAGAACAATTACAGCAAAAAATGAGAGAGGTAGAGGAATTAAATGGAAAGGTAAGGGAAAAAGATGAAGTTTTGGCTGAAGTAACACAAAAACTCAAGCAGCTAAGTGATTCGGTAGAGAGTGAATTTGAGGAGAAAAGAATAGAGAAGGAAAAGTTAAATAAGAAGTTAAGGGAAATGCAAGAAAAGATACAACAGTTAAGTAAAGAAAAGCAAAATTTGGAAGAATATGCTGAAGGTCGAGATGTCAGAGTAAAAAGACTAAAGGATCAAATAAGGAAATCAGAGTACGGACTGGCTGAATCAATGAATGAAAATAAAAGGTTAGAACAAGAACTGAATGATGCTCAAAAAAAGTTAAGTAATAAGGACAATGAAATCCAGAGATTAAAAAATCAATCACATGAATTAGAATCTAAAAAAGTAACAGAATTGATGACATGTTTAGAAAAGAAAGAGAAAAAAATAGCAGAGTTAGAAGCGCAGTTGCAAAAAGAAAGTTCTGAAACTTATGATTTAATACTTAAATCATCGGATTTAGAAGAAGAAAAAAGACGATTACAAGAAAAGTTAAATGAAAAAACTCAAGAAGTGATTAAACTAACTGTAGATTTAGAAGAACTAAGTAAGCAATCGGAAGAGAAAGAAACTAAATATTTCAGTAGGATTAAAGAGTTAGAAAAAATTCTTAATAAAGAAAGAAAAAACAGTGAAGAGTTGGAAAATTATAGCATCAATCTGGAGGAAGAAAGTCAAATTCAACATGAAAAGTACAAAGAGTTACTATTTGAGAAGCATTCTATAAAAGAAGAAATTTCAGATTTGAATGATCAATCTTCATTAGTTCATCAGAATCGTGTGAGCTTAGCACAAGATTTGGCAAAAAACATGATATATTTGTTCAAAGAGAATGTAAGAGAAGGAGATAAAGTGATTATATCGCAGGAAACTGTATTAGAGATTTTGAATAGATTGGAGGAATTAATCAAGAATGTTGGAGTCAGTGATCAAGAAATAAAAGGAGTAATTGAAGAAATATCTGTACAAACTAATGATAGCCTTCCTCCTTCAGATATAAGTAATGGAGATTTATCAGCACTACCAAATAAAGAGCTGGATGAAGCTTCATATTCAGAAGATTTTGGATATTCTAGTAGATGTTCTACTCCTAGATGTTCTACTCCTGTCTGATGCCACCTTGCATTTTGAGTTTAGTTAGAATATCAACTAAAGTTTATCACTGGTAAAATTGTGATAAGTGTTCTCCTCTACAGGTAAGACAATTTTAATCAATATATACAAGACTGCTGCAGTTTTGTGTATAGGTGATGAGCAATTTACTTAATAAATATAATACATTTTATTTTATAGCTAGTTCTCTGGCTACTCTCACGTTACTTACATCTTTAGCGCTTATTAATGTACCTAGTTCTTTAATTCTCGCTTTAGCTGTATTATCTGTTTTGGCTTTTATGATTTTGTATAAAATAATTATTGACACTAGTAAAGTGGAGAAGAAATTTGCTCACAAAGAGCGTGAGTTGACTCAAGAAAAGCACAATTTATACGAGGAAGAAAGAAAATTTGGTCAAAAAATAGAAACTGAGAGGAAATCTTTTCTTAAAGAAAAAAAATCTTTGGAGGAGAAATTAGAAGCAAAAATGATCCATATAATTGGAATAACAGACGAATTAGAAAAAGTAACGAAGGAGAAAGATGAGCTTGCTGCACAAGAAAAAGAACTACTCCATAAAATCTCATATTTGTGTAAACAGTTACAGGAAAAAGAAGCTAATCTAACTGAGAGGAAAAAACTTATAATCGAATTGAAAAGAAAAATAGACAATGATAAATATGAGGAATTATATAAGGAAGTAGAGAAATTATCTAAAGAAAAAGAGGAGTTATCTAAGGAAATAGACAAATTACGTAAAGAGAAACATATACTGTATATGAAAAAAGAAGAATTACATAAAAGAAAAGAAGAACTTTGTGTGAAATTAGATGAATTACAATGTAAATTTAAAGAAATTGATCAGAAAAATAAAAACTTATCTCAAGAGTTAAAAAGGAAATTTGAAGAGCTAGATAAAGCAGACGGTTTAATTAAAAATCAATCTTTTGAGTTAGACAGAATAAGACAAGATTGTAATAACGAAGTGAAAAATTTAAGAAATTCACTTTTAGAGCGAGACAGTCAAATAAAACAACTTCAATATGTGATAGATAAGATAGAAGAATCAATAAGAGAAAATGAAACAATTAAAGATTATAGCAAAAAAATAATATTAGGGGAGACTCAGAAAATAAAATTTATATTAGGGCAGCTTGTGCAATTCAAGCCAATGAAAGGTTCCAAAACATCGGAGGAAACGTCTGATTCTTTACAGGAAGATCTTGGATATGCCAGTCGTTCACCCACTCCGACCAGATTATCGTGTTCAGTGTCTGTACAAAGCATTGCAAGTGGACCAATCCCTGAATATGGATTGTAAAATGCAACAATTACTCTTATTATAAAAAAAATTATACAAGATAATGAACCCAATAATATGCGCACTGGATACACAAGATTTGAATGAAGCCATATCTTGGGCTAATGGTCTGCGTGATAAGGTTGGCATGGTAAAACTTGGGTTAGAATTTTTTGCTGCACATGGTCCTTCTGGAGTGAGAGAAGTTGCAAAATGCAATGTACCAATTTTTTTAGATCTAAAATTGTATGATATTCCAAACACTGTAGCTAGAACAGTTGAAGCAATAAAAGCTCTAGATGTTGAAATGCTAACATTGCATATCAGTGGTGGAACAAAAATGCTTAAAGAAGCACTAAGTATAGTGCAAGGAAAGAAAATAAAGCTAATTGGAGTAACAGTACTAACTAGTATGGGCAATGAAGATCTGAGTGAACTCGGAGTAGCAAGGGAGGCAAAATCACAGGTAATTTTGCTAGCAAAGCTTGCAAAAAAGATTGGACTACATGGAGTAGTTTGCTCTGCACTAGAAGCTCAAGAAGTGCGCCAAGAATGTGGTAAAGACTTTAAAATTATTACTCCAGGAATCCGTATGAATCGAGGTCATGATGATCAAAAAAGGACAGCAACACCAAAAGAAGCAATAAATTCAGGAGCTGATTATATCGTAATTGGCAGACCCATTACAGAGAGTAGCAATCCCGCAAGTAGTGCAGAGTTAATATTGAAATCCCTTACTGATTGAAGCAGGGCAGATAAGGTAGCATAGAGTAAAAGCAACAAACGGTATGTATCCGTTCAGCAGGGTGGCAAAACAAGGTAGACGAGAAAAGATAACTAAATGGGTCAGTGCTTGACCATTTTTCTTTTTTTTCTGGATTCCAGCGTCACGCACTGGAATGACAGGGCTGTGAGTGTCATCGAAGTAGCCGATACAGGCCTTTTTCTTCTGTCATCCCAGTGCCCTGAAACTGGGATCCAGTTAAATTTACAGGTATAAAAGTAATCAACGTTTCTGGTGATGATAGAAAAATGGATCCCAGCTTTATACGGCTACGTACTTTATTTGCACATTCTCCTACTCAGTGAAAAAAAGTGCTTGACACAAAAAAATGGATGCTGTATAGTACTGACAATTAAGTATAATACTTAGCGTGGTGTAATACTACACTGCTTTTTTTACTTCAACAAGTAATCATTATCATTTTTCTCCCGTTACCAAGCAGCTTACGTTCATTTGTATCTACCATGAAGCCAATGCTAGAATCCAGAAAAAAGACCGGTGAATGGCAGGTACGAGCATTATACGTCACAGTTGTATGAACGTTGTTTACCATGAGGGCGCCTCCCAGCACTGGTTGTAAACAAGCGTTTGAGTTATACTAAGCTGCCATTCACCGGTCTTTTTTCTGAATGCAGGTTGCATGACAACGCTGAGATTACTGATAAAGATTACCTTCAAATTACAATAACTATTCTAATTTTATTTTTAAAGGAGGCTATTATGTCACTTACTGATATCGCTCACCGTGTTAATGAACTTGCTTCATCATGGGAGCAATTTAAACTAATAAATGATCGTAAACTAAAAGAAATCGAAAGCAAAGGGCCTGAGCAGCTATGCAAGATAAATAGTAATATTGATAATTGCAAAGAGCGCTTAGATTTTATTGAAACCTCAGCTCAACGCCCAGAGATTAGCACAGATTTTAATACAGGTGATAAATATTTTTCTGATTATATTCGCAAAGGAATGGAAAACAGGTTATCACACAAAACCCTAAGTGGAGATGACAATGATATTGGAGGGTATTTAGTTACTCCTCATATTGTAAAACGCATAAACAAGCGTATAGCTGATTCATCTCCAATGCGGCAGATATGTTCCAAGCAAAAAATCTCTACTGAAACATTGGATTATATTATAGAAGATTGTGACCGTGCTGGTGCAGGTTGGAGTGGTGAAGTCGTAGAGGACGAAGATGGTGGCTATAAATCCAAGTATGATTTTGCACAAGACACAAGTACACCTAAAATTCAAAAGATTTCCATCACAACTTATGAGCTCTATGCTCAGCCGCAAATATCACAAAAATTGCTCGATGATGCATTTGTCAATGTTGAAAGTTTGTAAGTTAAAAATGTGATATAAAAGAGATAAGAGGGAAAGATAACCCTACTCACTATAGGAATAGGGCTATCACGGGCGTGTGCGACCGAATGAAAGTTGGTATTACAACCGTAGCCATCAAGGTAAACTAGCCCCATCTCTCGATACGTTTGAATAGTTGCATGGGACATATGTATGCACCCGTTTACAATCTTAAATTAATTAAACTATCGAGGTTATTTATTATGATTACATCTTATCAAAATTTCATTGGCATTGATATCGGAAAATTTAAAAATGTTGCTGCAGCTTATAACCAAAGGAGAGCTATCAAGTTTGACAATGATGCTACTGGTTGGCAACAGTTGTTTCAAAAATTTTCAGATATCCTACCTAATTCTCTAGTAACTTTAGAAAACACTGGAAAATATGAGCTTGGCTTAGCACATTTTCTTGTTGATAAGAATGTTGCTGTACATCGAGCTAATACTCGTAAAGTAAAAAGTTTTATCATATCACATGGAACTTTAGCAAAGACAGATCAATCAGATGCAAGAGCCCTTGCTCAATATGGTTTTGAACGCTATAGTGCTCTATCTCTATTTGTGCGTATGTCAAAAGAACAAACCGCCTTAGTTGCACTCTGTCAACGTCGTGATGACATTACGCAAATGAGAACTCAAGAGAAATGTAGGCTTGCAGCACCTGAAAACGACTATATAAAGGAAAGTTGCCAAAAAACAATAGACTTTTTTACCAGTCAGATAAATGAGTTCAACGATGCCATACAAAGAATTATTGATAAAAATCCAGAGTTACAAAAGCGTCAAAAAATCTTGAGAACAGTGCCAGGAATAGGTCTCAAGTTATCACAAGTTTTTGTGTGTCTAATGCCAGAACTTGGCCACCTAAACAAAAAAGAAGTTGCAAGTCTTGCTGGAGTTGCTCCACATCCAAAAGAAAGCGGTAAAACTATTGGTTATCGAAGGATAACAGGTGGTAGAAGCAACGTTCGTGCAAAGCTTTTCACAGCTGCTATGGCTGCTGCAAGATCTAAATCTGCACTTGGTGCTTTTTATTCTGATCTTATTGGTAGAGGTAAAAAGAAGATGGTAGCTATAACAGCTCTAATGCGAAAAATCATAGTAATTGCCAATGCAAGACTTAAAGAAGCAATTAATATGAAATAAAAAAAATCTGTATAGAAAATAGGTTAACGAATATGTGCGTCTACACACATTTAAAGCACATATTCGTTAACCATAAAATCTAAGCAGTGCTTGCTGTTTGATATAAATTTCTTTCTGTATAAACTAGGGTTTTTGTTGCCAAAATACATTTTTCAATTGAATAAAAATACAAAATTATCAACAAATGAGACTAAATTCAAAAAATTTTAAAAAACATAGTTGATGGCTTGTAGAAAAGGTTGCCGAAACTTTCAGTAAGAAGGAGAATGAAGCCTTTATTAAAGGTGATGGCACTTTTCAGCCTAAAGGAATTTTAACTTACGAAAATGGAAATGGTCATAATAAGATAGAGCAAATTAAAGCTGATAAGCTAGACAGCGACGCCATAATGATATTGTACTACTCTCTAAATGAACATTACTCTAAAAATGCATCATTTTTGATGAACAGGAGTACGTTAAAGGACGTGAGGCTACTAAAATCTGAAACAGGTCAGTATCTTTGGCAGCCGAGTTTATCGCTTGAAACACCAGATACTTTGATGGGAATACCGGTATATCAATCTGCTGATATGCCACCTACAATGATTGCAGTAGCGGATTTCAAACAAGCTTATAAGATCGTAGATAACAGAGGAATGAGAATATTGAGAGACCCTTATACAAACAAACCTTATGTTAGATTTTTTGTTACTAAGCGTGTCGGTGGGGAGGTTGTCAACACTAGTGCTATTAAATTATTGAAAATTGCAAGCAAGTACTAAAATTTTTATGAAATAGTTGACATATTATACTTTTTATGTAATAATTAAATTATTATTAATTTAAGGAGTAAAATATGTTAGAAAAAATAAAAGAGTTTTTTAAGTCGATTGCAAAAAAAATTGCATCAGGCTGGAACAGCATTAAAAACTTGTGGTCTAGTAAACCGCAAAAAAATAGTGTAATTGAACTAGTGAGTGGTCAATCCAATCATTGGGGTGTTATTAAAGAAAATGGTAATAAGCAGTTAGTACTGCATACAAACAAAAAGAATGTACCAGAAATTATGGATGGGAGAAATATTGATTGTAAAAGTCCATCAAAATATCATGTAAATATCAAATCTGGCAAAGCTATATTCAAAATTGTTTATAGCAAACTTGTTGCCACGAACGATAATTCGGTATCCTTTATAGTGGACTCGGTAGATGATGGTAAAACTTCGTCTTGTGAATTAGAAGGAATGAAAAAGATGTTGGGTTTAAATAGTAAGCGTACAGTTGGTACTATAGATCAAATATCTCAGAAACCTGAAGTTGCAAGTTCTACATCTAAAGTGCCTGCAAGTGATAGCAAGGTACTAAGCTCAGAAGCTGGTAAACCTAGTAAGGTGCTAGATAAGCCAGCTATAAATTCATCAATACCTATTATGCCATTTTCATAAAGAGTATCTTTTCTTCACAAAAGAGCACCTCCTTTGGTGCTCTTTTTTCTTTATAAGTTTTCTCCATAGGGAAAATTGACAAGTTAAATTTTATATGTAATAATTAAGTAAATTTATTAAGGAGTAAAGTATGTGGAAAAGTATACAAAAGCTTTTTAAGTGGATTGCTGATCATACGGGAATTTCGTGGATTACAAAAAAAGTTTCATCAGGTTGGAATTGGTTGTTTAGTAGTAAAGCAAATGCTGCTCAAAAAAGTACATCACCAGAAAGACCTTTAGGTGAGAATGTAAATAAAAGTAATACGTTGCCAAAAACTCTAGATGGTAATCAACTAATACTGCCAAAGCAGATAGATAGACCCAAAGTTTGTCTTGAAGTTATCGATGGTGAACTACTATTAACTATGATAAATAAAAATTATAAAATCCTTGAAGAGAAACATAAGAATCCATGTCAATATAATGAATTTCATGCATTTGTAAGATGTGAAAGTGGAGATTTTCATATTACCGGCCCTTATCTCTCACAGAAAAGTATAGGTGGTGAGAGGAAGTCTGTGTCAATAACTTCAGTAAAGAAACAAATTGATGAAGGTTCTGTATTAAGTAATCCATTAGAAATGATACGTGTATTAGGCTTAGGTAAAAACAAAGAGTTCGTTAAAGTGGATAAGATAAATTACAAGCCATTAAAAACAAAAAAAACATCAGTAGTAGGTGGGCTTGAATTTGAAGGGAATAACTTTTGGTTAAATTTGGAAGAGTGTATAAACATTAAGGATTATAAAAGTAGTTTAACCAAGAACGCATATCATCCTAAGTTTCTTGTATATCTAAAGTGTAATAAAGGAGAATATTGCATTACTGGTAGGAGTGTTAATTCTCCTGAGTATGTTAAACATTTAATTGTAGAATCGATAATAGAGAAGAACAAAGATGGGAAGTATATCGATAGCGATAAAATATTAGTTCAAGACAGTATTGAGAATGTGAAAAAAATGTTAGGATTGGAGAATGATGTAACAGAGATTAAAGTGGGTAGTATATCTAATCAGCCATTTGAATCTATAACACCTACTATTACGGCACAACAAGCGGGTGACAATACAACTATTGATCCATTGGCAGTAACAAGAGAATCTTCTACTATCAACATTTTTAACGGAAACTTAGAACTACGTCTTGCAGATGATATTCAACAAAATCTAGAGGATTATAAGCATCCAAGAAACAAAGGTAAATATCGTATGAAAATACACTGCAATAAAAATGATTTTAATATTAATTTTAGTAAAAGAGATAACGATGATGGTTCCGTATCTCTAATTATTAATATACTACAAAAAGATAAACTCCAACTTTTTCATGTATGGAAAATGAAAAAGTCCTTAGGCTTCAAGAAAGGTTCAACATTTGTTGTAATAGATTCTATTGAAAGTTTTAAAGCGCCAACAAATAATGGCGTGCCAAGTTCAGAAACTACTAGTCTGGAAGCAAAGAACGCTAACTGTAATAAATCTCTATTAGTTAATGCACATAAAGAAAAAGATGAGCATAATACTGATGCTAGTCACAAGATAATACAACAAGAGGTTAATAATGAGGATAATGAACAAGAGAAGTTTTATGATGCAGAAAAGGAATTAGATGGTGATTTTCATGATGCATTTTTTATTCCAGAAGAAGCAAGATTGAAGTTTTCTCAAGAATTATCTAACTACTTATCAAAAGCAAGAAGCTCAGAAATAAGAAGATTGCTTTGCGATGAAGTAGTACCAAATTCGTTACTTATTCGACTAATAGTTGAAGAAAAGCTTGCGAGTAATAATTGTTCTTGCTAGTTAATTTCATAAAAGAGCATCTTCTTTGTTGCTCTTTTTTTCTTTATAAGTTTTATTCATAGGGAAAATTGACAAATTAAATTTTATATATAATAATTAAATTATTAATTTAAGGAGTAAAGTATGTGGGAAAGTATAAAAAACTTTTTTCAGTCGATTGCTTATCGTACAGGAATCTCATGGATTACAAAAAAAGTTTCATCAGGTTGGAATTGGTTATTTAGCAGTAAAGCAAATGCTGCTCAAAAAAATATATCACCAAAGAGACCTTCAGATGAGAATGTAAATAAAAGTCCAACTGTTAGCACCCCTATGCAAAATGAGACTGAAGAATCTGTATCTAAAACAGATATAAACGTCGAGCCAGCAGAAAATTTTCCAGAAAGATTAAATGATGAACCTAAAGCGGTAGGTGAGATTAAATTTGAGGATAACCAAT
Organism: Wolbachia endosymbiont (group B) of Silvanus unidentatus; assembly: GCF_964028615.1. Lineage (NCBI taxonomy): Bacteria > Pseudomonadati > Pseudomonadota > Alphaproteobacteria > Rickettsiales > Anaplasmataceae > Wolbachia > Wolbachia endosymbiont (group B) of Silvanus unidentatus. Next base: position 1,388,557 of record NZ_OZ034795.1, on the reverse strand, counting down.
TCTTTCTTTCATTAAAGAAACCTTTAGCAGAAGGAGAGTATAAAAATCTCAATTGTCTCAGTGCTAAATCTAGTTTATTGAAAAAACTACTTGTATATGTAAAGTGCGGTAAAAATGAATATAAAATCGTTGGTAATGATACGGGCTTTAGTGAGATCAAAAATGTACTTATAGAAGAAGTAACAAAAAAGAATGAAAATGGCGAGTATTTAAATCTTAATAAAATTAAGAGTAAAAAAGATAACGCCTACAATATAAAAGAAATGTTAGGATTGAAAGATGATGTAACAGAGATTAAAGTAGATAATATATCTAATCAGCCGTTTGAAGGTACAGCGTTGGAGCAGCATAATCTCAATCCTACTACGGCACAACAAATGGTTAACAATAAGGAAGTGACTACTGAATCAGAGGAGTTTTATGATGCAGAAGTTACACAACCAAGTCCAACAATTGGAGTATCATCAACAGAGAGACATTATGTCACTAATCCAAGTGTAGATTGAAACGGTTATTGTTAAAACAAAACCCTTCAAAAGGAGCACCTCCTTTGGTGCTCTTTTTTTCTTTATAAGTTTTCTCCATAGGAGAAAATTGACTAATTACAATTTTTCGTATCAATTTTCAATAGATTCATCGATGTATAGCTATAGTTTTATCAGTGTAAGGCTAAATATGCTAAGCTTATAAAGATGACAAAGCTTCAAAAAAAGCCTAACATAGTGGAAAAAGCTTTATGAAAATCAAAGTTGGAGTAATAGGCTGCTTAGGCAGAATGGGTAAGAAAATACTCAATGAATTAATTACGAATACCAAAGTGGAAATAGCAGGTGCTGTTGCTCGCTTGGGCAGTGAGTATATAGGCTTAGATATTGGGCCTATTGTAGGCAATAATTGCAATTTAGGAATCAAAGTTACAAGTTCTATTAGTGAGGTATTTGAATCGTCCGATGTTGTAATAGATTTTACAACTAAAGAATGTATGCTAGAATGCCTTAAGGCGGCCGTGAAATTTAAAAAACCGCTAGTTAGTGGCACAACTGGAATAGAAGGTCTAAATTTAAAAGACTATGCTGCTAAAGTTCCAATATTATGGTCAGCAAATATGAGTATAGGAGTTAATGTGTTGCTGAAATTGGTAAAAGAAGCTGCCAAGCTTTTAGGTAATGAGTATGACGTTGAAATTTGGGAAATGCATCACAATTTAAAAAAGGATTCACCATCTGGAACAGCTATAGAGTTTGGTAAAGCAGTTGCTAACGCTGCAAAAGTGGATTTTGAGCTCAATCAATATTCACATAATAATTCAAATATAAGAGGGAAAGGAGGAATAGGCTTTGCAGTATCTCGTGGAGGTGGAGTAATAGGAGATCACAGTGTCATGTTTGTCAATTCCGATGAACGAGTAGAATTAAATCACAAGGCAATTGATCGTACAACGTTTGCTAGAGGGGCGGTTCAGGCAGCAATATGGTTGTGCGAGAATAAAACTCCAGGACTTTATTCAATGCAGGATTTAGTATGAACGATAAATACGCTTTCGTTAAAAATTTAAATCTTTGGTATGGCTCTAAACAAGTTTTATTCGATATAAATTTGAATATTTGCAAAAAGAAAGTCACAACTTTTATCGGACCTTCTGGGTGCGGTAAATCGACATTTTTGCGTTGTTTTAATCGTATGAATGATTACGTACCTGGATGTAGAGCGACTGGTGAACTGGTAATCGATGGGCTGGGTAATATATATTCACGTGATATGGATGTTGTATTGCTCAGAGCAAAAGTTGGTATGGTATTTCAAAAACCCAACCCTTTTCCAAAGTCAATATATGATAATGTTGCTTATGGGCCTAAATTGCATGGCATGGTGAAAAATAAGCAAAAATTAGATGAAATAGTAGAAAGTAGTTTAACTAAGGTTGGTTTATGGGAAGAGTTGAAAGATAGATTGCAAGATAGTGCACTAAATTTATCTGGTGGCCAGCAACAAAGATTATGCATTGCTCGTGCAATTGCAGTAAAGCCAACTATTTTATTAATGGATGAACCATGCTCTGCTCTTGATCCAATGGCAACCAATGCAATCGAAAATCTTATACAAGAATTGAAATTGAGGTTCACCATAATTATGGTAACTCATTCGATGAAGCAAGCTAAAAAATTATCTGACAGCATAGTTTTCTTTTGCAATGGCAAGATTGTTGAATTCGGAAGTACTCAAGAAATCTTTGAAAATGCTCAGTCTCCTTTAACGAAGGAGTATATTCTGGATCATTAGCTTAATAATTGATATTTTAATTTTTTCTATGTATAATTTTATCAAGTTTATTGTGATAGGGGGTTAAAATGTTTAGTACAAGTGAAGCAACAAAAAAGTTGTTTAAAGCTATTGAATTTCAAAATGCTAGTGGTGAAAGAATAACACCTGAGGAAGCTTGGAATCATTTTCAACAAGCATTGAAAGAAGGAGCGAATGTTAACGCTTTTGAGGATGGGATGACACCTTTGATGTGCATTATTTCAGCTTTTGTTACTAGTAATAACGAGGAACATCAATATTTAGAGCTTATGGCTAAGTTGCTTGTACAGCATAAAAAAATTGATGTAAATATTAAAAGCAAGCAAGCTGTTATGGAGAGAAGACCAAAGGAACATGATGGTTATCCAGTTTACGAATTTGAGGAGAGAGAAGTAGTAGATAGGAGTCCATATCTTCGCTGCATATACCTTGACAATTCACAACCTGTTAATGAAGGATTTATACCTCAAAATTATGCTCGTGCAGAGGAGGAAATTAAGACCGGCAAGAAGGAAAAAAATACAGCTCTACACATTGCTTGCAAGTTGGGAAATGTAAACATGATAGAAATATTACTTACACATCCAAATATCAAACCTAATATTAAAAACTATGAAAACAAAAGTCCAAGAAATTGTATTGCAGGACATGTCAAGAAAGCAATAGAACCAGAATTCCTAAAGATAGAAGCAGTCGCTCAAAAAAGGAAACAAACTAATTATGCTTGTGCTTTTTTGTTATCTGGAGTACTTGCTGTTGGTCTATGTTTCGTAGTTGACAACCCAGTTCCACTTGCTGCAACTTCGTTGCTTTTTTTTGCAATAGGATGTGGTTTTCTGTATAGAGCAAATACAGTTATTAATGATGTAAGCTTCTCTCAAGTTATTGTGAACGAACGTGCTAGTGATGTATCTGTTCAGGTAAGGTGTCATTCCAGCACTTGACGCTGGAATGGCTTTGTTGCACAGCTCTTCGGATAGTGGGTAATGTATAATAAATTCATGAAGCTATATCAAACTTAGCCATGCCTATTTCAGTAAATTTGTTAAGCAAATAACACTTGAGTAGCAGTTCCTTCTCACGATTAATCTCAGATTTATTCCTAAAACTAAATCCAAATATTTGCTTCAGTCGCGAGAAAAAACTTTCTATATAAGATCTCTTCCAATAATTTATCTCTTTTTTCCACCTCTTCATACCATCTTCATCATATGACTTTATGAGCTTGATTGTAGAATTTCTCTCATTCATATAATCCAACTTTGGATGCTCTACTGCATTATTTTGCGGAGGAATCCTTGTCTTTATGTCAAGCTCATCGCACAGTTTGTATAACTTCTTTCGATCTATCTGCATATATCGTGCTTATGTTATACTTGGTATCCACTCTTTCAATAAGATCACAGGCTCCATAGTGGTCGGAATAAACTCCACTACTGTATTTTGCAGCTATAACTTTTTTACTACCTATCTCTAGCATTACATCTTGTTTGCTCATAGCGGCGATACTTTCTATCTGTACCATTTGCCTTACTATGGCCTGGAATATTATTGTAGATGCTGATACCTGTACTATCTATAGCAATTTCAATATCTTCCATATCGTTCTTATCAACTCTGCAGTCGTTGATTTTGATATTAAGCTTTTTAAACCTTCTTGAAGCCTGCGAATAGCTGATAATTTGCAAAATTTTCCCTATTTGCTCAAGATATTTCTCTATAAATCCCACTGTTTGCCTAAGACCAATCCTGAATAGATAGGTTATTATGTGAATTAGAATCACTACTTTGTCGCTGTAGACATTGTTGCCACCTGCTACTTTTGGACTATTTTCGTACCAATTTTCAATGGCATCGTTGATATAATGAAAAACATTTCCCCTTTCTTGAAGAAATTTGTTATATTCATTGCAGTTACTGACTTTCATTCTTATTGGCATATTTTTCCTTTGTCGGCTAAATATCTATTTTATAACAAATTCCATCAGTAACTGCCTGTTCTTTCCTTGAGTGGTGCAACAAAGCCATTCCAGCTTCACGCGCTAACTTAAATTATTTATAAAATTTGTTCCGGTAAACCTAATTTGGGTTAGCTATAGAAAGCAAAACAGACACAAATCAGGAAAAAAATTAATAGAATTCCTGTTTTTATAATAAAAATAATTAATTTTTAAAAATTTTATATTGATTTTATCATTAAATCTCATATAATATTAATATATTAACTTTGATGGTGGTAAAGAAATGCATGGTAGTATAAGCAACGAAGTGGTGAAAAATTTAAACAAGTTAATTAACTCTCACCAAACAAATAAACTTAGAAAGGCATTTAATAACCTTAGCACTAACCATAAAATGAATATATAGAGCATGTTAAAGCAAAGCCTCAAGGCTCTAAAGCTATGTCCGGCATACTAAATGCACTAGACAAGGAAGAAGCACCTTCTATCTTTAATCAGTTACCTCAAGAGTTTGCTTTCAATACACTCGATTGTATTAATCCCACATCGACTTTATTTAAAATTCTATTTAATCAACTGAATCCCCAACAAAAAGAAGATTATAAAGTAAATTTAGAGACAAAATCAACTGTCAAAGCTAAGCTTGTCCTAAAGAATTTTTACTTAAGCAATAAAGAGAGTTCAAGCAACTTAAGTACTGAAAACTCCAATGAACCGTTAGTACAAAACAGAGATGATTTGCCAGCAGCACATTTCTCTCTTATATCTCCTGCGTTCGAGGAAACAGTTGTTGAACATACATTTGATACTAGACTAGAACTTTCTTCTGACAAAGAGAATCAATCATGTAGCCAAACAGTAATTCCATTTCTGGGTTTTGCTGAATTCGATAATCAATTCTGCAATACTGTAACAGAAAATTCGACAGTTAGTAGTAGTTTAACGTCGAATGAGCATATATCAGATAGCCTAGAAGGTGAGCAATTATCCCCAGAGTATTATAACTATTTGATAAATGGAGTAACTAGTCTGCAATCCTCAAATGTGAATCCATTGCCAGAGTTCAGTTTCTCTCTAAGCTCTGTTACGCTAGATGAGATGGTTAAGAGATATGGCTTTAATCACAATGACCACGCTCTAAGTGATTTAGAAGAGGTATATGTAGAGCAACCAGCAAAGTTCCATACATATTACCACAATTAACTAGGGACAAAAAAAGGTGGTAGTTTAACCTACCATCTCCTCTGGTTTCACTATCCTTTCAAACTCCTCCTCAGTGAGCAGTTGAAGTTTTGCTGCTGCTTCCTTTAGAGTGATATTTTCTTTATAAGCAAGCTTCGCTATTTTTGCTGCATTGTCATATCCTATATGCGTATTTAATATAGTAACTAGCATTAACGACTGATTTAGTAAATCCTTTATTCTTTCTTCGTTTGCTTTAATATCAACTACGCATTTCTCTGCAAAATTTAAACTTGTATCAGCTAAAAGTCTTATAGACTGCAAAACATTGTAAATTATCACCGGCTTAAACACGTTCAATTCAAAGTGACCATTTGAGCCACCAATTGTCACTGCAACATGATTTCCCATAACTTGAGCACATACCATAGTCACTGCTTCGCATTGAGTTGGATTCACCTTACCCGGCATGATTGAAGAGCCAGGCTCATTTTCTGGTAACATTATTTCTCCAATCCCGCATCTTGGACCAGAACCAAGTAGCCTTATATCATTTGCAATTTTCATCAAGCTTACTGCTACTGTATTGAGTGCTCCACTGAGCTCAACTAAAGCATCATTTGCTGCTAGTGCTTCAAACTTATTTTTTGCTGAAATAAATGGAAAATTAGTGATTTTTGCCACTTCTTTAGCAAAATCCTCAGCAAAACCCTTTTTAGTATTGATTCCCGTGCCAACCGCGGTACCACCTTGTGCAAGTTCATATACATTGCTTAGAGTTGACTTTACTCTCTCTATTCCCTTTTTAATCTGAACTGCATAGCCAGAAAATTCCTGCCCAAGTGTTAGAGGAGTTGCATCTTGCAGATGAGTACGCCCTACTTTTATTATATCTTTAAATTCATGAACCTTATTATTTAGCGCTTTATATAATTCTTCAAGATTGGGAATAAGCAAGCGGTTTATTTGCTCTGCTACTGCTATATGCATTGCTGTTGGAAAAGTGTCATTTGATGACTGACCACAGTTTACATGATCATTTGGATGCACTGGAGACTTACTACCTAAATCACCGCCCAAAATTTCTATTGCACGATTGCTGATCACTTCATTCACATTCATATTGGTCTGCGTTCCAGAACCGGTTTGCCAAACAACAAGCGGAAATTGATTATTAAATTTACCGTCTATTACCTCCTGTGCCGCTGTGCAGATTGCATCCCCTACTCTATTATCTATGCTACCCTGTTTCATGTTAACACGTGCTGCTGCAAGTTTTACTATTGCTAGCGCTTTAATCAGGGGCTCTGGCATTTTCTCTGTACCAATTTTGAAATTTTCCAAAGAACGCTGAGTCTGAGCTCCCCAGTAACGTTCACTTGGTACTTTTACTTCTCCTAAGCTATCTGATTCTATCCTAATTTTTTTATCCATATTTCCTCCTTCTAGTGCTTGACGTTACCTACATATATGAATTAATTAAATCAAATTGTATTTCAGTGTCAAGTTGAGACATTTTTAGTGAAGACCTTAGAAAATTTTCAAGCCATATCTTTTGCTTCTATTATTTTTTTATTGTTATTAAGGCAATCATGCAACCTTAAGCAATAAACCTACTTTCACTCTCTATAAGGCTATTCTACTTAGAGCTTGAATAGTGAAAACATCTTTAAGCGCAGAAGCTATACCTTTGTTTGCTTTCTCTTTTTTTACTTCTACAATCATATAATCCAACATTGCACCTAACGCTAGACTAACGGTCGCTGATGCTGCACAAACTGTAATCACTGCTCCCGCAGAACATGATATTGTCATACCTGCAACATAACCTACTATACCACTAACACCAATGCAGACGTATTTCTTCCGTAGCTCTTTTTGTATATGACTTTTCAGATATTCTTTTACATCTAAATGCCCGTTTCTAGTAGCATAATTCAGAGCAGTGTTTTCATAGCCATCTTTCACATTAACATTTGCTTTTGCTGTTTCTATCAGGTACTTTACTACCTCTAAATAGCCACTTCCAGCAGCCCACATTAGAGCAGTTCTTCCATAGTGATCTGTTGAATTAATATCTTCTTTCTGTTTTTCTATCAGGTATCTTACTGTTTCTAATTGACCATTTTTGGCAGCTGAAAATAATCCTGCATGATTGTTAATCATTTGTGCAAATGATAATGTTTTTAGTTTAGGGGGTTGTAACTCTTGAGTATTAAAGTTTAATTGTGCTGGAACAATTTCTACTTCAAGCTCTACATGTTCTCTTGTGAAACGATCAAGTAGCCTTTTTACCTGATCAATTGTTTGAATTCTTACCTTATAATACCACGATAAAGAATTGATTATTTCCCTGTTGTTAAGAAAGAATATCACTAATTCTATTTTACCTGTTAAATCTTTAGCATAGATTGAGTATTCTATATTTAATCTATCTTGTGCAATATTTCGTATTGTCTCACTCTCTGTCCAAATTCTTACCTGTTCATTAATTCTCTTACTTACAAGAAAATTATATAATTCACTATCTTCTTCCTTCATTTTATTGAGCTCATCCTTACAGTCATACCAATAAGATGATAACTCTGGTATACAAGTAGGAAGAGGCAAGCGAGGTATTGACATATCAAGATTAGCTATTAAATGATATCTAGTTAGAAGCTTTGCTATCTCCGTATGGCCATTTACAATAGCATATGTTAGGGCAGAGAATTGACCTTGACGTTTCACATTTAAATCAGCTCCATTTGCTATTAGAAGTTGTACTACCTCAAGATGACCATGGGCAGCAGCATGAATTAGAGCAGTTATGTTTCCCGGAGATTCTGCATTAACATTTGCTCCCTCTTCTATCAAGTATTGTAATATCTCTAGTTGACCATTGTCAGCAGCCCATATTAAAGCAGTTCTCCCATAATCATCATCTATTGTATTAATAATTGCTCCACTCTGTATAGCTTGCTGAACAAAATCTAGCTGTCCTTTTTTAGCAGCATCAATTAGCTGCGCATTTAGCTGTTTTTGTGATGGCATATACCCCTCTAAAATAAATATACAATTTAAAGCTATTTTAGCCACTATTCAAGTTTTAATGGCTAAAATTGATTGAATCACTTTTTAGTGTTTTTTTATGGTTGTTTGAGTCTAGCAAAGATGAGTCTATATCACAATCTAGTAATTCTCCTACTGCACTTAGTAAACCAGCTGTACAACCAGCTATTTTGATCTGGATGAGAGGAGATATAATTTATAACCACTCCCCTATCCTTTCTAGTTGTTTGTAGATGTTAAATCTCAGGAATTTATCAAAATAAGGAGAGGCAATGAAGGGAGTAGTATCTCTTAAATAATTAGATAAGAAATCTGGTAGAATATTCTGAAATTCATGCATTTTTTGTCTATAATCTTTCAAAGCAATAACCTTTATTTTATCATAATCAAGTTTCCAATAAGCAAGCTCCGAGACTTCTTTTTTTGTTGTGTATTCCACTGCTAAAGCTTGTAAAATTAATTGCGGGAAAAATCCTGACATAACTTCCTCATTGGAAGGTGGTGAACCAAGTTTATAGTCTATAATTGCTACTTGCCCACCTGGTAGATACTCAACTCTATCACATCTTGCTGTCAATAAAATTTCTTCTGTCATTCGAGTATCTGACCAGCTCTTATTACACAATTGTCTGGTGTGTTCATTTGCAATCAAATTTTTTGGATCCAAGTAGTCAAGCACTGGGATGACACCCTTATTCTTAGTGGAAGTTGTACAGCATCCGCGCAGTTGTGTGTCACGCGCTGGAATATGAAATATCGGATAGGAAAAGCTCTTCTCCAACTCAACTTGATTGTTTCCAGTCCTATCAAGCTCAACAAAAGATTGAATTATCCTCTGCAACCTTACCCACCACATATTTGAAAAGTGGAATCGATTAGACGAGAATATTTCTCGTGCAATATTCATCAGCGACTTTTCGTTGCGTAAATATCTTGCAAGAATATTGTGTACCATAGTGCCAAACTCCAATATCGATGGCTTAAAATTTAAGTCTTTCAACTGTCTAAGGTTCAGTATGTATTCAACATAAAATGAATAAGGGTTACGAATCAGTTTTTCTACCGCACTGCAAGACATCACTTGCATTTTTGCTTGCCTCACTTCAGTTTTAGGTTTTGGCATAGGCTGAGTACATGGAACAATGCACTCAGGTGTATTTAATATTCTTAGCCAATTGCGATAAGGATATTTTGGTTCTTGTAACAGAACTTCCAAACGGCGCAATAGAATTGATTTTCTATCACTCACTAGCCTCGTAATATAAACCTTGCCGGCACCAAATAAATTGCGCAAAGTATACAAAAAGTACCCTTGCTCTTCTTGCACAGAAGGAAGGTTAAATTTTTCTCTATTCAGTGCACTCAAAAACGGATTCTGAAAATTTGGTATATCATTAAATCCAGCAAGTATTACAACTTTATTTTGATATAAACTAAATTTATCAAAGTTATTTTCTGGAGAAAAAAACTTCCTTTTTAAAAATAATATCAGGATTTGACTATATAACTCTAAGGAACACTCAATTGCTATACCGTCACATGCATTTAAGAAATCACGAGTAAAATTACCTATTTCACCATTTAGCTCTAGAAAATTCACATTAGAAAGCACATTAACACACTGTAAATGAGCCGCTGCTATATCAAAAATAGGATAATTTGTAAGATTAAGTAAAAGATTAAATATAGTTTCTAATCTACTGATAATAATTAATATATCTTCTTTATATCTTAGCTTTTTACAAGTACTAATAGCGTTGATAATATCCTTAAGACCATTTATATCAAAGCTACGCAATACTTCTATCTCAAACTCAGATAAAATACGAGTGTACTCTTCTTGAGCGTAACCAAAAGTCACTAGCCTATGCTTTAAGAGTGAAAGCAGTACCACACTGTTCCAATTTGAGGTTAAAACTTCGATACTATAAAGCAGAAGCGTCACATAAGAATAGTTTTCCGATATGGTACACGCCATACGATCTGCAAGTAATTTATCAAAGACAAACAAAGAAGCGTTTTCATAACCTTCATTCTTTATAATTAGTGACGTCACTTGTGCTTCTTCCTCCCTTGAATCACAAGTGATGACTTCAATATTTTCAATTGATCCGCCACCAACTTCACTTAGATCAGCAGTTGTATCGAAGATATAATCAAGATATTCCTCAGGACTTCCTGTTATCCCAGCCCTTTCTTCTGTCATCCCAGTGCTTGACACTGGGATGACACCAGAACACGCTTCTGACAGAAAACTAACATCCCTTCTATCCACTTTTAAATAATCGAGTAAATCTTTCAGGCAATGTTGATAGTGTTTTTTATCAAGTGATTTCCAATCTTTTTCGTTCATTTTCAAATTCAGGTTAGGTAGAATTATCTTTCCAAATGGCAGGTCATATATAGCCTTAATCAATAACTTGTAGATTTCACCCTTTCCAATTCCAATAAAGATCATATGCTGATCTTTCTGCAGGAAGTTTATCATATTGTTTATGTAGTCATTCTTATGCTTTAGTATATCTATTACTCCCAAACCTTTTAAAGTTTTACTCCAAGTTTTGATAAGTAAATTTATGAAATTCCCTACTTTTTTTGAGTGCTCATCAAGTTGATAATCACCCTCTATTTGGGTATATTGAAGCAATGACGGCAAACTGTAAACCAGATCGATTGGAAAATTATCATTGTTTTTTTTATTCCACTCCAATATAAATTGAATGAGTAGCAGTGTTCTTTTTGTTGGGTTGATAACTTTAACTCTATCAAGATTTAATATTAAATCTTCTTCATCAATGTTTTCTAGTGAAACTATCTCTGGCAAAATTATAGTTCTGTAATTCTTGAATGCACTCAGCAATGCTATAACATCCCTCTTGCAGGGAAGTATGATCTTTATCTCGGGAATTTTTTCTCTTTCATATTCAGAAAATATGTGCTGAACCAGCACATCAAAAAGGGACTCATTCACATTAACAGTAAAAACTCTTCCCACTAACAGTAACAATTAATACAACACTTTTATTGTATAGAAATTATTTAAAATATAAATGTGCTCGCAGTTTCTTATGCTATGATATATTAAAGTCTTTCACAATATTACATGGCAAACATCAGAATAGAAGTTTTTAATAAATGTGAACAAGTTAGCCGCAGAAGGGTAGTTAATGTTTACTTGATTTACATAAGCAAAGAATTACCATCAAAATTACATGAAGAAATTTGTGGGCTATTTTATAATAAAGCCATACAAGACTGCCGTTATTATTCCTACAATGAAAACCTTGAAGAAGTTCAATATAACTTCATAGAATCACAAGCAAAGTGGGGCTTGGAGATAAGCTTTTTACCTGGCATGACCGATAACGTAGGAAACACGGCAAAACAAATTGTTAGAGAATATCTAATGAGCAAACGCCACATTGATGAAAGTGTTTCTATCAAGGCAAGAAGTTCAAAATTGATTCTAAGTCAAGGAGGTTTTCCAACCGAAAATGACATAAAACAGGAATTCAATCCTATTACTGAATATTGCACACTTTTCCATAAAGAAAACGGCAATTGCCATTGGAAGTATTACAGTAAACAAAATACCCCAGTTGGTGTCATTACAGCGCGTGACCAGGAAAAAAAAGAATGGATTCCAGTGTCAAGCACTGGGATGACACCAGGTAATAATGGAGCAAAATCTGTCAAACTCAATGTAAGTGACCAAGAGCTTGAAAAAATCAGCAGAGATGGAATCGATGGTAATGGCACTTTAGGGCTCTCGCTGGCAGCAATGAAAGCTATAAAGGATTACTTTAAAAAACTCGGTAGAAATCCATATGATATTGAACTTGAGTCTCTGGCACAGACTTGGTCTGAACATTGTAAACACAATATTTTTTGCTCCCCTATTGATGAAATAAAAGATGGTCTATATGCTCATTATATTAAGCGTGCAACGCGTGAGATAAATTCTAACATATGCGTGTCAGTTTTCTCCGACAACGCAGGAGGAATAATTTTTGATGACGATTACTTGATTGTAGATAAAGTTGAAACTCACAATAGTCCTTCAGCTCTCGATCCGTTCGGTGGAGCAATGACTGGAGTGCTTGGAGTTAATCGAGATATAGTCGGTTTTGGCAAAGGTGCAGAACCTATCATGAATACTTATTACTTTTGCTTTGCCAAAGAATCAAAAGGCAAACTTTATAGAGATAAAAAGCGTACTGATAAAATCTTACCACCAAAATATATAATGAAAGAAGTGATTCACGGTGTTAATGTTGCTGGTAATTGCTCCGGTATTCCAACGCAACTTGGATCGGTATACTTTGACGATAGATTCTGTGGAAAGCCATTAGTTTTTGTTGGAAGCATCGGAATTATTCCACGGAATATAAATAATGCACCTTCACACATAAAAGAACCCAAAAACGGTGATAAAATCGTAATTATTGGTGGAAGAGTTGGAAGGGACGGAATTCACGGTGCAACTTTTTCTTCAGAGGCATTGTCGGGAAACAGCCCTTCAACAATTGTGCAAATTGGTGATCCTATAACACAAAAAAAATTATCCAACGCCGTCGTAAAAGCAAGAGATCTTGGTCTTTATAATGCAATAACGGATAATGGAGCAGGCGGTCTATCATCGTCCATTGGTGAAATGGGAAAAGACGGATTTGAAGTTGATTTGAGCAAGGTTCTCCTTAAAAACGATGGTATGGCTCCGTGGGAAATATGGATATCAGAATCACAAGAGAGAATGACCTTAGCAGTGCCAGAAGAAAATCTTCCTGCGTTTAAGCAAATCATGAAAACACATGATGTGGAGGTCTGTGTAATTGGAGAATTCAACAAAAGTGGCAAAGCCGTTGTTAAATGTCCCCCAGGAGAAGTAATAATGGACATCGAAACTGAATTTCTGCATGACGGTAATCCCAAAGTGCATTTACAGACGAAACCGTGGTCTAAGGAGTCTGCTGTATCCTTTCCTGTCATCCCAGTGCTTGACACTGGGATCCAGCAGGTAAAGCCTGCAAACATTTTACACCAAAACCCATACGATGGTAGAGCTGAGCGTGAAATGGATTCCAGTCTCAGCTACTTGCATGACACCTTTGAACTAAAAGAAATGCTAAGCAGACCAAACATACGCAGCAAAGAGTTTATAGTGGTGCAATATGACCATGAGGTTCAAGGATCGTCAATACTGAAACCACTGCAAGGCAAGGGAAGAGTGTGCAGCGAAGCTGTTGTCTCGAGGCCAGTCCTTTCTTCAAACAAAGGTGTTGTAAAATCGCAGGGATTTGGCTCAAGTTATGGAGAAATTGACACTTATCACATGGCAGCATGTGCGATTGACACTGCCATACGCAACTACGTAGCTGCAGGAGGAAATATAAATCATCTAGCGTTGCTCGATAATTTTTGCTGGTGTGATGCTTATAATCCAGAAAGATTGTGGCAACTAAAGAGAGCTGCAGAGGCTTGTTACGACTTTGCAACTGCATTTAAAACACCATTCATATCCGGAAAAGACAGTATGTTCAATGACTTCAAGGGATATGATGAAAATGGCGAGAAAGTGATGATATCTGCACCACCTTCACTACTCATTTCAGCAATTGGAATTATAGACAATATTGAAAATGCGGTATCGCTTGATGTGAAAATGCCAGGGGACTTGATATATGTGCTTGGTACAACCCACGATGAGCTTGGTAGATCTGAATATCAGTTATATAGTGGAATAGATAATAACAACGTGCCAAAAGTTAATGCAAAGAGCGCTAGGAAGTTGTATGAACGTTACAACCAGGCAATAAAAGATGGCATAATTGTCTCTGCAATTGCACCAAACTTAGGCGGCTTAATTATTGCTTTGGCAAAATCGCTAATTGCAGGAGACCTTGGTGCTGAAATTGATCTTTCACTAGTACCAATAGGAAAAACACAAAATACAGACATAATAAACAAGATAATAATGTTTTCTGAATCGCAAAGTAGAATATTAGTAACCATTGCCCCGCAAAATCAGCGGAAGTTTGAAGAATTGTTTAAAGGTATAGTTTTTTCATGTATTGGAAAAGTGACAGAGGAGAAAGCTCTCAATATAAAGGATATTATAAGAATAGATTTGAAAGACTTAGGTACTAGTTTAAATAACTTTTGATTACGCTAGACAAATTTTTCATTATGTGTAATGTCTGATTAAAATAAATGCATATTATTAAATTTCGGTAGGTGATTATGTCCATTTTATCAATACTCTTGCTTATCAGTCTTTCTTTACTTAACACTTCAAATAAATTAATGATATGTGCTGCCTTATTTGTGGGAGCTACTTTAGTTGTAAACTCAATGGTTGAGTTTTATGGTAGAAGCAAAGCTACTTACAGCTTAATAGTGTGTACAGTGATATGCTGTCTTTTTAAATTGCAAAATTTTAGTTTTATGATACTGGTTCTATATACTCCAATTTTAATCTCTCTTCTCTCAAGCATAGTTGTTTTTGAAGAATTAAAGTCGAAATTGAATTTTCATATGGCAAATTTCATCACTTTAATTATAGCATCGGTCATTGATAGTACGATTATTTGTGTTGGACTACTATACAAAATTTCTGCAGGTAAATGCTTATCAATATATATTAAAGATTTAATTTTCAAGTTTTCCTATGCATCGATATTGAGTATCTGCTTGTTTGTAGGAATGTATTTATTCTCCTTGGCAAGCAAGAAGTATTTTAAGGTTTCTGCATAACCCGTCTTCTGATATAGCCAAAATAGTTTAGATTTAACTATAACCGTCATTCCGCTATTTGTTAGCAGCTTGGCAGTATAATGTGAAAAGCTCTTATTCGGATAGCGGTTCTAAAATCAAAGTAATTGGAAACTGTTAACTTAAGTTATCCTTTAAGAGAGCTAGTACAATTTCTTACAGGTTTCATACATGATAAGAGTTTTATTTTTAGCTAAACCAATTGAAATAAGCTATAAAATCTGTTAAAGTCAGCTTTGTGCAAGCACCCTTAGCTCAGTTGGATTAGAGCATTTGACTACGGATCAAAAGGTCGGGCGTTCAAGTCGCTCAGGGTGCACCATATTTTATAGGAAATAGAGGTCATACTTGAAATTCACATATGTAATACCTATCTTTAAAGGTAAAATACTGAGCTATTATATATGAACAAAAAAGACTACTATGATCTGCTAGAAGTGAGCAGAAATGCTAGTACTGACGAGATAAAAAAAGCATATAAAAAACTAGCATTAAAATATCATCCTGACAGAAATCCTGGTAATAAGGAAGCAGAGGAAAAATTTAAAGAAGTAACAGCTGCATATGAAGTTCTATCTGACTCTGAAAAAAGAGCAGGTTATGATCGTTATGGTCACGATGGTGCTTCCGGTGGATTTGATTTTAGCCAAGCTGGAGGGGATTTTAGTGATATATTTAACGATTTTTTTGGTGGAGGATTCGGCGGCAGTACAAGTAGGTCAAGAACAAAAAGAAGTACAACAGGAGTATCTGGAGCAGATCTGCGCTACGACCTTAAAATTACCTTGGAAGATGCATTTAAAGGAATACAAGCACCTATACATTATGTGACAAATATAAAATGTAATACATGCCAAGGCACAGGTAGCGAAGGAGCAATCAAACCAGTTCAGTGCAACACATGCCAGGGAAGCGGTAGAATTAGAACTCAACAGGGCTTTTTTACCATTGAAAGAACGTGTACTACATGCTATGGGGAAGGAGAAATAATACAAAATAAATGTAAGAAATGCGGTGGAAGTGGACGTAAAAGAGATGAAGTAAATATCTCCGTTTCAATTCCAAAAGGCATAGAAGAAGGAGCTAAGGTAAGGGTCAGTGGTAAAGGAGAAGCTGGAGCAAGAGGTGGAAAAAGCGGAGATTTATACGTATGTGTGAAAATAGCTACTCATCAGATTTTCACTCGCAATAGAGCAGATTTACACTGTAAAGTGCCTATAAGAATGACACTAGCAGTACTTGGTGGTGAAATCGATATTCAATCAATTGATGGAGCTAAAATAAAAGTAAAGGTCCCTGAAGGCACTCAAACTGGTACCAAACTACGTTGTAGGGAAAAGGGTATGCCATATATGAACTCACATGCTCGTGGTGATTTATACGTACAGGTAATAGTTGAGACTTTAAATCCAAAGAATTTAACCCAAAAGCAGATTGAGCTATTAAAAGCGCTTGAGGAAGAGGAACATGAAAGTGTAGAGCAGAAATCTGAAGGATTCTTTGGAAAAGTAAAAAAAAAGTGAGAAATTTGCTAAGTGATATAAAGAGGTAGCTGTCTACATTTAATTCTTTTTACCAATTTGAAAGCCTTCTCTTTTAGTGAAAAGATTTTTTAAGTTATGCAAAAGTGATAAATTCCTTTATTTAAGGTCGAAGTTTTGCTATTCTCACATTTTAATAATTTAAAATTAATGAACATAAACAAAAATGAGTTTTTATTTCTTCCTCTTGGAGGAGTAGGAAGAATTGGGATGAACGTTAGCCTATATCATTATCAAGGTAAGTGGATTATGATCGACCTTGGTATCGGTTTTGCAGATGAAACTATGCCAGGTGTTGAGCTGCTCATTGCTGATGTAGATTTTATTGCTCAAAGAAAAAAAGATTTGCTTGGAATAATAATTACACATGCACATGAAGACCACTGCGGTGCAGTGCCTCATCTGTGGGAAGAATTAGAATGTCCCATATATACAACAAAGTTTACGGTTAATTTTCTCAAAGAAAAATTGAAGGAATTTCGATTAGAAGGTATAGTACCTGTGAAAGAGGTTGACATAAATGGCAGTATAAATTTGGGTCCTTTTACCGTTGAGTTTATAAATGTAACTCACTCAATTCCTGAAGCAAATTCAATATTAATTAGCACTGAAGTAGGTAGTGCACTTCATACTGGAGACTGGAAATTTGATCCAAAACCTGTTGTTGGATTAATTTCTAATATAGAGCGTTTAAAAGAAATTGGCGATAAAGGTGATCTACTTGCAGCAATTTGCGATTCAACTAATATATTAAGCAAGCATCACCCTGAGTCAGAAAGTGCAATTTATAATAATATTTACAATATAATAAAGCGGTCTAAAAAATTGGTTGCTGTCTCGCTATTTGCCTCGAATGTAGCGCGAATTGAAACAATAAGCCAAGCTGCAAAAGCACTAAATAGAAAAGTGGTTTTACTTGGCAGATCTTTATGGAGAATAGTGAAAGTTGCTCAGGATAGTGGTTATTTAACTGATTCTCCTGAGTTTCTAGAAGCAAAGGAGGCAGTAAATTTTCCAAGGGAAAAGCTGGTGCTACTTTGCACAGGTTGTCAAGGTGAGCCACTGGCAGCTACCGCAAGACTTGCCGCTAAGAGTCATCAAGCATTTAAAATGCAGCAAGGTGATACCATGATCTTTTCATCAAAAATCATTCCTGGCAATGAAACTCGTGCACATAACATGCTCAATGCCTTTATTGAGATGGGAGTGGAAGTTATTACTGAAAAAACAGAGAATGTTCATGCTTCCGGTCATCCAGTAAAAGCAGAGCTAAGGGAAATGTATTCTTTGATAAAACCTAAGATGTCTATTCCGGTTCATGGTGAGTATATTCATACGGATGCACATGTAAAGTTTGCTAAAGAGTGCGGTGTGAAAAAAGCAATAATGATTGCACCAGGTGATATTGTTAATTTGGAAAATGGGGAAAAAGTTAGCTCCATTGATGTCAACTACTTTGGTATTGATGGTATGTTACTCCGTCATCCAGAATGCAGCGTTATAAAAATGCGTGAGAGAATGAGAGATGCCGGAGCTATCGTAGTGACAGCAGTTGTAAACAAGAAAAATAAACTGCTTGCTAAGCCAAAAGTATTTGCACCTGGTGTTTTCGAAGCGCAAAAAGATGCAGCCATTATGCAAAAGATCATAGAGAAGGTTGAGTCAGCATTTAGTCCACAACCGATAAAAAAAATAAGAAATAAGATTGAAAGTTCAATATTTAGTATCTTAAAGGAATATTTACTAAAAAGACCTATAATTGAAGTCCAAATAGAACAGGTATAGAAATATACCTCTTTTTATTAACCATTATTTGAGTAAGAAGTTAACAATGTATTCTTTGATGTTATTTCAGCATGCAATACTGGAATCCGTAAAAAAAAATCAGTGTCAGATCACACAACTATACAAACATTGTGATTTGAATCTACCAGAAGGGTGCCATCTCAACGCCCAGGCAAACATTGTAGTTTTAGAGCAATCTCCACCAGTAGAGTGTCATCCCAGTGCTCTGACACTGGAATCCAGTTTTTCATGCAACCTTGTCAAAGACGTTTATTTTAGAATAAAACAGCTACTTTTATGCTTGCCACCTCAGTGCACTTACTTGCAGTCAAATTTCTGGATTCCAGTGTCAAGTACTGCAGAAATTGATTTACTCTACTGTCATGCAGTTTAACTTCAAAAGTAAGCTATTTGCTGAGATGAAAGGAGGTAATGCAAGAAATCTAATGAAGCTATTCGTTCAACTGGTGTTATTTATTTCGTTATTTATTCCTTATTCCACAAAAGCTGTTTTATATGTTGATATAAAAAAAAGCAATATTGGTAATATTGATCTTGTTGTATCTAAATGTGCATGCAAGACAGAAGTGGAAAATGAGCTAAGTGAAAGCATCACAAAAGTAATTGAAACAAATCTATCTAATTGTGGCTTATTTAATGTGAAACGTGACGCGAAAGTTGAGTCTTGGAAAAGCGATACTGTAGTCACAATAAGTTTAAGTGAAGTATCAAACAGAAATTTAGAGCTATCTTTTCGTTTATCTGACAGCTTTACAAACAGAGAATTACTTACTCAGTCGGTTGTTTTTCTAGCAAAAGACTGGAGGAAAATTAGTCATCTTGTTTCAGATGTGATACATGATAGATTGATTGGTGAGAAAGGGCATTTCAATACAAAAATTACATATATCGCTGAAGAAAAAGATAGCAATTACAAATCCGTCCGTAAAATTGCTGTGATGAATCAAGATGGAAGTAATATAAAGTACTTAACAAATGGTGAGAAATTTGTGTCAACACCAAGATTTTCACCAAATGGAAAGGGTATTGTTTATATCTCATACACAAATGGTAAAAGTTATATAATATTAAAAAATTTAAAAGATAACACTGAATCAATAATCAGCGCATTTGAAGGAGTTATTTCTGCACCAAGATTTTCTCCTGATGGTAAATCTCTTTTTATTTCCCACTCATTGAGTGGTGAAACAAATATATTATCTCTAGACTTAAGCAGTAAACGAACAAAAAAAATTACTAAAGGTTCAGCTATAAGTACTTCTCCCTCTTTGTCTCCAGATCAAAAGTACATGGTTTTTAGTTCTGATATAAGTGGAAGTCAGCAACTATATATCATAGATTTCACTAAAAAAAGCAAAAAACCCAAGAGAATTAGTTTTGGAAATGGAAGATATGCTACACCTGTTTGGTCGCCAAAAGGAGATCTGATAGCTTTTACAAAAATTCAGTCAGGAAAATTTTACATAGGAGTTATGAAGCCAGATGGCAAAGAAGAGCGCTTGCTTTCAGAGGGACATAAAATTGAATCTCCGGCATGGCTACCAAATGGCAGAGAAATTATCTTTACTAACGCAGAATCACCAAGCAACTCTAAATTATATTTAGTAGATTTAGTAAAGAAAAATCAAAAAATGGTTTTTACTCCAACGAATGCTTCTTTACCAGATTGGTCTTATTTCTGAAAGTAGATCTATAAAATCGTTATAAATCTTGCTTTATCTTAATCGTTTATAACCTTCGGTACTACGAAATACCCATGCTCTGATTTTGTATTGGATAATATTTCTTCTTTAATGTTTTGAGAATTTATAATATCATCGCGTACATGGACATCCTTATCTATAGTTCCATAACGCATAGGAGAAACACCTTCAGTATTAACTTTCAACAAAGTATCATGTATCCAATCCAGCATTGTCAGTTCTTTTGAGTAGTATTTAATCTCATCATCGGATAACTTAATCCTCACAAGCTGTGCAGTTTTAAGCATTTCTTCCTTAGTAATTGTTATTTTTCTCTTATTTGCAAATTCTATTAACGAAGTGATAACATCTTCTGTTGATCTAGCTGGCACTTTTACCTCCTTGCATAAAGCAAATTAAAATATTTACAATTGAAACAACCTCTATCTTATCATTTTTTTCAAATTTGTGAAATACGGTGTCCGTAATTACTAATTTATCCAAAGAAGAGGAAGAGATTTTCTCAACTGCATTTCCTGAAAGTATTCCATGTGTAATGCACGAAACTACAGACTTTGCTCCTCGGTTTTTTAAAGCAAGAGCTGCATTACATAATGTTCCGCCAGAGTCAACTATATCATCAACAATGACGCAATTTTTGTTTGCAACTTCTCCGATTACATTCATTACCTCAGATGTACCTGCTTTTTCTCTATATTTATCTACTACAACAATATCATTATCCAACTTGTGTTTTTCCTCTAAAATCTTTGCAAAAGTACGAGCTCTGCCAATTGCTCCAACATCAGGCGCAACTATTGCCAAATTCTCCTTGTATATAGAGTTAACAAATACTTCAAAACAGCTTAGATTAGTAACTGGTATATCAAAAAAACCTTCAATTTGACTTGAATGCAAATCAATAGCAGCAACACTGTTTGCACCAGCTGTTTGAATAAGATTTGCAGTTAATTTAGCACTTAAAGCAGATTGCATATTATTGTTTTTAATAACCCTATCCTGCCTACTGTATCCATAATAAGGAATAATAGCTTTTATTCTCTTGGCTCCTGACCTCTTTGCTGCATCAATTGTAAGCAGAAGCTCCATAAGGTTATCATTTACAGGGGAAGAAAGAGATTGTACTATATATACTTCTTGATTACGTAGATCATTTGCTACTTCTACATTTACCTCACCATCGGCAAATCTTGATACCTGAGCAGGTAATAGCTGAGCATTTAGCCCACTTGCTATTGAATCTCCTAATCGTTTACTAGCGCTACCTATTATTACCTTCATATATACCAATTAAGTTTTGAAAATTATACAGAAACCATGGAACGATTAAAACTTTATTCTTGCCGCCAAGTGGATCATAGAAACGAAAAAGTTACTCGAAACATTTCACCAGCTTTCTTATCATGCAACTCGTTTTCACAAAGGTACGTACTATTTTTCTACTTAAAAATAAAGTAAATTTTTTGTGATGCTAAGCATTTTCTATAATTTTTCATTAGATTTATTAAAAATTTGACAATTATTAAAATATAGGCTAAAATATCTATATATTTAATGGAGAAATGAAATGGATTTTAGTCAATTTGTTCAAGACGACTTTCTTGATTTGCACTCGAAAACAATAAACATAAGTGAATTAGTAAGCTTTTTACAGAGCAATCTTAGTATTACAAAGCTTAGTTTAAAAAGCTGTTATATTGGTGATGAAGGAGCAAAAGCTTTAGCTAATGGTAATCTTGCAAACCTTACTCAACTTGATTTAAGTTGGAACAATATTGGTGATGAAGGAGCAAAAGCTTTAGCTAATGGTAATCTTGCAAACCTTACTCAACTTAATTTAAGTTGGAACAGTATTGGTGATGAAGGAGCAGAAGCTTTAGCTAATGGTAATCTTACAAACCTTACTCAACTTAATTTAAGTTGGAACAGTATTGGTGATGAAGGAGAAAAAGCTTTAGCTGGTCTTAAAAAAGTTAATGTTAAAGGTATAGAAAATTTTAGAATAATGGATAGTTTTATAAATAAATTCACACAAAGTAACTCTTCAATAGAAATTTTTGATCCAACTCAATCGGAAAATAAAACAACACTTGATGATATTATAATTCCAGAAAGCGTTAAAAAGGAGCTAAACAAGATTCTTGGTACTATTCCAGAAAGAAATAAAGAATTACTTAAAAAGATAGGTTACAAACCAGAAAAAGGCTATCTTTTTTATGGTCCACCCGGAAATGGTAAAACCAAAATTGCTCGTGCAATTGCATGTCAAGCTAATGCAAAGTTTATTAGTGTTTCTGCATCTGAATTTCTGAAATCGTATATTGGTGAAGGTGAAAAGTACGTAAGAGAAATTTTTAAAAAGGCAAGAGCAAATGCTCCTTGTATAATTTTTATAGATGAAATTGATTGTATTGCTACAAAACGTGGTAGCGGTGGTAGTTCTAGTCATGCTCAATCATGCGACAGCCTTGTGAATCAGTTTTTAACCGAGCTCGATGGTTTCAACTCACTAGAAGGTGTAACAGTGATTGCTGCAACTAATCGTAGAGATGTTTTAGACAAAGCGTTTATTAGGCCAGGCCGTCTCTCTAATCATATTGAAATTCCTTTGCCAGGTCGTGCCCAGCGTAAGGATATATTGAACTTATATATAAAAAAATTCAAAGTTATTGAAGGGTTGGAAGTTAAAGTAGATACTAAAAAACTTGCAAATAAAACTGATGGTTTCTCGGGAGCTGAGTTAGAATATTTAATAGATGAAACAACAAGGGATATTATATCTTTTTTTGAAGGTGAAGGAAAAATCACTATTGATACTAATAACTTCATTCAGGCAATTGAGGAGAAGAAATCTAAAGAGCCTGAAGGTGAGCAAGTTAATAATGATCTAGAGTCACTCAATAGTCCTGTTGATAATGAAAATAATGTAGAAAGTCATAGCTCTGCAAATAGTGGTCCAAATGTTGTAGATACTCAACAGTTGGCTAAAGTGACTAAATTACTTAATGGTATACAAACTAAAATTAATGCGCTACAGAAAGAACGTGAGGAAAGATTTGAAGAACTTGACTCTGAGAACAGCTACTTAAAACAGGACCTAGATTCTGTAAGGAAAGACTTAATTAAAGTAACTCAATGTACTAAAGAATACACTCAATTAAAGGATGATCTAAAGACTATCACTGAAAAATATACTCAACTACAGAGTGAATTCGAGAATATGGTAACAACCGAACTCAAGAAACATGAAAGCACACTAGAGAAGCGTTTTGAAGATCTACAAGAACAATTTGAAGGTAAAAATAAAAAGCTAAATAGTAAATATGAAAAATTCTTAGGAGCAAGCAACAATAGTAAAAGGCAAGGTAGTTACGCCTCTATTTCTTTTGTATTATCTGGAGCATCTGCTGTTGGTGCAAGTTTGACAATGTTTCATTTAGCAATGTGTCTTTCATTCGCTGTAGCTGCATTAATTTTTCTTGCAGCAGGATGTTACTGTTTGTATAAGGCAAATACAACACTTAGTAATGTTGAAATTGATCAAACTACTAATCTTGTAGTTGTTTAGATAGTTTTTAGGCTTTTAAATCTGTACCTGTTTGGCAAGTTAAAAAGTCCTTGCTGGTGCTGTAGCTTAAATTGAAGAAAATGGCGGAAGTGTAGAGTGAGGTAGTTTTTGATCAAAAATTTAAGATATTTTTAAAAAAACCACCTTTCTTGACGCGTATGAACACTCCCAAATTTTTTATAGGTTTGACTTCACCTGATTTACAAATAGAAATTGGTTGAGTGTTTGCCATTTATTCTTATAAACAGCATTTTGCTTTTTTTAGCACGTAGCAATTCTTGAATTCTATGATATTATTTTTGTAAAATTGTTATATATATCATAATAACGGTACTGGCTGAGTTCATTAAGTAATTTTATGCGCAGCGTAATGACAAAAAGTGTTATTCACAAACACATTTTACTACATAATCAGCGCTAATATTAAAATGCTTATAAAGAGCTTCATAAGGTGCTGATTCTCCAAAATTTTTCATGCCAATAAATATACCGTTTGAGCCTACATATTTATGCCAACCCATTTCACTTCCAGCCTCAATTGCAACTTTAATGCTGTCATTATTTAATATTGCCCCTTTATATTCATCACTTTGCTCGTCAAAAAGCCTCCAACACGGCATAGAAATGACCCTTGTACCTACACCTTTTTCCTGTAATTTTTCTCTTGCCTCAACTGCAATTTCAACTTCAGATCCGGTAGCAAATATCGTCACTTCTAGCTTCCCTGAATATTCGCATAGTATATATGCACCAAATTTTGATAGGTTGGCCAATTGGTCAGTATAAGAGTGCATGTAATTAATATTTTGCCTTGAAAGTGCAAATAACGATGGAGATTCTTTTTTTTCCAATGCAATGCTAATGCACTCCAAAGTTTCAATTGCATCTGCTGGCCTAAAAACATACAGATTTGGTATAGCTCTCAGAGAAGCTAAATGCTCTATTGGCTGGTGAGTTGGACCATCCTCCCCTACTCCAATTGAGTCATGAGTCATTACATATATAACCTGCTGTTTCATCAAAGCTGAAAGACGTATAGCAGGGCGGCAGTAATCGGAAAATACTAAAAAAGTTCCACCATAAGGAATAATTCCACCATGAAGAGCCATACCATTCATACAATCTGCCATAGCGTGCTCTCTCACTCCATAGTGTACATAAGAGCCACTATAATTATTACTATCTATTGCCTGCATGTGCTTATATTTAGTACAATTTGAACCGGTAAGATCAGCAGAGCCACCAATTAGTTCTGGCATAGACTTAGTCAATAGTTCCATTACTCTGCCGAAAGAAGACCTAGTCGCTTCTTTTGGCATTAGCTCACATATTTGTTTCTTCAGGTTAGCTAAGTCATTTTCGATATTGTCTGGCAAACGTTTCTCAAGTCTTCTTTGTAGTTCTTCATTGATCAAGGATGTATAGTTTTGCTTTGCCCTCTTAACTGTTTCTATCCAAGCGTTTCTCACATCTTCTGGTACATGAAATGGTTCATAGTCCCAATTTAATTTTTCTCTCATCTGTTTTACATCTTCCTCTGTAAAGGTACCACTATGAGCAGAAGATGTGCCAGCACGGCTCGAAAATTTTCCGATAATAGTTTTGCAACAGATTAGTGTAGGTTTATCAGACTTTTGTGCCTGTTCTATTGCAAGGGATATGGAATCAAAATCATGCCCATCGATTTTGTCAACATTCCATCCATACGCTGAAAAACGCTTTTCTACATCATCAGAACAAGAGAGGCTAGTAGAGCCGTCTATAGAGATGTCATTGTCGTCAAAAAGTGCTATCAGCTTATTTAATTTAAGATGCCCAGCAAGGGACGCTGCTTCATGGCTTATACCTTCCATAAGACAGCCATCTCCTAGCATTACATAAGTGTAGTGACTGATTTCAAACTGCTTTTCAAGAATCGATTCAGCAAGTGCCATGCCAACAGCAGTGGCAAATCCTTGACCAAGCGGGCCTGTTGTTGCTTCTATACCAGAAGTTAAGCCAAATTCTGGGTGACCTGGAGTTTTTGATGTAAGTTGCCTGAAGTTTTTTAGTTCATCTATACTAATGTAGCCTGTCAGATATAATATAGAGTATTGCAACATTGAACCGTGACCATTTGATAGGACGAAACGATCTCTACTGATCCATTGAGAATCATCAGGGTTATGGTTTAGGTATTTAGCAAATAATACAGTGGCAACATCTGCCATGCCAAGTGGCATACCTGGATGTCCAGAATTTGCTTTTTGTACTGCATCAATTGATAAAAAGCGGACAGCATTTGCCATGGATTTTAGTAGTAGATGATTCATGTATTAATAGGAAAACTTAAAAGTGAAGTATACTATATCATAGTGGCAAAAACAAGTTGACACTTAATGTTAAAATCATTAATAATTTATAGTTAGATTGTGAGAATTTTTGTATGACAACTGTTATCAATAGAAAGTATAGAATCAGTCGCAGGCTTGGTGTAAACTTATGGGGTAGAGCAAAAGATTCGGTCAATAAAAGAAAATACCCTCCAGGTCAGCATGGTATTCTTGGATTTAAGAAGTTATCTGATTTTGGTAAGCAGTTTGCTGCACATAAAAAATTTAAGTTCTACTATGCAATTTCAAGTAAGCAGCTTAGACGTACATTTTTAGATGCTTACAAAAGAAAAGGTTATACGGCTGATAATTTTATTGGTGCCTTGGAATCAAGGTTAAGTTCTGTTTTATATCACTCTGGTTTTGTGCCAACAATTTACTCGGCAAAACAGCTTATATCTCATAAACATGTTACAGTTAATGATAAGGTGGTTAACATATCAAGTTATAGAGTGAAGCCTGGTGATATAGTAAAAATAAGGGAAAGAGCAGCAAAAATTCCTATATTAATAGAGGCTGAACAAAAACAAGAACGTAAGGCTCCAGATTATTTAGAGGCAGATAGCAAAGCACTTTCAGTGAAGTATTTGAGAGCGCCTCAATATTCCGAAGTCCCCTATTCAGCAGACATGGAAGTCAATTTAGTAGTAGAATTTTACTCTAGATAAACAACATAAGGCCCGTGTGGCGGAATCGGTAGACGCAGCGGACTTAAAATCCGTGGGTTTTGCGACCTTGGGAGTTCAAGTCTCCCCATGGGCACCAGTTTAATTTATCAAAAAAGTATGAAATGGCTTGATATAGAAGATATTGCAGAAGCTCTAGAAGAGAAGTTTCCCAATAAGGATATAATTAGTATTAGATTCACTGAACTTAAGAAAAAGATCTTGGGTTTGAAGGAGTTTGATGATGATGAAAAGTATTGTAATGAAAAAATATTAGAGGCCATTCAAGCAGCTTGGATTGCAGAAAGATCTTAAAAAACAGATAGCTATAAGAAAATTACTGCATACAGTAAAAAGATAATCTTCTTGGAAATACTATACTTTACTCGAATTTTAATTAGCTTCATAATAATTTAATAAATTACAATTAAAAATGATTACAAGTTAGGCAAAAATATACAAATACTGCTTTTTATGTGTGAGGCCGAGGATCATGAAAACAATAAGTTAGTTTTTTGTATCAGAAAGTTGTAATATAATTTAATTTTAAGCACTGGAAAGATGTTTAAATATAGCGGGCCAAAGAAATTAAAATCTATAATAGAAAACTATGCATTAAAATGCATGAAAAATAAGATCAGCAAAAATGAAATACGTCTTATTTTAAACTGGAAAAGTATAGTTGGAGAGGAATTAGCAGAATGTACAAAACCACAAAAGATCTCATACGCACAAAACGTAAATTCTGGTGTTCTGCATCTGTTAGTAACAAATGGCAGTAAAGCATTAGAAATGCAGCATATGGTTTCTCTTGTAATAGAAAAAATTACAGTGTTTTTTGGCTATAAAGCAGTATACGGTATAAAAATCAAGCAAGGGAGTTGACTATTTAACTATATAAGGTTAACCTAGTTACATAGGATAAATTGGTATATTGAAGTGAGTAGAATTTGTGAATTAACAAATAGAAAAAAGTCTTTTGGTAATAAGGTATCGCACTCAAATCGTAAAACAAAGCGTACCTTTCTCTTAAATTTACATAAAGTTACATTAACGAGTAATATATTAGAAAAAAAGTTTAGCTTTCGTATAGCGACAAGAACTTTAAGAACTATAGATTACAAAGGTGATCTTGATGCTTTCTTGCTCAACACAAAAACAATTAAACTAAGTAAAGAAGCGCAAAAGATAAAAAGAAGATTAAAGAAAGTTTTAGCAAAACAAGAGGTAGAGCTAGCTGTTTCAAATGCATAGTAAGCCTACATGGCTCAGAGCAAAAGCTCCAGCTGGTAAAGTATTCAATGAAACCTTAAATACTGTTAAGCTACATAACTTACATACAGTATGCGAAGAAGCTGCGTGTCCAAATATTGGTGAATGTTGGAATAAACGTCATGCTACTGTGATGATTCTCGGTTCTGTTTGTACTCGTGCTTGTGCGTTTTGCAACGTTGCAACTGGCATTCCTGATAAGCTCGATCCTCATGAACCAGAAAATTTAGCAAAAGCAATAAAAAAGTTAAATTTAAAGCACGTTGTCATTACCTCTGTTGACCGTGACGATTTATCAGATGGTGGTGCAAATCAGTTTATAAGGTGTATAGAAGAAATTAGAAAGATAACTTCGGAAACAACAATAGAGATTCTCACTCCTGATTTTTTAAATAAGAAAGGAGCATTTGAAGCAATAGCTATTGCATCACCTGATGTTTATAACCACAACATCGAAACAGTACCAAGGCTGTATGCAAAAATAAGACCAAGAGCTCGTTATTTTCATTCACTATATTTGCTAAAGATGGTGAAACAGATTAATCCTAAACTTTTCACGAAGTCAGGGCTTATGGTTGGTCTTGGAGAAACAAAAGAAGAAATCTTTCAGGTTATGGATGATTTACGTAGCGCCGAAGTTGATTTCATTACAATTGGTCAATATCTGCAACCAACTCCAAAGCATGCAAAAATTGATAGATATGTTACTCCAGAAGAGTTTGAGCATTATAAATATATTGCTTATTCTAAAGGCTTCTTGGTAGTTGCATCAAGCCCATTAACGCGGTCATCGTACCACGCTGAAGAAGATTTTAACAGACTTGCTGCTGCTAAAACTTCAACCTAATTTAACCTATCTGTTCAAAGAAATGTGCACTCCCTTTCTTTTCATTCAAGTAGCCTCTTATCCTTCCAGTAGCCCATCGGTGTTATTTCAGTAACACCTGTTATTCGAGTAGCCTAACACTGAAACCAAGAGGACTGACCAGGCAATCAGAACTGGTCACGCGCTGGAATGACACCGTCATAAATTGCTAGGCCTTCATAATGTCATCCCAGTTTCCTCTTTACTCTTGTCATCCCAGTACTTGATACTGGGATCCAGAAGACTGATTAGTCAATCAGAACTGGTCACGCGCTGGAATGACATCATTTTTTTTTGCATGAAAAGACTGGATTTTCATGATACCCACTTATTAGTTTCGTCTAATTTATTTTACCACTCTGCTGAACGGATACATTCTAACTGAGAGCAAAGCACACTTACATCATTTAACACCTTCAGTGGCTCCCCTAGACTATGTTCCACTTTTGTCTCAAATTTAAATCCCAAATTTCCAAAAAATTCTTGAAAATACTCAATAGTAATGTCACACAAACTTCTACCACTTGCTTTATAATTTTTCAGCTCTTTCGGAATAATAAGAGACACTTTACCATCTTCATATGTTACATTTCTACCCTTACAGTTCAGTTTAAATTCTACTGAACTGTAAAAACCTGGTGTTTTGATATCACTAGCAAGATCACTGCTAAGTACCCTTATACATTCCATGCTAAAACTGAGTTTTAGACAATTGGAACTATGGCAATCCATACTATAAGTTATTATTATATCAGAATCTAACACAAGCAAGCCAAGTGGAAAAAGAGCCTTTAATAAATGCAGAAACAAAAAATGATTATATCCTTCTTGATGATAACTAGTTATCAATTCTTCTATAATAGAGTCATTTGGAACTGTTGCACCAACACGTATAAACATTTCCATAAAGACTACTTTAAGAAACAAACAATAGTTTCTTTTCCCTTTTTCATTCCCTAAAATGAGATCTTTATGTTTTGAATATAGCTCCTCGATAAGCTCATTGGTTATTTTTTGTTTGTTGATAGTAAGGTTGTGTGATCTATCAAGGTCAATATATGTGTTGTAACCAGAGTTTATGCTACTCCAACCACCTGATTTCATTGGTATAGATTTTAAATCAGAATACTTGAGCTTTTTTACTTCAGATTTCAATGCGTTAACTATTTTTTTTGACATATCACAATCTTATATTATATACGTATTACGTACTTTTCATCATAAGTAAAGGTTTTCTGTAAAACTTGATTTACTTTTTATTATACTCACCTTATTAAAAAAAGCGGAGATTTCAATATCTTATTTTAAATTCTTCAAGTTTAGATTCTTGTCTTTGGTTGTATTTATATCACTTAATACTCCAAGTGGCTTATCCAGATTATACTCAAAATTTTCCTCAAAAAAGTGAAATCCAAATTTTTCGCAAAATTTCTGAAAATACTCAATAATAACGTCAAACAAATTCTTATCATTTGCTTTGTAATTTTTCAGCTCCTTAGGAATAGTGAGAGAAACCTTACCTTCTTCATATATCACATTTTCACCTTCACATTTTAGTTTAAACTCCACTGAGTTTTGTAAATCACATACTAAAATTTTATTACCGTTATATATACCATCATTTACGCTAAAACTGAACTTCAGATAATTTGGATCTTCACAACTTATATAGGTCCTTTCTCTGTAAGAAGGAATTAAATAGTGGAATGAATACATGCACAATCCAAAAGAACGAAGTGCTTGACTTTGAGAAGAAAAGAATTGCTTGTACCCAGACCTGTTATAATAAGTTATCAATTCTTCCATAATAGAGTCATTTGGAACTGCTGCACCGGCGTGTACAAATATTTCCGTGAAGATTTGCTTAAGAAACAGACGATAACTCCCTTTTTTGTCCTTATCTTCTGTAATGAGATTTTCATGTTTTAAATATAAATTTTTAATGAGATCATTAGTTATTGCCTTCCCATTAATAACAAGGTCACAAACAAATTCATATTCACTATTGAAGTCCATATCTAAATCCTTATATGTTCTATAATCAGAACTTTCTGTAGACTTCAAATCAGCATATCTCCTCTACCTCGCCTTATCTTTCAGCTCATTAATCACTTTTTTTGACATATATACTATAATAGATATAAATCATTAATTTTTAACTAATATAGACTATGAACTGTAACTTGAGTTTCTTGCGGGTTTGCACTTGATTACTTTAACGATAGATCTTCCAATTCCATCTGATCTACTTGTACTTTTTCTAACTCACTTTTTACCTGCTTATGGTATAAGTTTTCTCTTCTCGCCCAAGATAGATCACTATCTATTATATAAACGTAATTGCCATTGTCCTCTTCGAAGCAAAACAGCTTCAGTTTACTTTCGTCTTGACCAATTAATTCACTACGAATTACTTCTACAGTATAAAATTGACCCAAATTCATACTTACTTCAGGATGTTGCATATACCTTAACACCCGTGGCTCATATAATTTTCTTATCTCACCATTTTTGAGATCACCTATTGTACACTCTATCTTCTTTAATCCGTATTTAATAACTCTCACTAATCTCTTCGTCTCATAATCCCACAGCTGTTCTTCTTCCAATCTTTTACATGCGGTAAAAAATTGTGATTCTTCTCTTTGCATAAACCGAGATAAACGTTCTGCCAACTCATAGCACATTTTTTCTTGACTCAGTATTTCTCTTTTATATTGAGCTAAAATATTAATCGCTATACTTGGACAACTTACTGCAATCAAGTCATTATTTAAATCCGTTTTAATAATTTTGCCGCTCTCTTGATTAACATGTACAGTAACTTGCCCTAACAAAATTCCCTTAGAAATCGTTATGTCTTTTCCTATATGAGTGTCAATGGCTTTTAAAGAATCAAAGTCTATATATATTGCACCTTTCTCTCCTGTCATTTTTTCTGAAAGAGCAAGAGCAATCAATCTAAAGGTATCTATTTCAACAGCAAAATACATCCTTTGCTCCTCTGACATATTATACATATTCTTAAAGAAATCCTTTATGCTAATGTCTTCACCATCTACCTTCCATCCTGTATCTATTTCGCTCCAGTCGTATTGGTGTAAATCTACAACATGCACTCCTTCCATTCCTTTCAGTTCACGCTTTAAATCATCTATTTGATTTTCTTCAAATCCAGGACCATTTATAACCAGATATATGTCCCTCTCCTCTTCATTTGTTAATTTATGATTTTTGATTATATCTAAGTAACTAAGATCACTATTCTTACCATTCAGTAGAGACGCACCATATACTCTTGGCACCCAAGTTAGTATTATTGGTGCTTTATTTGATAATTTTTTTATATTACCGATCATTGTTTTACCTCACAACATTCACGGCATAATAAAACATTAGTAAAAAAATTCAACCAATTGCTTTCACATTCTTTTAAAAGAAGACAATTTTATTGGCATCCGTTCAGCAGAGTGATAGAATCAGTTAGACGAGAAAAGAAAACTATAGGGTCAATTTGTGACACTAAAATCCAGAAAATTTAATTTCAAACCAGCACTTTCTTCCTTGTCATTCCAGCACGTGACCAGTTCTTATTGCCTGCTCTGGACCCCAGTGTTAGCTACTTGAATAACAATAAAGGGAGTCCTCATTCCCCTAAACAAATACTTTTATTGTGCTTTGCGCTTCAAGCCATTGACGGCATATACATCTGGCTCATCTATCACCTTCAGTGGCTTGCCAAGGTTGTGCTCTATGTTTATATTATGCTCAGAATCATACTCTATCCTTGTATCAAACTTAAAGCCCAATTTCTCGCAGAGCTTTTTAAAGTATTCAACAAGCTTATTAATAATATCAGTAAGCTTATCAAGCAGACTGTCATCGCCAGCTTTGTAGTCTTTTAACTCTTTAGGGATTGTAAGCAACACTTTACCATCTTCATATGTCACATTTCCATCCTTACATTTTAGTTTAAACTCTGCTGAACAGGATAAATTGCATTTTATAATCAGACCATTATCAAAGACACATTTAGTTCTTTGACTAAAACTGAACTTTAAACAATCAGGTTTATCACAATCCATACCAATTGTTTGTTCTCTTTCATTACCTAGTATCAACAAATCAAACGGATTAAGAGCACTCTGCTGCTGATAACACAAACAACTAGAATATCCTGCCTGATTATAGTTAGTTATCAACTCTTCAATAATAGAGTTATTGGGAGTTGCTGCACCAACATGTTCGAACATTTCTATAAAAACTCGTTTGAGAAATGGACGATAGTTGTTCTGTCCATTTTCACCTTCTAAAATCATACCCCTATTATCTGAGAATAGTGTATTGATAAAATCATTAGTTACTTTTTGTCCATTAATAGTGATATCACTGCATCTATTGAGATCTTTATATGTTACATTGCCAGAGTAAATGTCATACCAACCACTTGAGCTTAATCCTTTAGCTCCTAAATCAGCATATTTGAGCTCTTTTACTTGAGATTTTAATGTATTAACTATTTTCCTTGACATAATAAGCTTTATAATTACTTTATATGTATATAATATTAACATATACTGCGTTAATTGTCAACTGTAAGAACTTTTGCTCCGTAAAGTTTTCAGTCTCTGCTTTAAAGAACTTTCTATTCTTGAAATAGAAAGTTCTTTAATCAATGCTATATAAGTGATAGCTCTCCCATTGCTACCCTGTCTACTTCTGCTCCTTCCAGCTTATTATCTACTCGTTCACGGTATAGATCTTTTCCCTTCATCCAGGATAGGTCGCTCTCTTGCTTAAAAACATAATTACCATTATTACAATTAAAAGAAAATGATGGACATTTGCTCACTTTTTCGCCATCACATAATTGAACAATAAGAACTCGTCCTGTACTCATTTGAGCAGAATTTAAGCTAAATTCACCAAGCCCGGTGTTAATATACTGAAAGTTTTCGATATTATATAGCTCTTGTATTCCATTGCTTTCAAAGTCTGAAACGCATTTTTTAATTTTTTCTTTTACTTGTTTAATTATTTCATTTTTGAGTTCTTCATCTTTTGTTAATAAGGAAGCTCCTTTAGCAAGTTCTTCTTCTTGTTCTAAAGCTAGAGATAAGCGCTTTTTAACCTCATTACAAGCTTCTTTTTGGCTCAGTATTCTATCTTTATAATCAGACAAAATGTTAACTGCTATACTTGAATTATTTATCACAATGCAATCATTATTTGTACAAATTATTAGATTTTTATATTCGTCATAATGATTTGAGTTCTTTATATCTACCGCACTTTTGTAGTTCATGTTCCCTTCTTGATCAAGAAAACCTGCTATAACATTTCCTAATAAAATTCCTTCAGGGATTGTTATATCCTTCCCTATATGAGAGTCAATGGCTTTTAAAGAATCAAAATCTATATATATCCCACCTTCGTGTCCTGTAAACTGCTTTAAGAGTGCCAGAGCAACTAATCTAAAAGTATCTATTTCAACAGCAAAATATGTTCTTTGCTCCTCTGACATATTATACATATTCTTAAAGAAATCCTTTATGCTAATGTCTTTACCATCTATTTTCCATCCTGTGTCTATTTCACTCCAGTCATATTGATGCAAGTCTATAACATGTACTCCTTCAATTCCTTTCAGTTCACGCTTTAAATTATCTATTTGGCTTTGCTTAAACCCTGGGCCGTTGATAATCAGATATATATCCCTCTCCTCTTCATTCTTTAGTTTATGATTCTTGATTATATCTAAATAATTCAATCTACTATTTTTACCATCTGGTAAAGATGCACCATGCACTCTTGGCACCCATGTTAGTATTATTGGCGCTTTATTTGATAATTTTTTTACATTACCGATCATTATTTTACCTTACTATATTGCTATGTTTATAATATAGTGGATTTTTTAATAAAATGCAAGTAGACATTAAGATTTCACTTACGCTCTCTCAGTTTACAATTTTTGTTTCCGTATTATCTAATGAATCACCGTAAGTGACTGCCTTAAGATAAAACTTTCTCCCTTTTTGCACTTCAAAAGAAATTATTGAATCATCAAGTAGAATAAATTTTTCACCTGAGGTGTGTTCATATTTCTTAGTACCCTCTTGGCCTCTAATTAGGTCGATAAGCTGATATTTATTCTTACCTATGATCTTTGCTCTTTCGAATTTTATTACCTCTTTTCCAACCAGCGCTAACACAGTTGGACTCATGACGTCTATCTTACCAAAACGCAGTACTACTGTAATTCCCTCATCGGTAAATTCGATTACATATCCGTAAGTAGATTGTATATTTGCACTTGCGATAGGCTTATAATCTTTATCATCATACGAAATAAAAAGTGTTGCTCCTTTCCAACTTTCCTCTTCACTAATTAAAGTAAAGCTTGCGATATTATCTTTAATATACGGTAAATCTATCATTTCTACGATAGATTTACTGATGTGAGAAGGAGGATATTCTTTAAGCATAAGTGATCTTGTTGAAGGAAAGGAGAGCTTGTATATAGAGGGATCATAACCAACTCCCATTACTTGAATGGACATGCTTTCAAACTTTGTTTTTATAATTCTCATCGTATGTCTTTTCTCGCCATCTGAAATTGCTATGACATCACTTGGTAAAAGCCATGCATATTTTATCGGGAGCTTAAAGTTGTATACATTTCTCTCTTGCCACGAAGAATAAAGTAAAACTTCAGCTATATTTTGCGCCTCCCCTTCCTCCATAATGAGAGGTATTTCAACTGTTGCAGCATTGCCCTGCTTTGGCAGTTCAGCATATTTCACATCAATTGGATAGCCAAAATTGCGGTTAAAATAGACAACATTGACTTTACTATTTAAATCTAGCTGACTAATATTAACAAGTTTTGCAACGTTATTGGTAACCATCTCGCCAATTGGTATTTCAGTTTTCACTCCCCTGCCCTTTTGAATAAATTTCAGTTTTGAGTTCTGTTCAACCACATCAAAAAAATAGCACCTTCGTAGCATTTTAATAATTGAGCGTACGGGTTGCTGATCATTTATTACATACCCAGATAGTAATCCTTTAACATCACTTGTATCAAACTGATCGCCTTTGAGACCTACCTTTTGCAACAGATCAGACAAAACATCGGAAACATTAAGTTGTGAAATTTTTCCCTGAATCCAGTGCCCGGTCTGCCAGTTATGGCAGTCAGCCCACATGTCACATAAATTGGGGAAATAAGGAAATGGCCTTGCATCCCACGCCCAGAGGAACATTTTCTCCACCATTTCTGAGCTTTGCCACTTTTTTAATGTTCCTTCGATTGCAGTTTTCTGCGAAAGAAAGCTCACCTCTCCGTTTGAGTATCGTGGATATTTACTCTCTATACTACCTTTATCAACAAACACATTGGGCTCATTAGTGCAGCCGTTCATACTGGGAAATCCATATTCGGTAAACCATATTTTCTTCATTTTTGGTTGCCATTTTGTTTTACTACCACCTGGATTTACATGAACTTCACTCCACCATTTCTCGATATTTTTCCACGCATATTCGCTGTCATTATACTTTATTTTCTCAGGATCACTTTTTGAGTAATCGTAAAAATAATCATACCCTACCCCACTGCTCCAACCACCCGCTACATCTTCCGCGGAATAGCCAAAAGGAGGTTCTTCGCCATCGGTGAGTGGAAAATAAGCATCGATGCCAACAACATCGATAAACTCTGAAGACCATAGTTCATCCATATTATACCAACCATCATATGAATGATACTCACTCCAATCGGCAGCGTAAGTTACGTTTACTTCTTTTCCAAGCTGAAGCTTTACTTGCTTTGCAACTTTAACTAGCTCTGCTACTGCGGGATAGTTACCCTCTACATCTTTTACTCTGGTGAGCTGCGCAAATTCAGATCCGATGATAAACCCTTCCACTTTAGTTTGTTTGGCAATGCTCGTGTAATGCCCTATGAATTTGCTATACCGATTCTCAAAAAAATCACTTATATCCTGAGGAGTACCGCCCAATTTTCCTCGCCACTCTTTGTTTTTTGTGTCAAGCAAGAACATTGGGTAGAGCATTACCTTATAACCTCTGCTATGCAGCTCTTCTATATATCTTATTAGTGCTGCATCACTAACCGTACCGCCATATCTTGGATTACCATTATCATCCTTTGAAATAAGCTGGGCATTATCTCTGGTTATATTTCCTACTTGCCAATCATCAGGCACTATAGCAGAATCGTCTTGAAATTCAACTGCAGGATATATTTTACAATCTTTGATATTCAAACTGCTTGCAAACCAATTAACCACTACCGATGCCCATTCAACATTTGGTAAACTTTCCTTCAATTGGTCCAAAGAAAGCATAGAATCGCTCTTTTTTGTGTGATTATTGTGATTTACTCTTTGTGCCGGTCCATAGGGAATATATTGACTACTGCTTATTTTTTCTCGTGCAATTTTCTTCTGTATTTTCGTATCATACACAAACTCCCCTGAACCTGGTATGATATTGATATTTTTAATGTTTTCTGCTACTGAGAATCCACTGAGCTTCAGTGCAGTTTGCACTTCAAATGTAAACACCGGAACACGATTACTATAGTCTGCCAAAGGAAAATTTTTGATGACTATGTAAGATATCCCTCTGTAAGCTGGTATATCACCTTCGATTGATAACATAAACGGATCAGGGTTTTGGTCTTCTCTACCGTGGTAAAAAGTATAATCTATTTGGTCAAAGCTAAGCGATTTTGTACCCGCCCAGATTCTATTTAATTTTTCTACTTTCCCCTTGCAAATTGCAATTGCGAGTGTTGCATAGTAGTTATATGTAATATTTATACCTCTTCCTGTTTTATTTTGAGTGGTTATCGCCTCCTCTTTTATTGGCTGTGACCAAATAATGTTTCCAGCAACGCGAGCAGTGCCATAGATAATTGGAATTGCTTTGCCATAAGTTGAGGTTTGAACTTGCAGATTTTTCAGCCTCGCCCCATGCGTTATCTTTTGGTCGGCATCAAGACCAAATATTGCATTATCAAGCTGTGCACCAAGCAGAGCACCGAGTCCTGAGCCGACAATCTGGCCAATTGGACCAAAAATACTGCCCGCTTTACTTAAAATTGATGATAAAATTATTGTAGACATAATATTCTCCTTTTTGATAGATTGTTTTGAATTTTTGAAAGAAGATCCCAGACTGGGATGAAATTGGGACCTACTGTATAGTAGTGTCATGCAACTGGTATCCAGGAAAAAAAGCGAGTAGCCCTTTTCCTGTCATCCCAGTACTGGGATCCATTGTTCTTTATTTCTGTATTTCAGCGTCACGCGCTGGAATGACATTAAATGATTTTTCTTTGAATTTGAGTTATGCAAGCAGCTCCTTTGTTGTCATGCAAGTAGCCCCTTCGATGTCACCCGAGTAGCCCTCTTCCTGTCATCCCAGTACTGGGATCCAGCCTTTCTTACCAACAAAAAACTTGGCATAACTTGCGTGCTCAAAAAATTCCTGGATTCCAGTACTGGAATGACACCCTTTTAGAAGTTCAATGACCCTTCTGGATAAAAACTATTGTCAAGCACTGGAATGACATGATTCGACTTGCATGGCATCATCCCAGACTATGTAGTAATTCTCCTTATTCCTCAATTTGCCGATTACTTCCTCGAGAAGATACATCACTCAATGAAGAGCTTACTGATGAACTTCTAGATAAGCTTCCAGATGATAGCCTTATATCCTTGTTTTTAGTTTTCCCGTTACTATGTTTCTTATCTGGCTCATCTTTTATGTTATGCTCCTTCTTGAAATTTTTACAGAAAGTGCGAAGATATTTTATTTCGCCTTCCTTTTCTGTAGTTTCGCTTATTTTATCGATTAAGCAAATCAGATTTGCCATTGAGAATCCCTTACTAGCCTGTACAAGAATTTTCATATCGCTATCTTTTAATTTTTCGAGCCGTTCTTGTAATATTTTTTGACGTGTATCGTCTTTATCCAGCCCAGGAACCTCAATACACTCCAAACGACCACCCCTAATAAGCGCAGGATCTAAATGATTCTTATGATTAGTTGCAGCAACTACCGTTATATTTTTTGAGGATAAAAACTCTTTATCCAATTTAGTGAGTAAATAAGTTAAAGGCCCTGCATCCTCATGAACAGTTCGCTTTTTACCAACTCCGTCAATCTCATCTATAAAAATCATACAAGGACTGTTTGTCTCTGCTTTCTCAAAAACTTGATCTATATTCCTTTGACTAGACAAGCAAGACGCAGAAACAGACATAAACGCAAACAGAGATTTAGTTTGATTTGCAATTGCCTTACTAATACTAGTCTTACCAGTTCCTGGTGGACCGTACAAGAGATATCCTCCGCTTTTTGACTCACAAATTCCTCTCAACTTTTCTTTTATGTCACTTGGTAATATAATATTATCAAATGTTGTATTCCATCCTCTTGCTTCACCTTTTGCGTAAAATTCCATATTCAGCTTTGCTTCTACTTCATTTTTTGTTGTAGGACTATTAATTAACCTTGCAGAAAGATCACTAACCTCTTTTTTTAACCCATTCACTTCATCTTTCGTTACAAAATTCTCTGAAATTCTATGAACTTTTTCTTCTAGACCACTAAACCCGTATTTATTTTCTTTATCCTTTCCATCTTCTAATTCTTCTTTAATTGGAGTTAGCTTATTTTCTTCTTTCCTTAACCCTTTATTCGGCTCTTCGACTTCAGCTTTCGAGTTTTCTTGAGATTTTTTACTTTGTTTAATCATTTTATATGAAAACACAATTACTACTGCAGAAAGCGCAAATAAAATAAAAATAACAGGGGGAGCTATATTTAAAGCTGCAACTGAAGATAAAAATGCAACGTAAGGAGCTACAGCAAAAACTCCAGATGTAATTAATGTAAGAGAAGCAATAGCACCAGCTATAAAAAAAGGTATATTAGCTCTACTAGACATATTTTAGCTTATAAACAGTTAATTTATAAATAATACATTTAAAGAGTACAAGCTTTTCATAGTAAAGCAAGACTAACTTAAGGCATCCTTAATCAATCTATGATCGAGGTATTATGCAGTATTAAGATATAAGATGGTATGTTGTATTTTTAATTCAGTGTTCTTTTTCTATCATTCCAGGGTACTGGAATGATAGATGCTATGATAAGAAATTCAATAACTTAAAGTAGGTAATTAAAGCCTCTAATTAAGATCTAAATCTATAGTTATTATAAGCAACACTAAAGAAGTGCGGAAGTAAAAATTTACAAAAGAGCATTATGTATACGTATGCTTTGTAGACCTACATTTTGCCACCCTTCTGTTAAGCTTTGCCTCCCTTCCATTACGTCTTGTCGCTCTTTTATTTCTTTTATTTCGTTATCGAATTTTGACATTAGATATTTAGCATAACCAGATGTTAATGCTGTTGATGCAGATACAGCTATTGCTACCATAACAGACGTTAATGTAATTTCCATTGTCTCGGTTATAAAAAGCGTCGATGTTACAAAATTCCCTAACATGGCAACTAAGCCACCAACAACTACACTACCTTGAACTACTTTATTTTTTAAAAACCCTTTTATACTCTCTACCGTATCTTCTTGGTGATTTATAATGGCATAATACAAAGGAGTTTTCTGCAAACTATCTTTTTCATAAACATCTGCACCTCTGTCTAGTAGAGCATCTACTATCTCTAAATAGCCATTTTTAGCAGCATAATGCAAAGGAGTACTACCATTTCCATCTTTTACATGAACACTTGCGCCTTCAGCTAATAGAGCATCTACTACCTCTACATGGTTACTTAAAGTAGCATAATGCAAAGGAGTACTACCACTTCTGTCTTTTACATTAATATCTGCACCTGTTTTTAGTAGAACATTTACTACATCTATGAATTTATATATAGTAGCATAATGCAAAGGAGTACTACCACTTCTGTCTTTTACATTAACATCCGCACCTCTCTTTAGTAGAGCATTTACTACATCTATGAGTTCATATATAGTAGCATAATGCAAAGGAGTACTACCACTTCTGTCTTTTACATTAACATCCGCACCTTTTTTTAGTAGAGCATTTACTGCACCTACACATCTACTATAAACGGCATGATGCAAAGCAGTCTCTCTATTTTCATCTTCTACATGAACATCCGCATGCCTATCTAATAAAACATTCACTAAATCCTTACAGCCAGCTGCTGCAGCTGCAATTAATAATGTAAATTCGGCATCAGGATCACTTTGGATGAATGTATGATTTATACTAAAATTTTTATTTTCCCACTCTTGATACGCTATTGTATCTTCCCTTCGCAATACCTCTTTTATTTTATTAATTACGTTATCTTTATTTACACTTGCATCTTTATCAATTGCACTTAATATCTTTTTCAGATTTTCAAAATTCATCTTTACCTCCTATAACTTTACGTTGCAGTTACTACACAATTACAAACAAAAGTAAACACATTTTTGGAAATTATTTAGAAAAAGAATCCATTAAAAAAGTCAGTGATTTGCAATAAATAACTGATCCATTTAATTGAAAGAAATATGTGATGTAACTATAGTCATTATAAACAACAATAGAAAAAACACGGAAGTAAAAAATTTATACTGATCTTATCATATTTATTATTAGCATAATTATAAACATGGGAAAGCAAATACAAGTCAACTTATCTAAAAAAATAGTGAGAGGGTCTTATCTGGCGCAAAATGGATGGCCAACCTTAGTGAAAATTATTTTGCATCATTGAATAATAACAGCATTAAACCAGCCAGCTCTATAAGAAAACTAATAGAGGCTTTTTTACTTGTTCCAATTATTACATCCAGTGCTATTACACTAGCATGTACCTATTTTTTTCTGAATGCAGTGAGTATTCAAAAATATGATTGCAGCTTTGAATAAGGGAAAAATTATGGCGCCTATGATTTTTGAAGGCTATTGCGATACAGACGTTTTTAATAGCTAGTTCAAGCTTTTTGCTGGGTGATTTTGGATAATGCAACTTTTCATAGAAAATAAGTGACTTTGTTAAAAGTGTCGGTGCTGAAGTTATATATCTGCCTCCATATTCTCCTGATTTTAATCAAACCATTGGTTTGTTATAAAAAATTTAGCCAGAAAGAATATTCAGCTATTCGAACTATTAGAAAAAGAGCTATAATTATAGACTCCGTATACACTATAACTAGACTTTTTTTCAGAGGAATGATACACAAGTTAGTACTAAGACACTAAACAGTTTTCAAAAATGAAAATTATACCTTAAAGCTGATTTTCATACAGTTCTTGCAAGCGATAGCACTCTCACTTCTCTGGCACCAGAGTTTAAAATTTCCTGAGAGCAAGACCTTGCGGTTGCGCCAGTTGTTACTACATCATCAACCAATATCACGATTTTGTTTTTGATAATTTCGCTGTTACTTACTTTAAAAGTATTTTTCAAATTTTTTTCACGCTGTTTAAGTGAAAGACCAGCTTGAGATTTGGTGTGACGAATACGTTTTATTGCAAATGGTGTATAAGATAAATTAGATAACTTACTTAATTCCTTCGCGAGCAATGCTGCTTGATTATATTTACGTTTAAATAAGCGTATTTTATGTAGCGGTATGGGAACTATGACCTCTGCATTTTGAAATATGTCTTTGTTAGCTTTGTACATCCACTTTGCATAGACTTTCACATAATTTAAATTATCAAAAAATTTAAAATTTATAATCATATTTTTGCTATGTTCATCATAAGCAAAAACTGATCTTAATACTTTAAATGGTGAAGGGTTACTGATGCATTTACCACATGTATCAATGTTATCTGGAATTACTACACCACAAACATTACAGTAATGCTTAGTTAAAAAATTGATTTTTTTATTGCATTCACTACATAAATCATAACTTTTATCAATTATACGTTCACAACTTACGCATACGTTTGGAAATATGAGATCTGTAGCTTTTTTTAATAAGAGAAGATTCATGAATTAAATATGTTAGGTATACCTTTTAAAATGCTCCTCATAACCTAATTATTAAGAAATAGTCGATACTTGATCCAATAAATATGTTTTAAGATACTTGCCTGTAACGCTTTTTGGAGTCTGTGCAACTTTTTCTGGAGTTCCTACAGCAACCACTTCGCCACCTTTTACTCCACCCTCTGGACCAATATCTATTATGTAATCAGCAGTTTTTATAACATGTAAATTGTGCTCAATAACTATAACAGTATTTCCTAAATCAACTAGCCTATGGAGTATTTTCAGTAAATTATTTACATCTTCAAAATGTAACCCAGTTGTTGGCTCATCGAGAATATACAATGTTTTCCCGGTAAATCGCTTTGATAGTTCCTTAGACAGCTTTATTCGTTGTGCTTCACCCCCGGACAACGTTGTTGACGACTGTCCAAGCGTTATATAGCCAAGCCCTACTTCCTGTAAAGAAATCAACTTTTCCTTTATCATTGGAAGATTTTCAAAAAAGTCACATGCTTGATCTATTGTCATATCAAGCACATCAGAAATTG
This sequence comes from Wolbachia endosymbiont (group B) of Silvanus unidentatus, assembly GCF_964028615.1. NCBI lineage: Bacteria > Pseudomonadati > Pseudomonadota > Alphaproteobacteria > Rickettsiales > Anaplasmataceae > Wolbachia > Wolbachia endosymbiont (group B) of Silvanus unidentatus. The sequence goes on along the minus strand of NZ_OZ034795.1, from coordinate 1,344,915 downwards.
ATTTTCCCTTGTAAGTAACTTCCAATGTTTCTCGGTTATACCTCTGTCCTCTACATTGCTCACATTTCACATAAACGTCCGGTAGGAAATGCATCTCGATCTTTAAATGCCCATCACCTTTACAAGCTTCACATCTTCCTCCCCTGGTATTAAATGAAAATCGGCCTATATTGTAACCTCGTGCCTTCGATTCTGGGAGACCTGCAAACCAATTTCTGATGTGAGTAAACATACCAACATATGTTGCTGGATTTGATGCTGGGGTCCTACCAATTGGCGATTGATCAACTTCTATAATTTTATCTATATACTCAAGGCCTTCTATTTTGTCGCATTGACCATGCCTTGCAGATGAATGATTTATCTTGTGTGCTGAGTATTTATATAATGTTTCTATCACTAAACTTGATTTCCCTCCTCCTGATATTCCAGTAACACAAATAAAATTCCCTATAGGAAATTCAACATTTATATTTTTTAAGTTGTTCTCACAAGCATTAACTACCTTTATGAACTGAGTTGTTTGCTTTCTTCTTTTTGAAATTGAAATTTCCTTCTTTCCACTTAAATACTGTCCTGTTATGCTCTCTGAATTTTTTTGTAACTGATCTGGTGTTCCTTCTGCAACAACTTTTCCTCCGTTTACACCAGCTCCAGGACCAATATCAATCACATAATCAGCAGCCATTATTGTGTCTTCATCATGTTCAACAACAATCACAGTATTACCCATGTCTCTCAGATTTTTAAGTGTGGCAATTAATCGATCATTATCACATTGATGAAGGCCAATTGAGGGTTCGTCAAGCACGTATAGCACTCCTGTTAAACCAGAGCCAATTTGCGAAGCAAGCCTGATCCTCTGGCTTTCACCACCAGAGAGAGTGCTAGATTCACGGTCAAGTGTAAGGTAATTTAGCCCTACATTCTTTAAAAATGTCAGCCTTTTGATTATTTCGTTTAATATTTTATTTGAAATTTGCTTATGTTGTTCTGTGAGCTTGTCTGGCAAATTTTCAAACCAATCAAGGGATTCATCGACGCTGAGCCCTGATATTTCACCTATGTGTTTTTCATCAATTTTCACTGTAAGTGCTTCTTTTCTCAATCTATAGCCAGCACATTCTTTGCAGTCAGTAACAGAACAATACCTATCAATAAGTGATGCATCGTAATCCATCTGGCGTTCTAGGATACTGACCAAACCTTGAAATTTCATTTCTCTAGAGCCAAAAAGTATTAAATCCTTCACTTTTTGGTCTATATTCTTCCACGGAACATCAAGACTAAATTTGCAATTTTCAGCCAGTGACAGAATTGCATTTTTTAGCAATCCATAGTTTGTATGCACTTGACGGAATATTGATCCAATTGGCTTTAAAGCACCTTCAGATATCGAGAGCGTTTCATCTGGCACTATTAGCTTTGCATCAACACTTAGCTTTTTACCGAGCCCATTGCATGAACTGCATGCACCGTAGGGGCTGTTAAAAGAAAACAATCTTGGCTCTATTTCTTCAAGAGTAAAGCCAGACTCAGGACATGCAAAATTCTCTGAGAAAGTTAAAGTTTGACCATTTTTATACTCGGAATTGTGGTTATCAGGTAAGTTAACTATTTCTGCATACATTAAGCCATGGGCAAGTCTCAATGCTGATTCTATACTGCTTGGTAGTCGATTTCCTATATCATCTGATATGGACACTCTATCTGCAATCACAAAAATATCATGTTTCTTGTTTTTATCGAGCTTAGGCAAGTCATCTATATCACATATTTCACCGTTTATTTTTAGTCTTACGTAACCCTGCTTTTTAATTTCCAGTATCTCTTTTAGATGCTCTCCCTTTCTACCACGTACAATAGGAGCAATTATATATACTTTAGTTTCTAAAGGTAATGCTGTAATAGTATCTACAATTTGAGATACAGTCTGTTTCGTTATTGGCAATCCAGTTGCGGGTGAGTAAGGAATGCCTATTCGCGCATATATTAAGCGTAGATAGTCATAAATTTCAGTAACGGTTCCAACAGTTGATCTTGGATTTTTTGAGATCGATTTTTGGTTAATTGATATTGCAGGAGAGAGGCCTGTGATCGATTCAACGTCAGGTTTATCTTGAATATTAAGAAATTGACGTGCATAAGCCGATAGACTTTCGACGTATCGGCGTTGGCCTTCTGCATAAATCGTATCGAATGCGAGGCTAGACTTACCAGAACCACTTAGTCCAGTTATAACAACTAACTTATTTTTTGGTATATTGACATCAATACCCTGCAAATTATGCTCTCTTGCACCTTTAACTCTGATCATACTTCATGTACCTTTGACCATTACAGCCTCAAAATACATAAACTTACAACAACTTTCTACTAATTTTTTCAACTATTACGGAAAACGAAGTAGCACAACTAGTGCAAAACATTTTGCCATACAACTATATAAACATCTGTTTTCGCCAAGTTAGTTCGTACAACAAATGGTGTCATAAAAGTATGTTTTCTACAATCTCATCAAAAACATGCTTACCAATTTTTGGAAACAGGAAATTTTATTTTATATAAAATATAGAATTTTGATAAATTTAACTTTTTTGTGAGATTATGCAGCGATAAAAATAAATTTAGAGGGAAAGGTTATGGTAATAGAGAAGGAGAAGTTTTTTGAAATAATAAATGAGGTAAGTGAAAGTAGCGATTTGGATGAAGATAATTTACTTGAAAAAATAAAGAATGAGTTAAAAGGAAAAGATGCAGGAGAGTACAACAAGTTTAGTAAAAATTTTAGTAAAGAACATCAATTTAGTATAAAAATTTCAGAAGAAGCTGCAGAAGATTGGACGTTGTTACATCTTGCTACAGCATGCAACAATATGTTAATAGTGGAACTTTTACTAAAAAAGAAAGCAAGTGTTAACGCTCGAGTAAAAGATGGTTCTAAAAATGATGGGCCAACTGCTTTGCATATTGCTACTTCTTGTGGACATGAAAGCATGGTAAAACAACTACTAAGTGATGATCGAGTGAATCCTTCATTAAAAAGCAAAAATAAGACTCCAAGAGAGGTGGTAGGCAATACAGAAAATAAGGAAGCAATATTACAAATGTTAGAGGAAGCAGAAGAAAATTTTTATGCAAAGCATAAGAAAAAAACTGATATATCAGCAGATGTTATAAATTCTGTGAAACAATACAATACCATACGTAGTGGTGAACAGGCTCCTGTTACGTGCGAAAGTAGTGACAGTATAGTAAGTGAGCAATACTTACATGCTGGTGTTAAGAATATGGTAGAAAAATTTGAGTCACCGCAAAGAGGAAGTGTTACATGTAGTGGTAAACAGACTCCTATTGGTGAAAGCGTTAGTAGTGACGACAGCGGTCTAGAGTCTGAGGCTACATTTGATACTTCTTTCTGCTCCGAAATAAATCACGACGGGACAGCTAATGAAGTTGATGACCAAATTTTAGAAAGTCTGCAACCTCAAATTCAGCTGCAAGATAGACAAATTCGGAAGTTAGAAAAGCCAGGTAAAGAATTAAAACATGTTGAGAAAGAACTAGAAAAGTTAAAGAGTGACTTAGCTGGACATGAGACTCGGTTAGAAATAGTTGATAAGCTCAGTAAAGAGAATCAATCACTAAAGCAAAAAATAAAAGATCTGGAAAACGAGAATACAACACTTAATAGTGAATTAAGCAAAACCAAAGCAAATAAAGTATTACTAGAAAAAACAGAAAAAAGACAACTGTCTTTCTTAAAAATTGCTTCTGTAAACTTTACAATCATGTTGACAGTAGGTGTTGCCTTTAGTATAGCCTTCCAATTACCAATTCTATTGATGATTGCAACTTCTGTGATGTCTTCATTGATAGTCGGTGGAGTTACATACGCACTATCACCGCAACCTACTGAATTAAAAGAAGTAAGTATTCAATGCTCAGTGCAACATGATGCTTGTAAAACTTAACTTGTGCGCTTCCTGGTAATTTTGATATAGTTATTTCAGTTGAAATCTACAGGTTTACAAATGGCAATCTTAAGTGTAAGAGAAGCTTTATGCACAGCGATCAGAGAAGAAATGCAAAATGACCCTGATATATTTATCATGGGTGAAGAAGTTGCAGAGTATGATGGTGCTTATAAAGTAACGAAAGGATTACTGAAAGAGTTTGGAGAAAATAGGGTAGTTGATACACCCATTACTGAACATGGATTTGCTGGTCTTGCTGTTGGAGCAGCATTTGCTGGACTGAGGCCAATAGTCGAGTTTATGACTTTTAATTTTTCTATGCAGGCTATCGACCAAATTGTGAATTCCGCAGCAAAAACAAATTATATGTCGGGTGGACAACTTGGATGCCCTATAGTATTTCGTGGACCAAATGGAGCTGCAGCAAGAGTTGCCGCACAACATTCTCAGTGCTTTGCATCTTGGTATTCGCATGTTCCAGGGTTGAAAGTAATAGCACCTTACTTTGCCTCCGATTGCAGAGGTCTGCTTAAAGCTGCAATTCGTGACCCTAATCCGGTAATATTTCTAGAAAACGAGATCGCTTATGGACATGAGCATGAAGTTCCTGACTCTGAGCTATCAAATAAAGATTATCTACTTGAGATAGGCAAAGCTGCTGTTATACGGGAAGGAAAGGATGTAACTATCACTGCTTTTTCATTGAAACTAATGGATGCGTTAAATGCGGCAGATTTACTCTCTAGTGAAGGAATAGAAGCTGAAGTTATCGACCTCAGAACCTTAAGACCACTTGACACTGAAACAGTTATTAACTCTATTAAGAAGACCAATAGATTAGTAAGCATAGAAGAAGGTTGGCCATTTGCAGGAATAGGAGCAGAACTCTCAGCCATGATTATGGAACAAGGATTTGACTACCTTGACGCTCCGGTTGTACGGGTAACCGGCAAGGATGTCCCCTTACCTTATGCTGCAAACCTAGAAAAGAAAGCATTACCACAAGTGGAAGATATAGTTGAAGCTGTGCACCAAGTCTGCTTTAGAAAGAAATAGTCCTATTGACTCTTTTTTTTATCTCCCGTTCCACATTCTTCCATAAAAGAGGCATTTGTAGAGTTTATACCACCCATTACTTTTATGACAATAGTTTTAGCGCCAAAAAACACAGCGCAAAATACACCGAGGGCGAAAAGAGCAGGCCACGGCATTCTACCAAATATTGCAAGTAAAGCTGCTCCTATTATCACTACGGTCATAAGCGGTCCACCTATTCCCCAAACGTAGCCAATAATATTACATATTACTTGAGCAGTTGTATCGTCATTAGAGTTAGCAGCACTTCCAACATGAGAAAAAGAAATAAATAATACTATAAGTAGAATACAAAAAACCTTTCTAATTGTAGGGTTCATCCCTATACCTTAAGTTTAAATACTATAATTATATCTAAAATAGTATAATTTTTAGTAAAACTAGCATTGTGATTTATACAATATTGCATAGCAAATGATGTCTATTGGTTATCAATCACTGTCAATTACTTGAGAGCTTATTTCGACTTTCGAAAAAGAGCAATAACACCCATGAGTAAAATTTCACATTACCACTTTTATGTGTTATGATAAGCTTAAATTTATAAAGAAAATAAAATTGAAAGAATTGAGAGAGAACCGGATAGCAAGAACGAGAAAGTTTTTATCTTCACTGTTTTTTTTGCTACTAATTGCGCTATCAATACGTAGTTTTTTATTTGAGCCATTTCATATTCCTTCTGGTTCAATGAAAAGCACTCTACTTGAGGGAGATTATATTTTTACTAGTAAATATTCATATGGTTATAGTAAACACTCTTTTCCATTTTCTCCAAACATCTTTAGCGGTAGAATCTTTTATACCCCTCCGGAGCGTGGTGATATAATAGTTTTCAAGCCTACAAGAAATGACAGCATTAGATTTGTTAAGCGGGTAATAGGAATACCGGGCGATAAAGTGCAAATGATAGAGGGGGAGTTATATTTAAATGATCAGAAAGTAAAACGAAGACAAATTGAAAATTTTTTTGATTATGAGTCAAAGCGTAATATAGCAAGATACATCGAAACACTCCCGAGCGGCAAGGAGCATGAAATTCTAATAGATAATCTTTCTAATAAGTTATCATACAATACTCCAGTTTATTATGTGCCTGATGATCAATTTTTTGTTATGGGAGACAATAGAAATAATTCTTTTGATAGCAGGTTTTCTGAAATTGGGTTAATACCAACTGAAAATATAGTTGGACGCGTAAGCATGGTTGGTTTATCGTTTAAATTAGGCAAAGTTGATTGGTTGCCGTTTGATTTTAGGTTACCTATTGCTCTGAGATTTGACAGGGTACTTCACAAAGTTGTATGAACTCTATCTGTCTGCTGATTCGCATAATTCTAAAGCAGAGTTTTCTAACTCAGAGATAGCATTATTAATGTTGTCTAAGTCATTTTCCTGTAAAGCGTCTTTTGCGTTCTGTAGTAAAATTTTTAACTTTTGCTCAGTAGAAACATTTTCAACTAGATGTATGAGCTTGTTACCGTTAATTTTAGCCTCTGCAAGGGAACGAGCCTTCATGTCTTCATCAAAGTTACTTACTGACTGATTGACCATATCTTGAATATCTTCTTCATTTAAGCCAGAGCTTGAATTTATTTTAACTGTCTGTTCGACTCCAGTAGTTTTTTCTCTTGCAGTGACAGTCAATATTCCATCAATGCTAACTGTAAATCCTATTTCAACTTTTGCAGAACCTGCAGGCAATTGTGGTATACCTTTGAGTTCAAATCGTGCTAGAGATTTATTATCTTTTATCATTTCACGTTCTCCTTGACAAACGTGAATTTTCATTGCTGTTTGCCCGTTAGCGTAAGTTGTAAACTCTTTTATTTCTGAAACTGGTAGTGGTGTATTTCTTGGTATAATTTTTTCAACTATTCCCCCCATAGTTTCTATGCCAAGTGATAAAGGCAGCACATCAAGGAGAATATTCCTATCTTTTGAGTTTGAAGTTAAATAATGAGCCTGCAAAGCTGCCCCATTGGCAACTGCTTTGTCCGGATCCACATCATTCAGCACTTTATTGCCAAAGAGTTTGATTAGTGAATTTTGCACTAATGGCACTCTAGTTGCGCCACCAACTAAAATTACCCCTTTTATATCATCGATTTTAAGATCTATGTTGCTTATAGTACGAGTAACTATATTTATAGTCTTATTAACCAAAGGACTGATTGCTTGCTCGAATTCTTCTTTGGTAATTTTGCACTTAAATAATTCACCATTGATGCTGAATTCAAAAGTGCCAGAGGTATCTTCACTTAGGTACTCTTTTATAGCACGTATATTGCAGATACCAGTTTTAGTGTATGAATGTTGTAATTTGTAGGTAGTTGTATCAGATGGTGCAGTGCTTGACACTGGAATCCAGTTCTTATTATATAACTTTCTGGTGTGTTCACTTGCAATCAAACTTTCTGGATCCCAGACTGGGATGACACTAGAGCATTTTTTATTTAAACCTACCTGTTCTCTATACTTTTCAAGCACGATTAAACTAAGTAGATGATCAAAATCATCACCACCAAGTTTAGTATCACCACCAACTGCAAGAACTTGAAACACTCCTTGATGTAATTTTAATATTGAAATGTCAAATGTTCCACCACCGAGGTCATAAACTGCATATATGCCACTGTTATTGTTCTTTTCAATGGAGTAAGAAAGTGCTGCAGCGGTTGGTTCATTAATGAGGCGAAGAACATCTATGCCAGCTAATTTTGCTGCATATTTGGTTGCGTTACGTGCTGAATCATCAAAATAAGCTGGTACAGTAATCACTGCTTTGTTAACTTTCATCCCTGTGAATTTTTTTACCCTCTTGCATAGAGTTTTTAGTATCTCAGCAGAGATCTCAATAGGAGTGAGATACTTTTCTTCTGAGCATTTTACCCTAATAACTTTTTCACTTTCGTTATCTATTTCACAATTGATACCTTCTTTATGCAAGTCTTTAACACTTTTACCCATTAAGCGTTTTATAGAGCAGATAGCGTTTTCGCCAACATCGTAGCCTACTTTTAGTACATCCTTTTCATATGAAATGACAGAAGGTAATAGTTCACGACCTTGCTCATCTTTAAATATTTCTACATTGCCAGCTTTATTTACCATGGCAATTAAAGAGTTAGTAGTTCCAAGATCTATACCAAAAACTACCTCATTTAAACTTGGTTCAGAAATTTGAACTGGCCGCATTTTCCTTTATCTCCTCAAATGACTTATATAAATATCTCAATCTAAAAACTTGCGTAGCAGCTTCATCAAAATTTTTTGTAGCAAAAGCATTAATTAGGTTTTTAGTACAATCTTTTACCTTTTCATCAATCATCCTACTTGCAAATTGTAAATCATCGCAGTCTAGAAAGTATTCTCTTATTTCCATTGATTCATTTAATATTTCAGGATCAAGATGCTCTTTTTTGCTTTTTACGTCAAAAAGATCCAACAAATGTTCGGCACGCTTTAGCGGTGACTTCAGTACCTGATAAGCTTTGTTGATATTTTCCATACTTTTGGACTCTCTTTCATTTATATCAGTTTTGCTTAGCTCAATATATTTTTTCTCCAGCTCATCAAAGCTGATGTTAAAAGCCGGTTCAATTCCAAATAATGTGAAATGGTTGCTAGACATGAAAACTCTCTCCACAACCACATTTTCCTTTCTCATTAGGATTTTTGAAAATAAAACCTGATGAGAATTTTTCCTCTACATAATCCATTTCAGAGCCAAGGATAAACATGATAGATTTTGGATCGATCAGCACCTTGACTTTTTGATCATCACTGCAGCTTTCTTCAATTACCGACTCCAAAGGACGAACATCATATGCATACTCAATATCATATTTTAAACCAGAGCATCCTTTTTGCTTAATTAGAACTCTTATTCCTATTGCTTCTTCAAGGTTAGCATGCTTCTTTTTGTCCAATAAAAACCTTACCCTCTCTACTGCATTTGCAGTTAGAGTGATAGGTTTTTTAACAGAATTTACTCCTTGAAATTCACTCATATTCCTCAATGTTTTTGTTTATTTTGATAATCATGAATAGCAGCTTTTATAGCATCCTCAGCAAGTACTGAACAGTGTATCTTTACTGGCGGCAAAGACAATTCTTCCACTATTTGAGTATTCTTTATCTTTGTTACATTCTCAATAGTTTTTCCTTTGATCATTTCTGTAAGCAAAGAACTTGAAGCTATAGCAGAACCACAACCAAAAGTTTTAAATTTTGCGTCTTCAATAACACCTTTATCGTTGACCTTTATTTGCAGTTTCATTACATCTCCGCATGATGGTGCACCAACTAAACCAGTACCAACATTTGGATCATTTTTATCCAGAGAACCAACATTCCTTGGATTTTCGTAATGATCTAAAATTTTCTCATTATAACTCATAGATTACCCGTAAACCATTACTTACATTATAACATATTTAGGTTAAAAACTAAAGTAAAATACACTAGCAAGCAGTACATTTTACTCACAAAATATATAGGTTACGAGTGTATTTACTTTACAAATACATATAGTGCATGTCATTCTTTATATGGTAATTTTGAAAGGAGTATTTCTTGAGTTTATTCAGTAATCTTTATCAAGGACTATTAAAAACCTCCTCCCGTTTTAGTGATGGAGTAAAAAATATTTTTTCTGGCAAAAAAAAATTAGATCAGTCGCTTTTAGATGATCTGGAAGAGCTGCTGATTAGCATGGATATAGGTCATAAAACTTCTAGATTGCTTATTGATAAGCTCGCAAGTATCAAATTTGAATCAGAAGTTGAGCATAGCGTTATCACACAGCAGTTAATGAGCGAAATAGAGTCGATATTAAACCCTGTAGTGCAGCCGCTCATTTTGAATAAAAAACCACACATAATAATGGTGTGCGGAGTGAATGGTAATGGAAAAACTACAACTATAGGTAAACTTGCCTATAAATATAAGGAAAAAGGGAAATCCGTTATGCTTGTTGCGTGCGACACATTCAGAGCTGCTGCGAGTGAGCAACTAAATATTTGGGCAGAACGTTCTGATTGCTCTATTGTTACTGGAGAGCACGGTAGCGATTCTGCAAGTGTGGCATATAGAGCTGTAAGTCAAGCGATAAAAGATAGCGTTGATGTTGTTTTAATTGATACAGCAGGAAGGCTACAAAACAATGTAAATCTCATGCAAGAGCTGTCAAAAATACATAGAACGATAAAGAAATTGGATGATACTGCTCCTCATGATGTTATTTTAGTTCTTGATGGAACTACTGGCCAAAATGCTTATAGCCAATTAGAGGCCTTTAGTAAAATGGTTGGTGTTACCGGGTTAATTGTAACAAAGCTAGATGGTACTGCCAAAGGTGGAGTAGTGATTGGGCTTGCAGAAGCTTATAAGGTAAAATTACACGCTATAGGAATTGGTGAAAGTATAGAAGACCTGAGGGAATTTACTGGCAAAGAGTTTGCTGAAGCGCTGTTTAAATGTGATTGAAGATTTCCTTTAACTTTTTCATATGACCAAGCTTCAATTTTTAGATGGTGTCATTCCAGTACTTCCTATCCGAGTAACCTTTTCTTGCCATCCCAGTCTGGGATCCAGATTGCAAGTGGGTTGGGTGAGCCGTTAACGTATAAAAATTACTTCCGCATATTTTCAATCTCATTATAATTACAAATAGAGATATTTTAAGAGCTCAAAATCTATCTTTAGTCTGCAGACTTTTTAATCAAACTTATTAAAAAATGTATTCTTCAGTGTATATCTGTCGTATGTGCACTGCATTTTTTTTCTAACTCTTTTTTACACAGGAGGATTTTATGTCCAGAATTCCAGATACTTGACCTTTACTTTAGCTAAAAACCAACTGGTACCTATGGTTTTAGAAAGTGTAGGAAATAGAAACGTTTCTGTTTTTTGAGTAATTAAAAACCACTTCAGCTTGTCACTCATGCCTAAAAAGCAATTATATTAATGTAATATTGATACTTGTATACCAACATAAATATATTTTAAAAATTTAAGGAGTATATTATGACAATGTCTACCACAAATTAGTGAGAAATTAGCAGCTAGCGCAAAAAGTCTCTTTGATGAGAGCGAAAAATTATTGCTTATAGCAGAGGAAATATATAATCAAGATCCAATGAATTTTTAATTACAGTAAAAACAGTAAAAAAAGAAGCCAGTGTCACCTACTCAGATGACATTATGGAAGCTGGGATGACACCCTTCCCACAAGCAAAATGTTCATGCAGATAATATTTAATTGTGATTGAAGACCTCTTTTAACTCTTTTATATGACCAAGCTTAATTATCTCAATATCATGAGAAGAATAATTGCCATTTTTAGGCATAATCGCTTTTTTAAATCCTAACTTTTGTGCTTCCCTTAGTCTGAGATCAGCATGCGAAACATTTCTAATTTCTCCTGAAAGTGCAACTTCACCGCAGATTATTGAAGAAGTTAGTAGCGGTAAATTTACTAAACTTGAAATAAGGGAAGCAGCAACAGCAAGATCAGCTGATGGTTCCTGTATTTTGAGTCCTCCCGCAATGTTTAGGTATACTTCTTTATCATGCAAAAACATTTTACAACGAGCACTTAGAACCGCGATTATCATAGCTAATCTATTAATATCCCAACCAACTACTGCTCTTCTTGGAGTTGCCATATTAGTCCTTGCTATTAATGCTTGCACTTCCATTAAGATTGGTCTTGAGCCTTCAACTCCTGCAAATACGGCGCTGCCAACTACTTCTCTATCATGTACGGTCAAGAATAATGATGATGGATTATCAACAGGCATGAGTCCTGCTTCAGACATCTCAAAAACACCAATTTCATTTGCAGGGCCAAATCTATTTTTAATAGTGCGTAAAATGCGATATTGATTACTATTTTCACCCTCAAAATATAGTACTGTATCTACCATATGCTCCAGGGTTTTAGGTCCTGCTATTTGTCCATCTTTCGTTATATGGCCAACTATTAAGAGAGAAACACTATATTGCTTTGCAAGAACAGTCAATTCATGAGCACAGGTACGGACTTGAGTTACAGTTCCTGGTGCTGATGTGACTTTGCTATCATACATAGTTTGTATAGAATCAATTATCAAGAACTTAATACTTTTATTTTTCCTTATTGTTGCTACTACATCAGTTAAAGATACTGTAGATAAAAGCTTAATTTTAGGTTCATTTATCTTAAGACGCTTTGCTCTGAGGCTCACTTGCTCTAAAGATTCCTCGCCAGATACATAAAGACATTCAAAAGAGGAAAGTTGTACAACATTAGCTGCAATCCTAAGCAAAAGAGTAGATTTGCCAATTCCAGGTTCACCACCAATTAAAATGCTAGCACCTTGAACGATACCTCCACCAAAAACTCTATCTAACTCTTCTATTCCTGTTAAAAAACGATCGGGGGTAATAATTTCACTATCTGATAACGCTTTTATTGAAATTGGTGCAGATGTACTTCTCGTTTCTGTTTTTAGTACTATTTCTTCGACAACCGTATCCCAACTGTCACATGCAATACACCTTCCTACCCACCTTCCAGTGCTATGACCGCAGAATTGACATACGTATGCAGTTTTCATAAAAGCCAAAATTATAATTCTAATAAAAATTAGCTAAATAAGTGAAATAAATTTAAATAGAGAAAATTACCAATCACACTTTTTATCTTGTGGTTTTATTTGCAATATTGCTACTAAGCTGACTAATAAGCAAAAAATTACATAAAGCCCAGCAGCAAAGTCTATTTTAGGAAACATTATAGTAAACCCAGTGCATATCATAGGAGTAAATCCACCATGCAGGGCATAAGAAATGTTACGTGATAAACTCACACCACTAAATCTAACATTAGTAGGAAAAAGCTCAGCAGTAACTATCCCTATAGGATTAATACCCCTCTCGATTATAGAAAGAGCCATAACACTCAACATGATTATAAGATAGCTTTTATAGTAATATGCAATAGATAACATAGGACAACATAATACCATTGTTATCACTATAAATAAGATTGCAGTGCGTTCTCTTCCTGTTTTATCAGCTAAAATTCCAAGCATTATTGAAGATATCGGCATTAATATACTGGTTATAATGAGTACAACTTCGTTGACATACGTTGTTACATAAGTTTCAACAGACACTATTTCTTTTGCAATTGTTCTAAGAAATATGGTAAATCCAACAGCAACATTAACAGGTACAGATATTAAAATGGCAAGTATCAGGGCTCTTTTATAGCGTTTTGTAAGCTCTATTATTGGTAAATTAGGTAAATTTCTTTGTTCTCGATTTTTTTCATACACTGGAGTTTCTCCTAGTGTATATATACTATATGCGCTTATTAATCCTAAAATGGCTGAAAAAATAAACGGCAGCCTCCAACCCCAAGCGTTAAAATCAGTGGTTTTTTTACAGATGATCACTGCAACCACAGAGAGCAATATGCCAATAGAGCGACCAAAACTTATTATTCCAAAAAACATTCCTAGTTTTTTCTTATTAGGTAAATGCTCTATGAGATAAACAGAGCTACCTCCTTGCTCAGCGCCAAGTGCAACCCCTTGTATCAGATGGATTGTAAGAAGCAACATAGTAGAGGTTATTCCTATTTTACTATAACTTGGAATAAACGCAACGAGACTAGAAGGAATCGATATTAGCAAGATAGCAATCGTTAACGCCATTCTCCTTCCATACCTATCACCAATGTGACCAAATACAGATGCACCAAGTGGTCTTACCATTGCACCCAGTCCTGCAATTCCAAACAATTGCAATATGCTGTAGTAGATATCTTTTGCATAACAAAATTCTCTACTAATTATATTAACCAGATCAATAAAGAGCATATGGTCATACCATATTGCGATTCTACAGAGTATTGTTGCAATCAATACTCTTGTTTGTTGATTGTACACTTAGTTTAATTTGTAAATGTCTACTTATTTTTATTTTGGCTGCTTTTTAGAACTTTGCAACTCAAGCGTATGGCTTATATGTAAATATTATTAAAATTGGAACTTGCATAACCAGCCAGTCTGGGATCAAATAAAAAAATCTGGTCATCCGCTGGAATGACATGGTGGAATGTGTCATTCCAGTACTCCTTTTCTTGTCATCCCAGTGCTCCGACACTGGGATGACACCTCTCTTAAATTACTTTAGCTACAAATATCAAGAAATTTACCAAGTAGAAAAAAGACAAAAGAAACCCCCTATTAGCTAGCTCTAATCCTGAAAATTGGCCTGTCTTAAACAGCCCGTTTCAGCTTATATGGTTAAAAAACTGGAAGTTTTGTAAAGAAATAAGATGCACATAGTGCAAAAAATTAAAAATAAGACGACAACTGCGTTATGCTTTTGTCGTTTAATCTGCACAGACGAAGATAAATAGTATAGCGTTATCCTTATGGTAAGGGAGTTGAAAAAATTTATAAAGCAGGTTCTTTCATTAGTTTTTTTGCGAACATCAAACAATTACTTAGAAAAATTGGAAAGACCATTAAAATATTTTTTTACTTTTTATTCTATATATTTCAACATATTACCTTTAAGTACTAATAATTATGGCATTATTAATAGTTGAGTCGCCAGCAAAGGCAAAGACGATAGGTAAATATTTGAGTAAAGAATTCAAAGTGGCTGCATCTTTTGGCCACGTCAGAGATCTGCCAGCGAAGAATGGTTCTGTTGATCCTGATAATGACTTTGCCATGAAGTATGAGATTATTGAAAAAGCAGAAAAGTATGTAAAAGAGTTAGTCAAGGAAGCTAGTAAAACATCAGATATATACCTTGCAACAGATCCAGACAGAGAAGGGGAAGCAATAGCTTGGAATGTGATAGAGGCACTAAAGGAAAGAAAAGCAATCAATGATGAAAGTAACATTCATAGAGTAGTCTTTAACGAAATAACAAAAAGAGCAGTGCAAGAAGCTATAAAAAATCCACGTGAAATTAATATGGACTTAGTGCGTGCACAGCAAGCACGCAGAGCTTTGGATTATCTAGTTGGATTTAGCTTGTCACCGCTGCTGTGGACAAAATTGTCGGGAAGCAAATCTGCAGGGCGAGTGCAGTCTGTTGCATTAAAGCTTATATGCGAACGAGAAGATGAAATTAGTAAATTTATAACACAGGAGTATTGGAGCATAAAGGCAGAAATGCAAAATAGCAAAGATGAGGCTTTTTTTGCTATGCTAAGCCACTATGACAATAAAAAGCTAGAAAAATTTGATATTAAGAATGAAGAAGAGGCAAAGAACTTAGTCAGGGAGATCGAGTCAAGGCAGTATGCTGTAAGCACAGTAGAACGCAAGCAAGTTAAGAGAAACCCGCTTCCTCCATTTATCACCTCAAGTCTTCAGCAAGATGCAGTGAATAAACTGTATTTTAATGTGAAAAATGTTATGCAAGTAGCGCAAAATTTATATGAAGGTATCAATATTGGTGGTGAAACCGTAGGGTTGATAACTTACATGCGTACAGATGGGTTTCATATTGCAGATGAGGCTATAAACTCAATCAGGGGATCAATTAAGTCATTATATGGTGATAAATATTTACCGCAGTCTCCTCGTAAATATGTAAAAAAGGTCAAAAATGCTCAAGAAGCACATGAAGCAATCCGGCCAACTGATATTAATAGAACACCGGGTAGTATTAAGGATTACTTAACGCCAGAGCAATTTAAATTATACGATTTAATCTGGAAAAGAACCATCGCAAGTCAAATGGAATCGGCGATTCTTGATCAAGTGGTAGTTGAAATTAGTTCTATTGACCAGAAAGTGATTCTGCGAGCAAGTGGATCAAGTATATTCTTTGATGGTTTTTATAAAGTTTATCAAGATAACATAGAAGCCGAAAATGAAGGCCTGCTACCTGCCATGAAGGAAGAGGAAGCGTGCAAGTTGATTTCTGTTGATCCGAAACAGCATTTTACTCAACCGCCACCTCGTTATAGTGAAGCGAGTATAGTAAAAAAAATGGAAGAAGTCGGTATAGGTCGCCCATCAACTTATGCAACAATTATTTCGGTATTACAAGATCGTGAATATGTTTCATTGGATAACAAAAGATTTATTCCAAGCAGCCGCGGTAAGATCGTGACTATATTTTTGGAAACTTTTTTTCAGCGTTGTGTAGAGTATGACTTTACAGCACAAATGGAAGAAAGGCTTGATTCAATCTCAAATGGACATGCAGATTGGAAAAAAGAACTAGGCTATTTTTGGGTGCCATTTTTTAATCATGTAAATTCTGTTAAGCAAATGACACATGATGAGATTTTTAGTGGTATTCATGATTTGGTAGTCAATTGGTTTTGCTCAGAGGAAGGAAAGGAAGAAATAGGTAAAAAATGTCCTAATTGCTCTGGTGGTATATTGAAATTAAATTTTGGAAAAGCCGGTGTGTTTCTTGGATGTTCTAACTATCCTGCATGCAATCATACAAAAGAAATTACGGGCAGTAATGACAATTCAGAATATCCAAAAAGTTTGGGTATAGATGATATGACAGGCCAAGAGGTAATGATCAAAAAAGGTCCTTTTGGACTTTATCTGGAGTTTAATAGTGAGTCAGAAAAGAAAAAAAAGATTTCTGTACCAAAAGATATAAATGTTAATGATATTGATCTAAATACCGCCACTCGATTACTTTCCCTGCCGAAAATAATCGGAGAGCACCCTGAAACTGGAAAAGAAGTAAAAATAGGTCTTGGACGATTTGGGTACTATATTCTCTATGATGGTCGATACTTTTCTCTTAAAAAAAGCTCTAAGGAGGTATTAGACACACAATTAAACGAAGCTATACAAATTATTGAGAGCAGCCCACGCAAAGAGCTAAAATCTCTTGGTTTTAATGAAAAGGGAAAAGAAGTTTTTATCTGCAACGGTAGGTACGGATTCTATATAAAATGCGGTAAAACAAACGTTGCGTTGGGCAAGAATGCAGATATTGAAAGTATAGATCTGAAGAAGGCTTTAGAGTTAATTAAGAATAAAAAGTAGACTTCTTGCATAACCATATGCTTTTTATTGTTGTTCCAGCGCTACACGCTGGAACTGAGAAAAAAAGAGCCTGAATTACAAGAAAGAAAATATTCAGATAACGAGAAAGTTGTCACCTGGTTAGCAGCTACAGTCGTGTGACGCAGACGTGCTACCAGGAAAATAGTCTCTATCAGAGTTAAGCTTTGCTTGCAAAATGAAAAGTAAGACCAGCTTCTATACCGTGTGTGTGAAACACTTGATTGCCTATACTGATACTTTCTTTGTGTAACTTCTGGTCCGATGGTTTTTGACTTTTATTCAATTCTAATATCTTTTTTCCATCTGGGTTTACCGGTTGCTTTGCTTTCATTTCTCCTAACACCTCTGCTTCAAAATCAACATTACTACCAAGAACACCAAAACCTCTATATCCGATGTGCATATTTACATCTTCGTTTATACGATAATCAAAGCCAGCTTTCAATTGACCTGCAGGTCTTATTGACGATTTTTCAAACATTGTCATTCTTGTTGCACCGACTCCAACCCCAACATAAGGAGAAAAAGATAAACTATCACTTTTCCAATAATGATAAACATTTGCCATTACAGATGCGTTTTCTACTTGGTCATGATTAATTACAGTTTTATACATATAAGTTTTTTTATTAGCACTCTCACTAACGTCTTTTAGATACGAAACAGTTACTTGATTACTTGATAAACCAATATTATCTACTTTTACAGAAGAGTACATCCCTTCCAATTCAGCTCTATAGCTATTATTGCCTAGTTCTCCTGTGTAACCAAACGTTACATTTGCAGCAAAAGGTGGGTTATAATCTCCTTTATACTTACTTATTAACTGACCTTCTGTTCTCTGAGCGTCTATGTCATTTATAGATACACGGTTATCATCTTTAGCATCTTTGCCTCCAATTTTTGCTTTCAACTTACCCAAGTTCAAATATTGACCGTAATATCCACCACCAAAGTAAAATCCTTCTGTTTCACTTGCAAAAGATTGTTGTGACAACAATAAAGCAAGTGCTGTAACTGCTAATGTTTTTTTACTCATCATGACTATTCCTCTAGTTAAAATAGCTAATCTAGTACTAATTAATTAAAAATGATTTAATATGAAAAAACTAATTATTTTCTAAGCTAAAAAATAGGTAAAATTAACCTCTATCCTCGATTTTATTGCCGTCTAGTTTGTCCTCATCTTCAAATTCATCATCATCGTCAAATTCATCCTTACTGTCTTCATCATCAAACCCATCATCGTCTTCCTCATCATCAAACCCATCACCACCTTCAAACTTATCATCAATATCCTCGTCTTCAAATCCATCTTCAATCTCTGGCTCATCGTATATTGCATCTTCAGTTTTAGCTTCAACAGGATAATCAGCAGCTTCAATAGCATTACTCTCTTCTTCATTACTAATCTTATCTTTGTTAGCAGCAGAAAAGACCTTGTTTGGATCATATGGCTCTTGTGTAGGCACACGTGTTGGTTTAATCAGCCTTCTTGTGAATGTGCTATCACTATAGTACAAAATTTTCTTTGACTTAATTGGATAAGTCGATTCTATCAAAATTATCTGATCATCACGTGGCAGCATAATAATTTCTTGAGGTAAGAGCAATGCTCTCTGTGTTTCAGAGATATGCAATGATCTTGATGCAGGATTCAAGTCTAAAAATTTAGGTTTGTTTAATGATTCTTGTTGTACAGTTTTGTTTCCTATAAGCTGAGATATCAAATTAGCCGTTTCAATATTATTGGCTGCAAAAGTTATTCTATAGGTTGAGTTTGATAAAAAGGAGTTCATTCCTGCTTCTTCATATATTCCTTTAAGCTGTTCAGTATCTTGAACAATTAAAAATAACCTTACTCGATAGCCACGAAAGTATGCGATGCCCGTTTGAAATTGCTCCATTTTTCCAAGTGTTGGAAACTCATCCATTAAAAATAATACGCCGTAAGGCTCGTCATCCGATGGCAATTTTCTACATAAAAACTCAGTTGCCTGTTGGTAAAAAACCTGCATTAAAGGCCTGAGCCTAGTTAAGTTATCAGGAGTTAAACCAACATAAACTGTAGTTTTCTTCTTTTTAAAATCCAAAATATTAAAATCACTTGATGCAGTTGCAGTATCGATCAATGGGTTTGCCCACAATTCAAGCGACGAGTTCATAGTTGACACAACACCTGATCTTTCTTTGTCAGCCTTTTGCAAAAAAGCTGCAATGTTCATATACGCTACCGGATGTATTATTTTACCCATTGTGTCCAAAACTACAGCAAGATTGTAAACTACGTCATCGCTACGCATCGTACGCACAACCTCACCAAAAGATTTAACTTTCTCTGGTGCAGCAAGTAAATATAGTACCACCCCAACAAATAAGCTTCTTGCTTCGTTTTGCCAAAAATCTTGTTCAGGCATGATTAGGTTAGCTATTTTTTGCACATCGTCAACCATCTGTCCAGGTTTTTCACTAATCCATTCCAGTGGATTATAACAATGGCTTACCCCATCTGGCTGCGCTGGGTTCCATACATATACTTTTTGTCCTTGTCGCTCTCGCCAACCACTTGTTATTTCATAGTTTTCTAATTTTATATCATGCACAATTACCGAATCATTCCAAAATAACAAATTAGGAATTACAAAACCAACACCTTTACCAGAGCCTGTAGGTGCAAAGAGCAATGCATGCTGAAACCCATCAGCAATAAAATATCCTCTCTTATCTTTACCAAGCAATAGACCTTTTTTGCTTCTTAATCCCGCTTTTCGTATGTCTTTCTCTGATGCCCACTGTGAATCTCCATGAAGTGATTCTTTCTTTTTAAATGGCCGCCACTCAATTAGTCTTTCTCTCACATTCCACAAAATAATCATCAAAACAATTTGAGGCAGTAGAGAAGATACAACTAATTTAATTTTGAGCTCAAAGCTATATAGCTCTGGATGATGCCAACAATATTGTATATGATCAAAAATTGTCGGCCAGAGAGCTTGAGGAAAAGGTGTCAAGCTAGGATTAATTGCTCTAAAATCTACACCATCTGGACCGTCAACAAACAGGTAGAATAATATACCAGACAAATAGAAGCAAAATTCAAATATGCTAAAAGATACTACACCTCCTATGAGAATATTGCGTAGGTGATTTCCATTACTCATAAACTACTTTTTCTTAACTTACGTATAAATTTAAGTATTTTCATTTGAAGATCTAGTAAATAATATCTCAGAAATGCTTCTTTTGCCTCCACTGGTTCTTTTTAGCTGAATAACAATATCAATTACATTTCTAATGTATGGTATGATCTGATCTGGGGGAATTCCAAGATTTGCTTGCATAACCATAAGTTTTATTTGCTCAAGAGCCATTGCCGGACTATCCGCATGAAGAGTTGATATTGACCCTGGGTGGCCAGTGTTTATTGCTCTAAGAAAACTAAAAGCTTCTGCTCCACGCAGCTCACCAACTATTATTCTATCTGGTCTTAAACGTAAACATGCCTCTATCAAATCTTGAGTGGTCACTTTTGCCCTGCCTTGCCCTCCTTTAGAAGCAATTAAATGGACTTTATTGGGATGATCATTCAAAACTATCTCTCTTGCATCTTCAACAGTAATAATTCTTTCTTCAGATGGAATAGCACGCAAAGTAGCATTAGTAAAAGTGGTTTTACCAGTGGAAGTTCCACCACTAATTATGATATTTTTCTTACTTATTACAGCATATTCTAAAAACTCTTTTATTTTTTTTTGTTTCAGTAGCAAATCTAGGTGACGATCTACTGGATTATCGGTCACTCCTATAACAGTGTTAGAAAAAGCCCCCATTTTTTCATAATCATCCAATGCCAATTGCATAGAAGAAGGTTTACGAATTGAAATGACTACTTTATCAGGCTCACATGCTGGAGGAAACACTATCTGTATACGATAACCATTTGGTAATGTAGCTGAAAGCAGCGGTGTCTCTTCGCTCAGTTTTTGTTCTGTAGCTTGAGCAATCAACCTGCTAAGAGATTTTAAATGATTAAGATCAAATATTTCTAACTTTTCGCATCTTATTTCACCGCGATTTTCAATCCATACTTCCTTCGGTTTATTTATTGATATTTCATTTACACCTTCCTCTTGAAATATCCCTTGTAATGGCTCCAAGTATGTATCAAGTGCAGCATAGTTCATTTCAGTTATTTAATATTGACTGTGGAGGAAATACTATATCTTGGTTAACAAATACTTTCAATGCAGTTCCTTGATTAACATAAATAGTTGGCTTTTTATCTACACTCCTATCAACTATATCTCGCATGTCTTTGGAAAAATCATTGATTGACTTCCCAATTGCTTCATCATAAACAGATTTGCTTCTTTTCTGAGTTTGCCTCAACAGTTGACGTACATCGTCTAAAGTTATACCGATATTGTCACTAGTAATTGTATCAACTCCACTAGCTCCAGAACTTTTTATCACACTTACTATTTCTTCCTTTATTATTCTCAGCAAATCCTGATCACTTTTAGCATTTCGAATTTTTTCAATAGCCCTAATACCCAATTTCCATTTTTCGTCTCCTACCTTCCCAACTTCAGTTTTTATAGAATCCTCCAATCCCTCAACAATAGCCCCTTTGAGAGAAGAAATATCTATTTCAGTTGCAGTAATAGACTTCACTGCATCCATGGCAGTTAGCGCATCGATAAGATTAGAGGCTTTTTGTCCTACAACAGCTGAACCAATCGAAACACCAGCAAGTGCCACTGAAGAGAATAATGCACTTGCTATTTTATTATCAACTATTCCAGCTATCCCTGCCCTTCCAAGCTCATCGGTACCAGATGATGCAATAGCAACATCTATACCATGAGGAAGAATGATCCTATTCCAATTTATGTTCACGCGGGCTTTTGCAACATTTGAGTCGAATGAATAACCACCTATTAACCTTGAACCTTTTGGTATTAAAATTGTATCACCAGTTTCTGCATAAACGTCTCTACTAACAACAGCACGGAGCATTCCTTGTAAGTCAGAACTTATTGCAGTTTCAAGAATAGCGTCAATAACTTTACCTTGAATAATCATTAAACCAAGCTTTCCAGCTTTGGTAGCTTTGCTCGACTGTGCTGAGGTATTGGATAAAACAGCATCTGTAGCTTTACCTTCCCCACTACTACCTGAAATTGCTAACATTTGTGCACTACGTCTGTCTCTAGGATAACCGCCACCCCCTATTGTAGGAAATGAAGTAGGCAAATTGCTAATAACATTACCAGAAGGAAAATTTTGCTTTGGTAAAACAGGTATATTTGACAAGGGAATTTCTTTTAGTTGCTCTTCTTTTTTTGTCACTTCCTCTTTTTTGATTTGTTTTACTTCTGGTATGACTTGTGGGATAGGAAGAGGAGGTAAGGGTGGCAAGAGATCAGTTGCTATCCTCTCGGAAACTACTACATTATCTGGAACTTGTTCTAACTTTCCTTTCAATTCTTGAATGTTTTGCTTTGTTCCCTCTTTTTTAACAATCTCTGGACCCTCTTTATTAGAAGGACTAAAATAAAGATAGTACACTCCACCAACTAAGAGCGCTACCATAACTATCATCAATGCCTTATAACCTTGATTAGAGCCAACTGTTACTACCTTGCTTTCTATCTCTGATTCATCTTCTACACTATTATGCCTTTCTTTACTCATATTATATGTACCACAACTAAAGTGACCTATTTATAACTTCAACTTCACTACCTTCATAACGCATTAATAGCTTTTTATGTACTCCTTTTATTACAACATAATCATCAAATAACAGCCTTTTACAGGATTCGCCTTCTATAAAAATCTGAGGAATTTTATTACTATTTCTAAACTTTAAATAGGTTAAATAACCATCATCGAATAACTCAATTGGAACTATATCTACGTTACCACCTTCATCAATATATGTATAGTTGTACCTCGTATTATTTTCTTGTATTATTTTTTCTGGCTTTTCTGTAATGTATTGCATTTGAGTAGGTAAAGAAACCTCATCTAAATCAACATCAAATTCATCTTCTTCTTGAGGATAATAAAAACGTATTACGTAAGATATATCCTTTTCAACGGAATAATCATGATCCACTTTTTTAGCATCAGCATCTGGGTATTTATCGTAATTTGGTCTTGAAATTAGATCAAAAATGTAATTTCTCTTTTTAGTTGTCGTAATAATCATGTTAGTGCGACTACTGACTTCAAATGGCATGACAAGCAGTTTATTATCATAAGGATTAATTTTCCAACTTGATGCATCACCAACAGCAATATTTTTGACTTTTTCCCCTTCTGCAAACTCAATATAAGAATAGTAACCTTGACTAAAAATTACTGTAAACACCTCATTAGGGCTATATACAAAAGTCTTTATTCTACTATCTACAGAAATAGGTTTATTATTAATAGATGCATTTAAGTTGCCACTTATTAGTAAAGCTAAAACTAACAATATCCTACACATATTCATCATCTACTCTATATGAAATAACTTGAAACCCTAACGGGTTAATATATCTTTGCTGATCATTCATTTCAAGCGATGCATATTTATACGACATCACAACTATCTTATTTTTCCTTGAGTAATTTCCATCTTTTCGTGTAAATTCTATAGAAAATCTCACTTGAAGAGCATCATTACCTAATTTTTGAATTGAACGAATTTTCAACTCACCTTTAGCATCTGAATATAAATTAAAAAGGTCATTCATATTCTGCGATTTTATATAATTGCTAAATTCACTATATACACTAGGCGAAGAAAACAACCTTACTTTTGTATAATAATTATAATTATAATTATATGGGTCAAAAACCTCCCTTGCTTTTATATACTCTGAAATAAAATAATCGTTCAGCGTTTCATTTGCAGAATATTGTTTTACTGTAACAGGATCAACCAATTGCACTATTCCTGACTTTTTGTCAATTTCTATAACGAATGGCTCAATAGTGCTACTTGTGCTAATTTTAAATATAGCTAATATGCTTATAGAAATTGCAACTAGTAATATTAATGTAAATAAAAGTAAAGTATTTCTCTGAGCAACAACTGTGCTATAGCGACTTGAATTCCAATTTATATCCTTATCCAATGACTCATTACTTTTTTCTTGTTTTAAAAATTTCAGCATCTCAATATTCTTAAAAATCTTAACTTATATTAATTAACATAGCAAGCTAACAAAGTAGTTATAACAAAAAAGCTAATAAACCCTTAATCCATGGCCTAACTTGCCAAATTTTGTTTCCATATATGAATGATTATATTCATTGCGTTCCATAATAAGTGGTACACACTTTGTAACTTCTATACCGTTATTTTTCAACTCTGATAACTTTCTACCATTGTTTGTAAGTAATTGTATTTTGTTAATGTTCAATTTCTTAAGTATTTTAGCTGCAACAGCAAAGCTCCTTTCATCATCTTCAAAACCCAATACTCTATTTGCATCAACAGTATCAAGATTATATTTTCTTTGCATACTGTATGCTCTTAACTTATTAGTTAAACCAATGCCTCTCCCATCTTGCATCAAGTATAATATAATGCCATTCCCAAAGTCGGTCATTATTTGAATCGCTTGATGTAACTGGCTTCTGCAATCACATGATAAGCTGTCTAATAAGTCTCCTGTATAGCATGCAGAATGAATTCTCACTAATGGCTCATTATCTTTATCTGGATTGCCAATGATAATTGCATAATGTTCTCTTCCGCCACTTTTGGTTCTATAAGATATGATATCTACTTCTTGAGTCTGCTTTAAAAATAATGATGTTTTGCACACTTCATACACACTATGATTTTGTTGAAAATCATTCACAAGTAACGTATTTAGTGCAATAATGTCATTTTCTTCACACCAATTTCGCATTTCATGTTTATTCTCAAAAGTCATATCAGCCACTAACGCGTATGGCAATAATTCTGAGAACTTAAGCAAGGCAACAGCATACGCATCTATTGTCTTTGAGCATTGCAACTCTTTTATCCAATCTTCCTTTGAACAGTTTATTAAATGGAGCAGTTCATCAAAATTGCTTATCAACAGACGTTTGCTACTATGTTCTTTACTCTGACATATGTATTTTACCTTACTTGCAGTCAAAGTAACATACACATTACCTGATATAAGCTTATATTGACTAAATAAATTTTTTTCTAAAGTTTCAGCAGCAGCAAGCAATAGATAGTTATTTTCATCATCATATATTAAAATTGGAAGACCACGCCTGACTTCACTGATGGCCCTTTCTACTTTATTTCTACTTTGATTTCCTATAAACATTTCACCTACACCAAACAACTTGGTGCGGTCGAGAAGACTTGAACTTCCAAGGCTTTGTGAGCCACAGCGACCTCAACGCTGCGTGTCTACCAATTCCACCACGACCGCACTTTATTCTAGTTTCTATATAATTACTTTAAATTACTTAATCATTTTAGGGTTTTTCATCTAAAGTGTCAATCTGATACTAGGATAATTTAGGAAATGCCTGTATAATTTAACTATGAATTTTATGGTTACAAACTTTAATCATTTAAGATAATCTTACTACTAATTCTTAATTTAGGTCTTTATACAAATGAAAATAGCTAATATCTTCATTTTTTTAATTCTATCTCTTACAATTAGCTTTTACACCACTCATGCACAAATATTGTACACATGGTCTCAAATCATTCCAGAAAATAAATTAAGCATACGTGCGATTATAGACAATAACATGTGTCCCGTTGCTTATGTCGATAATAAGGCAGTAGAAATGCTAAGTCGCAGCTCAATTAACAATACCGAAACAGTTTGTGAACTGATAGTAGAAACAAATGCTCAAAACATTAGTATTGACAATATAAAAGTTCCCGTATTAGCGGAAAAGATCAGCAAAATTGCCTTCATTGGCGATACAGGATGTAGAATAAATATGTTATTTCAGCAAGAATGTAATTCTGTAGATAGCTGGCCTTTGAAAAAAAATTTAGATTCAATCGCTTTTCATAAACCAGATTTAATTATCCATGTTGGTGATTATCATTATAGACAAACAAAATGTAGAAACACAAAAAAGTGCGGCGATATTTATGGATATAGCAAAGAAGCTTGGTACGCTGATTGGTTTGAGCCTGCAAAAGATATTTTAACACAATCTCCTTTTCTTTTTGTTCGTGGAAA
The DNA here is from genome assembly GCF_964028615.1 of Wolbachia endosymbiont (group B) of Silvanus unidentatus. NCBI lineage: Bacteria > Pseudomonadati > Pseudomonadota > Alphaproteobacteria > Rickettsiales > Anaplasmataceae > Wolbachia > Wolbachia endosymbiont (group B) of Silvanus unidentatus. The sequence goes on along the minus strand of NZ_OZ034795.1, from coordinate 1,318,568 downwards.
TCATGAGAGTTGTAATAGAGCTTATGAAGGATGGTTCAGATATTTAGATTCATACCCCTTTTCCCCTCAAAAATGTGAAGATCTTATTTCCAGTTGGTTCTTAGATGCTGGGCCGATGAAGTTTTTTATCTTCGACTCTTCATCCGGTGAGGAAATTTTTACAACCCAAAGCACAGTTGATGCTTTTGAGAGGCAGTTTGATAAATTGATACAAGATAAGCCCACGTGGTTTTTGACTCATAAACCACTTTGGAGATCTCCAAAAAAAGAATTTTTGACATTAAAAAGCCATGGTAATCTTACACAAATTGAAGCTTTTGGAGATAAATTTCCAAGCAATGTTACTACCATAGTTTCTGGCCACATTCATATAGCCCAGATTTTATTAATGGATAATGTTCCAGATCAGATTATAGTTGGAAACGGCGGTGCATTATTACACGCTCAAGATCAAGAACCTGTTTATCAAAACGTAGAATTTAACTATCCAAATAGTAGAAATTACTTAGCACACGAAGTTAGAAACTTTTTCGGCTTTGGCTTTGCAATATTAGGTTTAGACGATCACAAATTTACTTTCTATAACCAAGATAATAAGGAAATGTATTCTGCAAACCTAACGAAAGACTTTAAACTTAAAACAAATTAAAATTAGGACTATTTGTTGTTATCGATTACTGACCTTACCGAGAAAAAGTAGAGAAGTAGAAATGTGAGTTGACAAAATAAGAGAAATATAGTATATTAATGGTAGTAAGAGTATTTAAAATTAATTATGCCAGTAGCAGTAAATACACCAGGTAACATACAAAGAATATCGAAATTTAAAAAGGCAAGAGATATTTTACTAGCCCCTGTGAGATGGCTAGTCATTGGTTTAGCTGTAGTATTACTCATAGCATTTATTGTTTTTGTCATAGCGTTAATTCTAGTTGCTCAAGCATTGGGTAAGCTATATCTTCTTGCAGGAGGCAAATTACCAGAATGGTTAGAGCAAAGAACTGAAGCATTTATGGAGGCAGTGCGTGTCCCACAAACAACGCATGATACTAATGTAAATGATGCAATTAATATTAACGTTCAAAAGCTAAAAGAAAACTATGGCGAGCCTGATGTTGATGATAAGTTTATAGAGGAAATAAAAGGATTTATTGATCAGTTAGAGTGTATAGCAAATGGTACACAAAAAGCTGTGGATAAAGATCAACTCACAGAAGATGAGAAAAAACATGCACTTAAGTGCTTGGAGCGTATAAAAAACAACCCTGATACACATAGTGGAAGCGGATTAACATTGAAGCAAGTTTTAAATTTGGTTTGGAAAGCTTGTAAAGATGAAAATAAAAAAAGTGCTGATGATAATATAGATATTAATACCCGCATATCACAGAGAAAATATCAACTGGTTAAACATTTAGTAGAATCGCAAACAGAATATGGAGTACTTGTTGGCAGTGCATGTTTTACTGGTACCTTTAACAGTATTGTCTCTTCCTTGTACACTTTTGAAGAATTTTTCTTCTTGCAAAGAGCGGATAAGGCTACTGTAAAACAAGAGTTTGAAAATGATCTACAAAAAAAAGGTGAAGAATTATTTAATCGGCTTTCCAATGATAAAGAAAAAAAAGAAGTTGCAGAAGCTTTAAGTAATCCTTCTACAAATTTCTTTATTAGCTTTATAGAATCATTTAAAAATCACTCTGCACGTGCAGTTTTAGGCGATAAAAGATGTGATGAACTAATAAAAGAGCATTTTGGTAATCTTCAATATAAACCAACAATATCTTGCTTTATAAAGTAATCACTTAACTAACGGCAAAGTGATACCATGTTGATTCATATATTTTCCTTTCATATCATCATATGACTTCTCACACTCACTTTCGCCGCTTAAAAACACAAATTGGCATGCTCCTTCATTAGCGTAAATTTTTGCAGGAAGTGGAGTAGTGTTAGAGAATTCAAGTGTGACGTGACCTTCCCATCCAGGTTCTAAAGGTGTGACGTTCACTATGATACCACATCTTGCATAAGTTGATTTGCCAACACAAATTACTAGTACATTCCTTGGTATACGAAAATACTCCACTGTGCTGGCAAGCACAAAACTATTTGGTGGAATTATACATACATCTGTTTCCTTATCTATGAAACTATTCTCAGAAAAATTCTTGGGGTCTACAATAGCTGAATTAACATTAGTAAAAACCTTAAACTTATTATCTACTCTCGCATCATATCCATAAGACGATAATCCGAAAGATACAACACCCTTACTGCTTTTATGATTCACAAAAGGTTCTATCATTCTAGAGTTTTCAGCCTTTTCCCTTATCCATTTATCTGGCATAACTGCCATAATTGTCCTTTAAAGTTTTGTAATACTTATAATAATATGTAATAGAATTTAAATGTAAACCTGAATTAGCGTTACACTCTGGAATGGCAAAGTTTCCAGTATAAACTACCTATACAAAAATAAATTGGCAATATTTCAAGCCTGCCAAGCAGCATCAAAAACGATAGAAATAGCTTTACTCCACCACTAAAAGAGGAATAATTACCTGAAGGACCTATTAGGTTACTAAATCCTGGGCCAGAATTTGTAAGCATTGCAGAAACAGAGCTGATGCTAGTTATAAAGTCCGCATTGCTCAAGCAAGACATCACTATTGATGATATAGCGAACGTTAACATGTAAATTGCAAAAAACGTAAAGACAGATTGGACTTCATCATTTTCCAGTATTTTACCATTGAGTTTTACTCTATCGCTTTCACTTGGATTTAATAAAGAGCTAAAGTAATTCCTTATAGATTTTAGAAAAATGACTAAACGGAAGATTTTGATTCCACCACTAGCAGAACCACCACATCCACCAATAAAGGCTAAAAAGAAAGCTAAGACTGAAATAAAGCTCCAATTCAAGTAGTTGCACATTACATAGCCAGTTGATGTGATAAAGGAGGTAATGGTGAATGTGCTGTACCTAAATGATAAAAATACTCCTAAGTCAAAATTTTTATATAACCAAAAACAAGCAAGCAAAGATGAGATAACAACTATCTTAATAAAGTAAGAGACCTGTTCATCATAACAAACGTCTAATCGTATTATAATTTTTAAATAGCTCAGAAAAGGTAAAGAGCCTAAAATCATAAAGATAATTGTTATGACCTCCAATATAGGGTTATTGTAGTAGCCTATAGAATCGTTATAGTTAGCAAATCCACCAGTTGATACAGCGGACATTCCGTGACATACTGCGTCAAATAATGGCATGCCAGCTAGATAGTAGGAAAATATGCACAATAAAATTAGGCAGTAATATATTTCTGCAATATGTATTACTACGCTTCGCGTATGTGGTAACTTTCTTTTAAGAGCATCTGAGTACTCAGAATAGAGTAAATTATTTAAGCTCAAAACCTTAAATATGGGAAAAATTGCAATTCCTACTGTAATTACTCCAAAACCACCTATACCGTGCAGCATTGCTCTCCACAGTAGTATCCCCGGAGATTGTTGCTCGATGTAACTTAGAACAGTTGCTCCTGTGGTTGTAATCCCAGATACTGCTTCAAACAGTGCATCAATGTAGCTTAAACTATCAAGATAAAATGGAATAGCTGCAAATAGAGATAATGCAATCCAGGTACAACTGGTAATCGCAAAAATTGCCGGCATTCCATGTACCCTATTTAGTTTACCCAGTAAAATAAAAATCGCACTAAATGTGCAGGTAACTATAAATCCAACCAGAAAATTTTTCCATTCGTAACCTAGATAATTATTAGTAATAGCAGGAATAAGCATTGCTACGCCAAACAACAATAGAAAAATTCCCACAATAAACGCAATTGAACGTAAAACTTGCAGACTTTCCATAGACAGTACTGTGAAAGCTATATGTTATTAAAACTTCAACCGCTTTGCTAATTTTTTCTCTTGACTTGATTATAAATACGTATAATTATAGCGCTAAATTTGCCATAAGAGATAGAGGTAAGGTATGTTATTAACTGACAGACAAAAAAACATTCGAGATTCATTAATTAGTGAAGCTATACAAGGCAACTTTGAGAATATAAAAAATAATTACGATAGCAATATACAAGAAGTTTTGAAAAGCGAATTACCTAGTAATATACAAAAAGAGTTTAAAGACGATCTACCTAACCCTTGTACCACTTCACAGTTGATTATATTCAAAAAAAATCAAAAGGAAATTAATCAATGTATACAGAAAATGGAGCAAAAAATTGAGAGTATTTCGTGTGATATAGCTATGCAAGAAGCGAAAGGAAATGATGATTCGCATATGCAAAAAGTGAAAAACTTAAAGAGAACAAGTGATCTTCACCACAAATTACGTCAAGCAATAGATTATTTAGATGTTAAAAAAGTTAAAGCAGTATTAGAAGATTGTGATACAAATCTAGCAATGATTTTAAATAGACCTATACATTCACAGAGCAAAACTACCCTTTTACTTTATCCTCTGCAAGTTGGTCTTAATAAACGATATATAGGTGATGGTAAAAGATTGAAACAAGAAGATCTGAGAAATATAAAAGAAATTACTAAACTTCTTTGGGATAAAGCTTCTCCTGATATTCGCAATTTCTGGTTTAAATTCCATCAAGATCAACAAGAAGAAAGTACAAAAGACACAAAAGCAACCTTTGAAGCTCATTTGAAAAAAGCTCCTCCTGATATTCGTGACTTGTGGCTTAAATATCAAAGAGTGCCTGAAAATCAAGATGCAGCTGTAATAAAACTTCTTAAAGGTGAGCAACAACGACATGCCAAGATAGGTAGTGAGAAGTGGCTTGAAGATTTCATTCAAGAAGTTAAAGATTACAGAGAACAAAAAACCATAGAAGAAAACCTTGAAATAGCTACAGAGAAACCTACAACAAAATCTGTTCTACAAGACGCACAACTTTCTCAAATAAATAGAACTTGTTGTATTTTGTAGTAAATAAGTTCTTAGGAAATCTAAGTATGATAACAATAAAAACAAGAAATTTAAACGTTCTATTTTTAACCTAGTATCCAGAATAAAAAAATATCAAAGTCATCATATTATATCACGAACCTTTTCCAAGACTTTTTTTATATTTTCGCTTGAAAGTGGAATTAAGCCAAGCCTAGATAAATATCCACCTTCAGTACTAATAGAGTCTACAACTTCTCTAATGAATTCCCTTAATCCATCAACAGTATCTAAGTGTTCTTTCTTTATATAAAGATATAAAGGCCTTGCTAACATATACTCCCCCGATGATATATTTTTATAAGTTGGCTCAATTCCTGCGATTGTGCTTCCTTGAATCTCATCTTGGTTTTTCGCTAAAAAGCTGAAGCTAAATATTCCTAAAGCATTTTTATTGCTCTTCAATTTTTGTATTATTATGTTTTCATTAATTCCAACTTCTATATATCTTCCATCATCTCTGATATTACTACATGCTTTCTTTCTTTTTTCTTGGTCTTGATAATTCTCTTTGAAAATCCTTGAGTTCATACATGAATATTGATCAAGCATAATAAAATTAATCAAAGTTTCATGTGTACCTGTATTTTGATGTGGGCCATAGATTTTAATTTCTGTTTTTGGTAGAGCTTGATTTACATCAGACCAAAATTTCTTGTTATTCTTTACTAATCTATCATTGTCTTCAGAATATGAAGATAAAGTTTCAAACAGGTCATTTTTTGTAAAATCAAATCTATGGCTTTGATTTGAATTTGCAATAACAATTCCATCATAGCCAATTATTATCTCTATTACTTCATTCACTTTATTTCTTTTACATAATTCTCTCTCTACTTCCTTCATAGGGCGAGATGAAGTAGTGATATCTGGTGTGCCTTCCCCTATTCCTGAACAAAACATTTTGAACCCTGATCCACTTCCTATCGATTCTACAACTGGAGTTTTAAAGGAAAATATACGGCTGAATTCTTCAGATATAAATGAGATAAAAGGAAAAACAGTTGAAGATCCAACAATTCTGATATATCTTCTGGCATCAACATTTGACAGTGGGATGAGTAATACAAATGCAAAAATAAGGAAAAGGCGTTTCAGCATCGTTTTCGCTCAAGAGTGTAAACTTAATTATCGTAATAAAAAATCAAACTGAAAAGCTTTTTTTCTAGATTTCAAAAGGTATAACGATCAAATGTGTGCGTAATGATGAGATCTGAATCACAGCATTCATACAACTGTATCTATATCGAATCCTCTTATGTTTTTCAATACTGAAAAATTCTTTCATATTAACTTAATGATGCAATATATCCTTTTCTTTAATAGATAAGTCATCATCGACTTTTTTTACATTATCATCAGTAATGTTTTGTATTTCCTTTTTGGCAACATGAAAATCATCTTCTGAGATTTCCTTATTTTTCTTCATTTCCTCTATTTCTTCCATAACATCTCTGCGTATATTTCTAATTGCAACTCGTGCATTTTCAGAAAATTGATGCAATAGTTTCACTAATTTTTCACGAGTTTCTTGTGTTAAGTCTGGAAGAACTATACGTATAGTATTTCCTTCAACAACAGGATTTAAATTCAGGTTAGCATTGATTATCGCATTTTTTACTTCACCGATAGCAGTAGCATCCCAAACTTTAACTGATAGAGTTTTGTTATCTATAGCTGAAACTCCTGCAACTTGGTTCAGTTTTTGATGTCCACCATAGATATTTACAACTATACCATCAAGTAATGATGCGTTAGCTCTACCAGTACGTACACCTTTCATATCATCGTGAAAAGACTGAATAGTTTTTAGCATTCTTTCTTTTGTTTTAGCTTTTATTTCGTTTAACATAAATTACCTAATGTTTACAATCTGAAACTATAGTATAAGTGCCTTGACCCTTAATAATATCAACCATTTTTTCTCTTTTTAAAGAAAAAACTACAATTGGGATAGAATTCTCACGAGCAAGTGAAATTGCTGATGCATCCATAACTTTTAAATCACGAGTTAGCAGATCTGTATAAGAAAGCCTATCATACATCACAGCATTCTCATTTTTTTTTGGATCGGCAGAATATACACCACTTACTTGAGTACCTTTTAAAATAACATCACAATTCATTTCAACAGCACGTAAAGCTGCAGCTGTATCCGTAGTAAAAAATGGGTTACCTGTGCCTGCTGCAAAAATGACTACTCTACCTTTCTCTAAATGATGAATAGCCTTCCTTCTTATATAAGGTTCACATATAGTAGTCATAGGTATAGCAGACAACACCCTAGAGACTATAGAGCTTTTTTCTAAAAAATTTTGCAAAATTAAAGCATTAATGACAGTACCAAGCATTCCAATATAATCACTGCTTGCTCTTTCACAGCCACTTAAAGATGCTGATGCACCACGAAAAATATTCCCACCACCAACAACAATACAAACTTGAACTCCGAGATTACAAACTTCAACTATGTCTTTGGATAGTTTATCTATAACTTCCATATCATGGCCAAATAGCTTTGATCCCATCAAAGCCTCCCCAGAGATTTTGAATAACACTCTGGGGTACTTTACTTCTGAAGTTTTGTTACTTATTTGCACCATCCAAAGTAAGTAACTTATAATTAGCTAATTTAACAGCACTTGATTCTATAAAATCAGCAATCTTCATTTTATCATCTTTTATAAACTTCTGCTCTAGTAGAACAACTTCTTCATAGTATTTAGCCATTCGTCCCTCTACTATTTTTTTCGCTACCTCTTCAGGTTTATTTAAGCTCTTTACTTGCTCCTCAATTATAGAACGCTCATTGTTTAATTTTTCTTGATCTAAATCATCTATAGATAAAGCTTCAGGTTTCATAGCAACTACATGCATAGCTATTTGCTTTCCAATCTCTTGTTTATCACCAGATGATTGCAATGCTACTAAAGCACCAATCTTACCTAAGCCATGCATATCACCATGTACATAGCCAGCAATAATCCCATCCTTAGTCTCTAGGTAGCAAAGATTGCTTAACTCTAACTTCTCACCAAGAACCGATGTACCACTCATAATAGCTTCCTGTACTGTACCAACATCTTCATATTTGGCATTTTTTAACTCATCAAGACTAGTACAACGTTCTTGACAAGCAATTGATGCTAAATTTGAAACTAATGCTATGAACTTCTCATTTCTAGCAACAAAATCAGTTTCACAATTGACTTTAACCAATACACCATAATTTTTAGCCAAGCACATAGCAATAAGCCCATCTGAAGCTACTCTATCAGACTTTTTGTCAGCTTTAGCAAATCCTATTGTACGTAACCTATCAACGGCTTTCTTAATATCACCATCACACTCTTCTAACGCTTTCTTACAATCGCTTAAGCCAAGCCCTGTTCTATCGCGTAATTCCCTTATACTACTTGAATCCATCTTCATTTACTTACTATTACCTCCCTTTCTGTTTCATCCTTCATACGCTTCTTTTTAGTTTGCACAATACCCCCTTCTTTTTCTTGAATAAGCTCATCATCCTTAACTCTAGACCTTGTCAAACTAGACTCTATTCCAGCTAATATAGAATCAGCAGCTAATTTACAGTAGAGCTCTATTGATTTTCTTGAATCATCATTTCCTGATATAGGATAGGCAATATCATCTGGGTCAGAATTGGTATCAAGTACTCCAACTACAGGAATACCCAGTTTTTTAGCCTCTTTAACCGCTATATGCTCTTTGTTAGTATCAATAATGAATAAAATATCAGGAACTGCTCCCATTTCTCTAATGCCACCCAATTCTTTATCAAGCTTTTTTCTTTTCTTTTCAATATTTCCTAATTCTTTTTTTGTTAAGATACTATCTTCATCATTTAATATTTTCTCATATTGTATCAAAGTTTTTATCGAAGAAGAAACAGTGTTCCAATTAGTAAGCATACCACCAAGCCATCGATCATTTACATAATATTGACCACAACGAACCGCTTCACTTGCAACAATATCTAAAGCTTGAAATTTCGTACCAACAAATAAAATGCGACCATCTTGAGATGCAACATCGTATAAAGCTTTCATTGCCGCCTCTAACAATGGTAATGTTTTTCGTAAGTCTATTATGTGTATACGATTCTGTTGATGTACACCATATATATATGGGGCCATTTTCGCATTCCAGCGACTAACTTTATGGCCAAAATGCACACCAGATTCAGCTAAATCACGTATAGTGACTTTAGGCAAATTTGTCATATTTACTCCTCCAAATAGTTTATCCTCCATGGCATAACCCTAACGGGACTACTTGCATAAGCCATGTGTGAAATTAAGTTATTTACATAGTAATAAAAAAGACAAAAAAGCGCAAACAAAAAATATTGACAAGTAGCAACACGTTGATTAGCTTTAAGATTGCAAACGTTAAAAAGCAATGGGGGGTGTAGCTCAGTTGGTTAGAGCGCATGCCTGTCACGCATGAGGTCGTGAGTTCAAGTCTCATCACTCCCGCCATTACAGCAGAAACACCTTAAAATTCCTTAAGTTTTTTATTAATTTGAATTAATTTCTTTCAGAGACTTGACATGATATTGTAATTGCTGCTTAATCTATTTAACTTTATCGTTAATAATTGGGATTAAATATGTTCATTTCTGAGGTTTTTGCGGCAGATGCGACTAACAATGTATCAGCATCTGTTGCTAGCTTTATTCCACTCATTTTAATATTTGTAGTATTTTATTTTCTCATTATTCGTCCCAATCACAAAAAACTAAAAGAACATAGAAGGATGATAGATCAAATAAAACGTGGTGATACGGTTATTACTTCTAGTGGAATAATAGGTGAAGTAAACAAAGTTGACGAAGTAAATGCACAACTAATACTAGAAATAGCACCAAAAATTGAAATAAAAATCCTAAAGTCTGCTATATCTGAAATCTTAAATAAAGAAATTCAAAAGCCAGTAGCTAAATCTATTGAAAAAAGCAAAGTTGAAAAGAATGGCAAGAAAAATAAACTAGAGGAAAGTAAAAAAGACAAAAATGCTTCATAATTTAAGAAGTGTGTGGAATATTAGGTATAGTAAGTAGCGGTGATTCAGTAATACCAACTTTACTAACCGCGTTGCAAAAATTGGAATACAGAGGTTATGACTCTTCAGGTATAGCAATTATAAATAATAGAGGTAAGATAGAAGTAAAAAAATCAGAAGGTAAAGTTGAAAGATTGTGTGAAGTTGTTCATGAGAGCAAGATATCTAGTAGCAAAGTTGGTATAGCACATACTCGTTGGGCTACACATGGAGCTCCAAATCTTAAAAATGCTCATCCCATTTATATAAATAATGTTGTTGTTGCTCATAATGGCATAATTGAAAATTACAATATATTAAAAAAGGATCTGGAGGAAAAGGGAGTATCTTTCCACACCGATACTGATACAGAAGTGATACCAAACATATTAACTTCATATCTTGATGAAGGGTTATCACCAATTGATTCTATATTACAGTGTCTAAACAATTTACAAGGTTCACTTGCTTTGGCTTTATTATTTGCAGAATATCCAGATACTTTATTTGTTGCAAAAAGAAATTTGCCTTTAGCAATAGGATATAACTGTAATAAAGTGTTTGCTGCTTCTGATACTAATACTTTGAATTCATTTGTAGAAAAAATATTGCATTTAGAAGATAATGATATTGCAGTAATAAAATCTAACGAATTCAGTATATATAATAATGGTATACAAGTTAAACGCAGAACAGAAAATAGCAGTCCAAGAAATTTTCTAATTAGTAAAAATGGTTACCCTAGCTTTATGCTAAAAGAAATTTTTGAGCAACCGTATGCATTAAACAAAACAATAAATCAATTTTATAAACAATATAAAGAAATCAACAAAGAATTATTTTCTGAACTAGGTTACATTACTATAGTTGGATGCGGTTCATCCTATTTTGCTGGACTAATAGCAAAGTGTTGGCTGGAAAGTATTGCTCAAATTCGGGTATATCTAGAAATCTCGTCAGAATTTAGGTATAGCAGCGTCAAGCTCGAAGAAGGTAGTATTGGCTTATTCATTTCTCAATCTGGTGAAACTGCAGATACTATGGAAGCACTACGTTATGCGAGATTGCAGAAACAAATGATCATTAGCATAATTAATACATTTAATAGCAGCATAGAAAAAGCCTCAGATATTGTATTGCATACTCTTGCTGGACCTGAGATTGGTGTTGCTTCGACAAAAACCTTTTCTACGCAGCTTGCAATTTTAGCATGCTTTGCTGTAGAGCTTGGAAAAATAAAAGGTATACTGGGTAGAGAGAGGATAAAGGAACTAAGCGGTGCTATTAATTCCATTCCCGAACATGTAGAGCATGTTTTGAATGTGATGGAAATACAACATATATCAGGCAGTATATTAGAGCACAATAATATAATTATAATTGGGAGAGGAAGCTCATATGGAGTTGCAATGGAAGGTGCATTGAAGATAAAAGAGCTTTCATATATCAACACAATTGGTATTGCAGCGGGAGAAATGAAGCACGGTTCTATCGCCTTGATAGACTCTACTGTACTTGTTATCGCAATTATTCCTTACGATAATTTATTCTTTAAAACGCTATCCAATATACAAGAGATTATTGCAAGAAAAGGTAAAGTAATTGCCTTTAGTGATAAGCAAGGAGCACCGCTCTTAAAGGGAATTTGCATAGATGTGGTGCAACTTCCAGAAGTTGACAATTTTGTTTCTCCAATTATCTACAGTGTTGCTATGCAATTTCTTGCTTATTCTATTGCAGAAAAAAAAGGGCTAGATGTAGATTGTCCGAGAAATTTAGCTAAATCTGTCACAGTTGAGTAACTTATTTAAAGTGAGTTGCTAATTAACAGCTCTAATTGTCAGTTATAAATTACTGAATTTTACTAATAAATTCATTGCTATTATTAGCCCTCTGCGAAAGAATATGTAACTAATGTAAGGATGAGAGAGGCTAAAATCCACGCCTCAAATTAACAAGATTTGCCATTATGGTTACCAGACACAACTTAACCTAGCAAGCAAGAATTAACTAACAGAAAAATTGAAAACTAATATCAGTCTCTTATGTAATGCTACTAATATTTTTCTAATATGTTTTCTATTCAGGAAAGTCTACATCGCCATAACAATATTTACTAGAATGAGGTCTTGTCTCATTGTAAAAACACAACCAATGATCAACGTCTATCTGAAGATCTTCTAATGAATTGTAGATTGTTTTACAAAAAAAGAGGAGTAAATGAGAGTTCAGTAACTTGATTATAGAGTTGTACTGCCTTTCCATATTTGAAGCAAGTTGTTATTCTATCTCAAACCGTAGCACAAAGTAAATATGGCAATTTACACTAAAATTTTCTGTTTATGATTTATATTATGTAAAGATACTATTTGACCTTGAGCTTTAAAGATATTATGTAATAGCATTATTTAATATGCGAGGTTTATTATGGCTAAAGTAAGTGCTGGTGAAAACTCAAAAAAGCTTAAAGATGGTAAAAATCAGCCCATATCACCAAAAAAGTTCAAAGGCAGTCAGTCTATGTCACCAAAACGGAGTCAGAATTCTGGTGAAAAGCTATGGAATGCATTAGAATCATTAGAAGAAGCAAAATCAGAGTTGAAAAAAAGAAAATTTGAAATAGAACTAAAAAAAGACACTGAAATATCAGACGAAGGAATAGAAAAAGTAGTGGAATTGGAAAGGAAAACAGAAAAAGAGATAGAAGAAATAGCAATGCCAATATCAACGTTACTACTTAAGGAAACAATAATAAAATTACAAGGAACAAAAATAATAAATTTTTTAAAAAAATTAGAAAAACAAGTAAAAGAAATGCAAGAATTATGTAAGAAACTAGAATTAAATGCTAAAATAGAAGAAGAAGATCTAAATAAGCTCGAGGATATAAAGAAAGAATCAGAAAAGTGTTGCAGAGAGTTAGTGAGCTATATGCCTAATTCAAATAATCCTAGAATGTTGTACACTGCTGTTATTGGTGTTGGTCTTGCTGTTGGGCTGGTAGCAAGTACTATACTTGAACATACAACTAGACTAAGTATATTAGCAATAATTGGCATAGCTACAGCATCTGCACTCGTAGCTGGTGGTGCTACATATGAAGCACTAAGACCTAATACTAAAATAGATGAATCAAAAGAAGTCCAAATAAAGAGTTCTCATCACTCACTTTCCTAATCACACTTTAATTCAAACTTTATCAGTTTTATTCAAGTTGCTTCTAAAAGGAGAATATCAATGGTGTTCTCCTTACTGATTTGGTTAAAATGCAGAAAACGCCTATGTCAAAATTTACACAGATGTTAAGTGCTGCCACTAATTCCCAGTTAGTACAATTTGTGTATCTTATTGACATATTTAATTTATTCTGTTACAATTTTTAGTAATTAGGTTGGGGTAAAACAATGAAGAGTTTTAAATGGCTACTTAATCAAGTCAGACTTTCATGGATTAGCTTAATATCAAAAGTAAAGAGCTTTTTTCAAACTAACGATACACATCATCAAACAACTGCTAGCAATGGAAATGATCATACAAGAAAAATAAGTGTAGAAAATACAATAGAGGAGAAAGTTAATGAAGAGGATGTATGGTATGATTCTCTGAAAGAACAAGAGCCAGGTGAAAAAGAAAGAGATCTGGATGAAGAAGAATTTTTTGATGCTATTGAAAATTTGGATGAAGAGGAAGTGAGTGCTAACATAGAAGGAAAAGAGTATGAAAAAAATAAGTACTATAGTCTACAAGATGGTCTACAAGAAAAAAATGAATTTGATCACACAACGCACACTCTTACACTTGCTTTTGAAATTGAAAAGCCATTTCCAGACTCTGACCTTAGTAAATTTAAGTTATGCGAACTTAAGCAAAATGGTGATAAATATACGTTTATCTTAGAAAATGATCAGAAAAGTCGAATAGAATTACACTCTGAATATCTCAATATTTATTTTCCTAAGTATTTTGAGAAACACAGTAAAAAAGGAGCATACACTGAACTTTTTTCTCAAGAAGAAAATGGAATTAGCAATGATATTATCATCCCATTAGAAGTTCCAAAAGAGGTAGGGATACTTACTGAAAAATTCGGTCGGATGAACTTCATAAAAGCAAATATACAATCTCAAATACCAGATTTTCCGGGAGATATAAATCTAAAAGATTGTAAAGATCATGTAAACTTCTATCTTAATTCAAATAATACTATATCTCTTTTTCTAACGTCAGCACCGATAAAATTTGCAGCTAAATTATCAGGTACTCCAACAGAAACAAACTGGCCAATAAAGGATATTCTAGTCAGAGGTAGTTTTATTAATCAGCATATTCCTAGAGTTGAAGAAGCTTATATTGATAAGCATTCTATAGTTGAAGAAGCTTTTGAAGTAGTTAACGTAGAATGTGCATCAGAGCTGAAGATTTCTCAACCTAGCATATAGCCTTATATTCTTTCATCAGCATGATATAATTTTGTGCAGATTGTGTAATATGTTTTATTTCCTCATCTGACATTTTTTTGAAGAATTGTGCTGGCCTGCCAGCCCATACTTCACCACTTTTTATCACTTTTCCATGTGTCACCAGTGAGCCAGCAGCTACCATAGCTCCAGACTCCACAATCGCATGATCCATTATGATAGAGCCCATACCAATAAATGCTTTATCATGCACCGTGCATGCGTGTAATACGCAAAAATGTCCTACCGTCACCATACTACCAATAATCGTATCACCACCTGGGTTTCTATCTACATGAATTACAGTGCCATCTTGAATATTCGTTCCATCGCCTATTTTGATTGATCCAACATCTCCTCTGATCACACAATTAAACCAGATACTCGCATTCCTTCCTATTTCAACGTTACCTATGATACGCACACCATCTGCGATAAAAGAACTTTCATCCATTTTTGGTTCATAATCTTTGTATTTTAAAATTTGATAGCTCATAATTTAAATAAGGTTTAATACATACTTGGGTTCCAGTAGTCAAGTTACTCGGGTAAAGATATTCTTGACTTATGATCCTTATGCTCCTAAAATCTTTATTTTTAGCTCTATTCATAATGTCAGTAACAGTACTTAGTGTACTTCAAATAATATTAGTTGTTGTATTGGTAATTTTAGTGCTCCTGCAGCCACCTGGAAGTAGTTCATTAAGTGGCTTTAGTAATTCACAACAGGGAATGAATTCAATAATTCCGGTAAAGTCTTCTGAAAATCCACTCAGTAGAATAACTTCTATAGTTGCTGGGCTGTTCATTATAAATACACTGTTACTATCAGGATTATGTTCAAAAGATGTACATAAAAAATCAATTGCAGAGAAGATTATATCAGAAAAGAAGCAAGAAGGCCAATCAACTTCTGTTCCATTTGAAAATTAATGAAAGAAACCAAGTTTATCTTTGTTACAGGTGGAGTTGTTTCATCACTTGGTAAGGGTTTAGTTGCTTCAAGTGTGGGAGCACTTCTTCAAGCTCATGGATTCAATGTTCGCATCAGAAAGCTTGACCCATATCTCAACATTGATCCTGGAACAATGAGCCCAGCTCAGCACGGGGAAGTATTTGTTACTGAGGATGGTGCTGAAACTGATTTAGACCTTGGACATTACGAGCGTTTTACTAAAATTAAAGCAACCAAGGACGACAATATAACAACTGGTAAAGTATATAATAAATTATTAAAGAAGGAAAGGTGTGGTGATTATCTAGGCAAAACTGTGCAAATCATTCCTCATGTGACAGATTTAATCAAATCTTTCATTTTTAATGGTACAGAAGATTTAGATTTTGTAATATGCGAAATAGGCGGAACCGTAGGTGATATTGAAAGCCAACCGTTTTTGGAAGCTATACGCCAAGTTAATTATAAACTAGGAAAGCAAAAAGTTATCCTTATTCACTTAACTTTAATACCATATCTCACTGCAGCACAAGAATTAAAGACAAAACCGACACAGCATTCAGTTCGAGAGTTAAACTCTGCGGGGTTACAACCAGATATTATATTATGTCGCAGTGAAAAAGAAATTTCCGATAATCAAAAAGAAAAGATAGCCAATCTTTGCAATGTTTCTTTATCTAACGTAATACCTGCTCCTGATGTAAACCATATATACGAGTTACCGTCCTTGTATAATCAATGTGGGCTCGGGGCACAAATTTTGGATCACTTTCACTTAAGTAAGCCAAAACCAAGCTTACCTGAATGGGACCAAATAGTACACTCTATGAAACATCCAACACAAGAAGTTATCGTTTCCATAGTAGGAAAATATACTGAATTTCCTGACGCATATAAATCACTGATTGAAGCATTAAACCATGGTGCAATTAGTAATAAAGCTAGAGTGAAGATAAATTGGGTCAACTCAAGAGAAGAGAATGGAAAATCTATAGATGCAAAGTTTATCAGAGAAAAATTACAAAGCTCTAATTCAGTCCTTGTTCCAGGAGGATTTGGTGATAATGGAATAGAAGGTAAAATATTAGCAATAAACTATGCCCGTGTAAATAACATTCCTTTTTTAGGAATATGTCTTGGTATGCAGCTTGCAGTGATTGAATTTGCTCGTAACGTTATTAAGCTTGAAGATGTACACTCTGAAGAATTTTATACTTGCAAACACCCAATCATCAAGCTCGCTGATGGTAAGAACGTTGATCTTGGTGGAACCATGAGACTTGGAACATACAAGTGTAATGTAAATCCAAATTCAAAAATGGCAAATGTGTATAGTAGTGTCACTATTTCAGAAAGACACAGACACAGATATATAGTTAATTTAGATTATAAAAATAACTTAGAAGAGAATGGAATGATATGCAGTGGTATATCAGAAGATAAAACATGCATAGAGGCAGTGGAGCTAAAAAATCACTCATGGTTTATTGGTGTGCAATTTCATCCAGAATTTCAATCAAGACCATTTTCTCCTCATCCTCTCTTTACATCATTTATTAAGGCAACTATTGACAATAGAGTTTAATAGAACTTAATAAACTCTATTCTAATAGAGAGGTAAAAATGTTACTAAGAAATAGTAAAGATAGCATTACATATGGATCTGCGACCTTCGAGGAATTGAATAGGCATGTAGAACAAATAATATATAAATTAGAGGAGGATCAAATTATAGAGGATATAATGGAAGAAGTAGTTGTAGCTATAAACGAACTAAAATCGGTAGAAGAAATAAAAAAATATTTAAAGCGAGAAATAGATAGCCTTGTAAAAAGGACAATAGTCCTTAGTGAATTCTATAACCTAGAAAAAATAGAAAAGCCAAGAAAAGAAAATTATATTTACCCAAGCACCTAATGTTTAAGTACCAATACATGGAACTTGCCATAGAGCAAGCAAAACTTGCTCAGAAAGATGGCGAAGTGCCAATAGGCGCTGTAATAGTTAATGGAAACAATATCATCTCCTCTGCACACAATATATCTAATGATCCAACTGCACATGCAGAAATGTTAACAATTAGACAAGCATTTTCAACTTCCACGCTTTATGAAGCTGAAATGTACGTAACGTTAGAGCCGTGCCCGATGTGCGCTCAAGCTATCTCTTTTGCAAAAATTAAACGTCTGTACTTCGGGGCTTACAATCCCAAAGGTGGAGGAGTTGAAAACGGCACTAGAATATTTCAATTCTGTAACCACATACCTGAAGTTTATGGTGGAATATTAGAAACAAAATGTTCTCTTTTATTAAAAGATTTCTTTGAGAAATTGAGAACTTAGGGGAGTGGTTTAAGAAATGATAGATAGGAGATTATGAAAAGGGTTTAGCCGCATGGAAGTGGGATGAAAAGAAGCACTGGTTTCACATGCGTCTGAACAGACAGCATTTTAAATTTGTCCTGTGCAATGTTTGTACAGTTGCGATAAAAATTACTTGACAAATTTTGACAGCTTTGTTATTTTGATAGTGAAGATATTCTAGAGCTCGAAATCTATCTTCGTCTGCAGACTTTTCAACTTCATTAATTTATAATCTCTAGTTAAAGTATATTGGTATAGATAACTTCTATCATAGCTATATACATTTTTCTGAGTTTTTTTGTATTACTTAGGAGGATCATCATGTTTAAAATCATGGATTACGCATATCATTGACATAAATGCCTTAAAAGGACAAATGGTACCTACGTCCTCTTTATATAGATTATGTATTTGTTCAGATACGACTAAATTGTGTCTAGTGTAGAAAAAATTAGACAAATTCAGCCTTATATAGAACCAAATTCAACGAAAGTAGAATTATCCTCATTTTCATAATAATAAGGATTTGCTTCTTGCGTATTATTAACAGCAGTTTTTAATAGTACTTCCTTATCACTATCCCATGCAACTTTCTCCATAATTGCATTATAATCTTTACACTTTTGATCATTTCCACAGTCCCTGATTTTACCATTAAGCTTTAGATAAGGCTTTAATGAATTATAGTGTACTTGAGTATTATTGCCCTCTTTATCTATCATATTCCCTGCGTTATTAACAATTATCAATGGTGCAACTTGTTTCGCTTTCACAATATTTGCTCCACCGGGGTCTTTGATGAGATCAGGACATGATTCTCTAGAAAAAAAATTCTTGTTTAATTCTTTATTATCATAATCAGTGCCAAACTGGCAGAAACTCTTAACCTTCTCGTCCTGACAAGCTAACTCTAGTGGACTATCAATACATTTAAGACATTTCGTATTACTAAAGTTGGCTGCTGAACTAATATTATCAGTAAAGGCAAATTTAAAATTTACTGCACCATAAACACCCTCTGATCCCTTTTCTATATATGGCACAATTTTAGAATTACTATACATCTCAGGATAGAGTTCTTTTAATAAATCAGATGTATTAAAACCTTGACAACCTATCTTATTATTCGATTTATACAAAGTAGCCTTAGGCCCACAAATTTCTGGCAGGCTAAGATCTGGTGTTATTTCTCGAGATGTAATTTCTCCACTTTCATTCCCTCCTTCATTGGTAACATGTTTGCCTCTATCATTTTCATCCTCTCCCCTAATACTAGGTTTATCTTTATCAGTGCGATCGTCCTCATTGGTAACATGTTTGCCTCTATCATTTTCATCCTCTCCCCTAATACTAGGTTTATCTTTACCGATTCTTTTCTCATTTTTACATTCTTCAGCTGCTTTTTTATACCACTCAGTCTCTGCTTTTGCCATGTTAATTTTACACTTTAAAAGTTCTTCTTTTACTTCTTCAATCTTACTCTGCATCACTTCTTCTTTCTCCTGTTCAATTTTGTACCTCAAAATTTCCTCTTTTGCTAGTTTAGCTTCTAATTTTGCTTGTTCAGCTTCTGCTTTAATATCATCACATTTTTCCTGATTAATTGCCTGTCCACCGTTTTCTTTCATCTTCTCAGCATTTTTTTTACACTGTATTAACTCATTTTTTGTTGCCTCAGCTTCATTCTTAGTTTGTTCTACCTTCTCTCTTTCTTCTTGAAACTGTAATTTTAACTTATCAACTTCTGCTTTTGCTTCATTCTTAGTTTGTTCTACCTTCCCTTTCTCTTCTTGAACCTGTAATTTTAACTCATCAACTTCTGCTTTTGCTGCCTCAGCTTCATTCTTAGTTTGTTCTACCTTCCCTTTCTCTTCTTGAATCTGTAATTTTAACTCATCAACTTCTGCTTTTGCTGCCTCAGCTTCATTCTTAGTTTGTTCTACCTTCCCTTTCTCTTCTTGAATCTGTAATTTTAACTCATCAACTTCTGCTTTTGCTGCCTCAGCTTCATTCTTAGTTTGTTCTACCTTCCCTTTCTCTTCTTGAATCTGTAATTTTAACTCATCAACTTCTGCTTTTGCTTCATTCTTAGTTTGTTCTACCTTCTCTCTTTCTTCTTGAACCTGTAATTTTAACTTATCAACTTCTGCTTTTGCTTCATTCTTAGTTTGTTCTACCTTCTCTCTTTCTTCTTGAACCTGTGACTTTAATTCACTAGCTTCTGCTTCTAATTTTGTAATTTCTCTTTGTGATTCCACAGCATCTTTTTTACACTGTATTAACTTATCTTTTGCCTTCTTAGTTTCATCTCTACAGTCACGAAGTAAATCTTCTTCTGATTTATCATCCTCTTTTTCCGCAACCTGATCTCCTAGATTTTCGACTTGCTCACCCTCTTCACCATAAAAAAGTTTGTTGGCATATAAATTACTATTATTAACTTGATCGCTATAGATATTGTTTGACATTGTGACCTCCTATATAGTCAAAACTGGAATTAAATTAGAGTATAAAAGCTAGGAATTCAACATGGGTAAAAGAAACCACAGCTCAGGAAATCTCAGGTTAACTCAGAAATTATTATAAGCCAAAATGATTAAAAATTTTATAACTTATATCTTAGATCTAGCATGATAACCAACAATTATTCAATTTCCACCTTACTCACCAGCTTGACACAGTCCATCTTTATTCATTAGAGAGCCGTGATTCCTCTACTCTCCAATGATTAATCACTTGTCAGTTTTGAGTGTAGTAGTTGATAGCCTGTACGTAAATACGTTGCTTTTGTCCTTTAGAAATTTTTAGTCTACTATCTTTATCCAGAAAAAAATTGTAAAATTTCTATAGTTATGGTATAATTGTAAATACCGCTTGCCAATAAGCTGAGTATAAAAATGCCGTTCGGACAAATCATTACATATAGCACGATATTACTTGCTATAATTGCAGTATCTCTCTTTTTGAGAAAAATATACAAAAATCATATTAGGAAAATTATATTTCCTCTAAAAGTTCTCAAAGAAGAGTGGGAAGAAAATAGAAGATTTAATGAATTGTATCAAAAAAATAAGCAAAAAGAGTTGATGAAACAACAGGAAATGCTAAGGGAGAAACAAAAGAATATGCAAGTTTACAAAGAAGATCTAGAAATAGTTGATATAGCAAAACCGTTAGGCAAATGGACAAAGATGGTTATGATGGGTAATAGTTTAATGAAACATTTTGCACAATTGATACACAGAGAAGGTGATAAGAAAGGATTTTGGGAGCTATTTATAAAAGCTCAGTCTTCAACTAAGGGTAAATATAAAGGAAAAGGCAGATAATCCATGCTTGAATGTAAAAATCTATCCTGTGCTCGTAATAACAAAGTATTATTTAAAAACCTCAATTTTAAAGCTGAGCCAAAATCAAAAATCTTAATCACTGGTCCAAATGGTAGCGGCAAAACCAGCTTAATCAGAAGTTTATCTGG
Source organism: Wolbachia endosymbiont (group B) of Silvanus unidentatus (assembly GCF_964028615.1). Classification (NCBI taxonomy): domain Bacteria; kingdom Pseudomonadati; phylum Pseudomonadota; class Alphaproteobacteria; order Rickettsiales; family Anaplasmataceae; genus Wolbachia; species Wolbachia endosymbiont (group B) of Silvanus unidentatus. The sequence continues at coordinate 1,297,252 of NZ_OZ034795.1, read as the reverse complement.
ACTCTTACCGCCAGTATCAGGCAATATAAGATACTACGGAAAAGACATATATGATGATCCAAAATCCTTTATATCTTCCATGGTTTACGTAGGACATAAAAACGCCTGTAAAGATAGCTTAACAATTGGTGAAAACATAGAATTCTGGGCAAGAATACGGAACACTAGAGAATCAGTTATGGCAGCTGCTTATTGTTTAGAGTTGCAACCTGTATTTAACATTAGATATGGTGAACTTTCTGCAGGCTGGAAAAGAAGAGTTGCGCTTGCCCGCCTTTTAATTTCTAATGCAAATATCTGGCTGATAGATGAACCTTTCTGTAATCTTGATAGCACAACATGTGAATTAGTATTGAACCTAATCTCAATACGCTCTGAGCAGAACGGTACAGTAATTATTACAGGACATAGCTCTACAGAACAATTGTTTGACTTCAAGACAATCGACATACGTGATTTTAACAGACCTCTTGTATAATTTTTGGCCTTATTGTACTTACATCAATAATTTATTATCACATTTAATATTACGCATTAAAATTAACTCATCTCTTTCAAAGGCTCTATATTAAAAATCGAAAGTCCAGAAGCAATGACGTGTGCTAAGGCTTGGACGAGAAACATTCTTGCAGCGGTGAGATTTAAGTTATTCTCCAGTATAAACCTCATATTTAAATCACTTTTGCCATATCCCCATAAAACGTGAAACGCTTCTGCAACTTCAAGTAAGTAGAAAGTAATTCTATGTGGCTCACAAAGCCTTGCAGATATTTCTACCACATCTGGCCACTTTGCTAAGGTTTTTATGAGGAATAGCTCCCCATCTGTCTTTAAAAGTGAAGGGTCTGCTGTTGGGAGCTCTTTTGGAGCATTACGCATTAACGAATGAGCACGGGCGTGCGCATATTGCACATAAAAAATAGGGTTGTCTTTTGACTGTTCTTTAACTTTAGCAAAATCAAAGTCCAAGACCATATCATTCTTGCGTGTTAACATTATAAAACGAGTTATATCCCTGCCAACCTCTTCCACTACATCCCTAGCTGTAAGAAAATTTCCTGATCTTTTGGACATCTTAACAGGTTTTTCATTCTCGAAAAAATTCACAATATTATGCAGTTTTACCTCTATTTTTGCTTGATCATCACTGAGCGCAGAGACAACTGCTCTAAGCCTTTTAATATAACCGCCATGGTCACTGCCGAGCTCTACGATCATATTGTTAAAACCACGCGATATCTTATCAAAATGGTAAGCGATATCTGAGGCAAAATAAGTCCAACTGCCGTCCTCTTTCTTCAATGCGCGGTCAACATCATCGCCAAATTTTGTAGAGCGAAATAACATTTCTTTTCTGGAAGTCCAATTTTCACTTTCTTTGCCTTTTGGTTTCTCCAGGTACCCTTCATACACTAGACCCTTGTCAGATAATATCTTTATACTCTCTTCGATTTTGCCACGTAGCTCATACTCTGAAGTAAAGACATCATGACTTACTCCAAGTAAGTTCATGTCTTCCTTTATTATCTCTAAAATGGAACTTAAAGTATACTCTCTAATTATTTGATTATCCTCCTCTTCTCTAAGCTCTTTGCCATATTTTTTAGCTAGTGCCTCCCCTATTGGTTTTAAATATTCACCTGGGTATAAACCTTTTTCGATGCTAATTTTCTCTCCCAGAACTTCCTTATACCGCAAATATACTGACTTTATTAGTGTATCTATCTGCGCTCCAGCGTCATTAATGTAGTACTCCTTAGTAACATTATAGCCAACTTTCTTTAGTAAATTTGCTAAAACATCACCAAACACTGCCCCTCTTGCATGACCAATATGCAGAGGACCAGTTGGATTTGCAGATACAAATTCAACATTGACAGCCTGATTATTTCCAATATTTAGAGTGCCAAACTCCGTTTTTAGCTCATTTATTTGTTTTAAAATCCCATGCCACACTTCTATTTTTAAGTGCATATTGATAAAACCGGGGCTTGCTATTTCCACTTCTGCAACTTCATCAAAAGGTTTAAATTCTCTTGCTAAGATCCCTGCAATCTCAATTGGATTCTTTTTTTCATGCTTTGCAAGCACCATAGCAACATTTGTGTAAATATCACCATGTGCTCTATTGCTTGGAGGTTCCACAATAAAATTTTCTGCACTTGTATTTATGACACCCCTTTGTTTCAACTCATTTAATTTGCTGGAAATTAGAGAGGAAATCTGCTTGAAAATGTTCATTCACTATACTGCTATAAAATCTATAGCAGTATAGCAAATAAGTGGGGCTAGTTGAAGTTATGATTTTCTCTCTACTCTTTGTTTGGTGTAAGGCAACCTTTTCTGGGTCTTTTGAAACCCAGAAAAATTATAGTTTACATTAAGTCGTTGCTGTCACTATAGTGACGGAAAGCCATACTTTCGCTTTCACTAAAATAAGCATTCCCTGTACCTTCATTCCCTGTACCTCCATTTTTCTCTTTCTCCAGTTCATTCTTAATACTTTCTTTTAGCTCATTCTTAGTCTTACCACTAATCTCAAACTTAAGACCTTTTTCTAGTTCATTCTTAATATTTTCTATCAGTTCATTTTTAGTCTTATCATCAATCTCAAACTTAAGACTTTTCTCTAGTTCATTCTTAATACTTTCTTTTAGATCATTCTTAGTCTTATCACTAATCTCAAACTTAATACTTTTCTCTAGTTCATTCTTAATATTTTCTTTCAGTTCATTTTTAGTCTTATCATCAATCTCAAACTTAAAACATTTTTTCAGTTCATTCATAGTCCTGTCATTAATCTTACACTTAAGATCTTTACCACATTTATCATGAATCAACTTACTCTTATTGACTTTACAATCATCCAACTTTGTAAACAAATTAACTCTTACCATATCATTTACAAAACATGTATTAGTTGGCATTGGATGAGCATAGGCGCTTTTAAACATAAAATAACTCCATCAATAAATAAATTTATCAAACAATTAAACATAGAATAATGTGTGTACTAACAATACACACATTATATTACTTTTATAGAAAATAAATATTCGAGTCTGCCGCTTGTGTATTGTGATCAGTAGCAAGAACCATGATTATGCTAGAGTTCAATGCATCCACACATTTATCACATTCAGTATTGTCGTAACATTTACCCACAATTTTGCCATCTGAAATCCTAAGGTCATTTCTAGTACTCGCAATAATTTCCCCACATTCCTTAGAACTCATACCTGTTTCATCAGAGGTTTTCAAATTGAGAATCTTATCCGTTCCTGGCAAGGTTGATATTGCAAGCTTTTTTATGTCAAATGGTATCGATTTATCATCATCTTTAGATTCAGGCTTAGGTTCAGGCTTAAGTTCCGGACAAGGTGGACAAGCAGGAGCAGGTGGACAATATGATATTATTATAAGTTAAAACAATTAAAGATTTAATAGTTTTAGTTATCAATCTAGCATAACAACCAACAAGTATGACTCAAATTTTCCTTCAGTTTTTACTATATCTTCACCAATTTTGCATACAGCCCATCTTTATTCATTAGAGAATCATGAGTACCAACTTCTTCCACTTTCCCGCAATTAATCACTATAATCTTGTCAGTTTTGAGTGCGGTTGATAGCCTGTGCGTAATTATAATTGTTGTTCTGTTTTGCATCAACTTGCTAAGTGCTTTTTGCACTAGGCTTTCACTTTTATAGTCGAGGGCGGAAGTTGCTTCATCCAGTATTAAAACCTGAGGATTTTTCAGTATTGCTCTTGCTATTATAATACGTTGCTTTTGTCCTTCGGAAAGCTTTAGTCCTCTTTTTCCTACAAATGTATCAAATTTATCCGGCAGCTTATCAATAAATTCCATTGCATACGCACTGATAGCTGCTTGCTTCACCTCTTCATATTCAGCATCTGGTTTACCATATAGTATATTTTCCATTATTGAGCAAGAAAATATCATGTGATCTTGTGGTACTAAGCCAAACAGCGATCTTAGATCATTTAGCGCAATTGTCTTAATATTCTGTCCATCGATAGTAATACTGCCTTCACTTGGATCGTGAAAACGGAGCAAAAGCTTTAAAATGGTGCTCTTGCCACTGCCAGATGGTCCAACAATTGATACTGATTGGCCTGCCTCTATAGAAAATGATACGTTATTTAATGCTGGCTTATCAGCATAAAAAAATGTTACATCGTTAAACGAAATTCCTTTTTGAACACTATTGATCCTTATAGGATTATCATTATCTAATATAGAGCTTTTCATGTTCATAAATTCAAATAAACGCTCTACAATTCCAAGACCTCGTTGCAAATCACTGATGTTATCGCTTAGATTGTTTACAGCCCCTGCAGCAAGTGCTGAATAAAACACAAATGAGGAGAGTTCTCCAATGGTCATATTATTACTTAAGACTTCTTTTATTCCCAAAAAAAGCAAAACAACTAGCGAACCTATCACACACGTGATAACTAGAGTTACTAAAATAGCACGCAAGAGTACTAATTTTACGTATGATTTTGATACTGAGTTTAGATGTTTCTGAAAATGGATTTTTTCATTTTCTTCGAGTACAAACGATTTGATAGTTACTATAGATCTAAAATTTTCCTCACTAAATGATGCAAGCTCACTTAATTTATCCTGAGCAAAGCGTGCATAATTGCGTACTTTTTTCCCAAGTGAAGTCATGACAATGAGCAGTATAGGTATTATTGCAGCTGCATATGCGGTTAAATGTAGATTTGTGTATAACAGCATTGCAACACTACCAGTTAGTACCACTGCATTCCTCAATATTGTCAATAAGCTGCTGTTTATTATCGATTGCAATGCAGAGGTATCAGTAATGAGTGCTGAGATAACATCTTGCACACCTGTATTCTCAAAGAAACTTGGTTGTAAATCAGTAATACTGCTATATAAGTCATATCTGATTCTTGCGATAACTTTTTCGCTTCCAATGCCAATGAAATATAACCGAATAAATGCAGTGAGAGAGATGCCTAAAACTATCAGTATTGCAACTAATAGATTAGTAGTAAAATTATGCTCTGCGCCAGAATCAATTATGTTGCTTAAGCCCCTACCAAAAAGAAGAATCGTTAAAGCTGAAAATAGAACTGCAATAAACGCTACGGTAAAATAATGTAAACTAGGTTTTATATAGTAAAATAACTGCTTAATGTTAGATTGCATTTTATTTTAAAGTTAAGTATTTAGCTTCAGGAAAAAGTTACAGCATTAGTCTACAGTGTACTTCCTTAGAACAATACGTTCAAGAAACTTTAGCTTCTGAAGGAAAAACGCTGCGAAATTACAGAAAGTTAGCAAAAAAACTACTGAATAGACCAGAGTTTATTTTGTTCCAATATGTAATGCTACTATTCCATAACTCATATTGTGGAACTCAACATTCTTAAAGCCTACCTCTTCAATTTCCATTTTAAAGTTAGTCTGAGTTGGAAATTCTCTTATGCTTTTTACTAGATATTCATAAGAACCCTTATCTTTAGCAACTATGCTGCCAATTTTAGGAATTACTTTAAATGAGTATAAGTCATAAAATTTGGTGAATATCTCATTTTGATAATGCATAGGGGCAAATTCCAAGCAGACAAATTGTCCATTTTGCTTCAATACCCTATATGCTTCACTTAAAGCCTTTTTACGGTCAGAAAAGTTTCGAATACCAAAAGCTACTGTATAATAATCAAATTCAGAATCTTCAAATGGTAAGCTCTCTGCATTTGCACATACCCAATTGAAATTTAGCTGATTTGAATTTATTGCTTTATCACGCCCTTTGTCCAGCATGTTTTGATTTATATCACATACTGTAACTTGAGCACTTGGTTCACCTCTTGCTATTCTTATAGCTATATCTCCGGTTCCTCCAGCAATATCCAAAACCTTGGAGTTCTTTTTAAAATGCACACTACTTACCATCTTCTCTTTCCATAGCCTGTGCATTCCGAGACTCATTATATCATTCATGATGTCGTAGCAATTTGCTACAGAATCGAAAACCTCTTTAACTAGTTGTGATTTATCCATATTTTATATAGAGATTGCTTACATAATTATTTTAAACTTTAGCAGTTAAATTAATATACTAATGAGAAAAATATACTACAATTAAACATATTTAATCCAGTAAATCATTAGTGTCGACAGCTTTTTCACAAAATATCATCTCTCTTATTATGATATTATCTGTAGCAGTTGTTGATATGGCAACAGACTTATACTCAGTTGCATTGCCAAGTATTGCCAACTATTTTAAGGTGAAAGGTAATATAGCGCAGCTTACGATCAGTTTAAATTTAGTAGGAGTTGCAATATCTGGATTAATTTATGGGCCACTGTCAGACTATTATGGTAGGCGCCTAATAATGCTGATTGGCATGGCAATTTTTACTTTGGCAAGTATTGTATGTTGCATAGCTGATAATATTATACTTTTAATATTAATCCGTTTTATACAAGGAGCAGGAGCTGGTGTTGCAGGCGTTGTCGGATATGCAGCAATCAGGGATATGTACTCAGGTAGTGAATACTCAAGAGTAATCTCAAAGTTAAATATGGTAGTAGCACTTTCACCTGGAATAGCTCCAGTGGTAGGCAGTTATATAATTTCACATGGTTATAGTTGGAAGTTTTTGTTTTTTATCATATCACTTGCCGCAATTATTATGCTCATTTTTATTTACTTGAAGCTACAAGAAACGCTGACCGTAAATAAAAGTAAAGCCAGTATTAATATCTTCAAGCAGTATATATTAATATTTAAGAATTATCGTTTCCTTGGGTTTTCAGCCATTCATGGATTAACTTTCATGTGGCTTTGGGCATACATTGCTAACTACCCGTTCATATTTGAATCAATGGGCGTTGAAGTACAATATTTTGGCTATCTCATATCAATCATAGTTATATTTTACATAATTGGAACTTTAATTAATAGAAGGTACGTACCAAAAATAGGAGTGAGCAAGATGTTAATAATAGGTTTGGTATTACCGATGATATCGGATGGTTTATTGGTATATTTTTATCTCACAAACAAGTTCAGTGTACTTATTCTTCAAGTTACTTGGATTCCGAGCAATATCGGGCTTGCACTCGTAATCAGCAATAACGTAACTTCTGCTTTAGAAACGGTCAAAAGTATAGGGCTTGGTAGTGCAGTTCTCTCATTTTGCAATATGATGTTTGGGGCTGTTGGAATATACATAGTAGGAAAATTTTTTCACTATAGTATTTTACCAAATTTACTGTTAACAGTTGCATGTTCTATAATTGCAATTCTTATATATAGTTTACTTAAATATACTGAAAAACACAGAGAAGGCTGATTACAATAGATTTCTTATATAACCTTATGAAGGTGTAATTTCGGTATGTGGTGCTGGCATCCAGAGAACTTTATCTGCAGAGTTCATTGATTATTAGCAACTGTACCATGATAATACAATTTCTATAGAAAAGTGCAGATGAGTGGCAATTTTATTGATTATACACATTTTAACAGCTCTCTAAATCAGGGTGAGAAAGTTCGATTAGCTGAAAAGACTCACAAAGTTAGGGAAATCTTCTTAAAATATATCAGCAATGATGTTCATAATATGTCAGTTAAGGTTCTTAACACCTATGATTTTGGAAAAGAATATAATGATATATTCAAACAACCAAACAGTATTCATGTACAATTTGGAGATGTTGGAGATAAAGTATTAATTTACTCATGGCCTCGTTACAACGAGTTTGATGAAAGTAAATGGAAAAATTTTTTATCACAACTAACAAAGGATCATAATCTAAAATTTATTGGAACTGGGCCACTTGAGTTTAAATATGAAGGTTTTAATTACAGTGTGTATCCTCCAGCTTTCAACTTTTCACAAAAAGAAATATCTTCAAGACAAATCAATAAAGTTTATACCCTTTTCAAAGCGACAATTTCTGATGATTATAAAGATTATGAACCTTTAGCTTTCAGCTTTTCACAAGAAGAAGTAAATAAAATTATAGAAAATATTAAAAGATCTCATAAGTCAATAAAAAAGCAAGTCATTGACCATTACCAATCATCAGGAAAAGATTTTGTTAAAAATGATTTAGACTTCATAAAGATTGGTACCGATATAAATAATAAAACAAGATTTAGTTCTGTAATATATTTTAACAAACCCAATGGTGTTAATGAAATTAAACTAGAATTATATAAAGCGACTCCCTTACACTTATTTGCTAAGCTTGGGGACGGTTTTTCTCAGCAGCTAGAAGATGATCTAGATAAGGGGGCAGATGTTAATGCAATAGATGAAAGTGAAAAGACCCCTTTACATTATGCTGCTAAAAATGGTCATATAGAAATAGTAAAAATTCTATTAGCAGTAGACGGAATCGATATCAATGTAAAAGACAAGGATGAAAAAACTCCTTTTGATTTAGCTAAAACAGAAGAAATAAAAGCTCTATTAAAAAAAGCCGCAGAAAAAACTGATGACAGTTCAGTATCGACAGATAGTAAAGGAGATCAAGAGAAAGATGCTGGACAAGAAGGTAATGTCCAACCAGTTACACAAGAGCAAGACCCAAAGGAAGAACAACAGGAGATCAGTGCAGAAGAAGAAAGTGATGTAAAAATTGAAGCTGCTGATAATGGACATTCTATTGACATAACACTTACACAAAATGGTGTTAGTCCACGAAGTGAATCATCAACAAATGAAGAACAGCCAAGCTCTTTTTTTAGTAGTTTGTTTGGTATACTGATTAAACCTTTTTCTTTAATAGGATCATTTTTTGGTGGATTTTTTTCATGGTTGTTTGGATCTGATGAACCATCAACTGAATCTGATCAAATAATTGCACCAAGTAACTCAGGAGGAGAGGAGCTAACAAACTATCAAGAGGGTGATAATAATATTATATAATAGATTTCTTGCATAACTGGAATGCAAAAGTTGATGTCATGAAACCAATTAAATTTACGGAGTATAATGGATTCCAGACTGGAATGACGCTCTTTTGGTGCACAACCTTTGGTGTATTACGAAACGATTCCCATTCAAGACAATGTCATCCCAGTGTCAAGCACTGGGATGACAATAAGGAGCTACCTGAATGACAAGAAAAGACTACTTGAATGACAAAAAAGGGAGCATTGGCTTGCACATTCCCCTGAATAAATACCTTGATACATTAAAGTTTCTAGGTTTGAGTAGTGAAATCCGATCAGTATGAAAATTAGCAAACTCCTTTTTATTCGCTGTAGATTCAACCACTATGGATTAAAATCCAAAGATTGAGAGAGAGCATAGAATGCTAACTTTCGACTTGAAAGTCACCAAATTTATCCTCTTTTTTAGAGTGATTTTCAATATAATTTTTTATCATTTCGTCAGTTACATTTCCGCTAGTCCTGACAAACTAGCCTACTGCCCACAACCCAATATCTCTTTTTTAGCTCTGGAAAGTTTTGCTGGATTTTTCTGGAACTTTTTCCTTTTATTAACTGCACTAACTTACTAATACTTAAGTATGGGGGTACAGAAACGTATACGTGTACATGACTTGACGCAACTCTACCTCTGATAATTTCTACTTGATTATTTGCACATACTTCTTGTACAACTTCTTTAGCTTTCTGTCCAATATCTCCAACTAGTACTGGATATCGATATTTTGTTATCCACACTATGTGATATATATACAGAGTGACTGCTTTTTCTATAATATTCCACATTCTTTCAGATTTTTCACCTTAAAATTATATTCTTAAAAGGATGGACTTCAAGTCCAGGGTTTTTCTCCCAAATTTGGGACAATAAAATTTTTTATTTTAATGAAAAAATTGCTTCCGCATACTCAAGATGCCATTATAATGATGGTAGAGATATTTAGAGAGCTCAAAATTTATCTTGGTCTGCAGACCTTTTAACCAATTTTTCAATAAAAATTCAGCTACATCTGTTGTGTGTACATTCTGAATCTTTTTTATACAGGAGGATTTTATGTCCAGAATTCCAGATATTTGACCTTTACTTTAGCTAACAACAGGCGCCTGTAGTTTTTAGAATTAGTGTTAACACGGTTTTTCTACTTTTTTTTTCTTAATGTTTTAACTCAATACACACCATCATCATTTACTGCTTCTAAATATATCATTGCTAAACACACGCCGCTGTGTATTTCTATAGATAACTCATTGCCTAGACTTCGATTAAAGCAAGAATTCTTTCCTGGAAAAGCAAGGTTACTATGGCATAGTTCCCATTGTAATCCTTTAGTTGATATTTGAGCTTTCGGTATACCAAGTAAGGATATTTTAGTATTTTTTAGCAAAGAGGAAAAATAGCTAATACCTTTTTGTAAGGCGTACCCCACCATGGAAGGCGAAGGCATATAAAAGATACTATCTGTACTTGAAAAAATGTTGATATTTTGTAGTATATGATCAATTGCTCCTCCAGTAATACCCGTTACTATTGATGGCAATAACTTTACTGTTTTTAAGTGAGCCATTGCTTTAGAAAAGTCGCAATAATCTTGATCAGGTAGATATACTGTATTTAAGTTAGCACGTAAATTCGGATTTATACTATCCAAATCTCCTATTACAAGATCAGGTTTTACGCCAATTGATAGAAGCTTGTTTGCTCCTCCATCTACAGCAATAACAGGTATATCTTGTTTAAAAAACGATGAATCAGGTATTTCTCCATTTAGTACTACAATAGAACGATATTCTTGCTCCACGCTACAATGTAGCATATGGTTATAAAACGCTTCGTGCAGTTTTTGCATCGTAGTAACATTTTTGAACAATTGATATTATACTGATCACTAATCCAGCAATATTACTGAGTATCATAAAAGTTAAACCCTGACAAATACCGTAAATAAGCCAAGATGATGAAAAAATAAGATAATTCACCAACATTAGCATCGATACGTCACGAGTAAGTTTTGTGATATATGCTCTATATACTTGAGGCAATAACCCAATGAGAGATGTAATGAACGCGATGAAGCCAAAGCATTCTTCAATATTTATATACATACATTTTCCTACGTTTGTTTTAACAAGATCAGGTTCAAAGGGTTGTACTTTATGTACTCTCAGCTTTTTTAGAGCACCCCTAATGCGTGTAATTTATAACATCATTTAGTCTATTAATCAAGAAATTAACAGTGACTTGCATTCATGAAACCCAATCGGCTTCTATGCTAATTATTATCCAAACTAATAGTCGGCTGTGCATCCTGCTCAGAGATCAGAGCAACTAGCAAATTGTTTATCAATTGAACCTTTTGTTTTCCATCCAATTGTAAGCTTTTATTTTTTTCAAAATGGGCTATTACTTCTTCGATAATTCCTATTGCATTTTGCACTATATGCTTTCTTGCAGAGGTGATGGCATGTGCTTGTTGACGCCTCAGCATTGCTTGTGCAATCTCAGATGAATAGGCCAAATGCGATATTCTTGCTTCTGCAATTTCAATTCCAGCAATATTCAATCTTTGTTGTAGCATTGACCGCAATTCATTTGAAATTTTGTCAGAGTTTTTACGCAAAGATTCTTCATCGTTTTCGCTATCATACGGATAATTACTTGCCAGTTCTCTAATTACCGAGTCACTTTGCACAAAAACAAAATCATGATAATTATTAACATTATAATATGCCTTCGCAGGACTGCTCACTCTCCAAACAATTACTACTGAAATCTCTATCGGACTTCCATTAGCATCATTAACTTTAATTTTTTCTGTATTGATATTCTGAAATTTCAAAGAAACTCTATATTTACTCGAAAACGGAAGCGTTACGCATATTCCAGACTTAAAATAAGTTCCAATATAATGACCAAAAAACTCTATCACTCTTGCTTCATTAGGATCATTAACGAAAAATCCTTGAGAAAAAGTCAATATTGAAACAGCAGCAACTCCAAGTGCAATTGTGCTGTCATACACAAAAAGTACCAATAAAATTAACCCTAGCGCTATTAGTACAGGAAAAGCCCGAATTTTACTTAGATTTCTATCATTTATTGTATTTTTATCTGTACTGTCTTCATCAGATTGCTTTTTCACTTGCACCCTCTCTGCTGATTATTTCATCTACCTTACTTACAAATAATTTAAACTCTCTTAATTCACAATCAGGCAACTTTATCTCATTGCCATGAGCTATCGTAAGCGGATCAATATGTTTACCATTATATATAACTTCATAATGTAAATGAGGTCCTGTTGCAACACCAGTGCTGCCAACATAAGCAATGATTTGTCCCTGCTTTACTTTAGAGCCTAACTTTACATCGCTACTAAATTTGCTTATATGTGCGTAACAAGTTGAATATTTATTGTTGTGCTTTATTTTGATGTAATTCCCATAGCCACCATTCTTTCCTATATATTCTATTACACCTTCTGCAGTGGCGTGTATAGGAGTGCCAAGTTTAGCTGCATAATCTACTCCTTTATGAAAAGCAATTTTACCATGAATGGGATGCTTTCTATTACCAAAATTCGAGGATATACGAAAATCTCCGTTTAAAGGACTTACGAAACTCTTTAAGCTTATCCCCTCTTTATTAAAATACTCTTCTTTGCCGTTTTGTGACTCATAATAATATAAACTTATAGCTTTATTGCTTGTTGTTAGTGAAGTATATAAAATTTTTTCTTCAGCCTTCTGATCACTCTCACACAGAACTTCCAACTTGCTTTTGGGCACAATGTCTTTTTTAAAATCTACACCATAACCTTTATATATGTCGATTAATCTCATTACTGTATTTGGCGCCAAACCTTCTGCGTCAAAAAAAGAGGATTTTATGTCACTGGATATGAATAACAACTTTCTATCACTTTCTGTCACCAAAGCAGCTTTTTTTTTTCTGATCCCGTGCTGAAGTAACGCTGGAAAGTGGTTTAGGTTGCTTTCTGTTATTCCAGTGCTTGAACAGTTTTTTAATCGAAAATGTTGTATAGCGTGCTGTTTACAATCAATTTCCAGTGTCTGGGCACTGGAATGACAATAGTATTTCTGCGCAAATGTTTCAGTTGCATATGCTGGTAAAATACAAAGCAGTGGAAGTATTACCAGCCTCATAGTTTATCAGCAAAAATAAAATTACCTTCAACATACTGCACATCATCATTATCTTCTAGCTCTTCAACTAATATAGATAATTTATCAATTAATTCTTTGTCGCTAACTTCAATCAGGTCCTTTGGTTGCCATGAAAGACGAGCAAGTTCTGGTTCTCCAAATTTTGTATAGAAAGCATCACGCACTCTACCAAAATCTTTCACTTCACAAGTTATAACATATAATTCTTCCTTGTTATTTTCCTCAACATTCAATACTTCTAATTCAATTCCATAGTTAAATAAATCTTCAAAATTTATACCCTCTGCTTTATAGACAATTAAGCCTACATGATCGAAAAGGTAACTCACACATCCTGTTTCTCCCAAATTACCGCCTTTGCGAGAAAAGATATAACGTATCTCAGAAGCAGTTCGGTTGCGATTATTTGTCAGAGCATGGACAATAAGTGCAGCACCAGAAGGTCCGCAGCCTTCATATTGTATTTCTTCATAACTTTCTCCAGCAACGTTACCAGCTGCATTTTTTATTGCTGTTTCTATTTTATCTTTTGGTAGATTTTCCTTTCGCGCAGAAAAGATAGCAGAGCGAAGACGTGGATTAAGCTCGGGATCAGTTAGCCCTTGTTTTGCAGCAACTGTTATTTCCCTAATGAGCTTCGTAAATTTTTGCGAGCGCTTTGCATCCTGAGCACCTTTTCGATGTTTTATATTTGAAAACTGTGAATGACCAGCCATAAGAAAACTAATTCACCCCTTCTACTAACATATTTTCATACTGCTCAGCTTCTAAGTCAAGGCCAAGAGCTAAGTGAGCTGTTATTAAATAACTAATAACTCTAGAAGAATATTTAGAATCTTTATTGCTTATCATATCTTGAAAACGCTTAATTGCTGCTAAATATTCACCACGCTTTAGGTAAAATTCACCAATAGAATACTCTTTTTTTGATATATGTTCTGTGATTAATTTTTCTTTTTCTTTGATCTCTTCTATATATTCGCTATTCGGAAAAAGATTAATATATTCAGTAGCTAGCTCTAAAGTTTTATATGCAATTTGTTGCCCAAGCTGCACTTTATTAATTTGCATGTAATAAGATAATACTCTTAAGTAATATACATATGGCAAATCTTCACCATTTGGATAAACGTATATATAATCATCCATATCACTTGCAGCACTGCTGTAGTTACCCATATTATAGTAAGAAACTCCAGATAATAATTTTGCTTTCATTGCCCAATAAGATAAAGGATACAAATCCTCTATCTTTTGAAATGCTCTAATAGCTTGCTTATATTTTTTCTGATCATAAAGCTTAACTGCCTCCTCATATAGTTCAGTTTCAGTGTGTTCAAGATCATTCGCATATAACTGCGTGAAGGGGCAAGTCAGAAGAAAAAAGCATATGATTAAAGTCTTATACATAAGATTTTTTTTGATCAAAATAAAGTATAGACTAAATATTACCTAAATAAACAAATTTTTGGCATTATCATCGAACGAAAAGCGTCTCTTGGCCACCATTACCTATATTGCTCGCACCACCACCTATTGCAACACCCTTTCCACTCACTTCTACGTTCTCTAGCTTTCTACTATAAGAATGTGTGATCAATCCACTTCCTACCATCAAAAGAGCAATACCTACCAGACCTAAAGCAGGCCCAACAGCAGATGATGCTAATGCTACTCCAGAAATCAATATTATTTTCCTGATTAGTAATAAAGAAGAACCAGCGAGCATTAACTTAGCTGAAGACATATTGCTTGTCTTTTTTTCAAACTTCTCATCAAAGTCTTGCTCTTTTTCTACTTCATATTTTTTACTTTTCTTGTACTCGCGATAGCAGAAAGTAGCACTCGCTACAAAGTAAAATAGACTAGAAATTGAAAAAGCTACGTCTCCTATTATTCCTTGCTCCAATGCTTCACCTACTATGCTAGCCACAATAACTAATGTAACTAAAGCAGCATCAGCATAGTTAAAGTAATCATCAACGGTACAAGGAAGGTCTCTCTTTTCTTTTTCTACTGTTTTCCCACTTTCAATATTCTCCAATTCTCGTTCTTTTTGTGCTATTTTTCTATTATTATAAATTAAATATAGCGTGCAAATAAGGGATAAGACTGTGAAAGGTAATATAGTATGGCCTAATGAGCTGCTTATAAGGCCAAGTAATACCTGATCGCTACATGTTTTTTCGAGCTCAATTGCCATCAATAATGCAAATGGAACCATTGTTACCAATGATACACATTTCCTATGTAGCTCTCTTTTTTTTAGTGTTAATAGTTCTTGTTCGAGCTTTTTGCTTTTTTCTTCCTCTCTTTCTTTTCTGACTTCTTCATCAACTGTTGGCCAAAAATCCCAGAAAAAATCTTCCATTTTAGCACCTTTTTTACCTTTGGATCTTTTTAAAAAAAACTTAGTGCCTGTAATACTAGTCATATGAACAGACCAACTTATGAACTAATACATTATATAGGATTTTAATTACTAAGTCAATATTATGAAATTATTAACTTTCTTTGTATACTCTTAAGCAATTTAGTCAATCTGTTTGATGCCAGCTAGAACGTAATTATAGCCTGACCACATAGTCATAACAGCCGCAGCCCATAAGCAAACCACACCTATATATTTAGTTGCTTCATAATCACTCATTATTAACGCTACTATAGCAACCATCTGCAAAAATGTTTTAATTTTCCCAGCCTTACTCACAGGTAAACTAACGTTTGTAGCTATCAAGAACTCCCGCAAGCCTGAAACTAATATCTCCCTACAAACAATTATAACTGACGGTATAATTGTAATATCATCTATCTTATGCTTATAAACTAGCATGATTATTGTTGAAGCTACTACTAACTTGTCGGCAATTGGATCAAATAATTTGCCAAAATTCGATTGGACTTTCCATGCACGCGCTAAATAACCATCAAAAAAATCTGTAATGCACGCAAACATAAAGATCAATATTGTTATTAGACTTGCATACTTACTCTCTATATAAAAGCTTGATATTATTGCCGGTATTGCGAGCGCACGAGAAATTGTTAGCAAATTAGGCACGTTTTTCTTAAGCATGTCACATCACCCTACGTAGTAGATAAATTTATACAGAAGTACAATAGAGTTCACAAGCTAATAGTTGAACATTCATAAAAACCCCATATACTTAGGAAATTACTAACAATAAGCTCAAAGCATGAATAATGATTTAGATAACACCACAAAACAAGAAGCACTTAAGTACCATAATAAAAGTGGTAAACCTGGTAAGGTATCAGTTATACCAACAAAACCCTTATCCACACAGCATGACCTATCACTTGCTTATTCCCCTGGTGTTGCAGCCCCATGCCTTGCAATAGCTAAAAATCCTAAAGCTGTTTATGATTACACGGCAAAAAGCAATTATGTGGCTGTCATTTCAAATGGCACCGCAGTGCTGGGACTTGGCAATATCGGTCCTCTTGCTTCAAAACCCGTCATGGAAGGCAAAGCTGTTTTATTTAAGCGTTTTGCTGACATTGATGCAATTGATATAGAAGTTGACACAGAAGATATAGAAGATTTCATCAATGCAGTAAGGTATCTTGGTCCAAGTTGGGGGGGAATAAATCTAGAAGATATAAGATCTCCTGATTGTTTTATAATAGAGAAACGTCTAAATGAGTTGATGGATATTCCGGTGTTCCACGATGATCAACATGGCACTGCAGTAGTTGTTGCAGCTGGTATAGAAAATGCCCTCGATATTGCTGAAAAGAAATTAGAGAATGTCAAGATCATCATGAATGGTTCTGGAGCAGCTGGTATTGCGTGTTTGGAAATACTAAAGTCCATGGGCGCTAAGAACATAGTGCTATGTGACAAACAAGGAGTAATACACAAAGACAGAAAAGAGGACATGAATAAGTGGAAGGAAAAATATGCAATTGACACTAAAGAACGTTCTCTACTTGATGCCATAAAAGGCGCTGATGTATTCATCGGACTCTCTGCAAAGGATGTGCTCAGCGAAGAGATGTTAAAAAGCATGGGTAAAGACCCGATCATTTTTGCTCTTGCTAATCCTGATCCAGAAATAAGGCCTGAGTTTGCAAAGTCTGTAAGGCCAGATGCAATAATTGCAACTGGTAGGTCAGACTATAACAACCAAGTCAATAACGTAATGGGGTTTCCTTATATATTCAGAGGAGCACTTGATGTACATGCAACGACAATAAATGAAGAAATGAAAATTGCAGCTGCAGATGCAATAGCGAAGCTTGCCCGTGAGCCAGTGCCAAATGAGATATCTGCAGCCTATGGCGGTCGTAAAATGAGCTATGGACGTGAATATATAATACCTACTCCATTTGATCCAAGATTAATTTCTATGGTATCTCCTGCTGTTGCAAAAGCTGCCGTTACCTCAGGTGTGGCAAGAAAGGAAATAGAGGACTGGAATGAGTATGCAAGTCAATTAAAATCTCGCCTCGCTAAGGCTCTCAGCACGCTCAATTTATTGTCTTCACATACGTAATTGGATAAATTTAAAAGCGATAAACCAATCCAAACTCTAAGCCATATATGCCAAACCTATTGGTAATTGTTGTAGTTGTTGATTGCATACGTGCAGTTTCATCAACTTCATTGCTTTTACCAGCAGGAATATATTTTTCGCCAGCTAGTATCTTTGCTACTGGCAGAATACCTTTAAATTCGTTACCAAGAATACCAAAATAGCGTAAACCAGCAAACGCTTGAGTGTTTGTTGTAAGTGGATAATTAACACCAAGCTTTGCTTGGTAAGCCAAAGCATATCTGGTTTTTCCTAAAAATTTAACCTTAGTTACACCTGCACCAACTCCAAAATATGGAATGCAGAGCATTTCTCCGACGTTAAAATCATTATACACATTGATCATTCCAGCCAAATTATTAAAACCTTCATTTTTCATCTTAAATGCAGCTTTGAACTTTACTTGAACATTAGGCGGCTTTTCTTGAATTTCAATATCAACTTTTCCACTTCTCCAAGGTGATTTACGTTCTGTTCCAACAGAAACATCATCATTACGACGAAGTTCAATATATCTTGCTTTTCCTTTATCTGAGTAATCTTCATCATCTAAGTTAGTCTGAGAATATAGAACTTCAAGATCAACTCTCATATTTTTGAATACATATCCTATTGAAGCACCACCTGCAAGTCCTGGAACGTATTTAGGACTATATCCAGCCTCAATCCTCTCCTCCTCATTAAAGCTAAAAACACCTTCCGTTACATTTTCACCTGCATCTTCTTTTCCTTTTAGAGAACCTATTGCATTGAAAAATGCTCCAAAATAGTTAGCTTGAATATAAAAATTCTTTAAATTATTTATTTCACTATCATAAGATAAGCACCTAAATGAAAAAGTGAGCAAAGTTAGTAGGTATGTAAATTTAAATCTTTTATTCGCCATATAAACCTCACATAATTTCACTTTTATGCTAACATACTTCTATTTTTTATGTAGCAATTTTTTATTGCGCTCAGTTGTTTTAGATTTAGAATAAGAGTATTGTAATTTAAAGTGAATCAATGGTTGTTGCAGTTCATGAATTAGAGAAAATTATCAAACAGTCATTCCCTGGTGCCGATATAAAGATTAAGGATCTTGCTGGAGATGATGATCACTACCATTTAAAAATAACTTCCCAGTGTTTTTCTGGAAGGACAAAAATAGAACAACATAGAATGGTATATAAGGCTCTTGAAGGTCAGTCTATACATGCATTGCAACTAGAAACTGGAGCTTAAAATTAAGGTGATATTTATGAACAACTTTGAACAAATAAAAAAAGACATAGCAGAAAACGATGTAGTGCTGTATATGAAAGGCACCTCTGACTTTCCTCAATGCGGATTCTCTGGGCTCGTCGTATCAATTCTCAAAAATTTGAATGTAAAGTTTAAATGCATCAACGTACTTGAGAATGATGAAATACGTCAGTCCATAAAAAGTTTTTCTGATTGGCCAACAATTCCACAAATATATATAAAGGGAGAGTTTATTGGTGGCTGTGACATAATCCGCGAGATGTATGAAAAAGGTGAATTACAGAGTTTATTGAAAGAAAAACAGATTGTTTAGTAAGGAAATAAGCAAGAAAAAAATAGGCGTGCCTCACACCTAGCCTGATTAAAAACTTTAGTTTTTTGACTTTTGTACACTATTTGTACATAAGACATTCTCTTTAAGAAATGTACCAGGCCAAGTAATATTTGCCTGTACATCACTAATAGCGCGTGCCATATTTACATTTTGTTTAGCCTTTTTTATTAGAGAACTTAATGACGTACTGATTTTATCAATAATGCGCAGATCAGCTTTAGGAACACTTGCTTCAATTGCTTTCAGACCACTTTGCACTTTATCAAGGCTATCACTTCTTATGGCAGCAGCAATATCTATAAACAATCGCTTTAGCTCTCGAGGTTGATCTTTTATAGTAAAAAGATAGTCTGGAACGATTTCGTAATCACCATTAACATTTTGTGTGCAATATTCTTCAATAGCCTCTTTTGCATCGTAGTAATCTTGTGGATTATCAGAACAAGAATATGCTGCACAAGATTCATTTCTATAATAAGGACTCCCATTACTCTCAATGTTTTCTATTCTCTTCTTTACACTAGAAACTAAACCTTTTCCAAATACGATAGTATCGTCTCTGTCTGATTTTGAAACAGCCTCTAATAGAGTAGGTATTGCGTCTTGTCTGTAACTAAAGATAAATTCTATGCATGGAATATTACCCAAACTATTTCTAGGGCCTTCTCCACACAAAAATTTACTTGGAACATGTTGTATAAAAAAGTTAACTACATCACTTGAACTACTGTCTCCTAGCATAAGTAAAAACTCGGGAAATCTAGGATATTTATTCAAAAATAATGCACCATATATTTCATCGTCAATTGACTCCAATTCATTGTCAAAAATAATACTCCTTATCTTATTATAATCTAGCTCATTTATAGCTTCTTTTAACTTTTTATTTAAGTCAAGGTTATTCAACTCACGATAACGCTTATACTTTTCTTCACTAATACGTGGCATATAATACACTCTTTTTTTATAAAACATTTATACAACTAGCTTTCTTGTTAATAATTGTCAATACTTAGATAAGTATATTAGTAAGTATTTTTATAATTATTGCTAACACGGAATTTTATCTGATTTTTACTAAAAGTGTATATACAAGCTAAACCTTATCACCAGGCTTAACAAATAGATGACCCAATGTTATTAACTTTATAGGCTTACTTTCATTATTTGCGACTACCCAAACTCCATCGTCTTCATAATCAACAATTTCTATTGCTGTAAATACTACATAATTATTATCATCAACAATCTTTATTCCAAGAATACCATCGTCATTTAAGCTTAAGGCCGAAGAAGGAATTTTATATGCAAATCTTTCACCTGAAGGGAGGCTTACACTAGCAGTCAGTCCTTGCAAAGATATAATCTCATTATCAGTTACCTTTACCTCCACTCTATAAGATCCAGTTTTAGGCTCAGCAATTTTACTAATAAAACTCACTTCACCTACTAATTCCCTTCCGTCTAGCAAATTAATTTGCGCTGTGCTACCTAGCTTTATTTTATTTACTTCATTTTCTGAAACATATAACACCACAAGAACCTGATCAAAATTAACTATGTCAGTTATCTTATGTCCAAGATTAACAAAATCCCCTTCATTTACGTTGATCTTATCTACATAACCATCAATAGGGGATTTAATCGCAGTATTTTCTAAATCCAACTCTAGCCTTTTTAGGTCAGCTTTTGCACTCTGCAATGCAGTAAAAGCTGATTCCACTCTTATCTGTGCTCCATACCCTTTTGTATTCAATTTTCGAGAGGAATCATACTCAATTTCACGCTGATTTAATAAAGCTTTGGCTTTTTCAACTTGCTCAACTCTGTCATAATCTTCTATCTTTAAAATTACATCGCCTCTTTTTACTTTTTCACCATCAGACAAATAAATAGCAATAACTTGACCACTTGTTCTTGAGACAAGGCTGAACCTATGCAAGGGATTTACCGTACCAGAAAAATTTAAATATACAGTGCGATTTTGTGGAGTATAATCCTGAGTTTTTAATGAAAAACTACTAATTGGATTATCACTATGAACCGCCTGATCTTTTTTTAAAAATGTACTGTTGATAAAAAACAGTAGAATAAGAGCAATACCGGAAACGATGATTACTTTGTTTCTCATCCTTAAACAGTAAAATTTATTGACCAATCTTGTTAGAAATAACTGCATAAATTTTCGAATCAGAAGTGTAAGTATAACACAGCTATTGTCACTCTATAAATAGTTTTATATGAGCAAGTTTTCTTACAATAAATAAGTTTTTATTGCAAAAATGCAATTTTTAATCAAATAAAAAAGTTGTGCATAAAATTTCCATCATATTATATGATGAAAATAAGAATATTGTAACAAAACTAAATATATATTTAAACAGAGCTTTAGCCCATCACTAAACCAACACCCAATTGCTCAACACTATCAATTTTAATTTGTAAAGTGCCCTTTATAAATTTATTAGCCTGGTCTGTACTCATAAAAACTGCATGTTTATTGGGCATTAATTTTTCCATATCTGCTCTATTTTTTTTATCTTGCAAATGAGGTTCGCAAATATAGCTATACTTTTTAAAATCTAGAAGTTTAGCAAAGCCATCACGATCATTCTCATGGTGAAAAGCAACATTTATACCTACTATTTCGTCCGTTTCTTGCAGCTTTCCATCTTTATCTATTACCTGTGCCTTAGCAAGCGCAACTGTAGGCTTATGGCCATAATTTGCTCCAATAACCCTTCTTATTGAATGTTCTATTGCTATTTTTTGCACTTCAGGACTTTCATCAAACTCTTTCAAAAAATTAAGGTGTAAGTTAATATATTCAGAGTATTTCAATCTGTGTTTTTTATGTATAGTTGGTTTGTAGGACAGTTCATTTGTAGGTGACTTATAGTTTGCAAGAAGCAATTTTTGTTCATATTGCTCATTAAATTTCTTTATCTTTTCAAAATGTCTTTTATATTGAGTCAATCCATCTTTCCCTTTTTTCTCCATCCTTTTCAAGAATTCCTCTACTGGCTCTCGTTTGGCTAGATTAATTTTGCGTATAAGCGGAATTTGTTTTTTCAAGCTAATCCAATATGGTAAGCAAACAACTTTCGCATCTTTCGAAAATAGACCTTCTAACTTTTTCACTGCATTGTATAAGTTTGCTGATTCTGGTTTATAATGCCCGCTATTATTGTCTATATAAGTTATTTTACCATTTACCACTTTCATTAAACCAGAACATAAAATCGGCTTACCGCCTGCAAGAGTTGAATGACGATAAGCCCATTCGCTTTTGTTAACATTAATATGTTCATGAGTTACTAATTTTCCATCAAGCGTGATAACATAAGCTACACAACCTTTTTTACCCTTACTAATTTTATCAGTTGTATCATATAATTTGCCCTCTAAGTTGTATAACTTAAGTTCCCCATCTTGCTCGCCAATAAATTTTCTTTGATCAAATTGTTCATCAGAGTTAAAATACTTAACCCTTGTATCAGTTCCAGGAATTTTTCTTCCTTCAACTCCAACTTCTGGAAACAAATTATATCGTGGAAAAAAATAAGTAAAATTATTCTCTATCCAATACAGAATCTTATTTATGATACCAAAAACTTTTCTATTACCTAAATCAATAGAGAGTTGCTGTTCCTTTGGTACTGCTAGATGATTGGACTTTGTACCAGACTTGCCAAATTCTTTGGCAGCATATTTAAACTTTTCTAGTAAATATTCCTTACGTTCTTTTGATATTGACATTTTTACCTCACTCACTATTATTTTATCCTATATTATTTTAGACAAAAAGTCAATCTTTCTTAAGATATTAAGAAAAGAAAAAGCAGCAGCAAAATAGCTAAACTGACTTAGATTTATCGACAATTTGAAAAATCATCATTCCGCTACTTGTTAGCCGAATCTATGTTCGCACAGTTAGTTATCGCTATTTACCCAACAAACTTATGCTAAGCTGTGCTGCCACTAATTTTGCAACCAGTACTCTATAAGGCGAGCATGACACATAATCAACCCCTGATTTGATGAAAAACTCTATGGACTGTGGATTCGCTCCATGCTCTCCACATATACCAAGTTTAATTTCTTTTCTGGTTTTTTTGCCCCTTTCGATAGCTATTCTGATTAATTCCCCTACCCCTTCGACATCTAGCACCTCAAAGGGATCGTTTTTGAATATGTTGCTTTCCTTATAAGAATCGAGGAAATTAACTGAATCATCTCGTGAAAGTCCCATAGTTGTTTGTGTTAAATCATTAGTGCCAAAACTAAAAAATTCTGCGTGTTTTGCGAGTTTGTCAGCAATAAGTGCTGCTCTTGGCAGTTCTATCATCGTTCCAATTGAATAGTTCACATCGAAATTTTCGGCTTCTTTCTTTATTAACTCGCATATCAGAATAAACTCTTTCTCACTCATGATAAAAGGAATCATGATTTCAGGTTTCACTTCTATCTTCTTTTCTTTCCTTAATTCACTTGCAGCACTGAGTATTGCCCTAATTTGCATGCCATATATTTCAGGATGAGAAATAGCAAGTCTACAACCTCGATGGCCAAGCATTGGATTTTTTTCTGATAACTGTGCTATTTTATTTTTTACTGATTCAACTGACTTATTCAGTGATTTGGCAATTTTCTCTATAATAGATTGATTGTGGGGCAAAAACTCATGTAGAGGCGGATCAAGTAAACGTATAGTAACCTCCCTGCCCTCCATAATAGAAAATATTTCTTTGAAATCAGACTTTTGCATTTCTTCGAGTTTATTTAATGCATTTGTCCTTTCATTTTCATCATCAGCTATTATCAACTTTTGAATGGATTCGATTCTATCACTAGCAAAAAACATATGTTCTGTGCGACATAATCCTATACCTTCTGAACCGAATTCTTTTGCAATTTTTGCATCTTTTGGAGTATCAGCATTCGCTCTCACCTTCACTGTTTTGATTTCATCTACCCAGTTAATTATCGTTTTGAATTCTTGAGATAATTCAGGCAAAATTGTAGGAAGAATACCAAGCATAACCTCTCCTGTTCCTCCATTGATGGTGATTGATTCACCTTTATTTACTTTTATATCCCCCATAGAAAGAAATTTTTCATCTTTATCAATATAAAGTCCATTTAGACTACAAATGCATGGTTTACCCATTCCACGAGTTACAACAGCGGCATGCGAGGTCATACCTCCTCGCGCTGTTACTATTCCACTTGCAGCATTCATTCCATTAATATCTTCAGGGCTCGTCTCTGATCTTACCAAAATTACTTTTTTACCCTGCTCTGCAGCTTTTTCAGCATCACTTGCACTGAATACTACATATCCAGAAGCAACACCTGGAGAAGCTGGCAGTCCTTTGCCTATTACTTCTTGATCGATTTTAACATCAAGAACTGGATGCAAAAAATTGTCAAAAGTTTTTGGATCAATTCTCAATATTCCTTCCTCTTTTGTAATCAC
Organism: Wolbachia endosymbiont (group B) of Silvanus unidentatus; assembly: GCF_964028615.1. Taxonomy (NCBI): domain Bacteria; kingdom Pseudomonadati; phylum Pseudomonadota; class Alphaproteobacteria; order Rickettsiales; family Anaplasmataceae; genus Wolbachia; species Wolbachia endosymbiont (group B) of Silvanus unidentatus. The sequence continues at coordinate 1,272,474 of NZ_OZ034795.1, read as the reverse complement.
TCCTTCGTTTACCATATCAACTATTATGCGAATAGCAGCTTCGGCTGTGCGCTTGCCAGACCTAGTCTGCAAAATCCATAACTTACCGTCCTGTACAGTAAATTCGATATCCTGCATGTCCTTATTATGACTTTCAAGTTTTTCACATACCGCGCATAATTCTCGGTAGACACTTGGTAGCAACTTCTCCATGGTACTTTCTTGCTCCCCGTCAATTGGCATAGGAGTATAAACACCAGAAACCACATCCTCACCCTGAGCATTAACTAAAAACTCACCAAAAAGCTTTTTTTCTCCAGTTGAAGGATTACGTGTAAATATCACGCCGGTTGCAGAATTATCATTTAAATTACCAAAAACCATTGCTTGCACGTTGACCGCTGTTCCAAGGTTTTCAGGAATATTATGTATTCTTCTATAGGAAACAGCCCTATCGTTTTTCCAAGAGGCAAATACTGCATTAACCGAGTTTAACAATTGCTCTTCAACGTTCTGCGGGAAATGCTTTCCAGTTTTTTCACATACTATCTCTTTAAAATCATTAACAATTTTCTTTAAAACATCAACATTAAGATCAGCTAAGCTTTTTGCTCCACTTTTTTGCTGTTCACTATCAACAATGTCTTGAAATAAGTGATGGTCAAGCTGTAGTACAACACTCGAGTACATCATGATGAAACGACAGTAGCTATCATAGGCAAAACGTTCGCCACTTTTTTTTGCAAGCCCAACAACGGTTGCATCATTTAGGCCAACATTTAGGACTGTATCGAGCATGCCCGGCATTGAATTCACACTACCAGAGCGTATGGAAACTAATAAAGGATTATTTGAATCCCCGAATTTACAACCGATGTCACTTTCGAGCATCGCCATGTAGTTTTTTATCTCGTTACGTAGATCACAAGACAATTCATTATCTTGACAATAGGCCTGACAAACAGCAGTGGAAATTGTAAAACCAGGTGGAACAGGAATGCCAATGTTACACATCTCTGCCAGATTTGCTCCCTTCCCTCCTAGTAGATTTCTCATTGCTGCATTGCCTTCACAGTTGCTTTGGCTAAAGTAATATATTAACTTTTCTTGCATTTTTTTCGGATTTTCACTAATAAACATACTATACATACTATTCTAATAAATTTGTCAGGCAGGAGTAATAAATTTTGTAAAATTCAGCACAATTAAATAGCCTCTTTTCCTTTCATTCTAGTGTCCCTATTGTCATTCAAGTATTCTTTCCTGTCATCTCAATGACCTCTATGATGTCATTCCTGTTGGAGTATGAATGTAGCCTTATCTCACACTCCTGTCATTCCAGTACTGGGATCCAGAAGACTGATCAAGTAATAAGAACTAGTCACGCGCTGGCTCTCTTAAATTACTTTAGCTATAAGTGTTAAGAAATTTACCAATCAAAAAAAGGCAAAAGAATCCACATGGTGCTGATTTTATTACTGTAATTGATAATGTGCTAACGCTTAAACGAAGCGTGTTTAGGCTGAATAGAAAAAAATAAAAAAAGGCATGCAGCCGCCATAATTTCGCCAATAAACACAAGATTTATCAAGAAGCTTCTATTAAATGAAAGTTATGCAAAAAATCTATTGCAAGTCTTTTAATATTCTGTTAAGAGCTGGAACAAATAAAAATTATTATGTTTGGATTAGAGAATAAGAAATTTCTGATTACTGGTGCATCAGGCGGAATAGGCCAGGCAATTGTAGAAATTATGCATAAGGCCAGAGCAACTTTATGTATTTCTAGTACAAAAAAAGAAATACTCGAAGAAGTTGCTAAAAAATATGAAAAAAACATTCACGTACTTCCTTGCAACTTATCAAATCCTGAAGAGGTAAATCAACTAATAAATAAAGCAAGTGAGTTGATGAAAGGCTTTGATGGACTCATATGCAATGCAGGAATTACACAAGACAGCTTATTGTTGAGAATGACAGATGAAGCATGGCAAAAGGTGATTGATATTAATTTGACCTCCACATTTAAGCTAAATAGAGAAGCATGCAAGAAATTAATTAAAAATAATTGGGGAAGAATCATAAATATTTCTTCAATAGTAGGATTGACAGGAAATGCCGGGCAAGTAAATTATGCAGCATCAAAAGCTGGAATAATAGCTATGAGCAAATCTATAGCAAAAGAAGTTGCAAGTCGCGGTGTAACAGTAAATTGCATTGCTCCTGGATTTATAGATACTAAAATGACTGAAGTTTTAAATGAAGGACAAAAGGAAAAAATATTAGATCACATCCCAATGAAAAGAATGGGAACAGGAAAAGAAATAGCAGCAGGAGTATTGTTTTTAGCAAGCGATGAGGCAAAATATATAACGGGACATGTGCTTAACATCAATGGTGGGCTATTTATGTAGCAACACTTATTTATGGACAAATTATAAGTTTTACTTTACAATAAGTATATATATAAATTTATTTTCGCGTTAGTTTATTACTTGGAGGCAAAAGAATGAGCTATATAATAAAAAAATTTTTTAATGCTTTGTGTATAGTGCTGTTTCTCTCTTTTTCAGATTACGCAAATGCTGCTACTGATATAGATGATACAACTGCCCAAGTAATATGCAATATTATTGGTTATATTTGGGGAATAGGTGGGCCACTTATGACTGTAGTCATAATAGGTGCAGCTTTGCTTGCAATATTTGGTAGAATGCCATGGCCAGCTCTCTTTGCCCTAGGTATGTTTTGTGGTGTATTTTTTGGTGCCAAAGCGATTATAATGAAAATTATACCCGATAGCATTAAACAAGATAGTATGTTGAGCAAGTGTGGGGAAAAATAACTTAAAAATCAGGATGTTTTTGTGTGTATTGTTCCTTCATGTCTTCAATCTGTAACAAATAATGACTGTCTTTCGGTAAAGTTTTAATAGCTAACTCAGCGTACTTCATAAATTTGTCTAAATTACCTTCAATACAAGCCTTTTTCGTCAAAGCAAAATAATACATTGCCATATCAGCGCTACGTTTATATGCAATACTTAAATACTTCCAGACAAAGGCGTTATTTGTTTCTACGTTTGCAACCTGCTCTAGGTAAAAAATTGCCTTCTCTATTTCACCGTGTAATAATAAAGTATGAGATAACGCAAGTTTCACTAAATAGTTATTCTTCTCAGATAAATATCTAAGTGATTCTTCATACATTTTTATTGCTTCACTTAAATTTCCAGCTTTGTATAACATCTCCGCTTTTAATTCATATAAATAAGGATCATTGCGTGACTCTTGAATCAATGAATTAACTTTAGTAATAGCCTCTTCTATCTTTCCTTGCCTATAGTGAATTACAGCATTTACATACTTAGAACTACCTTCATATTTATTAGATAACACATGAATAGGAGCAAAAAAAGAGTCTAGCTTTGCAACCATACGCTCAAACTTCAGCAATTTATCTGCAAGGATTGGTTTTATATTGTTTTTAACCTTATAATTCTGTACAGCAAATATACGCTTATCACTAAGTGGGTGAGTGCGGAAATACTCTTCAGTGTTTTCATGCTCAATACTCTTAAAATAGTCAAAAATCTCTTTCATACCCAAATTATCATAGCCAGATTCATCTAGGTATCTTAAAGCATAGCTATCTGCTACACTCTCTTGCTCTTGAGAATAGTTAAAAAACAACCTTGAACTAAGCGTTACACCACTAAGCAAGATTGCACTCGCAACCTGAGGGTTAATGACAATACTAGAAACTAATCCTACCATATAACTAATCATTGCTATTGATTGAAAATAACCTATAGCACTACTCATTTGTAATACATGACCAGCAGATATATGAGCAATTTCATGTGCTAATATACCAAGTAAGACATAAGGTTCAGTCGAATATTGTAAAAGCCCTAAATGAATGAAAATGCTATTATTGTTAATTACAAAAGCATTAATCGATCTATCATCAACTATAAAAACTTTTATTTTATCATTATCAATACCCGCAGCAGAAAATAAAGGTTGCGCTAGATCCTTAACTACCGCTTCCACTTCACTATCTCTAATAATACTAACAGAGTAAGCGCTATTACAGTATACGAAAAAAAATAGTAAAACAAAAAGCTTAGACATGGAAATTCCTTGTTTGTATAACTTTGAGGAATTTTGTATTTTAACACTTAAACTATACGAATCTATAAACGCTAGTTTAAATTTTGAACGTAATTGATAAGTTTATCAATGGTAGTTAACTTAATATTATGTTGTTCAGCAAATTCAAGCAACTGGGGTAAGCGCATCATAGAGCCATCATCATTCACTAATTCACAAATAACTGCAGAATGATTACATCCCACTAACTTAGCTATCTCAACACTTGCTTCAGTATGACCAGCACGTTGCTCTACTCCACCCTCATGTGCAATCACAGGAAAAATATGACCGGGAGTTATAATGTCATCCTGAGTTCTATTTTTATCAATAGCAACATGTATAGTTTTTGTTCTATCCTCAGCTGAAACACCCGTAGTAATACCATAACGTGCATCAATTGATGTAGTAAAAGCAGTATGATTTTCACCAACATTTTTTTTTTCCATGAAACTAAGGCCTAACCTTTTCATGTGAACTTTAGTCATTGCTAAACAAACAATCCCTGTACCGTATCTAACCATAAAAGCCACATGTTCTGGCTCTAATTTCTCAGCTAATACAATCAGATCACCTTCATTCTCTCTGTTTTCATCGTCAACTAAAATGAATAATTTACCAGAACTAGCATCCCTCAATACATCTTCCACAGAAGAAATACCAGGTAGACTAATTGAAGGATAAGTTACTTGTACCATGATTTACTTAAACTCAATCTTAACTATTTTATACAATTTCTCTCCATTTGGCACTATCACTTCCACATACTCACCAACTTTTTTGCCAATTAAAGCACTACCGAGTGGTGAATCCGTAGAGATCAACTGCTTTGAAGCATCAGCTTCATATCCACCTACAATCTTATAAACATATTCAATTTCACTGTTATCATCACCGAGCATGCTTACCGTAACAGTTGCACCAAACATTACTGTATCACCAGACAAATTTTTTACTTCTATCACTTCTGCATGTGAAAGTTTACTTTCTACCTCAATTATACGGCCTTCAATAAAACTTAATCTCTCCCGTGCTGCATGATATTCTGCATTTTCTGATAAATCGCCTTGATCACGAGCATCAGAAATAGCCTGTATGATAGAAGGTTTTTCTTCCTTTAATTTCTCAAGTTCGACTTGCATACTCTCAAAACCTTCCCTTGTAATAGGAAACTTGTTAACAATGGATGAAGTCATAATCACCGCCTAAACGCAATTAAATTGAGTGACAAAATCACTCACAATACCAAGAATATCATCTTTTATATCATCATTCATGTCACCCGACAACTTTTTTAAAACTCCAGGGTGAACAGTTTGAAAATAATTGATAAGATCACACTCGAACCTATTGATGTTGCTCACCTGTACCTTATTTAATTGACCATACAGATTAGAAAAGATATACATAAGCAATACTTGCTCTTCTATTTGCATAGGTGAATACTGTTTTTGCTTTAATAATTCAATAAGGTATTTACCTTTGTTTAAGGACAATTGAACAGTAGCATCAAGATCAGAACCAAATTTAGCAAAGTCTTCCAGTTCTCTATATTGGGCCAAACTCAGCTTTATAGAACCAGCAACTTTTTTCACAGATTTCAATTGTGCAGCAGAGCCAACCCGAGAAACCGATAAACCTATATTCACTGCAGGGCGAAATCCTTTGTGAAACAATTCAGACTCAAGAAAAATTTGTCCATCGGTAATTGAAATCACATTAGTTGGAACATATGCAGATACATCGCCAGCCTGAGTCTCAATAATCGGCAAAGCAGTCAAAGATCCCTGTCCTTTTTCATCAGACATTTTGGCAGCTCTTTCAAGCAAGCGAGAGTGTACATAGAATATATCTCCAGGATAAGCTTCACGACCAGGAGGACGTCTAAGCAATAAGGACATCTGCCTATATGCCACAGCATGCTTAGATAAATCATCATATACCACCAAGCAATGCATTCCATTATCACGGAAAAATTCTCCAATAGTGCAACCGGTATAAGGTGCTAAAAATTGCATAGGCGCGCAGTCAGATGCGCTAGCCACAACTACGGTTGTATACTCTAATGCTCCACTTTCTTTTAGCTTATTCACCACTTTTGCTACTGTCGAAATTTTTTGTCCAATAGCAACATAAACACAGTAAATTTTTTGATTTTCGTTTACCTCATCATTAATCTTCTTCTGATTGATAATAGTATCAATCGCAATAGTGGTTTTACCAATTTGTCTATCGCCAATAATTAATTCACGTTGCCCTCTACCTATAGGAATCAACAAATCTATAATTTTAATTCCTGTCTGCAGAGGTTCATGCACAGATTTACGGTCAATAATACCTGGCGCTTTAGATTCTATATACATTTTGTTCTTGGCTCTAATTTCTCCGCCATCGTCTATAGGATCGCCTAATGCATTTACAACTCTCCCTAATAATTCATGACCTACAGGCACCTGTACAACATCACCACTACATTTTACAACGTCCCCTTCTTTTACATCACGGTCATTGCCAAGCACAACTATTCCAGCTGTATCATGATCTAAATCAAGAACTATTCCTTCTACACCGCTTGCAAAAGATACCTTTTCACCAAACTTTGCTTTTTCCAGCCCATAGACCAATGTGATACCATCCGTTACTGAAATTACTTCACCTATATTTTCTCGTTTTATAGGATTATCAAATGTCTCAACCTTCTCTTTTATTATGTTTACTACTTCAGAGGCATTTATGCTATTCTTCATATACAATTCCTTATTTTCAACATTTCCATTTTACTCAAATCAACCAATCTATCCAAATAACTCTTAAGCGAAGCATCAATCACGTTAAAACCATACCTAACTACAAAGCCACCTAGTATAGAAGGATCAACCACATGACTGACTTTTATTATTTTACCAAGAAAGTTCAAAGATTCAGTAATTATTTTTATATCAGGTTTCTTTAAAATCTCTGCTGATTTTATAGTAATTTCCAATTCATTTTCACTTTCCCTTACAAGATTTAAGAATTTTTCTAATATAAGGATTAATAAACGGGAGCGCTTGTTTGCAAGTGTAACCATAATAAATTTGACTAAGTTTTCACTCAAGTTCTCCTTTATAGAAAGTATCGCTTCTTTTTTGTGCAAAAGAGAAACCATAGGATGAGATAGATACACAAAAACATCTTGATCTTTAAAAAAAGCTAACAAAAATTCTACTTCTTTTCTTATAATACCTAATCTGCTTCCTGAGACATGAAACAGTGCTCTAGCATAAGATGAAACTAAATTATTGTTTTTCATATTCAATTACCTGTTCTAGTAAATCTAAATTATTTTAGCTACCATTGTTCAATCCAAGCATTTTTTATATAAATAGGTCTTCTCCTTAAGGAAAGAAAACATAAATCATATCTGACTGAATAATCTAAAAAATCAAGATTTTTACTTAAGAAATATTTAGAAGAATTTATAATAGACTGACACTGAAAATGAGATATCGGTACTTCTTTTCCAAATAAACTTGTTTTAACTTCTATAAAAATCAGCTCCCTTTTTTTAGATACAATTAAGTCAATTTCACCCAACTTACAACGGAAGCGACGTTTTATAACATTATAGAATTTCAGCTTTAAATATATCGAAACTAACAATTCTCCAAAGTAACCTACAAAATAGCGTAACCTACTTACCATAAAAAGAATAATTAGCTTTGTGTAACTACTTTGCTTCCTTTTTTATTTTTACTATAAATCTCACCTTTTGCTGAAATATCTCTATCAACTAGCTCTATCACTGCCATTGGAGCGCAATCACCCTTTCGAGTACCAAATTTTATTATTCTAGAATATCCACCTTTACGGTCTTGATAACGATTAGCTAGAACGCTTAATAATTTATCAACTACTAACTTACTATTATGAAGACGTGAAAGCAAAAGCCTTCTACCATGTAAAGAATCGTTATTCTTAGCAATTGTAATAAACTTTTCCACATATGGACGAAGTGCTTTAGCCTTTGGTAAAGTAGTTACAATCTGCTCATGATTAATTAACGAGATAGATAGATTCTTTAACATTGATAACCTATGCTCGGTACAACGAGACAGTTTATTTTTCTTTATTCCATGTTTCATATACTACCTAATCCTCATCAGTATGTTGTTTAGCCAGTTCATCTATATCCTTAGGCGGCCAATTTGGTATATTCATACCCAAAGACAAACCTGAATTATTTAAAATTGCCTTGATTTCATTCAAAGACTTTCGGCCAAAATTAGCAGTTCTTAACATTTCAACTTCCGTCTTTTGCACAAGATCACCTATATAAGTGATATTTTCATTTTTCAGACAGTTATGAGATCTAACAGATAATTCCATTTCATCTACTTTACGCAATAGAACAGGATCATAGCCCAAATCTTTAGCACCACTAGACAAAGAAACTTGCGATTTTTTATAACTCATATCAGAACTAATAAAAGGCTGAAATTGCTCCTGTAATATTCTTGCAGCATAGTCAACAGCTTGACTTGGAGAGATTGTACCATCAGTTTCAATTGACAATATCAGCTTATCTTTATCAGTAACTTGACCAACACGACTATTCTCTACTCTATACGAAACCCTCTCAACAGGACTATATAAAGCATTAACTGGAATAAAACCAATTAAATCTTGTTCATTTATAGACTTTAAAAATTCATTTTCTTTATATTTATTTACAGAAAGATAACCTTTTCCACTAGCAATATATATAGTAATGTTAAGCTCCACATCTTGACCTAGTGTACATATCACCAAATCTTTATTAACAATAGAGCATTGGTCATCAGTTTCTATCATTCCAGCTAATACTTGACAAGGCCCTTTAGCGCTCAAATTTAAGCACTTATTAGACGTGTTATTTAACTTACATCTCAACATGCCCATATTTAATGCTATATCAGTTATGTCTTCCCTAACTCCTTGGATCGAAGTAAATTCATGATTCACGCCTTCAATTTTTATTCCATAAACAGCACTACCGCGAAGAGAAGACAACATTACACGCCTTAATGCATGACCCAACGTTAAAGCAAAACCACTTTCCAAAGGTTCTAGAACTATATCACTTTTTTTACTTGAATCACCTGATATTACCTTAATCGCATTAGGCTTAGTTAATCTATCTAAATTTCCACAGAAAGAGACATTATCACTATAATACATACAAAAACCTTCCAAATATCCTATACTCTTCTTTTTTTCCTTAGTCTACACCCATTATGAGGTATCGCCGTTTTATCTGCAATTGAAGTGACAGTCAATCCACAATTCCGAAGTGCTTTAACTGCAGCTTCTGCACCAAAACCAGGACCACGAATTATTACAGAAACAACCTTCATACCAAATCTCTCTATTACTTTCTTCGCAGCAGAATCGGCAACCTTACCTGCAGCATAAGGTGTGGATTTTCTCGAACCAGAAAAACCACATGCACCAACAGAAGTCTGGTAAAGCGTATTACCACAAACATCAGTCACATTTACAAAAGTATTATTAAAAGTTGCACGAATATGGACAATACCAGTAATAAACCTTTTTGTATTCTTACCAACCGTTTTAACTTTTTTCATAAAAACTCACGATAATAACAAATTTTATTTTTTTCCAGCAATAGGCAATTTAGATCTGCCTTTACGAGTTTTAGCATTAGTATGGGTTCTTTGTCCCCTCACAGGCAAACCTTTTCTATGCCTTAATCCTCTATAGCAACCGATTTCCATTAAAGATTTTATATCCATAGCTACTTTTTTTCTGAGCTCACCCTCTATGACATATTTTTGCCTAATAAAACTACTAATTTTCTCTATATCTTCATCTTGTAATTCTAAAACACGCTTACGCTCATCAATTTTACAGCTACGACAAATTATATTTGCAGTAGTAATACCTATACCATGTATATAAGTTAATGCAAAAGGAACACACTTCTTCACTGGAACATTTATGCCTGCAATACGTGCCACTGATACCTCGATACTTTATTAATAATAACTCTTAATTTATACCATAAAACAACTTATAGTCAAATCAAATTACAAGAAATTTTACTTTCAATCTCTTGCATTACTCTATCAACACTCAAATTAGCGTTAATTGTTAACAACTTGTCCTTATAATACTCGCGCAAACCCTCTATCTGAGAATGATATTCTCTTATCCTCTTATTAATTGCAAGCATATTAGCATCATCAATTCTCTTCTCCAATCTCGTACTTTTACATTTAGCACAAGTAGTATTCTTAAAAGAAGATATACTATATATACTTTTACAATCCAAACAAGTAAGACGATCTTTTAATCTATCAATTGCAATATTATCGTCAAGCTGCAACTCAATTACAAGATCAACATCCCTATTGCATCTTTTTTGCAAAACTTGAGTTAAAAAATGAGCTTGATTTAAATTTCTTGGAAAACCATCTAACAAAAAATCACCATCTATTAATGCAAGCTGGTCACACAATAATTTACATATAACTTCATCTTGAATTAAATTACCAGATTCAACAGTATCCTTTATTCCTTTACCTAATTTACTCCCACTAGATATAATATTCCTTAATAAATCTCCTACTGAAACTAATTTAAAATTATACTTTGCTATTAACAAACTGGACTGAGTACCCTTACCAGAGCCAGGAGGACCAAAAATTGTAATAATCACTTTAGCTTCCTTGTTTTAGACTCATATTTCTTTATCCAACTATCGTACCTATTTGAAAAAACATAAGATTGTACTTGCATAATAGTATCAGTAATAACGTTAACTATAATCAGCAAGCTCGTCCCACCAAAAATAAATGGTATATCATAATGATACCTCATAATTTCAGGTATAGTACATATTACCACCAAATACGCAGACCCAATAAATGTTAATTTAAAAACTATATCTTGAAGATAATCAGAAGTATGTTTTCCAGGCCCTCTACCAGGAATAAAACCACCATTTTTCCTAAGAAAATCAGCATTTTCCTCTGGATTAAATATAAAATTGGTATAGAAAAAATTAAAAAGTACTATGAGTATTAAGTAAGTTATAATGTACATCACTTTATTTTCCATAAAGTAGTTTAAAATAAAATCAGCAATGGCATGACCCTTATAGAAATTTGCAATTGAAATAGGCGTTAATAAAATTGCGTTAGCAAAAATAGTTGGTATTACACCAGATAAATTGATCTTCAATGGAATGTAAGTAAAATCATCATTATGTAATTTTTTAAACTGTTTTTTGGGATATTGAACAATTACCTTTCTATAAGAAGATTCTGTAAAAATGACTAAAAGGAGCAGTAAAAAAAACAATGCTATAACAAAAAGGGTAATGAAAAACGACATACTACCATTTTTATTTAATGTTAGCAGAGATGATAAAGCATTATGTAATTCAGATGTTATGCCAGTAAAAATGATTAATGAGATACCATTGCCTATACCGCTCACACTGATCCGCTCACCAAGCCATATTAAAAATATAGTTCCACCTAAAAGGCTAAAGACACCTATAGTACGAAACATAATACCAGGTTCAACTACAACTAATACCCCTTCTATATTCATTCTTTCTAACCCTATTAAGATCGTAATTGATTGAAAGATACAAAACACTATAGTCATATAGCGTATATAAGAGTTCATCTTTCGACGTCCCAACTCTCCGTCATTTTTAATTTCATTGATTCCTTTAACGGCAGAAGATAATAATTGCATAACTATGGATGCAACTATGTATGGCATAACGTTTAACGCCAAGATCGTCATTCTAGCTAAAGCGCCACCAGAAAATAAATTAAATACTCCAAAAACACCAGAACTCTCTTTTGGAAATATATCATTGATTATATCAAGATTAATTCCAGGAATAGGAACATAAGTGCCTAAACGATAACAAACTAAAGCCATTAGAGTAAAAAATATACGCTTTAGTAAATCACTTTTATATAACAGCGTAGAATCCAAACTATTAAATGCAAATTTACTGTTCATGATTTACGATAGTATTTCTACACTACCACCAACTGAAGCTACAGATCTTTTTGCAGCTTCTGATGCAAAATCAACATGAAACACAAATTTTTCCCTTAATTTACCCTTATTAAGAAGTTTAATTTTACTTTTAACAGATCTGATAAAACCTAACTTATGCAGTAGCTCCTTATCTATGATAGAATCCTTGACTATTTTTTTAGCTTCCATTAAGCACTGTACATCCCCAACATTAAATATAGAGTATAAGTTTTTGCGTATAGGCTTAAAACCTCTTTTAGGTAAACGAGTATATATAGACTGCTGTCCACCTTCAAAACCATTTATAGAAACGCCACTTCTCGCTTTCTGCCCTTTATGCCCCCTACCGGATGTTTTACCTTTACCACAACCAATACCTCTACCTAATAATTTAGGCTTCTTTTTCTTAGATAATTTGGTAAATATAGAATTTAATTTTACAGCATCATTCATAGTTTACCTATTTCCAACTATCTCACTAATCTTTTTACCCCTCTTACCTGCCACTTGGCGAGGAGATAACATAACATCAAAAGCCTTAAATACTGCACATATAATATTATGAGGATCATTTGATCTAGTAGACTTAGCTACCACATCCTTTATACCTAATACCTCAAAAACCGACCTCATTGCTCCACCAGCAATAATACCTGTTCCAGCTCTTGCAGCTCTTAAAACTATCTCACCAGAACAGAATTTAGCTTTAATATCATGATGTAAAGTTCTACCTTCACGTAAGTACACCCTAATCATCGACTTCTTTGCAGCATTTAAAGCTTTCACTCTTGCTTCAGCAACCTCTGCGTGTTTACCTATTCCACATCCTACCCTACCCTTACCATCACCAACAACAACCAAAGTTGAAAATGAAAATCTTCTACCACCTTTAGTAACCGTTGTTACCCTTCGGACTGAAACCAAAAGTTCTGATAAATCATTATTATTTTGTAAATTCTTTACAGCCATATTTAAAACCTTCTAAAATTTAAATCCAGAGCTTCTTAAAGCCTCAGCAAATTGAGAAATCAATCCTGTATACTTATATGCTCCCCGATCAAAGACGAACCGCTGCTGCAATTTTGTACTAGGCAGACGCTCAATCAATAAAGAAGAAACCTGTTTTATAGTTTCAGCATTAACCCTACCTTTACATACATTCCTAATTTTATCATCCAAAGTAGAAGCAGAAGCTAGGGTTGTTCCTTTTGCATCGTTAATCAACTGAACATAGAAATGTTTATTAGACTTAAATATGGATATACGTAAACGCCCAGCGCTCTTATCGAGCTTCGCTCTATTACGAAGTTTCCTTTTTTCATAGCTACTTAAAAAATTATACAATCTTTTCATTTTAATTACTTCTTTTTATTTACAACCTTACGCAGCATAAATTTGCCTTTTATTACAATACCCTTACCTTTATAAGGATCATATTTTCTAATTTTGCATATATCAGAAGCCACCATATAGACTTTTTGCTTATCCATACCGCGAATCACTAAATGAGTTGGCTTTATACACTTAATCTCAACGTCTTTAGGCACTTTATACTTAATATTATGACTATAACCAAGATATAAAGTCAAATACTTATCATCACATTCTGCTTTATACCCCACACCATTGATCTCAAGATCAACAGAAAAATCATTAACCATACCGTTAATCATGTTATTAATATTACTTCTATAAGTGCCCCATATAGATTTTATTTTATCATAATCATCCCTGCCTTGATCAACAGAAAGTAACAATTGATTATCAACTATCTGACACAGAATGCCACTACACAAGTTCAGCTCTTTTTCTGCCCTAACACTTCTTATTAATACCCTACCATTATTATATTCAACTGAAAGATCAGCAGGAATATTGATAGGTGCGGCACCTATACGAGACATACATTTCTCCTATCATTTAAAATACACGACACAAAACTTCTCCACCAACTTTTAATCTACGTGCATTATAATCGGTCATCACTCCTTTCGGTGTAGATATAATAAAAATTCCAAGACCATTATACGCTTTAGAAATGTCCTTACACTTAGAATAATAACGACAACCGGGCTTTGATACCCTAGCTATATCATTAATCACAGGTGATTTATCATAATACTTCAACTGCACAACAAGGGAAGGGATACTATCACTCTCTTGCTTTTCATAATTAAGAATATACCCTTCCTCTTTTAAGATCTTCAATATAGAAGAATTCACTTTAGAGAATAGGACTCTTGTTTCCCTATGCATTGCCAATTGAGCATTACGTATTCTTGTTAAAAAATCACCAATACCATCAGATAACGACACTATTACACTCCTTATATCACATTTACCAACTAGATTTTGTAACCCCTGGAACTTCTCCAAAAGAACACAAATCACGTAAAACAATCCTACATAAACCAAATTTTCTATATACTCCTCTCGGCCTACCAGTTAAAGCGCATCTATTCCTAATTCTGATTTTAGAAGAATCTCTAGGCAATTTTTTAATCAGCTTACTTTGAGCTGCAAACCTTTTTGCAATAGATAAATCCTTATTATTCATTATAGATTTTAATTCTTCCCTTCTCTCCCTATATTGATCGCATAACTTTATTCTACGAAGATTCTTCTGTATCATGGATTTTTTTGCCATATATATTTTCTCTCAATTATCAAAAAAAGGGAATTTAAGAGCCAGTAATAATTCCTTTGCTTCCTTATCACTAACTGCACTTGTTATAATATTAATATCCATACCTCTAATTTTACTTATTTTATCATAGTCTATTTCTAAAAATGATATATGCTCCTTGATACCAAAGGAAAAATTACCATGACCATCAAATTGCTTCACACTAAACCCTCTAAAATCTTTTTCCCTTGGCAAAGCAATATATATTAATCTTTCTAAGAATTCATACATTTTATTTCTACGCAAAGTCACTTTACAACCTACAGTTGCACCTTTTCTAATTTTGAAACCAGAAATAGATTTTTTTGCAAAGGTTAACACAGGCTTTTGCCCAGCAATCAAATGTAGATTATCAAATGGCTCATTTATCGCTTTATTGTCCGTAGCAGCATCTCCAACGCCCATATTGATACACACCTTGACAAGTTTAGGCACTTGCATTACATTGCTGTAATTAAACTTATCCTTTAAGGATTTTACTATATTATCTTTATACAATTGTTTAAACATATCAACCTAATCTATCACTTCTCCAGAAACTTTTGCAAAACGCACTTTTCTACCATCTATAATCTTAAATCCTACTTTAGTTGGAGTTTTACACTTAGGATCCAATATTGCAACATTGGATACATCAATAGCTAACTCTTTATTCAATATACCACCACCACTACCAGCTCTTGGTTTAGTATGTCTCTTACACACATTTACGCCAGAAACAACTACTTTCTTTTTAGCATCACGTATTATAACTTTGATTACCTTACCAATTTTTCTCTTATCTTTACCAGTTAAAACTATAATATCATCACCACTTTTTATTTTAGCACTCATTATAAAACCTCATCAGCTAATGACATTATTTTCATAAAAGAACCAGATAACAACTTTTTTACTGGACCAAACACCCGAGTGCCAAGTGGTTCACCTTGATCATTAATTAAAACCACAGCATTGCTAGAAAAACGAATTACAGAACCATCAGATTTCTTAACACTATTTTTTACTCTAACAACAACTGCTTTATATACTTTTCCTTTTTCAACTTTACCTTTTGGGTTAATAGACTTAGTAGATATAATAATCGTATCACCTACAGATGCAGATTTCCTACCACCTAACAAGCCAATACAAAGCACTGCACGCGCACCAGAATTATCAGCTACTTCTAACAATGTATTTTTTTGAATCATATAAATACCTATTCCTTTTTAGCTATTGATAACAACCCATTTTTTAGTAACAGAAATAGGCTTATGTTCCTGTATTAAAACCCTATCTCCCTTTTTGCAACTATTATTCTCATCATGTGCTGTATACTTCTTGTATTTTTTAATAACTTTTTTATACAGCCTATCCTTATACACTTGTAACACCGAAACCTTTACAGTCTTATCAGACTCAGCATTAGTTACGACACCACAAAAAACCTTCTTAGGCATTTTTTCCCTCTCTCTTTCTTCTATTTAATACAGTTAGACTACGAGCTATGCTCTTTCTTATTAAGCTAAAACGCGAAAAATTGTTGCACTGGCCCAGCTTTTTTTGAAAAGCCAAATTAACAAATTCTTTCCTCAAATTCACAAGAAGTTCATGTAATCCTTGTGAAGATTCTGATTCAAATTTAACTATATCCATTGCAACTCCATTCAATTATGATTAGATATAAATTTACACTTCATAGGAAGCTTAGCAGTCGCTTTTTCAAGCGCCAATCTTGCTAAATGCATGGGAACATCACTACTAATTTCAAACAAAACCCTACCGGGCTTAGCTTTAAATACCCAAAATTCAACACTACCTTTCCCTTTACCCATACGTACATCTGCTGGCTTTTTACTAACCGGGGTATCAGGAAAAATTCTTATCCACACTTTACCAGAGCGTTTTAACGTTCTAGATATTACGCGCCTTGCAGTTTCAATATGCTTAGACTGAACCTTACCTACTTCCATAGCTTTTAATCCATAATCTCCAAAAGACAGCGTGCTACCACCCTTAGCATTACCCTTAATTCTCCCCTTAAATACCTTTTTATATTTACTCTTTTTGGGAACAAACATTTCAATATACCTTAACTACCAACATAAACCCAAACTTTAACTCCTATAATACCACATATAGTCTTCGCTTCACAAAAAGCATAATCTATATTAGCACGCAAAGTGTGTAAAGGCAAACGACCTTCTTTGTACCATTCAGTACGAGCTATTTCAGCTCCGCCAAGACGCCCAGAGCAACTTACTTTAATACCCTCAGCACCCATCTTCAAACAATTTTGAATAGCTTTTTTCATCGCTCTTCTACATGAAATCCTTTTTTCTAGCTGATGTGTAATACTCCTTGATATTAAAACTGCATCTATTTCAGACTTTTTAACTCCTACTACATTCACTTCAACACTACTTTCTACTTTTTTAGCTATTTTTTGCTTTATCTTCTCAACATCCAAACCTTTCTTACCTATTATAACCCCAGGTTTAGAAGAATGTATTATTACAGACACTAAAGTAACTGTACGCTCTACAGTTACTTTAGAAATACCAGCATGCTTAAAGGATTCATTTATATAACTGCGAATAAATAGATCTTGATGCAATTTCTGTTTATAATCGTCCGTAGCACACCAAACAGAATCCCAGGTATTACTATTTATTTGCAATCTAAATACTTTAGGATTAACCTTCTGTCCCATATTTTTACACTTTCCTTATTAATTTTCCATTTCTATAAATCATACAATTTCTTTCAATTTTATAGTTATATTACTATAAAATTTGCTCATTCTATTAGCCCTACCCATAGCTTTTGGATATACTCTACGCAAAGTAAGTGACTTACCTATTAAAATTTCCTTTATATATAAATTATCAACGTTCAATCCATAATTATTTTGAGCATTAGCAATTGCAGAATTCAACACCTTCATTATAAAACCGGCAGCCTTTTTTTCACAAAATCTTAATTGTACATTAGCAAAAGAAACTTTTTTATTACGCACTAAATCAGCAACCAAATTTAATTTGCGAGGAGTTGATCTTAAAACCTTAGAACCAGCCTCAACTATTATATCCCTATTTTTCATATCAATTGCCTACCTTCTTGTTGCCTTTTTATCACCACCATGCCCAGTAAATTTACGAGTAGGTGAAAATTCACCGAATTTATGACCTATCATATTCTGATTATCAACACTAACAGGAATGTAATCTTTACCATTATAAACAGCAAATTTTAAACCCAAACAATTAGGAAGAATTACAGAAGCCCTGGAATGAATTTTTATCACCTTATTAATAGAACCCTCTTTTAAAGCTCTCTGAACTAATCTTAGTACAGATGGGTGTAAAAAAGGTGGTTTCCATACAGATCTACTCATAAATTAACCTTTCAATTTTTTTATATACTTATCACTAGATTTATTTTTTTTCCTAGTTTTTTTTCCTTTTGTTGCAACACCCCAAGGAGTAACAGGATGACGACCGCCAGAAGTTTTTCCCTCTCCACCTCCATGAGGATGGTCAACCGGATTCATTGCAACTCCACGTACAGCAGGTCTAATCCCAAGCCACCTACTTCTCCCAGCTTTACCCAACTTTCTATTCTTATGGTCAGGGTTAGATACTACACCAATAGTAGCCTTGCAAGAAGATAAAATCAACCTAATTTGACCAGACCTGAGTCGTAATAAAACATATTGGCCATCACGACCAACGATTTGTGCATAACAACCAGCAGCTCTAGCAATCGCAGCACCATTACCTGGCTTCAGCTCAACATTATGAACGAAAGAACCAACAGGTATATGCTTGAGTAGTAAACAATTCCCTGGCAAAATATCAGCATCATCTCCAGCTGTCACAACATCACCAGGCTTCATACCTTGAGGAGCTAATATATAAGATTTAGTATCATCTTCCTTATATGATATTAATGCTAAAAACCCACTTCTATTTGGATCATACTCTATTTTCTCAACTATACCCTGATCACTTCTATTACGTTTAAAATCTATAACTCTATACTTCTTCTTGTGACCACCACCCCTGTGACGAGTTGTAATTCTACCATGATTATTTCTTCCACCACTGGATTTCTTGCCAAATACAAGAGACTTCTCCGGCTTATCTTTTGATAAACCAATTTTACTTATTAATATAGTCCCACGAGAAGACGGAGTAACAGGATTAAAAAATTTCATACCCATATTAAACGCTCATTATATCTAATTTTTGACCATCCATCAAAGAAAAATAAACCTTTTTTCTCTGTTTTTTACAACCAACCACACCCCTGAAACGTCTATATTTAGGTTTAACTCTAATAACATTTATAGAAGAAATTCTGACATTAAATAAAGACTCTATTGCCGATTTTATTTGACGCTTATTTACATTTACAAAAACATACAAAGAGTATTTATTAAACTTCTCTCTTAAAAGAGAAGCCTTTTCTGTGATTACAGGAGATTTTATTATATTATTATATTTAATCATAACAATCTACCTTCAAGATGCTTTAAAGTGTCTTTTGTTAACATCACGCATTCATGATTCAATATATCAAAAACATTTAACCCAATAGGTTTGATTAAATCTACATAATGCAAATTTTTAGCAGCACGTAACAAATCATCTCCATAATCACCAACTATTAAAAAAGAAGAAAATTTAAAATTTTTAATATATTCACACATTTTAGATGTTTTCTTCACATCAACATTTAAACTATCAAGAACAACAACTTGATTATTTAAATATTTTAGAGATAAAGCAATTTTCAAACCAAATTTACGTACTTTTTTATTAAGAGAATAAGCATGACTCCTCACAACAGGACCAAAAATAATTCCACCACCTCTAAACTGAGGAGATCGCAAGCTCCCCTGTCTCGCCCTACCGGTACGTTTTTGACCATACGGCTTAGCTGTTGTACCAGAAACATCACTGATACCCTTTGTTTTATGAGCACCAACTCTTCTCTTTGCTAATTGCCATCTCACTATATCATGCAAAATACTCAATTTTTGCTTGGCAGAAAATATCAAGGGATTAAGCTCAACACTACCTACATTATTATTAGATAGATCAACTAATTCACATTCCATAACTAACTCACCAAATTATTAGCATCATCACTCATATTCAACAGCAGACCTGCTGGAAAAGGAACATCTTTATGTAAAGGCTTTTTAACTGCATCTCTCACAAAAACATAAGAGTTTTTAAACCCAGGAACATTATTACCCTTTACAGCAATTATGCTATTTTCATAATCAATGGATAATATTTTCATATTCTGTACAGTCACTCTGCTATTACCTAAATGACCAGCCATTTTCTTCCCCTTGAATACTCTACCAGGATCTTGACATTGACCAGTAGAACCTTGTGATCTATGAGCAATAGAAACGCCATGAGATGCCCTAAGCCCACTGAAGTTATGCCGCTTCATCACACCAGCAAACCCTTTGCCTAAAGAATAACCCGTAATGTCAAGATATTGACCAACTACAAAATGATTAACCCCCACCTTTTTACCACATTCTATTCCGAATAGATCAGTTAATCTACTTTCGTATAATTTACATTTACTATTTATACCCTTTTTCTTTAAATATTCCAACTGAGGTTTTGCTATTTTTTTTAAATCCCCTGTGCCTAAAATGACTGAATTGTAGCCACATTTATCTTGTCCTTTTATATCGATAATATAAGTTTCGCTGAGATGCAATAAGGTTACAGCCATGCGACTATTATCAAAATACATAGCAGTATGGCCAACATTGGTCATTAACAAACCAATTCTCCTAAGCGAATTTATTCTCTTCATTTCCTTTTCCTAAATATTGACTTCCTTAACCTTTAAATCCACTTCTACACCAGCAGAAAAAGATAAATCTGCAAGCATCTTCATCATAGTAGAAGTAGGATTATGTACAATAATTAACCGCTTAGAAATTCTCATTTCAAATTGCTCACGAGATTTTTTATCAACATGAGGAGACCTATTAACAGTAAATTTAGAATCTTTTCTTGGCAACGCAATCGGACCAGATAAATCTGCATTAAACTGCTTTAATTGATCAATAAACTCGCGAATACACTTTTCCAACAAAGAACAATCGAAAGCTTTGATTCTAATATATATATCTTGCTTCATCTTAGTTATTATACTCATTCTAAAATTTCCGAAACAACGCCAGAACCAACAGTTCTACCACCTTCTCTTATCGCAAAACGTAATCCTTTATCCATTGCTATTGGTACTTGCAACTCCACTTCTATACTTACATTGTCCCCTGGCATTACCATCTCCTTTCCATCTAGCAATTTTATGCTCCCAGTTACATCCGTTGTCCTTAAATAAAACTGTGGCTGATAATTTCCAAAAAATGGTGTATGCCTTCCTCCTTCTTCTTTCTTCAATATATACACCTCCGCATTAAATTTCTTATGCGGGGTTATTGTCCCTGGTTTTGCCAATACTTGCCCTCTCTCCACTTCTTCTCTCTTTGTTCCTCTTAGTAGTATTCCTACATTGAGTCCTGCACTTCCCTTATCTAGCAACTTCTTAAACATCTCAACACCAGTACATATCGTCTTTTGCGTCGCTTTCAGACCTATTATCTCTATCTCATCCCCTGTCTTTATCTCCCCCTTCTCTATTCTTCCTGTTACTACCGTCCCTCGGCCCGATATTGAAAATACATCTTCTATTGGCAACAAAAACGGCAAATCTATAGGCCTTGGAGGTACTGCCACATACTCATCTAACTTCTCCATCAATTTATCTATTGATTTCTTTCCATACTCACTACTATCATCCTCTAATGCTTTTAACGCAGACCCAACTATCATAGGCACTTCATCACCTGGAAATCCATACTTACTCAGCAACTCTCTCACTTCCATCTCTACCAAATCTATCATATCAGCATCAGCAACATCAGCTTTATTTATATATACCACGATATATCCAACACCCACCTGTTTTGCCAGCAATATATGCTCTCTCGTTTGTGGCATCGGCCCATCAACCCCTGACACTACCAATATCGCTGCATCCATCTGTGCTGCACCTACTATCATATTCTTTACATAATCAGCATGTCCAGGGCAATCAACGTGTGCATAGTGTCTCTTTTCTGTTTGATATTCAACATGCGCTGTTGCTATTGTTATACCTCTCTTTCTTTCTTCTGGCGCTTTATCTATTTGATCATATGCTACAAAATTACCATAATGCTTTGTTATCGCCGCTGTTAACGTTGTCTTCCCATGATCCACATGTCCTATCGTTCCCACGTTTACATGCGGCTTTCCAAATGCTTCTACTATCGCTGTCATAATTTTAACTCTTCTACCTAAAATATAAATACATCAACAAATAATATGTTGATTTTATATAAATACAACAAAAAAAAGAGCGGATAGTGGGAATCGAACCCACGTCACTAGCTTGGAAGGCTAGAGCTCTACCATTGAGCTATACCCGCACAATGGAGGAGGTAGGATTCGAACCTACGTACGCAATGCGGACAGATTTACAGTCTGTTACCTTTAACCACTCGGTCACTCCTCCACAAAAATCTGTTAAGAGAACACTACCTTAACTTAAGTTTTATTATTCCTAATATTAAACATCCAAATCCAAAAGATCAAGTAATAAAAGCTAATCTAACTGATTTCAGTTAGATTTTACTTTTATATAACAAAATATTGTCAATAAAACGCCCAAATAAGTAATGTGAATCATGTGTACCTGGCGCTTCTTCTGGATGGTATTGAGTAGAAAAGACTGGGTAATCCTTCATCATTATCCCCTCTACACTATTATCAAATAGAGAAATATGAGTAACTTCAACGTTACTTGGAAGAGAAGCTGAATCAACAACAAAACCATGATTTTGGCTAGTTATCTCAACTTTTTTACTCTCCAGATCATAAACTGGATGATTACTCCCTCGATGACCAATATCCATCTTGACAGTCTTTGCTCCCAAAGTAACTGCAAGTAATTGATGGCCCAGGCATATGCCAAAAACTGGTATTTTAGATTTCACAATAATTTCTATTTCTGAAGTTACACTCTCTCCTATCTCTTGTGGATCACCAGGGCCATTTGAAAGCACTATACCATCTGGATTCATGCTTAATATTTTGTGAGCAAAACCTGTATCTGGTTTGACTAATTCAACCGTACAATCAAGTTCTACTAAGCGTGAGATTATACTATTTTTTACACCGAAATCAACAATTACAACCCTATATTTTGCATTAAGAACGCTTTGAAAGTTATTACTTAAACTGACTTTCTTAGTTATTTCTATTCCATTTACAGATTTGTATTTCTTCAATTCATCTAATATATGTACCTCACTTGACGGACATATCATTCCATTTTGAGATCCATGTTTTCTCAAATATCTCGTCAAAGCTCTAGTATCAATTCCCGATATCCCAACTACATTATTTTTCTCCAACCAATCATTTAAACTAATATATGAAGAAGAGTGAGACATAGGAGAAAGTTCACGCATAACCACACCACTTGCAAAAACTTTTTCTCCTTCATTATCTTTGTGATTTATTCCAACATTACCAATATGAGGAAAAGTGAACGCTATTATTTGATCAGCAAAAGAAGGATCTGTTATAGTATGCTGATAACCTGTCATACCAGTGGTAAAACAAACTTCACCTATACATTTGCCTCTTTTACCTACCGATTTTCCCAAAAAGTACTTGCCATCTTGTAAAACTAAAGCTGCATCCTGCATTTAATTCTCTCAACTCATTTAAAATATTATATAAGAATTTTAAATTACAAGTAAGCAAATACTAAATTTCCCTTTAAGTTTATATAAAATTCAAAATTATAAGTAGCTTTCTTTTTTTATTATTTAGGAAAATTATAGCAAACTTAACTTGTGTGAATAGGCAATAGTCATTACATTCATACTTCATGTTATATAAATTCACATGGATAGAAAAACTTGTCTCATTACAGGAGCATCATCTGGCATTGGAGAAAGTCTAGCACGGTTGCTCATTAAAGATCGATGGTTTGTGGTTGGCATTGCAAGGCGCACTGAAAAACTGGAAAAATTAAAAGAAGAATTAGGTAGTAATTTTTTACCTATAACATGTGATGTAAGCAAAAGTGAAAATATTAAAAACTCGTCTGATTTTTTAAAAAAGCAAAATATTATACCAAATCTCTTTTTTCTTAATGCAGGATGTGGCGAAATAGAAGATAAGTTTCATACCAACATTCATAGAAAAACATTTGAAACCAATTATTTTGGCGTTATCAACTGGATTGAAGAATGGATTCATCATAATTCCTTGGCAACTTTTGCGGTTATATCTTCTCTTGTTGCTATGCATGCAACACCACATGCTTCTGCATACTGTGCCAGCAAAGCAGCACTAAAAAGTTGTTTTCAATCACTAAAAATCCAATATTCTAACAGTAGCACAAAGTTTATCACCATAATGCCAGGGCCAGTAAAAACAGATATGTTTAAGTCTAATAAACCACTTCCCTTCATATGGGAGCCAGAAAAAGCTGCAGCATATATTTTAAAAAGTATATTTAAAGGAAAGAAAGTTATAGCGTTTCCAATTTTCTGGCGGTTATTTTTTCATATTTTACAAATTCTTCCCACTAAAATGACTGCAAGAATCTTACGATAATCACCAAATCTACCATCTTGTAAAGCTAAAGCTCTTCAAAACTCAATCGCAAGCTTCTCCACACAAAAACATCTTGACTATCGCATGTTTCATATTATATGAATAAACTGTTAATGAAAGTGGAGGGTTGCAATGCCTAATAATACAGATCAGTCTAAAAAAATAAATGAGAAATGGTTATTTATAGGAGGTGCTTCACTGTTTCTTGTAATAATGCTACCATCAATTTTTCTCTTAGCAAAAATAGCTATGATGTTTGTTATAATCTCAACTACAGCAATAGCAATAAAAATTGCCTCAAAAGCAATATCAAACGTTTTAGAGGATAAAGAGAATCAATCAACACAAAATAAAATTATAAACCTAGCTATTGGAGCAGTGTCCATACTTGCAGGTGGGCTATCATTACTTATTACAGCAAAAGTTGGTTTCATCGCAATATGTTCAACTATAGCTATTTTAGCTCTGTATGAATATATTAAAGATGAAAAAATAGGTAAGGATATAAATGATAAATTCGATGAAATAGCTAATAATACAACTGAGTTTTGCGTCAACAGCATTGAAAAACTTATTCCATCACAAAGTTGTGAAGTGTAATCTTTTGTTTATAAATTTTTAGATGCATGGCTAACGTATAAACACTGAAATCAGCACTTCCTTTCTTGTTATACTAGTAATGGCTTCCATCATCAAAAATGTTGTATTACTTTTATACTCGCAAATCTAACTGGATTCCAATGCTGGAATAACATTACCTTGAATGGAAATCGGTGCGTGATGTACATCTGTATAGAGATTAAATATGTCATTCAGTTTGTTATCATTCTAGTACTGCCATTCTATAGGTAACAGCTGTACCTGGAGCTCCTCTCTTGTCATTCCAGCACTGGAATCCAGAAAACTTAATTTCAAACCAGTACTTTCCCTCTTTTCATCCCAATTTCCAAAATGTTACTCCAGTACTGAAATCCAGCTTTTTTATAACTATCGAAAACACTGTATTACTTTACAAATTTAACTAGATATAATTACTGGCATGGCACGTTCGTAAAATTACGATAAAAAATTACTTGACAAACTCTAATAGTTTTGTTACCATGCACGGTGAAGGTGTTCTAGAGCTCGGAATCTATCTTCGTCTGCAGACTTTTCAATTCAATTAATCTATAATCTTCAGTTAAAATATATTTTAGCTATACTTCGGTCGTAGCTGTATACATTTTTCTCAATCTTTTTTATTAGTGGAGGACTATCATGTTTAAAACACTGAATTACGCATATCATTGACCTACATGTCTTTAAAGGACAGATGGTACCTATGTCCTTTTTATATAAATTATTGTGTTTTTATGTCTTTTTTAGCAATGTCATTTATTGTTTTACGCCCCAGTCTTTTTCAAATATTGCGAGCCCTTGATCAGTAAGTGGATGATTAATTAACTGTCTAAGTATTTTTGCTGGCACAGTAATTGAATGAGCACCAAGCCGTGCAGCTTCTATTACATGTGCTGGACTTCTTACTGATGCAACAAGAACTTTTGTCTTAAAATTATAATTAGAATATATAGTGCATATATCTTCTATTAGCGATAAGCCATCATAGCTTATATCATCAAGGCGACCAACAAAGGGAGAAATAAAACAAGCACCGGCCTTAGCGGCAAACAGTGCTTGTCCAGGAGAAAAACATAATGTAATGTTAGCAGGTATTTTATGTTCTGTCCACAACTTTTTACAAGAAATTAATCCTTCATGTGTAAGAGGTAACTTTACTACGATATTACTAGCGATTTTCGCTAACTTAAGGCCTTCCTTAACCATATCTTCATGGCTATCTGCAACAACTTCAACACTAACAGGTCCTTTTATAATAGAACATATTTCGCTTACTAAATCTTCGTACTTATCTTTATGTCCAGATTTTGCTATTAAAGAAGGATTAGTTGTTATACCATCAATGAACTCTTTTAGCTCCTTAATTTCATTCAAATCAACACTATCAAGAAAAATTTCCATATTATTGTCCTATTAAAAACCTATTTTTACAAAATATTGTCATCTTTGAAAAGTATTAAATAAAATCGGATTTTTAACTCAACTCAATTTTCAGTCCGTTAGGAAAGAAAATATTGCACTGAGACACAGTATAGCGCTTTCCTTAATTGGTTGCATTTTATTAACAAAATTAGCATAACCAATTTCTGAAGTTTACTAGCTTTACGTTCAATAGAAATTCTTGCATAGCCTAAAACTTAGTGCTACTATTAGTATAGTAACACAAATAGATAGTGGGGAACAATAAACAAAATGACTAAGATCTAGTTTAACGCTCGCAATTAAATTCAACTAAAAAGGTTAATACAAAAGGAGTTAATCACTCCCAAAGTAAATATATTATCAAAACAATAGTAATAGGGGGTATACTATGTCAACAAATTTCCTGACATTGAAAAACATATTAGCAGAACTGAAAAGAAAAAATAGCATTACTGTTTTAGAAGAATACTATCAGGACAAATGGGAGATTTATGACTTGCTCATGGATTTGACAAATGATGAAAATTTTAAGCAAGCATATATAGATCTATCTTTCAACAAGAGCTTTAAAAAAAACTTTATAGAATTAGCAAATCAGGCAAAAAAAGCTGTAAGTAAGTATTTTAGAGACAAAGACATAGACCTTCGAGCTTTTTATGTAGAAACTAACAATTCTGATAAAGTGTTAAACATTAATCTTATTAATTACAATAGAAGTGAGCCAATAAGAATTAGTGATATCTTACAGCAAGAAAGGGATATTAGCACATTGAATATTTATTGCAATAAAAAGCATGACATATACGCTTACCGAAAAGGTAAGGAAAGACATTATGAATTTAAAGAGGGTGCATATTATGAAATGACAAGCACTTGGCCTGTGCAGGACAAGGATGGGAAAACTTTTACCTGTACTATGGTTATGAATGTAAGTAATTCTGGTATAACTAAAGTACTACAGTTTAATGGTAAAGATTTTGAATCGCCACCTGAGGAGTTTTGGGAATTAATAAGACAAAATGAGGAATTATATATTCAAGACCTCTCTCTACATGATGCTGTAAAAGCATTATTGAAAAAGAACAAAAATGCTAACATTGCACCGGCTGTTAGTAATCTGCAAAATAACGAACATATCGTAATCAATCAAGACGAAAAGATGAAAGATCTTGAAAATGATGCTAAAAGCAATCCTATTCTTTCTTTCACTAGCAACAATGTATCAGAGGTTAATCCACAGCAGATTGCAACTCAGGCAATTGCAACTCAAACAGAAGTTAATTCACAGCACACTGAAACTCAAACAGAGGTCTCTGTGCAACACGTTAAGACTCAAACAGAAATTGGCTCTCAACAGACTGAAACTCAGACAAAAGTTGATTTACAAGAGGTTGCAATTCAAACAGGAATTAGTTTACAGCACACTGAAACTCAAACGAAAATTGGCTCTCAACAGGCTGAAATTCAAAGTTTACAAGAAGTTGCAACTCAAACAGAAGTTAATTTACAGCACACTGAAACTCAAACAGAGGTCTCTGTGCAACACGTTAAGACTCAAACAGGAATTGGCTCTCAAGAAACTGAAACTCAGACAGAAGTTAATTTGCAAGAAGCTGCAGCGCAAACAGAAGTTAACTCACAACAACTAGATCAAAAGCTTACAAAAGCTGAACAAGAAATTAGAGAATTAAATGAGCAGAGGAACGAATTACGATATAGGTTCGACAAGGCTGAACAAGAACTTGAAGAGTTAGAAAAGCACAATAGTGACTTACAGAATGAACTTGGAGAAGAAAAGCAAGAAATTAGAGAATTAAACGAGCAAAAGAATAAATTACAATATAGGCTCGATGAGGCTGAGCAAGAAATTAGAGAGTTAAATCAGCAGAGAAACAACTTACAATGTAGACTCGAAGATGCTGAGCAAAAATTTGAAGAGTTAAAAAAGCATAATAGTGATTTACAGAATAAACTTGAAGAAGAAAAGCAAAAAAACGTAAAATTGCAAATTGGACTAACACAAAAAGATGAGAAGCTAGAAAATATATCAACAGAGCTGCAAGAGAAAATACAAGAACTTGAAAGTGCACATGAAGGAAAGAAAGATCTAGAGAAAAAGTTAACAATTGCTAATGCAAAAAATGAAAAACTGGAAGATAAATTGAAACAGTTTAAAAAAGCGGAAGAGGAAGCAGGAGATATATTAGATGAAAATTGGAAAGATATACAGAATTTAAAATCTACAATTCAATGCTTAGATTATAAGTACAACACAAATCTGGAATCTTATAAACAAGAGGTAGATCAGCTAAAGTGGAAATATGAAGAGTTAAAGAACGAGGTAGAGCTTAAAAATAAGCAGATTAAGAGTCAAGAAGAACAGTTACGGCAGGATGAACGTTTAACGAATTTAAAACCTCAAATGCAAAATTTGCAAAGTGAGCATAACGCACATTTAGAATCTGATGAACAAGAGGTAAGTGAGCTAGAGTGGGATGAAAAGTGGGATTTTAAATCGTCAGAGGGAGAGCTAGAGACTAAAGATGAGCAAATTGAGAGGCAAAGAGAACAGTTACGGCAGGAGATGGAAGAAGAAATAATGGATCAATACCGTTCATTTATAGAACCAAAGTTTGAAGAGTATGAGAATGAGATTGAAATATTGAAAGAAAAGATTAAAGATATGGAAATTGAAAGAATAACGGGAGAAAGAGAAGAGCTAAACGGTAAAGAGCAACATCTAAATAACCAAGTAGAAATGTTAAGTACAGAGATTTCTCAACAGGAACCTTTGAACAATCGTGCAAAAATATCTGATCAGCTTGTAGGGGAAGTTGATAATGCAGAAAGAAAATCTAGATCTTCAAGCTCTGATAGTGCATTTTATAGTGATGATGATTGTTGTAATTCACTTCTAGACTTCATCAGCAGTCCCTCAAAGGTGTGTAGCCAAAGTCAGCACGGAAGTGTTTAATAAACATACTTATTTAGATGCATGTAAAATCAGTGCTTTTTTTCCTGTCATTCAACTCTTGTCATTCCAGTGCGTGACACTGGATAAAAACATTTGTGAATTACGCAATGGACAACAAATTCTAGGAACATATGTTAAAATAATATCCACGATTAAAATAAGATAGATCCCAGTGTCACGCACTGGGATGACACTATTTTTTGTACTTTTACCTTCAAAGCTGCAACTTTTGCACAATTGTAGTCTTGACCATACGATCCTAGTTGTAAAAATTTCTAGATTTCAGTGTCTGAGCACTGGGATGATATCCTTCTAATGTTCGTACAGTTGTGTGTCAGCTACTTGAACGACAAACATTGAGATGACAAGAGTAAACCCATTTCTTGAACAAAAAAAGAGCCCCTAAAGAGATTTGACATCAAGATAACTTAAATATATACCAACTCTCTTATTTTTTAATGATTCCTCATCATGAGTCAAATGATCAAAAACCTGAATTTGATTTGTTACAATGTTACAATTATTATTTGCAACCTCCAATATACCATTATCAATTACAATTTTTTCCTTTGTCTGGTTACTCATTTGAGCAGTAATTATACCAGGCAATAAATAAATTAAATAAGGGGAATGGTAGGCTAAAATCATCAATTCCCCTTTAAGCCCGTTCACTGAAAGAGAAACTACTTCATCGAATGAAATTCGATTATCAGGAGAAAAAAATTGCACCTTAAAAGTGTTCATAATCTTTAATGTCCGGCTCCAACTTCAGCTTTTATTGATTCAGCCTTTTCTATTGCTTCACTTATACTTCCCACCATATAAAAAGCAGCTTCTGGCAGATGATCATATTTACCTTCAATAATTCCTTTAAAACTAGAAATAGTATCAGAAAGTGAAACAAATTTGCCAGACATGCCAGTAAATACCTCCGCAACATGAAAAGGTTGAGAAAGAAACTTCTGAATTTTACGAGCTCTATCAACAATAATTTTATCTTCATCAGATAGTTCATCCATACCAAGTATTGCGATAATATCTTGCAGCGACTTATAAGTTTGCAATATACGTTTCACCTCAGAAGCCACATTATAATGTTCTTCACCAATGATTTCAGCAGATAAAGACTGAGAAGTTGAGTCAAGTGGATCAACAGCAGGATATATACCCATTTCAGCTATCTGCCTTGACAACACTGTGGTTGCATCAAGATGAGAGAATGTCGTTGCTGGAGCTGGATCGGTCAAATCGTCTGCAGGAACATATATAGCCTGTACAGAAGTAATAGAACCAGCAGTAGTTGAGGCTATTCTCTCTTGCATAGCGCCCATATCAGTCGCAAGAGTTGGCTGATAACCAACAGCCGACGGTATTCTTCCGAGCAAAGCAGAAATTTCAGAGCCAGCTTGAGTAAAACGGAAGATATTATCTACAAAAAATAGAACATCTTGATTTTCATGATCACGAAAATACTCCGCCATAGTTAGTGCTGTTAAAGCAACCCTAGCCCTTGCTCCAGGAGGTTCATTCATTTGACCATAAACCAAAACGGCTTGAGATTTTTCGTGCTCACTTATATCTATTACATTCGAAGTAATCATCTCGTTATAAAGATCATTACCTTCACGCGTTCTCTCTCCTACTCCAGCAAACACAGAAAATCCTTTATGAGCTTTTGCTATGTTGTTAATCAGCTCCATTATCAGAACTGTTTTACCAACACCAGCTCCACCAAATAAGCCAATTTTTCCTCCTTTAAGATAAGGAGCAAGAAGATCTATAACCTTTATTCCTGTAACTAAAACTTCTTCCTGTATCTTCTGCTCAGTAAAGCTTGGAGGTGATCTATGTATAGGTTCTAAATCATACTTTCCTTTTAGCGGACCACACTCATCTATAAGCTCCCCTACAACATTAAAAATCCTTCCTAAAGTTGAGCGTCCAACCGGAACTGATATTGGTGCACCTGTATCAACAAACTCATCACCTCTTGACATACCATCTGTGCTATCCATAGCAATGCAACGAACTATATTGTCACCTATATGCTGTGAAACCTCTAAAACTAGCTCCTTGCCCTTATATTTTAGTTTGCTTTTTAAAGCATTAAATATCTTAGGCAACCCGTCTTCAAATTTTAAATCAACAACTGCTTGAGTTATTTTAACTACTTTACCTGTACTCATCTCTTTCATCACCTAACACTACAATTCTATAAAAGAACTTCTAAAGAAAATAAATCTTATATTATTAACAGAAATTTTGCAATATTAAAACACTTACTAGTTACGTTTCATTATAAACAATGCAAATGCATTCAATAGCCAAGTAATAACAAACAGCACCAAACTAAGCGCATAAGCAGCAAGAGTTTGCACACTATTGAAATCCTGATCTCCGGTAAGTAATGTAGCAATTTGTACAGTGATAGTAGTAACTGAATTGAGAGGATTAAAGGTCAAATTTGCATTGATTCCCACAGCCATTAGTACAATCATTGTTTCACCTATTACTCTTGAAATTGATAATAAAATTGCACTTAAAATTGTAGGCATTGCATAAGGTATTGTTATATGCCATATAGTTTCCGCTGGTGTTGCGCCAAGCGCCATAAAACCATAACGTAAACTTTTTGGAACAGATCTTATAGCATCTTCAAGCAAAGAAATAATAAAAGGAAGAATCATTACCCCGATCGATAAACCAGCAATCAAAGCACTTTCTGAGTGTATACTTAAATTAAAAAAATTTGCTACCTGCTTTATAAAAAAAGACAAAAATATAACTGAGAAGTATCCATATACAACAGTAGGAATAGCAGACAAAACCTGTAAGGCTGTATTAATAACATAACGCACTTTTTCACTCGCATACTCACTAATATATATTGCAGAAAATAAACCAAGCGGCACCGCAACTAACATTGCTACAATAGTTATAAGTAATGTCCCCACTAAAAGTGGCGCTATACCAAAACACCCCACCTCTCCTTCACCAATAATAGCTACATTATGCTTCCATTTTAAGCAAAATAAGAATTCTGAAATAGCTACTTTATTAAAAAAAGAAATGGACTGAACAAAAATAGATAGCATTATAAATAAAGTGATAAAAAGTGATATTGCTAAAGCCATAAATAACAAAAATTTTACCATCTTATTTCTTTTACCTTTAAGGATAAAAATCAGCATAAAAAAAAGTAACGCTATAGAAATAGAAGTTATAAAATAACCATCATAGAATGCTAACAAACAAGGTAGCATCCACATACAACTCAAATATATATAAGACTTAACTTTACTTACTGCTTGAAACTTACTCAAACAAAATAAAAGGACTAGTAAAACAAGTACGCCTATAATTAAATTCATTTTTCCATATATCAAATTTTATTCAACAAGAATGCCACAGAAGTTGACCATTATTTGACAATAGAGCAAAATAGTTTAAAATAAATAGTCATATTAATATAAAAACAATGAAAAGAACATTTCAACCAAAAAATTTTAAAAAAAAGCACAAACATGGATTTCGTTCACGTATGTCAACAAAAGCTGGAAGAAAAATTCTTAATAAGCGTCGCTCATTAGGGTGTAATAAATTATGCGCATAGTAAGCATAAAAAAAAAGAGTTTTCCTTTGCTTTTAAAAACAGATTAGCATCTTACAGTCTTTTTTATCGAGGGGTATATATATCACTATATGCTATAAAAGAAAGAGAACCTGAAAAGTATATTCATGTTATTAGAGTAGGTCTGGCTATCAGTAAAAAAGTCGGAAAAGCAGCAAAAAGAAATAAAATAAAAAGGCAATTACGAATGCTAGCTAAAGTTAGCATTTCTAATATAAGTAATGTAGGATACTATTACATAATACTAACCCATCAAAACATTATGCAAGCAGGCTATAAAAATTTACAAAAAGACCTCAATATTTGCTTAAAGAAAGATAAAATAAGAAGGAATTTTCACTAAAGTATTTACAGCTATATTTTTTATGATAAGATAAGTGAGGTTTTTAAAATAAATTAATAGATGTGGGTGCTTGAGGTAGAAAGTATAAAAAAACAAGATAAAAAGCTCGATACAAATAATGCTGAAGAGAGTTTTTATGAATATAGAAAGTCTAGCTATCGTACACAATGGGGAATGGCATTTGAACAAAGCCAATATTTAGAACAAAATAAAGATAATCCTAGAGGGAAATTGCTAAATTTTAATATAGAAGCAACTCATTACAATAAGAGAATAGTTTGATAAAAGTACCCGTTCAGGGAAGTGGTTGAAGAAACGATAGGTAGGGGATTGTATAGTTCTCTTTGTTTCCATGTTAAGTATAATGAAATTATCCTTTCAAGTTCCTAGCTCTGATTACGTAAAATATGAGCTTTTACAGTAAACGATATAATGCCTAATTTGCTGTTCAGCGTGATAGTGGAATACTTTCTGGTTTACTTAAAAAATTTCACATCATTCTTTCAGATTTTAAAATATTTTTCGCAACTTGAGAAGCTCCAGTTGCTTCAGATAGGTAGCTTCAAGTAATACCTTATACGTTTTGCAACTTTCTTACACTTCTGTTTCATTTTTTAATAAAGCTTTTTTTAGCATAAATAATTCAGTGGATGCGTTTTTTAAGTAACAGCCCAGAATTTTAACTTCAATAGTCCAGCTATGTTTCAAAGTACCTTTCAGCGACTATTACGATTGCAACATACACTGTCTTTTAAATCTTCTTTCCCTTTAAAACTTGCAGTATTGCTTCAGCACTAACCAAGTTTACCTTTATTATAACACGTTGATGCGCAAAACCTCACTTTTCTTATTCGATTTGCTCATACACCTTTTTGCATTTGAGGGAATTCTATATTCACTATTTGATACGCTTTCAATTCACATTAAAAACATCACTTATAATTTTCACGTTTTGAATTTTTATAAGATCCACTAAGTGCTACAATTATCACCTAACTATTGGACCAAATGTATCTGCTTTTTGGTAGTTTGCTACTTCTTCTTTCTCCTCATCTCCAACAACTTAATTAATATTCAATTATATAAAGTTTGATTTTCGGAAGATCAATTGTTTGATGATTTGTTAAATGCTGCTATCTCTCCTCCTGATTTGGAAATAAGTGACAAATTCTACTTTTAAATTTTCTACTTTTATCTTAAAGTTTTCGCAGAGTTCTAAAAGATCAGTTATATTACCTCACAGCTACTCTATGTTTACCTTGTTTCATCGCTCTACTGAAAAGATATAAATAAGAAGAAATTTTTATAAACTTGGCAACGACCTACTTTCCCTTTTTAAGTATCATCGGCGCTAAAAAGTTTCACTTCCGAGTTCGAAATGAGATCGGGTGGTTCATTTTTGCTATAGCCACCAAGTCAACAAAAATTTCTGACTTAATAAATTTTAATTTAATATTTAACACTGCATATGCACATATAGAAAGCAAATAAATCAATCAGGCTATTAGTACCAGTTAGCTTCACATGTTACCATGCTTCTACACCTAGCCTATCAACGTGGTAGTCTCCCACGGCCTTAATTGGGAAATTTTTTTGAAGAGGGTTTCTTGCTTATATGCTTTCAGCAATTATCCCATCTATACATAGCTACCCAGCGATGCTATTGGCATAACAGCTGGTACACCAGAGGTATATACATCTCGGTCCTCTCGTACTAGAGTCAGATCTTCTCAAATTTCCTTCACCCACGGCAGATAGAAACCGAACTGTCTCACGACGTTCTAAACCCAACTCACGTAACACTTTAATCGGCGAACAGCCGAACCCTTGGGACCTTCTCCAGCCCCAGGATGTGATGAGTCGACATCGAGGTGCCAAACGGTGTCGTCGATATGAACTCTCGAACACCATCAGCCTGTTATCCCCGGCGTACCTTTTATCCGTTGAGCGATAACCCTTCCATACAGAATTACCGGATCACTATGACCGACTTTCGTCTCTGCTTGGCTTGTCAGCCTCGCAGTCAGGCAAGCTTATGCCATTGTACTATCAAGCTGATTTCCGACCAGCTCTAGCTTACCTTCGCACGCCTCCGTTACTTTTTAGGAGGCGACCGCCCCAGTCAAACTACCCACCATACAATGTCCTAGTTCCAGATAATGAAACATAGTTAGATATCAAAAGTGTAAAGGGTGGTATCTCAAGGTTAACTCCATTATAGCTAGCGCCATAACTTCAAAGTCTCCCACCTATCCTGCACATCACACTTTTAATAGCAATGTAAAGCTATAGTAAAGGTGCACGGGGTCTCTTCGTCTAACCGCGGGTACCCCGCATCTGCACGGGGAATTCAATTTCGCTGAAGTGATGTTGGAGACAGTGGAGAAATCGTTACGCCATTCGTGCGGGTCGGAACTTACCCGACAAGGAATTTCGCTACCTTAGGACCGTCAGTGTTACGGCCGCCGTTTACTGGGGCTTCAATTCAGAGCTTGCACCCCTCCTATTAACCTTCCAGCACCGGGCAGGCGTCAGACCCTATACTTCCACTTACGTGTTTGCAGAGTCCTGTGTTTTTAGTAAACAGTCGCTACTCCCTATTTTGTGCCACCTACTTATAGTTGCCTAAAAGCAGGTTACCCTTCTTCCGAAGTTACAGGTATAATTTGCCGAGTTCCTTCAACATCATTCTTTCAACACCTTAGTATACTCTACTCATCCACCAGTGTCGGTTTACGGTACGGCCTCATAAATATTAAGTGCTATTTCCTGGAGCTTCTTTTAAGCATAGATCAATCCAATAAGACCTATACAAATACAAAACCCGTCACACTTAAGAGGTTTAGGAATATTAACCTAATTGCCATCGACTACTCCTTTACGGACTCGCCTTAGGAACCGACTAACCCTACGCAGATTAACTTAACGTAGGAACCCTTAGATTTTTGGTGAGAGTGTTTTTCACACTCTTTTACGCTACTTATGTCAGCATTCTCACTTCCGATATCTCCAGCAGTTTTTACAAACCACCTTCACAGACTTACGGAACGCTCCGCTACCGCGCCTATTAATCGAAATTAATAAGCACCCACATCTTCGGTATACAGCTTTAGCCCCGGTACATTTTCGGCGCAGAAAAACTTATTTAGACAAGTGAGCTGTTACGCTTTCTTTAAAGGATGGCTGCTTCCAAGCCAACCTCCTAGCTGTAATGGTTTTTCTACTTCCTTTCCCACTTAGCTGTAATTTTGGGACCTTAGATAGTGATCTGGGCTGTTTCCCTTTCCACCACGGACTTAGCACCCATAGTGTGTCTGCTGTATAATTAATTATTGGTATTCGGAGTTTGGTTAGATTTGGTAAGATGATGAATCCCCCTAGTCTATCCAGTGCTCTACCCCCAACAACATAAATACAACGCTCTACCTAAATAGATTTCGCGGAGAACCAGCTATTTCCAAGTTTGATTGGCCTTTCACCCCTAATCACAACTCATCCAATAATGTTGCAACATTAACTGGTTCGATCCTTCAGTATGTTTTACCATACCTTCAATCTGGTCATGACTAGATCACTTGGTTTCGGGTCTAATCCATAAAACTAAACGCCCTATTCAGACTTGCTTTCGCTACGCCTACACCTATCGGCTTAAGCTTGCTTCATAGATTAACTCGCTGACCCATTATGCAAAAGGTACGCTGTCACTCTAAATATCAATAAATTGATATAGAGCTCCAACTGTTTGTAAGCACTTGATTTCAGATTCTATTTCACTCCCCTCCCGGGGTTCTTTTCACCTTTCCCTCACGGTACTTGTTCACTATCGGTCGTTAAGGAGTATTTAGGCTTGGAGGATGGTCCCCCCATATTCAAACAGGATTTCACGTGCCCCGCTCTACTCAAGGATTTAAAAACTTTCTATTTGTACAGGACTATCACCTTCTATGGTTACCATTTCCAGAGTATTCTAATTCTTATTTTTAAATCACTAGCCTTTTCCGCTTTCGCTCGTCACTACTAACAGAATCTCGGTTGATTTCTTTTCCTTTGGCTACTTAGATATTTCAGTTCACCAAGTTTGCTTTATATACTTAGTATATAATAACTAGCTAAGCTAGTTGGGTTTCCCCATTCGGAAATCTGCGGATCAAAATTTGTTGACAATTTCCCGCAGCTTATCGCAGCCTGCCACGTCCTTCATCGCCTCTTAACGCCAAGGCATCCATCAAGTGCTCTTAATAATTTATTTATCTGACTATATGTAGAATATGCAGAGTTAAATATTAACTTACAATTGAATTGAGATTAAATAATCTCTACCATAAAACTTTTCAAACATCTAAAAACTAATCTTTTATATGTTACAATCTGATAAATCATATGTCAACGCCTTTTTACACAAAACATTTACCTATTATTATCAACAACAATATACCAGCAATCTTAAACATTATAATCTAAGAAATATTTGACAAATTGATATGTACAGAAAAATTAATGAAAAAGATATTTTGTAAGATAAAATGTGTTAAAATTAGTTACCTAAAAATGAAAATGAACATTTGGAGTATTTCTAATGTATGAAAAGTAATCTATCTTTTATAAAAAACTTTGCTTTAAATTGTATATCCAAGCTCACTGGCTTATTAAATAGTAAAAAAGTAAAAAATTTCATTATGGATAAATACAGTACTCTCCATAAAGAAATTGTAGTGTTTCTTGAAAAATCTAAAAACCTGTTAAATACCAACACTGAAATCGGGTTATATCACTTCTATAAAGGTAATATATCAGATGCAAAGTTAAGATTTTGGTTAATTAGCATATTCTACCCTAATTTACCTCTAGTCTGGTATAATATCGGAAGATGTCATTTTGCAGTAGGCAATACTAACAAAGCTTATAATTATTTAACAAAAACCCTAAAATTAGATAGTAGTCATAAAGAAGCTTCTTACTATATAAAGAAAATAACAAACACATCAGATATTGTGGAATTGCCTGAAAATCTCATAAAGCAATATTTTGATTACACAGGTGAATATTTTGTTGAGCATTGGCTAATTGCCAAACAATACAGAGGGCATGAACTAGTATACATGATAATTACAAAAGTCTTTAACAACTCCACTTCTAAACTGAATATACTCGACCTTGGTTGCGGTACTGGAATATGTGGTCACTTCCTAAAAATAAGTAATATTAGAAGTCGCATAACAGGAGTTGACATCTCAAATAGAATGCTCAATATTGCAAGAGGATGCCTTATAAAAGGTAAACCTGTTTACGATGAGTTAATACATACAGAAATGAAAGAGTTTCTTAAACAAGAGAAGAACCAGCAGTATGATGTAATTATCTTTGCTGAAGTGCTACACTATCTACATGATTTTCTAGCAGAATTGGAACTAGCAAAAGGATTGACAAACAAAAAAGGGGTTATTGTATGTTTAGTAAGAAGAAAGGAAGGTAAAGGTATTGACTTTGTAAACAAAGGAGATTATTTTCGTCACTCAGAAGATTATATTCAGCATGTTGCAAAAGAAACAAATATGCAAATAAGTCAAATGAGTTACTGTAAAATATATGGCAGCCAAGTTGATGGTATCTTGTTTGCATTACAGTATCCACAAAAAAATTTAACAACTTAATCGAGAAATCGCTCAAATAAATGTCTATATTATCATAAAGGGAGTCTTATGAATTACATTGCTATTAACTACGCAAAGGATAGTAAATTAACTGATTTTGGAAAAGCAGTTCTATTGGACAGGTATTTAATAGAAAATGAAAGTTATCAAGATCTCTTTATACGTATTGCCAATTACTACTCTGATAATAAAGAGCATGCACAGCGTCTTTATGATTACATGAGCAATTTATGGTTCATGCCTTCAACTCCAATACTTAGTAATGGTGGTACCAAGAGAGGATTGCCTATTTCCTGCTTTCTTAACGAAACTGAAGATAGCTTGCAGGGAATAGTTGATTTATGGAATGAAAATGTTTGGCTCGCTGCACGTGGTGGTGGAATAGGTAGTTATTGGGGAAATTTACGTTCAATTGGTGAAAGTGTCAAAGGTAGCGGTAAAACATCAGGAATTGTGCCATTTATCGTAGTACAAAATGCTCTGACGCTTGCAATCAGCCAAGGATCCTTAAGAAGAGGAAGCTCAGCAGTTTATCTTCCTGTATGGCATCCAGAAATAGAAGAGTTTCTAGATTTACGTAAGCCAACTGGTGGTGACCCAAATCGCAAAGCATTAAATATACATCATGCTGTAATAGTAACAGATAAGTTTATGCAAGCTGTTGAAGATGATCAAGAATGGGATTTAATAAGCCCTCATAACAATAAAGTTATTTCAACAGTAAAAGCACGGGATATATGGATTAAAATATTAACAGCAAGAGTTGAAACTGGAGAACCTTACATTATTTTCCTTGATGCAACAAATAACAATAAGCCAGAATCTTACAAAAAACTCAACTTAGACATCAAAATGTCAAACCTATGCAGTGAAATAACTTTAACTACAGGTTACGATCACCTGAAAAAGTCACGCACTGCTGTATGTTGTTTATCATCCGTAAATCTTGAATACTACGAAGAATGGAAAGATAATGAGCTTTTCATAGAAGATATAATGCGTTTTCTTGATAATGTATTAGAGGATTTCATAAACCAAGCACCAAATGAAATACAGCGAGCAAAATATTCC
Organism: Wolbachia endosymbiont (group B) of Silvanus unidentatus; assembly: GCF_964028615.1. Lineage (NCBI taxonomy): Bacteria > Pseudomonadati > Pseudomonadota > Alphaproteobacteria > Rickettsiales > Anaplasmataceae > Wolbachia > Wolbachia endosymbiont (group B) of Silvanus unidentatus. Next base: position 1,232,199 of record NZ_OZ034795.1, on the reverse strand, counting down.
GCAATAAGAGAGCGTAGTATCGGTCTTGGTGTGATGGGCTTTCATTCATTTTTACAAAGTAAAATGGTTCCTTTTGAATCAGTAACAGCCCAACAATGGAATAAAAAAGTATTTAAGCATTTGCGCGAGCAAGCGGATGTAGTTTCTAAAAAATTAGCAGAAGAAAAAGGGCCATGTCTTGACGCTAAAGAAATCGATCTAATGGAAAGGTTTACACATAAGCTCGCTATTGCTCCAACTGCCTCAATTTCGATTATCGCAGGCAACACTTCTCCTGGAATAGAGCCGTATGCAGCAAACGTATTTATACAGAAGACACTTACAGGTTCATTTGTAGTACGAAATAAATTCTTGCAAAAACTACTAGCAGAAAAAAATCAAGACAATGATGAAATATGGTCCTCAATTTCAACAAATGAGGGTTCTGTTCAGCATTTAGATTTTCTTAGCAAGCATGAAAAACTGACATTTAAAACAGCATACGAACTTGATCAACAATGGATCATAGAACATGCAAGTGATAGAACTCCTTATATTTGTCAATCTCAATCAGTAAATCTGTTCTTACCTGCCAATGTGCATAAACGTTACTTACACAAAATACATATGCTTGCTTGGAAAAAAGGATTAAAAAGCTTGTATTATTGCAGATCACAATCAATGCAGAGAGCTGACAAGGTCTCACATGACATATTCAAAAAAAGTGAAATATTGCAACAAAAAACAGATATTAATTATGATGAATGTCTATCATGCCAGTAGACTGTACATAACTTACTGTCACAAAAATACAATTGTACAAAAGTTATGTTTTCATAGATGCTACATAGAAATCCAGATGAATTTCTAAAGTCTATTCCAAGAGATAAACGTATAATGTGCCTTGATATGGGAGAAAAACAAATAGGCATAGCATTTAGTGATAAAACACAGCTTATAGCTACAGCTCATAGTATATATTATAGAAGAAATATGAGCAAAGATTTAGGTTATCTAAATAGAGTGCTTAAAGAAAATGAAGCTGGATCAATGGTAATAGGACTACCATTCACAATAGATGAACAAGAGACCGAATGGTGCAAAGTAATAATCCAGTTTGCAAATAAAATAATAAAAAAATGCAAAGTACACATATACCTACAAGACGAAAGTCTATCAACATCTCTTGCAACTCACGCACTAAAAATTACTGGAATATCAATCACAAAATCAAAAAAAATAGATGATAAAATTGCTGCATGTATTATTCTGCAACGAACATTGGATAAGATAAATGCAATTAAATAGCTATTGGTTCCGTTTCTGTCATTTTTTTAGCTTAATTCACAACACTAACTATTAAACAAGAGAGAGATATATTAAGTTATTATAATTATAAATGAGATAATTAATCTAATTATTGACAATATTAAAAATATTGGTATAATTTAAGCATGTAAATGAGAAGATAACTATGAATGAAACCGTGAAACAGCTCATAAAAAATACTCAACCTTCATTAAAATACTTTACAGAACCGTCATCAAAGCTAGATGAAAAGAAGTTTAAAGAAATATTGTATAAACATCTTTCGTTGCAAAATCATGAATTTGGTGCACATAAAGAAAAAATTGATCAGATTGTTAGAGAAGGTTACCAAGATTACTATGATACGTGTGAATTAGTAAGCAAGGGAATGTACTATGTGTACAGAATATACTATTGTGAAGAGAATGGGAAACTTGTGGCCCGTACCCTCAAATATCTTGCACAGAATAAACTAAAACTTAGCAAGTACACAGAGATTTGCTATTTACAGGAGGAAGGGCAACTTAAGCTTTTTAGAGAGTTTGAATCTCCTCAAAGTTATCAAAAATTTGAGAGAACTGGCGGAGATCTTGGATTAGTAATATGTCGCTTTCATTTCGATAATAACCATATTAAATTGTTATCTCCAGAAAAATATGATATGCCTCGCTTTACTGGTGGTAGTATTACAGCTGCTATAAGTGACAATACTCAGCTTATGATGGATATATAAAATTCAAACAGCAAAAGAATTGGATATCTCATTAATCAAACCAAAAACATTAATAAGTATAACCTACGATATGGAAATAATCCTATTCTTCTTTCTATAGCCAAAGGCTACAATCATGCCAACACTGAACATAAAGGCCCTCAACCCTCATTACAACAAAAAAACATTATAAATAAATTACTAGAAAGAGAAGATCTTGATATAAATTGTATTCATCTCGGTAACGGTATGACACCTTTACATATAGCATGCCTGAGGGGCGACTCTTCCGAGCTAATACAAAAATTATTGGATAAAGGAGCTGATTTAAACGCTGTTGATTATTACGGAAACAAGCCTAATGATCTGCTTAGTTATAGTTATGAAAAGGTCCAGATAATTATACAAAATATGACTGGAAATTATAAATTTGGTGGTAAAGAGCATTCTTATATAAAGCTGCGTGAAGATCAGTCTTATACTGCAACATTACCGACTCGAGAAGAAAGAGAGAGCAATATTCAAGAAATAAGAAAGATACTGTCCAAAAATAGGTCACGAGAGAAAGAACAGTCATCCACAAATTCCAGCACAATAGGTAAACCTTTAGCAACGAAAATAAATAGTTTACAAATTGAAGCTAAAAACTCCGTAGAAAGATAGTAAAGCTTAAACAGATAAAAAGTGAATCGCAAATAGTGATTCACTACTTGTCTTCATTATAGATAGAAGATAGTTATATTATTGCTGCAGCAATTTCTGCTATATTCTAAATCTGATAACTGATATGTATTTATAATTAGATGCAAGATTTCAAAAATCCACGCCTTACAAGTTTAAAATTTGAATTAACTACCAATTCCCATAAAACAAAAATTTTTCGTATAAGCATGACAAATTGCTGTAGCAAGAGCATCAGCAGTATGGTGACATTTTATATTTGAGCTTTTAACTATTTGCTTGACCATAAATATAATCTGACCCTTATCAGCATGACCATTTCCAGTAATGCTCTTTTTTATATAGTTTGCATCATATTCATTCATGGGTAAATCCGTCATTCGTAATATTAAAATTGCAATTGCTCTTGCATATCCTAAAGTTAGCGAAGATTTTGGATTCTTATTAATAAAAATTTTTTCCACAGCAGCTTCATTTGGAGAGTATAGGAAAATTACTTTCTTTAATTGTTCAAAAATTATATGTAGACGTTCACCTACACCCAATTTACCATCAGTTGATATGGTACCGCCACCCAAAAATTTAATATTATTCTTTTCTTCCAGTCTAATAATGGCCCAACCAGTCTTACTCATCCCTGGATCTAGGCCTATTATTTTAATCACTTAATAAAGGCTTAACCAATAAATAAACAGAAATAAAAATATCCATACTAGATCGACAAAGTGCCAATACCAAGAAGCAAACTCAAAACATAAATGATCTTGAGGTGTAATCTGATTTTTTCGAGCTCTAAATAAACATACTGACAAGAATATTATCCCTATTATAACATGTACACAATGAAAACCAGTAATCATGTAAAAGTTGGATGTATAGATAAGTTTCTCTCCCGCTTCTTGTAGAGAAAAACTTGCTTCATAATACTCAATTGCTTGCACTATTATAAAGAACATCCCAAGCAATATAGTTATAGACAGCATTTTAATCATGCTCTTTTGATCATTTTCAAGTAAAAAATGATGTGCTGAAGTAATCGTTGTACCAGAAAGTAATAATATTAGTGTATTCATAAATGGTAACGACCACGGATCCGGTGGTAAAATCCCTTCAGGGGGCCATTCAACTTTTTTTGTAGGAGAAAACGCTTCAAATAAAAAAACCGGATCAAGCCAGGCTTTAAAGAATGAACAAAAGAACGCTATAAAAAACACAACTTCCGAGAGGATAAATAAGTACATTGCAAGCTTGAGTCCATGTTTTACAATGGCAGTATGGCATTTATCATAAATTGCTTCTCTTATTACATCTCTCCACCAATAAAACAGCACTCCTGATACCGCAGAGATTCCCAAAACTAAACCAAATATTCCAGAAATTTGTTTATGGAGTGTACCAACTAATCCAAGTGCAAGAACAAGAATTGCTGCTGATATAGCAATTGGCCAGGGACTTGGGTCCACTAAATGAAAATCATGTTCTTTACTTTTCATATCACCTTCAAAAATACATATCAAGCATACAAATTAGCTTAAAATTGTCAATATTTCTTAAAATCTTGATCAAATTTTGAAAAATTATATGCGCTATTCCAAAAGTCTAACTCAAATTGTGCAGTTATTTTAAATAATTCAAGCATTCTGGTTCTTTCACTTTCCCTTGCTTTGTTACAATACTCGTCAACAATATCTTCCAAAGCAACACATCCAGATTCCATCAAACTACCGCCAAAAAAATCAAACCAATCCTTATATCTATTATTTTTTTTAATTTTATTTCTCATATTATCAACAATAATTTTATATATAAAATGGCAAGAGTAAAGAACTGTTACAGCTTCATAAATGTCGCTATACGAAGTAGACAAAAGAAAGTTAGTAAAATTGAAACATTCAAGCGACTTTTCTCCACGATTTATGGAGTATACAGTAAAGTAGTGGTCGTATAACACTCTCATAATCTCTATTCCTCCTTTAGCCACCCCAATCAATGGAACAATGTTATTACAACTCTCCATTTTTGATGCAGTCATTAAAACAGTACGAACATAATCAGCTAAAAAGAATGCATCTTGTTGTATATAAAATTTGAAGTTTTCTATGTTTAAAGTATTATTTGCTAATTCAACATTGAAAGGATGCTCAATAATATCCTTTAAAAGATTTGACCCATAATAACTCTTAATTATACCACTAAACATCACATAAACTAGAATATAATTTAGTGTTAATACTACAGATTATGCTAGAGAATACATCTCATCCCAAAACATTATTTCTAGCTCTAGACCTCTCTTAAAAAACTCACGCATCTTTTTCCTCTCACAATCACCAGCCTTTGCATATAGATTATTTGCAACGTCAGTAACTTGATTAATCGTAGCATTCATTACTGTGTTATTATAGATATCAATCCACCCTTGATATCTGTGATCTTCAACTTTTTTAGGCATAACCTCTCCTACCATATGATTTATAATAATTTGGTATATATTAAAACAAGGATAAGACGCTGCTAAAGCTTCAGCAACAGAATTATGATATGCAGCACGCATAAAAAAATCAGTAAAAGCAGAACAAGATTTTGATTTTTTATGATTATCGGATAAATCACAAGTCTCAAAATATTCAGTATACTGCTTTCGAACCGCAAATGTTCCCCTTGCTACATTAACCAAACTGCCCATTATTTCAATGTCATCAACTTTAGCTGCAATAATCAATAAAGCACGAGTACAGTCCACTAAATATAAAAAATCCTGCTGAAGATAAATTTTGAACTTTTCATAATCTAGCGTATTGTTTATCAATTCAACATTGAAAGGATGTTCTTTTATTTCTTCAATAAGATCAGATGATTCTTTTATAGCAATATCATAAAATTCTTCTTTTGGTTTGTTGGACATCTTGTAAGCCTCATAAATATTAAAACTAGTATAGTTACTAAAAAGTTACTTACAATTTATAATAAGTTATTATATCAGTATCAAGCTAGAAATAAAAGAGTTTAATAGTTTAAAGAAATTCTCTCTTTTCTTCTTCTATATTAAATTCTTTACAAAAATCAGTAGATAAGTCCACACCTTCCCAAGAAAATCCACCATCACTTTCTAACTTTTTACCAAAATGCCCATAGCAGGCTGTACGTTTATATATAGGACGATTAAGTGATAAATGTCTTATTATGCCTTTAGTTGATAAATCTATGTTACCTTCAATAAACCCTTTAATCCTCTCTTCATCTATTGTATTCGTGCCAAATGTATCAATGTAAAATGAAGTAGGTTTTGAGACACCAATTGCATAAGAAAGCTGCACAAGACAACGTTCAGCTAAACCTGCAAAGACAATATTTTTAGCAAGGTATCTCGCCATATAAGCTGCGGATCTATCAACTTTTGTTGCATCTTTTCCAGAAAACGCTCCTCCACCGTGTGGAATATAGCCTCCATAAGTATCAACCATAACTTTTCGTCCGGTTAATCCACAATCACCAACTGGTCCACCAATAACAAATCTACCTGTTGGATTGACTAAGAGATTTTCTTTAGGGCACATCCACCCTTCAGGTAAAGATGAAGCTATGTAAGGATAAATTATTTCCTTCACTTTCGATTGACTCAGATCCTCAAGATGCTGTATTGAAACAACAATACTTTCAGCACGCACTGGAAGGTTATTCTCATACGCCAAAGTGATTTGCGATTTTGCATCCGGACCAAGCTTTACCTCTTTGACCATACTCATGATATTTCTCAGAATCGAGTGTGCATAAAAAATGGGTGCTGGCATGAGGCTTTCTGTCTCTATTGTTGCATAGCCATACATTATGCCCTGATCCCCAGCACCTTGATCCACACCTATTGCAATGTCATTTGATTGTTCATGTAGTAATATATTTACTTTCACTGTTTCCCAGTGGAAACCATCATGCTCATAACCAATATCTTTTATTGTATTCCGTACAATACTTTCAATCTTGCTATTTTCAATGTTCGGCCCAAATACTTCCCCAGCTATAATAACATTATCTTTAGTAACTAAAGTCTCTATTGCAGTACGAGAGGAAGAGTCATTAAAAAGGTATTCGTCAAGTATTGCATCTGAAATCTGGTCTGCTACTTTGTCTGGATGACCGGCTGCTACTGATTCACTGGTTACTGAATTCTTATGTAAAACCATCGCTTAGTTACACGATATCAAAACTATTGCAAATTTAAATGGTGGGTCTGGGAAGAGTTGAACCTCCGACCTCACGCTTATCAGGCGTGCGCTCTAACCACCTGAGCTACAGACCCGTATCTATTCAAGCCAAGGCTTGCATATCATCTGTAGGCACAACATCAATAAACGTCTTTTTATTTGCTGATTTTCTAAAACTCACCCAGCCTTTCGTTTTAGCAAAAATCGTATGATCTTTACCCATACCAACATTCTTTCCAGGATGAAATTTTGTACCTCTTTGACGTACAATTATGTTACCTGGAATAACCTCACCATTCTTCTTTATCCCGAGTCGACGCCCTGCCGAATCTCTACCATTACAGGAACTACCACCTGATTTTTTAGTTGCCATATCTTACCTCTTACTTTTGAAGACTAATTTCATTGATACGAAGAACAGTAATATACTGCCTATGACCATTTTTCCTACGGTAATTTTTTCTTCTCTTTTTCTTAAAGATTATAATTTTTTTATCTCTACACTGCTCCAGTACTTCAGCTTTAACAACAGCATTAGATGAACAAGATAAGCCATTGTTTGAAACACAAATCACTTTATTGATTTCCACTTCCTCTTTTTCTTCAGCTTGTAATCTTTCTACTTTAATTATGCTGCCTTTTTTTACTAAATACTGCTTTCCACCAGTTTCGATTACTGCAAACATGACAAATATCAATTATTGTTATTAACACTAATCGTAAATGATGTTACACATACTGTCAATATAAATAAAAACATGAAATACTTCTACCTTTATCTGCTTTTCCTCGTGAAGAGTAGTCAAGTTTTAAAACTTGACTACTCTCAAATTCTCTTAGTCTCATGAAAACTTTACGACGTTAATAAAAACTCAAGCTTTCACTAAAAACATTCAATCGGAGCTTATAAATTAAAACTCATTCCAAGTTCAAACCCATGAGAAAAATTACTGAACTTGTGAAGTTTATAGCCAGCGAAAACATTCGTTCTCTCAGAAAGTGGAAGATTAATACCAGCACCTATCTGGTAGGAAAAAAACTTTTCTACGTCTGGCTGTTGATCTTGCTGTGCTGGTTGAGATACTTTAGCTCCACCTCCTACACCAAAAGTAACATAAGGGGTAATATCCGTACTTTCAAATTGATGATGATAATGAAGCTTTGCCATGAATCCTAACTCTGCCAAAGATCCTCCAAACAAAACAGATTTCAATACAGGACCAGCTGAAATTTTTATGCTATCTGTATAATGATAGCCAAGCTCATAATTAATACCAAGATTGCCATATGACGACGAAGTATAGATTCTATCTCTAATCCAATCAACTCCAAAAGACGGTGCTGACAGAGAACAGCAGACTACTAAAGTAAGTAATTTTTTCATTTTTACCCTCTAACCATGAATATACGCATATATACCCACAGAAAAGTTAAAAATCACATAACTTACATAATAAAATCGGAATCACTTTCTTAGCTACTTGCCTTTCTCTTGCAATTGCCAAACTTCTCTTTGTCACATTTTGTTACCTACTGCAATCATCATTTTAGCCTATATCACTTGCTTTTTTTCAACAAAAATTCAAACCAGACTTCACTAAAAACATTCAATCGGAGCTTACAAATTAAAACTCATTCCAAATTCAACCCCATGCGAAAGTTCATGGAACTTTTGCAGCTTGTAGCCAGCAAAAACACTTGTTCTCTCAGAAAGTGGAAGATTAATACCAGAACCTATTTGATAAGAAAAAAATTCTTCTACGTCTGGCCCTTGATTTTCTGAAAGAGGAATTTTAGCAACTCCTCCTATACCAAAAGTAACATAAGGAGTAATATCTGTATTTTCAAATTTATAATGATAATGAAGCTTTGTCATAAGTCCCGCGTCTAAAATCCCTTCACTCATAACAAGTTTAACTGCAGGACCAAATGAAATTTTAATGCTATCTGTACAATGATAGCCAAGATCATAATTAACACCAAGCATGCCATATGACGAAGAGGTGTAGGTTCTATCTTTAACCCAATCAACTCCAAAAGACGGTGCTGACAAAGAACAGCAAGCCAACAAAGTAAGTAACTTTTTCATTTTTATCCTCCAAAGATTAATATATTCATATACAAGCATATAAATATTAAAAATAGTATAAATTGCAAGTAAAAAATTGGAATTATTTTATTTTTTTTGTTATTTGTCTTTCTCTTGCAATTGCAAATTGGCATATCTTTCACTATCTGCTGCAATCATCATTTGAGTCTACATCACTTACTTTCGCTTCAATATAATTTCCCACTAGCCTTTACTAAAAATATTCAATCAGAGTTTATAAATTAAAACTCACTCCTAGCTCAATTCCATGGAAAATTTTATGAAACCTTTGCAATTTGTAGCCAGCAAAAACACTTGTTCTTTCAGAAAGTGGAAGATTAATACCAGAACCTATTTGATAAGAAAAAAATTCATCATTGACTACAGCTTTGAAAGCCTCTCCAAGTAGAGCACTTATGTTTTCACCTATACTATCAGCTCTACCTACATTAGGTTTAGCCTTCATTGTACGCACTATAACAGCACCAACACCAGCAGTAATATAAGGAGTAATACCCGTATTTTCAAATTTATGATGATAATGAAGCTTTGCCATAAGCCCCACCACTGCTCCAAATTCTTCATCAAGAGTAGGTTTGATTAGAGAATTAATAATAGGTTTGATTACATAGCCAACTGAAATTTTAACGCTATCTGTATAGTGAAAACCAACGTCATAATTAACACCAAGTCGGCTATATGACAAAGAAGTATAAATTCTATCTTTAATCCAATCAACTCCAAAAGATGGTACTGAAAGAGAACAACAAACCAACAAGGTAAATAATTTTTTCATTTTTATCTAAGATCTCAGCATATGCATATATAAGCATAACCATCAAGAAAAAAATTGGAATTATTTTATTTTTTTAGTTACTTGCCTTTCTCTTGCAATTGCAAGACTTCCCTTTGGCACATCTTTCACTATAACGCTACCTGCTGCAATGACAGAGTCATCATGCACATTAAGCGGTGCAATTAATGAACTATTGGCACCAATAAAACAATTGCTTCCAATATTTGTTCTATGTTTCTTTTTCCCATCATAATTACAAATAACGGTACCTGCACCTATGTTACTCCCCTGCCCTACCTGAGTATTTCCTATATAACTTAAATGCTTTATCTTAGTATTTATACCTATATCACTTGCTTTTGTTTCAACAAAATTACCTATGATTGCACCATCACCTATTGTTGTATTTTCACATTTGGCAAATGGACCAACCCTAACACCAGATCCTATTTTTACTCCAGGACCAAAAAAAACGTATGGGTAAACAATCGAATCCATACCAATTTGCGTATCAAGAGAGAAGAAAACAGTTTCTGGAGCAACAAGCGTTACTCCAGAGTTAGTGAAAAACTTTCTTTTTTCTTCTTGAAAGTAAAACTCGGCCGTTGCAAGGTCATTCCTATTATTTATGCCAGTTGCCTCCTCCTCATCAGCAATAACATAGCCGACATTTAAATTACTCTTTACTGCAATGGAAACGATATCGGTCAAGTAATATTCATGAGCTTGGTTATTACACTCTATTTTCTCCACCAATTCACGTAGATTCTTTTCACGTGCAACCATTATTCCGGCATTAGCAAAATCATTATTTCTACCATTTTGTGCTTCTACGATTTCTCTTAGGGAACCGTTCTCAATAATTAGTCTACCGTATCCTTTATTATTAGTTTTAAACCCAAGACAAACTAAAGCATTGCTCTCTCCTAAGCAGCTTATCATTTTAGTTATTGTGCTGCTTTTTATTAGTGGAGTATCCCCATACTGCACAACAACTATATCTGACAATTCTTTCAGGTTCCTCATTGCAATTTTGACTGCATCTCCCGTGCCGAGCGTTGACTCTTGTGTAATTAGTTTTATACCCTCAAAGCATTTCAGCCTTTGAGTTAAAGGCAAATCGACTACAATAACTATTTTTTCAGGATTCAGCTGCTTTGCATTGTAAATGACATGCTCAAGCATGGAGAAATTACCTATTTTGTGCAGAACCTTAGGCAAGCTTGAATTCATTCGTTCACTATGCCCAGCAGCAAGTACAACAAATGTATAAGATTTATTTGTCACTTATCTTAAAGACGAAAAATGAAAACCATAATGGTTGAGCCAACTAACTCTATTGTCGTAAAAGCTCCTTAGATCACTAATTTGATATTTCAGCATTGCTAGCCTTTCTATACCAATCCCAAATGCAAAGCCACTGTATTTAGTATCGTCTATTCCAACATTTTTAAAGACATTTGGATGCACCATACCACATCCAAGTACTTCAATCCATTTACTATCTTTATAGCTTATGTCCACTTCCGCAGAAGGTTCAGTAAAAGGGAAAAAACTATTACGAAAGCGTATTCTTAGACCCTTATCTCCGAAAAATTTACTAAGGAAGCAATGAATAGTAAATTTTAATTGGCCCATATTGACATTTTCATTAACATAAAGTCCTTCTATCTGATGAAACATAGGAGTGTGAGTTGCATCAAAGTCATTTCTGTATACCCTGCCTGCAGCCACTATTTTAATTGGAAAAGTTTTTGTCTTTTCCATGGTTCTAATCTGCACAGATGAGGTATGAGTGCGCAGCACCATTCTTTTATCATTTATTTTATTCCTTAAATAGAAGGTATCTTGCTCCTCTCGTGCAGGGTGGTGACTTGGAGTATTTAATGCATCAAATACGTGAAATTCATCTTCAATATCAGGACCATCAACTGCTTTAAAGCCCATATGCGCAAAAATGAGCTTCACTTCACTTATAACTTTACTGAGTGGATGAATCTTGCCAATTCTTTCTGGTCTGACAGGCAGTGTGATATCAACTGCTTCATTTTGCAGTTTTAACTTAACTTCTTTATCTTTCAGTTCATTTTCTTTGCTTGTTATAAGCTGGTCTATCTTATTGCGTAAAACATTAATCACTGCACCTAGGTCGCGTTTCTCTCCTGCATCATCTATATTCTTTAAGTCATCGAAATAAGCTTTTACTACACCCTTTCTCCCCAAGTATGACAACCTAACTTTTTCTAAATCCTTCAAAGAAGCAGCATTTTCAATCTCAGAAACTGCCTTATCTTCAAGTAAAGGTATTTCACTTATTAGCTCTTTATTCACCTTAAAAACGCTAGCTTAAACTTTCATTATAGTGCAATCTTTAATATCATCAATAAAACTATTTGGATAAAAAGTTATCATCAGAGTAGCTGATCTCTATGATGGTATCATTAAAATTGCCCCTATCCGAGTGTTTCCTTCTTCTGTCATTCCAGTGCTCCGACACTGGAATCCAGCCTTTACTTAACAATAAAAACTTAGCATAACTTTCGTGCTCAAAAAATTCCTGAATTCCAGCATCAAGTGCTATCTCTATAGGACTACTAACTAATCCAGAATATTAAAAAATTCACCAAGCGAAAAAAAGGCAAAAGAATCCCCCAGTAGTGAGTTTTGACCCTATAATAATGTAAATCGGCATTGTAATAATGTGCTAACGCTTATTTTAAGCGCATTTTGGCTGAATGTAGAAAAAATAAAAAAGACATGCAGCCGCTATAATTTTATGTAATCTGCCAATATATACCTGAGTTTTTTACTGAATTTTGTTGTTAAATCTGCAGAGATTAAAAACAAGGATAAATACTCTTATTGATATGATAAGAAGATTGATGAGATTTGTAAAGTAACTTTTTCTGCTCTTATTGAATCCAACACGCTACTATTATGTAAGAGTGCTATAATTATTAATTTATTGACTAATTATGTTTTTTATTTCACTCTACATTAAAAAATTTACTCATGCATAGTAGTAACATAGAAACTAAGAAAAAATACGAAATTGAGGGTTTACCTAAGTTTTTTAAGGATAGATCTAAAGAAATAAGTAAAGCATTTTCTAATGAAGTGCTGGAGATTAGCACCATTCGCTCAAAAAATATTACAAGTGATACGCAAGAGTTTTCATTTAAGCTCAAGCTACTGACAGAGGTAAACCCTAATACAATATTACCTCAAATAAAACATTTGATTGACTTTTTTGAAACCAGCCTTTCTCAGGAGAAAAACTTCACAGCCAATATAAAAGTAGCAAAAGAAAGTGAAGAATTATATAATAACTACCATAAAGCTAATAAAACTGTAGAAGAATTCATAAATAATGCTCCAATTCAAATCCTCATGCAGGGCATAACGATAACGCTACAAACAAACGTTAAAAACATCAACCTCAATAGCTTGCAACAAATCGAGATATTCTTGAATAAGCAGCTAAAGCATGTAGAAAAAGCCAAAAGTGAGGAGCAAAGTCAAGATACATTACAAATAGAAGAAACTGAAAATAAAAACGAAAATGTGATTGAAAAAAGAAACACGCAAGATAAACAAATTGTGCAAGGTTCGTTTGGCTACAATATAGCAAGTAACAGAAAGCAAATTACACGTGCACCAGTAATTGTTGCTACAATGCATGAAAATATTTCCTGGTTTAGGTCTCTTTTTCAGCCATTCAATTTTTTTAATACGGCACAATTCTTTTTCCCACAACTGCCCAAATTTTCTATACAGAGTAACAATATGCCACCTGGTGTTATTCCAGCACTTGACCAAGAAGAGAAAGAACCAGTGTCAGCCACTCGGATAACAGAGGGTAGTATAGGAAATTTAGTCCCTCAAGAAACAGAGCGGGATATAGGTCAAACCAGGTCGCACACAGATTATTTTAAAACTAACAGAAAAAAGAAGTCAAAAAAGCAAGCTCAAGAACTATCAGAAGAAGAAAAACAATCTATCGTAAAACAAGCTCAAAATGATGCTAGAGTAGCTATGATAGATAACCAGATTGAGCGTAGAGAAAAAAAACTCGATGAAATATTTATTGAAGTGATGAATGGATATAAAAATCAAGACCCAGAGACATTTCACAATATTTTCAACTTAATATTTAATATTGTTTACTTTCAAGATAAACAATTACATGAAGTATTAGAATCAGATGAGATATCAGAAGTGCTAGAGGTACTCAAAAGGCCACAACCTCCTAATAACTCACTTCTAGGTAAAGAATACTTACAAAAGCAAGTATATAGAAAAACAGTGCAATTGCTCAAATTAGTTTCGGGCATTCCTATACAATCTTCTCCACAGCCTCGAAATATTTCTCATGAAATTTTGCCAAGCAAAGCTGTAGAACATTTACCAAAAACAAATGAAGCTAAAACTCGATTGCCTACTAATATTGGGCTCAAATCACCATTAAAAACTGTATTTTCCTCGAAAGAGACTTATCTTTGTCTATTTTTAGTAGCAGCTTCTATATCAGCACTCTGGCTATGGCACTTGCCGCTGGGAAAAGTGTCAATTTTAAAGGAATTGGTGCCAACAGAAAAAAGGAAAAGTATCGGTCTAACATTAAACATAGGGTTACCGATATTAATTACACTGTGCGTTTTGAACCTGGCTTACTTTCTATATTCTGAATATTCTGTAGAATCTATTGAGCAGATAAGTGAAAAAGATCTTCCTTTGCACATCTAACAAATAAGATCTTTTGTGATATAATTATTTATTTTATTGCATGTTTAAAGGAATTATCCAAGATATTGGCACTATAACTGATATCACTATCCACCCTAACTCTGATCAAATCTTCCATATTGAGACACAAAATTTATCCTCTATAAACAAAGGAGATTCAATATCCTGCTCCGGAGTGTGTTTAACTGTTGTCGACATAATGAGCAATGTATTCACAGTTCAAGTATCTCAAGAAACTATGAAGGTTTCTAACTTAAATATGTGGAAAATAGGAAAAAAAATAAACCTAGAACAAGCAATGAAACTGAGTGACAGAATTGACGGCCACTTGGTTCAGGGTCATGTGGATGACACAACAGAAATTTTAACAATCAATCAAAATTTAGAATCTCATGAAATCAGACTATCATGCCCACAAGAATTAATTAAATTTATTACAAAAAAAGGTTCTGTAACGCTAGATGGAGTTTCCCTTACAGTAAATTCAGTTGTCGATCAAGAATTCACTGTGAATATAATTCCCTATACATGGAAAAACACAACTTTTCAGCATAATAAAACAGGTAATTACCTAAATTTAGAAGTTGATATGATTGCCCGGTACTTAGACCAGCTGATAAAATATCAATACAATTAATTTTACAACTTTGTTATTTACAACTATTATATCTTGAAAATCATATAGATACAAAATATGTTTTTCGATAGCCTAATTATCTTTATTATTGTCTTGTGTGTAATAATATCGATAACTAGAGGTTTTATAAAAGAGCTATGTGCATTAATGTTCTTGCTCTTATCAGTCTTTTTGACAGCTAGTTACTATGATTTTTTTATTATAAATTATAGTAAGTATTTTAACTCTAAAGTTACACAAAACATACTTTCTACAATCTCTGTATTTATTATACTTAATCTTACATTCATGACAATGAATAACTGGCTAATGTACATATTATCACCTATAAGGTTGGGATTAATGGATAGAGTTACTGGAATCTTTGTCGGAGCACTCAGAGGAATATTGCTTTCTTATGTACTATTTTTTGCTGTGCACTTATATTGCCACACAGTATATGATAAAAAAGAGGGAGAGTCTAAAATAGACGCAGAAGACATATTGCCCAATTGGATAATAAATTCACACTCTTATCAGGCTTTATTTGTGACAACAGAAGAAGTAATTAACATGTATGTACCAGAGTCATTGATACTAAAAATAAAAGAGATTGGTGAGGAAATGGTTGATCAAGAAAAACCTCAAAACAATAAAGAAAAGTGAGTGTTGATTTTCTATAGCTAAACTAGCCTAGACAGCTATTATCCACAGCAGTGCGCCATAGGTTACCAATTCCTATTACTAATCAAACAAAACTGCAAACATTGACGAATAAGTAAATCATCAAAAAAATTTAAATGTATAATTTTAGTTCATCAATGTAATAAAACAAAACTTTTTTAGTGAGTTCAAAATCTTCTAAGGTATTTCCTTCACATCTTGCTGTTATGCAGTTTTGCGTATTTGATACTCTAAGAAGCCACCAACCTTTATCATCAGTTACCTTAATTCCATCAAGCTCTGAAAATACAATGTTTTGCTGCTTTAGTGTCTCCTTGATTGATTCAATTATTTGAAATTTTTTCTCATCCTTCACCACAATTTTCACTTCATGAGTGATATATAACTTTGGTAAATCTTCAATCGCCTCAGATAGGCTTTGGTTTTTCTTAAGTAAAATGTTAATGACTTTAACAGCAGAATATAGTCCATCATCGAAGCCCAGCTCAGAGAAGAAAAAATGTCCACTCAGTTCACCGGCAAACTTTGCCTCCTCTTTTACCATCTTTTTCTTAACTAGTGAGTGTCCAGTGGCACAGGTAATTACTTGCCCCCCTAATTTGCTAACGAAATCATGCACTTTCATACTCATTTTTACGTTGGCAATAACTTTGCTTTTTGGGTGTTCCGCCAATACTTCACGTGCAAAAATCATAAACAAGTGATCATTGGAAACAACATTACCTTTATTATCAATCAAGCGTACCCTATCACCATCACCATCAAGTGCAATACCAAGATCACATTTATCTTTCTTGACAATATCTATTAACTGAGCAAGATTTTTCTCTTCTATGGGATCTGGGTCGTGCAGTGGAAACGTTCCATCGATAGAATTATTGGTTATGATGTGTATATGACTTGGTAAAACTTTTTCAATATACCTTACAATTGTTGGACTATTGCCAAAATCCCAGGCTATTTTTAGTTTTTGTGTAGTGTTATTCTTGAGTACATTTTTTAATATGTTAACGTACTCGCTATATATATTCGTGTTAATTAAGCTTCCAATTTTCGTGCTGTTTTTAATTGTACTGCCTATAATTTCCTTCATTTCTTGATCTGAGTAAACTTTTTTACTACTGAAAAATTTAAAGCCGTTATATTTTCTGGGATTATGAGAAGCAGTGATCATAATCCCAAGATCTGCATTCATTGTTGCAGCGTAGAGCATAGGTGAAGAACAGAGCCCAACGCGTATAACATTTGCACCGGATAAAATTAAGCCTCTGATTAATTCTTTTTCTATACTTGGTGAATCTATCCTGCTGTCATAGCCTACACAAACGTTAGCTGCAGTTTGACCAAATTTTCTGCCTATTTCATACCCATCACTGATCTGCAGGTCTCTGCCTACCACACCTCTAATATCGTATTTTCTTATAATAGTATTGTCCATACTGCACTTCTTGGAGTGGTTAATATATAACATTCCCGCCAAATACTCAAGTTTATTTAACTATAAGATTAGTTGATTTTTTAAGAAAATATGCTAATATTATAATATAGTTCTCTAAAAATAAAAATTATGACAAAAGAAAATTTACTTGTAACTGAAAATCAAGGTCTAGATTTAGATGAGCAGAAGAAAAATGATATTTTAAGTTTCATTAAATCTTGCAAAAATTTTCAGGATTTTATCAGAAAACTAGAAGAAGAAAATTTAATCTGGTACTTTATCAGCCCTTTACGCAAAGATGAAAACGTTAAAGAACAGATAAATTTAAAGTGGGAAAATGAGTTTCAAAAGTTTGAGCAATCAATAACTGCAGCACATAAAAAATTCGCAGAATCTCTACCAAGTGAAAATTTCTTAGTATATACAACAAAAGATAATGACTTTCAAATTAGGTTTAAAAATAAAGAAAAACCAATAGAGATTAGCACCCTTTTAAGAGCCAGTGACGAAGGCAAGGTTTATAACCTATCTTTAGGGAAAGATAGTCAAATAACTGCAACCAAAAAAGGCAGCGAAAGGCACTATGATTTTACTGGTTCAAGCTCATGTGAGATGACCATTAACTGGCAAGCTAAGGATTCTAAAGGCAATAGCATAGATTGTAGCATGACTGTAGAAGTAAATTCTAAGGGCATAAAAAGAGTGATTGGTGAACCAAAATTTGGAGGAATAACGAGTTCAGAAGAAGCATTAAAATTAGTTGAGCAGAATAAAGAAGTTTTTATCAATGGCAAAACTCTATATCAAACTTTCACTGACATGGTCAAAAGTGTGAACAATCAGCAAACACCAGCAGAGGAAACATTTACAAAAGATTCACCACAGTCAGCTACACCAAGTAGCAGTGGATATTCTTCTCTTAATACACCTTCTTCACGCAGAAGTTCTTTGTCTATTAGTAGTGAATTTAATGGTGAAGATGAAATATTTGAGAGTGATACGTTTAGTGATGAAGAAGAGAACAAACAAGAAGGAAATGAGTTAGAGGAAGAAAACACATATCTCAAGAAGGAAAACGCGGAGTTAAAAAGCCGTAATACGAAGATAACAGAAGAAGGTGAAGCAGAAGCAAGTCAATTAATCGAGGAAAAGCAAGATTTGGCAAAAGAAGTCACAAGACTTAAAGATGAATTGAAAAGAAAGGAAAAAGAGTTAGCTGAAAAGGATAAAGAGATAGATCGATTAGCACAAAAAGTAACCGTACTAGAACAAAGTCAAAAAGATAAAAATGCTAGAATAAAAGATTTAATTAATCAATTGAAAGATAAAGAAAGTGAGATTCAGTCAACAAATAGAATAAATGCGGAACTACAGGAAAAATTTAAGCAAAGTGAAGCTAAGTTAAGTACACTAGAAAAAAAGAATACAAATTTTGAAAATGATCTCAAGAAAATATTGGTAGAAGGTTCACAAGATAATCACGAAAAGCAGTTTGTAGAACAATGGATGGAAGCAAAAAATGAAAACGAAAAATTGACTGATAAAGTAAATCAATTAGCTGAAGAATTAAATCAACTGCAAAAAGAAAAGGGAAATTTAGAAAGGGAAATTTGGCAACTTAAATCTGGAAGATCACTTGCGGATGAGTTCAGTGAAGTAAATGCGAAAGTAGCTACTTCAACTCAAACTGAAGTTGAATATGAAAGTAGAAGAATCCAGGCAAGTGATCACGAAACTACAGTTCCTAAAACACAAGACCAAGGTACACAAGCTGCGGATAAATCTTCAAGCAAAAGAATTAGTAAATTAGGAAAGGAAAATAAAAGTTTGGCTAGGGACAAACTAATGATATCTGAACAATTAAAACAAAAAACAAAAGAGATTGATGAGTTAAAGAAAAATTTAAAACAATTACAAGAAGAAAACACACAACTAAGACAAAAAGCTACTAAAGGTACAGGTGTTGATGCATCATCTTCAACAGATCAAAAAAAGACTAAGGAAGAAGAAGCTCGAACAAACATACCACAAAACATTATGGATTGGCCTGTTCCAATTCCGAATGATAAACCGGAAAAACAGCAAACTCCATTAGAACCAACTAAGGTCAATACAGAACTATCAAATCCAAACACAGTTCCTGCTAAGACTACGGAAAAATCTACCCCTTTAGGATGATGAGTTTTTACTTCAACTATAGCTAATCCAAACGAGATATTATATTGCAATAATCACTAATTTTCTGTGCTTTCAAAAAAACACATCAAGCAAAATCATTTGAGAGTAAGTGGACATTGTTAGATGAATTAACCCTAACTTAAGAATCAGATATATACAATATTAGTATGTTTAATTAATAGTGAGGTTTAAAATGTCACCTAGTGAAAAAAACTCTTCAAATTTTGTTGAAACTAAGCAAGATGATCTTAAAATGATTCAAGATTCTTCATTAAATTCAGATATCATTCACGATCCCAAGAAGCTAAAAGACAGAATTATGGATCTGTTAAAAGGAGATACAGAATTCTCCAAGATGAAGCAAGGAGATAAGGCCCTTGTAGTAGGTACAGCAAGTGGATTATTTGCAGCAGTGTTACCATTTTTGGCAGTTGGTGCAACACTTGCTATACCAAGTGCTATAGTTGGTCTTACTCTATTTTTCGCTGCGAAAGTTGCTGTAAAAGCAGTTCAATCTGGATATAAAGGGCTCAAATGGTCAGCAGAAAAAACAGTTGAAGGAGCGAAGCATATTGGCGGAAAAATCAAAGATGGTGCTGTATATGCCAAGAATTCGGTAAAAGAAACTGCAAGTTCTGTAAAACAGGCAACACAAGAGAGAGCTAGCTCTACATTAAGAAAAATGGGGGATAACATTCAAAACCTTGGAAGGAAGATGAGTGATAGTGGTGCAAGCATGTCTAGTTTAGATGGCATCGCATATTCAATAGGTAATGAAGATCAAACTGTTATTTTGAAAACAAAAGAAAAAACGAGAAGTTTTAATAGTGTAAAGGAAATGTTTGTCAAGGAAGTTTTTGAAGACAAAGGTGTGAATAGCTCTGCTTTAACTAGGAAAATATTTTCTAAGCTGGGGGAAAAAATATTAGAGAAAGCTTATTCTGTTGATGGTCAACACAGTGCCAAAAAGGACCAGTTGATCAACCGATTGAAGCAGCAAATAGATTTTATCAATAAATTAGATGCTAAGAAGTTGCAACATTTGTTAGCTAAAGATAATAGCAGCCTATATGAAATTTTTTCTGAACATCATGATGAGATTAAGGAAGTTATTAAAGAATGCAAGGAAGAGCATACTCGTTTTAATACTTTAGAAAGGCTTAATAAGTCAGCAAAAAGGCATAAAGCAAGTTCTATGAATTCACTGGAAAATAGCTTATCAGGTAGTAGTTCAACGAGTTCTATAAGTACTGTTAGCAGCAAAGCAGAATTATTAAATCCTAATGAGCATAAGGAAGTAAAAGAACCTACTTCATTTTGGAGCAAGTTGTTACCATCACTAAAAGGTGGCAAAAAGCCAGAGGAAGCTACTTATATAAGATATCAAGATTCTGAGTTGGATCAGATACAATCTGCGGAGATAGGAAATAGCCGTTTTTATGTTGCTCCGGAGAAACCGCCAAGAAGCAATTCAATGGGTTCTATAAGCACTGACAGTACTGCTACAACTTCTAGCTTTGCCAGTTACCGTCGTAATTCTGATAGTGGGTTCAATTCACCAAGTTCTTCTCCGGAACATGGTATGTTCACTGAGAAAAATGGCAAGTTAAAAACCCAAGCTGACTTAAGAAAGACAGGTTCTTTGGACAAATTGGTGGGACCTTCTTCAACAGTAACTGCTGAAGTCGATGTAGAGCATCAAGCTCCAAAAATGAAGATATAGAGAGTAAACAAAACTATCTATCTTCTTAAAAAAGATGTTACTCAGTGAGTAACATCTTTTTTTCATTTGATCAAAAACATTCGCTTATTTAAGATCAGTTTTCTAGCACTGGGCCAATTATGGAGTTTCTTTTGCCTTTTTTCTAGGTTATGCAAGAAACTTGAAAAATAAAATTTTTATTCAATAATTTGTGTATAAGGGATATCATTTTACTGCTAGCGAAATAAACCAGAATGAAGTCTATTTTATTGACAAGGCCTTTATTAGATTCGTTGAGCACAAGAAGCACGCTAAAAAAATATGGATACAAAGTTTTTATAGAGCCAGTATTCACAATAAAGTACTTAAATCCTGATATATCCGCGCACGAATTTGATGTTGTGATATCTACAAGTAAAAACAGTGTAAAGGCTTTCAGTCAAATATGCAAAGAGGATAACTTTTCGATTATTACAGTTGGTAATTCAACTATGCAGGCTGCAAAAAATTTGGGATTTTCCGATATAATCTCAGCAGACAGCAACGTTGATGGTCTGATATCATTCATAAAATCTCATTATTCAAATGCAATAAAGTTCTTATATATAAGGGGACAAGAAGTATCATGTGACCTAAAAAAAAGATTATCTGAAGAAGGTTTTAACGTAAGAGAAGTTGTACTCTATAAAACAATTACTAAAAGGAGTCTAACTAATAGGTGTAAAAATTTACTATTGGACGGTAAAATTGATAGCGTTGCTTTTTTTTCCTCACAAACTGCAAGGGTATTTTGTTCATTAGTTCTAAAAAGTGGGCTATCTCCTGTGATGAATAATACAATTGCATATACCATGAGTAAAAACATTGCTGATAGTTTAAAGTTAATCAAGTGGAAAAAAATTATAACATCGAGGTTGCCCACAGGGGAGAGTTTAATTGATATAATTAATAAGGATTGTTGATGCTAAAGATTGCAACTTGGAATGTAAACTCCATACGTAAAAGAATTAACCAACTTTGTAGTTTTATAGTTGATAGTCAGATAGATATAGT
Organism: Wolbachia endosymbiont (group B) of Silvanus unidentatus; assembly: GCF_964028615.1. Taxonomy (NCBI): domain Bacteria; kingdom Pseudomonadati; phylum Pseudomonadota; class Alphaproteobacteria; order Rickettsiales; family Anaplasmataceae; genus Wolbachia; species Wolbachia endosymbiont (group B) of Silvanus unidentatus. The sequence continues at coordinate 1,210,015 of NZ_OZ034795.1, read as the reverse complement.
TTTGCTGCAAGAGATAAAATGTACAGAAGAGCAATTTCCTTATGCAGAGATAGAAAAGTTAGGATATGAATATGCTGTCTATGGACAGGTTGCAAGAAATGGTGTTTGTGTTTTATCTAAATATCTAATACTGGAAAAATTAAAAATTGATATTGTAGAGAGTCATCAAGAAGCACGTTATATAGAGTGTGTGATAAAACACTCCAATAATAAGGTAAGGGTAGGAAGTGTATACGTTCCAAACGGTCAAAGCCCAGACTCTCATACTTTTGAGTATAAACTCAAGTTTTTTGATAACCTATATGAAAGGATGGGCACTTTGTTGAAAAATGAAGAGTTAACTATTATAGCTGGCGATTATAATGTTGCACTGGATGAAATTGATGTTTTTGATTCAAATTTATTAAATGGCCAAGTGTGCTTTCATATAAAAGAGCGTGAGAAATTAAGAGCGATCTTGAATCTTGGTTTTAAAGATGCATTTAGAATATCTCACCTCAACTTACAACAATTCACTTGGTGGAATTATAAAGGCAATTCACTCAGAAACAATCAAGGAATGCGAATAGATCATATGCTGCTATCGCCACAAGCTGCAGATAAATTGGAAACATGTTACATAGATGATAGGTTGCGTAAACTAGAAAACCCATCTGATCATACTCCTGTTGTATGTGTTATAAAACAATAAAAGACCTATTACACAATTCACCTTTGGCAAATAGGTCTTACTTGACTGCTGTCTTTTCTGTGCTTTTGGCTGGCTGATCTATAGTAATTTTTCCATCAAGCATAGTAAGCTGCTCACCCCCTTTATTTCCCACCTGAGGAGCTTGTTCCGGAGTAGGTTGTTTTTTACTCCCGTCAGCAATTGTTTCAAGAGAGCTTTCAATTGGGGTTTTTAAAATATCATCAATACCCTTGCGAATTTTTTCATTCAATTTTGCTCTCTTTTCTGTATCATCTTTATCTGGTGAGCTAGGGTCATATAAAGTACCTGGCCTATTATTTGAAAAAAGAACTTCAATTCCTCCCTTTACAGCAAATATTGTACCAATAACAGCAGCAACTATCGCAAGTGTAGTAGGACCAAAAATTAATATTGAAGCAATGGAAAAAAGAATAGGAAGAAAAACCTTACGTAAGCACTTTGTTACCATCTCTTGATCACTAAGTAGTGGTTCATCCTCTTCTTTTTTATCTCCACCTAAAAATGGTATTTTTTCTTTCACTCCATCCATAAAGGAGCCAGAAATATTTTTCGGGTCTATTTTTATTCCCAATGGGAACCCAACAAGTTTTATTAGTAAATCTTTAGCTTCTGTACCACGTACATCATCTAAGCATTCCTCTACTACTTGCTTTACTTTACTATCTTCCTCTCCAGCCAATTTTTTCTCTCTAACTTCTTTAAATATAGAAAGTAAAAACTGACAAAAATTCTCTTCACTGAGTGGTCTTATTTTTTCCGGATTGACATTAGTTAGTAGTATCTTCTTATAAGCTAATATAAAATAATCAGTTATTCCTTTGCTCTCCTTTAATTTGGCTTTAACTTCTAATACTTTTACAAAGTAATCGTAAATTTCCTTATGTTCCTTCTTGAAGAGCATCTCATTTTGCCCGGTCACCTGAGTAGATGACTCTAAAGGCTTATTTTTTGCTTTTGGAACTGTCATAACGATCTATTTGTACTAACCTATGCTATAATTATAGCATATTTTTCGCATTAATTCAAATTTCTTAGAACCTGTCTTGAAAGGGAAAAAAGAAAAGAATAAAGCAAGAAATAGAAAAGTAACAAATGATAAGGGAATGTAAAAAATTGCTTCCATATATTTTAAATCTGATTATAATTACAGTTAGAGATATTTTAAGAGCTCAAAATCTATCTTTGTCTGCAGACTTTTCAGTCAAATTTTTAATCAAAAAGCGTAGCGTATCTTCTTTAGTGCATGTAAATATGCTTAATCTCTGTTGTATGTGCACTGCACTTTTTTCTAATCTTTTTTTACACAGGGGGATTTTATGTCCAGAATTCCAGATATTTGACCTTTACTTTAGCTAAAAACCAATAGGCGCCTATTGTTTAACGCTAATTAAAATAAAAATTTTTCTAATATATAGAAAAATCACTGTTTACTGAAAACGGGGCAAGAAAGCTGCTAATGTCACAGAATTTTAGGTAAACGTTGTTTGCTTAACGTGCTCTCCTTACTTCAAGAACTCTTTAATATGACTACTATTATACTTGCGAAATTAACCACTCAAGGCATCCGTTCAGGGGTGTGGCAAAATAAGGTAAAAGTGAATTTACAACAATAAGGCAGTGCCCAGACACTGGAATCCAGCCTTTTGTAGTCTCATTGAAAGCGTTGCTTTTAATATCTATGATTAGGTTGCTTGTGAGCACCAGTGTCAAGCACTGGGATGACATTATTTTTGCTTCAATATTTACACATTAGCCATGCATCTGAACAGATACTACTTAAGTCCTTTCAAGACAGGTTCTTAGGGTCTACGGTATAATTAAGAAAAGCCCCAGTTGTCGCTAATTTTTATTTCTACTTCAAGTGGTATAGAGATTTCTATCGCATTTTCCATTACATCTTTCATAAGTTTTGCTGTTTCTTGTACCTTGTCGTCCTCTACTTCAACTAGTAGCTCATCGTGGACTTGGAGGATTATTTTACCTGTTTTCAATTGATCAAAAAGCTGAATCATTGCAAGTCTTATTATATCAGCGGCGGTTCCTTGCAGCGGCGCATTGATTGCTGCCCTTTCTGCAAATTGTCTTAGATAAGGAATTTTATTGTTTATGTCTCTTACAAAACATCTTCTACCAAACAAAGTCTCTACATAACCATGATTTCTCGCGATAGATACTGCTTTTTCCATATAGACCTTTATTTCTGGGTAACAAGAAAAATAGTAATTAATGTATTCAGCAGCCTCTTGAAAGGTAATTCCAAGTCGCTTTGCAAGGCCAAATGGACTAATTCCATATATAATTCCAAAATTAATGGTTTTTGCTTTGCGTCTTAATTGCTCATCTATTTCTCGAACTCCAAAAACTTGTCTTGCGGTGATATCATGAATATCTTCCCTATTTGCAAAAGCTTCTTTAAATGCCGCAACATCTGCCACATGTGCCAGGAGTCTTAATTCTATTTGCGAATAGTCGGCAGAAATTATTCTGCACCCTTTTGGCGCAATAAACGCTTGCCTGATAAGACTACCTTCTTCGCTTCTGATAGGAATATTTTGTAAATTAGGATTGCTAGAGCTCAGCCTTCCAGTTGCAGTCACAGTTATTGAAAAGCTTGTATGTATCCTACCATCAAGCGGATCAACCTGTTTTATTAACGCGTCAGTATAGGTACCCTTTAATTTACTTAAATGTCGCCAACTTAAAATTTTACCTGCGATTTCTGTCCCCTCCTCTTCAAGTGCCTCTAGAACTTCAGAGTTTGTGCTATAAGACCCAGATTTTGACTTTTTCTTTTTACTTAGCTCCATTTTATTAAATAAAACATCACTTAATTGTTTTGGCGATGCAATGTTGAATTTTTCTCCTGCTAAATTATGTATATCGTTTTCAAATACAGCAATTAGCTGCTCAAACTTATCAGACAATTCCTGTAGTTTTTGAATATTGAGCAGTATTCCATTTTTCTCCATATCAAATATTACTTTCATGAGAGGCTTGTCAAAGCGCTCGTAAATCGTAAAAAGTTTTTCCTGAAATAATCTTTGTGTCAGTTTCTCATGGATCGCTATCAAAGTTTTTGCCGAAAAAATTTCTTCATTCTCACTCAAATTATGTGCAATTATATTTGGAACACTGTGATCGTGTTTTCCTGTGTCAAGACTGTATGACATGATCATCAAGTCATCAATTGAGTCTAGCACTCTCTCTATTGTAGGAAATATTTCTCTGATCTTTCTAATATCATGTACTATTTTAAGCACCCCATTTGAAAATAAAGTTGAATTCATTATAGTGAGTGCATCTTGTAGGCAGCTTTGATCTATGTAGAAAATATTATCTTCACTGCAAGATAAGGAGATTTCGTTCAATCTATTGTTTTCAAAGTGGCAATGAATTGCAATTTTACCTTCATATCTGCAATGCTCCAAAAATTTTTCTAATTCTTCACTACTATATTCTGTTTTCTCTTTTGTGCTGAATCCACTATAAGAAAAAAGCTTTTCTACTTTTCCTATCAATGAATTAAATTCATATTTCTTCAAAAAGGATAACAATTTTTCCATATTTGGAGGATGGACTTCATATTTTACAATATCATGTTGAAGATCTACTTTTTTGCATAGTGACAAAAGTTCTCTTGAAATTAGTGCTTTTTCCTTATGCTCAGTAAGAATATTACGAACTCTTGTTTGCTCAATGTTATTGATGTTTTCTATAATGTTATCCAATGAATCAAATTCATCTAGTAATTTAGCTGCAGTCTTTGGCCCTATTCCTGGAACGCCTGGAATGTTATCAGATGCATCTCCAGTTAGAGAAAATAAATCAAGAAGCTTGTGTGAATTTACACCAAATTTTTCTATCACTTGTTTTTCATCTATGTATATATTTTTGATAGGATCAAATATTAAAATGTTGTAATTCAAAAGTTGAAATAAGTCTTTATCTGATGAGACTACTACTACTTTAAAGTCTTCGTGGTTGGCATATTTTGCAGCTAGTGTTGCAATTATGTCATCTGCTTCATAGCCTTCAATCTCTTCATAGCTGAAGTTAAAAGCTTCCACCGCTTCTCTCAGTATTGTAAATTGTGGAATTAGATCCTCAGGAGGCGTTACTCTGTTTGCTTTATACTCAGAATATAAATCGTGCCTAAAATTTTTTTTGCCAGAGTCAAGTGCTATAGTTAAGTAGTCCGAGTGGACAATGTATTTAAGAACCATATTCAGAAAACCATATACAGCACCTATTGGAATACCAGTTGTGGTAGTTAAATGATGCAAAACATAATAAGCTCTGAAAAGAAAACCGTAACCATCAATGATCGTGAAAGTCTTTTCTTTCATTTTAGATATTTGAGTGTGCCTTTGATAATCTATTATTTAGCTACAAAAATCAAGTTCTTGCTTCCTATAGCTAAAATGCTATAGTTACTATAAGAAGGCATATTACATAAGATAGTTAATTATTCTGCCACAATTTTGCTCTATCACACTTGCCATATTTAATATTCCAGCTTCATCGTAATAATTTCCAATTACTTGCAAGGCAAGCGGTAAGCCCTCATTGGAGAGTCCAACAGGAATAGAGATAGCAGGCAATCCAGCCAAGCTTGCCGGCACCGTAAACACATCATTAATGCACATAATTAATGGATCTGGCTTTTCATTCAAGCCGAAAGCTTCTGTTGGAGCAGATGGAACAAGTATGTAATCTATTTTTTCAAATGCTTTTATAAAATCATTTCTGATTAATGCCCTAATGCACTGTGCTTTTTCATAATACTCATTGTAATGACCTGAAGAAAGAGCATAAGAACCAATTAAAATTCTCCTTTTCACTTCTTTACCAAAACCTTCTGCTCTTGTTAGCGAATACATTTCTTCAAGGGTATCAGCATCAACCCTGAATCCATAACGTACACCATCATAGCGAGCAAGATTAGATGAAGTTTCAGCAGAACAAATTAGATAGTAAACCGGTATCGCATATTTAGTATGAGGCAGAGTAATGTCAACAACTTCAGCACCATTTTCTTTTAAATTGGAAGAAACTTTTTCCCAATTATGAACTATTTCATCTGAAATTCCATCCATCTTATACTCTTTTGGTATACCAATGCGCTTACCCTTAATATCACCATTTATAAAACTGGAAAATTTAGGCACTGTCCTTTTGCTCGATGTTGAATCTTTTTCATCATAGCCACAAATTATTTCAAGCATTAATGCTGAATCAGAAACGGAACGAGTAATTACTCCTGCTTGATCGAGAGAACTCGCAAACGCAATCATACCAAAACGCGAACACCTTCCATAAGTTGGCTTTATTCCCACTACTCCGCAATAAGCTGCTGGTTGACGTACAGACCCACCAGTATCGCTTCCTAATGCTCCAGCGCATAAAAACCCAGCAACTGATGCTGCAGATCCACCAGATGATCCACCAGGAACAACTTTTTCTCCGTCACTTTTTCTAATCCATACATTTTTAACAGGACCAAAATAGCTATTTGTGTTCGCAGAACCCATAGCAAACTCATCCATATTAAGTTTACCAAGCATGGCTGCTCCATTTTTTAAAAGCAAGTTAGATACCGTAGATTCATAAGTCGGGATGAAATTTTCCAGCATTTTTGAGCATGCCGTTGTTTTTATTCCTTTTGTACAGAATAAATCTTTAACACCAACTGGTATGCCCATAAGTGATGAAATATTATCTTTTTGTTTCAAAAAGTATTCATCTGCTATTTTAGCAGCTTTTATCGCGATTTCTGGGGTTTTTGTTACAAATGCATTTAGTTGCTCATTTTCAACTGCACTAACATGCGTTTCTACAAGCTCAACAGCAGAAAAATCCCCCCGCCTTAGTCCATCATGCATCTCTGTAATAGTGAGCCTTCTCAATTCATTCATTAATATTCAATGTTAGCGAGGCATTAATTATAACAACAATAGGACAGAAAATCTATATATTTATGATCGAAAACGGGAATACAACCGAGATCAATTCAGATTTCTGAAATGGATTGGTTAGTAGTACGTTTTAAATAGCCGGTTTGGCACACAATGCTAAGCCATAAGGGTTTAGCGTTTCTAAAATCAAATATCAACATCATGCACGTTAAGTGCATTGTTATTTATAAAGTCACGACGTGGTTCAACTATATCACCCATTAACACCGAAAATATACTATCTGCTTCTTCACAATCTTTTATTTCAACTTTTAACAGAGTTCTAGTTTCTGGATTGAGTGTAGTTTCCCAAAGCTGATCAGCATTCATTTCACCAAGGCCTTTAAATCTCTGCAGAGTTAAACCTTTTTTACCATAATCCATCACTATTTTTGCGAGTGCACTTGGAGACTTTATTTTTATTTCAGTTTCTTGCGACTGTAAAAATGAATCACCATTAAATAAGTCAATTATGTTATCAAGAGAACTCAATATATTCCGTATTTCTTTACTTTCAAGCATACTAAGCGAGAATACATATTTGTCTGCTAACCCTTGAAACAATTTAGCAATGTGAATTTCCTCATCTTTTACTTCTACTTCCCAATTATATTCACTATACATCAATTTTAAATATTTTAATATCTCATCAGCAGACAATAGAGCATTCTTTTTGCTTAAAATTAGCAATGATTCTAAGAGATCTTTTGGTATTTCCCTATCATAATTTTTGCTAATGTTTGAAATACTGAGGCACTTATTCAAAACGAAACGCAAATCTTTGCCTACACCATTTAATGTTAATCTTTTAATCGCTGAATTTACTATATACTCTTCAAAAGTTTCATCATCTTTGATATAAGTATCTTTAGCATTTTTTGTAACTTTATAGAGCGGTGGCTGCGCTATGTATAAATATCCTTTCTCAATTACTTCACGCATATGTCTAAAAAAGAAAGTTAGAATCAAAGTTCTTATATGCGAGCCATCAACGTCTGCGTCTGTCATAATGATAATTTTATGATACCTAGTTTTTTCAATATCGAAGTGCTCACTCCCTATTCCAGCCCCAATTGCCGTGATCAGAGAGCCAATTTCTGCAGATGAAAAAATACGATCCAGCCCTGCACGTTCTACGTTTAGAATTTTCCCTCTTAAAGCAAGTACCGCCTGTGTTTTACGATTACGTCCCTGCTTTGCAGTACCACCTGCGGAATTACCCTCTACTATAAACAATTCCGATAACTCAGGAACTTTTTCCTGACAATCGGCAAGCTTTCCCGGTAGAGTTGCAATATTAATATTGTTTTTATTTTTAACTAACTCTCGTGCTTTTCTTGCGGCTTCTCTTCCTTTTGCTGACCTAATCGCTCTTTCTACTATACTTGCTGCTAACTTGGGGTCAGTTTCAAGTATTGTACTCAACTTGTCAAAAACTATGCTCTCTACAACTGCCCGCGCTTCAGAACTGACCAATTTATCTTTTGTCTGTGAAGAAAATTTAGGATCAGGCATCTTGAGAGATAAAACACAAGTTAAGCCTTCTCTAACATCTTCTCCAGTCAAATTCACTTTTGCCTTCTTCAAAAAACCTTCATTGTTTGCATAGTTATTGATACATCTGGTTAGTGCAGATCTAAACCCTGCCAAATGCGTACCACCATCCCGTTGTCTTATATTATTTGTGAAGCATAGCATATTCTCATAGTAGGAATCATTCCACTCCATTGATATTTCTACACTGGTACCTAGATCTTTTACATTATCTCTAATGCTGGCAATTTTAGTAACATGTGTCTTATTCTTGTCTAAGTACCGTACAAAATTAGCTGTACCAAAATTATCTTCAGACTCTTTACTATCGTTAAAATGAGACTCTACATGTGGTTTATTACGGAGATCACGCAAAATGATCTCAATATTTGAGTTTAAAAATGCCAATTCTCTGATGCGACTCTCAAGAGTGGAGTAACTAAAATCAATACTACTAAAAGTCCCCGTTGATGGCATAAACGTTACTCTAGTTCCTCTTTTATTTGTGTTTTCATTAATTATCTTTAAAGATTCAATAGACTCACCATCTTCAAAGCGCATAAAATGTTCTTTTTTATTGCGCCAGATGGTTAATTCCAGCCAACTTGATAATGCATTCACAACTGAAATTCCAACACCATGTAATCCTCCGGAAACCTTATAGGTATTGCTGTCAAATTTACCTCCTGCATGCAATTGGGTCATTATTACTTCTGCTGCCGATATTCCTTCCTCTGGATGAATGTCTGTTGGAATGCCACGACCGTTGTCGGTTACAGAAACTGAACCATCTTCATTTATGCTAACTTCAATCTTACTACAATAACCAGCTAAAGACTCATCTATCGCATTATCAACAACCTCATACACCATATGGTGCAAGCCTGATCCATCATCAGTGTCACCAATATACATACCTGGACGCTTTCTTACAGCATCAAGACCTCTTAGGATTTTTATTGCGTCGGCGTTGTAGTTACTTTCCATGGAATTGCTTTATTTATAAATATTAATTAATATTACATTTGTATGTGCTGATTAGCAACATCTTTAAGTTGAGAGAAGGATCCTTGACATGTAGATAAAACATAACATATCACCTACACGCAGTGGTTTTACATGTTATTTCAATACATAAACTTAAGTTCAAATAATCATACAAAACTCTGCTTCATATTTTAAAATAAATGGCGACAATCAAATACAATTTACCTTCTCCTTTCAATTGGACTTTCTAGCTCAACACAGGATAAGTTGCTCATACACTCTTCTAATATTTCATTCTTTTTATCATTGTTTAATCTATTGCTGAACTCTTGACACCTTCTCTCAAGAGCTGAATGCGTAGTCATAATATACCTTACTGTTTCAGATGATAACTCTGGTAACTCGCTACGGATCCTTTCTTGTTCTGTTCCAGAGAAATTGGTGAAATTGGCTCTGGCCATTTCAGGGAATTTTTGTGTGATCGTTTCTTTTATCATTTCTCTAGCCTCTTCTCCATCGAGTGTAATAACCACTGATGGATGTAAGCCAGATAAAGACTCAAATAATTTATTGTATGTTCCACCTGCACAACTTTGACCTTGATTACCGTAAGTTGTTGCAGCGTCTACAAGACCTTTTAAAAACATATCTTTTCTGTTTTTTATGTCTTCATCATTCAAAGGAGTTCTTTGATTTTCTGTCCCTGTATTTCTATCATTGCAGGCTTTCCAACATAAAATAGCTGCTTGCTTTAGTGTTAACTTACTATGATTGTCTTTAAAATTATCTCCTGTTCTATTGATAAATCTTAAGCATTCAAGTGCATGAGATTTATCGCCTTCTGTAAATTCATTTGACTGTTTGATGTACTCTTCAATGCCGGTTGTGTTACCTCTATTTAGCTGTACATAGAATTCATCTTTGCTTAAATTCTCTTTATACTTTTCTACGAGTCTATCAACACTCAAGTTTATACTAGCAACTGCACTTGGGTCATGAGTAGTTTGTGCCATAAAAGGAATGGCTGCTAAATCTTGAAAGAAAATAGGCCTTTCTTCCTCTGGAATTTGTTGTATTAAATCGTTAAACTGCTGTATTTCTTCAATGAGTGATTTGTTTAGCAACCATAAGCACAATATAGGCAGTACCAAAAGCACACAGGAATTAATAATGTGTATAATTAAAAAAATGCTTAATGTTATTCTAATAACATTTTTTGGCCACGCTGATAATCTTTTTTCATTTTCCCTTGGTTTGAAAAAATAATTTACTAATGATAAATACAAAGAGAGCTGTACAAGAAGAAAAAATGAAGGAATCATACTTACTAATAAAACTATATTAATGAATCTTTTAATTTTATTAGTGTTGTTGTAAGCATTTTGCACTCTTTCTATTAAAGCCTGTACTCTATTTCTATTTTGCTGTTGATTATTATTTTGACCTGCAAACATACCCTATTCTAACATTAATATGTCATGCTATAGAAAGAATGTAAATAAAGCAAGGAATTTAGAGCTGCTTTTATTTTTGTTTGATTGGGGATACCACTTCTATACTTTCCGCTCCATCTAAGGTACTATTTGGTTTTTCTACAGTAATCTTGGGAGTTACTTTATTCTCGATATCTGCTCTATATGATCTAAGTACTTCAATGGCCTCTTCATTTCCACTATTGAGTGCAATATCCAAAGCATCCATTCCAGCATTATTTTTGTGATTGATAAAATTCTTCAACCGATCTCTACCAAAGCTTTCTATATATTGTTTAATGATGAGTTCCACTACTTTTCCAGGACAATTATTAGCAGCAGGGAAAAGTATTGTGTTGTTATTATTATCTTTTTTCGTTATGTCTGCTTTGAGTTTATTTATCAAATACTCGATAACTTCTACTCTGCTATCATCCTTTGCTTCAGTGCATTGTCTAATAGCTAAAAATAAAGCTGTCCGCCCATTATTATCAATATCTTCAATATCCTGTCCCTTATCAACTAAGGCTTGTATTACACTTTTATTCCCATATAAAGCAGCAAGGTGAAAAGGTGTATGTCCTTCAGTGCTTTCCCTTTCATTAATTGACGCACCATTGCTAGCTAGCAATTCTATAAACTCTGGCGTGTTTGCAAAAATTGCAAGGTGCATTGGTGTTAAGTCGTCTTTACCATGATTTCCAGTTTTTGCGTTAACGTTTGCTCCGTTATTTATCAGCAATTTCGCTATTTCAAACTGCTTATACCCGATAGCAACATGCAGTGGCGTACGATTACGTTCATAATTATCATTGACATTTGCACCAGACTTTATTAGTAGCTCTGTAGCTTCAATATCACCTGCCTTAATTGCAACGTATAAAGAAGGAGATTCATCTTTTTCTATTTCCCCTGTCATACGAAATTGCGAACATATTAATTCATAGATTATTAAGGATTATTATTAAGTTTTTATTAAAATTATATTAATAATAGTTAAAAAACTTCAATTTTTATTAAAAAATTTACATCTATCAGCGATTTTATAAGCAAATGTTTATATAATAATTCGAAAAGTGAAACAGTAAAAAAAAGCTTTTCATGAGAATTTATAAATGATAAATTGTTAATAATGAATTATTGAGAATAAGTTATGTGCTTTGGTTTGCCTAACATAAACAGAGAAGGTTATTTATTTATAATTGTTTCCTTTATAGTAACGTGTATAGCATTTTCTATATCTTGGGGGACTGGCATTACTTGCTTATTTCCAACGTTATTATGTACCTATTTTTTTCGTGACCCAGCAAGAGCTGTACCAAACAATAAGGACTTTATATTAAGTCCTGCTGATGGTGTAATTTCAAAGATAGAAGAAGTTAGTTACTCTTTATCAGAAGAGAATGAAGAAGAAAAGAAATTTACACTTGTCAGCATATTTCTAAGCGTTTTGAATGTCCACGTTAATCGTATACCAATATCTGGTACAATAAAGGAAATGAGTTATAAAAAAGGCAAGTTTGTTTCCGCAATAAGCAATAGGTCTAGTAATGAGAATGAAAAGCAGGTTATTGCGATTGAATATGAGAAGGGAAAAGAAATCATTGTGGAACAAATAGCTGGATTTATTGCACGCCGCATTGTTTGTAATTTGAGGACATCTCAGAGCGTAAAAGCAGGTGAAAGATTTGGAATTATAAGATTTGGTAGCAGAGTAAATATTTATATTCCTATTGGTATAGAAGTAAGAGTTTCAGAAGGACAAACTGTTATTGGCGGTGAGACAGTTATAGCAGATTTAAATAAACAAGAGAAGCTTACCTTTGACATTGTATGAATAACGATGAAAGTAACGATAAATCCTTACCTATTACCAAGTTATTTCCAAATTTTATAACTTTACTGGGTTTATGTGCTGGCCTTACTTCACTTAAATTCACATTTAATGAACAATGGGAATTTTCAGCAATTTTTATTATCATTGCAGCAATAATAGATGGAATGGACGGCAGGATAGCCAGAATTTTAAAATCAACTAGCGATTTTGGAGCACAACTCGATTCTTTTGCAGATTTTCTAAATTTTGGTTCAGCACCTGCTTTTCTTTTATATTTTTGGAAGTTAAATGAAATTAAAGTTGTAGGATGGATTTTAGTAATGATATATGTAATCTGCATATCAATAAGACTTGCAAGATTCAATGTTTCGCTACATTTAGAGCAATTATACTGGAAAAAATTTTTCTTTTCCGGCGTTCCAGCTCCTGTATGCGCTTTACTTGCTCTGTTACCAATAATTATTACCTTTCAATCTCATGAGAGTGAATACTTACTTCTTATAGAGCAATTTTTTAACGTAAAGAATACAGCTTGTTACTTTTTGGCCATTTCATTTTTTGCGATAAGTCATATTCCAACTTTCTCTGCAAAGTACATTTATGTTCCTAGAAGCCTATCCTATATATTTGTGTCGTTTTTTGGAATATTGATCATACTGTTTATAAGCAAGCCCTGGATAACACTACCAATTTTAGGCGCATTGTATATACTTACTATTCCAATAAGCACTGGACTTTATATATACTACACATATAAAACTCATTAGCTATATAAAAGTAGTGAGCAGCATGATTGTAAAAGCAACTGATCTATTAAACTCTTTTTTATATATAAAGATATTCAACATACCATTTATAATTATTTGGGTAATTGCAACTGGGGTTTTTTGTACGGTTCGATTCAAATTCATTAACTTTAGGTTGTTCAAATATGGGATACAAACACTATTCAACCTAGAGAGCCATAATAATAATGGCATAATCACCCACATTCAGGCATTTGCAACGGTAATTTCAGGAACAGTTGGTCTTGGAACAATATCAGGAGTTGCAATAGCTATTACAATAGGGGGGCCAAGTGCAGTTTTTTGGATGATAATTACCGGAGTACTTGGCATGTCAATAAAATTTGCTGAAGTAGTGCTTGCATTTACTCATCGCTCTGAAAACACAACTGGTGGGGCTTTTTATTATATGGAACATGGACTTGCAAAGATTGGATTTATGAAGACTGGCAAATTCCTTGCATTTATCTACGCAGTTATGCTGCTTGTTGCAATGATTCTAGGCGGCATACCATTTCAGGCAAATCAAATTGCAGCGTTGTCAAGTAACTTATTTGAATACAACACATCTGTTATTATCTCGCTATTTGTATTAATTGTAATACTGGGAGGAATAAAGCGAATTGCTTTAGTTGCAACAGGTTTAGGGCCGATCATGATAATGTTATATATAGGCATGTGTATATATTTAATCTGTGTAAACGGAAATAATCTACTGAATGCTCTATCTATAATATTTCAAGATATCTTTAACAAATCAGCTATAGGAGGTGGAGTATTGAGTGGATTAATAGCAGGGGTAAGAAGGTCAGTGTTTGCTAATGAAGCAGGTACTGGAACAGCAGCTATAGCACATTCGATTGTAAAAGAGAAAGACCCAGTTAAAGTTGGAAGTGTTGCAATGATTGCACCATTTGTAGACACAATATTAGTCTCATTTTTGACTGGTATTGTGATAATTATCACCGATATGCATAGCACTAATACCGTAGGTGATATTATGTTAGTTAGCTCAGCATTTTCAACAGCCTTGCCTTTATTTAGCAAGCTAGCTCTTCCGCTGATAATGTTTTCCTTTGCATTTTCCACAATAATAGCTTACTATTACTACTGTGAAGTTGCCCTAGTGTACTTATTTGGTAACAAAAAAGTACTGATATTGTTTCAGTTTTTTATAGTCGGTTCAGTGTATATCAGCTGTATATCAAAAAATATAGAATTTATATCTTATTTAGGCGATAGCCTGTTTATGTGCCTTATGATTCCAAATGCTGTTGCAATATATCTACTGAGAAGGGAAGTCTTAAATACAATAGATTCTTATTACAAAAGGTATTAAACATGATTTATAGATTGCTTTGCATGATGTTATTTTGCCTATCGTTTAACGATGTATACGCTGCTTCAATTTTTTACAAAAGTTATGACATTGCATTAAATGGAATAAGCAACTTCATGAATGAAGTATTGTTTTTCAAGATCTTTCACGTACCATTTATAATTCTTCTATTGGCTTTTGGTTATATATTTCTAACACTACGTTTTAAGTTCCTCAACATAAGGATGTTTAAGCATGCGTTCGCTATTTTATGTGGAAAATATGATACAGATCATCACGATGGTCACATTACGCATTTTCAGGCATTTGTTACTGCACTTTCAAGCACTGTAGGTCTTGGAACTGTTGCTGGTGTTGCAATTGCAATTTCAATGGGAGGGCCAGGAGCGGTACCTTGGATGATGATAACAGGCTTTTTTGGTATGTCTGCAAAGTTTGCTGAAGTAACTTTAGCATTTAGGCACAGAACAGAAGGTCAGGAGCAGTTATTCAGTGGTCCCTTCCAATATATAAGAAATGGGCTAGAAGAGTTTGGATTTAAAAAATTTGGTATCGTACTGGCTGCAATATATGCAGCGGTTTTTGTATTATCAGGCCTTGGTGGAAGTGTAGCATTTCAAACTAACCAAATGGTTTCAATATTATCTGGCTATTCAAATTGGATAGATGGTCATCCTTGGTTTCTCTCTTCCATAATTTCTACGCTACTTGCTCTGGTGATTATCGGTGGAATTAGGAGAATAGCTAGAGTATCTTCTGCACTAGTGCCTATCATGTCACTAATATATATTTTGAGTTGTGCCACAATCATTGCATTCAATATTCACAATTTTGGCAATACATTAAAAATATTGTTTTCCAGTATGATAGACTTCAATGCCGTTGGTGGAGGAGTGGTAGGAGCATTTGTTGCTGGAATTCAAAGGGCAATTTTTGCCAGTGAAGCAGGTGTTGGTTCTGCATCAATTACTCATGCAGCAACTAAGGATGAAGAACCAGTAAGAACTGGACTAGTTGCGATGATAGAACCATGCTTTGATACAATGTTAATTTGTTGCTTAACAGGAATAACAATAGTAATAACAGGTGCATACCAGACCAGCACTGGCGAGGGAATACTGATCACCCAAAAAGCATTTGAGACAGTTTCTTCTTGGTTTCCTATCCTTTTAACCATAGCTGCGCCTTTGTTTGCATTTTCTTCAGTAATTTCATTTGTCTATTGCTGTGAAATGGGATGGTTATATTTATTTGGTCCAAAGAGTATAGTGATATACCGAATATCGGTAATAATTGTGGCATTTCTCTCTGGTCTTTCCAAAGATATAATGGCTATTGCTAATATTGGTGGGGCTTTATTCTCTTGCTTAGCACTCATCAATATGACAGCACTTATACTGTTTAGCAATCAGATTAACAATGAAGTCCAATGTTATCTAAAAAGGCTAAGGAATAATAAAATTAGCTAGATTTTTGCTATGATAGAGATATTTGTAGTTTTTGTATTATCTTACATATTAGGTTCAATACCGTTTAGCTTAATTATTGCAAAAATAAATGGTATAAATTTAAGAGAAGTAGGTTCAGGAAACATTGGTGCTACAAATGTTGCAAGAACAGGAAATAAGAGACTTGCTGTCCTCGCATTATTTTTAGACTCTTTGAAAGGATTTGTCGCGGTTTATACAGCACAACAATTTTGTGATAATAACGATATATATATATATGTATCTGCAATTTTAGCAGTTCTAGGTCATATGTTTCCTATTTGGCTAAGGTTCAATGGAGGAAAGGGGGTTGCAACAACTTTGGGAGTTTTGATAGCACTTAACATTTCTATAGCATTAGCATTTGTATTTGTCTGGCTAATAGTATTTTTTATCTTTCGGTACTCCTCTCTTGCTTCCTTGGCTGCTACTGCAGCAGCTGTTATAGCATCTTTCTTTTTTCAAAAGGAGTTATTCCTTATACTACTCACTGTAGCGATATTAATTTTCTTGAAGCATTACAAAAATATTGCAAATCTTCTGCAAGGCAGAGAACGTAAGTTTTTATGAGCTATGTCTCATTCCTTCTACTACATTACTAGCGGATACTCCATGTGAGAGACGACTTGAGACTACTTCTTCTACTTCTTTTATTATTTCTTCCATGTTTTTTCCACTTTTTTTACATGCATCATCAAGTGCTAATTTTAGCTTACGTATATCATACTCTTCTAGCATCTTATTCATTTCTTCTTTCGTTATCTCTAATTTTTTTAGTAAGATGTTCTCCATTATTTCTCTTTTATCACCTTTATATTGTCCATTTAGTCTGTTATATGCAATGCAACACTTCCTTTCTCGTGGCAAGGCTGACAGATTTTGCAATGTAGCATCTATTTGAGCTTCTATAGGGTTAACTTTCCTAGCCTTTTCAGCAGTTTCTGACCTAAATTTCTCTACTTCTTCTTTTATTATTTCGTCAGCTATTCCCTTAGCTTCATTCAAAAATGAATCCTTAAGAGAAAAATCTATCCTAAGTAAATTTTGGTTTAAAAGCTTCAAAAAGACTTTTTCTTTGATATTTTCGAGTTGGTCATCTAAAGCATGCTCCTGCAGTCTATCTCTCATGTGCTGACCCAACACAAAGTGCTCTAATTTATTTAACTTTACAGAGCTGATATTTTTCATTAATGTCAGCACAATTTGTTCACTATACTGAGAAGTAAAACTTAGCAACCTTCTCATTAAAGGAACGCTTACTTCTGCAATAAAATCATCAACTATTTTTTGACTTTTATCATCTTCATAATTATTTTGGGCGTTATGCCAAGCCCTAAGAATTTCTTTACTGTTCTTCTTATTTTTTAGCCTGTCTAACATAAACTTACGTGCTTCATTTTCTGCTTCTGTAAGGAGCATTTGTCTAGGTGGTGTAAATTTAATCTCTGGATCGGAATGAATACCCTCTAATGTACTTAACATTCTGTAGATAACACCAGTAAAACATGTGTTAGGAATTCGTTCTTTTCTAGAGAAAGTTTGGCTATCTAGTAAATTTGCAATCAACGCGTCTTTTTTATTTTTTACAGCTTCTCTATCTCCATCATTGCAGGCTCTAAGAACTAACAGAAGAATTTGTCCACCAGTGAAGCCAGAGCTATGTTTCTCATTACCTTTGCAAAAATCTTGCAAAAACATTACTAATTTTCCCTTATTCTCATTACTAAATGGTTGGCCATCAAGCATATGTAAGTGATTTATATATTCAATAAATTCTTTAAATCCCTCATTATTAATAGTGTCTTCAGATACTTGTTCAGTATATTTATCTTTTAATTTGTCAATATTTTTAATGATATCATTATTTAATTGATGGGGTAGTAAATGTTCAAGCTTAATATCAAAGCTATTGACTAGCCCACGTGAGTTTTCTTTTATGCCTTCTAAAAAGAAACTAATAGCAGCTTTGAGTAACGTAAATGGATTAAAATCCTTTGGCCTTAATTCACTTTGTAATAGAATTAAAATCATTGCAAGTGGTATTGTTGCAAGTAACGAAACAAGCAGGAAAGTAGTTGTAAAAGTTATATATGTTATAGAGGCAAAAAATAAAAGGAAAGATGCTATCTTAATTTTATTTTTCTCAAAAAATATTTCCCAATATTCCTTTTTACTTATTTTTTCCTGCTTTGCAGCTTTTATGTCTTTATAAACGTAAAAAGTTTTTATTTCAGATCTAAAAAACAATGTGGCAAAAGATAAAAAGACATTGGCAGGATTAACTAAAATGCTTAAAGAAACAAAAGCTGCGAAGTAACTTGCTGTCTTTAATCTGTAAGAATCCTTTCCAGGAAATTGTATTTGGGAAACACCTATCATAGCCTACTCTCTATAATATTATGATATTGTAGTAATAACAAATAGCCTATAGATGTCAATGCTTAAGTATTTTACTGTCTACGCACTCATCGTATTCAATTTCAACTGTAGAGTGTGCAATTTCAAATCTATTTAATAGTATTTTTTTTATCTCATACAGAATATTAGTATGTTGCCCATTTTGCTTTATCTTGGCATGCATAGTAAGTATAAAATAATTATCAGATAGTGACCATGCATGTATATGATGCACATCTATCACTTCAGGTAACTTAGATACAATCTCACTTTTTATCTCCTCAGCAGATACACTCTCAGGTGTACCTTCAAGGAGTATATGGCAAGAATTCTTGAGAATTTTATAGCCACTGTTTAAGATTATTACACTGACAAATACTGACAAAATAGGGTCCACTATTTGCCATCCGGTAAACATGATAATTATGGATGCAAGTATAGCAGCTACAGAACCTAAAATATCTCCGATAACATGCAATACAGCACTTTTTATGTTTATATTACTTTCGCATTTACTATGTAATATAAAAAAGACTATAATGTTAGAGATCAGGCCAAGTGTGGCAATTATTAGCATTACTTTCCATTCAACATTGACCGGACAAATGAATCTCTTTATTGATTCAATTATAATGACCGCTGCAATGAAAAATAGAGTTAAACCATTAACAAATGCTGCAATTATCTGCAATCTGTGATACCCATATGACCTCTGTAAATCAGATTTCTTAGCTGAAAATTTGTGTGCTATCCAGCTTAAAACCAAGGCAAAAAGATCAGTGAGCATATGTCCTGCATCTGATAGTAGAGCAAGCGAATGTGAAATTACTCCACCTGCTATCTCCATAAGCATTGTTATTGCGACTATTATTATGGAATAAATTAAGCGCTTGGACTCTGCTATTGAGTGTTTGCCATTGTGCACTGCTGTCATATAAAATCTTTTTATGAGCAAAAATCGTGGGTAACACTGGGCTCGAACCAGCGACCCCTTGCACGTCAAGCAAGTGCTCTACCAACTGAGCTAATTACCCATCGTAGCTTTAGTATAGTGCTTCAGTGAAATGAAAGTCAATTTGCTTTTAGACTTCTTGCTGGATGAAACTCCTTGACAAATTTCCATAAGTGTTGAAAGTATCAAAAATGGCGTGATATAAGGTGATCAACGACATGTAAGTTACCTCCTGATAGTAAAACAATTGAACGTAAAAAAAGAGTCATTAAGATTTAATGTAAACTGTAATAGTGCTATCTTAAATCCGTCTAAGTTACTTCTGATTTTATAAATAAGAAGCTGCTTATATAAATATACACTTTCATTCCATTCATGTCCAAGTTAATGTAATTTATTTGGACATGGTAGGAAAATTTAGTATATCGTGAAAATATCTATATTAGCCTACTTTTGCCACATTTATATACGAACTAATTTACCTGAACTAATTTACCTGACTTTGTTGCAGCAATTTGAAGCTTCTATTTTTACAACCACGTATTTATGCGGCTTGCTCTTACAAAGGTGGGTGTTTTTTGCAATTTTAAGAAGGTAAATAAACAAATTTCTTGTAACGCTACAGGGTTTAGTATTTTTTATAAATCTTTACTCAATTTATTAAAATTTTGACAGTTATTATAATATTTGCTACACATTTATATTGTATTACCGTGCTTTCATAAAGATGTAGTATTGGTGATGTAATGAAAAATGTTTCAAAATAGAGAGGAATAAATGATTGATCATTATAAAGTATTAGAAGTAGAAAGAAATGCTACTCAAGATGAGATAAAAAAAGCATATCGAAAATTAGCACTTAAGTTTCATCCAGATAAATTTCCTGAAATAGTAGATCTCAATATGTTAAAAGCAAAGACGCACCTTTCAGAAGCAGAAAGAGATCAACTAATTCAACTGAAAAAAAAATTTAAAGAGTGCGAGGAAAAGTTCAAAAAGATATCAGAAGCATTCGAAGTATTATCTGATCCAGAAAAAAAAAGCCAGTACGATAATGGAGATGATCCTAGTCAACAAACTTATGATGGACACTCATCATGGGAACAACAAGAGTCAGAGAAAAGACACCAAGAAAATAAAAATCCAATAATTCCTATGTCTTTAGTAATACTTTTAATATCTACGACAATAATCTCAAAAACTAGTCTTGGAAAATCAAAAGTAGGTGCAGTTGTTGCAGCAACACTTGGAGGACTGCTATCTATGCCAGTTGTAAATAATTTAGAACACATAGTGGAGTCAATGTCAGATAATTCTGAAGCAAGACAGAAGTCAGCGCTAATTGCAGATAATTTAAAAAAAGTATGCAAGTCAATTAGTACAAAAAATATTGTATTATCAGGAGTTATTGCAGGATTATGTACATCGATTTCTTACATCATCCTTAATACTCATATAGAATCTTTCAAATCTGACCTTATAACTGTAGCTGCAGCTGCAATTGGGGGTGGAGCTGGTGCTGCATTGTCAAGAACTGTTTTTACAAAATTGGAAGATGTTGATACTGAACAACCAAATATCCCAGAACAGAGCATATAGCTACTCTCTCCTTTATCGTTACCCCGGTGTTGTGATACTGGGGTAACACCGTTCGCTATGTAAATTAGCTAAAATGTTCATACATTTTTTACTGAAATGACATTATTCACTGCTTCCTATATAGTTTGAAGACATGCTCTTAGCGGCTGCCTGAGGTCAGCTATAGAATTTTAGCCACATTCTAAATGTTACATATTAAGTTAACTATCTATACTTTTTTATTAAGATATAAATTATACCAATATGAGAATTTACGTTTTTTTCAGATGAGTCACTTTATGCTTGATATTGTAAAGACTAATAAATTAGAGGTTAGAATTATGACAATTAATCAACAAGTAAATAAAAATATAACTAAAGAAGAATATTTTAACGATAAGCATGTTATAGAAGTTAAAGATTTAAATATTAAAGTAGAGGTTTATTCTCACGATTTAAGAGCAAGTAAAGTTGCTAAAATTGAAAGTGAAATAAGAGAAACAGCTACTAATTTTAAAGATGCATTTAAGTTGGAGCCTGGTAGCTCAGAACAAACGTTCAAAATTTATGTGTTTGATGATAAGGCTGATTACACTCATCTTGGCGGAAGCGAACGTTTTGGTTCTTACCTTGGAGATGAGGGTGGTAAATGTTACTACAAAGGAGAAGCTGATGTTTTTGCTGAGATGTATGTCTATCAGCAAGGTGGCGTTCATAACCTTCAGCATGAATTTGCACATGGTTTAACTTACTTGGCTACAGGAGGAAAATCTCTACCTACAGTATTAATGGAGGGAATTGCAGATTACTTTGAACATCATTCAGATCACAAGTTCAATGCTCAAGGGTCAAGCATTGATAAAACTGAAGCCGCAAATTTGGATCTAGGTGGAATTTTAAATTTACAATACTCAGCCAATGGTGAAGAAAACAGTTTAGTGTATAAAACTGGTCATGCGTTGATAATGTACTTACAGGAAAAAGATCCTAGTTTATTAAGAGACTACCTAGATGCTTTACGTCAAGGTAACTCAGATGAATCAAAAAGTTTCTTGAAAGACATAAAAGGACATGATGCTGACTTCAAAAGTTGGCTTGCTGAGAATGATACAGAAACTGCAATGGAACATCTCAACGCTTTGCAAGTTACAAAAGGAGATTTTATAGCAACTGGTCAAGAAATAGTGGGTGGAGAAATTAAAAACATATCCTACTATAAAGCAAATATAGAAAAGATAGATGGAGAAAACGTTGGAAGTTTTTCTCCTGTAGAACATGTTGCATTTTATGATGTTGCTCGTGCTATTAATAGGGCAACAAATGATAACCTCGATATATCAAAGGAATATCATTTTTTAAAGGTAGTAAAAACTCCTGATGGACAGGATAAACTAACTTACTCTGACCAACAAGGTAATGAATATCAAAACAGTCAAGAGTATAAAATGCAAGCTTTTAGGGTGCTATCAAAGTATGATGAGAATTTGAAGAAAACTTACGACGATGCATTAAAAGGTCTGGATCAGGAGAGGCAAGAGGAATATTCTAAAATAGATAGAGAACTTGGTGAAGGGAAGATTTCTTATGAAGAATATTTAGGCAAATATCATTCAATTCCCTCCAAATATGAGGAATTAAAAGGTTCCTTGCTCGATGAGATGATAAGCACTGGTTCAAAACAGTTAAAGTCAACTCAGAACATCGATGTAGAAAAGATGTTAGAAGAGATGGTTAATATCGATCCAAACCTAATCAGAGGTGCTCATATTAATCTACAAGAAGGTAAAGTTTTCTCTATCAAAGCTCTTGGTCACGGAGATATGGGTGCACTATCTATATATGATGGGAATACAAAGCTTGGAGAGTTGTCGAGCGAATCGGGCTTTTTTAAGCAAGTTGAAGGTCAAACTAAAGAAACTTTTGTTTTTGAGGACATATTGCACAACTTGAATACTCAATATGACGGTGGTGCTTATATGGCTATTACAAAAGAAAATGGTCATTATAAAGCTTCTCTGATAGATGGCAGAACAGTTGAACGTGATGAATACTTTGATGAAGCACATTTACATGAAAATGAATTGTTGCATCCTAGCACTGGACACATTCAAAAAGATTTAGATTCTCTGCTTCTTAGAGGGACCAAAATTCTAAATCATCAGGATTCAAAGCATGCTCAATATTCTGATGAGCAAAGAGAAAGCGGTGTAATCGTAGAAAAAGGAACATTATTGGATGATAAAGGGACTGATAGAACAGACGACGATGTATACGAAGCGGTTGTAAAGCAAGGAGGCGAAAATCTACATGCATTCAAAAATATGGGCTTCTATATCACTGAAGAGATGAAAAATGAAAGAGGTGAAGTTGTAAATGGGAGTAACTTATTCATTCATGATCACGGAAAAAATGTACGCTATCAGTTACCTGAAGAAGTTACTCATCTAAAGTTAGTGCAAAAGGATGACGGATACAAATTAGTGCCAGCTGATGAACGTGGTAATGAATATAGGTATGATGCTCAAGGTAATACTATACCAGAAGAATACAAATATATCAACCCAGTATTTGCACATGAATATGAAAAGAGAGATTATTCTCATAAACATATAAATGTGGGCCTTATAAACTTAGAAAAATATGCCCCTGGTAAACTTTTTACCATTAAACATGATCCAAATGATTATCAGATACAAAGAAACTCGAGTGGTGAAATAGTGAGAATCAACAATCAAAGATATTTCACTAAAGTAAAACTATTTGATGGTGATACTGATGAAGAAATAGGAATGTTATCTAATAATTTCCATAACTTCAAAGGAAAAATATTCTTTTCTGCTGATTATAACTACAGCTATAATGATTTCCTCGCATCTGTTTCTCCTCAAGTTGAAATTGAGAATATGGGAAATGGAAGCAAAAAAATAACTTTCGATCAAGGCAGTGGCGATATCGGCGATACTAACAGAGGCTACACGGACTATCAGAGAATATTCACAAAAGAGAAACAAACCGAAAGTCCAAAAGGGCAAGTAAGTGAAACTAAGACAGAAGTTCATAGTACTACTAATGTTGTTGCTGAAGAGAGAAACGACAACAGTGAAATACAGTCTGATCAACCACAAATTCCAACAAGGGCAAAAAGGTCAGCTTCAGTGGAGGAGAAAGAGCAGGTAGTGTTGAAAGACACAATCTTGAAAATAGAAAAGAGCTATGATAGAGATGTAGAAGGAAAGCATAAGGCAAATGTAATCATAGATTATAATGATGTGAAAGCCTTGTATAATAGAGCAGAAGGAGCAGATAAGCAATCTGTGTTAGATTTTTGGAACAAACTGCATACATCGGATTATAAGATTGGTGCTTTGCCGGAAGACAAGTATTACTTTAAAGATGGCAAATTTCTAATTCACGATAGTGACACGAAAAAGCTTATAGTGTTACCTGAAGATAAGGTATCCATCAAAATAATGAAGGATGGTGATAGTTATAGTTTGGCTATATCAAATGGTAATGGCAAAGTAATAAGCAGCATTAGTAAAATAGATAATCCAAATTACGAATTGCTATCAGATTCAAGTCACTTTAGCTTAGAAACACAAGATAACTTTGAGTTATTAGATCAACATCATGAATATAATCTCTATCTAGAGAATGGTTTTGTGAAAATGTTCGACTGCGCAAGCGATCACGTTTATCACGATCATAACTCAGCCTATATCTAATATATAAGGAGGGCCCTGCCCTCTTTTTGTTATTCCAATGCCCAGACACTGGCATCCAGTAAATTTGCTAGTATAAAAGTAATCAACGTTTCTTATGATGGAAAAATGGATTCCAGTGTCAAGCACTGGAATAACACCAAAGGGGCTACTAGGATGACATCGTCTGCTACATACTTAGATCACAAGAGAAGAATTCTGAAGCGAAAAGCTTCAAGGAAATCTTATGCAAAATCTAGTATTTACGGAATTTATATTATTTTCATGCACATTATGGTTTTTATAATTAACGGAAAGTGATATGGCTAGTTTAACTTTTAAAGACAACTCTGGAGGAAATGTACCATCCCCTAACATTAAAAGCATAATTTATGAAGATGCTGCACAGAATAAGTATACCTTTGGTGTAGACAATGCTACTAATGTTTTCAACACTTTTAAGTATGAACCTAATGGTGCTGCTGCAATAGATTACAGTGCTACAGCAACAAAGTTCATGACTGGAGGTGCAATTGCTACATTATTAGGTATTGGAACTAATGTAGATGCAATAAAAACTAAGACTGATTCTATTCCAGCTGACTTAAGCGCTGACTTAGTTACCATAAAAACTCAAGTCGGAACAGATCTGATATCAGGAATAAAGGCTAAGACTGATAAGATTACAGATACCTTAGGAGCTGATGTCACTGCTATAAAGGCTAAAACTGATACTATTCCAGCTGACTTAACAGCTAAAGTAACTGCTATAGAAACTGCTACAAATTCTGCTAATTTAGGAGATAAAGTTACTGCAATACAAACTAAGACTGATAAGATTACAGATACCTTAGGAGCTGATGTCACTGCTATAAAGGCTAAGACTGATAAGATGCCTGCTGATTTAGGAACTGAGTTAGGTAATTTAGCTAAATCTGCTGAACTAGCTCCTTTAGCTAAATCTGCTGATGTTACTGCTATAAAGGCTAAAACTGATACTATTCCAGCTGACTTAACAGCTAAAGTAACTGCTATAGAAACTGCTACAAATTCTGCTAATTTAGGAGATAAAGTTACTGCAATACAAACTAAGACTGATAAGATTACAGATACCTTAGGAGCTGATGTCACTGCTATAAAGGCTAAAACTGATACTATTCCAGCTGACTTAACAGCTAAAGTAACTGCTATAGAAACTGCTACAAATGCTGCTAATTTAGGAGACAAGGTTACTGCAATACAAACTAAAACTGATAAGATTACAGATACCTTAGGAGCTGATGTCACTGATATAAAGGCTAAGACTGTATTTATTCCAGATACCTTTACTGCTGATGTTGCTGCTATAAAAGATGCTACAAGTGCTGCTAATTTAGGAAAGAAGGTTACTGCAATACAAACTAAGACTGATAAGATTACAGATACCTTAGGAGCTGATGTCACTGCTATAAAGGCTAAGACTGATAAGATGCCTGCTGATTTAGGAACTGAGTTAGGTAATTTAGCTAAATCTGCTGAACTAGCTCCTTTAGCTAAATCTGCCGATGTTACTGCTATAAAGGCTAAAACTGATACTATTCCAGCTGACTTAACAGCTAAAGTAACTGCTATAGAAACTGCTACAAATTCTGCTAATTTAGGAGATAAGGTTACTGCAATACAAACTAAGACTGATAAGATTACAGATACCTTAGGAGCTGATGTCACTGCTATAAAGGCTAAGACTGATAAGATGCCTGCTGACTTAAACGCTGAGTTAATTAAGTTAACTACAATAGGAAATGCTATAAATGGTAATGGTAACGTCACTGAAGCTGCTAAAGCTGTACTAGAGAGCAGTTTCAAGAAAGCTATTAAAGAAGCTGGAGAAGATGGTAGCGAATGGCTTAAAAATGAGATAAAAGAGATAGTGTCACAGCCATCCTTCGAGATTCCAACAGATTCAAGTTCACCTCTTTCTTGGGATTGGTAATGTAAGTGCTAGTGAATGACATCGCAAGATGTCATTCACTGTTGTCATTCCAGTATCACATGCTGGAATGACATCCTTGTTTTATTGCAACTAATTTGCAGTGATTTTTGTTTTAATGTAAATGGAATATAGTCCTATTGCTGCTGCGTTTGAAACATTTAGACTATCAATTACGTTTGACATTGGAATTTTTAAAAGATAATCACAACTTTCTTTCACTAATCTCCGCATTCCTTTCTCTTCAGAACCAAAAATAATTACTCTTTTTTGCCCAAAATTCTTTATTTCATCTATATTTTCCTTTGCATTGCAATCAAACCCATAACACCAGTAGCCTATCTTTTTTAAAGACTCCATCGTTTTTACTATGTTTGTAACGTATATTAGAGGAACAATATCCAGTGCTCCACTTGCTACTTTTGCGATAGATGCATTTTCGCTCGGTGAATGGTGATGTGGTAAAACCAGTGCATCAATGTTGAAACAAGCTGAGGTTCTTAAAATCGACCCTATATTGTGTGTATCAGTAATTTGATCTAAAATGACTATAGTAGA
Source organism: Wolbachia endosymbiont (group B) of Silvanus unidentatus (assembly GCF_964028615.1). Lineage (NCBI taxonomy): Bacteria > Pseudomonadati > Pseudomonadota > Alphaproteobacteria > Rickettsiales > Anaplasmataceae > Wolbachia > Wolbachia endosymbiont (group B) of Silvanus unidentatus. The sequence goes on along the minus strand of NZ_OZ034795.1, from coordinate 1,182,754 downwards.
GCTGTCACCTGAACCTTCAGCTATTTCTTCGATATTTAAGCTGTGAAAAATAGGAGCAACTTTTAAAGCAATTCCTTGATGATTGACACCTTTGGGTAAAACATCATTGAACATTTTGTTCTCTACCAGTCGAGGTTTAATGCCCTTACTATCTGCACATTGTTTAATTTCTTTCTCAAATTCTCTGTAGAAATTTTCTGTTACTAACAGTTCTATACACCGCCTATTTTTGTTTCTTAATGCTGAAATACAAGTGTGCTTTCCATATATCCAACAGTTTTCATTAGCTTTTGATGATTTCATCTCATTATTGAAAATCAGTTTTTTATAGAATAAGCAATATTTTACTGTGTTTATATATTGTTGTAAAATTATGCAGTTCAATTAATGAATTTATGTCAGATGATGAGTTAGATTGGCAAAAAAATGTTAAGCCAATAGAATGTGGAAAAGTTACTTTGAAAGTTGATCACAAAGTAAATATAAAATCTATGATTGATAAAGGTGCCTCTAGTTTACAAGAAAATTTTCTTAATACTGATAATGGTGATTCATCATTTTGTCTTGACTACAATACAAAATTAAAGATCGATAGGGGCAAATATTTTATAAGCGATAAACTCGATTTGCATGGCTATAGTATAGATAATGCTTATTGTAAATTGATAGATTTTATTATCAAAAATTATCAAGCAAGGAATAGGTGCTTATTGGTAATTACGGGGCATGGTAATAGTACAGATAAAATAGACACTATAAAGAATAGCTTAAATAAGTGGTTGAATGACACAAAAGTTCGAAATATGATCTTATACTATCAGCAAGCCATAAAAAAACATGGTGGCAAAGGAGCTTTTTATGTCTTATTAAGAAGAAATAAAGGTTAATTTTAGAGTACCTATTTAGGAGTACCTTTCTTAGAATTCACGTGTTGAAGAATGATTTCTGCTAAACCTTTACTAATTCCAGGTACGTTTTGAATTTCAGCTAGAGAAGCTTTGCTTATATTTTCTACAGAACCAAAATGAGACATGAGTGCCTTCTTTCTTTTACTGCCAACACCGGATATTTCACTTAATTGTGAAGCAAAAAACTGTTTATCGCGTTTTTTTCTATGCGAAGTTATCGCAAAACGGTGAGCTTCATTACGCAGCAATTGTAAATAAAGCATGACCTTACTGTCACTTGCTAGAGTAAATTCTTCTCTGTCCGGCACATAAAATCTTTCATTTCCTGCATTACGATCATGACCCTTTGCCATACAAGCAAAAGGAACTTTTATATTCAATATTTCCAACACATTCTGCACTATGGAAACATGTCCTGGACCGCCATCAATCAGTAAAAAATCAGGGATTATATCTTTTATATTGCCAGAGAAACGTCTAGTCAGCACTTCTCTCATCATTTTATAGTCATCACCTGAAATTTCTTCTTTTATAGTAAATTTTTTGTATTCACTTTTTAAAAAACCTTCCTGCCCTGCAACAATCATCACACCAACTTGTTGATTTCCAGATATATGGCTATTATCATAAACCTCGATACGCTTTGGAATATTTGGTAACGAGAAAATCTTCCTAAGCTCTTCGAGCTTTTCTAGGTTATTTCTATAATCAGTAAGCTTCTGTTCTAGACTATGCTGAGAATTATTGTAAATAAAATTCAACAAATCACGTTCTTTACTATTTTTCGCATGCAAAACTTTTATTGATTTTTGAGTAAGAGCATAAAGTGCTTGTTCTATAATTTCCTTATCCTTAATAAAATCGGGAACGTAAATTTGCGCTGGTGGTGTGTTAACTGGATTATACAAATTGACCAAAAAGGTGGATAAAATTTCATCATTTGAATGATCACTACAATTCTCAATGAAGTAAGGAATGCTTCCATAGTTACCTTTATCTCTGAAAGATAGTACACCAATGCATGCTAAGTCTGCCTCACGTACAACGCTAAAGAAATCTGCATCTTCTTCAAAAGAAAAATCCATTGGCTGCATTTGAATTTGCTGAAGAAATTTCAATCGATCTCTATAGACAGCAGCAAGCTCGTAGTTCATCTCCCTACTGCACTTTTCCATTGTAGAAAATAGCTGTCTTTGCACTTCTTTATTCCTTCCTAGCAGAGTATCTTGTGCTTGTTTTACTGATTTGCAGTAATCATCTTTTGTAATTTTATCTACGCATGGTGCTGAACAGCGCTTAACTTGATACTCAAGACATGGTCTTTTTGTTGAAGAGAAATATTGATCTGAACATACTCTTAAGAGAAAAGCTTTTTGCAATGATAATATAGTGTTCTTAACAGCAGCAGCAGATGGAAAAGGGCCGTAGTAATGAAACTCATTCTTCTTAAACTTACCTCTATATTTCGCTATTCTTGGATAATCATGCTTAGAAATTGTTATATAAGGATAAGATTTTCCATCCCTAAGCAAAATATTATAAGATGGTTTTAACGATTTTATTAACTGTGCTTCAAGAAGCAATGCTTCGATTTCATTCTCAGTGATGAATATTTCAACCTTAATAACCTGTGAGATCATTACTCTGATTCGTTCAGAAAGGTTTTCGAATTGAAGGTAGTCAGATAATCTCGACTTCAAGTTTTTTGCTTTACCAATGTATAAAACCTTACTCTTATCTCCAATCATCTTATAAACGCCACAGGATTGTGGAGATGATTTGATTTGTTCCTTATATTGCCTGAGCATTTATCAATTGTTTAACCTGTATAAGGTTAAACTCTGCTACTAAATGAAAGGTAGAAACAACATTTGCAAGCAAAGATAACCTGTTTATTCTAAGCTCATTAGAATCACAGTTAATCTTTACACTGTCCATAAATTGATTGATAAATGGAGCAAAACGAGCAAGTTCATCAAGCGCTGTATTAAAGTCGTTATTTTCTATCGCTTGTTTGATGTTTTTACAAGCAGATATAGCACAATTTGATAGCGCAATCTCCTCATCTTCAATCAAAAACTTCTTACTGTAAGATGCATTATAAGTAGTGCCATCACTTTTTCTCACTTTGCTCATCATGTTACTGGCTCTTTTATAAGTGCTTAGAACCTGTTCACCTTCTTTTGTACTAAGATAACGATCCAATATCACAGTTTGCTTTTCCGCTTTCAGCAGATCATTAATATCGACTTTATATAGTATTGAATCTACAACATCTTGCCTTATATTTCTATTTTTTAAAATAATCTTGAACCTTTCTAAGCAGAATTTAAATACTAGTTCTAAAATTTGTTTTTCACTTGGCTTATCAACTGGAGTTATATTTTTATTCAATAGAAGCCTTGAACATAAAGATACTGACTTATCTATCAGCAATCTAATTGGAATATGCAAATTATTTTCAAGTATTGTTCTAATTATACCAATTGTCATTCTACGCAAACCAAACTGATCATACGAACCAGAGATTTTCTCACCTGCTGCAATTAAGCCAACCAAACTATCCATTTTGTCTGCAATAGCTACAGCAATCGCAGTAGGAGATCTAGGGCATTCTTGGTCCGATCCAATTGGCTTATAGTGCTCAGTTATAGCTTCCACTACTTCTTTATCCTCTTGAAAATAAGAAGCGTAGTATCCACTCATTACTCCTTGCAATCCCGGAAATTCTTTCACTATCAACGTTGCAAGATCTGCCTTTGCTAAATATGCAGCACGTTCAACTTTAATTAATGAAGCATGTGGAATAAATATCGCTATATACTTTGAAAGAGCGATAATACGCTTCACTTTTTCTTCTACGCTACCGAGCGAAGCATGAAATGAAATAGAGCTCAATTTTTTGACATAGTAATCTAGGTTTTCCTTCTTGTCTTGAGATATCAAAAACTGGGCATCAGCAAGACGTGCTTCTAATATTCTTTCATGGCCTTTGACAACTTCATTGTTGTTAACATTTACAACAGTAACAAAATGTGATATTTTCTGTCCATCACTTAAAGCAAGATACTTTTGCTGCGTATTAATTATACTAAGTATTACTTTCTTCGGTAATTCTGATGATTTTACTTTACCAAATAATACTATTGGCCACTCTATAAGCCCTGCCAATTCATTAAGTAAATAATCATTTTTTTCAAGTTGTAAGTTCTCCTCTTTTGTAAACTTATTAATCTGATCTAGTATAAATTGCTTTCTTTTGTCCAACTGGAGAATGACATTATTTTTTTCTAACAATTCAAAATAGTCTTTGGGCGTTTTAACAGTAAGTACTGCATCACCTGAAAGAAACCTATGACCATACGTCACGTTGCATGCTGTAACCCCTGCAAAAGATATAGGTATTATTTCGTCATTTAAAATACATAGAATATTTTTAATTGGCCTAACCCATCTCTCTTTTCTTTCACTCCATCTCATACTCTTTGGCCAAGAAAAGTTTTTTAGCATTTCCTCCAGTTGATTTTTGAGAAACCCGTTGATGTTAAATAAGCAGCTTTCTCTCTTAATGAAGTAAAAATCTTCATCATTTACTTTGCGAATGAGTAAATCTTCTTCACCTTTCCGATTTTTTCTCAAAAAACCTTCGATAGCACTTTTCGGTGCATTAACTCTTGGTCCTTTAATTTCATTGTTAGAATCTTTTAGCTCTAAAGCACTTATGCCATCAATAAAAAGAGCAATGCGACGTGCAGTCACATAAACTTCTATAGATGCAAATTTCACATTATTTTTACTAAAAGCATTAGTGATATAGCTCTTAACCTGAGCTGCAGATGAATTCTGCATTCTTGATGGAATTTCTTCTGAAAGACATTCAAACAATAATTGTGACAACATATTCTACTTTGCTCTATATAATTCACAGCATTTTTTTGTTAACTCTCTCACTCTACCAATATAGGCTGTACGTTCATTCACACCAAGCACACCTCTTGCATCAAGTAGATTAAGTAGATGGCTCGTTTTAATACATTGGTCATAAGCTGCTATCGGCAATTCTTTTTCAACAAGGAATTTACACAGTTTTTCTGTATCCTCAAACTGCTGTTGTACTACTTTAGTATCATAATAATCAAGTGCCAGGTAAGAAAACTCTCGCTCTCTTTGTTTAAAAATATCTCCATAAGTTACACCATTATCGTTCCACATTATGTCGTAAACATTATCTACACCCTGTATGCACATTGCTAAACGCTCTAACCCATATGCTACTTCACCAGGAATTATTCTGCAGTCAATACCTCCCACTTGCTGTATATAAGTAAGTTGTGTTACTTCCATTCCGTTGCATGTAACCTCCCAACCAAGACCGGATGCGCCAACACTTGGGTTTTCCCAATCATCTTCAATAAACTTAATATCATATTCTTTTGTCGATACACCAAGAGCTTTTAAGCTATTTAAGTAAATATCTTGCAAATTGCTGCCAGATGGTTTTATTATAACTTGGTATTGATGATGCTGATATAAACGATTAGGGTTGTCGCCATAGCGTCCGTCTGCAGGTCTGATTACTGGTTGTAGATACACAATTTTTGTTGATTTTTCGTCAATCGCTGACATGATTGTTGCGGGATGTAGTGTTCCAGCTCCAACTTCAGACGTATATGGATGAAGTATAGTACACCCTTCATCTGCCCAAAAATCTTGTAATCCCTTTATTATATCCTGTAGATTCACGCAAACTGTATATCTTTTAAACTGAATACATAAGCAAATAAGTACTATTCTATACTTATTTTTTTAATAGTGCCATGAAAATAGTCACTCAAGGCTATTGAACTTTCTTTTACATACTCAAATATGCTTTTGTTTAAAACAATCGCATCATGCATAGTCAGATCGCAGAATATAAATGCAGTCAAGTACAATAAAATCACTGCATAAAACACATGAAAAATCCCTTCAAATGTGATTGATATTGCATTGTTATAACTAAGCTGTATCGTACTTATCGGCCATGGTTTTATTACTTCTACAATATTAAAAAATAAATAAGGTATTATAAAGAAAAAGAACAAATGCATAAGATCATTAAACCAAAATGGACATTGAAGTATTGCCTTGCATATACTTAAATAGAATTTACTTACAATATAATAAATTGACATTATTGCCGGCATCGAAAACGCAACAGTCATCACCTGTCCTGATGCTATTTGTATTACTATATTCTCATCACTGCTGGCTGAAGGATCTTGAGTATGAAAAATAGATATGCCAACTAATTGCAGCACTAACATAACTATTGCTAGCTTGGTAAAAATAGCAGCTACAACTATGCCTGAATTCGGCATTTTATATAGTATAAAATCACCTCCGTATGTAAGCATTAATATAATGTCGGTAATAAATAATATTAGAAAAGAAGACCAATAATGCTGCCAACCCGGTAAATATCCTACTCCTAAAAAAGAGCTTACTATTTTGGCAGGAAAAACCTTGCCTAGCATCTTACCCAAAAATTGAAAAAAAATCCCCATGTCCTAACTAACACTTGACTTATATTTTTCACAATACTGAATTGTAATGGACTTATCAATACACTTCTTGCATAGAAAAAAGGCAAATAGTTAAAAACGATCTAAACCGTTGCCCCTTTATACTAGTAGCCTCCTTTTTTGTCATCCCAGTGCCCAGGGATTGGCTCTTTTTTTCTAGATTCCAGTACTGGAATGACATCTTCAATATTCTTACATCTGATCTCAAACTATGGAATAACACCGTTATACGTACTGGAATATGGGCATCATTCAAGTAGCTGATCTCTATGATGGCATCATCCCAGTACTGGGATCCAGAACAGGTAATAAGAACTGGTCACGCGCTGGCCTGAAGCTTTAACTATAAATATTAAAAAATTTACCAGACGAAAAAAAGGCAAAAGAATCCCCCAGTAGTGAGTTTTGACCCTATAATAATGTAAATTGGCATTGTAATAATGTGCTAACGCTTATTTTAAGCGCATTTTGGCTGAATGTAGAAAAAATAAAAAAGACATGCAGCCGCTATAATTTTATGTAATCTGCCAATATATACCTGAGTTTTTTACTGAATTTTGTTGTTAAATCTGCAGAGATTAAAAACAAGGATAAATACTCTTATTGATATGATAAGGAAAGTGGGAAGGTTTGTCAAGTCACTTCGGCCAGCTACCTACTTAGATGTTCCACACTGCTAAGTAGATACCAAATTTTTTGCAACATCAAGTGCAGCATAGGTAAATATTGCACTTGCACCTGCACGTTTAAAACCAATTAAGGACTCATAAATCACTCTGTTATAATCCAACCAGCCATTATTTGCTGCAGCTTTTATCATTGCGTATTCACCGCTTACTTGGTAAGCAAAAATCGGAAAATTGAACTTGTCACTTGCTGTTTTTATTATATCTAAGTATGGCATACCCGGCTTTATCATAATAAAATCTGCACCTTCATTTATATCCATTTCGATTTCGCAGATTGCTTCGCGTGCATTTCGATAATCCATTTGATAACCACTTTTATCAATGAAATTTGATGATGCGCACGAACCGACAACTTGCCTGAACGGCGCATAGAAGCTAGAACAGTACTTTACTGCATAGGACAATATTGACACATTCTGAAAGTTATTATCATCCAATGTTTTTCTTATTTTTCCTATCCTGCCATCCATCATATCAGAAGGAGCAACTATATCGCATCCTGCTTTTGCTAAAACAAGCGCTTGCTTACACAATATTGACACAGTTTCATCATTTTCCACATCCATCTTGCCGTCTTTTAAAATGCCATCATGACCGTGAGTAGTGTATGGATCTAGTGCAATGTCTGCAATAATGCCAATATCAAGTACCTTCGATTTTACAGCATGAATTGCTTTGCAGATTAAATTATCAGGATTATATGCTTCCTCAGCTTTTTCAGATTTTAGTTTACTATCAACTACAGGAAAAATTGCAACAGCATTAATCCCCGAGTCCTTAGCTTTCTGAACTATAGAAATTAATCCATCTATTGAATAACATTTGATATCAGGTAAGCCAGAAATTGGCTCAATTGTTTCTTCTCCGTCATGAACAAATAAGGGAAAAATCAAATCATTTACTGATAAAGTGATTTCACTTGTTAAATTGCGAATCCACTTGCCTGAGCGCCTGCGTCTTAATCTTATGTTTGGAAAGTTAAACATTGGACCCAGGCAAATTCCCAGTAAAAAGCAACACTCCTGAAATGAGTATTACCCAAAGTACCGATATTGGCAAAAATACTTTCCAACCAAGACGCATTAATTGATCATAACGATAACGAGGTATTGTAGCTCTAATCCAAACAAATATAAACAAAAGTACAACTATCTTCAAAACAAACCAGATTAAACTAGGAATTTTATACAGCAAACTAAGCTCTAATGGAGGATACCACCCTCCTAGAAAGAATATTGTCATCATAGCGCTTGCTAAAATCATATTTGCATATTCTCCCAAGAAAAAGAGAGCAAAAGGCATTGATGAATACTCGACGTTATACCCAGAGACGAGCTCTGCTTCAGCTTCTGGTAAGTCAAATGGGTGACGATTAGTTTCGGCAAGCAAAGAAATAAAAAATATTATTCCTATAGGCATTAGTAATAAATCAATCCAAAATGGCATATTATGTTTCGCTACCACCATCTCTCCAAGATTTAATGTGCCAGTTGTAATAACAACTGTAGCAACTATTAGACCTATTGAAACTTCATATGAAATCATTTGAGCAGCTGACCTTATAGCGCCAAGAAATGCATAATTAGAATTACTAGACCAGCCTGCAATAATAATGCCATATATTCCCAAAGAGGATATAGCTAGCACATAAAGCACTCCAACATTAATATTTGATATTACCTTAGGGATTATTACCTGCTGTCCATTTTCTGTAATTATTTCAGCTCCAAATGGTATAACTGCCCAGGAAATTAATGCTAAAATAAAGGTGAGCATTGGAGCCATAATAAACAGTATGGTGTTTGCTCTAAATGGTATTATCGGCTCTTTAATTATCAATTTGATAGCATCTGCAAATGGCTGTAGTAGCCCAAATGGCCCTACTACACTTGGACCATGCCTTAGTTGAATTGCACCAATAACTTTACGCTCAAAGTACACTAAATATGCTACTGAAAGCAAAAGTGGAATAAGAAGAAAAAGAATATCAAATATCAAGTACATGCAACCCTAAATCAAAAAAATAGTTCATAATTGTGGCAATAAAAAATACAGCAAATGCTCTAGACACAAAAGACAATGTCCCTATTGAAATCAATAGGACAACACTTTTCTGTACAGCATTTAGCTTAATAGAATAGTAAAATGATATGCATATGAATGACACTAGTGACATCATAATTAAGATCATTGTGAGAGGCAAATAATTCCCTCTTCCCTCGGTAACTATAATAAATGTTATTGCCATCCATACATATCCTTCCGTAAATAGTGCAATAATATCATTGATAAAATCAACTAGCTTATAAACGAACTGTTTTTCTAATGTATTTTGTTCTTTACACAAAAATATAGAGTTTAATTTTCGTTGAAAATATACCAGAGTTATTAGTAATAATGGTGTTAGAATAAATAAAATATTAAGTAGAGTGTTCATAAAAATCCTTAGTACAATCTGCCATTATTTTTGAAGCACGACCTATTGAGTCTGTCATATAAAAATTACACTCCTTTAAAGTAAAAGGCGTATTACTTAAATTTATTTTACCATTGCTGATTGGTACCCATGTATTTTTTACCACTTGATCAACACTTCTAAACTGTGGACCGATAGTATCTAATTTTTTTCTCACATCAAATAAACTATCATATAACAAGGAAAGGCTCAAATATTGGGATAAATTTTTAATAATCAACCAATCTTCCTTTGCTTCACCAGGAGGAAAAACAGCTAAATTTGTTCTCTGTACTCGCCCTTCAGTATTTACATAAGTTGCATATTTTTCTGTGTATGCAGCTCCAGGTAGAATGACATCTGCTATATGCGCTCCCCTATCACCATGGTGGCCTTGATAAATTACAAATGTATTTTCTAATTTTGATGTATCAATTTCATCTGCACCAAGAAGATAAACAACTTCCACCTCGCCACTTTCTGCCTGTTTTAGCATCTGATTAATGTCTTTTCCACCTTTGCTAGGAACAAATCCAATATCGAGTCCACCAACTCTTGCTGCAGCCTTATGCAGTACGTTAAAGCCATTCCAGTTATCTCTGATCATGTTAAATTTTTCTGCAATTTTGCCAGTTAGCGCTAAAATTGATTCAGAATCATCTCTTACTAATGCATCTTGACCGATGATGAGCATAGGATTTGAGGCAACACTCAGCAGCTTGCAAAATTTATGATTTCCTTTTGCTATTTCGTCTAAGATATTTGGGTTATTGCCTAACCTCTCAACATGGTATAAATACTCAACGTTAGGGCCAATGCTTGCAATAGGAAAATTGCCTTGTAAATATCTCTTTCTCAATCTTGCATTAATGATTGGTGCTTCTATCCTTGGATTCGTATTGATTAGCAAGCATAAATCTGCACTTTCTATACCCTGAATAGTGGTATTGAACACATAAGATCCACGATTACTTGGTATCAGTTTTGCTCCATCCTGTCTGCAGTCTATATTTGCTGAACCAAGCTTATGCATCACTTCCTTCAGCAGAAGCATAGATTCACAATCTGCTAAATCACCTGCAATTGCAGCTATTTTGTTTGGTTTCGTACTTTTTATTTTTTTTGCAGCAAAAGTCAATACTTCATTCCAGTCAACTGAGACTAATTTGCCCTCTTTTTTTATATAAGGTCGATCGAGGCGTTGTACTTTGAGTCCATCGTAAGCAAAACGAGTTTTGTCTGATATCCATTCTTCGTTCACTTCTTCATTGAGTCTTGGCAATATTCGCATAACTTCAGGACCACGACAATCAACTCTAATATTACTTCCTACAGCATCTAGCACATCTATAGTTTCACAATGTGATAGCTCCCATGGACGTGCTGTAAAAGAATAGGGCTTTGAAGTTAAAGCTCCCACCGGGCAAAGATCTATAATATTCCCAGATAATTCAGAGCTAATATGCCTTTTTATGTAAGTACTAATCTCTATATTTTCTCCCCTTCCGATTCCTCCAAGTTCATTTGTACCTGCAACATCAGACAAAAATCTAATACACCGAGTGCAATGAATACACCTGTTCATTGCAGTTTCAATCAGCGGACCAAAATGTTTTTTTGGCACAGCCCTCTTATATTCATCAAGTCTGCTGATTCCTTTACCATAAGCCATCGTGATATCTTGCAAATCGCATTCACCACCTTGATCACAAATTGGGCAATCAAGCGGGTGGTTTATTAGCAAAAACTCAAGCACACCTTCACGCGCCTTTTTTACCTTGGGAGTATCCGTGTGAATAACCATACCCTCCGCAACTGGCATTGCACAAGAAGCTACTGGTTTTGGAGGGCCACCCTCAACTTCAACCAAACACATTCTGCAGTTACCAGCAATTGCTAAACGCTCATGATAACAAAACCGCGGAACTTCAACGCCCACAACTTCACAAGCTTGAATTATAGTGAGCCCATGCTCTACTTCACATTCCTTAGAATTAATAGTAACTTTAACCACAACTACTATACAGCTTCCCACTTTATAGGATTGCCGCTTACCTCATCTTCAACTAGATTGCCGTTATCGTATTGAGCAGACATATAGTTCATACGTGAATCACGGTCTATATATCTAACCGGCTTTACCGGTTTATCCTTATACATTTTTTGTTCTGCTTTCTTACGCTGAGTAGGGTTATTTTTACTAGCTGTTTTCGCTTTTCCGCCTGCTGCCATATAAACTCCTAAAAACTTCCTATTTTATTCTAACACTTAAGTATATACCGTCAATACCCAATAGCTTTAAAGTTTTAATAGTCCATCATTACAATCATCATTTGAACAAAATACTTTCTCTTGATGCTGCTCAAGTGTGTAACTTTAGAATCCCCAAAAAAGAAAATGTAAGTTACTTTGATGATATCATTTTCTACGTCTTATAAATAGACATTCATGTAGCCGTAAATTAAGCTATAAACTCAATACAAAGATCCTTAATTATTAATCTCATAGTACTTCTCAACCAACTTATTTAGCAACCTTACACCGAAACCTACTGCCCCTCTTGGAGAAATATCAGTGCCTTTTTCGTGCCAAGCAGTGCCTGCAATGTCTAAATGTGCCCAACAAGTGTCGTTTACAAAACGCTGTAGAAACTGTGCAGCCATTATACTATCTCCACCAGAACCTGCAGGAGCTATATTTTGCACATCAGCAATCGGCGAATCAATAATTTTGTTATAAGTTTCATTCATAGGAAAACGCCATAATTTCTCATTTACTTCATTTCCTACATCAATCAAATGATTCGCTAATTCATCGTTATTTGAAAAAAGACCAGCATATTCATTATTTCCCAGTGCAACCACTATAGCACCAGTTAAAGTTGCAAGGTCGATCATAAATTTCGGTGCAAATCTATCTTGTGTATACCATAAAGCATCTGCAAGTATGAGCCTTCCTTCTGCATCAGTGTTCAACACTTCTATCGTCTGTCCAGACATCGAAGTTACTACATCACTTGGTCTTTGAGCATTACCGTCCACTGCATTTTCTGCAAGTGCAACTACACCAACTGCATTTACCTTTGCTTTTCGTCCAGCTAGAGTACGCATCACCCCAACCACAGTAGCAGAACCCGCCATGTCATATTTCATTGACTCCATGCCACGCGAAGGCTTGAGTGACACTCCACCAGTATCAAACGTTATGCCTTTACCCACAAAAGCTACAGGCTTTTGTTCCTTGAAAGCTCCATTCCATTTGATCACTACTAATTTTGGCTCTTTACTACTTCCCTGTGCTACCCCAAGCAATGCTCCCATTTTTTTCTCTTCCATCTGCTTCTTACCAAGCACTTCGATTTCAAGGCCAAGCTTAGTAAGCTCGGTTTTTATATAATCAGCATAGGATTCTGGATATAAAACATTAGGTGGTTCAATGGTAAGAGTACGTGCAAGAAATATGCCTTCACCTTCTTGTCTTAAACGCTCAAATGATTTTTCAGCACTACTGAATTGCTCATCTTTCGTTAGCACTGTGATCTCCTCTACTTCTGTAACTTTTTCATCCTTTTTGGTTTTATACTTATCAAATTTAAAACTGCGCAAAAATGCACCGTATGCAACATTTGCTGCATTGCCTTCGATTGAGATTGCCGCTCGCTTGATTCTTAATCTGCTTAGCTCACAATATATTTTACCACCAATATTTAATCCTTTGCTTTCATCCCATTCATCTCTCATTCCAAGACCAGCAACTATAATATTTTTTCCCTCTGATGAAGTAACGGAGAAAAATTCACCAAAACCTCCATTAAAATCACTAAATTTCTTGATGTTATCTATAGCTTGCTTATCTTGTAGAACATTAGTTATGAGCTTATCACCCTCAAAAAAACCTACCACTAGCGTCTCAAAATCGGGTAAAGCTTTAGAAATTGTTATCTTCATCGTTGACATCTCCGTTGCAAATAATTGTAAGCTGCACATAAAGCATAGTAAAAACATTAGTAAGATATTTTTCATATACATTTTAAGTACAATAGCGCTTAAGACTACTATGAACTCCGCTGATATGCAAGGGCTTTATCTTTTATCAGAAAATTTGTTATGCCCACCTAGGGTTATATTAAATGTGTAGGTCTTCATGGCCTGATTGTTATAAGTAAATGGTGCTATCAGAAGGCTTGCAAGTCCACTCTCAATAAGATTACCAAGAAGAAGATCATCACAGTTATCGCAATTATGATTAGCAAAAAACATTTGTGTTGTGAATTCTGGAAAATCTGGATGTTGGACCAAAAAGTTGATGTGTGGAGCCCTATCACCAATTTTACCTGGTACTATTGTAATAAAATTATAATAGCCAAGGTTATTTACTACAAATCTTCCTGATCCAGCAAAATTTGGATCAAGCTCCACATTTTCATCATAATAGCTCATGCCAAGTGAGTCTGCGTGCCATATAGAAACCACAGCATTTTGTATCGGTAAGCAATTTACATCAGTAACTCTACCCACTACATTTATTAATTCTCCTGATGCATTATTTGGAGAGCCAGGTTTTCTTCTTAAATTATTTGAAGAGTTAAAGCTTTTTGGCCTTGTTTCAAGATCATAAATCCCTGGAGTTTCAATACAATTAAGCAAAATAGGATCAGCCGCAAATAATGACAAATCGAATATAAATTGTACTAAAAACGCTAATAAGATATTTTTTACATTCATTTTGTTTATAGTGCTTTTATCAGAATTATAGCAACCTTTTTCTTTTATTAAAGACAAGACTTTCTTTGAAACCTCCTTAGAATCACAACTATCCTTTCAGTGTATGAGTTTTAGGTTTTAGTACTGCATACACAACTGCACGGACTTCCAATTTAGAAATTGCAAATCAATCCAAACACGCAAGTGTAATGTTACCGCCACATGCTGTAGTGTTGACACTTACAACCTTTTCTATAGAAAAACGTTGCAGATAATTAGGACCACCAGCTTTTGGTCCGGTACCTGACAGTCCTCTACCGCCAAATGGTTGCATTCCAACTGCTGCACCTATTTGATTGCGATTGATGTATACATTTCCAACTGATATTTTCTTGCTTATTAAATCGATCTTACTTTGTACACGGCTTTGCAAAGAAAACGTAAGTCCATATCCTGTATTGTTTATATCACTTATAACTTCATTTAACTGCGACTTATTAAAACGTATGATATGTAAAATAGGCCCAAACACTTCTTGCTTTAATTGCGAAATTTTTTGTATCTCATAAATGTACGGAGGAAAGAAATAACCATTATAAGAATTTGTACCCATGGGTACCTTGGACAAAAGGTTTGAATCTTCATCCCTTGATATTTTTTCCGTATGTTTAGTGAGCATATCAATAGATGCTTTGTCAATTATTGGACCAATATCTGTGCTCAGTTGTATTGGGTCACCTATCTTTAGTTCTTGAGCTGCATTGCATATCATTTTTATCTGTTTTTCTGCTATATCTTCTTGAATAAATAGCACTCTGAGAGCAGAACAACGTTGACCGCCACTGCGAAATGCAGAAATTAAAACATCCTTAGTTACCTGCTCTAAAAGAGGAGAACTATCAACAATCATAGCATTTAATCCACCAGTTTCAGCGATAAGTGGCACAATAGGACCATCTCTGCTGGCAAGCATTCTATTAATTATTTGAGCAGTCTGTGTTGAGCCGGTAAAAGCTACACCGGAAATTCTATTATCTGGCACTAATATTTTACCTAAATATCGACCATCTCCTGGAACAAGATGTAATACATTTTTTGGTATTCCAGCTTCGTGTAGTATCTTAACGGCTTCATAGGCAATAATCGGCGTTTGCTCTGCCGGCTTTGCCAGCACTGCATTACCTGCTACAAGTGCAGCTGAAACCTGCCCAATGAAGATAGCAAGTGGAAAATTCCACGGTGATATGCATAAGAAAACTCCTCTGCCCTCAAAAAAGATGAAGTTATCTTCACCTGTTGGACCTGGCAATTTTTTCCAGTCATTCAGTTCGTTTTTTGCTATCATTGCATAATAGCGCAAAAAGTCGATTGCCTCTCTTACTTCTGCTATTGCATCGGATAAAATTTTTCCTGCTTCCAAGATCAGAATGTAAACCAACTCTTTCATCCTTTCTTCAAGCAAATCTGCAGCTTTTTCAAGGCATTTAGCGCGCTCTTCTGCTGAAATATTCTGCCACTTAGTAAAAGCACTATGTGCTATTTCAAGAGCATTTAAAGCCTGAGCGCTTGTTGTACTTGACACTTCTCCAATTACATTTTCCAAATGTGCAGGATTCACTACTTCGATAAATTCAGCACTATCAAGTAGTGCCTTTCCATCAATTATTGGCCCAACTTGCCATTTCTTTTCACTAAATTTTTTTATATCATTTGCAAATTGCGAAACTGTAATTGAATCACTAATATCCATCCCCAAGGAGTTTTTTCTTTCCTCTCCAAAAATATCTTGTGGCAATGGAATGTTTTGATGAGGTTCATATTCTAAACTTTTAGCTTTTTCTAATGGATCCGAGACTAATTCTTCAATTTTAACGTTAGGATCATTTATTTGATTGACGAACGAACTATTAGCTCCATTTTCAAGAAGACGCTTAACAAGATATGGTAATAAATCACTACGTTTACCAACTGGTGCATATATACGACAGCTGATGCTTGTTGCAAGTTCTGACATTGCATAATCATATAAATCCTCACCCATTCCGTGTAAACGCTGAAACTCAAATCCAGGATGATCTTTGTCAGCAAGCTCTATTATAGTAGCAAAAGTATAGGCATTATGAGTTCCAAAGCATGGGTAAAAGTGATTTACTTTGCTTAAAAGCTTCTGTGCACACGCAAGGTAGCATACATCAGTATAGCTTTTTCTTGTAAATATCGAATAACCACTTAACCCTAGCTCTTGTGCACACTTGATTTCTGAGTCCCAATATGCACCTTTCACAAGCCTTACCATAATTTTATGCTTTGATCGGATAGCAACATCCTCAACAAAATCAAGCACAGATAAAGCACGTTTTTGATATGCTTGTACAGCCAAGCCAAGCCCTCCCCACTGAGAAAGTGACTCATCAAGACGCAGTTGCTCGAATAAAACTAATGACATCTCAAGTCTTTCTGATTCTTCTGCATCTATGCATAGTGAAATGTTGTATTTTTTTGCTTCACGACAGAGCTCTAAAACCCTAGTAAATATCTCATCAGCAATTCGGTCAAATTGACCAAATTCATAACGTGGGTGCAAAGCAGAAAGTTTTATTGAAATTCCATGGGATTTAAAACAATCATTCACTTCAGTAGTTGCACCTATAGCTTTTATTGAGTGCATGTATGAATCAAAACACTCTTCTGCATCTTCAGCTGTGTGAGCAGCTTCGCCAAGCATATCAAAAGAGTATAAAAACTTACTATTGTTATCTAGTTTTGCATATCTTAAAGCTTCTTCTATGGTTTCTCCAACAACAAAATGATTACCAAGCATAGACATTGCTTGTTTTACTGCTTTGCGAATGATCGGTTCTCCTAAATTCTTAAGTAACTTAGAAATTGCGTAATAGAACTTCGAATCGCCTTCATTATCTCTCAATATACTGCTACCTATCATCAAGCTCCATGTGGAAGCATTAACAAACAATGAAGAGGAACGCCCCAAGTGTTTATTCCATTCTTGGTTGGTAATTTTATCTTTGATCAATTCGTCTATTGTGTAATCATCTGGTATTCTAAGTAGCGATTCAGCAAGGCACATCAATGCTATTCCTTCATCATTGGAAAGCGAATATTGCTGCATAAAGGAATCTACAATACTTAATTTATTGTGTTTGATTTTTTCAATAACTTGTTTTGCAATATTGTAAATTCTGTTTTTCGAATCAACCGAAAGTTCTACTTTTTCTACAAGATAACGTACACAGCTTTTTTCATCAGTACGATAAAATCCTTGTAAACGTTTTCTGAGTTCATTAGGTTCTTGTATAGAGCTAATCATAATTATCTATAAAACACCTTTACTATATGTAAGGTAAAATTATATCATAACTTCGCATAGAACAAATCATTATTTAAAAGGACCAGGGCTGGAGCTAAAAGAAGTCTAGTACTTACTTTTACTAAGTCGAAAGAAGTATGTAGCTTAACACCCCACCACTCATTAAGTATTTAATCTCAGTTGCGGTTTGTACACAGCATTTGAGTTGTATTGATTGCTTTGAATTATCCTGTCTTTTAATGATACATTCTAGATTTCCATTTGATACTATTTCACCTTTTATGCTTATTATCTCACTACCATCAAATATCTTTCTGGTTATTCCATTTTGGAATATAAGTGGAAGAACACCCATGCCGACCAAGTTGGACCTATGTATGCGTTCAAAACTTTCTGCAATCACAGCTTTAATTCCCAGTAATGCAGTACCCTTTGCTGCCCAATCCCTACTTGAACCTGTACCATATTCTTTTCCTGCAATGACAACTAATGGAACAGCTTCTCTTTTATATTGCATTGCTGCATCAAAAATTGACATAGTTTCTTGAGAAGGAATATGTTTTGTATAGCCACCCTCAGCGCTCACCATTTTATTTCTTATTCTGATATTAGCAAAGGTTCCACGCATCATTACGTTGTGGTTACCGCGGCGAGATCCATATGAATTGAAATCTTGCGGTTCAACTCCAAGACCTTTTAAATATATGCCTGCAGGACTATTTGAGGCAATATTTCCAGCAGGGGAAATGTGGTCGGTAGTGACGCTATCGCCAAACATCGCTAGTATTTGCGCATTCTTTATATCAACTATGTTGCTTCCATTGTTCTTAGTCGATAAATTATCAAAATAGGGAGGGTTTTGTATATAAGTGCTTTTCGTGTCCCAATCATAGATTTCACCTTTCTCACACTTTATCTTTTGCCAATGCTCATCACCAGAAAAAACATCCTTATACTTTTGTATGAACATTTCACGCGTCACAACACTTTTAACACAGCTCTCAACTTCATTATTTGTTGGCCATATATCTTTGAGATAGACATCATTTCCATTCTTATCTTTGCATATTGAATCTTTTGTCAAATCAATTTGCACAGTGCCTGCAAGTGCATATGCAACAATAAGTGGCGGAGATGCCAAGTAATTAGCTTTGACTAACGGATGAATTCTTCCTTCAAAGTTACGATTGCCAGACAAAACTGCAGCAACAGTTAAGTTTTTGTTTTTTATATCATCCTCTATATCCTTATTAAGTGGACCAGAATTTCCAATGCAAGTTGTGCAGCCATATCCAACTAGATTAAAACCCAAAGCATTTAGATCTACCTGCAATCCAGACTTTTCTAAATATTCTGTCACAACTTGTGACCCTGGAGCAAGAGAAGTTTTAACCCAAGGCTTTGATTTTAATCCAAGTTTAATTGCATTACGAGCTACAAGACCTGCAGCAATCATCACACTTGGATTTGAGGTGTTAGTGCAGCTTGTTATTGCTGCAATCACTACGCTGCCACTCTGGAGCTGATCGCCATAGATAGGTTCCAACGGAGGTCTGTTTGTCTCATTAATAGGAAAAGATGTAGAAAAAGATTCCGCTACTTCTGAAAGGAAAATCTTATCCTGTGGTCTTTTAGGACCAGCCATCACTGGCTTTACGCTTGATAAATCAAGCTTCAGTGTGTCAAAGAACGCCAATTCTTCATTACTACGCCACAGCCCTTGTTCTTTTGCATAGACTTCAGCTAATTTAACCAACTCTTTTGGCCTTCCGGTTAAGTTTAAATAATCTAGTGTCTTCTGATCAATTGGAAAGAATCCACAAGTTGCACCATACTCTGGAGCCATATTAGCTATGGTTGCTCTATCTGCCAAAGATAAACAATCTAAGCCATCACCATAAAATTCCACAAATCTGCCAACAACGCCTTTTGTTCTCAGGATATTAGTAATCGTTAGCACTAGATCAGTTGCTGTTACTCCCTCTGAAAGTCTTCCTATTAATTTAAATCCTACTACTTCTGGAATTACCATACTAATTGGTTGACCAAGCATCACAGACTCAGCTTCTATTCCACCAACACCCCAACCAAGAACCGATAAACCATTTACCATAGTAGTGTGACTATCTGTACCGACTAAGGTATCTGGATATAGAACTCCGCTATCGTTACATACAACTTGCGCTAAATATTCAAGATTCACTTGGTGGCAAATTCCAGTACCTGGTGGCACTACTCTAAAATTTGTGAAGGATGACTCTCCCCATTTTAAGAATTGATACCTCTCCAAATTTCTTTTTACTTCCAGTGCAACGTTTTTACCAAATGCAGAAGTGCTTCCGTAACTATCTACTTGAACAGAGTGATCGATCACAAGATCAACAGGTACAGATGGATTTATTTTGCTGGGGTTACCTCCGTTTTTCTTCACATAATTACGCATTGAAGCTAAGTCAACGACAGCAGGAACTCCTGTGAAATCCTGCATCAAAACCCTTGCTGGCTTGTAGCTAATTTCGTGATTAATGTGTTTCTTGACGCAATTTGCTAATATCTTTATGTCATCTAATTTAACGCTTACTCCATCTTCGTTGCGCAATAAATTTTCAAGCAATACCTTGAGTGAACAAGGCAATTTTGTTAAATTTACTCCTAAAAATTTACCAGCGTTACTTAGGTTAAAGTAGTTATATAACCTTCCATCAATATTTAAAGTCGTCTTTGCATTTAAAGAATTGTTCATCCTGTATTAGTTAAAATTGGAATTACTAGCGCTACTTTTTTGTTGTTGACTTTGCTGCTGATACATAGTTTCAAAATCTATAGGATCTAGCATAAGTGGAGGAAACCCACCACTACTTGTAGTTCTTGCAATTATTTCTCTTGCAAAAGGGAAAAGAAAAGTAGGTCCACCAATAAATAAAGCTTGTCTCACCTCTTCCTCACTTAGCTCTGTAAAATTTTCTATTGAAAAAATACCGCAATACTTTACCTCGCAAATGAAAGCTATATCATCTTTTACATCTTCATCTTTTACCGTTGCTTTGGCTTCTATATGCAAAGTAATTTCATGAAAAGGCTTTTCTTCACTTATTCCTTTTTTATTTTCTGTTCCTTCTAATTTTGCTGAATTAATATTAACCATTACATTAATATCAGGAGCTTTACTAGAAGGAAGGAATGGCGAATTTGGATTCTCAAACGAAAAATCTTTGACATACTGACCATGAATTTTCATTTTGTGTTGTGACATTTCTTACGTCTCCTTTAATTAAGTTGAGATGTTTAATACTTTCTTATATAATATATTCATTTACAAATGAATAGTAAACCTAACTATAGGTTAATATGAAAAACATATTTTTATCAATAATTAATAATATTTAGATACTTTATATATCAAGGAGTTAAGTTACCATGATAGAGCTTGTAATATATGCTTTACTAGCGGCGTTTATTTTTTCACGCTTATATAATTCTTTAGGAAGATCAGCCAGTCTCAACCTAAAAAAGCTAACAGGTGTATTGGATGTAAGTCAAAGTAAAGAAGATGTGGTAGAAAATATCGAAGATTATATTTATAGCAACGACAAAAGTTCAATAGAAACTACTTATGAACAAATATTACAAAAAAACAAAGAGTTTTCTATTTCCAATTTTATAGAAGGTTCAAGCATAGCTTTTGAATTAATAATAAAATATTTTAACCAAGGAAATTTACCTCAATTAAAATCCCTTCTGGACAAAGACTTATATAACAGTTTTGTGGATAAGATTAAACATCGTAAAGAGACACATGAGTCCATAATTGTTTCTATCGTTTCACAAAAGATCTTAGAAATAAAGTTAGTAAAAAACGTAATATTTATTGCAGTATATTTCCTTTCAGAGCAAATTAACTTCGTTAAGAATAACGAAGGAAACATCACATCAGGTAGCATGTCTACTATTAACAAAGTTGAAGATGTATGGCAATTCAAAAAAAATATTAATTCATCAGATCTAACTTGGTTACTTGTTTCTATTAACTATAAGAAGGCAAGTACTGATAAAAATTTAACAACAAATGACAACTGATGAAAAGTAGGCTACGAGAAATAGTACTTGATACTGAAACTACAGGTCTTGATACTAAATCTGGCCATCGAATTATTGAGATAGGATGTGTAGAACTAATTAATCGTATTCCAACAGGTAAAACATTTCATCGATATCTCAATCCAGAAAGAGATATACCTTACCACTCATTTAAGATTCATGGTATTAGTGAGGAATTTTTGGAAGATAAACCACTATTCTCAGATGTTGCACTTGAATTTCTTGACTTCATATCCAATGACATTTTGGTGATTCATAATGCTGAATTCGATGTTAAGTTCCTTAATATGGAGTTAGGCAAGTTAAATGCTGGGTTAATTTCCTCAGATAGAGTGCTAGATACATTACCACTTGCAAGAAAAAAGTTTGTAGGATCACCTGCTTCTTTAAATGCATTATGCAAGCGTTTTGATATATCGCTAGAAGGTAGAGAGTTACACGGAGCATTAGTTGATGCTCAATTGCTTGCAAAGGTCTATGTTGAGCTTACAGGAGGATTGCAAACCTTTTTATTTAATAATGAATGTGCTCAGGACAATAACTCTACGTTTATTCAACATAAAGTGCGTAATTTAGCTCGCAGAGAACATTCACCAAGTATTAAAGAAATTGATGAGCATAAGAAATTGTTAGATAAAATTAACAACCCACTTTGGAAGGAATATATTGAATCAATCAACTAATCAATATATGATTTAACTTTATTGGAAACGCTTTAATGATAAAGTTTATAAGGTTATTGTCTAGTTTGCTAATAACAGTAGCAGCTATCTTCTTAGGTTATTGTTATTTTACTAAGCAAGGCATATTTGTTTCACAAAATACAGAAATTAAAATAGGTGGGGATTTTTCTTTGATTAACCAAAACGGGCAAATAGTACGCAGTAGTGATTTCAAAGATAAGTATATGATGATTTTTTTTGGATTTTCCTCATGTAAAAGAATTTGCCCTATGAACCTTGGAATAATTTCAGAAACACTTGCAAAGTTAGACGAGAAAACTGACAACAAGCTACAAACATTTTTTATCACAGTTGATCCTGAGCGCGATAATACAGAAAGGCTTAAAGAATTTCAGCAGCAATTTGACCATAGAATACAAATGCTCACTGGTGAAAGACAAAAAATAGATGAAGTAGTTGCAAAGTATAAAGTATATGCAAGTAAAGTAGATGGAGAAGAGGAAATTAACCATTCTTCAATGATATACCTTATTAGCCCTGAAGGAAAATATGTCACACACTTTGTAGCTGATTTAAATTCAGATGAAAGTCAATCTGATAAGATTCTGGCTGAGATAAAAAAATATGTAAGCTGAACTAAAGAGCTTAGCTTACTTTAAATTTATGCTAACAGCTATTTTGATTAAACTAAGTCGTTTTTTTAATTTTTTCTAGGATCAACTCAGCAGCTTTTTGTTCAGCAATTTTCTTACTAGGAGCGCATGCAGAAACTTTGTCATAACTCTCTATGCAAACTGATATAGTAAATTCAGGATTGTGTGCTGGTCCAGTTTGTTTTACAAGCTCATACTTCGGTAAAGGTAATTTATTTCTCTGAGTCCATTCTTGCAGTGAAGTTTTAGGATCTTGAGGAGGATCGAGGATGTCCTTAGCTAGCTTTTCCCAATGTCGGATAATAAATTTCTCAACACTCTCAAGTCCGCCGTCAATATAAATTGCACCTATTAGTGCTTCAAGCGAATTTTCTAAATTTTTTAAGTTACATTTTCCTCCGTTACAACGTTCACTATTATTCATGATAATAAAGTTACCTAACTCTATTTCTTTAGCAACATTAGCAATGGTACTGCCACAAACTAAATCCGTTTTTCTTTTTGCCAATGCTCCTTCTTTTTCTTCAGGAAACATTTTAAACAGCATAACAGACACAACCATATTCAAAACACTATCGCCCAAAAACTCTAGCCTTTCGTAGCTTACAACCTGGTCTTCGCTATTTCTCTTATTTACGCTTGGGTGGGTTAATGCCTCTTCTAATATTGCATAATCTGTAAATTTATAATTAATAACTTTAGATATTGTATCGTTCAAAACTCTCATATTAATCATTCAATAGAAAAGCACTCTCTATCATACCTCTACACTAAAAAGTTAGCTCTACTTTACTAAAACAATATCAATAACTTCCAAAATTAATGTATACAACCCACTGCTTCAGTAATGTTACTAAATCCATCTCTTTTTACCAATTCTGCAAGCTCCAGATTGATTTTGTTCACAACTTGATGCCCCTGGTATACAAGAGCAGTGTACAGTTGTACTAAAGAGGCTCCTGCCTTTATTTTTTCATATGCATCAACACCACTTGAAATTCCTCCGCATCCTATCAATAGAATTCTGCTTTTAGTAAGCTTGTACATGTCACTCAATAACTCGGTTGAAAGTTGAAATAATGGCCTGCCGCTCAACCCACCACTCTCATTATAGTAAGAATCTCGACTTATCGTAGTGTTGCTTACTATTAAGCCGTCAATTTTATATTCTAGTGTAAGCTCAGCGATATTTTCTTTTGTTTGCTGATCTATATCTGGAGAAATTTTTAATATTATCGGTATGGATTCAGAGCTATCGATTGATTTTCGGGTTAGAGTGATAGATTTCAACAATTTGGATAATTCTTGTTTATTGTGCAAATTGCGCAAGTTAGGTGTGTTTGGAGATGAGATGTTCAGTACTATATAATTGCTCTTTCCATATACTATCTTTATTAAGTCAACATAATCGCTGATTTGGTCCTTTGATGTACTGTTTCTTCCTATATTTATACCAAAAATACAATTACCAAGTTTAGTTTCACTTATCTGTTTAAGAAAATAGTCTACTCCTTTATTATTAAATCCCAATCTATTAATTATTCCTTCATCTTTAATTAATCGAAAAATTCTCGGTTTTTTGTTTCCATATTGGGGATGTTTAGTTACAGTACCAGCCTCAATAAATCCAAAACCAAATGAGAGCATCGGCTTTACAACTTCCGCATTTTTATCAAAACCTGCAGCAAGACCTACAGGACTCCTAATTTTATTACCAAAAAAGTTTACATTTAAAGACTTAGGTAGTTCTATAGGTTTCCTACAGGGCATCTTTTTTAACGCCGTTATTACCAAGGAGTGAGCGATTTCAGGCGGCAGTAAAAACAATAAATTACGTAATATCATTTTGTAAAACACTTTGCTTATTTTTAGTTTATTTTTTACCATGCAACAAGAATAACTTAGAAAGCTTGAGGTTTATCAAAATAGTAAGTATATAGTTTCTATGGGTAGTAAAAACTAATTTTTCTGAAGGGAAACCAGAACTTGATCAGTATTTTCATCTACTAATTCGAGGTAGCCAAATTTGTTAATTTGAGATTTTATTAGTATAGGAATCTTATTTCGATTTAAATAAAATCCCTGTTTTGATTGTTTATTAATCCGCAACCTTACATCCCCATTTTTCCAAGCAAGCATCTTATTTATTCCAGATTTTTCTTTACAATTATCTTCATTTACAAATCCTAAGTATTCATCTTCTGAAGAAGATATTGCAATCTCGCATATTCTATACCCTACCCAATTCCCTAGATATGGATCAGTATCGTCTTTTTCGTGAAGCTTGAACTCTCCTTTGACATATTCCCATGGAGCTTTTGCATCACCTACCTTTTTTAGAAAGAGTACGTCCTGATCAAAGTTTATAATGGTCCTTGTATGAAATGTTGTTAAGCTTGTGTCCCATAATAGTTTTTCTGTGATGCTAAAATGCTCTTTATCCTTTTGCATATTTTGAAATGATACGATTATCACATCTGCTCCAACTTCTCTTCCATAGTTAACATATTGACTAGCACGCCCATGTTTGGCTGTGAATGATGACTTACCTATTAACAGAAAGTCATTAAATAACGCATTATATATAGTCTGTGCACTGTAAGCTGTACCGACGTAAACCGGCTGTTTGTTGGATGAAGGGTACTTTTCTGGTGCAAGATGAGTATACGAGCTCTTTAATAAATAGTGAAAAGTGCAACTGGTAAGCAAGAAGGGCAAACCAATCAATAATAAAACTTCTGTTAATCTCTTTGGCATTTTACTGCTTATATTTTGAATATAGTATCTTATTTTTTTAAATATTTCATTAAAAGCCACACTTCTTGTTAAAATTTCAGAAGAAAAAACGATCTAATTGGAGTAAGAGGCCGGGACCGGAATTGAACCGGTATAAAAGGATTTGCAGTCCTCCGCATAAGCCATTCTGCCACCCAGCCGTTTTTTATGCGTAGATATTAATTATATCTTTTAGCATAGATAAAGCATCCTCTTTTTTTCTTTGAAAAGTGTTGCGCCCGATAATTGAACCATTACCACCACCTTGCTTAATTTCTTTTGCCTCATTGTATATATCATCCACTGACTTTGACTCACCACCAGAGAAAACTACTATTCTTTTTCCTGCAAAGCAAGACTTTTTAATATATTCAATTCTTTTAGATAATGATTCAATATTTTCTATTTTTTCTCTTTCCAGATGATTGGTTGGAAGTTTTACTTTTATTATGTTGGCACCGAGCAAAGCCGCTATATGCGCAGCATAGGCAATCACATCAACTGCTGTTTCACCTTCTTTGGAAACCCCTTCACCACGTGGATAAGACCATAGCACTACAACAAGGCCACAAGATTTAGCCTCAGCTATAATTTTGCGAGCTTCTTCCATCATATCAAAACACTTAGCAGAACCAGGATATATAGTAAACCCAACAGCCATGCAGCCCAAACGCAGCGCATCTTTTACAGAGGCAGTTATTGCTTGATCTGAAGTTAAGCTTTTTGAGTGCAAAGAGTTAGCGCTATTAAGCTTCAAAATAAGTGGTAGCATTCCAGCATAAGTTGAAGCACCAGCTTCGATCATACCAAGCGGAGCAGCGTATGCACTTACTCCTGAATCAACTGCAAGCTGAAAATGATAATGTGGATCGTAAGCATCAGGGTTAACTTCAAAACTTTTTATTGGTCCGTGCTCAAATCCCTGGTCTACAGGGAGAATTACTAACTTGCCAGTTCCACCAAGTTTCCCATGCATAAGAATGCGAGTAAGATTCGCCTTTACTCCAGGGTTTTCACTTTCGTAGTAACTTAGGATTTGTTTTACTTCTTCACTCATTAATATCTTCAAATTTACTCAAAGTGTAGCAAAAACTATAGTTGAAGCAAAGACCTTTTTATGCTCTTGTTCCTACGCCTATATTTAAAGGTGTAACTTTAGGATCAGTAGTATGCTGTTGTGGTTTTTCTTGAACTAAATCTTCAAAATACATTTTAACAATAGGAAGAACGAGCGGCATAAGTACTAATTTGTAGTCATACCATGCAAATTTTTCTTTATAACTAAATTCCGCATCTTCTTCATATAAACACTGGGTACAGTATTCACCATATAGTTCAAAAGCTTTCACAAAAGTCCTAAGTAAAGCAATAAGTAATAAATCTAATGCTAAATTAGCTATTAGCATCGTTCCATATTGAACAGGCCAGCCATTTTGTGCAACTTCCGACATTAAACTGCATACAGCAAACGCTGCTGATATACATATTACATAATTATCAGCAGCAATAAGTAGATTGTATCTTCTATTTAACCTATCTAGATTTCCTTCTTGTGAGCCTCTTTGTTTACTTGCTGCATAGATAATACTACAAAAGGATATAATAAATAACCATGGCCAAACTCCAATGCTGAATGCATAAAATTTATAAGCAATATTTTGCACTTTGCCACTGTTAGCAAGTTGTGATAAGCAATATTTGACTTGAGGCGACGGACCAAGTACCACATTTGCTAATATAAAAAATAAACATGCTCTATTCACAGCTTTCTCTCTACGCAATAGAATCTCATTGATTCTCCTTTGTTTTTCCTGCACTTCTCGCTGTAATGTTATAGATATGCCAGCTGCTTTTAAGTCGTTAAGATATTTCTCTAGCTTATCTTTATCTGCACTAAGTTTTTTAAACTTTTCTTCAGCTATTTTTTTCTCTTTCTCTCCTACTACTTTATCAGGGTGACATTTTAATGAAGCTCTTCTAAAGCGCCGCTCAACTAACTTAAGTACATCATCAAACTCCTGGCTTATTACTTCTTCCGCTTTTATTCCCAGCCTTGAAAATAAATTCCGTAAATCTTGATTACTGTAATATTGATTTCTGGTTAAACTTGCCACTATAGCCTCATTAAAAAATAGTGACTATACTACAAATTTAATACTCAAGCAAGAATTTAAACTATATCAAAAGCAATTCCGTGTTTACCAATATAAATCCTTAATTTCTTTCCTTTAATTAATCGACGATTCAGTATTTCTTCAGCCAAATGACTTTTTATCTCTTTTTCAATCAGCCTCTCTATTGGGCGTGCTCCCATTTCTTTGCTATAACCTGTTTGCGCAAGATAAGACTTTACTTCTTCTTCCACTGAGCAGCTTATACCCTTTTGCACAAGTTGTTTTTTTAATTCCTGAATAAATTTATCCACAATGTGCAAAATGACATCCGCATCCAAATCAGAAAAGGAAATGACTGCATCAAGACGATTACGAAATTCGGGGCTAAAAACCCGTTCCATTGCTTTTTCGCTGTCACTGATGTTAAAGTTTTTATACCCAAAGCCAATAGAACTTTTGTTACGTTCAAATGCCCCTGCATTGGTTGTCATAATTAAAATCGTATTGGAAAAATTAACCTTACGTCCGTAAGTGTCTGTAACACAACCATAATCCATGATTTGTAGTAATATATTATAAATATCACTATGAGCTTTCTCAATTTCATCAAGAAGTACTACGCTATATTGATTATTAGATACAGATTCTGTAAGCAATCCACCTTGGTCGTAACCCACATATCCAGGAGGGGAACCAATCATTCTAGATATTGTGTGAGGTTCCATATACTCAGACATATCAAACCGAATAAGGTTCATACCCATATTTTGTGCTAGCTGCTTCGCAAGCTCAGTCTTACCTACACCAGTTGGCCCTGCAAAAAGATACTTTGCCAAGGGTTTATTGTAACTTCTCAGACCAGATTTAGCAATTTTAATAGAATTAACGAGAAACTCTATCGCTTGCTCTTGACCAAAAATGGCCCTATTGAGATTTTCTTTCAAAGATTTTACTCTTTGCATATCATCAAACCCGCAAGGTACGTTTGTAATCCTAGCGATAGTACTCTTAATGTCTCTACTGTTTATAATTTTTCGCCTGCTTTTTTGTAACTTACAATATGCCCCTGCTTCATCTATAACATCAACTGCTTTATCAGGTAATATTCGCCCAGTAATATACTTGTGTGAAAGTTCAGCTGCAGATTTAATGGCATGTTTCGTGTAATATACTCCATGATACCTTTCATAGTAATGCTTTATACCATCTAGTATCTTTACTGTATCATTAATAGAAGACTCTTTTACATTAATTTTTTGAAACCTCCTTGCTAATGCTTTATCCTTTTCAAAGCTATTGCTATATTCTCTATATGTAGTTGCACCTATACAACGCAACGCACCTCTTGCAAGTGCAGGTTTGAGCAGATTGCCAGCATCAAGAAAGCTGCCACTTGTTGAACCTGCTCCAATAATAGTGTGTATTTCATCAATGAAAAGAATAGCGCCAGGTTTTGCCTCAATTACTTTTATTATAGATTTTATTCTCTCTTCGAAGTCACCTCTATAGCGTGTTCCTGCAAGAAGTGATCCTAAATCCAAAGCATAAATTATGCTGGATCTCAGTGCACTCGGAACACTACCTTCAATAATTTTCAATACCAAGCCTTCAACTATTGTTGTTTTACCAACACCTGGTTCTCCGACATATAAAGGGTTATTTTTTCTGCGTCTTAGCAAGATTTCTATAGTGCGATTTAATTCATAATCACGACCAATGACATAATCTATTTTTTTGCTTCTTGCATAATCATTTAAATTTCTACAATAATTTTGTAGAACTTCTTCATCTTTTAATAATTCACCTTTATTTGCTACAGTAGAGATATCGTTATTCTTATCAAGTTTTATCTTGCGATTAGTTACATATTCTTCTATATCACCTGAATATTTTATATTGGATATGTTATAAATCAAATTAGAATCCTTTGCATTCTGTTTGCATAATAGCTCTTCAATGTATAAATCTTGCTCAGACAGAATCTCTAATAGAATACTTGCTCCATTTATTTCTTTTCTTCCCAGACGATGAGCTCGTATCATGGCTTTATGTATTATGCGTTGAAATAGCACATCAGGCTCAACTTTATTGACAGTTAATTCGGAGTTGTCTTGTAAAAAACCTTTCGCATTATTACCACGATCATTCCTTAATATAATATTATCTATATTTATGATTTCACCAGCTCTGATGTTACATCTTGATAAAACATAATTTACATCCACATCTTTGGTTAATGCTAGCAACAAATGTTCCACTTTTGCATATTTAAGCTTACAATCAGAAGCAATCTGTAACGCTCTATTTAAACTTGCCTCTAAATTTTTAGAAATCATCTATTCTCTTTAAAAGTGTAAATTTATATATAATTAGTAGCACACAATTATTAAAAAAACTGAAATCTAGCAGCTCGTTGTAGCCAAATTGAATTAAGCTACAGATTATAGTCCACACAGCCTAACATTATACCGTTGTGATAATCTCAAAACGTTATAAGCAGCAGAATTAAGATTATCAAATTGTAGGTAAATCTAATTTGGGCTAGCTATATATTCTTTCTACCATCCTCCAATCACTTCACTTTGCAGCAAGTTTACTGGAGCTTTTAAAGAATAGAAGAATAGTTAAGTACATTAATACGCTTTTTCTAGTACTCTGCTTTTCTTCTTAAATACATTGATCTTTTTTCTACCGTATTTAGCCTTTAACGTACTTGGCCTTTTAAAGATCTTTTTGCTGTTACGTTTTTGAGATTGCATACTACAATCAAAATTTGGCTCTCCTTCTTTATCTGCTAGTGCAGGCAGTCTTCTCTTATCTTGAGGTGTAACAAAAGATAATGCAAATCCTTCAGCTCCCGCACGTGCAGTTCTACCTATACGATGAACATAATCAGCTTGCGATTGTGGTACATCATAATTGATAACATGTTGAATGTGCGGAATATCAAGACCGCGAGAAGCAACATCTGTTGCAACCATGATTTGATTGCGGCCACGACGAAAAGAATCAATGACTCTTTCACGCTTGTGCTGCCTTAAATCACCATGAATTGCCAAAGCGCTATAGTCATCTTTGTGCAATTTGTCAGCTAGCTGATCCGCTCCTCGCTTTGTTTTGACAAAAATAATGATTGATCCTTTGCGCTGACATAATTGTGTAACAAGCTTGCCATATTTTTCTGATTCTGATGCATAAACAACTTCTTGTTTAATTTTTACAGAAGTTGTAGCCTGGCAATCGACAGAAACACGCTCTGGTTGATTAAGATATTTTTCAGTAAGTTTTACTATTTCTCCAGGAAGAGTTGCAGAAAACATAAGAGTTTGCCTTATTTTAGGCAAATGCTTCATAATTTCTTCAATCTGAATTCCAAAGCCCATATCAAACATACGATCCGTCTCATCAAGCACAAGAATACCAACATTCCGAGTAACTAAAGTTTTACGCTCAATATGGTCTATAATACGACCAGGAGTACCTATTATAATTTGTGGTTTTTTCTGAAGCTGATTTAGCTGCCTAAAAATAGGCTCGCCTCCGATCAACAAAGCAACTCTTAGTAAAGAACTTTGAGATAAGAGTTTTCTTATCTCACTTGTTACCTGATGAGCAAGCTCTCTGGTTGGCACGATGACTAAAGCTGAACCAATGCTTGGCTCATTCATCAATTTAGCAACCAGTGGAATAGCAAACGCTAAGGTTTTTCCAGTTCCCGTTTGAGCAGACCCAAGAATATCTTTGCCCTGAAGAGCTAGAGGAATCGCTTGCACCTGAATCGGGGTTGGAACACAAAGATTATTTTTACTTAGAGCTTGCCTAAGCAAAGTTGGAAGCCCCATTTCATGAAAATTACTCACAATACATTACCCTATTAAAAAGCTTCACGATAGACTAATCTTCCAATCTTAAATTTATTGCAGACTTTTTATCTTCTCCGTTCCTACCACGCTCTTCTTTAAGCTCATAACTTACTCTTTCCCCTTTCATTCCTCTCTTTTTATCCTCTCCTCGAAGTTCATCAGGTCTTATTCCTGAACGTTCTAATGTACTAACATGTACAAAAACGTCCTCACCTTTACCTTCTGGCTTGATGAAACCATAGCCTTTTTCAACATTAAACCATTTTATATTACCAAATTCCATATGGATAACTCCTAAACTACTAACTAACATTATTAATGTGATGAAAAACTTTGAAATTACGATTTAGAATGCTTTAAGCTTAGTTACTGCAACTAAACTTCTATACTCCATAGTCTATTCTTAACATTACATAGTAATAGTACACAATTATTGTACTTAATGCAACTAAAATTTTTAATCACTAAGTGAACCTGCTACTGTCATTTCGCTAACTTTAATCGTTGGTGAATTAAACTGCCCACAGAAAGTTAGGTCATTTGCAACAACTAAATTGCTAAACATATTTTTCAAATTGTCGGCAACAGTAATCTCGTGTATTGGATACGTTATTTTACCATTTTCTATAAAAAATCCGCATGCACCTTGACTATAATCGCCATTGATTAAATTAACACCAAAACCAAATAAATCAGTTACATATATTCCTTCTTTTACTTCCTCAATTAATTCCTTAAACGATCTATTACCATTTTTGAAATAGAAATTACTAGCTGAAGGAATAATTGCAGCATTACTTGCACGAGTTGCATTTGCGGTCGTTTCCAAGTTTAATTTCCTAGCCGAATATAGATCTAAAATCCAGTTTTGTAGTACTCCATTTTTTACAAATTCATTTCTTCTGCTCATTATTCCTTCCCCGTCAAACGGTCTTGATGTTATACCCCTTGGTAACAATGGGTCATCAATAATGCTAATCTCAGTATTAAAAATTTGATTATTTAAACTATTTCTCAAAAAAGAGCTATTATTTACAATATTGCTACCATTTATGGCAGAAGCAAAGCTCTTTACTAGCTCTTTTGCTGCTCTTTTTTCAAAAACAACCGGAAATTTGCCTGTCCTGATTGTACATGAACCCAATTGATCTATTGCTCTTTTTGCTGCTTCTTTCCCTATTGACTCCGGTGTTTTTAAATCACTGAAGTTGCATGCTACATCGTAATCGTAGCCTATTTTCATTTCACTCTTTTCTCCAGCAACAACAGAAACCTGATTAACAAAAGTTGACTTACTAAATGAACCAACAAAACCAGAAACGGTTGATAATACTGTATTTACTGAAGTATGTGAAGATGAAGCTCCTTCGGAATTAATAATATTTTTATGTGCAAGAGCTGAATTTTCTGTAGCTTCAGTAATTTCTTTTAATTTATCAATTGTTACAACATTATTATCTGAGATATTTAAATCTGCAGAAGAGATATAATTACTGCCATCTACAGCAAAACTAATATAAGGATCTTCCTGGGCATTCTTTGCCATTTCCACCACTTGGCTCACTGCACTACTAAGATTATTCAAATCGTTTGTGGAAATATACGCAGCTTTGTTCTTACCTGCTATAGCTCTAATTCCGACAGTACAGTTTCTAGATTGTGATATTTGTTCAATTTTTGATAGACGCTGAGAAACCGAGGTCTTATTAGTTTCATATATTGTAACTTCTGCGTCTTGATTCTGCTTTTTTATTAGTTTAGTGATATCTGCTGCAATATTTAATATATTCATTTTTCATTCCTTGAGTTTCTATAAAGATTCTGCACCACCTATAACTTCAATCAAATCAGTTGTAATTGCTGCTTGACGAGAACGATTATAAAGTAATGCTAGTTCATTTAGCATTTCTTTTGTATTTCTGTTTGCTGATTCCATAGCAACCATCCTAGCACTATTTTCACTTGCTGCACTTTCAAGTAAAGCAGAATAAAGAGCAGCTGTAACATAATCTTGAGTCAAAGATTTTAAAATAAACTCAATATTTTGTGGTTCATACTCATAGCTGTAATCTGTTAGAGGACTAACTACAGAATTATCAATTAATAATGAGTCTTTACTCCATGGTTTTATTGTTTCTAATATTGGCTTTTGCATGAAGGTATTATAGAATTTACTGTAAAAAACCTTAACTTTATTGTATTTACTTAGATCTATATCACTAACCAAGGCTTCCACACGCTTTAGTGTGATTCCCTTACTATTTTCAACCTTCAAGATATTTTTAGAATTAAATCTATTTTTGCCTGTCTCAAAAGCTTTCTTACCAAAAAAAACAATGTCTACTTTCTTATCATTTGCAATTAATTTGTTTATATGCTCCTGACTGAATTTAACAACAGAGGAGTTAAAGCTGCCACATAAACCACGATCAGATGCAATAATAAATACTAGGAAAGAATCTTCATTATTGATATTTAGAATTCTTGCTAGTAACTCTTGATCCGCTGATAGCGCTAGTGAAGAAATAATGCTATGCAGCTTAGATATATGCAATTTTGAATTTGATAATTTCTTTTGGCTTTGTAATAATTTTGCTGCAGAAACCATTTGCATTATTTTCGTGGTTTTCTGCACAGACTTAATATTTTTAATTCTTAAGGATAATTCCTTTAAGCTCTTCATTTTGTATATAATTCTAATTTATTAAAATATATAACTGGTAATGTCTAAAGACAAGTTTTTTTGACATTGGAGTCAAACCTAACTAAGAAACTCACAGATTTACTGTTTTGAGATAAAGATTATATTAAAGCAATCTCGATGTAAAAGTATCAAACCTTATGGAGTCTTATAATATAAGGTAAATACAATTAAGACTATTGCAACTTGAGCACTTATAATCCCATTGCTTTAGCTCTTTATTACAATCAGCACATTTCCAACCTGGATCAGGCACAGCTTCTGAGTCCATCCTGTTTAACCAATAAATTGCTTGATCATACTCTTGCAACATAATCTTGAGCTGTACCATAACAAGGTAGATTGATATGTAATTAGCTTTTTTCATAGCAATATCTAAATGCTGACTTGCAAGATCATATTTCCCTAAGCTAATTGAAGACAAAGCAAGCAAGCAATAACTAAAATAATAATCAGGGCGTAAGTTATATAGTCTTTCAGCGCCTTTATTATTTAACTTGATATACATTCTAGCTGATTGAGGAGTAGGATTTACTCTATACTCTTCCTCTAATACTGTGGAAGCTTTTCTGATTTTTTCAAGCTTGATATATAATTCTGCCTTTAAATAATTGATGGGCTGAAAAGTTGCATAATAACTTTGTGCTTTAGCTAAATAATCTATAGCTTTGTAAAAACTTCCTTTACTTTCGTATTGCTTTGCTAAAGCGCAATAAAAAACCGCTAACATCTTTTTACGATCAAAGGGAAGAAAAATATTGAATTTGATAGCTTCCTTTAACTTTGAAATTGCATTTATCCAATCTTCTTGCAATATACAATGCTCTATTTGAAAGGGAATAGACAAAATTTTATCATTAATTGAACTAGAGCAATATTCTATAAATTTTTGAAAGACTAACCTTTCTTGCTTTAGGTGAATAATCAGTTTATTGATCAGAAGTAGAGCTAAGTTGCGATTTTTACTTGCAATACTCGTTAAATTATGGCTGAAAAAGCTGTAATTTCCCGTTTTACCTGAATTAAAGAGCTTTACTAAAGATAATTTATCACTTTCTTCATTTAGATTTTTAATTAGCTTATTGGTGTTCTCTATATTACCTAAGTCTAAGCTAAAGAAAGCTTCAAAGAGAAGCAATTCTTCCCTACTTCTTCTTCTATTTTTTATGTTAGCAAATGTTGATGAAATAGAAGAACAAAAACGTGCAACTGCTATCAATAAAAATAATAAGACTACGCAAGAAAGAATAACGAAATATAGATCAACACTTATAGTGTAATTGCCTAATTCCAGTTTTATTACTTCACCACTTACCTTGATCCATATACCAAATAAAAACGAAAAAGCAAAAATTATAAAATAAATCATGAGATGTATTGTAATAAGTGATGATATATTATTGAAGTATTCTTGAAAGCTACAATAAAATCATTCAATTTATTAAGCCATGGCTTGAATTCTGGGTATGTTAAGTCACTTATTGCGGTGGCTATGCTCTGCCAATCATTATCGCTTATTAATTCTTCAATTTCCGCAAGCTTTAACCTGAGTGGATCACTACGATCATCTATCTTTATCCAATTTGAAATGATTTTTTTAAACAAGTTACTTTTATTGTAGTTAATAACAGTCATGTTCTTCTCAAAAGACAATTTCAACCCGCGTAAAGTATCTAACTCTTTCAAATTTTCCAATTTATTTACTGCATTTTCTATCTCTGGATCGTCAAGCTCTGATATCAAAGGCTTTATTGAATTTATATGATTATCAAACTTGGCTTCTCGCAATAACGAATTCTTCATCTTAATCACAAGTAGCAGCAACTTTGCGAGGTTCTTATGCCTTAAACTACCATCACCTTGCTCACATTGAGTGTGCAGATTTCTCTTTAAGTCAAATATCCTTTTCTCTACCCTAGATTGATTCACTTCAAGCAATACTCTAAGTTCATCCATCTTTTCCGTTAAACCATTTATACTATTTTCACTTTCTTGCTGATTTATTTTGAAAAATATTATGTTATTTATTGCAATATGGCTAACAAATAACAATATAATTAAGAACCAACCTATGCATTTTTTTCGAGTATCATTCATAACGTAATATCTCCGCTGGGTCTTGTGCAGCTGCCTGCAATGCAGGAGGAATTGTTGCTAAAAATGACAAGAACAATGCAAGTGCAGAAATGTTCACTACATCTTGAGAAACTAATATCACTGGCAAACTTGAAAAAAAGTATATCATAGGATCAAATAGCTTGATGTTGGTAATGTTTTCTAAAAACACTCTAATATTTTCAATGTTGAGAGAAAAAATAACTCCTATAACAGAGCCAAGACAAGTTCCTGTAAAACCAATTAACAGCCCACAAGCACAAAATATGCGCATAATGCTTCCACTTGTTGCACCAAACGTACGCATAATTGCAATTACGGATTTCTTTTCTTGCACTATCATCATCAAACTTGAAACAATATTGAATGCTGCCACAACTATAATCAAAGTAAGAATTAAAAACATCACATTTCTTTCAGTTTTTAAAGCATTAACATAATGGCTTTGCTGAGATTGCCAACTTTCAGCTTTCATTCCTGTTTCTTCTACTATAGCATTTGCTAGCTTATTAGCCGCAGCAATATCGTCTATGAACACTTCTATATTTCTCACACTATCTTTATAATTAAAAAAAGCCTGAGCTGATTTCATGGGCATATACATCAAGGTATTGTCGTACTCAAACATACCCATATCAAATATTGCTACAACTTTATATTCTTTCATTTTTGGTATTTCACCAGACAGTGCGTCAAATCCTTCAGGTGATATAAGCATAATGTTATCACCATAATCAATATTCAAAGCTTCTGCTAATCTTGCCCCTATTATGATACCTTCATCGAATTTTTCCACGTTACCCATAATTACATTATTCTTAACGGTAGTATTATTAAGTAAGTCTTTAGTTGACACACCACGGACTACGCTACCCACAATTCCACCATTTGATGCAACGATCACTTGATCATTGGTCATAGAAGTAGCTTTTAATACACCTGGGATTTTCTCAATAGATTTTAACACTGCGTGGTAATCTGAATTTATGCTTCTATCAAAGTAAACATTAATATGGCCATTAATGCCAAGTACAGAGTCGAGCAGCTTTGCTCTGAACCCATTCATTACAGACATTACTACTATTAGCGTTGCAACTCCAAGAGCAATACCAATAATAGAAAACAAGGCCATTATAGAGCAAAATCTAGAATTCTTTGCTCGCAAATAACGAATAGCCATAGTAAATTCAAAGGCAATAGACATTATACTAAGATTTAAATATCATACTTTTTATGCTTCATATAACTGTAATTTTTCCTTTACCTCAAATGAGGTTGTCTAAATTTAGCAAGCTTATAGAATATATTCAATGTTCTATATTAAGACCTTCCATATATATCGTCCAATCTTACTATATCATTATCAGATAAAAACTTTCCTACCTGAAACTCAACTATCTCAAGAGGAAATCTTGTACTTTTATTCTCAATTTTATGAAACACCTTCCTTGGAATCTCTACTACATGATTTTTTGTTATAGCATATGTTTTGTCATCTAAACTCACGCATCCAACCCCTGATAGTATTATATGGTACTCATCTCTATAGTGGTGAAATTGCTTAGAAGTGCAGCTCAGTGGATTTATAAAAAGGTATTTTATAAGAAAATCCTTGCCCATTAAAACTACACTATAAAATCCCCATGGCTTAATCTCTTTCCTTATTGGCTTTACTTCCTTAACTTTATTAATGAACAACATTAGGCTCTTACTTGGCCGTTTATAAACTCTACCTAGTAAATTTTTTGCATCATTTTCTGTCATCAAAACTGGCTCTCTTCCTTTGATTACAGCTTGAAACGACTCAAAATTCTTATTAAATCTCTTACTTAACTCTAAAACTGAACCCCAAGTGCCAACATCCATCCAATCGAAATTGGCTTCTATCATTACAATATTTTCTGCTTTTTCTATCACTAGGTGATCAATAGATGTATCACCCATTCCTGCACAATTTTGCTGTTCTAAATACAGAAATCTCTCTCGTGATACAAAATGCTTCATACTTTCACAACATAAATTATAGAGAGTCGGAGCAATTTTTTTTATCTCATCTATATAGCGTTTTGCTCTAAACACAAATATTCCAGAGTTCCAATAATGATCGTTACTTACCTTACGCTCGGGTTTTTCTGTAAAATCTTTTACTATATGACATTTTTCTTTCTGACCATACACTGCATTTATATAGCCGTATTCAGAATTGAATTCATGAGGCTTTACCCCAAAAGTGACTATAGAGTCAGTTTCAGAGGCTAGCTTAGACGCTTTCTCAATAGAAACATAAAAACTATTCAAATCACCTATAAAATGGTCTGAAGGCAGAACTAAGATTGTCTCGTTCCTATCGCAGAGAAGCACAGCAATTAGTATTGCTGCCGCTGTCCCAATTTTAACTGGTTCAAAAACTACTTTACATTCTTGTAATGCATGTAATTCCTGCATCAATAATGACTCATATTGTATATTTGTAGTAATGATGGGTGGCATATAATCGCCTTTTAGCCTCAACAAAGTGTTGTGAAACATAGTATTCTGACTAAATATTTTCTGAAATTGCTTTGGCTTAGATAGAGGCCAAAGTCTGCTGCCACTACCACCACACAGTATTACAGGGCGCATTTAATTAAGATATTAATTATTTGATTAATATCTTATACTAACGGCAAAATGCATGCAAGTTTTTATTGTGAGATGATTAAAGTAAAAAGTAATTTAAAGTGATGGTTGACTACGAGCATTATGGAATCCCTACATTTCGTGATGAGTCTTGTCTTCTTTCTATCTCTCTATCAATATGAGGAGTGCTGCTTTTTTGATTAACGGCTGCAGCTATTTTTTTATCAGTTTTGTTTTGCGGCTTCTCCTTTAAGCTTTCTCCAACACCTGATTCTCTGGATTTATCTATACTTTCACTACTTTTATTCAGCGCCTTTTCCAATTCTCTTTCAATACCTGGACTTCTAGCGTCAAGCTCATCCCATGTGCCCACTATACTGAGTGGCTTATGATCCTTCTTCTTCGGCTTTGGCCTTTCCCCATTTGTAACAACATTAAAGTCGCTTTTTATTTCTTTCCAACATTCTTTCAATTGGTGTTTCCACATAGTAAGATAAGCATCACCATACTTTTTCTCATTTGCTACAAATAATAAAATTGGAACCTTAAGTATTGTAGCTCCCATATTTACTAAATTTTTTACTACCACTGCAGAAGTGAAAAAAAGATAACCAAAAGATTTTGCAACTCGATTTTTTCTAGCTATCAAATTCTCTCCTAATTTTATAGGAATGAAAGTCAGGAGTCTAGCACAAATCTTAGCTAAACCCGCAGCAAAAACAATAGGAACAGATATCAGACTTTTATCTAGCTCTAGACTACCATTTTGATCTCTAATTTCTGAAAAATTAGTGCTTAATTTTTTATAATTACTAGTGTATAGTAATTCTTCATTTCTTCCCTTTTCATCAACAACTCCCTGAACTTTACCCTCTCCATTTTTTACCTTTTTCATTAGCACAGAAGAGTGAGTTAATTCAAACGGATATTTAGGATCATTAGTTTTTTTAGCTTCAAAAATTGGAATATGTTTTTCAAGATCGATTTTTGAAAACTCAAATGGTTTATAGTAGCCATCATAATGCTTAACATCCTTGTTTTTTTCCCGATTACGATTAACTAAAAAGTCAATGGTAAAATAGGACCTATCATCCATTTTCTCGACAAAAGCTAATTCAAAAATTTTCTTGCCATACAAAAGTTTATATATAGTCTCATCATTACTATTCTTACTTTCTACAACTTTCCCAGATTTTACAATCTGATCGTAATTCTTTGGATATTTGCATTTTCTTCCATCTGTATATGTCATTACCTTTCTAAGATCCTTGACATAAATTTGAGATTCAGATGAAGCAAATAAACCTTTTGCTTTAAGCGTAAAGTCTGCTACTCCTTTTTTTAACACTCCAAACATGTTGTCAAACCAAAATCACTATAGCTCAATAATAAAATTAGTAAACTAATAATATACTAACACAGAACTAACAATTTTACAAGAAAATATGCCTATAAAAGAAAAAAGTCGTAAAAGCAAGGACTATATAAGTAATGCTTGATAAGTATTTTATGCATGTAATTGTAAAAATCCTTAGAAGTACGCTGTCTATATAATCTTCACACACTACCTGCATTCCAAGAACTGCATGCCAAAAAATGCAAAACACCAGTATAACAAAAAACAAAAGCTCTAGTGGATGATTAATAGCCTGAAATAATTTTTCATTAAAAGATAAAGGGCTATCAACATAAAATGTGCAAGAAAATGAGTAAATAAACCAAGGAAATAAAAATAACAAAATCACCGCAGAAACACGCTGGATCCACCAATGATGTACTGAATTTACAGATTGACTCATATAAATATAAAAGCCATAGTAGAAAGAAATAGCATTATTGTTAGTAATATAGCACTTTTTAAAACACTAGCAATTTCTAAATTAAGCCCAGCATCCCACAATAAATGACGAATACCATTGAGAAAATGATACATAAAGCTTACAAAGCATAAGATATAAGCTAATTTAGCAACAGGAGTGAACAATAATGCATTTAAGCACCTTACTATAATTAACTTAGGGGAGTAAACATATAATATAAAATACCAAGAAAGTATGATTAATAAAAGAAATAGCAAGATACCAGTCAATCTATGCATAATAGAAAAAAAACTAGTAACTTGTACTTTATATATTTGTAAATGTGGGGAAAGAGGCCTGTTACTCATAAAATTTCGTTATCGAGAAATTAAAAAATAAAGTAGAAGTAAAGACAGCAGTATAGTACATAATGACACTATTATTTGAAATGGTGAATTACGTACAAAGCCTAAGGAGGTAATCCAGCTGCAGATTCCCCTACTGCTACCTTGTTACGACTTCACCCCAGTCACTGATCCCACTTTAAATAACTCCTTCCTTGCGGTTAGGCCATTAGCTTCGAGTGAAACCAATTCCCATGGCGTGACGGGCAGTGTGTACAAGACCCGAGAACGTATTCACCGTGGCATGCTGATCCACGATTACTAGCGATTCCAACTTCATGTACTCGAGTTGCAGAGTACAATCCGAACTGAGATGTCTTTTAGGGATTAGCTTAGGCTTGCGCACCTTGCAGCCCATTGTAGACACCATTGTAGCACGTGTGTAGCCCACTCCATAAAGGCCATGATGACTTGACATCATCCCCACCTTCCTCCAGCTTATCACTGGCAGTTTCCTTAAAGTACTCAGCATTACCTGATGGCAACTAAGGATGAGGGTTGCGCTCGTTGCGGGACTTAACCCAACATCTCACGACACGAGCTGACGACAGCCATGCAACACTTGTGTAAAATCCGGCCGAACCGACCCTATCCCTTCGAATAGGTATGATTTTCATGTCAAGAAGTGGTAAGGTTTTTCGCGTTGCATCGAATTAAACCACATGCTCCACCGCTTGTGCGGGTCCCCGTCAATTCCTTTGAGTTTTAATCTTGCGACCGTAGTCCCCAGGCGGAATGTTTAACGCGTTAGCTGTAATACAGAAAGTAAACTCCCCATATTTAACATTCATCGTTTACAGCGTGGACTACCAGGGTATCTAATCCTGTTTGCTCCCCACGCCTTCGCGCTTCAGCGTCAGATTTGAACCAGATAGACGCCTTCGCCACTGGTGTTCCTCCTAATATTTACGAATTTTACCTCTACATCAGGAATTCCTCTATCCTCTTTCAATCTCTAGATTAATAGTTTTAAAAGCAATTCCAAGGTTAAGCCTCGGGATTTCACTTTTAACTTATTAACCAGCCTACGCGCCCTTTACGCCCAATAATTCCGAATAACGCTAGCCCTCTCCGTATTACCGCGGCTGCTGGCACGGAGTTAGCCAGGACTTCTTCTGTGAGTACCGTCATTATCTTCCTCACTAAAAGAGCTTTACAACCCAAAGGCCTTCTTCACTCATGCGGCATGGCTGGATCAGGCTTTCGCCCATTGTCCAATATTCCCCACTGCTGCCTCCCGTAGGAGTCTGGACCGTATCTCAGTTCCAGTGTGGCTGATCATCCTCTCAGATCAGCTATAGATCATTACCTTGGTAGGCTATTACCCCACCAACTAGCTAATCTAATATAGGCTCATCTAATAGCAATAAATTTTTCCCCCGTAGGGCGTATACGGTATTAGTTGTCGTTTCCAACAATTATTCCGTACTACTAGGTAGATTCCTATACATTACTCACCCGTCTGCCACTAAGTTATACCATAGCAAGCTACAATATAACTCCGTTCGACTTGCATGTGTTAGGCCTGCCGCCAGCGTTCATTCTGAGCCAGGATCAAACTCTCAAATTTAGACTTCAACCTATAAAAGGTTGAGGGTACATCGGATAAATCCGACAAAAAATAATTTAGCTTAATACTGCTGTCTTTATTTCTACTTTAGAAATATTTTAATCTCCAACTATTCAAACAACTTTAAGGATATTATTATGTGATATAATCACTATGTCAATATGTTTTTGCAAATCAAAAGCATTAATGTATAAATATATAACTATTTGGAATATTAACATGAAAAAATACATCTTTCTGCTTACACTTGCGCCAATGTTAGTTGGCATCACATTATACTTATTGCGCAACATTGATAACACAAAACAATCTATAACTGCAGGTGACAAGTTTTACGAAGTATTATTCTTAAAAAAAGATAATAAGTCGCTGCTAGAAGAAATAGATTCACATTGGGAGTATTTAGCAAATTTTGAACGCGCATTCAATCATATCTCAGATTCAATGCCAACAGACACAGCATCTATTATTTATAATGATTTGGCAGACGATAAAGATGCTCCTGATGTTTTACGTGAGTTAGCACAATACTTAGAAGTAA
Organism: Wolbachia endosymbiont (group B) of Silvanus unidentatus; assembly: GCF_964028615.1. Lineage (NCBI taxonomy): Bacteria > Pseudomonadati > Pseudomonadota > Alphaproteobacteria > Rickettsiales > Anaplasmataceae > Wolbachia > Wolbachia endosymbiont (group B) of Silvanus unidentatus. The sequence continues at coordinate 1,139,172 of NZ_OZ034795.1, read as the reverse complement.
TGAGCTTACTTCACTCCAGCGGTGAAAAAACAAATAGAGATAAAATTAGTAATTTAGAATCAAATGCAGTGTACCCTTATTCAAGCCAAGAAGCTATCGCTATAGTAAAGATACACAGTAACGACATTAAAGGTGCAATTGAAATATTGCATTCATTATTAAATGATAGAGAATGTCCGACTCTAATCAAGGCCAATGCACAAGAATTACTTCGGATATACGAAAACTAAAAAACTTGCTTGCATAACAATTTGGCAGCGCATTTAATGAAATAAAGAACTTTACTTGACAAACCTCCCTATTTTATTATGGCACTAAAAGTATTTATGACTCAAAATTTGTTTTTGACTGTAGGATCAATCACAAAATCCAGTAAAAACTTAGGTGTTTATTGGTAGATTACATAAAATTATAGCGGTTTTTTAAATTTTTTCTATATTCAGCCAAGTCGCGCTTGTTAGAACATTATTACAGCACCACTTACAGCAATATAGAGTCAAAATTTCACTACTCAGAGGTTCCTTTTACCTTTTTATTTAGTAAGACTTCTCTATATTTATAGTTAATATATCAAAGAATAAACTTCACTAGCAGAATGTCATTCTAGCACTAAAATGACAAAAAGAGGATAAAATCGCAATAGTATGTATCAAGCACCGTTGTATTTTCTCTATATTTTAGATTATTTTGTTTACCCCCCTCCCTTTACCATTCAGCTACGCAGATAGTTACTACAAACCGTAAAGATGTTTAAAAGAAATCTAATTTTTTATCAACTCATACATTTCATTACCAACTTCACAACAAGGTTCTGCAGTTGGATAAAAATAATCAAAAAAGAAATAATCCTTTAGTATTTCTGTGCTGCATCCAGAATTATAGTAAGTATCAAGCCTTCCTTTAAATATCAACAAGAGTATCTTTATACTTTTTCCAAATCACCCTACCCTAAACTGGTCTACGATGTTTGATAGGTATGCATCTCGATCATTTAACCCTTTGCTCTTATATTTACCAAGCATACTTTTCATTTTAGAGTTAAGATCGAATGCTTTTATTTCAAGATCTGCACCTTTCTTCATATAATCTAAATTATTAGCTAATTTTGTATTAAAACTCTGTGTAAGCTGTTGCAGCCAGCTCTCTTGCTTTTCGTCTTTATTAAAGCTAGTATCAAACCAACCTCAGTCACATTTGCAACAATCACATGCTTTACACCATATTCATTTAGAACCAAATGCATTACATATTTCACTAACCGCTTTATTTCAATACTTTTTCTGCTTTAACATTGTTATAAGCAGTGGCACCCATAATATTATTTCCTCGATTATAATGAAAAATAAAATCTCCTTTACCTACGTCTGGATGATGTTTAATTACTGCGTTTAGTTAATCAGCTAAACGAAATTTATTGAGGAAATAAGAAAAAATAGGGTTAAGAATTTCAGATGCTGTTGCATATAAAATCGCATAGTTATGACCTTGCTGTTCATAGTATCGATCAAAAAATGAGCATCTCCATGATGACTTAAATTCTTCTAAACCTAAATACTTTGATACATATTCAACAACAGTAAGGCCATTGCTAAAAATCCTCCTTAATAAAAAGGGGCATTAAGTTTCACGTTTCTTACAAAGGATAAGTTATTAAAATTTCAATAATTACACCATTATCAGATAAACTATCACCCAGAACACAAAAATTTTTACACTTTGAATTAGAGTTATTATTTTTATTTGCCATAACATTCAATATCTAATCATACTGCTCTATAAAGCCTATAAAAAAAGAAAAATAGGGTGAAATTATAGAACTTTGGCTGAATTTTACCTATTTTTTGAGCAGCCCTTCTGCCTTAAAAGAAACCTCTAAGTTTTTTAGCACGGCTTGGATGTTTCAACTTACGTAGTGCTTTTGCCTCTATTTGCCTAATTCTTTCACGTGTAACATTAAAAATTTTTCCTACTTCTTCTAAGGTATGCTCCTTTCCATCTTTACCAAGGCCAAAGCGCATCCTTAGAATTCTTTCTTCTTTTGGTGTTAAAGTTGCAAGAACATTGGTCGTAATACCACGCAAGTCGGCAAGTATTGCAGCATCCTCTGGTTTAGAAACTCGCTTATCTTCTATACAATCACCGAAGGTACTACTATCATCCTTTCCTGTTGGAGCTTCAAGACTTACCGGATCTCTTGCTATCTTCATAACTTTGCGTATTCTTTCTAGCGGCATCGCCAATTCTATACTCAATTCCTCTAATGTAGGCTCTCTACCCATTTCATGAGTCATCTTTCTTAATGCTTTGTTGATTTTACTGATAATTTCCACCATATGTACTGGTATTCTAACTACTTTAGACTGTTCAGGTATTGCCCTAGTGATTGATTGTTTTACCCACCAAGTACCATAAGTCGAAAATTTATACCCACGTTTGTAATCAAACTTATCCACAGCCTTCATAAGACCAATATTACCTTCTTGTATCAAATCAAGCAGATCAAGGCCTCTTTTTGAATACTTTTTAGCAATCGAAACCACCAGCCTTAAATTAGCCTTAATCATTTCTTGCTTTGCTTGAGAGACTTCTTGTTCATGTTTCTGTATTCTCTTGATTACCTTCTTAAACTCCTGAACTCTATCTCCTTGTACATAACTCTTAATATTGCTTAAGGCACTAGCTATATACTCATAGCTATCGTTTATAAACCTTAAGAATTTATTTTTTAATTCACCTGTAAAAAGAGATTGATTTTCATTAATCTTGAGAAAACTTATTTCACTAAACTCGTGCTCTAAAAGCACATCATCATAAACATTATAAAAACTTTCTCTATCAATATCGTACTTTCTAGCTTCAGTAATAAGATTAGCTTCTTCAAACGTGATTAGTCTATTTATTTCGTAAAGTTTTTGTGTAATTCTGGTAATAGCAGCATCACTAAACTGAATTTGTAATGCTACAGACCATATTTGATTATATAAATTTTCTAGCTCATTAGAGAAATCTTTAGAATTTTTTTTCAATACCAATGCTTCATTTGTTAAAGCAATGATCTCATCCAATGCCGTGATAACCTTTGGCAATAAATCACTTTCCATTTCAAGAACAGAAATATTTAAGTTAGCTGAACTTATGTCTTCACTCTCATTTCCCTTTTCATCATTACCTTTTTCCTCATCATTAACACAATCTCTAACATCTTCAGCTTCACTTTCTTCTTTGTCTACCATATTGAAATCAGAGTTATAAATTGCATCCAGATTTATAATTTCTCTCAGTAAAAAAGTTCCACCACTTAAATCATCACGCCATGTTTTGATTATTTTGAATGCCACTGATGTTTCAATTATTGCACGTAACATGTTATGCTTTTCAGATTCAATTTTTTTTGCTATCTTAATTTCATCTGCTCGTGACAAAAGCTTTACAGAGCTCATATCCTGTAAATAAATCCTTACTGGATCATCGTTTTGCACTAAAGTTGTAGTAGTATTCAACGATGTCTCATCATCATCAAGCTTATTACCATCATTATTAGAAGGAGCTTCTTCCTCATCTTCACTACTTTCGAGTATGTTAATTCCAGAGTCTTGCAATAAAGCTATAGTATCATCTATAAAATCAGTTGAAAAATTTTCATCTGACAACTTATCATTTATATCATCAAAAGTGATAAAACCGCCCTTTCTTATACTTTTGGTTACAAGATCTTTGATGATCTTTTTCCTATCTTCCGTACCATTAATAGTTGACATCATTACCTTTACAGTTTATAATTTTATTTCTTATTTATCAAATAAACTTACAATTAGCAAGCTTATAGTTTTATTCTTAATTTATAGTTACTTGCTACTTCATATAGTTTAAGATACTATCAATTTATTCACATTCTTCTTAATCAACTAATCTCTCTATTCTTACTAATATGGACAATCCAACTGAAAATGTTGCAATTCCAACCACTATAGCAGTAAGCATTAAGACGTGAGGTATAGGATTGGTATATAAGTGAAAATTTGAAGTCAATATAGGAGGTAAAGAATTTTTTACATACCCTAAAGATATGTAAAACAACAAAACAGATGATTGTAAGACACTTAATCCCATCATTTTTTTGATTAAGTTTTTATCATTTACAATGATATAGAAACCTAGCACCATTAATATAGTAATGCCTACATAATTATATAGAGTCATTGTTTTTTCTTGCGAGCAAAATTTATATATATGATTAACATGGAAGAAGAGACGGTAAGCAATACACCCAGCTCCACTAAGAAAATACCCAATTTTTGACCTGTTCTACTATCAGCTGACAATATACTATAGGATAAAAAATTTTGGCCAAATAAAACTGTTATAATACCAGCTCCTCCATAGGTTAAAATACCTAGTACGTTAGTAAATTTGATAATAGAGTAAGGTATTGCTTTTAAAGTTGTAGGTATATCAAATAACATAGAATATAATATTATCCCAGAAGCAATAATTATTCCCGCCTGAAAACCTCCACCTGGAGTATAGTCACCATGAAACTGTATGTATAAACCAAAAAAAATGATAAAAGGTATCACCAAAAATGTTACTGCACTTAATACCGGATCTTTAATCACTTTCTTTCTCTTCTAATATTAACATTATACAAAGTGCAGCAGTAAAAACTACTATAGTTTCTCCAAATGTGTCATAGCCACGAAAGCTTGCTAAAACAGCTGTCACTATATTAGGAATACCAATAGCTTTTTCAGTATTTTCTACATAGTAAGGAGCAACGTGCAAGTGAACTGGAGCATTATGACTGCCAAAATCTGGTAATTGAATCATAAAGTATGATAAACATGCAGTCAAAAATAACATAAAAAAAAGTGTTGTGGGGCTATGAGATAAATTTGCTTTGTAATTCTTTACCAAAGAGAGTGCTGCAAACGTAAAGACTGTGCTCAATCCTGCACCAACAGAAGCTTCAGTAATTGCAACATCTGGCGCATTCATAATCAAGTACATAAGTGCAATAAGTGAACTAAATACACACATTAGAACAGCACTTACAACCAAATGTTTCGAAAGAACTATAAAAACTGTAACCGTGAGTAACAGCAAAAGTAATATTAGATTCAGTATTTCTAGCATCTTAACCTTCTTTAATAGTCTTTACTTTTATAATAAGTACGCGCTAAAATATAACTGTTAGTTGAATTGGCTATCCATATTATAAAAATCAATAATATAACTTTAATAGTATTGATTGAAAATTCATTTTGCCAAGAAAAACCAATCAACAACAACATTGCGCCACTAGAATCTGCAATACCTGCAGCATGTAGTCTAGTATAGAAATCAGGAAATACTACTACTCCTACGCTTGAAATGACTATTAAACAAACACCTAAAAATATGAGAATGGATGCTACCATAAATTATCAAAACAACATTAATCTCATTAGCGCTATAGTTGATATAAAGCTGATGCTAGCATATAGTAATGCTATATCAATTAAAAAAAAATCATTCAGAACAATCGATATTGCTGTTATGAGTAAAACTAATTGTGTTGATAAATTATTGAATGCTAAAATCTTATTGTAAACGTCACTTGACCTAAATACTATACAACATAACATTACACTCATACAGAACAAAAGCACATAGATAGCAATACTAATCATTTATAAACTATTATAACCTCTGTAGATTTCTAAATCGGTACTTCTTCACCACTATCTTGATCATCTATTTCATCATCGTGGCTTTCTTGACTTACATCCAGACTTGTGTTAAGTTGATGATCAGAAAAATTTAACAAATTTGCTAGCTTACTTGGACTATTAATATAAGTATTATCTGTGTTTCCTTTCATGTGCTCCTTGCACCTTTTCACCAAAAGGTTAAACAACTCATGAGTATTCACCTTCTTTTCCGCTATTTCATATAAAGAAACTACCGTATCCTTATGATCTTTAAACTTAACCATTTCAACGGGATCGCTTGCCCCTGTACTCAAACCATGCGTTCTTTGACTTGCTAGCAGAACCAATTTAAAACGGTTGTGTACCTGTTCTACACACTTTTCTACAATAGACTCAACCATAAAATACCACCTTGATAAGCTTTATACTATATCACAAAAAATAAGATGTCAACTTCAGATCTATTGAGATCCAATTCTACATTCTACTTTTTCTTCTTTAGCTTTTACTGATTGATTTTCTGTTATTGTAATTGTTATTTCATGATCAAGCTTTTTCAAAAAACCTAACAGTCTCTCTAAAGAAAAACCACTTATCTTACCACTTTTAATTTGTGACACCTTTGGTTGATCAATACCAAGTTTCTCAGCCGCACAAGCTTGAGTCCAAGTATTTTTTCCTATAATTTTACTTATTATGCTCAGCAATTTTTTTTTTATTGCTTCACTATCCAGATTGTTTAATGATATTATTTCCATAATTTTTACTCTCACATACCAACTAGCTTTATTAAATATTATATCATAATATTTAATATACCAATATATTAATAGTATATAACTTGTCAATAACTATCTGATACTCAAAATTTTAAATTGACTATAATTTTTATCAAAATACTAGTAATTTCAAACTATTATTTTGTAAAAAACTTACTATTAAAGAGAATAAGTTGAAATTGCAAAGTTTAAAATACAGAAATAATCATTTTACAAACTCGTTTTAGAGACTGTACATGATCTCAAGAAAGGAATAAACCGGAGATAGAGTATGTAAATTATGAAAACAGAGCAAGATGAGTAGGAGAAAAACTGAGTAGAGTTCTGTAGAAAGAAACAAAATCAAGAAGATTTAGGATATATTTTATATAGTGTTACAGGTCCTAAAAAGTGGCTTCAGTGAATCAACAATGTTTTCAAAATGGCAAGATTATTTTAATAAATGAAGTAAAAAACATAGCGGAAGTAAAGAAAGTGTTTTGAAATATATATAAAAAAGTAATTGCAAAGAAACAAATAAAAGGATGTAACTGTAGAAATCTTTGCCGTATTGTCAAAAGGTAAGTCTCTAATACTCTTATAGAAAAGTGTAGACAATTGTGATAAGCAAAATTCAATACTAGCTTACAAATCGTCTTCTTGCTTCCACCGCTTTGCTTCTAAAAAGATTATGAATAGACCCTTATATCCGAAATTTATACCTCTATATTTTAATATAGGGATTCATTTCAATTTTTAAAGTTTCTATTTAATAAGAATGCTATATCATATTCGTAATTTAATTTAAATATCTGTTGCTTCTGAAATACTATTTGGTTAGTAAATAAAATCATGTCTAATACAGAAAAAATGAAAAAGGATGTTGCTGTAATTATGGGAAGCGAGTCGGATTATGGCACTATGGTGCATGCTATTAACCTATTAAAAGAATTGGGAATTTCACATGATGTATTTATAATATCCGCACACAGAACACCAGAGAGACTCTTTAATTTTACTAAGTCTGCTCAAGAAAAAGGCTTTAAGGTTATTATAGCTGGTGCGGGAGGAGCGGCTCATTTACCTGGTATGACTGCATCGCTTACTTATTTACCTGTTATCGGTATTCCTGTGCATAGCAAGCAATTAAATGGGCTAGATAGTCTATTATCTATAGTGCAGATGCCAAAAGGTGTTCCAGTTGCAACAATGTCTATAGGAGAGAGTGGAGCATGCAATGCCGCTATTACCGCTGCATCTATATTGTCGATTTCTAATAGTGAAATTGCAGATAGATTAAAAAAATGGAGAGAGGGGCAAACTAAAGCAGTAAAAGAAAAACCAACATTATAATGGCAATAGTTCTTTTAGATACAAAAACCATAAATCGTATAGCAGCAGGAGAGGTAATAGAAAGGCCTGCAAGTGTGGTAAAGGAATTAGTGGAAAATGCAATAGATGCCAGAAGCTCAGAGATAGAAATTAAGATAGAAAGTGGTGGGCGTAACCTCATTACTGTAATCGATGATGGTAGCGGAGTAAAAAAGGATGATTTAGAACTTGCGTTTATGCGCCATGCTACTTCAAAATTGAGTGACAGTGAATTGATAGAGATCAAGCATCTTGGCTTTAGAGGAGAAGCTTTGCCTTCAATTGCAGCAGTAAGCAGAATAAAATTATCATCTAAGGCAAGCAAAGCAGATCAAGCATGGTCTATAAGGTATGAGGGGGGAGAAAAAATAGGAGAGCTTATTCCTTATCCTTTATCGATAGGAACATATATTGAAGTACGAGATTTATTTTTTGCCACACCAAATAGACTAAAATTTCTCAAAACCGAAAGGGCAGAAACACAAAGCATTGTTGATATTGTAAACAACTTAGCAATGATCAATTATGGAATTGAGTTTACTCTTATCTCCGATAATAAGAAGCTTCTTAAGTATGCTAAGCAGAACTCATTATTTAGCAGGCTATGCGAAGTAGAAGAAGAATTTCATGAAAACTCTCTTGAAATTCTTGAAGAAGAAGACAGTATTAGGCTTACAGGATATATCTGCAAACCTACTGTCAATCGTAGCAATTCAACTCAGATCTATACATTTGTTAATGGTAGACCAATTAAAGATAATCTACTTATTGGTGCAATTCGTTATGCGTATCACGACCTTATTCCAAGCAATAGATATCCCTTTGCAGCGTTGCACTTAGAGATACCGTATGATCAAGTAGATGTAAATGTGCATCCAAATAAATCAGAGGTAAGGTTTCAGAACAAGAGGCTAATATATGAAATAGTGAGAAGAGGGCTAATAAAAGTATTATCAAAGAGAATAGATCTTGCAGAAACTGTGGTGAGCCAGACTGAGATAACAAGGAATCATCTATCATCAGATCCTTTTAGTAGGTCTAGTCTTAAAAATGAATTTTATGGAAGAAGGTCTGATCCTTTTGAAAACCAGTTAATGAGAGAATTTACTTCTCCAAATATAGAGACAAAAAGCTTATCAGAACATTCAAAATCGTTTGATTATACTGGTATGCAAAAATCTCCTCCGCGAGCGGAAACTACAATTTTGGAAAAGAAACAAACCGATCTAATAAGGGACTATCCACTTGGGTTTGCACACTGTCAAATCTACAATACTTATATTATTGCCGAGGTAAGAGACAAACTAATTATAGTAGATCAGCATGCAGCCCATGAAAGACTATTATACGAGTGCTTAAAGGAGAAATCAAGTATAAAAAGACAAAAACTTCTTTTGCCTGAAATGGTTGAAATCAAAAATCAAGCTGGAATGGAGATGATTAAAACTTATAAAGATAAACTTTTTGAGATGGGTTTTGAGATTGAAATTAAATCAGAAAATAAGATCATAGTAAAAGAAGTGCCTGCAATCTTAGGAACAGTAGACACAAAGAGAATGCTCATTGATATAGTGGATAGACTAACAGAAATAGAAGATATATTACCTATAGAGGATAAGGTGAATAAAATACTAGCCACAATTGCTTGTTATGGATCAATAAGAGCAGGCAGAAAGATGAAATTGGAGGAGATGAATGAATTATTGAGGCAAATGGAAAAGACACCTTATTCTGGACAATGTAATCACGGAAGGCCAACCTATATAGAAATGAAATTAAGCGATATTGAAAAGTTATTTGAGCGAAGGTGAGAAGTTATCACAAATATGTATAGATTATACAACCCTAGTTTCGTCATCTCAAAACTCAGATACACAATTGTTTGAACATTGCAATTTGCAGGTAATTTGCATAGTAGATAATGTCATTCCATCACTTGACAATGATTTATTACGCAGCTACTTGATTAAAATTAAGTTTCCTAAATCCCAGGCATTGTCTTTTATGTTAATAATTAATATACAACTAAAAATACTTATCAAAAACGACAATAAAGAATTCAAAAAAAGCCAGAAATTCTGTAGAATTGACCATATCATATAGAGAAAAAGGAAGTGTATGATCACATCCTTCACTCCGATCATTAATCTGCAAACAAAATAGTTTTGCATTTTTTGATAAGATTAAGTAATATCAGCGTATTAGTTATACAATTAATAATTTTTATGGATGAGCGTAATCCTTGGAATCTTGGAAAGAAACCGTCAGGTTCAAGTAATGAAGATATTTTAAGTAAAGCTGTGTCTGATATAAGATGCTTTTTTAATGGCTTAACCAGAAATAGAGGGAAAAAACCTTATTTCATCATTTTTATTGTTTTGTTGTTTTATTTTTGTACTGGTTTCTATATTGTCCATCCGAGTGAGGAAGGTATAGAACTTACTTTTGGCAAATATTCCAATACAGAAACATCTGGTTTGCGTTATCACTTTCCCTACCCTATTGGTAAGGTTTTTAAAGTGAATGTTAAAGAAGTAAATCGTGAAGAAATTGGGATAAGCAGCTCTTATGGGCGAGATACAGATCGTGGTGAAGGAGTGATGCTTACCGGAGATGAGAATATAGTCAACGTTAACTTTGAGGTCCAGTGGCGAGTTAGAGATGCCAAAGATTATTTATTCAAAGTGCGGGATTATAAACCTGGTTTCAGCGTTAAAAATGCTGCTGAAAGTGCTATGAGAGAAATAATAGGTAAAAATACGATCTCTTTTGCACTCGAAGGTCAAGGTAGGGCTGAAATCTCCAGAGATACTAGAATTTTATTGCAACAGATTCTTGATGGATATCAAATGGGTATAGAAATTTTATCTGTTCAAATGAAAAAAATTGACCCACCAGAAAAAGTGATTAGCTCATTTAGGGATGTACAAAGTGCTCGTGCAGATAAGGAGCGTACTATAAACGAAGCATATGCTTACAGTAATGATATTATACCTCGTGCAAAAGGTGAAGCAATAAAGATAAAATTAGATGCAGAAGCATATGAGAACGAAATAATAAATGAAGCGAAAGGTAATGCAAATCGCTTTTTATCTCTTTATGAAGAATATAGACAAAATCCTTCTCTTGTTAAGAATCGTATTTATCTTGAAACTATGGAAAATATTTTTAGCAAGGTAGATAAATTTGTTATAACAGACGATCTGAAAGGTATGTTCTCTTATTTACCTCTTACAAATCTAGGAAAATAGTCATGAGTAGTAATATTAAAATTGTTTTTGCTTTTGTATTTGTTGCATTATTGATTGCATTATCTAATTCAATCTTTGTTGTTCAAGAAACAAAACAAGCAATAGTTATACAACTCGGTAAAGTCGTAAAAGATGTTAGGGACAGTGGTTTATATTTTAAATTGCCATTTATAAATAACGTAGAATTTCTTGATAAGAGAATTTTAGATCTAAGTCCTGATAAAACTCCAAGGGAAGTGATAACTGCAGATCAAAAGCGTATTATAGTAGATGCTTATGCAAAATATAAAATAATAGATCCTATCACTTTTTATCAGACTGTGAAAAATGAATCAGGGCTAGTTAGAAGATTATATCCTGTCATAGAAGCTCACATAAGGGAGAATATAGGAAGATTTTCATTAATTAGTTTATTGAATGAAAAGAGATCAGAAGTTATGCAATTAATTCAACGTGGAGTTTATTCTGAAGCTGGAAAATTTGGCATAGAGATAATAGATGTAAGAATTAAGAGAGCAGATCTACCAGAAGAAAATAGTTCTGCAATATTCCGCCGCATGCAAACTGAAAGAGAAAAGGAAGCAAAAGAAATTAGAGCAGAAGGAGAACAAGCTGGACAAGAAATTAGATCAAAAGCTGATAAATTAAAAAGGGGAATTGTCTCTAGTGCAGTAAAAGAATCACATGAAATAAGAGGCCGTGGTTATGCTGAAGCAACTAGAATCTATAATGAGGCATTCAAGGTTGATGAAGAGTTTTTTAACTTTTATCGCTCTATGAAAGCTTACAGTAAATCATTTGCTGAGGGTAATACTAAATTTGTGCTTTCACCAAATAATAATTTCTTAGATATTTTGAACAAGGGATGGAAATAGTTTATGAAAAGTAAAGCATTTATTTTATCTATATTTGCATATTTTTTAATTTCATTTGCTTCATATGCTAATCTGTTTGCAAAAACAGTTGCAGATCCTGTATGTAGTTGTAATAAAGGGCTTGCTGATATAGTGGAAGAACTTATTCCCGCAGTTGTAAATATTTCAAGTGAGCAAATAGTTAAGCAAGAAAATAACAGTAGAACTAAAATTCCCTTTACGCCAAGAAATAATTTCTTTGATGACTTTAGAGAATTTTTCGAGCATTTTGATCAATTTTTCGATAGAGCTCCTAGCATTAATAGAGAAGTGACGTTACTTGGGTCTGGATTTATTATAGATAAAAGTGGAACCATAGTAACCAACTATCACGTTATTAAAAATGCCCAAGATATTACAGTTACTATGAACGATAATACTTATTTCAAAGCAGAAGTTTTAGGCTATGATGCAAAAACTGATCTTGCTGTGCTTAAGATTAATTCTGATAAAGATCTTCCTTTTGTTGAATTTGGTAATTCTGATAAAGCAAGAGTTGGTGATACAGTTATTGCAATAGGCAACCCTTTTGGTTTAGGTGGCTCTGTAAGTACAGGAATTGTGTCTGCAAGATCTAGAGACATTAGTATTGGTACTATGAATGAATTTATTCAAACTGATGCTGCAATTAATAGAGGTAACTCAGGGGGACCACTATTTCATCTAAATGGAAAAGTTATAGGCATTAATACTGCTATTTATTCCCCATCTGAGTCTGGCGGTAACGTGGGTATAGGCTTTGCTATACCATCTAATCTAGCTATTTCAATTATTGACACATTAAAAAGTGGTAAAAAAATAAAACATGGTTGGCTTGGCGTGCAAGTTCAGCCTATAACAAAAGAATTTGCTGAATCCTTGGGTTTAAAAGATATCAAAGGTGCATTAGTTGCAAGCGTAGTAAAGGGCAGTCCTGCAGAGAAAGGAGGAATCAAAGTAGGTGATATACTATTAGAGTTTGACGGCAAAAAAATTGATAGAATGACGCAATTACCTCATATGGTTTCACGAACTGAGCCCGGAAAGAAAGTACAGGTTAAGTTACTTAGAAAAGGTAAAGAAGTCAATATCAAGGTTGCAATCGAGGAATCTACAAATGATGATTCAGGTAATAATCAAGAAGAAAATAAATCAACATCTAGTTATATAAGTGGTTTAACCGTTTCAAATTTGCCAAAAGAACTAAAAAACAATGCACCCACAAAGGGTGTAGTAGTTACTAGTGTAGATAGTAGTAGTAATTCTACACTACGTGTTATTAAGAAAGGTGATATAATTATTCAACTAGATGGAATCGATATTGAAAATACTAATGATTTTCAAAAACAAATTGATTCAGCAGTAAAAAAAGACGGCAAAGATTCAGTAATGCTGCTTATTTACCGCAACGGCAATCAATTTTTCACCTCAATCAAATTGAAGAAGTAGCTATTTATCTAGCTGGTCATGAAAAAATTGCTTGACAAATTTAACTAGCTTCTTTATCCTGAGGGTAAGGGTGTTTCTGTAGATTAATAAAATTTGTCCCTATACTGAAAACCTTTCCAACGAGGTTATGGAAGAACTAGATTTCAGTATCAAGCACTGGAACGATATCATCCATAAGATGAAAGAGCTGGAGTGGTAAGAAGTTCGATAATACAAAGCATTTTTATGCTCAGTTGTAAAAAAACAACTTTCTTTCACAAGTTAATTTATAACTAAATTAGTGTAAAATATAATTATATTTACTGATCATCAGTATTAATCAATAATTAATACCCATAAATTAATTATATCTAATCGCAAAGGGAGGTGGAGATGCGTTTTAAACTAGAAAAGGAAGATATTCCACAAAAAGATTGTAATAATAGAACTGGTCGTAGGATACCTGCACAAATAAGATTAAATAACAAAACAACATTTAGCCTTCCTAGTGTATCTTACATTATCATCGACAACAATATTGGCCTGAGTTTTCAAATTTGGGATTTGAAGCATGACGTGGCAAGTATACTAAACAACTTATCTGAATGGCCACAATTAAAGCTAGAAAGGGTAGGAAATGATTACAAATTCGCTTTAGTTACTACCTCTGATCAACCTTATTATTATTACTATGATGGCAAAAATACTATGATAGATACTATTGATCGTATACCTCATGGTTACACAGATGGTTTCTATGTTAACGCATATAATCGTGAAAGCTGTAGTATTTATTATGAACTGCTAGAAAACAGGAAGGTTTTAATAGATCCAAAAGACATAATTAGTAGCGAAAATGTCAGTCTTATTTTGGAAGATCTTAAAAGTTCACCTGATAAAAGACTCAAAATAAAAATAGGAGACTATTTGTTTAAAGAATCAAGAAATATATACAAATTATATAGGAGCGCTCAGGTATATAATTTAACTGGTGGAAAAGTTGGCATATTGAATGATATCCTTTCAGCATTTACTCGTATAAGCAATACATTCGAGTTATTCCCTTTTCATGAAATGGAGAGCTTGAAAGCACAAGATACCTATTTCGCAGTAAAAAAGTTAGGCAATAGTTATGTTGGTTGCATATCGTATGAAAATAGCACATGCAAAAATTTTTATAATTTTAACCCTAATTCTTTTGGGTATGAGCACGACAATAGACCAGGTCCATATCCTTATTATTATAACTTAGAAAATTTTGATAACTTTTTGGAGGTTGATGTGAATATTCAAGAACATATAAATTTAGAAACAGAAATTGAACTTTTAAAACGCAGAATAGACAGATTAGAACGTACTGGTGTACAAGGTCCTAAAGGTGAGCCAGGTGAAAGGGGACAAAAAGGTGATAGAGGCTTCGATGGAGCGCCTGGTCCTCAAGGTAACAAGGGAGATACTGGATCGTCAGGTGCGCATGGATCAAAAGGCGATCAAGGCCCTAAAGGAGAAAAAGGGAATCAAGGCACTAATGGAGTAACTCCAAGTATTAGTCAAGTTGTTACCGAATTTTCTTCTAACAGAGCCCATCTATATCCTTTAGCAGCAGCTATAATGGAAGAAGATCAGAGTAATTCCATGGGATTTTCAGAAAGAATAGCACATCTTTTTGGTGAGCGTGTAAAGCGAGAAGATTCTTTAAAAGCGTTAGTTAAAGGCGTACAAGGTCCTCCAGGCCAAAAGGGCGAACCAGGTCGTAACGGTCAACGGGGGTTAAAGGGCGAACAAGGTCCCAAAGGTAATAAGGGTGACCGAGGTTTTCCTGGTCCAGAAGGTTCTAAAGGAAATACTGGCTCAAAAGGTGAGAAGGGAGATGCCTCAAGTGCTATAGAAATTGCAACTGAATTAGTTACCAGTAAAAAAGCTGAGCTAGGAGAAGCAGTTCTTAACGCAAATGGTATCAAAGGTGAAAATCTTGCAACTCAGATTGCCGGTAAAATTAATCTTAATTCGCAGGAACTTGTGAATAAAATTGATGTAGCAAAACTTACTGAAGGAGTAGTAAGTAAACTTTCTTTAGAGGAAGCAAAAAACATTATAAAAGATACTGTGAGTAAGATAACAAGCGATGCCACAAAGAAAAATAATCCCGATCCTATAGCCTTCCAAAAATATGAAAAATTTGCAGAAAAGCTTGCTAAACTACTTGTTGATAGAAGCAGTATGAGCGAGATAGAAGCTCACAATCTTATAAAAGGTAAGGTGAGCGATTGGGCACTTGCTAAGTATCTTCTGCTTCATAGTGATTTAAATAATCAGCCAAAGGCTCTAGAAATCGTGAAGCAAGAAATAGACAAGGAAAAATTAGTTGAGTATTTGCTTGAGTATGCCAAATTAAAAGGCGATGTGAATGCAGCAAAAACAATAGTTGAAAATATTGTTCATCAGTTCTTTGACACTCAAAAAGTAGGTGAATTAGGAAGAGCAGTACTAGAAGCAAAAGATGATCAAGATAAAAAAGTGCTGGTAAATGATCCAGTCTTACGTGAAGGAATAGCAGAAGAATTGAGACAAAATCCAGGAAAGATAAAAGGTCCCAAAGGAGATACTGGTTCTAAAGGTGATAAAGGAGATACCGGAACAGATGGATTGCCAGGTGCACAAGGTCCTAAGGGAGAGCCAGGCATAAAAGGTGAGCCAGGCATAAAAGGTGAGCCAGGTATAAATGGAACAAAGGGAGATATTGGTCCTAAAGGATTAGACGGAGCCATGGGAATAAAAGGTGATATGGGTGAGAAAGGAAAGATAGGTTCTAAAGGTGACAAAGGAGATACTGGGTCTAAAGGTGATAAAGGTAGAGATGCAAGTCCTGAAGAAGTTGCACAAAAATTAATTAATAATGGCACTATTGCTAATCAGGTGCTTGAATATCGTGACCAAGGCGGAGATTTAGTATTAGAGAAGCAAGTTGCAGGAAGAATTATTAGTAATCAAGATATTCAAACAGGAATAGCCATTGCATTAGCTGATAACAGAATGGAAGAGCTAGCAGATGTGTTACTAAGTGATTCTAATCATACATTAGTAGAAAACCTTGCAAATAATACCGAGCTAACACAAAGCATTGCAGAAGAACTAAGGAAAAATCCAGGAGAAGTCCAAGGTCCAAAGGGAGAAAAAGGAGATATAGGTCCTAAAGGATTAGACGGAGCCATGGGAATAAAAGGTGATATGGGTGAGAAAGGAGAGATAGGTTCCAAAGGTGACAAAGGAAAACCAGGCACGAATGGGTTGCAAGGTCCAGAAGGTCCTAAGGGAGAGCCAGGTATGAGGGGCTTCAATGGTACACAAGGTCTTACAGGTAACAAGGGTGAGCCGGGTATAGAAGGATTAAAAGGAGATATAGGACCTCAAGGTATAAAAGGTGAGCCAGGTATAAATGGAACAAAGGGAGATATTGGTCCTAAAGGATTAGACGGAGCCATGGGAATAAAAGGTGATATGGGTGAGAAAGGAGAGATAGGTTCTAAAGGTGACAAAGGAAAACCAGGCACGAATGGGTTGCAAGGTCCAGAAGGTCCTAAGGGAGAGCCAGGTATGAGGGGCTTCAATGGTACACAAGGTCTTACAGGCAACAAGGGTGAGCCCGGTATAGAAGGATTAAAAGGAGATATAGGACCTCAAGGTATAAAAGGTGAGCCAGGTATAAATGGAACAAAGGGAGATATAGGTCCTAAAGGATTAGACGGAGCCATGGGAATAAAAGGTGATATGGGTGAGAAAGGAGAACCAGGTGCAAATGGATTGCAAGGTCCAGAAGGTCCTAAGGGAGAGCCAGGTCTGAGGGGCTTCAATGGTACGCAAGGTCTTACAGGTAACAAGGGTGAGCCGGGTATAGAAGGATTAAAAGGAGATATAGGACCTCAAGGTATAAAAGGTGAGCCAGGTATAAATGGAACAAAGGGAGATATAGGTCCTAAAGGATTAGACGGAGCCATGGGAATAAAAGGTGATATGGGTGAGAAAGGAGAGATAGGTTCTAAAGGTGACAAAGGAGAACCAGGTGCGAATGGGTTGCAAGGACCTAAGGGAGAGATAGGTTTGCAAGGACCTAAAGGTCAAGTTGGTAGATCTGGTCTTAAGGGTATGCCAGGTCCACAAGGTCCAAAAGGAGATACCGGAGCTCCAGGTGCGAATGGATTGCCAGGTTCCAAGGGAGAAGATGGAATAGGTGCTACATTAGCTGATCAGTTTTTACGTGAGATAAGAAAAGCAAAAAATGAAACTCTGGATGCTAAAAAAGCAGCAGAGGCAGCTAAAAATGCTTCAGAAGGTTTTGCCAAACAAGCTAAAGATACGGAAGATAAGGTTAAAATACTACACAATCAAACAGTGAATCTTACAGGAGAAGCTGAAGATTCTGCTGATCAAGCACTTCAATCCGCAGAAAATGCGGAAGCATTGCATAGTAGCGTAAGAGATATGTTTTGTACAACAAATCCTGCAGATCAAGTTTGTAGTGCACGCAGAAGAAGGAGGGAAACTAAAAAATCATCAGTGACAAGCGGAGCAAGCAGACCAACTTCATTTATATCTCAAGTAATAAATTTCTTTTACCCTGCGGTAGGACAGGACAAATATAAAGTAAAAAATGAAATAGAGGAGCTTAATCGAGTGACAAAAATAATAGATGCAGTAGATATTGTAAAAAAATTTGAAGAAGTATTAGGAGAAACAGCTGTGAAATGCGGCATTTCAAAGAAAAGTCTAAATTTTAATCCAGTAGAACTGCAGTCAACCATTATCAATAAGTCATTACTTAATGATGAAAATCATAATGAGTTGTTGAAGTTCTTGTGTGTAGCTGCGAAAAAATCATTACCTGATTACAAACAAACTAGTAAATGTTTGGCTACTTTCAAAGATCATATGGAAAAAAGATTAAATGAGCAGCAAAGAGCTTTCGTTAATACTGAAAAAATAGTGGCAGATAATGAGCAGCCAAGGAGTTTTATGAGTTATGTCTCTCCTCCTAGTAGCCTAAGTGCCATTAATCAGCAAGTTGTTGGTTATTTAAGGTAATATCATGGAAAAACATATATTTAAAATAGAGGATAAAAATCCGCTCTATAAAAAATTGATTAAACTTCCTGCTGAATATTATATATTAAACAAAAATAGTAAGGTTATCAATTCACATATTGGTACAATTAAAGTAGAGAATATTAATGGTTTGAAGTTAAAGAAGCAGGGAGATAAAATATCTTTATATGAAGAAAACTTACCCCTGCAGGCAGAAAGATCTGATGAAAGTGGAAACTCTATTAAAGAGGATCTTATTGTAGAACAAGAAGCTATAATAAGTACAAATAGAAACAATATTATAGAAAAGCTTGAATCAAAACCTATCTTGATTTCGCTTTACAACATAAAAGATAGTCCTAACTTTGGCCTCAAATTGTCTGGTAGAGATATAACTGGAGTACTCAATTTTATCAATTTTAACGATGAAAATGACCCAGTACTACAAAAAATTCAAGAAGAAAAAGGTGGACTTTATTTTACAATAGAAGGTGATTATATCTATATATCAGATGAAGAAGGAAAATGTCTTCCAGTATGTGAAGATGGTAGTTGCTATAAGTATCAATACACAAAAAATGAGCATGATATATTAGAAATTAGTGAGATATCAACAATAATAAAAAACTTAACTAAAACTGAGCAATGCAGTGCACCAGCTAAGGCAGGGCAGAATTTTACTTTGCAAAAGGGAAAAGAATTATCGGATAATATCTATCAAGCAGATATCATGTTAAACGGTAAGCTTGTAGCTACTTTACCAAAAATAGGTTACTGCATGCTTGATGACCAATTGGTCATACATAATCACGTTACAGAAGAAGAGATAAAAATTCCTAGAAACTTTCATTATCTTAAAGTCGTTAAGTCTAGTAATAATGATGATTATAAATTAACATTTTGTAATTTCTTAGGTAATGAGTTTTTTGAACATAAAAAGTATGATTCTCAATACTCAAATGTTCCAGATGAATACCAGTATACAAGTTTAAACTATATGAAAAAGGGATATAAGCCAAATTTCTGCAAGTTACTTAACGATAAACCATCTTTTTTTATTGCAAAAGGAACTACTAATCAAGATTCTTCAGGCCACTGCCCAGCTGATGTATTTGAATTAGCAAAACGTGAGAAAATGGCTACATTAATTGATCAATTTGGCTTTTTCAATAAAGAGGGTAAGTTTCAATATTGTGATTACCATACAAAAGAAGATTACGATGTTTATGATTCTTATAAAATTAATAAAGAGTACAAAACAACAGATGAATTTCTCTTCAATGATGACATAGTTCTTTATACTATTCCAGAGCTATCTTAACCACGCACAAAGTATATTATAATTGTTTCAATAATTGTTTTTAAAATTGAATCGAGTAGACTTTCAAGCAGTGTAAAAATGTATTTTTTTAGTTTAGATTCGCTACCATTTTGCCGCTCGTTAGTAACGCAGTGGTTTTGTAATAGAACACAAGCTGCAAAAACTTAAGGAAAAAATGGGTCAGTGCTTGACACTGGCATCTAGTTCTTTCTATCAAAAATGCTGTAAAGTGTTCACCAATTTAGTTGGATACCAGTACTGGTATGATATTATGAAGACCTAGCAGTTTATGACGGTGTCATTCCAGCGCGTGGCGCTGGAATCTAGTTCTTATTACCTGAGTCTTCTGGGTCCCAGTACTCGTATGACAAGAAAAGGGAGTATTGGTTTCAGCATTAGCCATGCATCTGGATCCCAGTATCAAGTACTGGGATGATAAGAGAAAGAGGACACTGGGATGAAATTATGAAGGCCGGGATAAACACTATGAGGACTGGAATGACATTATGAAGGCCTAGCAGTTTATGACGGTGTCATTCCAGTGTGGAATCCAGCTTTTTTGTAACTTCATTGAAAATATCGTATAGCTATTTGTTCACAATTCATTCTTCTGGATCCCAGTACTCGGATGACAAGAAAAGAAACACTGGTTTCAATATTTGCATGCATCTGAACAGATACAGATGGCTAAAATGTTGAAAAAAGCATATGCGTCAAAAGTTTAAAGCTCGCTACCCTAGACTTCTTTGACTTGTTAAGAAAGGTCTTTTTTCCCCAGATTCTATTGTCACATGCTGAAATGACATCTCTTGCTTCTTCATGTAATTATGCAAAAAGTCCTTTGAATTTTTACAGCTTGAAAAATCTTTATAAAATTTACTTTCTTTAAATGCTTTAACTTTCTCTTCATTATTTAGTGAGCCATGTTTAGAAAAATATTCATCTGTCGCTTGAATATATAAATTAATCAGCTCAGGAAAAGTGTAATCAGTTTTGTTGGAAGATTTTAAGCACGTAATTGGCAATTTATGTATATCTTTCTCAGCTTTTTTAGGATCAATATATTCATCATTTTTTCTTAATATTGTATACTGCTTGAAAAATTCTTCATATTCCTCAAAATCTTCAAATACTTCTTTTTTTTGGTAATCTTTTCTTCTACCGCTTTGATCTATTTTTTCTATTTCTGTTGCAAGTTGCGCTGGCTGTTTTATCGTTTTATCTCCCTCTCGATTAAAGTACATTGTATAAGGAGTAATTGAATTTACGATTTTATATGTCTTCCAGTGGCAGCCAAAAATCTTCAGTACCAATCTGATTATCGGAGCAAGAAAAATTTTTAATTTTGCTATGAATCCAAAATAATAAAGAGAAGCTTGTTTAAGTGAACTTGCAGCATTGCTAACGATGCATCTTAAATGTATATCCTTATACTTAAAATTTTTATGAACCTCTGCAGCCACATGTCCACCTAGGCAGTCTCCAAACAATATGATATCATCTGGCTTTATACCTTTTTCCAATAAGTTAGTTACAACTGCTATACCAGATTTAACTCTATTGCTACGTATCAATGAACTGTTTTTACTTAAACCAAGTCCAGGATAATTAAAAAGATGTACATTGCTCTGTGGCCCAATTCCAATTTTGGGAATAATCTTTACCAGGGCTTAACGCTCTATTTCCACCAATAAAGTATATCAGATGTTTTTCACCTCGATTATTGTTTTGATTTTTACCAAGAAGCGTAATTGTCTCTATTTTTATCCCGTTTTGAGTTTTTATAAATTCTCTCTCAGTTTGCTCTCTTGTTTCTTTCATATTTTAACTCTCACTATAATTATACAAAAAAATCTTAAAAAATCAACAAAATCTCAATTTTATGAACAATATAAACTTTTTAAAATTCATTGAATTATGCTTTCAAACGGTAGTACCGGGGTGTGAGTATAATGATTATCAATATATAAAAGTCATAGCGGATAGGCTTGAAGCGGCAAGTTCAGGTGAAGTGAAAAGAATAATATTCAATATGCCTCCGCGTTCAATGAAGTCTATTTGTGTAAGTGTTGCATGGCCCGCATGGATACTCGGAAATCAGCCAACTGCAAGAATAATAGTTGCAAGTTATTCTCGGCTCCTCAGCGAAAAGCACTCACTCGATACCAGGTGCATAATGCAATCTGATTGGTATAGAGAGCTATTTCCGAAAGTAGAATTATGCAAAGATCAAAACACTAAATATAAATTTCAAACAGTGCAAAGAGGATGTAGGATTGCAACATCAGTTGGGGGAACATTAACCGGTGAAGGTGGAGATTTCATTATCGTGGATGATCCACTAAGTCCCGCACAAGCTTTGAGCGAAACATTTAGAAAGCGTGCTGCAAACTGGTTTGATCAGGCTTTAGTAACCAGGCTCAACGACAGAAAAAAAGGAGTTATCGTTCTTGTGATGCACAGACTCCATTTAGAAGATTTAACTGGTCACCTCCTCTGTAAACCAAGAAACATATGGCATCATGTCTGTTTACCAATAATAGCTGAAGATAAGGAGATTATTTATTCAGTTAATAATCATATTCCAGAGCATGAACAGGAAATATACTCAAGAAAAGAAGGTCAATTGTTGTATTCCCTAACTGAAGGAAAAGAAGAAATTGAGATGATAAAAGCTGAACTTGGGAGTTATGGTTTTGCTGCTCAATACCAACAAAACCCTCTACCACTTTCAAGTGCTATAATTAAACGAGAGTGGTTGAAGCGCTATAAAAATTTTCCTGATAGCCTCTTGCATGTAACACAAAGTTGGGATACTGCAATTTCAACAAACAATACAAGTGACTTTAGTGTCTGCACTACCTGGACAAAAGTAGATAATACATTCTATTTACTCGATGTATATCGCGCAAAACTTGAATATCCAAAACTTAAAGAGAAAGTTCTGTCGCTGGCTGCAAGGTGGAAGCCACACGCAATTTTAATCGAAGCAAAAGCAAGCGGTCAGCAATTGGTTCAGGAGCTCAGGAAAAACAGTGATTTACCTATTATTCAAATAGTACCACATGATGACAAATTAACTCGATTTCACCGAATTGTCCCAATTATAGAATCTGAGCGGGTTTTTCTCCCTAACCAAGCAGTATGGCTTAGCGACTTTGAGTATGAGATTTTAATGTTTCCAGAAATCCGTCACGACGATCAAGTAGACAGTACCGTGCAATATCTTCAGTGGGTGAGAAATAATATTGCTAGAGTGGTAGCTATACGTTCATTGTAGCTTGAAAAGGTTCCTCGGAATTGTGTATAATTTTTTTAACTGAGTTTTATCCATTTTCTGAATGATATTTTAGGGTTTATTGAAATAAATACTACGCAAAAATTCTATCTCTGGGTGCTTAGATGAATATCTTTATATTAGACGAAAATCCTGTAACTGCAGCACAAATGTTATGCGATAAGCACATAGTAAAAATGCCGCTAGAAACTGCTCAATTGCTTAGCAGTGTTTTTTCAATAGCATTAAAAGAGCCAAATCCTTTAGTCAGCATTACAAACCAGAATATAGAAGTTCCATATAAACTTACTCACAAAAACCATCCTTGTTCTTTATGGGCTAGACAATCAAAAGGAAACTTTGATTGGTTAATAAAACATGGAAAAGAATTGTGTATAGAATATAGCTTGCGATACAAAAGAACGCATAAATCCGAAGAAGTTATAGATTGGTGCGATAATAACAAGGATTTGCTAATATTTCGATCAGCTGATATACAAGCTTTTACACAAGCGTTACCTGATCGATATAAATGTAATAACCCAATAGAAGCATATAGAGAATATTACCTAAAAGAAAAGATGAGATTTGCTAAGTGGGAAAAAGGTAGAGAAGCACCAGATTGGTTGCTAGACAAAATGCTATAGGTTATAAAATTATCCAAACCGATCATAAAAAAGGTAGAATTGAAGTTGCAAAAGCAATGCTGGCTGATAATGTTGATGTTTATCAAGTTTATTGATCTTTCTATTTGTGAGATTAAAGAATTCAGTAAACTGTTATTCCCAGTATATGGTAGGCTACTTGCACTATAGAGTGTCATGTACACATCTGTACTAACAAGCAGAGGTAAATCTAAGTCAGTTTAGATATAACATTTACTTTAAAAAACTTTATTTTACGCTGATATTCTAGCGCTTTTCTGTGGTATTTTGTTGGGGTATAATTTGCAAAACTATCTTCCTTATAGGTTAAAAAATTACACTGCTTTATATGTAACTCTATCCACTCTGCATAATCCTGATGATCAGTTGCAATAAATATTTCACCTGTGACAAGTATTTTTTTTGCTAATAAATTTAAAAATTCCGTATTAATTAACCGTCTTTTGTTGTGACTTCTTTTTGGCCATGGATCTGGAAAGAGAATAAAGAATTTTTCAACACTGTTGTCAGGAAAATTGGCAATTAATTCTCTTGCATCTTCTGTCCATATTAAAATATTTTTTATGCTGTGTGCTTCTATGCTTTTTAGCAAGGAAGAGACCCCCTTTAAATAAGGCTCACATCCTATAAATAATAGATCAGATTCATTGAATGCCTGATGGAGCATATTTTCACCATTACCGAAACCTATTTCTACTCGTATTCTTTTTTGTAAGTCTACGATCTTTTTTATAGATTCCTTGCTGTTTTTAATAGAATACTTCTCCAAAACATTCAACTTCAACCTAGATCTTCTGGAAAATGACCTAATCCAATTATTATTCCTAGATAACATATCTTACATAACTTAATCTTTTATAGCTTAAACAATTCTCGAAATGAATTAATGAGAATTTACTTGTCACTAATTATTAATATTATATAATATATGAGTTCTAATGAAGTTAAAATTAAAAGGTATGGAAAGTACAGTTGCTATCAAGAGGCTATCATCAAATAGGTTCATAGAAGAGATATTTCAAGATCAATTTGATAATCAAGACAATGACTTTTGTGAAGATTCTTTTGCTAACAAAATCAAAGAAGGAGATGTGGTAGAAGGTATAATCACAAGAAGAAATTCTAATGATATTGTGGTTGATGTTGGTTTAAAGTCAGACGGAAGAATTCTGATTAAGGAGCTCAGTTGTAATGATGATATCACTGTTGGCTCGAAAATTAGAGTTTATGTTGAAAGAATTGAAGATTACCATGGTAATGTTGTTCTTAGTCGTGAGAAAGCAATCAGAGACGAAAAATGGAATAAATTGGAAGAAAGCGCAGTTACAAAAGATGAAGTAACAGGAATCATTAAACGCTCAATTAAATGCGGTTTTATTGTTGATCTTGGTGATGGAATAAGTGCGTTTTTACCGCTGAGTCATGTGGATTTGAAGCAAATAAAAGATGCTAATCACCTTATTGAAACTGAACAAAAATTCATCGTGCTTAAAATGGATAAGAAGCAGGGGAATATTGTAGTATCAAGAAAGCTGGTATTAGAGAAATTGCATGCTGGTGAAAAAATTAAGTTTTTAGAATCTTTAAATGAAGGTGATGTCGTAGAAGGCAAAATAAAAAGCATCACTCACTACGGTGCATTTGTTGGCATTCATGAATCAGATACAGTGGGAGTTATAGATGGGCTGCTACATATTACAGATATCTCTTGGAGTAATGTAAGTCATCCATCTGCAATTTTTTCTTATGGTCAGCATATAAAAACTAAAATTATAAAAATAGATAGAGAAAATGGAAAAATCTCCCTGGGTGTAAAACAATTAGGAGACAATCCTTGGCAAGATCTAGAGTCAAAATGTCCAATTAACAGCGTACACAAAGGATGTGTAACGGGTATAAAAGATTGTGGATTCATTGTTGAGATTAAACCTGGGATTGCGGGTTTGGTACACTCATCAGAAATAACTTGGAGCAAGAGTAATTTACCAATTAGTAGTTTTGTAACAATAGGACAAGAAGTGGATGTAAAAATTCTCGGTATTGACATTATTAAAAATAAGATGAGTTTAAGCACAAAAAGGTGCGTAGAGAATCCTTGGCAAGTATTTATTGATAAATATCCTCTTGGTTCTATTGTTTCTGGTAAAGTTAAAAGCAACAATGGTTCACAAATATCTGTGACTTTTGATAATTCTGAGATATCTGAGGACGTAGAAGGAACAATTTATATGCAAAATCTAAGTTGGTCGAAAAACAATTCAGATGAGATAAAAAAGTATAATGTAGGTGATGAAATAGAAGCAAAAGTGATAAGGGCTAACGTAGATCGGACAAGAATTTATCTTGGAGTAAAACAAATAGAGTATGATCCTCTTGAAGAACTGATAGAGAAAGTTAAAGTAGGGGATAAAATTCAGGTTACTGTAAGTAAGAGAGAGGAAAATGGTCTAATCGTTGAAATTGAGAACAATGTAACCCTTTTAGTAGATCAAGAGCATTTACCAGAAAATAAAAAGTTTTCTATATCAGAAAAAATACAAGTTGAAGTAGTAGGTGTTGAAAAATATAATATAATATTATCTGCCAAATAACTTCTTGTGCTTCATATAAATGGCAACGAAATCTGATATAATAGCAAAAGTGGCAAAAAAAAACCTTTTGTTAGATAAGGTTATTATAGCAGCCATAGTTGATAGTTTTTTTCGAGTGTTTTCAAACACGTTAAAATATCATAATAGAGTTGAAATCAGGGGGTTTGGTTCTTTTTCAATTAGAAGCTATAACTTGAAAGAAGCAAGTAATTTGACGTCACAGAAGGTTGCAAAACATCAATACTTTAAAACTTATTTTCGTAGCAGTAAAAAGTTATCCCTCTTGATAAATGAATGAAAATCTATATTGTAAATTTGAAAGTTGTACAATATAGCATCATATGCAAGTAGTAGAAATAGTTATACATAATAACACATATAAAATATCTTGCGAAAGTAAAAAGAAGGACCATTTATTACAACTTGCTAATAGCTTCAACAAGCTAGTTAGCTCCATATCTCAAAGAACTGGAGGTAAGGGCTCAGATGCATTAAATTTCTTACTTGCAGCATTGACTCTCGAAGACAAAATTTTAGAATTAACAAAGCGATTAGACGAAATAAATCAAGAATGCAAAAAGTATAAGGAGGAAAAAAGAGTAGAATATGCTGAAGTATTAGATAGGGTAAACAAGATTATTGGGTGCATAAGTGATTAAAGGAAGCAATCAAATCGACTACCTCACTACTCAAATCAGGGGGGAGAAGTCTCTTACGAGTTATGTAACAATATAATTCGCAATCATCAAGATCAACTATTTTTTCGTATTCGATTAGTTCACTTAAGGAAAATTTATCAAGATATTTCAATGCAAAATGCCCTAAAAGTATATCAGTTTCTTTACAACCCCTATGCCAACTCCTATACATCAGTTTTCTTCTTAATAAGGAGATATCTATCATTGTCATTAAACTTTTTTTTAATTTAAAGACTAAACTAAATACTTGTCAAGCAAGGCGCATTTTAATATACTCAACGTTTGATTAAGATTTAAAACATAGGTGGAATTAATTTCTCATCAACTTAGCGCTGGAATATATTATTTTTTATCGTTTTCTTTAATAATTTCTATCATAGTATTCGTGCATGAATGTGGGCATTATATTGTCGCTAAAGCATGCAAGGTTAAAGTTGAATCTTTTTCTATAGGCTTTGGTCCTGAAATTTTTGGTTTTAACGACAAGTCTGGAACTAGATGGAAATTAAGTGCCTTTCCATTGGGTGGTTACGTTAAAATGTTAGGGGATACTAATGCAGCAAGCGTTCCTGTTGATCAACAAAAATTAACTGAAGAAGAAAAATTATACTCATTCCATACAAAACCTCGATATCAAAAAGCAGCAATAGTTTTTGCAGGGCCTTTTGCAAACATGATATTTACCGTTATAGCCTTCACAATATTTTTCAGCGTGGCAGGTTATTATCGTACTCCACCAGTAATTGGTAATGTAATTGAAGAAAGTGCAGCAAAGCAAGCTGGCCTATTACCAGGTGACACTATTACACAGATCAATGAGTACAAAATAAAATACTTTGAAGATATTTCACGCGTGATAATGTCCAACCCTGAAACAAGAATAGAAATTAAGTATAGCAGAAATAACGAAGAGTACAGAACTATTCTAACTCCGTTTACAGTTGAGGATAGAGATGTCTTTGGTAACATAATAGAAAGAAAAACTATAGGAATTACCTCAATTAATATGATAGGGTTAAAACAGTCATCTTTTCTTGGAGCTGCTAGCCTATCAGTGAATGAAACCTACCACACTATGTGTTTAACAATCAAAGCACTCTTTCAAATTGTTGTTGGTAAAAGGAGTATAAATGAAATAGGTGGGCCAATAAAAATTGCAAAATATTCAGGGCAATCAGCTAAAAAGGGACTTATTATGGTTCTATATTTTATGGCAATTATTTCAGCGAATTTAGCTGCAATTAACTTGCTGCCAATACCACTACTAGATGGTGGGCATTTATTTCATTATATTATAGAAGCAGTTATACGTAGAGATTTGAGTTTGAAATATCAAAAATATGCAGCCACTTTTGGTGCTACCATACTGTTTTTGTTGATGGCAGTTGCAATCACAAATGATATTAGGCATCTTTTTTAAGATACATATGAAAAAGTTATTTCACATACTAATAATAATATTTATTTCTTTTCCCACTCTACTTGTTGCTCTAGAAAATAAGGAAAAAGTACAGATAAAAAATATTAAGTATATTGGCAATGAGCGAGTAAGTGATCAAACAATAAGGTTTTATACAAAATTAGAACCAGGTAATCATATAAATGATGATGATGTAGATTCAGTTATAAAAGATTTATATAAAACAAAGTTATTTGCTAGTATTAACGCCTATATCGATGATGAAAAAAACTTAGTAGTAAAAATTCATGAGAATCCATTGATTAACAAAGTAATATTGAAAGGCAATAAGTTATTTAACAGTAAAGAGTTGCTAAATAACGTTATCCAGTCAAAATCACTAACTATTTTCACTGAAACAAAATTACAAAACGATTTAATAAATCTAGCTACTCTTTATAGGAACAGTGGTAAAATTGGTGTTAAAATTGCATATGAGCTAGATAAGCTTGGTAGCAATAGGATAAACCTAATTTTTAAGATAAAAGAAGGAAGAACTTCTAAAATTAAGGGTTTACGATTTATAGGTAATAAAAACTTTTCAGCAAATGAGTTAGAGCAAGTTATCAAAAGGCATAGCAATGATATATTTAGTAAGTTATTTAGAGCCATTTTTAAAAGCGGAACTCATTATTCACCTCAATATCTACTGATTAACACAGAACTGCTTGATCGCTTCTATTCATCTAAGGGATATATTCAAAATAATATCCAACCAATTGTTGAGGTTGATAATAATAACCAAATAGAGTTAACTTTTTTGATTGATGAAAAGCAGCAATACTTATTTGGAAATAATGAAGTTGATATTGAAACTGAGATTAAGGATTTAAGTTTAAGGGAAGAAATATTAGAATTTATCAAAGAGGAAAATAATCAAATATTTAATAGAGTTAAAATTAACAATACAGCAGAAAAAATAAGTAAACATTTAAACGAAAAAGGATATATATTTGCAAAAGTTAATCCAGAATATACACAACATAACAATATTGTGGATGTAACTTACAAAGTGCTACCAGGTAAAAAGATTTATATAAACCAAATTACTATTGATGGCAATGACCGCACTTTAGATAAAGTAATTAGAAGAAAACTTAGCATGGCAGAAGGCGACGCATATAACACATCTGAGATTCAAAAATCACGTAGAAAACTTATATATAGCGATTTTTTTGAAACAGTAAAAATAAATAGTTATATAGTGGATGACAATGCAGTGAATCTTGATTTAAATGTTAAAGAAAAAAGAACTGCCTCGTTATCTTTAACAGGTGGTATGTCTCTTCCTGGTGGAGTATTTGTTAAAACCGATTTCACAGATCGTAATTTATTTGGTAGTGGTAAAGAAGTATCTTTTGCTCTTGAAAAAAGTCAATATGTTCTTTCTACTAGTATAGACGCTGTTGAAAATAATTTTAACGACTCTGATACTTCACTAGGCATGGGTGTTTTTTATGAAAAACAAGACAAACCAAACACTACTTTCGATACCTGCAACTGGGGAGGAATAGCAAAAGTATCATATAAAATCTCAGAAAATCTAACCAATTCCTTTCAATATTCTTATAAGTATAATCACATACACATGGACAATAAGGGTGGAAAAGATGAGGATATCTCTGAGATAATAAGAGATCAAGAAGGTGAGTATCAGGTTTCATCAGTGGGATACACGTTAGCGTACAATAAACTGGATAACCTCTATACTCCTAAAGAGGGATATTTATTGCGTTTAAGTCAGGATATTTCAGGATTATGGGGAAATGTAAATTTCCTAAAATCTGAATTCTTATCTTTTTATACACATCCTATATTAAGCAAAATTGATGATGATATAACACTGCGCTTTAAAGTAGCAGCAGGTCATATTGTTTCTTATACCGATGAAGATCTAAACATTGGCCAGCACTTCTTTAAAGGTGGCAATGAGATTAGAGGATTTGACCTTTCCGGCATTGGACCAAGAGCAGAAGACAAAAATCAAAGCTCATTGGGAGGCAAAACTTATTTTAATTTAACACAGCAAGTAGATTTTCCACTATCTAAATTATACGACTATGCTGGTATCAAAGGCTCACTATTTGTTGACTATGCAACACTTTTTGGTTTAGATGAAAAGAAGGGATATAGTGGGAAATATTACGATAGTAAGCTTATAAGAGTATCACCAGGTTTTGGCTTTTCAATGCCTTCTCCTTTTGGTAGAATTAGATTAGATTTTGGGTTTCCTTTAGTAAAGGAAGCTTATGACATAATACCATCGACAAACGTTAAAATTTCTATTGAAGCGGGGATTTAAATGAAATATATACAGTTATTTACATCAGTTATTGCCTTAATTATTTCCTTATTTGTGGGGTATAAGTTTGTAGGGTATCAACCTCAGAGCACGCTTAATACAAAGGCTGCCATTATTGATAGTGATAAGGTTATCAATGAATCTCTGGCTCTGCAAAATATACAACAACAAATAAAGGAGCAGAATTCTAGATTACAGAAGGAATTTGAAAATGAGTTAGAAAAATTTAAGCCATCGAAAGAAGAATTTGACCTTTTGTCAGAAGAAGCAAAAAAAGAAAAGACAGAACAATTTAGTAAGCATACTGTAAGTGTTAGGGATAATTACGCTAAGAAAATGTCACATTTAGAAGAAAATTATAGAGAAGCAGTAGAAAGTGTCTTTAACAAGATAAAAGAAGTTGCTAAAAGAACAGCAGAAAAAAACAACATAGATTTGGTACTATTTATTTCAAAAAAGAATCAAGTTTTATACTCTATGGATGAAGTAGATTTATCGGATGTAGTATTAAAAAATGTAAACAAGGAAATACCCGAATTTGCTTTGCAAAACATTGAATAGACTTATGCAATGTAATATCAATGATATTATAAAAATACTACCACATTCTTATCCTTTTCTCTTAGTAGATAGGGTCATAGAATGCGATCCTGGTATGAGTATAAAAGCAATTAAAAACGTGACTTTCAACGAGCAATTTTTTATTGGTCATTTTCCTGGCCATCCGATAATGCCAGGAGTTTTGATAATTGAGTCTTTAGCTCAAGCATCTGCTATATGTGTTCTCGGTAAAAAAACAGTAGAAAATAAAGTTGTATACTTTATGTCCATTGAAAACGCAAAATTCAGAAAGCCAGTCACTCCAGGAGATACCTTAATTCTTCAATCTAACTTTGAAGGTTTGCGTTTAGGTGTATACAAATTTAAGTGTGTTGCATCTGTTGGAAAAGAAGAGGTTGCAGGAGCAACAATCTTAGCAAAACTGCAAGATAAATAAAATCTTCATCTATAAGAAACAGTATGTACACTGTATAGTATAAAGATGCAACTGAATTTCAAAGTCTCATTTTCAAACTTATACACTCGTAATGAATTAATAAAGTTAGATAAGGCGTTTTTGGATTACATAAAATCGTGCGATGAAAGCTTGTTTTATTCATTAGTTGAAGCAAGAGAAAAAGCAGCTTCTTCTTCGATGTCATCCCAGTGTTCATCCCAGTGCTTGACACTGGGATCCAGAAAACAAGAAGGATGGATTCCAGCTTGGATGAAAGATGGTTGTAATAGCCAGTTAATAATGGATCTCTCACATTTACTTGATGAATTTATTGCAAAATTTTTCAATATTGAAAAAGAAGTAGAAGAGTTAAAGGAAAAACACAATGACTTTGCTGTAATATACAGATGCAAAAGATTATTTGTTCAGCGTTATGCATTGAAGAAATACACTGATGTAGCAAATATTGATTATGTCACTAACAAATTAAATAGTTTCATTACTTTACCGACAACAGAAAAAAACTTTTCTGAGCAGGTAATGAGTTGGCTTGAAAATAAAGAGGATCACAAAGAAGAAATAGAACTTGCGGCTCAATATGCAGTTTGGAGAGTAAAAAATAAACAGAGTATACTATTTAGCATACATAAGAAAATTGATTACGAAAATCTCGTATCATTCTTGAAAAAAGAAGTAGACGAGGTTGAGGTTCTGTATTCAAATGAGGTGAAAAGAAGATATGGTTTTGATCTAACAAGCAAAAAGGTGAGTTTGAATAAAGCACTAGATAATGCTCACTACTGCATATTTTGTCATAAGCAAAGTAAGGACAGCTGCTCAAAGGGGCTAATCAATGATGACAACACTTTCAAAAAGTCTCCACTTAGAGTTGAGCTGCACGGCTGCCCACTAGAGCAGAAAATATCAGAAATGA
Source organism: Wolbachia endosymbiont (group B) of Silvanus unidentatus (assembly GCF_964028615.1). Classification (NCBI taxonomy): domain Bacteria; kingdom Pseudomonadati; phylum Pseudomonadota; class Alphaproteobacteria; order Rickettsiales; family Anaplasmataceae; genus Wolbachia; species Wolbachia endosymbiont (group B) of Silvanus unidentatus. The sequence continues at coordinate 1,106,458 of NZ_OZ034795.1, read as the reverse complement.
ATCTGGTAAAAAGCGAAGGATATAGCATAGCAAGTCTTGCAATTGTGATGATAGATAACCCATTATGTGCAGCTACTGGGAATAGAATATGCAATGATTGCATAAACTCATGCATATATCAGAAACAAGAACCTGTAAATGTGCCAGTGGTTGAAACAAGGATTTTGGACGACGTACTCAATTTGCCGTACGGATTTGAAATATATTCTCTGCTTAGCCGTTGGAATCCTTTAAATTTTCAGCGTCCATTGCCAAAAGAAAATACTGGAAAAAACGTTCTAGTTGTAGGACTTGGTCCTGCGGGTTTTAATTTAGCTCATCATTTATTAAACGATGGGCATAACGTTATCGCCATTGATGGACTAAAGATTGAACCTTTGATCGATAATTTTCAGCTAATTAAAGATTTCAAACACGAAAAATTGAGTGAACGCATGGCAGATGGGTTTGGTGGGGTGGCAGAATATGGCATTACTTCCCGATGGGATAAAAATTACTTAAAGATTATTAGATTACTACTGGAAAGGCGTGAGAATTTCGCACTTTATGGAGGCATTCGTTTTGATGGCACGATTAATGTTGATGATGCCTTCAACTTGGGTTTTGATCACATCGCACTAGCACTTGGCTCTGGCAAGCCGCGAATGATCAAAATAAAGAATATGCTGGCTCGCGGAGTGCGCATGGCATCTGATTTTCTGATGTCATTACAACTTACCGGTGCTCTTAAGTTCGACTCCATAGCAAATCTGCAAGTTCGCATGCCGATAGTTGTCATAGGTGCAGGACTCACTGCAATTGATACTGCCACTGAAGCTTTAGCATATTATCCAATTCAAGTAGAAAAATTTCTTCTTCGTTATGAGATATTAGTTGATAAGTATGGAAAGAAATATGTTGAAAAAGATTGGACGGAAGAAGAATATGAAATTGCAAATGAGCTTATATCGCACGCAAAATTGATCCAAGCAGAGCAAGAGTTAGCAAAAAAAGAGAATAGAGAAGCAAAAATATTGGAACTAACTAAGAGCTTCGGGGGAGTGAAAATTATATACAGAAAAGAGCTAAAAGATTCACCGAGCTATCGATTAAATAGCGAAGAGGTGCAAAATGCATTGTCAGAAGGAATCTACTTCATTGAAAACTTAGAGCCAGTTGAAGTTGTGACAGATAAATATAACCATGCTGAGTCAATAAAACTGATAGACACAAAATCCGGCGAAATCAAACGTATAAAAGCACGTTCTATTTTTATAGCAGCAGGTACTGAGCCAAATACAGTTATTGCAACAGAAGATAAAAAGCATTTTAAATTAAGTAATGGGTATTTTACTCATTTGAATTCATCAGGAAAAGAAATAGACCCAATATTTTCTCCTAAAATGCAAAATAAAGATAGAATATTAGTGTATAAGCAAGGCAATAAAACAATCAGCTTTTTTGGTGATCTTCACCCTTCGTATAGCGGCAGCGTCGTGAAAGCTATGGCAAGTGCTAAGAACGGCTACCCTATTATTTCTCAGCTTTTGAGTGGAGTGATCCAAACATCTAATCAGCCAGCGTCACGCGCTGGAGTGACGCTGTTCCGTCAAGCTAACAAAGAATTCTTTAATAGAATCAAAGAGCAATTCACTGCAAAGGTTATAAAAGTTCAATATTTAACAGACAAAGTTGTGGAAATAGTGATCAAAGCACCACTTGCGGCAAAGAATTTTAAACCTGGACAATTCTTTAGGTTGCAAAATTTTGAAACCAATAGCAGAAAAACTCACCTCACTATGGAAGGTATAGCAGTAACCGGCACTGAAGTAGACAAAAAAAAAGGATTTATTTCCACTATTGTGCTTGAAACTGGCGGTTCCACTAATTTATGTAAATGTTTTAAAAAAGGTGAACAAATAATTCTTATGGGTCCAACTGGCAGTCCTACTGAGATTGGTTAAACCTATTTTGTACTAATTATACCATAATGTATATTATTTATTAATAAATCTATACTATGATAATGATTTTTATTAAGGTAGTATTATGACACATCAGTTAATATTCACACTTCCAAAAGAAAGCTACTCTATAGCTATAGGACCATGTTCTGCAAAAAGTAGAAAGTGTAAGGAGTTTATAGCAAAAAACGAAGACGTAGGTATGAAATTTCTTATTTCTACTAAAGATGATACTGGCAAAACAGGAAAAATGTCCCTTTGTAAAGATAATAACGGTCAAGATGAGTGTACAACATCCTACACAGTTCAATCTCCAGTAATTTATAATGATCTTTTTAATGATAGCTTTAGCTACGTAAGTGTTCTTTCGGATCATGATAAAGGACATTTAACTAGGATGCGCAATGAATTCGATAAATATAATATTGATTACACAGTTATGGATGACGGTAAAACACAGAATGTGCTGTCAGAGGATTTTATGATCTAATTTTCATTATACAGCTACTAAAGAGCTTTCTTGATTCAAGTGTCCGCTACTCGAATGCCGTCATTACAGTACTTGATACAGGGATCTATAGCTAAAACAATTTAAGATTCCGCTACGTGTTAGCGGAATCTATGCTGAGACACCGCGGCGGTATCTAAAAAAAAGCGTTAAAGACTAGATTAGCAAAGAATTCTTTAATAGAATCAAATATTGCGAAGAGCATAAAAGTCGAATGAGTGCATTGAAAACTGGCAGCTCCATTAGATTTATGCAGATACTTAAAACAAAGAAAGTAAATCACTCTCAACTAGCAGACTTACTGAAGTTCTGGATATTGAATTGATGCCAAATTTTATTTCAAAAAGTAAATAATTTACTAACGCTCGTGCACAAATTAAAAATAAATTATGCACGAGTGTAGCACTGTGAATTAGGAGTGCTATATTAAAGCTTACCTCACTATTAAAGCTATCGGTCAGATTAGATTAAAAACCTAATCTGACCGGTTTCTCTATAACCTTCTAAACCCTGATATAATTATATGGTAATTAGCTTAACTAGTGGTTAATATGCAAATTGATTTTATTTGTATGTTGAGGTAGCATAAACCATACTGTTTTACATCATTGTGCAACTTTATAAATTTTTATTGCTATTTCTATTGACTACATTAATAGTGATAGTCCTAATATTACCTGAAAATTTAGGTACTACACTGAATTGCTCTCATCCAGTTCTAAATTTTGATTTATCTTTTCGTATCGTACTAATATCTTTTTTATCAGTTGCATTTTTAGCTGTTCTACCAACACAAAATTTGACTTTTTCAGAGATGCTATCTTTTTTTGCTTATACTACCTGCTCACTCTGTGCAATTTTATCCAAGCAGATAATGTTGGTTATAATATTCTTTGAATTAATGACCATCAGTGCATTTTTTATTATCGCAGCTAGCTGTAGAGATAGTGGATCTGCAATAAGGTACGCTTGTGTACACTTTTTGGTTGGAGTTATATTGACAGCAGGATTGGCACTTCAAAGCACTAACCTGATAATTTTGGGTTTATTGATAAACTGCGCTTGTTTTCCTTTTTCGTTTTGGGTTGTTGATGCATATCCTGCTGCATCACTACATGGCACTACATATCTCTCTTTATTTACCACTAAAGTCTCTTTTTTAGTGATGCTTTTACACACTTACACCCTATGGCAAGATTGTACTGAAATATTAGCACTTGTAGGCGCCATCACTGTAATTTACAGCATTATATTTGCTTCTCTTGAGCAAAATATTCGTAGATTTCTATGCTATAATGTTGTAGGACAAATGGGCTTGCTGATTATTGCAGGAGGTTTACTCAGCCCTTCGGAAAAGGCAACACCAATTTTGATGCTACACATAATTTTCTCTCTTGTTTATCAATCATTATTGTTTGTGGTTAGCAATGCGATTATTTCGCGGACAAAAACAATTAGTTTTAATGGAGTGGGTAAATTGATGTCAGTCGAAGGCATGTGTTCTATAATTGCGATATTCACAGTGGCTGCATTTCCTGGAACCGTTGGATTTATTAGCAAATCATACATTACAGCCGAGATTGAAGCAAGTGGTGCTAATTTAGAAGTGTATAAAAATTTATACAAGATTCTAAATTTACTGCTTTATTTAAGCGTGGGGCTCAAGTTTTTCTATTACATATTTATCGCTAAAAGCAAGTCCAAACCTTCAGAAGGGAAAGAAGGTAGAATAACAATGATTATTTTAGCATTCATATGTATAATTGCTGGCAACCCTTACTTGCCTATTTACAATAACCCTTCGATTTTCGATTTTGTGTACAACACAAAAAATATTTTGTCGCAATTTAATTTGTTATTATGTACCACTTTATTGTTTATTCCTTTACGCAAGTTATTTTACCCAAGAATAAATTTTAAAATGGATATTGATTGGATTTTTAGAGCTTTCGTACCCTATATTGTCTTGCTGTTCAATCAATTGGTCTTTAAAGTGAGAGAAATGTCTGCCAACGTACTGCAAAACTTGACTAATTCACTTACTAATTTATACTTTAATAATATTACTAAGCTTAAAGAAGTGCTAAGTTATAACTCAGTAAGTTTTGTTTCAGCTTCTTCTCTCTTTTTAATGAGTATTCTACTAATGCTATTATGTTTAAATCGTTAACTGAAAGTTTAAATTCTGTATTTAGTAAACTGAGAGGAAAGTCGATCATTTCTGAAGATGATTTTAATCTTGCCATGCGTGAAATACGTATAGCTTTAATTGAAGCTGACGTTTCACTTGAAGTTGCAAAAAAATTCATCAACGACATTAAAGATAAAGTGATTGGGGAAAAAGTCATAAAAAGTGTTTCTCCAGCACAAATGATAATTAAAATTGTGCAGGATAATTTAGTTGCAGTTCTCGGATCAGAGAAAAGTGACTTAAATCTAGCAGTTAAACCCCCTGCTGTGATTATGATGGTGGGCTTACAAGGTGCAGGTAAAACAACTACCTCAGGAAAGCTTGCTTTAAAGCTAAAAAAGCAAAAGAAAAAAGTGATGCTTGCCTCTTTAGACATTTATAGGCCGGCTGCCCAGAAACAACTTGAGGTGCTGGGTAAACAGATAGACGTACAAACTTTATCTATAGTAATAAATGAGGAGCCTATTGCAATTACAAAAAGGGCACTGGCAGCAGCAAAGAACGATAATTATGATGTATTAATACTAGACACCGCAGGCAGGCTTCATATTGACAATAATATGATGAATGAGTTGAAAGCCGTAAAGGAAATAGCTTCACCTGCAGAAGTTATTTTAGTAGCCGACGCAATGATAGGCCAGGATGCGGTCAACATTGCCAAATCATTCAATGAGGTAATAGGTGTAACCGGCATTATTCTCACCCGTGTTGATGGTGATGCACGTGGTGGTGCTGCTCTTTCTATGAAAATGATCGCCGATTGTCCAATTAAATTTATTGCTTGTGGTGAAAAATTAAGTGACCTCGATGATTTTTATCCCGATAGAATTGCAAAAAGGATACTTAGCATGGGTGATGTTGTCTCATTGGTTGAAAAAGCTGCTGAGATTGTTGGTCAGGAAGAAATTGATAAGTTACAAAAGAAAGTGAAAAAAGGTAAATTCGACCTAAACGACCTAGTGGGAATGTTAAAAACTCTGAGTAAAATGGATGGCATTAGCAACATAATGAAATTCATTCCTAGTTCATTTACAAAAAAGCTAAGTAGCAGTGTGCCAGATGACAATAAAGTGAAAAAATATATAGCCATCATAAACTCAATGACTGAAAAAGAAAGGCAAAATCCAGATATTTTAAATGGCAAAAGAAGACTTAGAATTTCTAAGGGGTCCGGAACAACTGTAACTGACATTAATCTTCTAATTAAGCAGTATAATCAAATGAGCTCTATGGTAAATAAGTTCAGTAAAGTTGACCATAGTAAACTCAAAGAATCTGATTTGATGGATATGCTAAGCAGAAAGTAAGTCAGCAGGTAGTGGAATGAGACAAATCATCAGTTGTAATTGCTGTTGAATAGTAAAGTATATTATTTTAGCGTGAAGTAATAAATTCAATAAATTTCTTCAGTTGGAATTGGCATGATAATCAAAATTGATACAAGTTACTTTATCTATATTTAATGCGCTGTTTTATAGCTAACACACTATACCACCGTAGCACTACACTAGTAACAGACCGAAGGTTATCGATATCTCAAGTTAGGCTAGTTACAGCATTCATAATATCGTTTGTAAACCTGTAGCTATATACAATAAATGAACTTTTTTATATATTCGTTGTTAGTATTTTGTATTTCCTGAACAGTTCCGTGAGAAATGATCTCCCCTTCATATAATACTGCTATTTTGTCAGCTATTTTAAATGCACTATGAATATCATGTGTAATCGTGATAATTGTAGGACGAAGATCTTGAGATAATTTTATTATTATCTCGTTTACTACATCTGACATGATTGGGTCTAATCCTGAAGTTGGCTCATCCAATACAATAATTTCTGGGTTGTGTGCAATTGCTCTTGCAAGTGCCACTCTTTTCTTCATTCCACCTGATAGTTCTACTGGAAACATTTCTGCTATGTTTTCTTCCAGCCCAACATCATTTAACTTCTCAATTGCTAGGCGTTTTGCCTCCTTTATGCTGATATTAAAGCGTTTTTTATAATTAAAAGATATATTTTCCCACACTGTAACGTAGTCAAACAAAGCGGAATTTTGAAATAAGACTCCAAATTTATTTTTGCTTTTACTATTTATTTTAATAGACCCTGAGTCTGGTGTCAGTAATCCAATAATTATTTTTGTTAATACAGATTTACCACTTCCTGAGCCGCCAAGTATGACTAATGATTCTCCTTTCGATATATTGAAAGTTATGTTGTTTAATATCGTTCTATCATCAAAGGATAAGCTTATATTCAATATTGATATTATGGGGCTATGCATGTATTAAAGTAATTAAGTAATTTGCTAAAATTATCAATATAGAGGATATAACAACAGTTGATGTTGTTGCAATACCTACTCCTCGTGCACCTTCCCTACAATGGTAACCGTAATAACAACTTGAAACAGAAATTATGGCTCCAAAAGCAGTCGCTTTCATTAGCCCAACAATAAAATCGTACATATTAAAGAATTGAGCTGTATATTTTATGTATATATTTAAATTGTGGTTAAATTCAAAGACTGCGGTGACATACCCTCCAAATATTCCTATTAGATCTGCACATACTGTAAGTATTGGAAATACTATAACTGACGCTAGAATTCTTGGTACAATTAAATATTTGAAAGGATTGATGTCCAAAGTTGTAAGTGCATCTATTTGTTCAGTGATGCGCATCGTGCCAATTTCTGCTGCAATTGAGGACCCAACCTTTCCTACCATTATTAAGCTGATCAAAACTGGCCCTAACTCTTTAATGATAGTGATCGTAACAAGTTTAGGTACTACTTGTTCTTGATTAATCAATATACCACTTAAGCTACTCTGTAAAACTATCACTGCTCCTATAAAAACTCCAGTGAGCCCAACAATTGGCAAAGAGAAAAAGCCTATCTCTATAATTTGTCTTGCCACATTGCTAAAATAATATGGAGGAATAAAGCAGTGGTATAGAGATTGAATAAAAAATACAAATGCGTTACCAATCCTCAACAGAAAGTTCATAAAGCATCTACCGATTATTCTAACGCTGTCTATATTAAAGGAACTCACTTTACATTTATCTTAGCTAAAATTAGTTTTACTGATTTTATTAAAATTTTTATTAACTTCGCCAGAGTATAGTCAAGATATGTCTTAAGTTCAATATACTTTGATCAAAATGCTTGAGTTTAAGTTTATAAGACTGAATTGTATAAGAAAACCTTATTTATTTTGCTATTTACTCCTTGTAAAAAACATGCTACTAATAAATTGTGTTATATAATTGAATTGGAGTAAGTTTTGGCAGTTCCGAAGAGAAAAAAGTCAAAGTCAAGGCGTAATATGCATCGTTCTCATCATGCTATTAAGCCTAAGAATATTGTAGTATGTGCAACAACTGGAGAATTCATGTTGCCTCACAACATAGCAGTTGACAATAGTTACAAAGGAAAACGTGTTTTCATTAAACAAAAGGCGGAGTAACTCATGATATGTTACCCACGGTCAACAACAACATAGTTATCGCACTTGATGCTATGGGAGGGGATTTTGCACCTCTTTCCGTAATTCAAGGTGCTAGTTTTTTCTTGGATAATCTTGTTGACCTAGGTGTTGAAGTTTTTTTTCATATTTATGGAGATCAGAAAGAAATATCTCCTTTGCTTTCAAAATACAAAAAAGTAAGCGATAACTCCGAATTTACCCATTGCTCTGATAATGTTCTTCCAAATGATAAACCCTCTTTTGCACTTAGACATCGCAAAGATTCAAGTATGAAGGCAGCTGTTGAAGCAGTGAAAAAAGGTAAAGCTTTTGGGATGGTGTCTTCAGGCAACACTGGAGCATTGATGGCTATCTCCAGATTTATTTTAGGAACATTACCCAATATCTATCGTCCTGCTATTGCATCTGTCTGTCCAACTAAGACAAAAAGCTTTGCATTGCTTGATCTTGGTGCAAATGTTGACTGTAATACTGACTCATTATTTCAATTTGCATTAATGGGGAGTATATTTGCAAAAATAGCATTAAAAGTTGAAAATCCTGAAGTCGCTTTGCTAAACATTGGTACAGAGGAAGTGAAAGGTACTGACTCAGTAAGAGGAGCTTTTGAGTTACTCAAAAATGCTCCAAGTATTAACTTCAAAGGATATATAGAGGCAAGTGAATTTTTAGATGGTAATATAGACGTAATTGTTGCTGATGGTTTTGTTGGTAATGTAATGCTCAAGACAGCTGAGGCAACTGCTGGTACTTTTATCAGTCTAATAAAACAGGAAGTATTTAATTCATGGATGACAAAAATGCTTGTCGGCATATTGTTAAAACCCAAGCTAAATAAAGCATTAGAGCGTTTTAATCCTAAAATTAGAAGTGGAGCTATGTTTTTAGGGCTAAATGGTATCATTATAAAGAGCCACGGAAATTCTGATGCTATTTCTTTTGCTCACGCTATAAAATTTGCAGTAAATGCAATCAGTGAAAATTTGAACCAGAAGATAATTAACGGGGTAAGTCATATTGAGTAAAAGTTTCATATTGAGCACTGGTTCTTACCTACCAAAAAAAATTTTGAGTAATAACGAAATTGCATTGATAGTTGAAACAAACGATGAATGGATACGGCAAAGAACAGGAATAGTTCAAAGACATATAGCAGATGAAGGAGAACTAACGTCAGATTTAGCTGTTAATGCAGCAAAAAATGCTATAGAAAAAGCGAAAATTTCAATAGATGAAATTGGTTTGATCATAGTTGCAACAACAACACCTGACAAAACTTTGCCTAGCTGTGCAACGATTGTACAAAGTAAGTTAAAATGTAAAAATGCATTTTCTTTTGATGTACAAGCAGCATGCTCTGGTTTTATATATGCAGTTACAGTTGCTGATTCGCTCATAAAATCTCACAATAGAATAAAATATGCGCTCGTTATTGGTGCTGAAATAATGTCTAGGATTGTTGACTGGGAAGATAGGTCAACTTGTGTACTCTTTGGTGATAGTGCTGGTGCAGTGATAATAAAATCAGAAATGGGTAGCAGCGGCATCATATCAACAAACTTACACTCTGATGGCAATGTGGACATACTATGTACGAACGGAGGGGTATCCTCTACTCGTGATTCTGGAAAGATACTTATGAATGGAAGAGAAGTGTTTAAACATGCAGTGGATAAGTTAACAGCCTCAGTAGAGGAAACTCTGAAATGCAATAATTTGAAAATCATTGATATTGACTGGTTAATTCCCCATCAAGCAAACATTCGTATTATTGAAGCAGTAGTAAAGAAATTAGATTTTCCTATAGAGAAAGTGATTAATACCGTTGATAAGCATGCAAACACCTCAGCAGCATCAATTCCACTGGCCTTAGACTATGCAATACAAGAATCAAAAATAAAATCAGGAAATCTGGTACTGCTGATTTCAATAGGTGCAGGCCTGACCTGGGGTTCTGTGTTACTGCGCTATTAGACTTCCTATTACCCACGCTTCTTTTTTCTCAGTTTTATCGTTACATGCTGTACTGACAAAGTTTTGAGATATTATCACAAACATTATATTCACAAGAAATACTTGACTTCACGTGTACTAAGAAGCATTTTATATATGATGTGTGCCCGTAGCTCAGTTGGATAGAGCAACAGCCTTCTAAGCTGTGGGTCGTAGGTTCGAATCCTACCGGGCACATTCTTCTATCAATGCTTTCTATAAATTTTCAAGTATTCTGGTACCACATTTTCAATTGCTAGTGGTCTAATTTTCATTGTTCCGAGATCATCTGACTTTTCGATTGAACTACTCATCATAACTTTCACCTGATCTCGAGTAAGTATAGGGCTTGCATCTCCGGTTATAGGTTTTAACAGTACAGAAACAACTTTACTTTCTAAGAAAAAGGCTATCAATCTTGCCATTGGAAAAGGTACATTGATCAGTAGACACTTTCTGTTAGTCACATTCAGAATAAACTTTAATAAGCTTTTAAAAGAGTAAACTTTTGGTCCACCTATATTATAAATTTTTTTATCTTGCTTATTAAAGCTGATAATACGGTATACCACTTCAGCTAAGTTTGTTACACATATCGGCTGAAACTTCGTTATTCCACTACCGATTAACGGCAAAAAAGGAAGAATTGTTGCTAATCTTGCAAATTTATTGAAGAAACTATCTTCTTTACCGAATACAAGACTTGGCTTAATTATTATTGCTCCCTGAAATGCTGAAGTTACAGCTTTTTCACCTTCTAATTTACTGTGGGCGTATCTTGACAGCTTACTATTTTCTATTCCCATGGCAGAAAAATGTATCATCATGTATACACTTTTTATTTGCGCAGCTTTTGCTATTCTTTCAGCTACTCTAACATGAACGTCATAGAAATCGTATTTTCTTTTTTCATATAATATTCCTACTAAATTTATAACAACATCACACCCCTCCATACTTTCTAAAATTGATCTTTCATTAAAAAAATCTCCTTCAATTATTGATATTTGTCCTAAATTTCCACATAACTTCAGACAAGCAGCTTTTTCCTGATCACGAGTAAATATTCTTATTAAATACCCCGCCGCTGCCAAGCGTCTTACGATGTGTTTTCCTATAAATCCCGTTCCACCAAAAATAATTATACGTTTTATCACAGTTAAAACTTCCAATAACTTAACTTTAAATTAATACAATAGTTTTATTTAATATTCTATTGTGAATTCCTGCACTATAAGGTCCATTCTCATTCCATGAGAACCTTTAACTAAAATTACATCATTACCTTGAACAATATTAGCTAAATTACTTTTCAATTGGTTAGAATCATCGAAATGCATGCCTTTTATATTCTCCGGTAAAAGTTTATTCAATTCTAACATAAATTTACCAACTGTATGAACTTTATTCACATTTTGTTCTACTATAGAGTCAAGCAATTCTGTATGAAATACTATGCTTTCATTACCAAGTCCTAACATATCGCCAAGTAGTGCCACTTTTCTTAAATTAGAATATGTACCTAAAGTTCTTATTGCAGCCTTCATTGAAGTAGGGTTAGCATTATAGGAGTCGTTAATCAAATGTACTAATTTTCCATTGTATTTAGCTTGATGAACATTACCTCTACCTTCTGTTACAGTAAAATTCTCAAGTGCTAGTGGTAATTTAGATAAATCAAGTTCGAGACTTTGCAAAACTGCTGTAACAACTAATGCAGAGTATGCAAAATGTTCGCCTTTTACAGGTAAATTACAGTTCATAATTTGACCACTGTTCAGTTTGATTTTTAAATTTAGACCGTTATCGTCTCTTATTAGTTCTAACAAACAAACAGTAGCACTTTCATTCTTACCAAAGCTTACTACATTTCTGTTAGCATTTGATAAGAGATAATCATAATGTTCATTATCCTTATTCAAAACCAAAGTACCATTATTTTTCATACCATGTAGAATTTCTAATTTCGCTTGCGCAATATCAAGTAGAGATGAAAAGTTTTCAACATGCGCAGGTTCAATGTTGGTAATAACTGCAATATCCGGATTGCTAATCTTCGATAACTCTTTTATTTCACCAGCTCTACTCATTCCTATTTCAAGGATTAAATACTGGCAGTCTTCTGGCGCTTTTAGAATCGTAAAAGGCAATCCTATATTATTATTCAAGTTACCTTCATTTACATGAGATACTCCATAATGCAACAAAACAGTGTTAAGCATATCTTTTGTAGTGGTTTTCCCAACACTACCTGTAATTGTGATAACTTTAGCATTAACAAGAATATTTCTAATGTAATATGATGCCATATTATGCAAAGCTTTTAGAGTATCTTGCACAATAATTAGAGGAAAATTTCTATATTTATCTTCGCTTACTACCGCAGCAACAGCTCCTTTTAAAAATGCTTCATGTAGAAAATCATGCCCATCAAATTTCTTTCCCTTGAGAGCAATAAATAAATCACCTTTTTTTATGCTTCTTGTATCCGTTGAAATATTTGAGCTATACACCGAATTACAAACACCCTCCCCTCTTCCGCCAGTAGCATCTATAATATTATTTGCGTTCCATTTTAACATAATTTATCTTTAAAGGTAATTTGAACAAGAAAAGCAGCAAAAATACTACATACTTTGGTAATGTACAAATAATGATTGCTATTTCTATAATTTCATCTTATAATAGATATACAAGCTTAAATATTTTCGTCTATAATTGAGTGTGTTTTACTATCTGATTGTAGAAAGTGACTTGGAGGTATGTATGGCAAAAGATGAGTCAAATAAAAAGTCTATTTTGGCTAAGATAAAAGGCGTGTTTTTTCTTGTGCCTAAAGCACTTATTTATCCTATAAAGAAACCGTTTGCTTCAATTGATGAAATGAAGCATGATGCTAAAGTTTCATTAAAAAACGCTGTGAGTGATTTACCTAAAGAAGAAGAGAAATATGACCCACCTATAAAAACCACAGAAGCTAGTAAGTACCTCGGCATACAAATAACAAAACAAGAAAAAGGTAAGGTAAGTTTTTTAGCGTCAAGAACTTTAACGGGGGATATACCTTACTTGAGTCCAGAGAAATTAGATGAAATAAGGGAAGATCTGCCCAATATAACTATTTTTAGAGAAGAAAACAAAATTGTAATTGAAGTTGATGTTGAAAAAATTATCCAAGAAATAAAAGATAAAAATCTAGGTATGGATGAAAAAGTAATGAAAAAGTACGCTCTTGAAGGAATTTATAATAAGATTGATTGTGATCTTAAAAATTTGGCAAAAATTACTGGTGGAGAGTTTAAAGTTCACACAGATCGGAAATTGCTGTATGGTATTGCAGAAAAGTTGTATAGTGGATATGATAGTAAAAAGCAGAAGTCACAGGAAGTTGTAAGGCCTATGGATAAAGAAAAGTCATCAGAGAAAATTTTAAATAATTGGCAAAAAGCTATTAAACAAGATTTTGAAAGTTGCGAAAGCATAAGAGGTAGGGGGAAATAAATTATGGAGAGTGTTATGAAAGAAGTTCAAATAGAGGAAAGGTATCATAGCCTAACTGTTCCTGGAGATATGTATCATTTACAACCAGAAGTTATTGCTGCAAGAAGGGCAAATAGAATAGAAACTTTTTCAAAAAGACACCAAATGGACTATGGGTCAATTTTGCGTGGACAAGATATACAGCTAAAAGACGACGTTTCAAGTCTTGAAGATGCTTCTAGCGAAGCAGCAATAAGCCCACCTTCTACACCAAATCATAAGCAAAATAGAAGAGGACCAGGAATTTAATAAAGTATGGGTAGTACAGCTTATGATGACACTAATATCTTTGCTAAGATATTAAGAGGTGAGTTGTCTTATGAGGAAATACATAAAAATGAAAATGTGCTGGCTTTTCGTGATAAGTATCCTGATGCACCAGTTCATATTCTAGTTATACCAAAAGCTCAATACGTTTCATACGATGATTTTGTTCTGAAAGCTTCCGAAGAGGAAATAGTAAGTTTTTTTAAAACTGTTAGAGAAATAGCACATAAATATAACTTAGAAAAAACAGGATATAGATTAGTTACTAATCACGGTAAAGATGGAGAGCAAGTTATACCGCACTTTCACATACATATTTTAGGTGGTAAAAGATTAGGAAAGCATGTAAATTCATAGTGTTATATGTTTTTTAAATGAGTGAATATTTAACCATATTAATTTTTATCTGTGTATCAATTGTAGTATCCTTTACTTTAGGTGTATTACCTATGTTTCTTGCAGTCAGTAACCCAGATGGTGAAAAGCTTTCTACATATGAGTGTGGCTTTAATCCTTTATCAAGAGCCAGAAAAAGTTTCGACATAAAATTTTACTTAGTTGCAATATTGTTCATAATATTCGATTTAGAAATTGCTTTTCTTTTCCCTTGGGCCGTTTCTTTATCTAAAATAAGCTATTGCGGATTTTGGTCTATGATGATATTCCTTGCAATACTTACTATAGGCTTTCTTTATGAGTGGTGTAAAGGTGCGTTGGAATGGGAATAAATTTATCTAATGGCGACTGGAATCGTTACAAAAAAGAAGGTTTTCTTATCACTAAATTTGGCGATTTAATAGATTATATAATGAACTGGGCAAGGTCTGGTTCATTGTGGCCAATGACATTTGGTCTTGCATGTTGCGCAGTAGAGATGATGCACACTGCATCCAGTCGTTATGATCTTGATAGATATGGCATAATCTTTCGTGCAAGCCCAAGGCAAGCAGATGTTATGATTGTTGCTGGCACGTTAACTAATAAAATGGCAGCAGCATTGCGTAAAGTTTATGATCAAATGGCAGATCCCAAATACGTCGTCTCTATGGGAAGTTGTGCAAATGGCGGTGGCTATTATCATTATTCTTACTCAGTAGTCCGTGGTTGCGATAGAATTGTGCCAGTTGATGTGTATGTTCCTGGATGCCCTCCAACTGCTGAGGCGTTGCTATATGGAATGCTATGTCTACAAAATAAAATAAAACGAACTAAAAATATATAGCATGGATAAAACTGCAAAATACATACAAAAAAAGACTAAATGTGAATGTATTCAGAAAAATGATGGCACTATTGTAATATATTCAGCTTTGAATGACATTGAAAATCACTTACTCTTTCTACGTGATGATGAAAAGTGTAGGCTTGAATTATTAGTTGACGTTTTTGGAGTTGATTACCCAGATAGAGAAAAACGTTTCGAGCTAATATACAATTTGCTCAGCGTTGTACACAATATCAGAGTGCACATAAAGCTTCAGTTATGTGAAGGTGATATACCTCTAAGTGTAGCAAAGATATTTAACGCAGCTTCGTGGTTTGAGCGTGAAGTATTTGATATGTATGGAATAGAGTTTTCTGATCACCCAGATTTACGTAGGATTTTAACGGATTATGGATTCAAAGGTCATCCAATGTTAAAAGATTTTCCTCTCACTGGCTACGAGGAAGTAAGATACGATATAGAGGCAAAAAAGGTTGTATATAATCCTATAGACTTACCACAAGATTTTCGTATGTTTGACAGCTTATCCCCTTGGGAAGTTAGTAAAGCCACAAAAGTAAATATAAAGGAGTAGAAAATGACAGCACAAAGAAAAAAAATATCTTTGATTGGTGCAGGAAATATCGGTGGGACTCTTGCCCATATGATTGCACTAAGAGAGCTAGGAGATGTTATTTTGCTTGATGTAAGCGATGGAATACCACAAGGTAAAGCACTTGACATTACAGAATCATCTCCTATTGATCGATCTAATGTCAATATTACTGGTACAAATAGGTATGAAGATATAAAAAACTCTGACGCAATTATAATAACTGCTGGCATTGCCAGAAAACCTGGAATGAGCAGAGATGACCTTCTGCAAACTAATGCTGCAGTAATGAAAGAGGTTGGGGAAAATATTAAAAAACATTCTCCAAACGCATTTGTAATAGTGGTTACCAATCCTTTAGATGCTATGGTTTCAGTAGTATACAAATCTTCAAGCCTGCCAACTAATATGATTGTTGGTATGGCAGGAGTGCTTGACTCTGCTCGTTTTCGTTATTTTCTTGCAAGTGAGTTAAATATTTCTGTCGAAGATGTATCTGCTTTTGTGCTTGGAGGACATGGTGACACTATGGTACCACTAATCAATTATGCTTCAATTGCTGGCATTCCACTTACCCAAATCATTGAGATGGGTGTGATTACGCGAGGAAAAGTTGATGAAATAGTTGAGCGCACTCGTAATGGTGGAAAAGAAATAGTTGATCTACTTAAATCTGGATCTGCATACTATGCTCCTGCATCTTCAGCCATAAGCATGCTAGAATCATACTTAAAAGATAAAAGGCGTATATTACCATGCGCTGCTTATCTTAATGGTGAATATGGTGTGAAAGACTTATTCATTGGTGTTCCTACTATTATTGGCAAAAATGGAGTTGAGAAAGTTCTAGAAGTTAAAATGAACGATAGTGAACAAGAGATGTTTTATAAATCTGTAAGTGCAGTAAAAGAGCTCTGTCAGCTAAATTAATTGCCCTATAGAATTTCTTTGAGCTCAAGCTTCGAAAACAGTCTAAAAAAATTATTTGTAGTTATTTTTGCTACTTCTTCTGGCGATTCATTCCATAATTTCGCTAAACAATTCACAACGTATTTCACCATTGCTGGTTCATTTTTTTTTCCTCTGTAAGGCTCAGGTGACAGGTAAGGTGCATCAGTTTCAACTAAAACACGCTCACGTGGCACATTTTGTGCAATTTCTCTTAGTAAGTTCGCATTTTTAAAAGTAATAATTCCAGAAAATGAAATGTATAATCCCAAGTCCATAGCCTTATAAGCAAGCTCTTTAGAAGAAGCAAAGCAATGCATTACTCCACTAAAAGCGTCCTTCTTCATTTCTGAATTTAACATATCAATCATCTCACTATCAGCACTTCTAGTGTGAATAACTAAAGGTAACCCTGTTACTTTTGCCGCTTCTATGTGTGATGCAAAACTTTTTTTTTGATTGCTTTTGTTATCAGATTTATAAAAATCTAATCCGGTTTCACCGATACTAATTACCTTTTTGCCCTTAGTAAATTCAATCAATTCATCAGCATTTATACACTCACCTTTTTCCACAGTAGTATCAAGCGGATGTATACCAACGGAGCAGTAGACTTGATCATAGGATGAAGAGATTTTTAATAATTTAGGGATATCATTAATGCTTATACATATGTTATGCAAAATTCTCACACCATTTTGCTCTGCTCTTGAAATTACCTTTGGTATTTCATCATCAGAAAAATAAATTAGATGACAATGAGAATCAACTATCATAAATAGATCCTTTTATGATAGAAGAAAACTCTTCTATCACTTTTTTATAAACTTCTTTTTTGAACGGTATAGCACTGGCTACCAAATCATCCACATTTTGCCAACGCCACTCTTTGAACTCTGGATGATCAGTATAGTTAATATTAATATCCTTATCCTTCCCACAAAATTTCATTAAGAACCACCTTTGCTTTTGGCCAGAATATCTCCCATTCCAGCATATCGGTATAACTTCCTCGGGTAAGTTGTAATATATCCACTCTTTATTTTGAGCCACAACTTCTGCTTCATCAGTACCAACTTCCTCCAATAGCTCACGTAGCGCTGCCTGCTCTAGCTCTTCACCTTCATCAACTCCTCCTTGTGGCATCTGCCAATAAGAGTCACTATCAAAACGTTTTCCAATAAAAATATTTCCCTGTTTGTTAAATAACATTATGCCAACACAAGGGCGATACTCTTTCTCCTCACTAATCACAAATACTCTCTGTTGCTAAATTATCTATCATAGAAGTTCCAACTACTTTTTTACTATTCATTTTTTCAACAATTTTTTTTGCAACTTCTTTTGCGCTTAAGTTTGAGCTATCAATTTCAAGTGAACCTTGAGGGACAAATAGTTTCTTTCCTTTAATTCTTCTCATAGCAAAATCTGAATCAGTAATTTTTCTCTCCTGCTCTCTTTCCTTTAATTGAACGCGCTTTACTAGTTCTCCACTATTACAATATAACACCACAGGGAGAATCTCCACGTTCATTTTTTTACTTAAATTCACCACTGAGTTGTATACTTTTTGATCATAGGAATCACCTTTTATCAATTCGTTTGTAAATATATAATGCTTTGATTCTATATGGTATTTTTCCAATATTGCTAACATATTCTCTCTAATCACAAAAATTTTTTCCCATATTTCACTTGTAACCTCAGCATTTCTGAAGTCAATCATATCAAATATAATATTATTAAACAGGTTATTGTCTACTATCACCCCATCAATAATATTACACAGCTCTTTTGCAATCGTAAGTTTGCCACTACCCGGAAATCCGATTAAGTAAATGATCATACCATCAGAAAACTATCATATATTACAAATATATGTATTATAAACGTTACACTAGAAACATATCAAAAATAGTTCATATTCAGAAATTTTGAGTGTATCATTACAGATAAATTATATAATTTAGAATAATGAATGGTGATACAGAATCAATAAAAAATACAATTGTAGATGTAATAGATCAAAACAAAGGTCAAGATATAGTTACTTTTGATGTACAGAATAAAACTGTCATTGCAAAATATATGATCATTGCATCCGGTGATTCGAGCCGCCATGTAAAAGCATTAGCTGAGCACGTGATGAAAAATCTCAAGCAATATGATAAAATAGATGTAGAAGGTATGGATGAAGGTAACTGGGTGATTGTGAATTTTCAAGGTATAATGGTTCACCTATTCAGGCCAGAAGTAAGAGAATATTATAAGATAGAAGAGTTATGGAATTGATTATCCAGGTAGCTGGTATACACTTTCAAATGTTGTAATTTTGAAGGCAACCCTTATGAAGTTGGTGGTGTCATTCCAGTGCTTGACGCTGGAATCTAGAAAACTTAATCATAAACGAGCACACTATACAACATTTTTGATGAAATTTCATAATAAACTGGATTCCAGCGTCAAGCACTGGAATGACACCATCGTTAACAACACCGTTTACACACAAAATAACATATTATGAAACATAAATCCGAGTTTTTAAACTTCATTCAAGAAAGAGGATACCTATATCAATGTACAAACATTGATAGGTTAGACCAGCTATTATCACAAGATAATTATATAATTGCATACATTGGGTTTGATTGTACGGCACCAAGTTTGCATATTGGCAGTCTCATTCAAATCATGATGCTCCGTCACCTACAAAAATTCGGTTATAAGCCAATAGTTCTACTTGGAGGTGGCACAACAAAAATTGGTGACCCATCTGGTAAAGACAAAGCAAGAAGCGTCTTGCCGATAGAAGATATCAATCAAAATATACTTGGTATAAAGAAAACCCTCGAGAAGATGATATCTTTCGATTATGGAAAAACTGGTGCAATCATAGTAAACAACGCAGATTGGTTAGATAACATAAAATATATAGACTTTTTGCGTGATATAGGGACACATTTTTCTGTAAATCGCATGTTAGGCTTTGATAGTGTGAAAATTAGGCTAGATAGGGAGCAAAATCTAAGCTTTCTCGAGTTTAATTACATGTTGTTACAAGCCTATGATTTTGTCGAGTTGAATAAAAAGTATGGCTGTCGTTTCCAGATTGGAGGGTCAGACCAATGGGGAAATATAGTAAACGGAATTGAACTTAGCAAAAAGTTAAATTTACCTGAGCTGTTTGGTCTTACCACACCTCTTTTATTAAACGCACAAGGAAAAAAGATGGGCAAAACTGAAAGTGGGGCAGTATGGCTTGATGGCAGCATGCTAAATTCTTATGATTACTGGCAATATTTTCGCAATGTTGATGATCAAGATGTTGGTCGTTTTTTGAGGCTTTTCACTGATTTACCAATTGATGAAATTAAAAAACTAGAGTCCTTGAAGGATCAAGAAACAAACGAAGCAAAAAAGGTTTTGGCAACAGAAGTGACGAAAATATGTCACGGTTGCAAAGAAGCCGAACTTGCACGATCTGCTGCAATCTCTGCTTTTGAAAATGAAGACAGTTCATTGCTTTCTGGTTACACTATTACAAAAGAACAAATTGCAAATGGTATACCCTTGATAGACCTGCTGTATGACACCGGTTTTGAACCTTCAAAAGGTGCAGCAAAGCGTTTAATACAAGGCAATGGATGCAAAGTTAATGATAATACTATAAACGATGTTAACTATACAATAAACTCTGAAAGCTTTAAAGGTCAGCCATTTATAAAATTATCTGCAGGAAAGAAACGACATATTAAAATTTTAGTGAGTGAAGTAAGAAAGTAAATTTGTCTCTGTTCAGCAGAATAGCAAAATAAGGTAGCCAAGAAAAGACAATTATAGGAACAAATGGATATCATTAAAGCAGCTGACACTGTGACAGAATCGCTAGGCAACCCTACTATCGCTAGCAGTTTCTTGCTGTCGATTTGCTGAGATTGGTTTATCAACTTGAGTGTCAGGCTTTGACAATTTATATATAGCATTGCCAACTATTAATGCTGTTGCTGTAATTGCAACTACTGCTATAACTATAGGTATTAACTCAGCTGTAATTGCTCCGGCTGTAAAAAGTGCTATAGATATAGCAGTACCTAATAATGCAGTTACTCCACCGGCAATCCACCCTTTCTTAATTGCTGGACAATTAAGATAGTATAAAGGAGTCTCTCCCCACATATCTACTGCATTAACATTGACACCTCTTTCTACAAGAGCATCTATTATGGCCATACTGCGAAATAAAGCAGCATAGTGTAAAGGAGTCCTTCTCCATATATTTATTGCATTAACATCTGCACCTTTTTCTATGAGAGCGTTTGCTATGTTTATACTATCAAGATAAGTAGTATTATGTAAAGGAGTATCTCCTTTTACATCTTTTTCATTAACATTTGCCCTTTTTTCCATGAGAGCCTTCGCTATATTTTCTAGGTTAAAGGAAGCCACCAAGTGCAAAAGAGTCGCTTTTTCACCATCTTTAAACACATAATTTATATCAAAGCCAGACTTTTCCCACTCTTCATATTCCTTTGAATATCTTTTCAGCTCATTTTGTATTTTTTCAATTACGTTATCTTTGCTTAAATCTTTGTCAACATTAACTAAACTCAATAATTCGTGCCAATTTGAAATTTCCATTGCTATAACCTTACCTTTAATTTTCAATAATGTATTTAATTATATGATAAGAAGTCAATTTAAATAAATTACACATACATGGAACTTATCAGATAAATATATAATATGAACTAGATTCCAGCGGGCTTTGTTGCATCACTATCTATGAAAGGCTAACTATACAAGCAGCTTATTGAAAATCTTATTTTTTGCAATCTATCTGATTAAATTTAAGAATAGTAATTTATTGTTTGTACTAGTAAATTTAATTCTACTTAAAATAGCTAAAGCATTGAAATTCTTGAATTCTAGCTAGATTAGTGAATGATAGTAAAACTTCTTTTACTTAAATTTAGATATTTACTGATTGTCCTTACTATAAATGCTAGAATAATAAGCTACTGATATTCTACATTTTATCTTTTATTCATCGTAGATAGCGATGCAACAAAGCCCAATAGCGTCAACTTAAGAAAAGATGTTAAGGAATAAAATACTGTAAAAAATAGGACCTTTGGTTTCTATTTTATTTCAATAAAGAAGATATCAGTAAAGCTTATCTATTAAGTGTCACATAGAGGAGTGCTATAAACGACTCAAAGTAGAAGCAGAATTAGAGAATTTTTCTGGGATAAATTTAGAAACAAGAATTTTGTGCAAACTTGGTCATGTGCAATACTTCATATGTGTAATGCACAAGAGCCTTGGAACCCAGATCAAATTGCTGAGTATCGTTTAAATTTTTCAGTTTTATTTGGTGTAATGAGACAGAAACTTTATCAGGTGCTTATTAGCACCAAAAAACTTTCAAGCCCTTTTTAAAATACGCACTAAAGTTAACGTGAAGATTGTATAGCCGCAATAAAGTAGATAAGCCTAAACGCCATAATGTCTTTAGGAGAGCTTGCTAATTCATTCTCTTAAGTTAACGCCATTGCCTGAACAGATACATAAAAAAGTAGTACTTGCAAGAAAGAGTTACTTAAGAAATTAATTAACTTTGCTATTTTCTCTAACATACCTAGAAGAAATAGATACATTATCTAATGCAGTCCTAATACTAGCATTGTTCTCATTAACAACTACAGCTAGCTCACAAGCATTCAAAGTATATCTACCATATGGAAACAGTACAGTACTTACTTCAGTAAATGCATCTTGTAGCATGCTACTATTTTTAGCTCGTATTAAAGTAGAATTGACACATTCATTATTACCTTTATATATAGCAAAGGCAAATGGTTTAATGACATACGTCACGCCTGGAAACTGCACAATATCTTTAGAAGTAAGGATATTTCGTAGTGTATCACTATTTTGAACTCGTATTAAAATAGAATTGATACATTCGTTATTGCCTTTATATATAGCAAAGTTAAGTGGCGTTAAAGTACACGCTATAATACTTAAATACTGTACAATATTTCTAGAAGAAAGAATATCTTGTAATATACCATTTTCTTGGGCTGTTGTTAAAATAACATTAATATACCTTCCCTTATTATGATGTATGGCAAAGCCAAGCGATGTTAAGGTGTACATCAAACCATTTTGATAGTTTATAATATTTGGAGCAGTAAGAATATCTTGTAGTATACCATTGTTTTGAGCTTGTTCTAAATAGAATTAACACATTCATTATTGTCTCTATGTATAGCTAGGCTAAGTAGTGTTAAAGTGCGTTCCCCACCTCTTGGAAATTGTGTAGTATATCAAGTGATAAGAACTTTAGTAAATCATTTCCTGAAACTGCTTCCAAGATATCGCTGATGCTCCTTCCATTCCATATAGATCTTTTTAGCTAAAAATACAAATCTTTTTGTTTTCGTGTTAAATTTTGATGATTTAGCATATTCTTGTAACCTCGTTTTAAAGTCAGTGCAGTTTAATTATTCTATGTTAGTATACACCAATAGAAAAAATTTCATCATATGTTCTGGAAAAATTTTACACAGGTTAATGAGGAAATCGTAAGAGAGAGCCTAAAAAAGGTTATAGAGAAGAAAAGTGGTAAGAATGTTGGTGTAGTATCCTCAATTGTTATTAAGGGTAAAGATGTTGCTTTTGCTCTTGAAGTTACTGAGCCAAATGAAGAATTAAGAAAAAATTGTGAGCAAGCTGTTAAGGCGATACCGGGAGTAGAAAAGGTTACTGTAGTTGCTACTGGTCAAAAACAAGCTAGGCAACAAAAAGCTAAACTTCATATCGAAGGAGTGAAAAATATAATTGTCGTTGCTTCTGGTAAAGGAGGTGTGGGTAAGTCGACAGTTGCACTAAATCTAGCTCTTTCGTTAGCAGAATTAAAACATAAAGTTGCGCTAGTTGATGCAGATATATATGGTCCTTCGATTCCTAAAATGTTGGGCACTGAGAAATTAAAACCAGAAATACAGAGTGGTAAAGCAATGCCTATAGAGAAACATGGTCTCTATACTATTTCAATTGGCTATTTTATTGATAAGGACCGCGCAGTAATATGGCGTGGACCTATGATCACAAAAGCACTTTACAATTTGCTAATGGGAACAAGGTGGTCTGATATAGAATATTTAATCATTGATACACCGCCTGGCACTGGCGATGTACATTTAAGTCTGATGGAGAATTTTAGTTTAACTGGAGCAATAATAGTTTCAACTCCACAGGAGCTTGCTTTAATCGATGCACAAAAAATTTATGATATGTTCACAAAGCTCAGCGTGCCAATTATCGGCATTGTGGAAAATATGAGCTATTTTGTTCAAGATAATTCAAAAATACACATATTTGGAAAAGGTGGTGCAAAAAAAATGTCTGAAGAGCTGGGAGTCAAACTCTTGAGCAGAGTTCCTCTAGATCCGCAAATATGTAGTGCTTCTGATTGTGGAAATCCTTCAATACTAAGTGAGGATTTAGTAAGGATTTATGAAGGCATTGCTAAAGATGTTAGGTCTTTTGTATGCAGTCTATAAAGTTTTTTTAAACTACTTTTAAAATAGGTAGAATGTAATTTTAGGTGAATAAAATATTTCAAATGGCAGCAGCTACCTCGTATCTGAACAGACAATAGACTTCTTGGATAACTTAAGAAACAAGTAGTAGAAGCAATATTAGGGAAGGTATAAATTTTGAGCAGGTAAGTAAACTTGATGAAGAGAAGCTTCGAAGACTAAGAGGAGTAAAAAGAAAAACATTGGAAAAATAATAGAAATTTTAATAGAGGAAGAGGCCAAGAAAAAGGCAAGAGGAGGAAAACCAAATATATTTATTAATAGCACTCGAATATTTGTGTAAATACCGTACATATTTCCATATAGTGCAAAGCTATGGAATAAGTGAAAGTTCTTGCTAACGGCTGAATAGAAGATGCATTGATAAAACATCCAGATTTCAGAAAGATAAAGAGCTATTAAAGTTAAATAGGAGTATGCAAAAGTTTTATAAAAAGGGAATGTTCAACTCCCCCATAGAAGATCAAAAAATATCCTTAGGTTATCCAAGAAGTCTATTGTTGGTAAACATAAAAGGCTATTTGCCTTTTTATCTAGTTTATGCAGGAGGTCTATATTTATTGTTGAGTGTGATTTTAGGCATTTCTGCTAAAACGCAACTTTTAAATCGCCAAAATTTCTCCTTGCCTTTACTAATTCCGATTCTTGGAGTGCACACATAATCTGGTTTGAGGTGATATTCATAGAGACAAAATTCATGACTTATAGTAAGGTCTTGTTTATTATGTTCTTTTGTAATGTTTAATTTTTTGCACAGTATGCCTGGCCCGCCTAAATTTGCTTCAAGCGGTTCAGTGAGCTTTAATCCTCGTATTAACACTGCTGCTGGGAATCCTTCTGCTTCTGTTACAATATTTAGACAATAGTACATTCCATATATAAAATATACGTACGAAAACCCTGGCGTACCAAACATTACTGAGGTTCGATTAGTATAGCCTCTTGCTGCATGACAAGCTGGATCATCCATTCCTATATACGCTTCAACTTCAGTTATTATTCCACTAAAATTAGAAAATTTCAGCATCTTCCCTAGCAGCTCCCCAGCTACGGTTAAAGTTGGCCGTTCATAGAAATTTCTTGGTAATATTGTGTTATTCATCATAGAAGTACAAGTTACTTACATTTGCAAGCAACTCATACTATTTTCGCTTTTCCTTATTTAGATAAGAGGATACCTACATCTCTGAGAAGTAGAAGTTGGTGTTGTTGTCACATTTGTTACATCTGTTGAAGGCTGCTGTAAAACCTTGACTGATTCAGAGCTCTTTTGTTGCAATTGCGGTACTAACGCTTCATATAAAGATTTTGGTTCACGTCTCTTACCTATTTTGACTTCTTTATTTGCACGCAACTGCTCTGCAGTAACACCGTTGCCTTCAAGGAGAGTTACACCATTATTACCATCAATGTTAACTTTAATTTTGCATTCTCTTCCATCAACATACCACTTTAAAGTCATTTCATATAACCCACTAATTATTTCATAAACTCTTTCCTCATTATCACTATCATTATTAATATAGCAACATGCCCCTCTCTTTTTTTCTTGATTAGGATGACAAAATGTAATTGTTCTTACACCATACTCTTTACATATACTACCGCCTAGAAGTTTAGCTATATCTACTCCTTCTTTATTGGCATGTAGCACAACTCTTACGGTAGGATAAACAATATTACCTTCCCTTTTGCCTTCTTTTATCATTATGGACTCTATGGTATATACCTTCGATATCTCTGCCTTAATTTGGTCAGCAATCTTGCCTACAATCTCTTTACCATGATAGTGAGATTCTCCTTTCTTCGGAGAAAAAGGTTCTTTGTTCGTAATATTAGTGTCAGAATCATTCTGTAACTCAAAGAATTTATCCCATTCTTCATCACTGTCTAATTTGATATATCCACGCTTGTCCTTGCCTGATACTGCATTCTGAATACTAGACGATCCTTCTGTTACAGTTGTACCAGAGCTATTGCCTTTACCTTTTAGAAGAACAAGATGCTCTTCTGACCTTTCTTCCTTACTCAACTTTGAAGCTGCATCACCAAAAGAAGGTTTCTCTACTATATGCGTGTAAGAACTTTTAACTCGACTCTCATTATCAGGTACTGTATTAGCCCACAAAAGCTTTTTAATATAATCTAACATATGCCACCTCTTACCATTAACTAAATATCAGTATGCAAACTTTGCTATAACTAATCAATAACTAAATTTACTCCAAATAAAATAAGCTGATAAAAAGGTATAAATTGAGATTAGGTAAAGCTTTTGGTATAATATCTAGTTAATTTTGAATAGGCAGGTGATCTCAGCTACAAAGACGTTTTTTATCTCATTTATTTTTGGGTTTATTCTCTTTCCCTATTTTATAAAACTTCTAAAAAAGATAAGTAAAGATGGACAACCAATCAGATCATATGGACCAGAAAGTCATTTAATAACAAAAAAGAATATACCACCTATGGGTGGAATAATAATACTAACTTCTGCTTTATTACCAATCCTGCTTTGGACTCAATTAACACCAGAAATTTCATTGCTGGTATTTATAACTCTATTTTTTGCTCTACTTGGATTTATTGATGACTATTTAAAATTGAAGACAAATCACCACCGAGGTTTAAGTGCAAAAACCAAAATACTTATTCAGTTTGTCGTTACTCTGGTCTGTATGTTTATACTTAAGCTACAATCTGCTGAAGGTTTTACAAAAATTTCTCTATTTAGAGAAGTAGCAATCGACCTTGGCTATCTATATCTTCCGTTTGCTGCATTTGTTATTGTTGGCTCTTCTAATGCTGTGAATCTTACAGATGGCCTAGATGGCCTTGCTGCAACTCAAGCCATTACTTCCTTTGCTTTTTTGGGGCTAATTGCATACATCACTCAGACAGATGTAAACATTACTTTATTCTGCATTGCATTTATAGGAGCTATTTTAAGTTTCTTGTGGTTTAACACACATCCAGCAAAAATATTTATGGGTGATGTTGGAAGCCTATCAATCGGTGCAGCTTTAGGACTCACTAGTGTTCTAATTAAAAAAGAAATGCTTTTTGCCGTTATTGGAATAATCTTTGTAATAGAGACTTTATCTGTGATTATTCAGGTATCATATTTTAAATATACAAAATTTAGATATGGAGCAGGAAGAAGAATTTTCCTTATGACACCAATACATCATCACTTTGAAAAGAAAGGGTGGTCAGAAAATACAATAGTTATAAAATTTTGGATAATTTCTATTGCTTGTTCGATTTTTGCTTTAACTTTCTTATTATAGGAATTATGAAATATCCAGACTTTTCATTAGAAAATACATTATCAGGAATTATAGCAGGAGTAGATGAAGTTGGAAGAGGTCCGCTTGCCGGTCCAGTGATATCTGCAGCTGTAATATTTACTGATAGAGATACGGTTATTGATGGAATAAACGACTCAAAAAAGCTAACCCCTAAGTGTAGGCAAGTTCTATACGAAAAAATAACGTCTGTTGCAAAATTTGGTATAGGAATGGCAAGCGTAGAAGAAATAAACTCATACAATATTTTGCAAGCAACAAAGCTTTCAATGAAACGTGCGTTGGCAAACTTGAATCTAGAACTAGATTATGTGCTAGTTGATGGTAATCAACCACCTGAAGTAAAATGGCAAGTAAAATCTATAGTGAATGGTGATAGCTTAAGTATATCAATCGCAGCTGCTTCAATCGTTGCAAAAGTTACAAGAGATCGGCTTATGGAAGAATTGCATAATAAACATCCTCAATATAATTGGTATAAAAATAAGGGATATGGAACAAAAGAACACCTCAGCGCTATTGGCCTTCATGGAATTACGAAGCACCATAGAAAGAATTTTGCACCTATAAGAATACTATAGCCTTTAATCACTTACCTTTTTTGAAAGGTATGTTTTCATTAAACAGGCAGACTGTGCTTGATCCGTTTCTTAAGGTAAATACCGAGCTTACTCTTTCAATTATCAGGTAGTCATCAACTGTACGAAAATTTATCAAGGATTCATATCCTGCAGAATCAACCATAAAAACTGCCGGGAAATCAGAGTTTATTTTATTAAATTGTAGATATGTAAATTTTCCGTCATCAAAAACCTTAATTGGTATTATTGATTGACTGCCTTTAACGTGCGAGATGGAATAGTTAAAATTCAAGCCTTTCTTTATAACCTCAATATCACTTATATCAGGGATAGTGGTATGACTAGCTTGCTCTAGAATATCACCGTTACTCGTTGAATAAATTTCATCACTGTTGAACAGTGGATAAAGAAACCTTACTTCATATGCTAACCTTGGATCATCTAGCCCGTTTGCTTCTTCAGCATGAAATTCGAAATAATAAACTCTTTTATTGGTAATTATAGTTGCATTAGTATCGGCAATATCATCTATAGGCTTAATAAATAATCTATTACCTTGAGGAAGGAGTTGCCAACCGGTTGCATCACCCATTGAAAGACTCTCTATTACCTCCCCTGGCTCAAACAATATGCTGGATTGATAACCATAAAAGCCCGTGTACTTATGTATAGCCTGTGGATTATAATTCATTACCTTTATGTGGTTATCACCAGCTATTGGTCTTGGTTCCTGTTTTGCAAGTGCATAACCACCACAAAAAAATAATAGTGCAACAAAGAGTACCCTAATCATAGTATCAAAATAAACTGATCTTTATTTTATCATTGATAGACATGTACTGCAACTGTCAAGCTATCCCAGTAGTAAGCGACAGAAAATGCAAGCTTCATAATAATTCATTACTGCAGGAAAAAATTCTTTAAACATTATTTTCATATATGTTAAAATGAGTTGTGAGGTAAATTAGGGAGTGTTAAATAAAGTTATTAATTTATAGATTCTTCTGAAAAAATTATCTTCTTCTAGATAAGAACTCCCTAAAAAAATAAATGTAACAATTCAACCACTATGGATTAAAATCCAAAGATTGAGAGAGAGCATAGAATGCTAACTTTCGACTTGAAAGTCACCAAATTTATCCTCTTTTTTAGAGTGATTTTCAATATAATTTTTTATCATTTCGTCAGTTACATTTCCGCTAGTCCTGACAAAGTAGCCTACTGCCCACAACCCAATATCTCTTTTTTAGCTCTGGAAAGTTTTGCTGGATTTTTCTGGAACTTTTTCCTTTTATTAACTGCACTAACTTACTAATACTTAAGTATGGGGGTACAGAAACGTATACGTGTACATGACTTGACGCAACTCTACCTCTGATAATTTCTACTTGATTATTTGCACATACTTCTTGTACAACTTCTTTAGCTTTCTGTCCAATATCTCCAACTAGTACTGGATATCGATATTTTGTTATCCACACTATGTGATATATATACAGAGTGACTGCTTTTTCTATAATATTCCACATTCTTTCAGATTTTTCACCTTAAAATTATATTCTTAAAAGGATGGACTTCAAGTTCAGGGTTTTTCTCCCAAATTTGGGACAATAAAATGCCCATCTCAAATGTTGCTATATTTCACGATATTTCCTTAACTTGACGCGTATGGTTTATTTAATACTTCCTGCAAATTAACTACAGATTTTATGTCTAAGTTACTCCACAAAATTTTTCCTTTCCTTATCCAAGATTCAAATTTATAGTATCGATTCCCTTTTATGAAATATGAGGAGAGTAGACCGGCGGAGCTTCCCCACCAGTCTCTCGCAGAACTGCACGGAAACCTCTCGGCTTATACAGCTCCCATTATTTAGCCTTTTGATCCTAACCCAAGTGTCCAATGATAGAAAATACTTGGAGACCTCTTTCTCACTTTTCCTAGAAATTGCTTTGCTAGTCTTCCGTGATCACGAAGTTTCTTATATTTTGTCCTGACCCATCTTATGAGGTATCTCTCTATATTTCTAAGAGATGGATACATCTCTGATTTATAAAACCTGCCATAGTACTGAAACCAGCCTCTGACTATTGGATCTATCTTCTTCGATATTTCCTCTAGTGTGGTCCATGTAATCCGATGTATTCTCCATGACTTTATGGTTTTCTTGATCTTCTTCTTGGCTTTGTTACTAATTGCAGGTAGAAATGAGATGAAATAATTCCTCATCTTATTCTTTGCTACTCTAGGTCTAAAAGTATAACCTAGAAAATCAAAGCTTTGTTTAGGAAATTGTTCTTTTCTATCATCATCCTTACTGTACACAATCTGTGTCTTTTCAGGATGTAACTTCAATTTACACTTAGCCAATCTTTCTTCAATCATTACTTTCATAAATCCTGCCTGTCTTTTAGTTCTGCAGTGCACTATCGCATCATCTACATATCTTTCAAATGGTACTGTTGGATAATTTTGTTTCATCCACATATCAAACGCATGGTGCATAAATATGCTTGAAATGATTGGGCTTATTGAACCTCCTTGCGGAACTCCTTTATCCCTTGTTACCCTACTGCCATCTGCTTGCTGAATGGGGGCTTTCATCCACCTCTCAACATACAGTATGACCCATTTGCAGTCTGTGTGTTTCTTGATAGCCTGCAGTGCTAAATCGTGGTCCAGATTGTCGAAAAATCCAGATATATCAAGATCTACCGTCCAATCATTTTTCCAACATCTCTTCCGTGCTGTGTATACCGCATCCAGCGCAGACTTATTTGGTCTATAACCATATGAATCTTCGTGAAATTTCGGTTCTACTAACGGCTCAAGATACATTGTAGCTGCTGTTTGCGCTATTCTGTCGAATACTGAAGGCACACATAAAATTCTTTGCCCTCCTGTATCTTTTGGTATCGCAACAGCTTTTACCGGCTCTGGAAAATAACTTCCGGATGACATCCGATTCCATAATTTGTATAGATTATCCTTTAGATTTTCTTCAAACTTTGTTATCGAGACCTCATCTACACCTGCTGCACCTTTATTTTTCGATACTTGTTTATAAGCTCTCCAAATAAGTTGCTTCGGTATATCAAAAGACTTTGTTTTATTCATTAACTCCTCCCTTTCGGTTGATAAATAATTAAAACTAAATAACTTAGCCCCTTCACTCCATTTCCATTACAGAAACTTCTTCGCTACTACGAGCTAATCCGCCCCTGTTTTTCGCATCGGTACTCTCATCCTCAGAGATCAGCTCTTTGGACTTCTCCCTTTTCATCGAAACGACAGGTTCCCGTAGTTCCATGCAATAGCCTAAAATAGATTCACGCCACTTTTATGCCGGACGCCACCTACCCAGTAAACAAGCTCCCAGTAGATTCATCCCAGGTTAACGACTACCCCCTGGTTTTGACGTCGTCTCTACGCTTTCGACACTTCATCAGTGGTTCACTTGCGTTCGTCTCTCTATTTCATACATGACACATAATTGTGCCTTTTCCATAACGCTCACTACCTTAGCTCTTTACCAAAGCAGCTTATGGCTGTTTGAAGCCTGCTCTTGCAAACCGGCTCCGAGGGGCCCTCCCTCATCTACTGCACAGCTTCAACACTTTCCGTGTTTCTACGGCGCACAGCCATCTCAATTTATAGTTAAGCCTATATTCAGTGAATTACTTTCACAAGTGCAATTGATTTTAGTGTTATACTGTTCTAACAGTAAAGAAGTCATATAGATAATAATGTCTTTTGTATCCAAACGAATATCATTTTTTTTTGTTAATTTGCTCACTAATAATGTACTTATTGATTTATGTTCATTTACTACTTTTATAGTGAGTAGTGTTTTATCTTCTGTTTTAGTCAGTAAAATAGACACTAATTCAATTTGTGCCACTGCACTGATTATAGTTATCACCATATTGGAAATTATCTTATTTATTTTTTCAATTAAGTTTTCTGTAGGACATTCACTTACTCTCCACTGAAGCTTTACTTTTTTTTTAATAAATAATTTTCTATATTGGATTTAGTCTTAACAAAGCTGCAATTATCTGATGAATGAGAATACGCTTGCTTCATAACTTTATATTTATATATTAAATCATCGGAGCTTTCTTTAAGCAATGACAATGCTTCGTTTTGCATATTAGGGTTGTTTTCTTCAAGCTCTTCCAATCCACCCACTATTCCTTGCATAGAACTAGCAAAATCATGAAGAATTCGTCCTGATAGGCACTCTGTTATTAACATTATGTTTTTATTCATTGGATAAAAGTATAAATGATTTAAGTTAACCCTATATTGGTAGGCATGTAGTAGTCAATTTAAGAGAAAGTTTCGTTGCGCTTTTTGTGTCAAAGCATTAATGTAGTATTAATAATTATAAGATTTGTGAAGGCGTTATGAATACTTATGCTAAATCTGGAATAGACCTTAAACTATATAATGAACTAATAAAAAAAGTTAAACCTATTATTGAAAAGACTAAAGGAGAAGAAGTAATTAGTGAAGTAGGATCATTTTCCGCATTGTTTGACTTTTCTTCGCTGAGTAAGAAATACGACCATCCAGTACTTGTTTCCTCAACTGATGGAGTGGGCACAAAACTATTAATAGCTCAAGAGGTGAATAAGCATGATACTATAGGTATAGACTTAGTTGCAATGTGTGTAAATGATTTACTTGCACAAGGAGCAACACCTTTATTTTTCCTTGATTACTTTGCAACAGGCGTTTTAAACAAAAACGTTTTATTGTCTGTAATCCAGGGCATTGCAGAAGGGTGCAAGGAATCTAAAATAGCATTAGTTGGTGGAGAAACTGCAGAAATGCCTGGAATGTATGGTAACAATCACTATGACCTTGCAGGGTTTGTGGTTGGTGTTGTTGATCGAAAGCAAATTCTTCCAAATTGTAGTATAATGAAAGCAGGTGACTGTGTAGTTGGTTTAGAATCAAATGGAATTCACTCAAATGGATTTTCTTTGGTGCGCCATATTTTTAAAAGCTTAGATATAAATTATAATGATATATCTCCATGGAATAATAAATCTTGGGGTGAAATATTACTTAAGCCAACAAAGATATATGTTGATTCTTTGTTGCCTATTATGCCAAAGGTAAAAGGCATTGCGCATATAACAGGTGGCGGGTTAATAGACAATATTCCAAGAATTCTCTCAGGAAATTTATTTGTAGACATAAATATTAATTCTTGGAAATGGCCAGATATATTTTTATGGCTGAAAGAAGAAGGCAAAATAGAAAAGAGAGAAATGTTAAAAACATTTAATTGCGGCATAGGTATAGTACTGATTGTAGATCCCGATAATATGAAGGATGTGGAAAGCCATTTCCAAAAGCGTGGAGAAAAAATTGAGATTATTGGAAAACTTGATGAAGCATGTCAGCCTCCACTTGATAGAGTAGTATTTAGTTAGTCTAACTTTACCGACAGTCTTTTTGCAACTTCTGAGTATGCTTCCTTTAAGTTTCCTAGATTTAAACGGAAAACATCTTTGTCTAGCTTTTTATGAGTATTTTTATCCCATAGCCTACAATTATCAGGGCTGATTTCATCGGCTAAAATGATTTTAGTGCTGTTGTTTATCAATTTGCCAAATTCTAACTTGAGATCAACTAAATATATATTTGCATTTGAAAATAGGTCGACTAAGATTTTGTTGATCTTTAAAGTTGTAGTTTTAACTTCTTCCATTTCTTTATGGGATAACCAACCAAAATATAATATGTGATTTTCATTCACCATTGGGTCGGCTAGGTCATCATTTTTGTAAAAAAACTCGATTATAGGAGATGTAAGTGCCTCACCTTCTTTGATATTAAAACGTTTGCAAAAGCTGCCAGCTGCAATGTTTCTAACCACTACCTCAAGAGGTATTATCTTGAGCTTTTTGACTAGCTGTTCTCTTTCGTTTAGAGTGTTTATAAAGTGCGTGCTAATTCCTGCTTCTTCAAGCTTTTCCATGATAAAAGCACTAACATGATTATTAATTATTCCTTTGCCCTCAATAATTTCATATTTTTCCTTGTTGAACGCTGTAACATCATCTTTAAAGTACTGTATAACAGTTGATGAGTCTTCAGTTTCAATAATGACTTTGGCTTTACCTTCGTATATCGTTTTATTCAGTGACATGATTAATTTAGCTGTATACTATAAGATAATATCAAATTGCTGCTTAGTTTACTACAAATTTGCTAATGACGTTTAGTGTTACAATATTAACCATATTTCCAGAAATGTTCCCCGGATTTTTGAACTATTCTCTTGCTGGAAGAGCGTTGGAAAAAAAAATATGGAATCTTGAAATAGTAAATATTCGTTCTTTTGCTAAAGATAAACATTCAACTGTGGATGATATTCCATATGGAGGTGGAGCAGGGATGGTTATGCGCCCAGATGTGATTGGTAATGCAGTTGATAATGTGCTTTCTGCTCATAAAAATACTAGATTTATTTATATGACTCCATCTGGTACAAAATTTAATCAGAGAATTGCGAAGGAGTTAACAGAAATTCCTCATGTAACAATATTGTGTGGTCGATTTGAAGGTGTTGACCAAAGAGTAATTGATGTGTATACTCCTTATGAGTTAAGTATTGGAGATTATATACTTTCGGGAGGTGAGCCAGCTGCGATGGTGGTTCTTGATGCATGTATTAGGCTTCTTCCAGGTGTAGTAAATAATTTCGATAGCGTTGCTGAAGAAAGTTTTAGTTATAGTGGTGGTATACTTGAATATCCTCAATATACTAGACCTGAGCAGTGGAGTAGGTACAAAGTTCCTGAGGTTCTGTTGTCTGGCAATCACAGAAAAATAAGTGATTGGAGAAGGGAACAGTCATATGTTAGAACAAAGGAACGTCGACCTGAATTGTTGAATGGAGATGATAAATGACAAACTTACTTGAAAAATTTAACGAACAACAAATACAAAGGTTAGCCAAAGAGATGCCAGCTTTTTGTCCTGGCGATGATTTGAAGGTCACTTTTAAGGTAGTTGATAGTACGGGTGAGCGTATACAGATATTTGAGGGCGTATGTATATCAAAAAGAAATCGTGGATTACACTCTTCTTTTTCAGTTAGAAAGGTAAGTCATGGAGAAAGTATAGTATCACAATTTTTTGTTTACTCTCCTGCATTAATTTCAGTACAAGTGATGAGAAAGGGAAAGGTCCGTAGAGCAAAATTATATTATCTGTGCAAGCTATTTGGGAAAGCTGCAAGGATCAAAGAACGTACTACTTATGTTAAAAAAAAATCTAAGTAGATACAATAGGGAGTGATGTCAATTGTATCATCTCAAAACTCTCTCTTATTATCCCAGTGTGTGGCGCACAACTGTACTTTCCCTCCTGCTGTGGTGTCATCCCAATGTTTGACACTGGGATCCAGATTCTCCTTTTGGTTTGTGCTTTCATGGAAAATATAAAAATTATTTGCAGGCAAAGCCTGTTAGATCTCAGTTCAAGCACTGGAAAAAGGGGAAAGTCTTTTCAAATCCTCATGTAAAGAAAAGTAAATGGGTATAATAAAGAAAAACTTTCTTAAGTTACTTCAATCTAAGCGCGTACATGCTCGTGTAAAAAGAAAAAATAAAAAGAACAACATTTTATGCTTTTGCTCTTTTACAGCACTGATTGTCTCAATTGGGTGTCCTATATGTATATTACTAAGTATATTAGTTAACTCTTACAGTGCTTTAACAGTAACGAAAATTTTATTACCAGTTGAAATAAATGCTGATCTTATTTTAACTAATAATCCTGGTGATTTACGATATAAGTCCATTGGCTTACTCAACAATTCTTTACGTAAGGTGTTTGAAGGAACTGATTTTAAAGACGGTGACGAAATTTTAAGTCGTAATTCTTACAAAGAATTAGAGAAATTTTTTCATAAGAAAGTAAAAGATAGTGGTGAATATGAGATCTGGTTTACCGCGTCAAGTATAATTAATTCAATAAATAAATATAAACATTTGAATGATCATTATGCTAAATTACTTGATTGGTTAAAAGAGAAGGGAAGAGTAAGAAAATTTTTTAATAAGTCTCTGTTTCTTAAGTCTGATTCTTGTGAGCCTGAGAATGCAGGGATTTTAGGGGCATTTATCGGTTCATTAATGACAATTATAGTATGCTTAGCGTTGGCATTGCCAATAGGAATTATGTCAGGTATCTGTCTTTATGAATTTATGCCTAGAAATAGGCTAATAACCAGTATTGTAGAAATTAGCATGAATAACCTTGCTGCAGTGCCTTCGATAATATTTGGTGTGGTAGGACTGACTCTCTACTTGGGCATATTTGGTTTACCCCGTTCTTCACCGCTTGTTGGCGGGATGACTCTTTCATTTATGATGCTGCCTAATATTATTATTGCAACAAAAAATGCCTTTACAAACGTTCCTATTGCAATAAAAGATGCAGCGTTTGCGCTAGGTGCACCTCACATCAAGGTGATATTGGATCACTCTTTACCGATTGCGTTGCCACGGATAATACATGGTGCAGTGCTTGCAATTGCAAGGATTTTAGGCGAATCTTCCCCTTTACTTATGATAGGCATGGTAGCATTTATTGCTGATACACCTACATCCTTCTTCGATCCGGCAACTGTTTTACCTGTACAAATATACATATGGTCAAGTAGTCCTGAAATTGCATTTATTGAGCTTGCTGCCATTGCAATTATAGCTTTATTGTTAATGCTATTTGCTTTGAATTTAATAGCAAATTTTGTAAAAAGAAAGTTCGAGTTTTTTGATTCATGAAAATTACAATCCTATCTGGTTATGGCTTAAATTGCGAAAAAGAAACTGCATTTGCATTTATGGAATGTAGCAGAAAGCTTGGTATTAATAATATTGAAGTAAAAATCGTTCACATTAATGATATTATAGATAATCCAAGTGAACTGAAATTAAGCAATATACTTGCAATTCCAGGAGGTTTTTCCTATGGTGATGACACTGGTGCTGGTAATGCGTTTGCTTTGCGTATAAAAAACAACTTGTTAGACGAATTTCAAAATTTCTTATCTCAGGATAAGCTTATTATAGGGATATGTAATGGTTGCCAGATATTAGTAAAGTTAGTTCCAGAATTCTCTAATCTAGCTTTAACCTCTAATGATATAGGTAATTACCAATGTCGTTGGATTAGAGTGAGAGTTAATCCGCAGAGTAATTCTGTTTGGCTACGGGGCCTGAGTGAACTATATCTCCCTATTGCTCATGGGGAAGGCAAATTT
This sequence comes from Wolbachia endosymbiont (group B) of Silvanus unidentatus, assembly GCF_964028615.1. NCBI lineage: Bacteria > Pseudomonadati > Pseudomonadota > Alphaproteobacteria > Rickettsiales > Anaplasmataceae > Wolbachia > Wolbachia endosymbiont (group B) of Silvanus unidentatus. Next base: position 1,068,969 of record NZ_OZ034795.1, on the reverse strand, counting down.
TTTATGGATCAAGATACTTTGAATCAATTGATTGAAAATAATTCCGTTGCACTGCGTTACGTTGATGAAAATGGTGACTATGCAAATTTACAATTTCCTTACAATCCAAACGGATCTATATACGACCTGGCAGCTTTGTCAGACAAAAGTGGTAGAGTTTTAGCTTTAATGCCTCACCCAGAGAGAGGAATATTTTTTACTCAGCAGGACAACTGGCCTCTTGAAAAAGAAAAATGTAAACGTTCAGGAGTGGCTATGCCAAAATATGGTGATGGAATGCTCATATTTGAGAATGCACTAAAATATTTTGCGTAAGTATTACAATACATTACATACAACAAGTTTTTAAACCATAAAAAGTTACTTGATCAGGATGACAATAAATCTTTATTTTTGATCTGCAGAGTAGCTTTCTCTAACGTTAGGGATATAATTGTTCCACTTTCCAATTGCTTTTCTCAACAAGAGTATATCTAAATCTAGTGTGTCTCCTATATTCACCTTCTTGCCAAAATTCAATTACCTTTGGGATTACGCAAAATCCCACCCAAAAGTCAGGACGAGAAACTTGTGTATTGTGAAATTCTTTCTCTTTCAATTCTATAGCCTGCTCAAAATCTTGCCAATTTTTCAGAACTCTTGATTGTTTTGAGCACCACGCGCTAATTTGACTATCGCGTGCTCGAGAGGAGAAATATTCGTCAGCCTTTTTGCCGCTTAGAAGCCTAACTTCTCCTTCAATTCGTACTTGTCTAGAAAATTCTGTCCAATGAAATACGAGTGCAGCTTTGGGGTTCTCAGTCAATTCTTTTCCTTTTCTACTGTTTACGTTAGTAAAGAACACAAAACCTTCTTTACTATACTCCTTTAGTAATACCACTCTTGCAGATGGAATGCAGTCTTTGCTACACGTTGCTAGCGTCATTGCAGTTGACTCTTTACACGGAAAATTAAGTACTTCTTGATACCACTTTGAGAACAAATCAAAAGGATCTTTTTCAGGTAAGAGTGTCATATGCAAAAATAAAATTTAATTCTGACATGCATTGCAAAAATAAGTGCTACGACCATTTTGTCGTATAAGTGTTATGATATTGTTGCAGATTCTGCAAGGTTTTTGCACTTTACCATATACGTAAAAGTTATTTTGAAAGTATCCAGCAGATCCAGATGGTTGTGCATAATCTTTCAGTGTTGAACCACCAGCAGCAATTGCATCACTCAGAGTATTTTTTATTTCGATAGCAAGTTTTTCGCACTCTATATATGTTAAATCTTGTGCTAGCCTAAGTGGTGATATGCGAGCTCTAAATAAGCTCTCAGAAGCATATATGTTACCTACGCCAACTATTAGCTTATTATTCATTAATACTGATTTGATATTTGCTTTTCTGCTCTGTAGCAACTTCTGTAAATAATTTCCATTAAATTCATCTGTGAGGGGTTCTATTCCTAGGTTATTAAAAAAATTTAGTTCTTGCTCTCTGTTTAAAACAATCACTAATCCAAACCTTCTTGGGTCATTAAAGATTAGTGAAGTGTTGTCAGAAAATAAGAATATCACATGATCATGTTTGTTCTGTGCTTGATTGTCTTCAACATATATAAGCTTTCCGCTCATGCCAAGGTGTATGATTACAGCCATACTAGCATCTATATTCGAGATTATATATTTACCTCTACGCTTGATATCATTTATAACTTTGCCCTTTAGCAAATCATCAATATTTTTTGTTATTGGTACACGCAAATTCCAATTATTGACTGTAACATTGCTTATTTTCTTATTTTTGATTTTATCAAATAAGAAGTTAGAGATGACTTCCACTTCTGGGAGTTCTGGCATCTTGTCTACTCTGTTGCTGTTTTTTTCTTTTTAGAATATTTTGCTTTAAAGCTTTTGCCAATCTTTTTCTCTCTTCTTCTTTTTCCTTATTTTTTTTCATGTTATTCATTATCATAATACGTGAACTTGCCGTTGTAGCTCAGGTGGTAGAGTACGTCATTGGTAATGACGAGGTCCCAAGTTCGAATCTTGGTAACGGCAGTTTAGAGGACGATATTCATAAAGTCAATCCTCTAGATGCTAATTAGATTATAGAAAAACGTCTAGTAAATACCTTTTATACACTACCATTAAGCTGCTTTTTCAGTATTACTATTCAATAATACCTGCCGTAATTTTTCTTTAGAAAATCCATGCATTAAAAGAAATTGTATAATCCTTTGCCAAAAATCCCTCACAATATACTGAAGGATTATTAAAACTTACGTTGGCAGGGTTAAACCTGTTACCATAACTTCCCCCACCACAAATATTTTCATAACAACACTGCTTACAATCGTCAGGCCTGTTTTCCATATCACTCAAAAAGTTATTAAAAAATTTATCTGATGAGAACTTAGCCCAACTAGTATTGCTTATGTTATATTCAACAAACTTATGAGGGACACATGTTCTCAAATCATCTAGTGGGCCGAGATTACCATTATTGGAAACACATATTAACGGTAATACAAAAGGACTTCTTTTGCCAAATCCTTCAACTCTTGAATAATTACCGTAAAATAGCTCTAATGAAAAGTTATATAGAAATTTCTCTATCCTTTTTATGATAGTTCTCAGTCAGGTCTTCTTTTATCTTATCTGCCCAGCATATATTACCATGCCCTCCACCATCTCTATCAAACTGACAATGGCTATTGTGATTATTTCTACCATGAAAATTATCTGAAAGCTTTTCTATTCTTTTAAGTATGACACTACTACTAACTTGACCGATATTAGCGCTAAGAAGCTCTAATAATAAATCCACTTGTTTTTCTTTATTGTTTACCATAATTATTTTGCCTTAAAATAGCAAAGTCTAGGTTTACTATAGCTTTTGTCAAGCATTTATCTGAGCTATTTATATATTGGAATGCTACTCGTCATTTTATTTGCTTTCAAATGTATAACTTTCGGTATCTTGTTTTCAAGGACTTTTAACTTAATATTACCACTATTAAAGTCAATACTATAACACTTTAGTTCTTGACCATCCTTGAGTCCCATATTATGGCAATCACTACCTAATTTAACCCCACGTATCTTTTGTAGCTCTAGACTTCTGGTTAAGTTAAAGCATATATCACTATACTTATCAGTATCTTGGAAAGTTAAATTTTTATTGAGTAATCTACTAGGTAACAAATTGAGAAGTATGCTAGAATCTCTTATAGAGGCTATGATATCTTTTATAAAGGACTCTGATAAGTAATGTTTTAAATGACTTGCAAATAAGTCAACATTAAAATTAACTTTCTTTGAAGTTATTTCACTTATTATATTATTTATAGTAGTCAATAAGTTATACCTTCCATTACTAACCTCATTTAATTTCTCATCTATTATCATTGCAAGAATAAAACCTTTGTTATAACTCAACATGCTTATGTTTTGATCAAGTAAATGCTTTTGATTTGTTTTTTCGAAATCAATATTAGGTATTAAAGAATTAAAATACTCTTTTAAAGTAATATTAATTATTTTTAAGTACTCATCTTTATTAATAAATTTCGTGTCAAGTAAGGTTTTCACTCCATAAAATTCCGTAAATCCTTCAAAAAACCACTTATATTTTATTTCATTTTTCTTATCGTTGTCTTGCTCTATTATATGTCCTATATATCTGTGAATTAATTCATGTGATATCACTCTAGTATAATCTTTGATATTTTTTTTTAAGCTTCCCTCAATAATTACATAGTCCTTTCCTGCAGCACCTGTAGTTCTACTAAGATTGGGATTATCAACAAGTACTATATTATACGGCTTACTTTCTAGTATGAATAAGTTATCTTGAGCTAAGATAATTTTATTAATAATATTTACAAGACTGATACTATTATGAGCATTGGTATAAAGCTTATTTCTTTTATCAAGATCAAAACTTCTAAAATTGTCAGTTCTAATAATTTTTTCTATATTATCAAAAGGTTTTCTAAAAGGTAAAAAATTAGGTAAGTTTTTTAAATGTGATGAAGAGTTACCTAAAGCAATAGCAGAATGCATATACTGAATGTATATAAGGAAAAAACAAATAATATAATTTAATAGACTGTGTACATTTTTAAGCTTAATGTTTGCCATAAATAAAACAGGACATTGAGAAGTGTAAGTAATTACGATTAAGCAAATATAATTTATTGCTAAGTAGGTGATAAGGATAATTTTAATTATCTCTTTAAAACTTTACTCTTCCCATATTATTGAACACCTTATAATAAAGACTGAGAAGAAAGTTACAAAGGATTGTATATTCTTATCATCATAGCGCTGTTACTACAGTAATAACACTAAGAATAACTATAAGTTTCTTTGAATGATAGTTGAATTTTGATTGAAATTTTGAGGCTATAAAAACCGCAGGTACCAGTTGGTTTTTATTAGCTAAAGTAAACGTCAAATATCTGGAATTCTGGACATAAAATCCTCCTTTGAAAAAAAAGATTAGAAAAAAATGCAATGCACATACGACAGAAATTAAGTATGTGTGTATGCACCCACATACGCTGAAGAGGATACGCTACATTTTTTTATGAGTTTGATTGTTTAATAAAAAAAAGTCTGCAGACAAAGATAAATTTTTGAGCTCTAAAAGTATCTCTAATTGTCATTATAATCAGATTTAGAATATGCGGAAGTAATTTTTTAGCTATAAGAATATATTATAGAAAAAAGGAACCCAAAAGTTAGCGTTATTGGTAATCCAACTTGGTGTAACGGCACTGTAGACCTTACAATAAAGACTGAGAGTAAAGTTACAAAGGAAGATTATCATGCTTCTTCCATATTCTTTCTACTTTCTTGTTTTTAAGTAGCTCTAATGCTTTGTGAAAGTGATGCCTTGTTTTACTTGGCACTATAATGTCATCAATGTATCCATGTGATGCAGCAAAAAATGGATTAGCAAATTTCTCTTTATATTCTTTGATTAACGTTTGCTGGTCTTTTTCATGCCTAAATATAATTTCAACTGCACTTTCAGGTCCCATTACAGCTATTTCAGCGGTTGGCCAAGCATAATTTATATCACCTTTTAGATGCTTTGAGTTCATAACAATATATGCACCACCATACGCTTTTCTAGTGATAAGGCTAATTTTCGGCACGGTCGCTTCAGCATAAGCGTAAAGCAGTTTCGCTCCGTGTTGTATTATATTATTGTATTCTTGATTTGTACCTGGCAGGAAACCTGGAACATCAATAAGTGTGATGATGGGAATGTTAAATGCGTCACAAAATCTTACAAACCTCGCAGCTTTTCTTGAAGAGTCAATATCCAAGCATCCTGCAAGGTGCATAGGTTGATTTGCAACAACACCAATAGTATTTCCTCCAATTCTGCCAAAGCCAATTATGATGTTACGGGCAAAATCGGGTTTTAGTGCAAAAAATTTCCTTTCATCACACACCTTTTCAATAAGTTCATACATATCATAAGGAGTATTAGGATTACTAGGAACTAGAGTGTTCAAAGATTCATCAACATCATCAATTAAGTTGCAGATTGGTACAGATTTCGTTGACTCTTGATTATTTACTGGTAAAAAGGTAAGGAATTCACGGATTCTCAGCAGCATTTCAACATCGTTATTGAACGCAAAATCTGCTACTCCTGTTTTGCTTGTATGAATTTTTGCTCCACCAAGATCTTCGTGGCTTACATCTTCATAGGTAACTTTTTTCACTACATCTGGTCCGGTTATAAACATGTATGAGCTATTTTTTACCATGAAAATAAAATCGGTTAGCGCTGGAGAGTAAACTGCACCGCCAGCACATGGGCCCATGATTAGAGAGATTTGTGGTATAACGCCTGATGCATTTACATTCCTTTGAAAAATTTCTCCGTAACCAGCAAGGGAATTTACTCCCTCTTGAATTCTAGCTCCACCAGAGTCGTTTAGTCCGATAATTGGAATCCTGGCATTAATTGCCATATCCATAATTTTGCATATTTTTTTTGCATGTGATGCACCAAGTGATCCACCAAAGACAGTGAAATCCTGAGAATAAACAAAAACTTTTCTGCCATGAATAGTACCATGGCCAATTACAACTCCATCACCTAAAAAATCAGCATTTTGCATGCCAAAATCAGTTGCGTGATGCTTCACAAACTTATCATACTCTTGAAATGAATTTTCATCGAGCAATATACTCAGCCTTTCTCTAGCGGTTAGCTTTCCTTTTTCATGTTGCTTATTAACTCTATCAGGACCTCCTCCTTTTTCGGCTTCTAATGTTTTGATCTTTAGAGTTTCTAGTATTTCAGAGTCTTGCATGTAGTAAAATAACTTTCAAATTGGTTGTAAACTTTATTGAGCTTACAAATCCTATTGATTATACACATACACCGTTACTGCATGCAACGGTGTATGTGTACGATAATTAATGCGCTAGCAATTTCTATTTAATATTTTGAGAATGCTGAGACTCACTAACATTCTGTGCACTTGCACTTGTTACACCTGTTGATGGATTAATTGTTATAACTTCTCTTTCAATTCCTTGTAAGTTTGAAGCCAATGAGACCAATTTTGCTAGAGTCATGTCATTATATTTATCCATCTTCTTATTCTCATAATAGCCAATTTTTATTTTTACAGCTTTGTTTTCCTCGAAGTCCTCAGGACTTATATTATCACTTAAATCAGTACAAAATACGTTACCATTTCCACTAATATTTAAAGCAATACTGCAATCTCTATCACCCACTTTCCAGTTAAATTTAATTATACAAGACTCATTTAGTATTTGATAAAGCCTTACACCATCATCACTTTGTGAAACACGCACCAACCTTTTATCTTCTGGAGATACCAATGTAAAAGCTCCAATTTTTGGATTACTATCCTTTAAGGCTTTACCAGGAAATGAGTTATCAAATTTTAACTCACCTCTGCCTTCTTTTAACGATACCCATGCAGTAAATGATTTATCTTCTTTTCCTCTCAACCTCACATCTATAGAATCATTACCTGTATATTCAGCAATTCCTTTTCGAATTACACTCAGAAATTTCTTAGTTTCTTCATCATTGTCACTCAAAAAAAGCTCCTTATTTTCATGTGACCGGGATGGATCATTGAGATTTTCCAATGCTTTAGCCAAAGTTATATAGTTATATATACGTGTCCTTTTGTTATAAGGTGTCCCTAATTTATAAATTTGAGGAGTTAATTGAGCAACTTGACCGAAATTCATTATTAAAGTTTCATTTGCATTATGCATAGCGCCTCCAATTCTACATAATAAACTTAAGATAAAATATCCTAATTTTAGGATAGGTATATAATCTATCAAGTTAATAGTTAAATTAAAAAATTTTGATTATAATTTACTATTTATAAAATACGCTCTTAAACTATGCTGAAAATAGTCATAATAGGCCTTCCAAATGCAGGCAAGTCAACTCTATTTAATAGGCTGGTGGGAAGAAAAGCAGCGGTAGTTAGTGACATTCCAGGAGTAACGAGAGATAGGCGTGAAGGAATTGGAAGAATTAGTGATTTAGAGTTTAAAGTCATAGATACAGGAGGATGGAATGACCAAACCAGTTTTTCACTACAAGTTATTGAACAAATAGAGTTTTCTTTGTCGAGTGCAGATGTAGTTTTCTTTCTTGTTGATGCAAAAGTGCAAAACGAGCAGAACAAAGAGTTTGCAAAGTGGCTGAAGAGAAAAACAAATAAACCTGTAATACTAATAGCAAACAAATGTGAAAGTCATAAATCGGAAAATGTTGATTATTTGCAGTTTTTCAATTTCATAGGTCCGGTATACATCTCAGCCGAGCATAATCTTGGCATGGTTGATCTTTATGATGCATTAGCTGGTGTGATTGAAGGTCTTAGCGAAGGCACTGAGCTGCCTGAAAGTGAGTCCATTAGACTGAGGATTGCGATCATCGGTCGCCCAAACGTTGGAAAATCAACTTTTTTAAACAGTTTACTTGCAGAAAATAGACTAATAGTAAGCTCAGAACCCGGTACCACGCGTGACTCTGTGGATATTTCATACGACCATAATGGGAAATTAATCACTCTCATCGACACTGCGGGAATCCGCAGAAAGGCAAATGTTGTTGATAACTTAGAATCAAGATTTGTTGAAAAAAGTATAGAGTCAATAAAGCGCTCTCATGTAGTGATTTTAATGCTAGATTCCTTGCTTGGCGTTGAGCAGCAGGATTTATCAATTGCTGAAGCTGCAATTAAAGGGGGGAAGGGAATTATCATTGTTTTAAATAAGTGGGATTTAATAGGTAAGGATGACAGAAGTAAGTTAATAAAATTTGTCAAACAACAGGAAGTGACTCGGTTATTTTTGGAAGTGCCAACTGTAACAATTTCTGCATTGAAAGGTATGCGCTGTGGTGATGTGATAGATAAGTGTCTTGAAGTGAGTGAATCCTTAAACAAGAAGATCAGCACTGCAAAACTGAATAATTGGCTAATAGATGCTGTGGAAAAACATTCTCACCCACTTATAAAAGGTAGAGAGATTAAAATGAAGTATATTGCTCAAATTGGCACCAAACCTCCAGCTTTTTCTTTGGTATGCAACGTCCCGGAAAGTGTTGATGAGAGTTATAAACGTTATTTGACTAATGGTCTTAGAAAAAACTTCTTTGTTGAAGGTGTACCAGTTAGATTGCTTTTGAAAAAGAATAAAAACCCCTATGTAAAGTAGATAATCTTGTTTTACTAATAATATACTTTTTTATCTTAGTAATATTATTAATAAGTAAATAATATTACTTAAATAAGTAGTTGATAAATTAATATTATATAGTAAAGTATTAACTTGTTTAGTACTTTTGCTATGAATTATAAAGGACAAGATTTAAGGCCTGGATCTCCACATACTTTCACGGTTGATACACCTTTAGTATTTCAGTGGCTTCCAAAAAGATATGGATACCCGATTCCAGAAAAATATTTGGAAAGATTGAGCAATTGGGCAAAAAGGGAAGATACGCGTGTAGTGAAATTAGTAATAAATGGATCTGGTTTTACTCCTACGCAACGTAAAGAGTTGGAGAATAAAATATCAAACAGAGAGTTTAACCCAAACAAAAACATAGAGCTTATAGACTTTAATGAGCTGGATTTAGGAGAGTATGAATTTAGCTTTCACTTACAAACAGATAAGAAAACAAAACTATCTAAATGTCCTTTATACAATGTATCTCAATATTTCAAAGATCTATACTCTATTCCAGAAGATGAAAGATTATCTTTTGGTGTTGAGATAGACAGCATGCGTATATTTATGTTGTTGGTATTGAAATCTCCTATGATCTATTTTGATTTTGATATTTTACCTAAAGAAGATAAGAAAGTTGGTGAGATTCAGGCTGTGCATGGCTTTTTGGTTGCTGAAAATGACAGAAAAGGTTATGACTATGATGGTATAGCAAGTATTGAAAATGCTATCATTGCTCTAAGCGATGCTGGTAGAGTAAAAATTATGGAAATTTACAATGAAGTAAAGAATAAGTTTCAAAAAGATTATCCTTTGTTTAAGTTATCAGAACATGAGATTTACAAAATTATGGAAGAGATAGTATATTTCACTCTTTCTAATGACGTTCTTCTTCTTATATCTAGCTATCAAGATTCTAACAAACGTTACAACAGACGTTTGGAAGAAGCAAGATTGCTTATGCAAGAAACATTTGGGTTTAAAACCAATGGAGGAGAAGTTGATATTCAATATGACAATAGCTGGACGAAAAACAAGGATGAATTGTATACCAAAGAAGAAATTGCAAAAATAGATAGTGATACTAGGGTTGTAACTAGTATGCAAACTAAATCAGTATCTAGCTGTGAATACATGCATAGAGGCTAGATAAAAAAGTTATAGAGTGATATGTGTCGCTTTATAATTATATAGAACATTATTAAACAAAAGTTGACTTTTTCGGTTGTTGTGGTAATTCGTTAATTATGTCAGATATAAATAACAGTTCTACAATCTTTTTGCTGTCAAGTGCCGCTGCTCTGATTTTTGCATATGTGCTAGAGTATTTCTTCAATATGCTACCATGCAAGTTATGCATATACGAGCGAGTAGTTTACTATGTTACAGGGCTACTTGCAGTTGCGTACATGTTCAAAGACAACAAAATCCTAATCTATGCGATGTTTTGCAGCTATCTCATTGGTGCAATAATATCTTTTTATCATGTAGGTCTTGAACTCCACTTATTTCATGATGTTTTAGGCTGTACAGAGCAAGCAAGTGGTAACGTTAGCATAGAAGAGTTGAGAAATAATCTATTAAACCCCAATTACTCTCCGTCTTGTGACAGGCCTCATTATATTTTTGGTGTTTCATTAGCAACATGGAATCTTATTTATCTTATAGTAGCCCTGTTTGTATCAGGTAGGATATATTGTAAAGAAAGAAATTTAAGGCACAATTGGTGCAAAAAGTAGCAAGAGTAGATGCTGCATTTGTACACCGCTTAGTTGTCACCCAGTTTCCGCAATTTAAAGATCTGTCTATCTGCCAAATCGTGCCCGGTGGATGGGACAATAGAACATTTCGTCTGGGTGATCACATGCTTGTGCGTATGCCAAGCGCTGCAAAGTATGCAATGCAGGTGGAAAAGGAACAAAAGTGGTTACCCAGGTTGGCACCTTTACTGCCACTTTCAATTCCAAAGCCTTTGGCAATGGGAGAGTCGTGTGAGGGTTACCCATGGCAATGGTCTATTTACCAATGGATTGATGGCAACACCGCTGCATCTGTGCACATAGCAGATCTGAATAACTTTGCAACCAGCCTTGCTCAATTTCTCGCTGCTTTACAACGCATAGATACCACAGATGGGCCTCTTCCCGGACCACATAATTTCTATCGTGGAGGGGTACTAACAACCTATAATGCTGAGACAAAGCAAGCAATTGCCGTTCTAAAAGATAGAATAGATGCCAATGCTGCAATCGAGCTCTGGGAAGCAGCGCTAGCAAGCGCTTGGAAAGGTTTGCCAGTGTGGGTCCATGGTGACGTTAGCGCTGGCAACCTATTGGTGCAAGAAGGAAAATTGAGTGCCGTCATTGATTTTGGAGGATTGGGGATCGGCGATCCCGCTTGCGATCTAATGATTGCTTGGACGCTGCTTAGAGGAGAAAGCCGAAAAATCTTCCGTGCAATGCTTCCGTTGGATGCTAGCACTTGGACTCGTGGCCGTGCCTGGGCTTTATGGAAGGCTCTTGCTGATATTACCACAAACACGAACGCTGTCGAAGCTTGGCACACTATTAATGAAGTGTTTAGAGATTATAAACGCAATTCATAAAGTATATTTGTATGAACATTGTGATTTGAGAGCAATCTCCACTAGAAAGGATGTAATCTCAGTATTGAAATCCAGTTTTTTTATCAAAAAATTTTTTGTATAAGGAAGGTGTCATACTAGTCACAGCTGTACGAACATTGTGATTTGGGCTAAAAAGATGCGAGTAGCCCCTTCGGTGTCATCTTATGTTTTTGTCATCCCAGTGCCCAGATACTGGGATCCAGAACAGGTAATAAGAAGTGCTGGAATGACATCCTGAAATTTTAGCTACAAATATTAAGAAATTTACCAAATAGAAAAAAGGCAAAAGAATCCCCCAGTAGTGAGTTTTGACCCTATAATAATGTAAATTGGCGTTGTAATAATGTGCTAACGCTTATTTAAAGCGCGTTTTGGCTGAATGTAGAAAAAATAAAAAAAGACATGCAGCCGCTATAATTTTTTGTAATTTGCCAATAAATATCTGAGTTTTTACTGAATTTTGTTGTTAAATCTGCAGAGATTAAAAACAAGGATAAATACTCCTATTGATATGATAAGGAACGTGGGAAGGTTTGTCAAGTCGCTTCTATACACCTGAGCATTGATCATACGGGTTCCATCTGTTATATATAGTCTTTTGCATACGAAGAAAACTGATGAATGAGTATGATATTACAGTTATAGGCAGCGGTCCTGGTGGTTATATAGCAGCAATTAGAGCGGCGCAGCTTGGACTTAAAACTGCAATTGTTGAAAAGGAGGAAAATTTGGGTGGTATATGCTTAAATTGGGGATGTATACCAACAAAATCGCTACTTAGAGCATCTGAAATTTATAGATTAATAAGAAGATCAGAAGAATTTGGCATAAAAGTAAAGGATGCAAGTTTTAATATACAATCAATGGTGAAATATTCAAGGAACGTTGTTGGCAAGCTATCAAGTGGTGTTGAGTATTTGATGAAAAAAAATAACATCAAAGTCCATCAAGGCTTCGGTAAACTTGCAGGTAATCGTACTATAAAAATTCTTAATGACAAAAAGGAGGAGGAAATTTCTTCCAAGCATATCATTTTAGCAACAGGTGTAAGGGCAAGAAATCTTCCTGGAATCGAAGTAGATGGAGATTTAATATGGAATGCGCAGCACGCTATGACTCCAAAGAAGTTACCAAAATCTCTACTAATCATAGGTTCTGGTGCGATAGGAATAGAGTTTGCAAGTTTTTATAGTACTTTGGGAGTTGATGTAACAATTATAGAAGTAAAAGACACTATTTTGCCGCTGGAAGATAAAGATATTTCAAATTTAGCACAAGAAATATTCACAAAACAAAGGATAAAAATATATACAAACAGTAGCGTAAAAGCTTTGACTAAAAATAAAGACTTTGCTCAAGTGTTACTAAGTAGTGGTGAGAGCAAAGAATTTGATAGGGTGATTGTTGCAGTTGGCGTGCAAGCAAACACTGAAAATATAGGTTTAGAAAATACAAAAATTAAGTTGAGTTCTTCTGGTTTCATTGAAACGAATGAGTGGTATGAAACAAGTGAATCAAGTGTGTATGCAATAGGTGATGTAGCTGGTCCCCCATGTTTAGCGCATAAAGCAAGTCATGAAGCTGTAATCTGTGTTGAGAAAATTGCCGGTAAAAATGCTCATAAGTTAAAAAAAGAGTGCATACCAAATTGCACTTACTCTCATCCGCAAGTAGCAAGCGTTGGCCTTACTGAGGAACAGGCAATAAAAAGTGGATACGATATAAAAGTAGGAAAATTTCACTCCAACTTTAATGGTAAATCTATTGCACTAAGTGAAACTGAAGGTTTAGTGAAAACAATTATAGACAAAAAAACAGGCGAACTTCTGGGTAGCCACATGATAGGTGCGGAAGTAACAGAGTTAATTAGCAATTTTGCTCTTGCAAAGCAACTAGAAGGAACAGACTTCGACATAAAATCTACGATTTTTCCTCATCCAACCATTTCAGAGATGATACATGAGTCAGTACTTGCTGCAGATGGTGAATCGCTGAATAGTTGAACTAACGTTCTATCGTTTTGGAGCTACAAGTATCCTGATTAGGCGATTCAATTCTAATAGATTGATTACCAATATCAGATTTTTCTAACTTTTCTTTTAACCCTTCAGCTGCTTCTTTCACTTCAAGCTTTTTTTCCCGATTAAGATCCTCTGGGCTTTTTCTTTTACTGTCTAAACCTTGTTGTCTATCAATATTTTTATTGAGTTGTTCTTGCTGAGGTAGATCAACAACTGAGTTAAAAAGAGCTTTTATTATGTTTTTTAATAAACCTCCGCTTCTGCTTTGCTCTTGAGGCTTATTTTTTACGTTAGATTCTTTTTTACTGTCACTACTTTTAGGCATTTTTAACTCAACTATCATAAAGCTTGATAAAATTTTACATGCAAAGTATTAAAAAATAATTAACAATCTATTATCAAATTACTACTTACAGATGACTATTATTCTAGCAACAGGCGGTACAGGTGGGCATGTTTTTCCAGCTATAACCTTAGCAAAAGCACTAAAGGTACAAGGGCACAATTGTATATTATTCACTGATCAAAAAACCATCAATATAGAAAGTTATATTTTACCATTGTGCAAGCCAAGTGGCAACAAATTGAAGTTTCTCTTTTTGTTAATGTATAGTTGTGTATTAGCACTGTATCAAACGAGAAAATTAAAACCAAAGCTAATCATTGGTTTTGGTAGCTACGCTTCTTTTCCAACTCTTCTTGCAGCAAAGATTCTTTCTATACCTATAGTTTTACATGAACAAAACACAGTTTTAGGGAGAGTAAATAGATTCTTTTTCAAGAGTGCAAAATTAATTGCAACTAGCTTTCCAGAGACTAAGTATGCAGAAGGTAGTAAATGCGTTTTTACAGGAAATTTTGTCGATATAGAAGCACAAGGCTATTCTAGAGCTGAAACAGTTTTAAACGTGTTAATAATAGCAGGCAGTCAGGGTGCAAATTTTTTTGATGATGTAGTGAGCAGCGTAATTTGTGATCTACCTGTTGAAGTAAAAGAGAGGATTAGAGTAACGCAGCAATGTACGAAGAAAAATATAAACAAGGTCAAGAGTCTATACAAAAGTGAAGGAATTGATTGTGAGTTAAGTGAGTTTTTCGATGATATGGAAAATAAACTGGCCAATGCTCATTTGGTAATTAGCAGAGCGGGGGCAACTTCAATAGCAGAGATTACTCTTGCTGAGCGTCCTGCTGTATATATTCCTTATCCTCACTCAAAAGATAACCATCAATTTTATAATGCAAAACATATTGAAGATTCGGGAGCAGCTGTAATGGTTGAGCAAAATAGTAACGCGAAAAAGAATCTAGGAGAGTTGCTAGTTGATTTATTGCAAAATTGTCAAAAATTGCGTGATATGGCTAATAATACTAAGAAAACAAGAATAAGGAATGGAGTTACTGAATTTATTAAGGCAATAGCTCAAGAACTTAGTTGACGAATTGCTTTTTCTTCAAATGCATCCCATAGTTCTTTTTCTAGTGATTTACTATACAACTTATTGATATAAACTACTCCCGTAGGCGAAGTTGTGTTAATTTCAAGAAGGAAGTCATCTATAATATCAATACCAACAAATATTAGCCCTCTTTTCTTTAGCTCAGGACCGATTTTATTACATATTTCAGTGTCTCTATCATTCATTTCAATAGATTCAAAACTTGCTCCAAGCCTCATATTTGTTCTGATTTCTCCGCTAGACTTTGGAACTCGCTTCATTACTCCTATTGGCTTTCCATCCAGTAGCAGTATTCTTTTATCTGTATTTATCTTTTTACAAAATGCTTGTGCAATTACAGGACATTCATATTTTGCAATCATGAGATCGACTACCACTTGAATGCTATTTTGGTCTTGTATTCTTATTACGTCATTTCCTCCATAGCTATATAGTGGTTTCAAGATGATATCTTGATAGTCGTGACAAAAATTTCTAATCATCGATATATTTTCAGTGATCAAAGTTGGAGGAATTAGCTCTAGAAATAGTGAAGTAATTAATTTTTCAGGACAGTTTCTTATTTCTGTTGGATTATTTATTACTAACGCAGTAGTCTTTTCTAAGATATAGGTTGTTGTAATGTACCGCATATCAAAAGGTGGGTCCTGCCTGATAAGTATGATATCCATTTCATTCAAATCTATAGTTACATCTTCTTTAGAAGTAAAACCAAAATCATCAACGCTGACTTTCTGAGCAAGAGCAATTGACTGATTTAACTTGAGTGCTAGATTATTAGGAACATAGACAAAAATTTCGTGCTTTCTCCTCTGCGCTTCTTTTATTAATGCAAATGTAGTATCAGTTTCAAAATTTATATTTTCATCCATTTGAAAAGCTACTTTCATTTATCCTCCCTTCCTATTACAATATACTATAGTACCATAAAAGTGTTAATAATGGAGCAAAGTATGGAATTAACAGTAGGAAATAATGCACCTGATTTTAGTTTGCCAACAGATTCTGGCGAAATTTTATCGCTGAGTGAATTTTTTGATAAAAAAAATGTAGTCCTTTATTTTTATCCTAAAGACGATACTCCGGGCTGCACAATGGAGGCAAAAGGCTTTAGAGACAATATAGAAAATTTCTCTTCTTTTGACACAGTGATAATTGGTGTATCAAAAGATAGCGTTAAGTGCCACGCTAACTTCAAAGCAAAATATTCTCTGCCATTTTCTTTAGTTTCTGATGAAAATGCTGAAATGTTGGAAAAGTATGGTGTTTGGGTAGAGAAAAGCATGTTTGGCAAAAAGTATATGGGAATAGAGCGCACTACTTTTTTAATCGATAAAAAAGGTAAAGTAGTGAAGATCTGGAAAAACGTAAAAGTTAGTGGACATGTTGATGAGGTTCTAGAAGAAGTAAGGAGAATATAAATTAAAGAATGACTACCCATTGCTATATAAAAAAACTGAAATTATATAACTTTCGTAGTCATTCAAACTTTGAACTGGATTTAGATGATAGACCAGTTGTAGTAACTGGCAAAAATGGTATTGGAAAAACTAATATACTTGAAGCAATCTCATTGCTTGCTAAAAGCAACGGAATGAAAAAAGCAAAAATCAATGAGATGCAAAATAGGCGCAGTAATGAAAGTTGGGTAGTGTATTATGATTTTTTCAATGGAGCAGAGCTTAACTCAATTGGTATAGGAAAGAATCTTAATAAGAAATTAATACAAATTGATGGGAAAACGCAGTCAAGCTACTCATCTTTGTATAGAATATCTAATGTAATATGGCTAATTCCACAAATGGACTATATTCTTCTTAATTCTCCAAGTGACAGGTTAAAATTTTTAGACCGTATAGTTTCACTATTTGAAGAAAATTACACCTATTGCTACATGAAATATAGAAAAGCTAAGCATGAGCGAAGTAAATTGCTTAGAGAGAATATTTTGGACGAAAGTTTGTAAGTTAAAAATGTGATATAAAAGAGATAAGAGGGAAAGATAACCCTACTCACTATAGGAATAGGGCTATCACGGGCGTGTGCGACCGAATGAAAGTTGGTATTACAACCGTAGCCATCAAGGTAAACTAGCCCCATCTCTCGATACGTTTGAATAGTTGCATGGGACATATGTATGCACCCGTTTACAATCTTAAATTAATTAAACTATCGAGGTTATTTATTATGATTACATCTTATCAAAATTTCATTGGCATTGATATCGGAAAATTTAAAAATGTTGCTGCAGCTTATAACCAAAGGAGAGCTATCAAGTTTGACAATGATGCTACTGGTTGGCAACAGTTGTTTCAAAAATTTTCAGATATCCTACCTAATTCTCTAGTAACTTTAGAAAACACTGGAAAATATGAGCTTGGCTTAGCACATTTTCTTGTTGATAAGAATGTTGCTGTACATCGAGCTAATACTCGTAAAGTAAAAAGTTTTATCATATCACATGGAACTTTAGCAAAGACAGATCAATCAGATGCAAGAGCCCTTGCTCAATATGGTTTTGAACGCTATAGTGCTCTATCTCTATTTGTGCGTATGTCAAAAGAACAAACCGCCTTAGTTGCACTCTGTCAACGTCGTGATGACATTACGCAAATGAGAACTCAAGAGAAATGTAGGCTTGCAGCACCTGAAAACGACTATATAAAGGAAAGTTGCCAAAAAACAATAGACTTTTTTACCAGTCAGATAAATGAGTTCAACGATGCCATACAAAGAATTATTGATAAAAATCCAGAGTTACAAAAGCGTCAAAAAATCTTGAGAACAGTGCCAGGAATAGGTCTCAAGTTATCACAAGTTTTTGTGTGTCTAATGCCAGAACTTGGCCACCTAAACAAAAAAGAAGTTGCAAGTCTTGCTGGAGTTGCTCCACATCCAAAAGAAAGCGGTAAAACTATTGGTTATCGAAGGATAACAGGTGGTAGAAGCAACGTTCGTGCAAAGCTTTTCACAGCTGCTATGGCTGCTGCAAGATCTAAATCTGCACTTGGTGCTTTTTATTCTGATCTTATTGGTAGAGGTAAAAAGAAGATGGTAGCTATAACAGCTCTAATGCGAAAAATCATAGTAATTGCCAATGCAAGACTTAAAGAAGCAATTAATATGAAATAAAAAAAATCTGTATAGAAAATAGGTTAACGAATATGTGCGTCTACACACATTTAAAGCACATATTCGTTAACCATAAAATCTAAGCAGTGCTTGCTGTTTGATATAAATTTCTTTCTGTATAAACTAGGGTTTTTGTTGCCAAAATACATTTTTCAATTGAATAAAAATACAAAATTATCAACAAATGAGACTAAATTCAAAAAATTTTAAAAAACATAGTTGATGGCTCTCTAGTCTTGAAAACGTCATGGCTACCAATGCAATTGATATTTTACGTATGCGATCATCTGTTTTAAAGATATTACAAGACACAATTGATAACCATTCTTGTGAGTTTTTTCCAAAGGCAAGTTTGAAATTTAGCAGTCAGCTAACTTTGAACGATACTGCAGAATATTTTCAGAATCGTCTAAAGGAAAACAGAGAAAAAGACTCATTAACTGGTAGAGTAACCTTTTCTGTACATAATGATAATTTTTGGGTTTTTTGCCAAAAAGGGGACATGCCAATAAATCTTTGTTCTACTGGAGAGCAAAAGCTATTACTGCTTTCTATCATCTTATCTAGTGTAAAAGCAAGGTGTATTCATTACAATAAAGCACCTCTTCTTCTGCTTGACGATATAATGTCGCATCTGGATAAAGATTACAGAAAGGTGTTAATGGAGGAGGTGTTAAGCATTCAATGTCAAACTTGGATAACCGATGTAAATCAAGATAATTTCAATAACTATCTTTGCTCTTTCAAGTTTTTTGAATTATCAAGTAAATAAATTTCAAGCGTGCTGTCATACATCAAGCTCATATTCGGTATGTAAATCTCTAATTAAAGCCTCAGCGTGTTTTTTTTGAACAACTATACTGATCTTGATTTCGGACATTGTGACAGCAAGTATTTCTATCTTTTTTTCGCTTAAAACCTTGAGTGTGCGGTACATCACTTCAGTGTTAGACATAACACCAATACCAATTATTGAAATTTTAGCTATATTATTGTTTACGACATAATTTTCATTTTTGTTCAATAACTTTGTCATTAAATCAACATCAAATTTAGAAATCAAAAAGCTTGACCCATGTATCATGTCAATTTTAACGTTTGCTCCTGCTATATCTCTTAAAGTATCCAGAGTATTTGCAAAGTTAGTAAAAGTTACAAGAGCTTCGTGAGTGCTATAAGTTATTCCAGTAATTAAGTATCTTTCCAGTACATCTTTTTCGTGTAGTACTGTAGTGCCTTCTACTTCCTCAAAAGTGGATAACACCTGCACCTTAATATTATGCTTCATTGCAAGTTGTACTGAACGATTATGCAATATTTTAGCACCAGATGACGACATCTCCAATATTTCATTGTAAGAGATAGATTTAAGCTTGCGTGCCCTTGGAACAATTTTTGGGTCTGCTGTATATATTCCGTCAATATCAGTAAAAATTTCACAAGTCCTAATACCAAAGACTACAGCAAATGCAATTGCTGAGATGTCAGATCCTCCTCTACCAAAAGTAGTGATTCTATCATCGTGTATACCCTGAAAACCAGCAATGATTGCAGCAGTATAACCCTCAGCAAAAGATCTTTTTACATGGTCAATTTTTATCTTTTTTATTTTAGACTCAGAATAAAAATTATCCGTTAGAATTGGTAACTGCCAGGCGAGCCATGATTTAGCATTAACTCCAACAGACAGAAGAGTGATAGCTAATAACCCGCAAGAGATTTGTTCTCCTGCTGAAAGCAGGACATCATACTCTGATAACTCTTGTCTACAATTTAAATTTGAAATTTGCCTGGCTTGAAAAGCCATTTGGTCAGTGAATCCTGCAGCAGCAGATACAACAGCAATT
Source organism: Wolbachia endosymbiont (group B) of Silvanus unidentatus (assembly GCF_964028615.1). Taxonomy (NCBI): domain Bacteria; kingdom Pseudomonadati; phylum Pseudomonadota; class Alphaproteobacteria; order Rickettsiales; family Anaplasmataceae; genus Wolbachia; species Wolbachia endosymbiont (group B) of Silvanus unidentatus. The sequence goes on along the minus strand of NZ_OZ034795.1, from coordinate 1,049,128 downwards.
ACATTATAACCTTTTTCAATATCGTTTTTTATTAGATTTGCAACTCGATTTAAGTCAGTTAGCGAAGTACCACCAAATTTTTTTATTATTATTTTGTTCATAGTTACAATAAGGTCAATTTCACCTTTCTAGAGAGTATAGTTGCTTAATTAAATGTGTTTTTCTGGTCACTAATTAAAGTGATAGAGGATTATTCATCTTTATCACTACCAAGGTCTTTTAACATACTGTAGTTGCCTTTTCTAAATTTACCTTTTAAAGATGTAACTCCGCTTTCGCTAATTCCACTTAAGCTTAATGCTGCTCCACCTAGCTGCAATCCAATCTCAGACGTCTCGGGAATAATTTTACTAGCCCCTAGATCTTTATAAACCTCCACATTATTCAAATCTGGTAAACGTATTATAATATTTACATGTGGGAAGTTTGTTGCAACTAGAGAAACTATTTTCTTTATAGTGACTTCGTTCTTTATTGAAACCACAAGAGCTTGAGCTCTTTCTATTCCTACTGATTTTAAAATTTCATATCTTGTAGCATCTCCAAGATATATAGGGAAACTGTCATTTTTTCCTTCTTTCACTATTTTTGATTGAATATCTACAACAACATAACTTAAATGCTCTGCAGTAAGCATTTTCGTTACCATATATCCCACTCTACCAAACCCGGCAACTATTACGTGGTTATAAAGATCTTGTGTGTCTGTTTCGATTGCTTCATCGTCTAGTATTATTTTTTCAGTGCTAAATGAATTTGCTATCCAGTCTCCTATTCCCGATAAAAGAGGAGTAAAAGCCATAGTTACTGTAGTTACCATCATAAGCACTTGAGCGATTTCACTTGATAGTACATCTAATTCATCTGCTAAACGGAATAAAATAAATGCAAATTCACCGCCTTGTGCAAGCAGTAATCCAGCTTGTATTGCAGGTGCACTTCTAAATCCAAAAAATCTACACAATGTATATATAATGGACGTCTTTAAAACGATAAGGATAATTGATAATAAAGTAACGAGTGGTAACTTATTGAGTAAAAGGTCAATATCAATAGACATGCCAACAGTCATAAAGAATAAACCAAGAAATAAGTCTTTAAATGGCAATACTGCATGCTCTACCGAATTCCTGTGTTCTGTTTCTGCAACTAGTAACCCAGCAACAAATGCGCCTAATGCCATTGATAAATGAAATTGTTCAGTAATAAATGCTGATCCTAATATTATCAGAAGTGTTGTTGATATAAAGATCTCATTACTCTCCATTTTGGCAATAACCGAAAACAATGGCCTCAGTAATAACCTACCAGTTACAAATATCAACACCAATGCAATAGCTGCTTGCACTAATGAGCCTGCCAACGAGCTTATTAAGCTGTGTTCAGAATTGCCAGTAAGCAGAGGCACTAGTACTATTAGAGGTACCACTGCAAAGTCCTGCATTAGTAGCACTGCTATTGACAATCTACCAACTTGGCTTGCTTGAGAACCCTTTTCTTGCAGAACCTGCAACACTATTGCTGTTGAGGATAGTGCAAGTCCACCACCGATAACTGCTGCCATGTTTGTATTTACTCCAAAGGCAAGAGCAATGCACCATATTGCTATCATGGTAACTATAACTTGAAGGGAACCAAACCCAAACACATGCCTACGCATAGCGATAAGGCGTTCAAATGTCAATTCAAGACCTATAATGAACAATAGGAAAACTACGCCAAACTCTGCAAAGTTATCCATTACTTCAACTGAATTTATCAGATTAAACCCATGAGAACCAATCAACGCACCTGCAACAAAGTAACCAAGTACTGGGCTAATATTCATTTTCCAAAACGCTATGACTATAAACACAGCAGCAGAGAGTAAAATTATAATATCAAACAAATGCTGAGAGCCGCTGTGCATAATATTCAACCTGTAGAATTAGACCATTTTATTGAACAACCAATGCTTGATTTTTGGTCAACTGGAGGATTGCTAGTTTCTGCAATAAATTTCATGGCTTGAAATAAATCACTACTTCCTACTTCGTAATTTTGAACTTTCTCTTTTTTTGTGTTGTTAAAACGCCCGCGATAGCAGAGGGCTAGTTTGGAATTAAAGCCAAAAAAATCAGGGGTACAAACAGCACCATACTCTTTAGCTACTTCTTGGTTATTGTCAATCAAATATGGAAATGTAAACTTATTTTCCTTGGCAAAATTAATCATGTTTTCAAAGGAGTCTTCTGGGTACTCATTTACATCATTTGGCATGATTGCAACGGTGTTTACCTGATAATCTTTTTTTAACAAATTAACATCGTTTACTAGATTGCTAATAATTGATTGAACGTAAGGACAGTGATTGCATATAAACATTACAATGAGACCATTTTCCCCATAGCAGTCACTTAATGTATAATATTTGTTATCCACTCCCAGGAGATTGAAATTCTTTGCAGTAAAGTCTAAATTTATCTTAGGAGTGTCTAGCGTAACCATAGCTCATAGAGAATTGTACACCATAATTTATGATCTTATTGCTTAAATGTCAAATGGTTTCTATGTAAACTGTTTGCATTTAGCATTGTAATTATAAAATTTATGTTCATAACCTTTGAAGGAATAGATGGTTCTGGTAAAACAACACAGTCTGAGTTACTTGCAAATTATTTCAAGCAAATTCACGGTGAAAATAATGTCGTATTGACTAGAGAACCAGGTGGTACTGATTTTGCAGAAAAAATAAGAGGATTACTACTTAAGGATAATATTGATCCTATTTCTGAACTCTTGCTGCTTATCTCGATGAGGCACGAACATATGAAAAAATTAATATTGCCAGCTCTTTTAGAAGGGAAAATAGTGATTTGTGATCGGTTTATTGACTCAACTATTGCGTATCAAGGGTATGGACTAGGTGTTGACTTAAGTCTAATAAGAGACTTACACAAATTAGTGGAAATTAAATATCCAGATATCACATTTATTTTAGATATTGATGTTCAAGTTGGACTCAGCAGAGCAAAGGATAAAAATAAGTATGAAGAAATGAGCATTGATTTCTATCATAAAATTCGAAAAGGATTTCAAGAAATAGCTATAAAAGAATCTAATAGATGTAATGTTATTACTGGAATTGCAGATAAAGACAACAATAAAGTGTATAGTGAAATTATTGATGTAATAAGAAAAAAGAAAAAAGGCATGCAGCCGCTATAATTTTGTCAATAAATACCCTGAGTTTTTTACTGAATGTTACGATTGAGCCTACAGGTCAAAAACAAGCTTTGAGTCAGAAATATCATTGCTATTATAATTAAGAGAAATCGCGATGTTTGTACAATTGCAAGATGGTTGCGGGAGTAGGATTTGAACCTACGACCTTCAGGTTATGAGCCTGACGAGCTACCGAGCTGCTCCATCCCGCGTCGTTGCTTATTTATTATTATATGCGTAATAATAATAAATAAAAGAATAAAATCACACTATTACATATATTTATATATCTATTAACCTTTCTTAACATGATAGTAAATTATATACATAACAATCTGTGCAATGAAAAATATAACTTGATATTGTGGTTCCCTGTTTTTCAGTGTGCAGGAATTTTAACATATTTCTCATTAAATTTTGAACCAAGCTGTGCTTTCACTATATCTATTTTTCTCTTGCTTTCACCTATACTAATTCTGATTGCAACATTATACAGGAAGTACGTAATATTATGCATTTCTTTAATTGCAGTGCTCATAGGATTTACAGCCAGCAAATTCAGAACAGATTCAGTTAATACTCACATTCTTGATAAGGAAAGGTATGTGAAAGATATTGTTGCTACAGTGAAGGATATTAACGATAGGAGCTCATATAAACAATTTTTGCTTTATGAAATAAAAAACACGAAGTTCAAGCTGGATAACATCAGAATATCAGTTAAAACCAAAGCGGAAGAAGGCATTAAAATAGGGGATCAAGTAAAATTATCAGCAAAACTCTTTCGTCCAAAAATTGCGCCTTCGGAATATGCATATGATTTTGCAAGAATAGCATATTATCAGAAAATAAGTGCAACAGGCTTTGCAACAAGCAAAATAGTCCTGTACAAAAAGGCTGAAGCAAGAAAATTTCAAGAGTATATAGAATCTTTCCGTCAATATATCTATGAAAACCTACAGCAAAATACCAAAAAGCCACACGCGGACATAATCTCTGCATTATTAATTGGCAAAAAAGACGGGATAGATCAAAAAACTATGAATGCGATACGAGATTCAGGTATAGCACATTTATTCGCTATATCTGGTTTACATTTATCGTTTGTTGCTGGTCTATTTTTTATAGTATTCCGTAATTTATTTGCAATATCTGAAACTTTGACTCTTAAATATAACACTAAAAAAATATCTGCATTCTTTACTATCTTGCCAACTACCTTTTATTTGTTGATTACCGGTATGCAAATTTCTGCTCAGCGTGCCTACATCATGGTGATCTTGGTACTTGTTGCAATAATCATAGAAAGGAAATATCGAGGATTAATAGCAATTGCGTTTGCTGCTTCGGTGATACTCATAGTGGAGCCAGAAGCAATCTTAAAGCCAGGTTTTCAAATGTCATTTTCTGCTGTTTTGGCACTAGTTGCCAGCTATCAGATCAATGCTAATAAGTTATTCAAAATAAAAATAATAAAATATTTTGTGTCGATAATGATCAGCTCAGTCATAGCAAGTTTAGCAACTGTTCCGTACACAATATACAATTTTAACTATTTTTCAATCAGTGGCATTATCACAAATTTGATTGCTATACCAATAGTTACACTCATTATTATTCCACTTGGAATAATTTATGTTTTATTGATTCCTTTAGGTATTGAATGGATTATAGCGCCATTTATAGAGCGCCCAATTGACAGTATCTTGTGTATAACAAATGCAATCGCTAGTCTTCAGTATTTGGTTATTCCCACTCGCACTTTTCCTGGCTCATCAATTATTATAATAACACTTGGGTTATTGTGGCTATGCTTGTGGGAAAGGAATTGGCGTTTTTTTGGAATTTTCTTTATTGTGCTGGGTATTTTCTCTAGCGCTATGTATAGAACCCCTGACATCCTGGTCAGTATTGATAATCTTGCTGTAAAAGAAGATGACAGTTTACTATATTCTCTTACTAGGAAAAATAGGAACTTTGTTGTCAAAACATGGGCTAAACAAAACGGGCAGAATCAAATTTTGAATCACACTAAATTCAGTAATTCAAACAAAAGGCTAAAATGTAATGATTATGACTGTACATATAATAAAGGAAATAATAAGTCAGTGTTGCTAGCTCATAAAAGAGAAGATATTTTAGAAAATTGTAACAATGTCGATCTAGTAATTCAGTTAAGCAAGTTTAACTATCCAGCTTGCAATACTAAAATCATCAAATACTCTGACTTAGAGGCATATGGCACACACTCTGTTTGGCTAGCAAATAGTGGCATAAAGGTTAGCAAAGTCCGTTCTAATCGTCCTTGGCATAAGCCAAAAACTTGTTTTTAAAGTATCATTTATATATAATTACTTAATTAGGATGCAAGGAAATTTATGTCTTTAGATACAACAAATCCTTTCAATGTTAAAGTAGATCATAATTTTGCCAAAATAGATGATGCTATTGGTTTTTTTCCTAGGTTATGGCGTGCAACAAAGAAATATTCTGTAAGTAACACTCTACCCATAGCGATTGTAAATACTTGGCTTCAATTTTCTTTGGCTTATGTAGCTGCAATAATAATAACTAGTAATAATTTAAGCTTTATTACAGATATTTTTAACCCAACATTCATGCCAATTTACACTTTGGTTTCTATTATTCTTTTAACAACTTTTGTAGCCTCTTCTGCTATGAGATATATGCATAAGCAGAAGATAAAAGAAGGAAAAAAGCCGATAGAGGAATTAATAAATGATAAAATTAGAGGTGGCAAAGACAACGAGATAAGTGAACTTGCTGAAAATGCTCTAAAAATAGAGATAAAACCAAATTTAAGTCTTATAGGTCGCAAAAAAGCAAACTTTTCAATAATTTTGCCAATTTCTGAAAATCAAAAAAAAACATTAGATGATCAAAGACAAGAGAATAAAAATAAGGCCATTTTTCTTACCATACCATATATAATTAGCACTGTAATTATAGTTGGCGCATTAATACAAAATAGATTTAGCTTTGCGAATGTTCAGGATTTGGAATGGGCCATAGTTGCACTGGCTAGTATCATTGCTATTGTTGGGATATGTATAACATTCAGCAAGCTAAAAAACAATGAGATAAACAATAATCATAATATTGTTAAAAAGTTTAACAATTTGGATATTCTCTTTCCATTCAGAAGAGGTGGGGTTGTATCGGTAATAGAAAAAAAGACAAAAGATGAGGAAGAAAATGATTCTATATCTCGATTGATAAAATTACTTGATAAGCACTTGACTGATTTTACAGATAAAATTGTTGCTTCATTTGATAAGCAGCTAGATGAAGTTAAAGATCTACTTGATAATAGCCTTCTAAAGCCTGCAAATGATGAAATTCAAGAAACACTTGTTCATCTACAAGGAATTAGAGGAGACATCAAAAAAGATTTAGATAAGTTGCGTAAGGAAATGATGGTCATTTTAAGCGAAGCTAAAGGGTTGGCAAAAAGAACAAATTCACTAAACATTGAAAGCATTTTTTCTAGTTTAGAGAATACTATTAAAATCGCTGAAGATAAGGTTGAGCGATTTGAACCAAGCAGATTTGTTGGCTTTTTTCAATCTAGAGAAGAAATAATTAGCAACGACAACGATTTTTTTTGTATGTTGAAAAAGCAAGAAGAAGCGGAAAAGATAAAGAAGGAATTAGAAGAAGAACTAAAAAAAGTAAAAGATGAACTAGAGGAATTAAAGAATAAACAAACAAACGAACCTACTAGCAATGAAGACAGTGCTATTCCTCCTTCTCCTCTTGAAGAACAGCGAGATGAAGAGAGAAAAGCAATAGAGAAAAATAGACTATTAAAATCAAAAAAAAGGACAAAAGAACTGGAGAAAGAAAATGCAAAATTGGAAAAAGAATTATCTGAACAAGAAAAAACAGATAAGTGGAGAGAAAAAATTAACGGCAAAGCAAGTGAGTTTTTCTTCTATTTATTAGAATCTATTAAGTTGGAAGAAAAAGATGATAAGGGAGAAAAAGTCAGTGAGGTAACATTAAGAAATTTTGATAATAAGGTAATAATCCACTGGAAAGATGGCTCTCAAATGACTTTTAATATCCAGAAACAAGATGGGCTTCAAGCTCAACCTAACACAAAAGTTGATTTTGTGGATCCAGATGTTCATGCAGCATTTGAAGTAGCTTTTGCAAGATAGATATAACCTTAGATATTGATGAGAAGGCTAGATGTTTACATAGCTGAAAAGTGCAATATATCGCGCAGTAAAGCTCAAAGATTGATACAAAATGAGCAGGTGAAATTACTTGGCATACCGATAATTAATAATGATTACATAGTAAAACCAGGTGAAGAGTATATAGTACATCTCGTTCAACTTGACATATCCACATCAATTGAGACTAATTATGACATAAAACTTAATATCGTCTATGAAGATGAAGACATTATAGTTCTGAGTAAACAAAGTGGATTAACGGTACATCCAGGTGCTGGGACAAACAATGATACGCTTTTGAACGCAGTTATCGCTCACCTTGGTAAAATCCCATATACCCATGTAAGACCAGGAATTGTTCATAGACTCGATAAAGATACCAGTGGGCTAATGGTAATTGCAAAAAATGAGGAAGCCCATGGTTTTTTGTCTGAATTGTTATCAAATCGTAAAATAAAGCGAGAATATTTAGCAGTAGTTTGGGGAGCATTATCTTCCCAGCAGGGAACTATAGAAACTAACATTGCTCCCAAACGCGGTAATAAAGAAATGATGTGTGTAACAAAAACAACGGGCAAATTAGCAATCACTCATTATTCAGTGAAGAAAGTTATAGGGCAAGCAAGCCTGGTTAAATGTACTTTAGAGACAGGCAGAACACACCAAATTCGAGTACACATGAGCCACATAGGACATTCTGTAGTAGGTGATCAAGTTTACGGAAAAAATAGTAGTAAAAGTGCAAAATATGCTAAAAATTCTGACTTTATCCGCAACTTCAACAGACAGGCACTACATGCTCACACGCTAGGCTTATATCATCCAAAAAGTAAAGAATATATGGAATTTGCTTCTGATTTACCACAAGATATAAAAACTCTAATCAGTGAATTTGACAACATATCTTAATAACATTCGTATTAACCTGTCAATATTATCATCCATGTTATCAGGAAGTTAATTAATGAAAGAAAAACTGCTGCACTACCTAGATCTTTCACCTTTTTTGAAAGTATGTGTTGTTCACTGGAAATACGCTCAATTGTCGTTTCAAAAGCAGTGTTAACAATTTCCACAATTAACACCAGGAATAGGCTGCTTATCATTACTGCACGTTCTAGATTACTTACATCCAAAACAAACAAAACTGAGACACATACTATAAAAAGCAGTAACTCCTGTCTGAACGCAACTTCTGATACAAAAGCTGATTTTATTCCTTCACAGGAGTATTGAATTGCTTTTATTAGACGAGTAATGCTTTTCTTCATTATCAATTTTGGAAACTCAATGAATTACACTTATTGCACTCAGGTAAAAAATGCATGAAAACACCTTTCAGCCGTGATCACTTACAAAGATTTTTAAGTTAAAGTCTAGCATATTGTTTGAATCAAGAAAATTAGTACAAAGCCTTTCAACAAACGCTCAAGGCAGTTATAGCATTTCTCATAATAGTCCGAACAGGTCATAGGAAGGCAGAATCAACAGCACGACGAAAGGATTCGAATAGAGGAATGTTTTTCCTGGCTCTGTTTTTTATAGCAAACCAATAATGCTCAATTTTGTTGAAATCTGGAGAATATGGAGGAAGATATAAAATTTCTGCACCAACTCCTTTAGCAAATCTTATTAGACTTATGAAAAGTAGCATTATCAAGGATAACAGTTTGTCCAGGTTCCAAAATCGGTGTCAGAAACTGCTCAAACCATTTATTAAAGATATCCATATTGCAGTGGCCTTTAAAGGTTAACGGAGCAATTATTTTTCTTCCACTTAAGGCTGCAACCATGCTAATTCGTTGAGTTTTCTTTCCAGATTTTAGGGCATAAAACCGCTGTCCTTTCTGGCAATACCCATAGGTTCAGTGTTATCAATGCCAGACTCATCTATATACACTAATTCTTTAGGTTCTTTTGTTGCTATAACCTTTGAAAATTGAGCTCGCTTTTCTTCATTTCTTTCTTTATATCCGTAGGTCTTTTTTTTCTTGTGAATCCTATATTTTTAAGTGCTCGATGAATTGTTTGTCTACTAATATTGCCCCAGCATCTCTGACTGAGTTTTGCCACCTTGCTCATTTGCAAATTCGGCAAATGCATTCCAGTCGGTAATTTTATGCCACGCTTCCAAGCTTTTTTGATTGAAAATCTCCCGTTTTCTCACGTCTTTTCTTCCACTCATATAAAGTTGTTTCTCCAATCTTAAATCTCTTGGCAACAGTTTCTCCACTCTCTCCTTCATCCAATGCTTCCATTACCTTTTTCCTTAAGTCATAACTATATGCTGCTGGCATACTTACCATCACTACTATAAATCCATATCTTACCTTTTTTGGACTATTATGAGAAGTGCTATATATATTGATACTGACACAAAAATCCTTTAATTAAATTTCTCTCGCCTTAGCTTACACGATCCTCATTTTGAAATAAGTAATAATTTATTATAGTCTTGATATTTAAACATTTTGTATCTGCTGTAATGATTTCACTTCCAATTTGCTATTCTTTACATATTGAATTGCAAGCGCTAACGCTTTACTCCCAGAAGCTGTGGTGCTATAAGCTATATTTTGCAAAATAGCAGTTCTCCTGATATCTTTGCTATCTGAAACTGATTTCACACCTTTTGAGGTATTGATTACTAGATTTATTTTTCCATCTTTGAGCATATCAACTATGTGGGGTCTGCCTTCTCTCACTTTATTTACAGCTTTTGCAGCAATGCCGTTATTGTTCAGATACGAAGCTGTGCCTTTGGTGGCATATATTTCAAAACTCAGTTCTTTCAACATTCGTGCAACAGTCAATATATACTCTTTATCATCATCTTTTACTGAAATCAGAGCTGTTCCTTCTGTTGGTAACTTGTATCCTGCAGCCATGTGCACTTTTGCAAGTGCAGCTTCGAAAGATGAGTCAATTCCCATCACTTCTCCTGTTGATTTCATTTCAGGACCAAGTAAAGTATCAACTCCTGCAAAGCGGGTAAATGGAAAAACAGCAGCTTTAACTGCAAAATGATTGAAAGGCTTGTTTTCCTGATTCAAAATTTTACCCAAAATAACCTGAGTGGCAAGCTTTGCAATAGGAATATTGATTACCTTGGAAATAAAAGGAACGGTTCGACTAGCTCGTAAATTTACTTCAAGTATGCATACATCACTCTCTTGAACAGCAAACTGAATGTTTATCAGACCTTTCGCTTCTAGTGCAAGAGCTATTCTTTCAGTTTGGAGCTCGATCTCTTTTATTACTTCGTCACTCAATGTGTTTGTCGGTATTGAGCATGTTGAATCGCCAGAGTGGATACCAGCTTCTTCAATATGCTCCATGACCGCTGCAATGAAAACTTTTTCCCCATCACACACAGCATCAACGTCAACCTCAACTGCATTGACTAAAAATTTATCAAGAAGAAGCGATCCGTGTTCAAAAATTTTGGTTTGATTCAAGACATACTCTTTAAAGCTCTGAGTATCATGTCTAATCGACATAGACTGACCGCCGAGGACATATGATGGCCTAACTACTAGTGGAAACCCCACCTTTTCTGCGTTGGTTAACGCTTCTTCTACTGAATGGCAGATAGAACTTTCAGGTTGTTTTAAATTAAGTTGCAAAGCAAGGTTTTTAAACCTCATGCGATCTTCTGCAAGGTCAATAGAATCAAACGAAGTTCCCAGAATTTTGAAACCTCTCTCGTTAAGCACTTTGGCTAACTTTAAAGGTGTTTGACCACCTATTTGAACTATTACACCAACCAGTGTGCCATTTTCTTGCTCTTTGCTTAGTATTTCAAGCACATCCTCTGCAATCAGTGGGGCGAAATATAAACGATCAGCGGTATCATAATCAGTTGAAACGGTTTCTGGATTACAGTTAATCATTATTGTTTCATACCCCATTTCTTTGGCGGCAGAAGCTGCATGTACGCATGCATAATCAAACTCAATACCTTGACCAATGCGATTTGGACCACTTCCTAAAATGACAACCTTTTCTCGGTCAGAAACATCTGCTTCGCACTCCATTCCCTCTGTCATCCGAGTAGCTGACACTGGGATCCATTCTTCCTTATCTCTAGTCACACGCTGGATTGTGTTACTCTCATAACAGCCATACATATAAGCAGTGCTCGATTCAAATTCAGCTGCACAGGTGTCTACACGCTTATAAACTGGATTAACATCAAATTTTTTCCTTATTGCTTCAATTTGTTCTACTTTCTTATTGCTTAATTTTGCCAATCTTGCATCTGAAAACCCCATTTTTTTCAGCTCTAACATTTCATATGCAGTTCCAGGAAGGCCGTTTTCCTTGATTTTTTGTTCAGCCAAGATGATTTGCTGTATATTTTGCAGAAACCATAAGTCATATCCTGTAATCGAATTTATTTCTTCTATGCTAATTCCGTGACGCATTGCGTCAGCAGCAATCAGTAATCTGTTTGGCAGCAATTTTGCTAATTGAGATTTAACATCTGTGTCTTCAGAAAACACTTCATCAAGTCCCGTGAGCCCTGTTTCAAGTGAGCGAAAAGCTTTCTGTAGTGACTCATTAAAAGTGCGGCCTATAGACATTACTTCTCCCACTGATTTCATGGAGGTTGATAGTTCACAATTCGTCCCCTTAAATTTCTCAAACTCAAATCGAGGAATTTTAGTGACGATATAATCAATCACTGGTTCGAATGCAGCAGGTATAACTGGAGCACAGTCGTTACATATTTCATCGAGCGAATAGCCAATAGCAAGTTTAGTTACAACTTTTGCAATAGGATAGCCTGTTGCTTTCGAAGCAAGTGCAGAGGAGCGAGAAACCCTTGGATTCATTTCAATTACAACGAGGCTTCCATCTTCTTTAGGATTCACTGCAAACTGAACATTTGCACCACCGGCGCTAACATCAATTTCTCTCAACACTGCTATAGATGCATTTCTCATTTGTTGATATTCAGCATCACGCAGAGTCAAAGCAGGAGCAACTGTGATACTATCTCCGGTGTGCACTCCCATTGGATCAATATTTTCTATTGAACACACTATTATACAGTTATCCTTGCAGTCACGGATAACTTCCATTTCATATTCCTTCCAGCCCATAATTGATTCATCTATCTGAACTTCATTTATTGGTGAAATTTTTAGAGCACTTTCTGCAATATTGAAAAACTCCTCTTTATTGTATGCTATGCCGCTACCTGCGCCACCAAGAGTGAATGATGAACGGATGATTGCTGGTAATCCAATGTAATCCAAAGCCTTTTTTATTTGTTCTTGATTTTTTATAATGATACTTTTGGGGTATTTTAGACCTATTTTATCCATGGATTGGCGAAATAATTCTCTATCTTCCGCTTTTTTTATTGCTTCTCTATTTACTCCTATTAATTCTACGTTGTATTTGTCTAACACTCCATCATCTGCAAGTTTTATTGCGCAATTGAGTGCTGTTTGCCCGCCCATTGTTGGCAATATTGCATCTGGCATCTCCTTAATTATAATTTTCTCTATGATTTCAGGTAGCACCGGCTCAATATAAGTTGCATCAGAGAATTCAGGATCTGTCATTATAGTTGCGGGGTTGGAGTTAACTAAAATGACTTTATAACCTTCACTTTTTAATACTTTACAGCTTTGCGTTCCAGAATAATCAAACTCGCATGCCTGACCTATAACTATTGGGCCTGCTCCTATTACTAATATAGATTCTATATCTGTGCGTTTTGGCATAATTACAATAATAGTCTCGACTCAAATAATGTTACCAATCTTTCCTGTGTATGTGAATTTTTATTAAACCTAACTACCTTTAGGCTTAACAGTATCTTTGCAGATACTATGGTAATTTACTCGGGAGATTTGCTAAGTGGTAAGATTTGTCCTGATATGCTACAATCTTCAGAAGCAAGTTCTACAAATTTGTCTGTCAGTTTATCAGGTGGCACCAATTCAGATATATCTTTTCCCGAAAATGCTTGCTTATACATTTCACTATCGATAGGCCCTTCCGAATACACGGCATTTATGCATAAGTTCGTATGTTTTGTCTCAGATGCATATATCTTCACCATTGCTTCTAGTGCAGCCTTACTTGCAGCATATGGTACCCAATATGGATAAGAGGAAGGAGAAAGTGTTATCTCTGAGGTCATGAATATCGCTCTTCCAGCATTAGACTTTTTTAGTATTGGACCCAAATTTTTTAGCAAGTACCAACTGGCAGTAAAATTTGTATTCATTACGTTCTGTAGATCTTCAAGCTCACAATCATGAACAGAGCTCAACTTACCTAAAATTTCAGTGCATGCAATCAGTATATCAAGTGTTCCAGATTCTGATAATTTTGGGCTTTCTATCATATTTGCCAGTTTTTCTACGTTTTCAAAGTCTAAAAGGTCAAGCTGAATTAGTTTCACAGAGCCTTCTTTCAGCTCTTCAATTTCGTTATACAATGGCTTGAGATTATCAAGAGATCTGGAAATCAGAATTACACATGCACCTTCTTTTACAAATCTTTTTGCAACAGAAGAGCCTATTCCACCTGAAGCTCCGGTAATTAAAGCTATTTTACCTTCTAAGTCACCCATTTCTTTCTCCTTAGCAAGATCCATTGAAATATTTTAGCTGAAAATTAAATTTTGCTCCATATATAAAAATCAAACTTAGCACATAAAAAAATAGTAACGATACTATCACACCACCTAAACTTCCATATATCAAATTCAGTTGGTCAAAGGAAGCTTTTAAGTATTGCTTGAAAGCTGAAGCAGAGATCGTCCAAAGAATAACAGCTACACAAGATCCGGGAAATACGTCTGATAAGTTTTGTTTTATGTTTGGCAATGTAAAATATAGCCAAGATACTATAGTAAAAAGCAAAAACTCAATAAGTAAATATCTAGTATAACTTAGCCCTTGGTAAGAAAAATCAATTAACATTGGCACTAATGTAAAAAATACTATAGTCAGAGTTGTAACAAGCGTAATTGCTAAAAATTGTAATATACTGAGCACCCTTCTCCATATATAAGGCGATGAAACCGGAACTTTATAGGCCTTATTCAATATCGTTCTAAATCCTTCAATTGTCGATGAGGCAGTCCAAACAGCGCCTACAATTGCCAAGGTTAATAAGCTTTGCGGAGGGCCTGATATTATCTCCCTAATACGTGGCATCAAAGATGATAAAATATCCTGTGGCATGTTATCAATAATAAATGCCCAGCCGACATTGTATTGATCTAAGAAATTTGCGAACGTTGATGCCATGGCTATTAAAACAATAAGAAAAGGAAATATTGATAACAGGATTAAAAATGATAGATACCCTGCATGCTCCACTCCATCATTATAAATTGTGTCAATTAAAGCACGATAAAGGCAATAAACGATACTATAAAATTTCTGTAGCACTTGTAATATAAATAAACTAAGAAAAGTATTCTAAATGAAATAAAGCATACTTTTAAGCAAAAAATCCTCACCGTTTACTTAAATTTAATCAAAATGATAGATAATCCAGCGTTAAATACGGAGGCATAATGAAAAATTTTCTTCTACTTGTAGCTTTAATTCTTTCCTTTGCATTTGATGCAAATGCTAAAAATACTTTTGTTGATAAAAATGATACAACATCATCAGTGATATGCAAGATAATAGGCTATACTCACGGCATAGGTGGACCGATGATCACAATAGTGATAATTGGTGCAGCTTTGCTTGCGATATTCGGCAGAATGCCATGGCCAGCGCTTTTTGCACTCGGTGCGTTCACTGCTGTGTTTTTTGGCGCTCCTGTAGTCGTTTCAAAAATAACACCAGAAGGTGTGATTTGTAAAAACGGTGCAGTAGCGGATAAGTAATAGAAATTACTGGAGGCATAATGAAAAATTTTCTTCTACTTGTAGCTTTAATTCTTTCCTTTGCATTTGATAATGCTTTTGCTGCTGCTGTTACTGATGATGCAACAACCAATACAATATGCAAAATAGTAGGCTATACTCACGGTATAGGCGGGCCTATGATTACAATAGTGATAATAGGTGCAGCATTGCTGGCAATATTTGGCAGAATGCCATGGCCAGCGCTTTTTGCACTTGGTGCATTTACTGCTGTGTTTTTTGGTGCACCTGTAGTTGTTTCAAAAATAGTACCAGGTGGTGTGATTTGTAAAGATGGTGCAACTGCTTGCCCTGATGGTAAAAGATGGGATGCAACAAAAAATACATGCGTATAATAAGCATTAAAGCTTCAAAACATTAGCAAATGGTGCTTCTTAAAGAAGCACCATCATTGCACGAACTTGTGATTTAAGAGCAATTTTTGCCAGTTCATCCAAGTACTGGTTTACTTTATGACGGTGTCATCCCAGTGCTTGACACTGGGATCCAGGAAATTTGATTGGATATTAAGTTTATGAGCATAAAAGCAGTTAATTTTATGTTAAAACACAACATTTTTGATGAGGCTGTATTAAGAGATGGATCCCAGTATCAGCTACTCGGATGACACCATTTGCTACGCAATTTACTTTCAAAAATGAATGCTCGTACAGCTGTGTGTCAGCTACTTACATAACACCTCTCGAAAATTACTTTAGTTGCAAATATTAAGAAATTTACCAAATGAAGAAAAAAGGCAAAAGAATCCCCGTGTGACAAGTTTTATAATGTAAATTGATAATGTGCTAACAAGCGCGTTTTGGCTGAATGTAGAAAAAATAAAAAAAGCCGCTATAATTTTTGTGTAATTTGCCAATAAATATTTGAGTTTTTTACTGATTTTGTAATTGAGCCTGCAGGTCAAAAATAAGGATAAATATTCTTGGTATCATAGTAAAGGGAATGACGAAATTTGTAAAGTAGTTTTCACTCAAATGACGCCCAGGCAAAAACTATATGGTTATGCAAAAAATCTATTTTTAAAACTGTTAATATAACATAGAAAAAACCTCACCTTTATTAATAATAGATTACTTACCAATTGGGTAGTCACCAGTGAAACAAGCATCACAATATTGCGGTGTAGCGTTGTTACGTTTTTCTTCTTTAACAGCCCTGTATAGGCCATCAATACTCAAGAAGGCTAGGCTATCTATTCCTATAACTTCCTTAATTTCCTCTACAGATTTATTTGCAGCAATTAAATCTTTGCACTCTGGCGTATCTATTCCATAAAAACAAGAGTGCTTAATTGGTGGACATGAAATCTTTAGGTGAATTTCTTTTACTCCTGCATCTTTTAACATAACTATTATACTTCTGAGCGTGCTACCACGCACTATACTATCGTCTATTAAAATTATGTTTTTACCCTTTAAAATATGCTTATTAGCATTGAATTTTAATTTTATTCTAACCTTACGTATTTCAGGGGTTGGCTGTATAAATGTTCTTCCTATATAATGATTACGAATTATCCCCAGTTCCATAGGTAATCCTGAATGCTTTGCATATCCAATAGCTGCAGGTATTCCAGAATCAGGTATTGGTACAACCATATCTACATTGTTTTTTGGTGGGCTCTCTTCTGCAAGTATTCTTCCTATTTCTTTTCTTATATCATATATGGACCTATTCTCCATTATGCTGTCTGGTCTCGAGAAGTAAACGTATTCAAAAATACAAAAACTTGATTTTTGCTTTGGGAAAGGAAACATTGAGGCTAGCTTACTATCCGAACTGATGGTAACTAATTCGCCTGGTTCTATTTCTCTAATAAACTCTGCATTTATTATATCAAGAGCACAAGTTTCAGATGCAAGAACGTAAGAACCGTTTAACTTTCCTAAAACAAGAGGCCTGATTCCAGATGGATCACGTACTCCAATAACTACTTCTTGATTGATTGCCACAAAAGAATAAGCACCTTGTATTTGCTTTAATGCATATATAAAACTCTCTAAAAAGCTATCTTTTTCACCGCTTGCTGTCAGATGCACTACTACTTCTGTATCAATATCTGACTGAAAAACACACTCTTGTTTAATTAATTGTTCGCGTATCGGAGAAATATTAATTAAATTACCATTATGTGCTATGGCGAAATCTCCAAATTTGCCACTTTTGCCAAACATGGGCTGCACTCCAAATTTACTACCACTGGTTGAGTATCGAACATGACCTATTGCACAATCTCCAGGTAAGGATTTCTTTATTTCATCTATATCATCAAATACGCTGCTCACTTGACCTTGAAAGTGATAAGAGAGCAGCTTATCGTTGTTACTGGTTACTACACCAAAAGACTCTTGACCTCTATGCTGCAAAGCGTGGAGAGCAAGTATAGAGTTAAAAGCAGCACTTTGGTTGCAACTTATGCCAAATACCCCACACTCCTCATGTACTTCATCAAGCATGAAAAATATTAAATAAAGCCTGATTGTACTTTAGTAGAGGTAAAGTACAAGAATTTTATTTGTTAATCCCTTTCAAAGTTGAAGCTTTCTACGGTAGTTTTGATGTATACCAGAAAGTAGATTATATGCAATTAACCAATTTTGAGATTTTTGACAATTTTTTAGCACTGAAGAGAAAAAGATATTTTTATTGACTTATCTATGTATTGAAGTAATCACTAAAAAGTTTTATTGGTTATGGTATATAATATGTCTAAGCAAGTAGGTAAACAAGGTGAAAGTAATCTTATTTTAGAGCCTGAACAGTTCTCTAACAGCTTCTTCAATAGTCAACAGAGTAGTTCATCAAATCCAAAATTACCGACTATAAGTCGTAAAGATAGGCATATGGATTTAATCAAGAAAAGGTACGCAAAAAACAAAGATGTTGCAGAATATCTAAGAAGTTATGACTTTATTAAAAGAGCAGAAGAATTGTCAATAATTTATCTTTTTGAGCGAGACTCATCTTCTACGAAATTGCAAATACCATTGACTACAGATGAACAAATTCTAGTTAAAAAATTTTGTGATGAGATGATAAAAGGTATAACAGAACACGATGAGCAAGAAAGCGTTTTAAAGTACATGGAACGCATAATAGAGGGTTATTTAAATCAAGGAATAAGATTAAACTCATATTACGGTAAGGATAATAAGACTGTAACAAATTTTATATTTGAAAAAATGGAAGAATTAATTAATCGCTTTCATGCAAATCCACACAATTCAACTACAAAAAATATCATACAAAAGATCACTCGTAATTTAGTGTTAAAAGGTGGGGTAGAAAAAGGATTATCTTTTTATAGCGATATTGAAGGAGGATATTACGGCTCTAATTATTTAAATGATCTTAACGAACAATGTAAGAGTAAGAAAAAAATGCTAGAGGGTCTAGCATATGAAGGTATTGTGAAAGAAAATAACAAGCAAATTGATAAATATGATCTTGAAGTAGAAGTAGATAATAAATATTTTTATATTAAGTATCCACAAGGTAGTATTGTTGAAACTGCGAGAACTTTAAATAATGAAAAAGCTAAGGATTTAGAAGTTGGCATATTTCAGATTGAGGAAAGTATAGTAAAAGTTGAAATTACAGAAGATGGAAAAAGAAATTACACAGATATCTTAAAAGGTGGTATTGAAATATTTTTTACTACTAAAATAGGAGAGATTAGTATTTATCTACGGAAAGATGGTAACAAAATGGTAGTAGAAATTGATGAGAAAAGCAAAATAAGGTTTAGCAAGTTAGAAAACAAATCAAGCTTTGGAGGGAATTGTCTTATACAGGGGAAAAGTGTTTTAGAAGTTATGGGCAAGAGTTTTGAAAATATTCCTGAGGAGTTAACTCAGACTATTAAAAACGTTCCATCTACTAGTCTTATGCAAACATGTTTACAACAACAAGAAAACTCTAATAGGGAATTAAATTAATGTATTTTTAAGATAATAATTAAGAAATTAATTATAAACATTCATACGCATTCGATTGTAGTAGAGGATATGGGGCAGCAATTAGCACAAGAACTAAAGGCAAATGTGGTTGGTTGTCAAATAGTGATTGATTAAATCAATTTAGAGAGGTAAATAGCAGCTTTGCAGCTTGTTTTTATGAACAAAGATAAAACGTTGTAGCCAAGTGCGCTTTCGGCATTGTGCTGAATTGCAATATCTCTGTGCTCTAATTCCTCATCGCGAAATTTACTTATAGTTTCTCTTAATTCCCCATCTTCTAAATGTAAGACTTGCTCCTTGTAGTGCTCTCCGATCACTTCTTCAACTGCAGCAGTGCAAGCCATAGCGGCTTTTTTACCCATCATGGCAGTTACAACACCAAGTGATACCCCTAAAGCACCCCAAACTGGCAACAAAACAGTAGGACGAACTCTTTGCTCCTTGATTTTCTCATTAAAATAGTGGAAATGTTTTTTTTCCTGCTCCTCCATTTCAATTATTTTGTCAATTATGGAAGATTTTTTAAGAATAAATTTTTGACCAGAATAAATGCAAATGGCTCCATATTCGCCAGCATGATTTACTCTAATTGCTTGTTCTAAAAAATTTCCTTTCAATTTTTTTATATTGCTTTCCAATGTTTCCTCCATTTATTTCTGCATTAGTACTACTATAAACCAACATATTATAGAGTAAATAAAATTCCATGCATACATTGCACCAACATTGTGATTACAGGAACTCAAGTAGCAATAGCAAAAGTTACTTGACAGACTCTCCCACTTTCCCTTATCATATCAATAAGAGTATTTATCCTTGTTTTTAATCTCTGCAGATTTAACAACAAAATTCAGTAAAAAACTCAGGTATATATTGGCAGATTACATAAAATTATAGCGGCTGCATGTCTTTTTTATTTTTTCTACATTCAGCCAAAACACGCTTTAAATAAGCGTTAGCACATTATTACAATGCCAATTTACATTATTATAGGGTCAAAACTCACTACTGGGGGATTCTTTTGCCTTTTTTTTGTTTAGTAAATTTCTTAATATCTATAACTAACATGAACTAGGCAGTGTGTCAATAGGGTGTCATTCTAGTCTGGAATGATAGGAGAAGGTACTGCGATGACAACAAGTAGTAAGCTAAACGTCCGTGTGGTTATTGGTATTATCAAGATATTCTCTAATCTTCTTTAAATCTTCCCAAGCTAAGCGTTTTTGTGCTGGTTGACGAAGTAGATAGGCTGGATGAAATATAGCGGCTGTGGTAATTGCATGAGATAAATATTGGTTAGTATAAGTATGAAATTTGCCACGCAAGTTCGATATAGTCTTTGTGTTATCAAGAAGGCTATAACATGCGATTCCTCCAACAAAAATCAGAATCTGCGGTAAAACAAGAGCAATATGCTTCTCAACAAATGGTCTGCACATATCAAGCTCTAGATCAGTTGGTTTTCTATTACCTGGTGGACGCCAAAACACGGTGTTGCTTATATATACCTTAGTGCGGTCCAGATTAATTGCACCGAGCATCTTATCGAGCAGCATTCCGCTTGCACCACAAAATGGTATGCCTTTCAGGTCTTCATTTGCTCCTGGTGCTTCACCAACAAGCATGATTTTTGCATTTGGATTACCATCGGAAAAAACAGTATTAGTTGCAGTTTTTTTTATTTCACAACCCTCAAATGACTTAACTGCACTTCTTAGTTCATCTACACTACCACATTCACTTGCAAGCTTCCTTGCTTCAATGATCCAATCACTTGGGAACATGGCTTTTTTCTGCTCGATGACAGAAGACTGTGCAGCTCTCTCATTTTCCACTTTTTTTTCCTCTTCACCTTCAGTTAGCGTGCAGTCAACACCCACTTCATGATAGAACTTCAACAATTCTAGATCTTCATTGTTCATAGTGCCTCTTAACCTTTTGAGCTTTTTTCATAGCCATATCGTACTTCAATTTAGACAAATGTCTAACGTATAATATACCATTTAAATGATCTAACTCATGCTGAATACACCTTGCAAGCCAACCACTAGCTTTTAGCGTCTGTTCTTCGTTATTTAAATTTTTATATTTCACAGTTAAATATTTTGGACGCTTAATTTCATGGCTTTGCTCTGGAATTGAAAGGCACCCTTCTTTGAGAATTACTTGTTCACCCGATAATTCTGTAATTTCAGGGTTAATCATGCAAAATTTGCCAGTTGATTCATATCCTGCTGGCCCATCTTCAGCCTTCTCTGGCTGAACGTCCATGATAAAAATTCTCTTCAGCACTCCAACTTGTACTGCAGCAAGACCAAGACCTTCTGCATAGTACATAGTTTCGAACATGTCGTTTACTAATTCTTTAATTTTATCGGTTATATCTATTACTTCACTGGCACGTGTAGTTAACCTTTCATCAGGGGCAATTACAATTGGCAATTTAGACATAAAATTAAAATTTTATGTTTTATTTTTTCCTTTGTACAGTATTTTGGGTATATTAAAATGTTGCTGTATTTTTAATAGAAATATAAATTATTAAAGGAAGCTACAATTTGAATGGAATTGTGTCATAAGGTCAACTAATGTACTCTGCAGTAATAATAAAACCAAAGCGAAATGTTTTTGCCGTTTTAGACGTAGGTACAACAAAAATTATCTGTCTCATTGTTAAGATCAATAGCAACTTCAGCTATAAAATAATAGGAACGGGTTATAAAAGTGCAGAAGGTATAAGCGGTGGATCAATAACTGATGCAAAGCATGCAAGTTACTCTATTTCATCAACTATAGGTTTAGCTGAGCAAGTATCAGAAGAGACTATAGACCAGATATATGTGAATGTAGCCGGATGTGGAGTCTCATCTTTTAACGTATATAACGAAATTATTGCAGCTAATCACGAAATTTCAGACCGAGACATAAAACGTGTAGTCTTTCAGACATTTGAGAAATATATCGAAGAAAATGTCATCATTCACAATATACCACTGAAATATCACTTAGATGATATGACTGACATAAAGGAAGTCAGTGGATTATATGGAAAAAGATTATCTGCTGATGTTAATGTTGTCACTGCTTCGCGTCCAGCGCTTACCAATATCGAAAATTGTATAACTAATAATAGTGGGATAAGTATGTCTGGTTGTGTTGCTTCTGCATATTCTGCAGGCCTTGCCTGTCTAAGTAAAGATGAAAAAGAGCTAGGAACTGCCGTTGTTGACATAGGAGGTGGATGCACTGCAATTGGAATTTTTAAGAGAGGAAAACTTGTGTACACAAGCAGCATTCCAATTGGTGGCATTCACATTACCCGAGATATAGCTTATGGACTATGCACAAGTATAGAGCATGCTGAACGCATAAAAATACTATACGGTAGCACTATTGTAACTTCAATAGATGAGAATGAATGTATTGCAGTGCAAAGTAATGAAAGCGATGAACCAACTCAAGTGTTTAAGTCTGAACTTGTTAACATCATAAGACCAAGGGTTGAGGAAATACTTGAGCTGATAAGAGAACAATTTCAAGAACAGAAAGATCCAATTAATAAAGTAGTGATCACAGGTGGAACCAGTCAACTCACAAGCATGAAAGAAATTGCAAGCTATATATTCAATAAACAAGTCCGTATCGGATGCCCTGAATCTTGTAGCGGTCTTGATGGCGAATACGACAAAAATCCTGTATTTTCTGCTGCTTTAGGCTCTATAAAGCTAATAGTTGACACCTTTTATAGAAATAATTCTGGAATGCTTGGTCACGATGGCAAAATAAGTAAGTTATACCATTGGGTTAAATCAAAAGTCACAGTCTAGATTTTTGTCTTTATCTCTTAATATACAAATGGCTTGATCTAAGAGCTTATTTTTATAGTATTATTACACTGATGTATCCGTAAGAGAAGCAGAAAATTACAATAAAACGTAAGAAACATGAACATAACTATACATTCACAAGAAGATTTTGACTTTATGCGTAAAGCTGGCAGGCTTGCAGCTGAAACCCTTGATTTTATTGCACCACACGTCAAAGTAGGCGTAACAACTAATGAATTAAATGATCTATGTCATGATTTTATAATCAATGCAGGTGCAATTCCAGCACCACTGAATTATAAGGGATATCCGAAATCAATTTGTACTTCGAAAAATGCTGTTGTATGTCATGGTATTCCTGATGATAAACCTCTTAAAGATGGAGATATTTTAAATATTGACGTTACAGTGATTTTAAATGGCTGGTATGGTGACACAAGTCGCATGTTTTGGGCTGGTAAACCCTCAATAAAAGCAAAGCGTTTGTGTAATGCTACTTATAATGCGCTAATGGAAGCAATAAAACAAGTCAGGCCAGGCAATAAGTTAAATAAAATAGGACTTACTATAGAAAAATATATTGAAGATTTTGGATATTCTATCGTACGCAATTATTGTGGACATGGCATAGGAAAGGTTTTTCATGCTCCACCAAATGTTGTACATTTTTATGATGAAGGTGAGGATCTTATCTTAAAAGAAGGCATGTTTTTTACGGTAGAACCAATGATCAATGCTGGAAAACATGAAACTCTGCTCAGCAAGCTAGATGGCTGGACAGTGACAACACGTGATCTTTCACTTTCTGCACAGTTTGAGCATACGCTTGGAGTCACAAAAGATGGAGTTGAAATATTTACACTATCACCTAAAAATTGGCATTTTCCACCTTATGATTAGATTTTTTAAACACTTGGTTTTTGAAAAAATCTAACTCTTAACTTGTGATATAGCAACTAACCCAATTAATGCACAGAAAATCATGTAAAAACTTGCTAAAGTTCCTTGTCCTGTAACTTTGATAATAGTTGTGCATATAAATGGTGCAAGACCACCAAAAAATCCCGAAGCTATATTTCTTGATAAACCAAATCCACTGTATCGTACCTTTATTGGGAATAATTCACACATAAACGCGCTAACAGGACCAAGAGAAGCAGCTATTGGGATTATAAAAAGAACGTGCGCCATTATGGTGAGCAAATTATTACCACTTAGTATCATTGAAAAAACTGGATAACTTACTACTATAAAAGTCACAAATGCAAATTTCATGACTCTTTCTCTCCCTACCTTATCAGAAAGTATTGCAAATAGTATAGTCAATCCTCCAAGTGCAACCTGATTCAATATTTCTACTGCGTGATTAAAGTGAGTGTTTATTGTTGATGCAAGTAGATTAAAAAACACTAAATATATGTAAAGAGATGCATTCTCAACTATGTCAACTCCAATTGATATTAGAAAAGGTTTTTTATAGCCATTTAACAGTTCTTTTAACGGTAATTCATGTGGCTTTTCCTGCTTTTTATATTCTGGGCTTTCATCGAGTATATATCTCATATATATACTGATTAATCCTATTACAAAACTGAAAATAAAAGGCAATCTCCATCCCCAAGATTCAAAATCGGATACTTTTTTGCATATAAGCACCACTATAAGACTTAATATTGAGCCAAGAATTGCGCTCAATACTTCAATACTGCCAAAGAATCCTCTTTTATTTTTAGGAGCATGCTCTATTAAAAATGGGGCATTTCCTGCCTCTCCTCCAAGAGATATACCCTGCAATAATCTTAAACATACCACCAGTACTGATGCGAGTACCCCAATGTTCTGATAGCCTGGAACAAATGCAATAAGTACGGTTGATAGAGTCATCAATATGATAGAGAGAAATAGAGCAATCCTTCTTCCATATTTATCGCCAATGTGGCCAAATATAGCAGCACCAATTGGTCTTATTAAGAAACCCACTGCAAACACTCCAAAAGCTTTAAGTATGCTGACTAATTTGTCGTCTGATGGAAAAAACACATCTCCGATTATGCTTATTAGATGGCTGAAAAGCATGTGATCATACCACAACAAAGTGTTACAAATTAAACCTGATAGTATTACTTTTGTTATTTGTTGCACGAAATCTTCCGTAATTTGTTTGATATTATAGTAATATTACTTACTTTTTCAAACGTGAATTATGTAAATGTTATATTAATAATATTATCTTATTAAATTTTTATATCGTTGATTATATTTAAATATTCTTATACTATACCTATATATTTCCATATATTTTTTGGCGAGAAAGTTATTTTAATTTAAGTGCACAAAGTCTCTTGATATGACACATATTCCAGTTTTGTTGAAAGAGATGCTACTGCAATTGTCACCACACAGTGGTGGTATATATGTGGATGCCACGTTTGGAGCTGGAGGATATAGCAAAGCAATATTGGAATCCGCTGATTGCAAAGTGTATGCAGTTGATAGAGATGAAACAGTTACTAAATTTTATGATGATCTAAATGTTAAATACCCTAATAGAATAAAGTTATTTATTGAAAAGTTTAGTAATATCAAAAATTTATTAGATAGTAATAATATTAAAGGTATCAATGGAATAGTTTTCGACGTTGGAGTTTCATCTATGCAGCTTGATAATGGAGATAGAGGATTCTCATTTCTACGTGATGGCCCACTTAACATGAGCATGGATAACTATTCTCATATGAATGCTTCGACGTTTGTTAACGCTTTACGTGAAGAAGAGATTGCGAACACTATATATAATTATGGGGGTGAGCGTCATTCCCGCAGAATCGCAAGAGCGATAGTAAATGCGCGGAAGAAGAAAATTATCAAAACTACATTTGAACTTGCGGATATTGTACGTTCTGTAGTGTTTCGTGGAAAAAGCAAGATTGACCCTGCAACTAGGACATTTCAGGCAATCAGAATATGGGTAAATGATGAGCTAGGAGAGCTTGAAAAGGGTATTAAAGCTGCATCTGAGATTTTAAGTGAGAACGGCAAATTAATTGTAGTTACTTTTCATTCTTTAGAAGATCGTATAGTCAAAACTGTTTTTAAAGATTTATGTGAACCAGGATCTACTAAAACATTCTCCCTTTTAAATAAAAAAGTGATCAAAGCAAGTTCAGAAGAAATAAATGTAAATCCACGCGCGCGTTCAGCAAAACTGAGAGCTATACAAAGGTTATCATGAGGACCTTTCATGCCATTTCAATAATTATATTTTTATTGTAGGGTTATTTAAGGTAAAATTACACGTTCAATCACTAAATAGAGAACTAGCATGAATAAAGCATAAAATTAATTTAGTGCAAAGCGACATAAAAGTCCTGCAAGCAGAATGGAGTTATTTGAGTAATCTAAAAAAACTTGCAGTCTTACGGAGAAATACCTAAAAAATAACCCTTTGATACTAGCTAGCCAGATTCGACTCTCTGTAGTGTGTTAGCACAACTTAAAACCCAGAATAACAATTAGAACCTATCTTGAAAGGGAAAAAAATAAGATGAGGTAAGCAAAAAATAGGAGGGTAACGAGTGATAAGGCCAAATGTTGCACAAGGGGCGATAACAATTATTAATGCAATGAAATATATAATGAGGGAGTTTAATATAGTTATGCAAGAGGCCTAATTTGAAATATTAACATGAAAAATTGCTTGCGCATATTTCAAATCTGATTATAATTACAATTAGAGATATTTTAAGAGCTCAAAATCTATCTTTGTCTGCAGACTTTTTCTATTAAACAATCAAACTCATTAAATGTAGTGTGTCTTCTTCAGTGTATACACGTATACTTAATCTCTGTCGTATGTGCACTGCATTTTTTTCTAATCTTTTTTACACAGGAGGATTTTATGTCCAGAATTCCAGATATTTGACTTTTACTTTAGCTAAAAACCAATAGGCGCCTATTGTTTAACGCTAATTAAAATAAAAATTTTTCTAATATATAGAAGAATCACTGTTTACTGAAAATGGGATACGATTGCCAAGAAAGCTGCGAATGTCAAAGAATTTTAGGTAAACATTATTTGCTTGACGTATGAGCGTGCTCTCCTTACTGCAAGAACTCTTTAATATATGCTTAACCACTTAAGTCCTTTCAAGATATGTTCTTAGATTTAAGCTTTTAGGTAAACATACTACAATAAAATTTACTTTAGTATAAAATTATTTGCATAAGATTTTGGCAGTCTTTTAACATCTTTTGGCATTTCAATTGTGTACTTTGTGTTGTGTTTCTTTGCGTAAGATATTGCTTTTTCAAGAGAATCAAACTTTAATACAATCTGTTTTTGGGGATCTTTTGAGCCAACCCATCCCATCAAAGGTTCAATATAGTAAGAACAAGGCTCAATTTTTAGGTACCAGAATTTTGTATTACCTAAGCCAGATTGTGTTGCAGTTTTTGTTGGCTTATAAATCTTAAAAACTACTTGATCGTTAATACTCATAGTCCTTACTACGTAATCTTAAGTATATATCTAAATAAATTTTTCCACAAAGAATTAGTGTGAAAGAATGAAGTTTGAAATAAATATTTTTATGTTATATTATTAAATTATATAAAAAGGATTAGCTGAATAGGAGTAATCGATGGCACAGCAAGAAATGGTAACAATTAATGCAGAGTTACGTGATGTAAAAAAAAAGAAAGCGATGCAGGCTCTGAGGGAGAAGGGAAGTATACCTGCAGTTATATATGGTAAAGGGCATGATAACGTAAATTTGACATTGTCTGCAAAGGAATTTACTAAACAATATAAATCAGGTGCTCTTTCTGCACATTTAATAGAACTAGATATTTCAGGGAAAAAAGAATATGCTCTTGTTCGTGATATTCAATGGCATGTAGTAAAGGATACTGTGCAACATGTTGATTTTCAGTTTGTTGATAAAGGTAGTGAAATTAAAATAGATATACCTTTATCATTCATCAATGAAAGTAAATCACCAGGAATCAAATTAGGTGGAGTGCTTAATGTTCTGTGTCGTTCTATTACTGTCAAATGCTCTCCTGAGAAAATACCTCAAGTCATAGAAATTGATTTGTCTGGCAAAATGATTGGTCAGTCTATACATATCAATGATGTAAAATTGCCAGAAGGTGTTAAATTTGTAGCTCATGAGGAAGAAAATTTCACCATTGTAACAATCTCTGCTGCCGATAGTGATGTTGAAGAGACTCAAACAAAAACAGAGGAGTAGTGCATTTAATAGCTGGGCTTGGTAATCCTGGTAGTCAATATGAGTTAACTCATCATAATATTGGTTTTATCGTTATTGACGCAATCTACAAATATTGGAATTTTCAGTCATTTTCTAAGAAAGCCGATTACTTGATAACCTCTGGCATAATTAACAATAATAAAGTTATGCTAATAAAGCCTTATTCGTTTATGAATAATTCAGGTATTCCTGTTGCAAAAATAAAAAATTTTTACAAATTATCGCTAGACAATATTGTTGTCATACATGATGATGCTGACTTGAAATTTGGAAGAATAAAAGTAAAAAAAGGTGGTAGTTCTGCTGGACATAATGGACTTAAGTCTATAGATAGCTTTATTGGTAATGATTATTGGCGTTTAAGATTTGGAGTAGGCAGGCCTGAAGGTCAGAAAAGCTTAGCAGACTATGTGTTATCAAAATTTGAAAATTTTGATAACGTTATCCTCTTAGTGGAAAAAATAGCAAAAAATATACACCTAATGCTGCAAGGAGATACCACAGCTTTTATCAACTCGGTTGAGAGTGAAACTTTAGTATAGCAAACGAATACTGCCCAATACAAACTAATTTAGATTAGAATACTGATTCTTCTAGAAGTTGTTCGCGTTCCTCTTCTATTGCAATGGAATTATCATGATTTTTAAATAAATCTCTGATTTTTGTTTCTATTTCACTTGCAATTTCTTTGTTTGCCTTGAGGTAACTTTTTACATTTTCTCTTCCTTGGCCAAGACGCGTATTGTTATATGAATAATAAGCACCTGCCTTTTCAAGTACACCAAGTTTTGCTCCTATATCTATTATTTCTCCAAGTTTTGATATGCCTTCATTGTACATTATATCAAATTTTGCCTCTCTAAACGGAGGAGCAACTTTATTTTTTACAACTTTAACTCTCGTTTCATTACCCGTAATATTCTCTTTATCCTTTATCGCACCAACTTTTCTTATATCAAGTCTTATAGAAGTATAGAATTTTAACGCATTTCCACCAGTGGTAGTTTCAGGATTTCCATATACTACTCCTATTTTCATACGAATTTGGTTGATAAATATCAATATACAGTTTGCTTTTGAAACTGCAGAGGTGAGCTTTCGTAGCCCATGACTTAGAAGTCTTGCTTGTAGTCCCATGTGCTGGTCGCCCATATCTCCTTCAATTTCAGCTCTTGGAGTTAGTGCTGCAACAGAGTCAATAACTATTACATCAACTGCACCAGAACATACTAAATACTCAACAATATGCAACGCTTGTTCTCCAGTGTCTGGTTGTGAAATCACTAAATCATCGGTGTTTACTCCAAGTTTACGAGCATATATAACATCCAGTGCGTGCTCCGCATCGATAAATGCACATAAACCTCCTTTTTTCTGTGCTTCAGCAATTACATGCAAAGCAAGGGTAGTTTTACCAGAACTCTCAGGGCCAAATATCTCAATTATACGTCCTTTTGGCAATCCCCCAACACCCAGAGCTGAATCAAGTGCAATCGACCCTGTAGATATCGTGTCTATTTTTTCTACAGGGTTTTGCTTTAGCTTCATTATTGCACCTTTACCGAATGCTTTTTCAATTTGACTTATTGCATTATCTAGTGCTTTTTGCTTATCATTATTTCTTTCTTCTGGATTATGTGCCATGGATCATTTATTAACTTGTATAGTCTCCATGGTAATTGAACGCAACCAATCTGCCAAGGGTTTTTTAATAACGAAGAACGTTAGTTACCTAAAATTAGATAGATAGACTTTGTAGTGCGATACAAAATAACGATAGAATACAATGGTAGTAGTTTCTCTGGCTGGCAAAAGCAACAACACTCTGCTAACTCAATTCAGGAAACCATAGAAAACGCTATATTTAATTTCAGTGGCGAGAGAGTCTCTTTGCATTGTGGTGGCAGAACTGACACAGGGGTTCATGCTTTAGAGCAAGTTGCTCATTTCAATATGGAAAGGCAATTTGAGCTTTACAGAATAAGAAATGGAATAAACTATCACTTAAAAGCGATTCCTATAGTTGTGCTTAGTGCAGAAGCTGTAGATGATGCATTTCATGCACGATTTTCAGCAAAAAAAAGATATTATGAATATAGAATAATTAATCGCTACGCTCCTGCAGCTCTAGAAATCGGTTATGTGTGGCAAGTATTTAACCCACTTGACGTAAACATCATGCGTGAAGCTGCTAGACACCTGCTTGGAAAACATAATCTTTCAAGCTTTCGCTCAAAAGATTGTCAAGCTACAAATCCGGTCAGAACAATCGATGATATTGATATAGTACAAAACGGAAGTCACATATACATCAAAATATCTGCGATTTCCTTTTTACATAACCAGGTGAGGATTATTGTTGGTACTTTAGTTGAATTTGGAAAAAATAGAACTAATCCACAAGAAATGCTAAACATATTAAGTCAATGTAAAAGAAACGCCGCTGGGGTCACTGCGCCGTCTCACGGCTTATACTTAGTAAAGATAGATTACTAGCTTAAGTCCTCATTGGCATTACTATATATAGTGCACTTGGATCATCTTCATCAGTGATAATTGTAGCGCTATTACCATCTGATAGGCTGACCTTACATTTGTTTTTTATACAAGATAAAGCATCAAGCAAATAACGA
The DNA here is from genome assembly GCF_964028615.1 of Wolbachia endosymbiont (group B) of Silvanus unidentatus. Taxonomy (NCBI): domain Bacteria; kingdom Pseudomonadati; phylum Pseudomonadota; class Alphaproteobacteria; order Rickettsiales; family Anaplasmataceae; genus Wolbachia; species Wolbachia endosymbiont (group B) of Silvanus unidentatus. Next base: position 1,018,118 of record NZ_OZ034795.1, on the reverse strand, counting down.
GAATTAAATCCTACTTCCATAAGAGCTCCATCGTAATCCACCTCTATAGACTCAGTCGCATCACTGCACTCTTGGGAATTTGAATGTAGAGTTAATAAATTCTCTTGCAATGAAAATTTAATTGATTTTATTTTATCGGACACAACAACGGAAACTCGGTCTATAACACTAGCAAGTTTGCTACTCTCAACAATCATTTGTTTATCTTGAGACGTTGGAATAACGGCTTTGTAATCTGGAAAAGTTCCATCTATCAATTTTGATATTAGAATATACTCACCACATGTAAATTTGATTTTTCTATCTGAAAGTTTTATATTTATCTCATTACAATCATCCAATACTTTCAACAGTTCCATGATAGTTTTACGTGGAATGATCACCCCAAATTCTCCGTTGATATCTTCAGGTTTAGGCCTTTTTATACATGATAAACGGTGGCCATCAGTTGCAACGCAGTACAGAAATTGCTCATCTGTATGCAGATATATCCCATTCAAATTATACCTTGTATCATCTAGCGACACAGCAAACTTCGTTTTAGTCAACAAGTCTACCAAATCTGCACTTAGTAGAGTGAAATCGTATTGATGATCACCTTCTTCAAGAACAGGGAAGTTATTTGAAACTACGTTCGGTAAAGAAAAATTTGCATTTCCACAGGATATCAATAATTTTCCTTGATTATTCATTTCGAAATTGACATCCAAATTAGTTGGCAATTTTTTCACTATATCATGTAAAGTATGTGCTGAGATTTTCACTTCTCCTTCTGCTGATACATTTGCAGTAAGTGAGGCAAATATTGAAATGTCAAGATCAGTAGCCTTCAATTTTATGCTACCATATTGTGCTTTGATATTTATACACGCTAAAACATCTATCGCGTTGCGCCTTTCAACCACTCCACTTACCCTGGATAGCGTATTTAAAAGGCTTGCACGACTTACACTAAAACGCATTTGTTCACACACAGAACTTTGTTCTTTGATTCCTATATCTACAATTTTTGACATATTAATTCTCAAAAATATATTTTAAATGATATTCATATTCTATGTAAAGTGATATCCATATTTTTGTCTGAGAGACAAAACAGCCTATCTTATACTTTAGTGATCAATAATTTACTTTGTATGGCATAAGTCATGCATTTTTTGGTACGCTTTTTGAAAGCCAAGCAAGGAATAAGTATCATCAACATTTGCTGTTTTTACTTTTCCATTAACTACCATTGATAATCCCTGCTTCATTTTTAGAATCAAATCTTGGTCCATTTTTGTATCATCTGTCCACGCAAGACTTCCCTGTATTATTGGCAATTGATATTTAATTTTTTTATCGATATTGAGAACTACAGGCTCATTATTATACTGAAAGCCAGAAGTGACGCTCACCTCATCTGCTTTTTTATCAACGTAACTGACCATTACATACGGCTTGCGATCGGCTGTATAATGTTCACTTTTTTTCTTAGGATGAGATACAATATAACACACTTTTTCACCATCTTCCAATGCAGTATACACAAACCAGTCTTTATATTTTTCGCTCAGTTGTACATTACTAACCGATGCAAGAGTGTCTATTGAAAGAAATATTAGAAATACGAAAAGACTACGCATGTAAACCGAATTTCAAACTCTCTGATTTTATATGTTGTTTTACCTTACTCATCGCTTGCTCAGCCAGCTGTCTTATTCTTTCTCTTGAAACACAATATTTTTTGCTAAGCTCATCCAAAGTCTGAGTATTCTCAGATAAATATCTGCTAATGAAAATGTCTCTTGATCTTTCATTAAGACTTGCCAGCGCATTGCTTAAAATTGTTTCTTTTAATGCCTTTTCTTCATGATTCTGGTAAGCTACTTCTTGACTAACTAAATTACACGGAATCATATCTTGTAACTCCTTTTTAGAGTCATCACCTATTTTTATACAATTATTTAACGACTGATCCTTACAAGCCAGACGATAGCTCATCTGTACAACATCTTCTTCAGATACAGAAAGCTCATTTGATATTGCTTTTATTTCTTCTTTACTCAAAGTTTCTCTGTTTGTGTATTGTAAAATTCTTTTTTTTATTTTACGTAAACTAAAAAACAATCTCCTTTGTGCTTGCGTTGTACCTATTTTTACAAGTGACCAAGATTTTAATATAAAGTCTTTCATTGAAGCTTCAATCCACCATACTGCATAAGTTGAAAAACGAAATCCCAAGTCAGGATTGAACTTTTTCACTGCATGCATTAAACCCATATTTCCTTCCATGACCAGGTCCATCAACAATAGACCGTAATTCTTAAATTTCATTGCAATTTTTACTACCAAATTCAAATGGCTAGTAATCAACCTGTGAGCAGAAGAAATATCCTGGTATTCTTGCCAATTTTTTGCTAATCGCACTTCCTCTTCTTGGGAAAGCATAGGAAATTTTCGCACTTCAGCAATATATTGCATGAGATTAGTGCTACTATTAACACATAAATTTGCTACTGGGGTCAACATAATAACTTAAATTAAAACTCTATACATATAATATATTGATTTTCAGTGAAAAATTCAAGCTTTAATTAAAAAAGCATAACTTTATATCTAGTTGAGATCTTAACAACAGCTACCTAAATGTAGAATTAAAATTGCCAGCGTGTAACGATAAAAACTACATTAAATAAATAATGTGTTATTCCAGTGCTCAAACACTGGAATTCACATTTCTTTTTTCTAGATCCCAGTGTCATGCTACTTGAATGACAAGAAAAACCCACTGGGATAATAAGACAAAGATAGACTAGAAATTAAACGCTACTCCAGCTTCTGCACCAACAGCGCTGTAAAGGACATTGATCTCTTTAGTAGCTGATACTGCTTCTTTATTAAAACTAGCACCATAAGAACCAAAATAACGAGCACCAGCAAAGAGTTTGATTTCTGGGGTTACATCATAACTAACACCAGCTTTTGCTTGATAAGCAAAACCAAATCCTTTTTGATCTTTAACTGCACTAGCTTCTGAAGGATTGCTGATATATGCTGCACCAACACCAACACCAACGTATGGAGTGATAGGCATATCTTCAATCGCTATATCGTAATAAACGTTAACCAATCCTGAAAATGCTGCCACACTGTTTGCAACAGTTGTTGGAGTAAATGTTGCACCACTAACGTCGTTTTTGTTTAGTTGTGAGTAAAGTCCCTCAACATCAACCCTGATATCGTCCATTTTATAACCAAATGCAGCACCACCAGCCATAAAAGATGCTTTTAAAGGATCATGAACTTCGGTTCCTTTTTTATATTCAATGCCGTCAATTCTTGTTTTAAAAGGTAAAACTTCACCATTATATTGCAAACGAACATAGTAGCTAGTTTCTTCATCACTTATTGGACCAATAGGGTCTGATGAAAAAGCAGAGTTTGATAGGCTTAGCAACGTCACTAAAGCAGCTGCCGAAAAAAACTTTTTATAATGCATAATTGCCCTCGTTAAAAAAATTAAAATTCCACTTTAGCAGTCTAAATAATAACTAAAGTTAAGTCAAGTGCTAACTTAATAACATAAAACCTTCTGTATCTTAACTAACTTTTAGGAAAATACAAAGATTTTATTAATTAATAAATAGAGTTACTCTACTTTTTTTACTCTTGATCTTCTGACACCTATTTCACTAATGTCTTTTTATCTTCTGATCTGCATTCATCATTGTGAATTGCTGCATATTCATGCAGTAATATGAATGTACTTCATGGAAGTACTAGTATAAAAGGAAAACACTTAGTTACTGCATTAAGTCAAACTTCAGTAGTAAATTTAAAAAGGAAGTTTAAATCCAGGTGGTAACCCCATCATACCTGCAAGATCAGAGGTTGCATTTGCCATATCTTCTTCTGCTTTTTTAATGGCATCATTAAACGCTGCTGTCACTAAATCTTCTACTATGTCTTTTTCTTCATTTCTCATAAGCTCTAAGTCTATGTTTACCTTTTTAGCTTTATAGCCACCTATTTTTATAACTTCCACTAATACAGAAACTTTGCCACCACCAGAAATACCTTGAAACTCTTTTCCAATATATTTTTCTTGGGCTTCCGCAAGCTTTTTTTGCATTTCTTGCGCTTGCTTCATTATTTGACTGAAATCCACAACCTACTCCTTATTTTCTATATTAACTACCTTTGCACCTTTAAACGTATTTAATATATCCTTAACTACAGGTGCATAATTTAAATTACTCACTTCCCTATTCATATAACTCGTATCAACTATAATAACCCACTCCTGATTAGTAGCTTGATTTAAGTAACTTTTCAAGTCATTACAAAAATTACTGTTCAAGTTAGATACAGCTTTTAATTTTAAATACCCAAATTTACAATCTATTAATTTTAGATTACTACACAGTTGTTTGTAAAGATAAATTTGGTTACTCCGCCTTAATAGTTGCAAAATCTTATCAAAATCGTAATTTTGTTGTTTATTTTTCACATGGATCCCAGTGTCACGCACTGGGATGACAGAGTGGGGTTTTTCCACATATTTTTTTGGATCCGAGTAGTCAGTTACTTGGATGACAGAGGGGGAAGGTGCAACAGGTCTGCCCTGTCTATTTCCTTGCTCTACATTCTGTGAAAGAATTTTTTTGATCACCTGTTCCGGAGAAGGCAAATCAGAAAGATAACAAAGGCTAATTAACATCATTTCAGCAGCAACCTCATTGCATGTTGAAATTTTTATATCTTGAATACCCTTAAGCAGCACCTTCCACAATCTCGAAAAAAATATTAAAGACTTTTTTGCACTCAAATCTTTTACTCTGCTCTTCTCATATTCTGTATCAATCTCTTTTGTAATTAAAAAACGGCATATTAACTGGATTGTTTGCAGCAGATCTTCAAAAATATTGAGCGGATTTGCTGTTTTTACCACATTGTCGAATACTAACAAAGCCTTCTGTAAATCACTATCTAATACTGCTTCCAGTAGATCAAATATAACGTTTCTATCTACTAGACCAAGTATGTCTGTAACACTTTGAGTGGATATTGTACCATCTTTGCTATATAGCAATGCTTGATTCATCAAAAATAAAGCGTTACGCATTGAATTGCTACAGTGGTGAGCAATTAATTCCGATGCTTCTTTTTCAATAAAATAATTTTCTTTTTGTGCAATATCATTTAAACGCTCCATTATCTTAGCTGAAGGAATGTTATGTAAGTCAAACCTTTGACAACGTGCAATAACAGTTATTGGTATCTTTTTTATTTCTGTAGTTGCTAGAATAAACTTTACGCTAGATGGTGGTTCTTCTAGAGTTTTAAGTAATGCATTAAATGCATTACTGGATAACATGTGTACTTCATCTATAATGTAAACTTTAAATTTAGAACTTATTGGTAAATAGCAAATATCTCCCAAGATCGCTCTAACATCCTCAACACTAGTGTGACTTGCCGCATCGATTTCAACTACATCTGGATGGCTTGAATTTTTTATTGCCAGACAACTTGTACATGATCCACAAGGTTCAAAAGTTGGCCCCAATGAGCAATTCAAACATAAAGCTATTATTCTTGCAGTGGTGGTTTTACCAATTCCACTGCTACCAGAAAGCAGTATAGATTGTGGAATTTTGTTGAGAGTAAAAGCATTTTCTAGTATACGCACCAATATATCTTGACCTACTAAATCTTTAAAGCTACTAGGACGATATTTTAATGCTATGTTCATAGCCTAGAATAAAACAAATAGTACAAATAGGTATGCAACCCAAAAAGATTCTGATATGGTTGCTTCATTTCTGACCTGACCAAGTTACAGAATTTTTGCCTGCATACCTTATCAAAGGTTATACTTTTTTTTTTTTTTAGCAAGGTATATTCTATATTAGTCTTATAATTTATATGTTAGACCTTTTGCAACATTACTTTGGAGTAAACAGCCGTTACCTAAAATACTCTTCTTCTGTCATCCCAGTGTCCAGACACTGGGATCCAGAAAACTTAATTTTAAATGAATACATTAGGCTGTTGTATAATAAGAACTGGATTCCAGTGTCAATCACTGAAATGACACCCTTCCGGTGGGGATTGCTCTCAAACTACAATGTTCGTACAGTTGTACTGGGATTCAAGTATAAAAATATTTGGAAATTATACAATGGACAATGGATTCTAGGAATATATGTTAAAAGTAATGTCCATAATGAAATAAGCTGGATTCCAATGTCACGTACTGGAATGACAACATATAGGTATTGGAATAACAAAAGAGGAATATTATGATTTTATATCATTTTCCTCTTTGTCCATTTTCACGAAAAGTTAGAGCTCTTCTCAAGGAAAAAAAGCTGAGTTGTGATTTGGTATATGAAAATCCATGGGAAAAGCGGAATGAATTCATGGAGATCAATCCAATCGGACAAGTACCAGTATTAATAGATAATAACTTTGTAATAGCGGATAGTAATGCCATTTGTGAATATATAGAAGAGATTTACAATAGTAACGTCAAATTACTTGGTTCATCAACTATTATTAAGTCTAAAATACGCGCTTTAATCAATTGGTTCGATAGCAAATTTTACAATGAAGTTACTAAGTATATTATGAATGAAAAAGTAATTACTAACCGCAGCCCTGACTCTAGATTTCTTCATGCAGCTCAGCATAACCTGCCTTACCATATGGAATACATCGAACACTTAATTAACAAGAACGTTTGGCTTGCAACCGATAAGTTCACTTTAGCCGATATTACTTTAGCATCACATATTTCTATAATAGACTACGTAAATAGTTTTCCCTGGGAAAAAAGTAAGATTTTAAAAGAATGGTACTCCATTGTTAAATCAAGGCCTTGTTTTCGCGAAATATTATTAGAGAGAGTTTTTGGCTTAACTCCCCCTAGACATTACGCTGACCTTGATTTTTAACTTGCGTTAGTTTTAAAGCTACAGTCATTCCTTCGTCAGTAGGAATCAATATGGAGAAATATTTTTTTTCATCTGACAATCTATCGTTAAACTCTCTCATAGCATGCCATGACTTTTCTGATACTTCTTTTGGAGGAGATTCTAAAAATACTGTATCAAATAATAGAGTGTTATCTGCAACGATTAGCCCATCTTGTTTAATGTATGACTCTGCCCAATCTAAATACTTAGGATAACTACTTTTGTCAGCATCGATGAATATCATGTCAAATGGTGCCTTTGCTGATAATTCATTAATTTTTTCCAGTGCATCACCTTCTATTAGAGTAATTTTATCACTTAGATTAAAAGCACTAAAATTTTTTTTTGCTATTCTTGAGTGTTGAGGATTATTTTCTATTGTATATATATGACCATCTTTCGGTAAAGCTTTTACCATACAAATTGACGAATAACCATATAAAGTGCCAATTTCAACTATGCTTTTAACTTTATGGATTTTGATAAATAAATTTAATAATTTTCCTTCTTCAGGAGTGATTTGAATACGTTGTTTCTTATCAAGAGTACAATGTTCTTCTATTTTTTTATACTCTTTTGCAAATAAGCTTCTTATGTACAACGATTTTCTGCTAAAGTTATGACGCATTAAGTTTTATAATATAAACTAAGGAGGTTTAATCTATATAAGATTTATAGATATAACAATAGAGTTAAGAATAATAAAATTTTTTATTTTAAGTTGTTATTTTATAAAGTAAAATTTTAAGTGACAAAGATTATTATATATTTTACTATGGTTAACTAGTATAATAACCAGTTGTTATACTAGAATTAAGGGATCGTTTATTTACATCTCTCTTAAAATGTAATTTTTATAATCAATTAGAGGGGGTTATATGTCTTATAACATTGCTAACGAAGTTGAAACGTTAAGCAAGAAATCTAATAATAATGAAGGAGTGAAATTACTGCACAATCCAGCTTATCGCGAGAAGTACAAAGAACGCTTTAACGAAGCTCAGAAAAAAGTTATGGATATGGTCCAATTTTATGATGGAACGATAGTATTAATAGAGAATAAAATTGCTATGTATTATTATGCTTGGCACAGTAAAAAAAGAGAGTTTGAGCGTAAAAAGCAACAAACAGTATCAAAAAATACTGATTCAGCATAGGGTTTTTATATGGTAAGCTAAAGTGTTATTACTTCACTATAGCTTTTCCATATAACTCATCTATTACATTAGTGAAATATTCCAGCTCTCTATATCCTTCATGTTTGATTTTACCATTCTCTACGTATGATTTGTCATCGTTAATCTTGATGATGAATACAGGAGTAGCTGTGATATCAAGTTTATTAATTGCAAGTGATTTATCATTTATAATTTTGTCCATCATCTTTTTATCATTAATGCATTGGTTAAATACATCTTGCTTCAAATTGCTTAGTGCAGCAATTTTTTGTAGTATAGTTAAATCACTAAAATTAGAGTAGTTCCACGAGTCTATTGCATTAAACACAGCTTTGTTAAAATTAAAATAGTCTTCTTCTTTTTCATAGCAATAACTTAGCATTGCAGCTTTTAATCCTCTGTAATCTAGAGGAAAATGACGGAATATGTATAACATCTTACCTGTATCTATGTACTTTTCTTTGATTTTAGGAAAAACTTTCTTATGAAAAAGAGAACAGTGATAACAAGTGAGCGAAGCATATTCTATCATTAAAATTGGTGCTTTTGGATCACCTAATAATTTATCATCAGGCAGTAGTGACAGTAGTTCTTTTGATGTTATTTCATCAGTTTTTTGAGTGTTGGGTAAGTTTTGTTCAATAGCTGCATAAGAACTAACACTTATAAAAATAAGTAAGAACAATAATCTAAAAATCATTACAATGGAAACACTTAACTTATTAAAGAATTTATGCATTTATATAAATGATGTCAAGATAACTTTTTCTCGGCAACACTTTCTACTCTGTCTTTAAATGCAGCAATTATTTTACTTTGTGTGTATTTATAAACTGAGTTTAATAAGGCGGAAAACAAATTGGATTTAAATTCAAACTTTATATAGAACTCTACCATAGTTTTACTTTCATCTATAGGAGTGAATTTCCATTCGTTGTATAAATGTTTAAATATTCCATTTGACGACACAGCTTTTATCCAACTTTTATTTGCTCCATTTGGAGAAAGAAAGGTCACTTCTGATGTGTAACTTCCTTTAATGCCATGAAAAGCTGCAAGGAGGTCCACAATCATTTGGCTATCAGTTTTTTCTTTTATATAAACAGCTTTGCACCAAGGAACAAAATCAGGATACTTCTCAACGTCAATTACAACTTGAAATATCTCATGAGATGAACAGAAAAAAACACCTTGTTCTTTATATTGGTGTAACATAAACCTAAATAATGGAAAAGGGATCCATATCTACCGTCAGTCTTAGTAGATTCCTGAGACCTAAAGTTAAGGTGGGCATCACGTACTAATTTCAATGAAATTAACAGAGGCAATTCCCTTGATCAGAAATTATCGCTCGGGAAATTTAACTTAACTCATAACGCATAGCACAGACCCCTAAATTAATTATAGATTATTTATATAGAGTATGTCTATAGATATATTAAAACTAGCGATCATTATTTTGCCTTTGTTAAATTTTGCATTTTAAGTATCATAGCTAATAAATATATCTTATGAATCTTATTAAGTTCTTAACCATTTTTATTGTAATCTCCTCAAGTGCTTACGCGAATTGTATAGGGCACAAAACTTTTGTGCTTGCCATGAAGCAGCAAGTAGACAACACGTCTATGAAAGGGAATAGAAAAAATCTAGAACATGTACAAGAAGAACTTCTGAAAATTATTCAGAATAATGTTGACCTCAAAGGAATATCTCGATTTGTCATAGGGAAATATTGGAATTTATCTACTCAGAAAGAAAAAGAAGAGTTTCTAAAAGAATATGAAGTATATCTCGCGCGCTTGTGCGCTAAAATTTTGTATAAATACATAAATAATAGTGAAATGATCATAATGAGTACAAAAGCAGTTGACGATGAAACTTGTCTGATAGGAACAAGATTTTCTTATGGTGATGAGGAATTTACAAACATTGACTTTAAAGTGACTAAAAATGACAATTCTTTCTTAATAAACGATGTTGTAATGAGTGGGATAAGTATTGCTATTAATCAACGTTCTCAATTTAGTGAAAAAATCGACACGCACGGCATGGCAAGTGTAATAGATGAATTAAAACGTAACAATAATTTATGATATACATGCCTCATTGGCCTAAGCCGATTGGCAGTAGGCCAAAGGATTTTTCTCTTGATCGCATAAAAAGTTTTCTAAATAAACTGGGTAATCCCGAGAAAAAAATACCGCCAATAATTCACATAGCTGGCACTAATGGCAAAGGATCAACACTATCCTTTATAAGATATATAATGCAAGCAGCAGGGTATAAAGTTCATACGTACACTTCTCCACATTTAGTGAATTTTAATGAGAGAATAGTTGTTGCAGGCAATGATATCGATGATAGTGAATTACATAACTCACTAGAAGAATGCCGTATAGCAGTCGCAGAACAACCCATCACTCTATTTGAAGCCGCAACGACTGCAGCCTTCTTAGCTTTTTCTCGTCATAAAGCTGATATTACTTTAGTTGAAGTGGGTCTGGGTGGAAGGCTTGATGCAACAAATGTTATAGATAATCCAATTCTAACGATCATCACTTCAATTGCCCTTGACCATACAGAATATCTTGGTCCTACTGTAGAAATTATAGCAGGTGAAAAGGCTGGAATAATGAAACCTAATGTTCCTTGCGTAATAGCACCACAAGAAAAATCTATAATGAACACGCTAGAGCATCATGCAATAAATCAGAAATCTCCTCTGTACAGAGGAGGACTTGAATGGAATTGCGAAAAACAGAATAACAGAATGGTCTTTCAATCGGCTATTCAATCAATAGAATTTTCTTTGCCATCTTTAAAGGGTGAACACCAAATAATCAATGCAGGAAACGCCATTGCAGCATGTAGCATTTTGAGTGGGAAGTATGGATTTAATATTGGAGAAGAGGACATTGCTTCAGGTTTACAGAGCACTTATTGGCCTGCGCGGCTAGAGTCTATAAAAGAAGGTAATTTAATTTCTTTATTACCAAAAGATTGGCAATTATTTCTAGATGGCGCGCACAACAATGATGGTGCCAGAGTGTTAGCTAAGTGGGTAAGAGACAATTTTGCTGAAGGTATCTATATGATCTTTGGTGTTACTCGTAACAGAAACGTCGCAGGGTTCTTAGAGCACTTAAAGCCATATATCAAACTACTATGCGCGATTTGTGTTAAATCTGAACCTAAAGCAACAAGTACAGATTTAATTAGAGAAGGAGCTCATAATATAGGAATCAATGCTATCGAATGTGAATCAATCAGAGATGCTATATCAAATCACATACTAAAAGCTTCTATACAAAACGTCAAAACCATACTAATTTGTGGCTCGTTATTTTTAGCCAGAGATTTGAGTATGGAGAATAATCAACCTACTTGATGAGCCGAGACGTTAAAAGCACCATCAGGATTTACAATGCTGCTTGGCTTTTCGGTTGATGCTCCTATAGGTACATTTTGTTCATCACCTCTTCCTTCAGTTTTTACAAGATTTACAACTTTTCTCTCGTAGATCTCACTTGCTAAGTGTAGTAATAAACTACAACCTAGTAATGCAGCAAATCCGATGAGTATTTTACTGTTTAAGCAACTAGATTGGTACTGTAACACCAAACCTGCTACTAATAAAATAGGAGGAAGATAATTTGAAATTTGGGAAGTAAGAATTAGATATTTAAATGCTTTACTTTTGGATATTTCATCTTCTAGCTCTTCTTGATCTAAATTTTTACCTTGTTCCCGTTGAGGATTTTGCAAATCCATAGCTTTTTTAAATAAAGAAGACATCAAATAAACAGATAAGAAAAAAGTTGCAACAGATGTTATTAGAGTCGCACTAAACAAAATGCCAGGTGCATCAGTAAAATTAGCAGCCTTATATAGCTTAAACCCCAAGTAAATATACGACACTAATGACGAGATGAGCAGTAGGATATTTACCCGAGTAAAAACAGCATAATACTCTGCACGCTTATCATTCTGACCTTGCTGAATTGATTGTAAATACCTTTTCAATTCCTCAGGAATGATTAATCCCTGATTCTTTCCACTTAGTGGTTTAATATATTGCAAAAGTGCTGCTTTATTTCTGTTAAGGGCCTGTATTTTTTCATCGCTACCTCCTGGTTTATCTGGGTGACACTTTATTGATAACCTTCTATAATTTTTTGCTATTATATTAGATATTTCTAAGAAGTTACGACCTTCTACTTCTTGCACTTGAATGCCTATCTCTTTAAATAAACTTTCATTATAATCATATTCTCTTTTTCTTAGCTTATAGCCCATGTCTCCACCTCATAAATTAACTAACTATTAATACTTTATAATATATAAATTTCCAAATCATGTCAATTCTTTCATTCATGCTTATTGTATGAATTATTTCTTTCACGACTACCATGACAAGTGTATGAAAGTTATTATTTAGTGCATAATAGTGCTTCAATGTTTAGGGTTACAGTTTTCATTGGTCATTTGAGTAACTCAAATCCAATTCATGCCAGTTCTATCTATCTTGTCATTCAAGTAGCTTACACTGGCTTTCCGTAATTTCAAAACGTTGTGTTTTAGCATAATTTTGTGCTCAATATGCTTAATTTATAGTAAAGATTTCTGGATTTCAGCATCAAATGCTGGAATATGGGTATCATTCAAGCAGCCCTTTGTTGTCATCCCAGTGCTCCGACACTGGGATGGCTTTGTTGCACCACTCAAGGAAAGAACAGGCAGTTACTGATGGAATTTGTTATAAAATAGATATTTAGCCGACAAAGGAAAAATATGCCAATAAGAATGAAAGTCAGTAACTGCAATGAATATAACAAATTTCTTCAAGAAAGGGGAAATGTTTTTCATTATATCAACGATGCCATTGAAAATTGGTACGAAAATAGTCCAAAAGTAGCAGGTGGCAACAATGTCTACAGCGACAAAGTAGTGATTCTAATTCACATAATAACCTATCTATTCAGGATTGGTCTTAGGCAAACAGTGGGATTTATAGAGAAATATCTTGAGCAAATAGGGAAAATTTTGCAAATTATCAGCTATTCGCAGGCTTCAAGAAGGTTTAAAAAGCTTAATATCAAAATCAACGACTGCAGAGTTGATAAGAACGATATGGAAGATATTGAAATTGCTATAGATAGTACAGGTATCAGCATCTACAATAATATTCCAGGCCATAGTAAGGCAAATGGTACAGATAGAAAGTATCGCCGCTATGAGCAAACAAGATGTAATGCTAGAGATAGGTAGTAAAAAAGTTATAGCTGCAAAATACAGTAGTGGAGTTTATTCCGACCACTATGGAGCCTGTGATCTTATTGAAAGAGTGGATACCAAGTATAACATAAGCACGATATATGCAGATAGATCGAAAGAAGTTATACAAACTGTGCGATGAGCTTGACATAAAGACAAGGATTCCTCCGCAAAATAATGCAGTAGAGCATCCAAAGTTGGATTATATGAATGAGAGAAATTCTACAATCAAGCTCATAAAGTCATATGATGAAGATGGTATGAAGAGGTGGAAAAAAGAGATAAATTATTGGAAGAGATCTTATATAGAAAGTTTTTTCTCGCGACTGAAGCAAATATTTGGATTTAGTTTTAGGAATAAATCTGAGATTAATCGTGAGAAGGAACTGCTACTCAAGTGTTATTTGCTTAACAAATTTACTGAAATAGGCATGGCTAAGTTTGATATAGCTTCATGAATTTATTATACATTACCCACTATCCGAAGAGCTGTGCAACAAAGCCCACTGGGATCCAGGAACCAGCGTCACGCGCTGGCTCTTTTAAATTACTTTAGCTACAAATATTAAGAAATTTACTAAATAAAAAAAAGACAAAAGAACCCCCGTATAGAGAGTTTTAATAATTTAAATTGATAATGTACTAACAAGCGCGATTTGGCTGAATGTAGAAAAAATAAAAAAGACATGCAGCCGCTATAATTTTTATGTAATTTGCCAATAAATATTTGAGTTTTTTACTGAATTTTGCTGTTAAATCCGCGGAGATTAAAAACAAGGGTAAATACTCTTGCTATCATAGTAAGGGAGATGGCGTAATTTGTCAAGTTAAATAAGCTAAGTTATTAACATGTAATAATTAGGCAGCTATTGCAGATTGAATGTTCAAATGATCACTAACTTTGAGGTTTTGGTTTCATCTATTTGCGGCTGACTAATCATAGTTCGAATGAAATTGGTTGCCATAAAGGTACAACCTAGAATAAAAAAAGCAACGGAAATAAAGGGAATAATAGGAAATTCAAGAGGTAATATAGATGTAATTCCTCCTATTAAAAATGAAACGCTAGATGCAATATCAAGACAGATCTTCATTAGTTTCTCTTGCCGAGGAACGAGTTGCTTATTAAGGTCACGCTGACTGAAATGATCAGTTAATGACCATACATTTAAGACAAGAGAAAGTGCACTTAGCATAGTGCTGACAATAGTAAAATACAAGCTTAAGGAAGAAATATTTAGGGCTAATGCTGCTATGTACCCACTCAAAGAAGCAATAGATAGTGCAGTAACCAAGCGTTTTGAATAAGTTCGTATTTTTTTCCTGTAAATAAGCCTCTCTTTCTCATAACTCATAAACTTAGCAGTAAATGCATATTATATCATAACATTAATTGATTTGAAAATCAATACAGAGTGCCCGGGAGAAGACTTGAACTTCCACAACTTGAAAAGTTACTAGCACCTGAAGCTAGCGCGTCTACCAATTCCGCCACCCGGGCTTTTTGTGATTTACTATGTTAAAATAAAATAATATACTCAAGTAGTTTTTAGCTCAAAGGTAATGCCAAATCTAGATCAAATATTTTTTGCTCAGAACAATGTTAATATTAATAATGTATATAAAATAGTCAACAACGCTTTGAGCAATAGTGATGGTGGTGAGCTATTTTTAGAGTTTTGCCAATCAGAATCCCTGATTTTTGATGATAATATATTAAAACATATGGATTTAAATATCAGAAGAGGATTTGGTCTCAGGTCTTTTTGTGAAGATAGTACGTCTTTTGTTTGCTCTTCTGAGATTAGCGAAAAAGAAATTAGTAAAGCTGCTTCTATGGTAAAAAGTTCAGCATCTTTAAGCAAAACAAATTCAGTAAACTTAAATGAGGAGGCAAAAAGCCTGTATTCAAAGATTAATCCCATAAATGAAATGGATCTGAGCTCAAAAATTAAACTACTCAATGAGATTAATGAGTATGTAAGGTCGAAGAATAACTGCGTGAAGCAGGTAAAAATAACTCTAAATGGAGAATGGCAAGTTGTACAAATAATAAAAGATGATCACAGGTTAAGCGATATCAGGCCTTTGGTACGTTTTAATGTACTAGTCATCGTAGAGAAAAATGGCCGAGCAGAGAGAGGTTCTGCAGGGCACGGTGGAAGAGACTCTTATAGTAAATTTGTTTCTGAGAAGAAGTGGAAAAAAGTTGCAAACCAAGCGTTAGAACAAGCGCTAGTAAATCTTGAGGCAATTCCAGCTCCGGCTGGAGAGATGACAGTTGTTTTAGGTTCAGGTTGGCCAGGAATATTATTGCATGAAGCTGTAGGTCATGGACTTGAAGGTGATTTTAACCGTAAAGGAATCTCGGCATTTTCAAATTCTATGGGTAAACAAGTGGCAGCCAGTAACATTACTGTAATTGATGATGGAACTCTACCTAATTTGCGTGGTTCTATTAGCATAGACGATGAGGGTACTTTACCTGGCTATAATGTGCTTATAGAAGATGGAATTCTAAAAGGATATATGCAAGATCATATGAACGCTAAACTTATGGGTGTAAATCCAACTGGTAATGGTAGAAGAGAAAGTTACAAAGAAGTTACTATGCCACGCATGACAAACACCTATATGTTGGCAGGAAAATATGCACCAGAAGAAATAATATCCAGTGTAAAAAGAGGCCTATATGCAGTAAATTTTGGTGGTGGACAAGTTGATATAACATCAGGAAAATTTGTTTTCTCATCTTCAGAAGCTTACCTAATAGAAAATGGTAAAATTACACAGCCAGTGAAAGGAGCAACACTAATTGGTGATGGGCCAACAGTGCTAAAAAAAGTATCAATGATTGGTAATGATCTAAAGTTAGATCCTGGTGTTGGTACGTGCTCAAAAGACGGGCAAAATGTGCCTGTTGGAGTTGGTCAGCCAACACTCAAGGTCGATGCAATAACTGTTGGTGGAACTGAATATGTAGATAAGGGCTAAGCGAACTCAGCTCATGCTGTACAATTGTACAAATATTGTAACCATTATTCAAGTAGCTCATATAGATGCAAAAACTACTTAACAAATCTCTCTGCCTTCCTTGCCATAACGTGTATAACAATCTCACAAAAAATAATATCATAGAATTCAATAGGTGGTCTTTAAAAAATCCTTAAGGAAAGTAAAATCTGTTTAAATAGGCCGATATAGATGGTTTTACGATATAATAAAATTATTATAAACAAGAACTTATAAACTCTAGCAAATGAATTTGTGAGTTTAGTGGTGTTAGGAATACCTGGCTCTTTTATGTGGATTGACATTCTCAATAACCTGCTCTAGAGATAGATTATATAATTTTGACAAGGTTCTTGGCATGTGATATTTTTCTCGAATATAGGTAATGGCATAAATGACTTTATATCTATATCCAGCTCTAGGGGAAGATCTTCAATGTTTACGTCCATCCCTGACAAAGGATATTCTATGTCCATGTGCAGCTTTGGGGGATAGTTCTACTTTGAAGATTTCTTTCACTTTTACTATTACGACTCCCAATTCCACTGAAATCACTCTTTCCCTTAATTCATATTGATATGGTGACTCCATTTATTCCCTCACTTTCAGCTTTTTCTTGCTTTACCATATCTCTTCCCCTCTTGTCTCTATCTTTATGTATTAAGCTATATAACTCAAAATCTTGATAAAATGCAGAAAAGTTTTTTTAATTTCAGCTCCATCCTCGAAGAGTTAGAAAATAACTTTAAGCAAGTTAGTCAGAATTTTTCTGACGCAAAGGAACAAGTTTTAAATTTAGCTGTCAACTCTGAAAATTTGGCAGGCAAGTTTCTTAATTATCACCCGAATATGTGCATAGTATAAAATTAGCTTGATAGACTTCAAGAGCTTTGCCTATGAAGTCAGTGTGCTTCTTGAAATGCAATATACTTTTATTACTTTAATTATGAAAATCCGTTAAGCCTTCTTGCCAATTACTACAATATTTTCACTTGGAAAAAAGTAGTCAGGTATAGCCATGTTCTTTGGTGCAGGACCGCCAATTACTCGGCCTGATGTGTCATAATATGAACCGTGACAAGGGCAGAACCAACCGTTGCCGTCTTTTGTAGCGTGATCAACTGGTACACATCCAAGATGGGTGCATATTCCAATCATAATTAACCATTCATCTTTTCCTTTGTATACTCTTTTTTCATCTGATTCAGGATCTCTCAAATTTTCTGCATTTATGGCTCTTGCAGCCTCAATCTCTTGTTTTGTGCGCTTGCGGATAAATACTGGCTTACCTTGCCATTTTACCTTTTTTCCTTGTCCTTCTTGAATATCAGATAGATTAACTTCAACCGTAGACATCGCTAAAACCTCAGCAGAAGGATTCATAGACTTAACCAATGGCCAAAGACCGCTTGCAGCTCCTATACCTGCCATGGCACACGTAGTTAATGTGATAAAATCTCTTCTACTCTTATTTTTGGCAAAATCTTTAACAAGAGATGTTTTTTTATTCTTCTCATTCGTCAATGATTTTTTATTTTTAGTTAACTTCTTATCCATCAATCTCTACTTGAACATAGACACATATTTTAATTTAAATATTATAGATTAATCAATAGAAATTTGCACTATTTGTTTAACCTTTGCTATACAGTTAAGAAGAAACAGAGTTGTCAATTTCGGAAATACTATCTTCAGTGGAATCGGGATCCTCAATTTTCGCTACTGACACCACCTTTTCTCTACTCTCTGTTTTAAACAGAGTGACTCCTTGAGTGCTACGTCCTGCAATTCTGATATCATTTACTGAAATACGAATTAACTTTCCTTTATCTGTAATAAGCATGATATTATCACCCTGTTCAACTGGAAAGCTAGCAACAACATTACCGTTTCTGTCGGTAGTCAGGATATTTGTAATACCAACACCACCTCTATTTGTTACCCTATACTCGTACGCAGAAGTTCTTTTACCAAAGCCATTTTCAGTAATAGTTAATATGAACTCCTCATTCATTGCAAGTTTTAAGAACAGTTTGTTATCTATTCCTAAATCATTCAAAGTCTTTTCCAATTTAGAATCAATGAAGTTATTAATTGCAGTCCCCAGTCTTTTTGCAAGTGGAACTTTTAAGTAAAGTTCTTTTGTTTCTGTTGCTACACCTATCCCATTTAATATGGTCATAGATATCACGCTGTCATTCTTTGCAAGTTTGATACCTCTTACGCCATCTGAATTGCGACTTTTAAATTGACGCACATCACTTACAACAAATCTGATGCTTTTTCCAAGTGTTGTTGAAAGTAGAACATGATCAATTTCGCTACATACTTTAACTGATATTAACCTATCCCCTTCGTCGAGCTTTATTGCTATTTTTCCATTGCTTGGAATATAGTGAAAATCTGCTAAGGAGTTACGCCTTATGTTCCCATGAGCAGTAACAAAAACTATATTTTGATTTTCGTCATTCTCACTTGGAAGCGGCATGATGTTAGTTATAGTTTCACCATCGCTAAGCGGGAATATATTAACAAGCGCTCTTCCACGTGCAGTTGGCTCTGCAAGAGGCAGTTTATAAACCTTTAATCTGTAAACTCGACCAGTATTAGAAAAGAATAAAAGGCTAGTATGAGTATTTCCAACAAATAATTTTGTGATTACGTCCTCCTCTTTTAACCCCTGTCCTAGCTTTCCTTTTCCACCACGATGCTGGGTTCTATAGTGAGAGAGCTTCACACGTTTGATGTAACCATTCATAGTTACGGTCACTACCATATCTTCTTGTGGAATTAGATCTTCAGCTTCAATGTCCGTATCTGATTCCTCTATTGAAGTTTTTCGCGGCACAGCAAATCTGTTCTTTATTTCTTGTAGATTGTTTTTTATTTCTTTCATCAACTTCTCTCCTGAGCCAAGAAAAGCGATATATTCTTTTATCAGGTTGATCATTGAACTTAGCTCAGCTTCTAATTTGTCTTTTTCAAGGCCTGTTAAACGTTGCAATTTCATGTCAAGAATAGCTTTCGTTTGCAGCTCAGTTAATCTATACACTCCGTCTTTCAAAAAGCTCATGCTGTCTGAGATTAATCCAATAATTGTGTTTATCTCAGCTGAAGTTTTCCATTCTTTATTTAAAAGTTCTCTACTTGCTTCCGCAGGATCTTTTGCACCACGGATGATTTTTATCACTTCACCTATGCTCAAGACCGCAATGTAGAGCCCTATATATATATGAGCTTTTTCCCTCGTTTTTCTTAGACGAAATTCTGTTCTCCTGATTAATACTTCTTTTCTAAAATCAACAAAAGCAGCTATGATTTCTTTTAATGACATCAAAGCAGGCCTGTTATTGTTGAGGACTAGAGTGTTAACACTAAAACTACTTCTTAGTGGAGTTAGTCCTAATATTTGATTAAGTATAAAACTTGCTTCAGCATTTCTTCTGAGGTCAATTACTACCCTAATACCAGACTTATCAGACTCATCCCTAATTTCTGTTATGCCATCAATTCTTTTTTCTTTT
Organism: Wolbachia endosymbiont (group B) of Silvanus unidentatus; assembly: GCF_964028615.1. NCBI lineage: Bacteria > Pseudomonadati > Pseudomonadota > Alphaproteobacteria > Rickettsiales > Anaplasmataceae > Wolbachia > Wolbachia endosymbiont (group B) of Silvanus unidentatus. The sequence goes on along the minus strand of NZ_OZ034795.1, from coordinate 998,165 downwards.
ACAAGCTCACCTATCTTCTCAATTAATTTTACTTTATTTACCTGGTAAGGTATTTCATTAATCACTATTGCTTGCCTATCTTGTGGCAGGTCTTCTATGTGAGTCTTGCCTTGCACAACAATTGAGCCACGACCAGTTGCAAATGCTGATCTTATTCCAGACCTTCCAAGAATCATTCCCCCAGTTGGGAAATCCGGCCCTGGCATCACTTCAAGTAACTCATCCAAAGTAACTTCAGGATTATCTATATATAACATACAAGCATCTATTATTTCTCCAAGGTTGTGAGAAGGAATATTGGTTGCCATACCAACTGCAACACCGCTTGCACCATTTACCAATAGATTCGGAAATTCTGCAGGCAGTACAACAGGCTCTGTTTCATTTCCATCATAGTTTGGCCTAAAATCAACTGTATCTTCGTCAATATCATTTAGTAAAAAATGCGACACTCTGTGGAGCCTTGCTTCTGTATATCGCATTGAAGCTGGCGGATCTCCATCTATCGAACCAAAGTTACCTTGCCCATCAATCAGTGGTAAAAGAAGAGAAAAATCTTGAGCCATCCTGACCAAGGAGTCATAGATAGCCATGTCACCATGTGGGTGATATTTTCCCATTACATCCCCGACTATACGAGCTGCTTTTTTATACGGTTTACCGGCATCGAACCCAGCCCTCGACATTGCGTATAATATGCGCCTATGAACAGGTTTAAATCCATCTCGCACATCAGGTATAGCTCGACTTATGATCACACTCATTGCGTAGGAGAGATAAGAATCCTCTAGCTCTTTCACTATTGAAACTGGTACTATGTTGTCTTGCATTTTCTATACTTTGATTGAAATAATTGTAATATTAATATTCAACTAGGCTAATGGGCAATGACAGACTTGAACTGCCGACCTCCTCGGTGTAAACGAGATGCTCTACCAGCTGAGCTAATTGCCCCTCTAGATATAATTCTATAGTTCAATGTTGTTGTTGTAAACAAAAATAGCGATACAAGCAACTCTTATGGAATCGCTGAGTGCGCACTATGGAGTTGTATAAATTTTAGCCTTGCTGCTACCTTGTATAAAGGTATTCTTTCACTTGCATTTTTTGACATGTTCAACAACTTTGAATAACATGCTGTGGCATTTTTAAAATCTGAGAGCTTATCTAGAATAACAGCTAAATTATAGGTATAAAAAATATTGTTTTGATCTAAAGAAATTGCTGCTTTCATATATTCTTTAGCTTTTATGTAATCCCCTTTTTTCATATAGATCAAACCTAAATTTGCTGATAAAGGGGCGCTATTTCTGAGTGTATCATACAATTTCAACATTTCACTCAATGCTAAATTAGGATCATATTGTGAAATTATCGTCAGAAAATTCTTTAATACATAAGGGTTGCTAGGATATTCTTTTAACAGTCTTGTGTAAATCTCTACAGCTTTTTTAAATTCTTTGTTAGCGTAATAGATATTCCCTAGTCCAATTAAAGCACTTTCATGATAAGGAAATTTTGCGATAATCTGATTGAGGAGAGAAGTAGCTGTTTCACTATCTCCTAACTCAAAGGAATCTTTTGCTTTTTTTAAAATAGAGTATATGTCAAAATTCTTGCCAGAATTCTGCGAAATTTTGATATTAAATTTGTCACTTTTTCTCTCGATAACATCAAGATCTTTATATTTTTTATCAGCTTTTATATGCTTGACAACACTATCAAAGACCTTCTGTATCTCCAAATTTTCACTAGCATAGGTAACAGAAGACCTCCATAAAATCACAACGCAAATTAACATGCAGACAAACATAGATCCTAGTGTTGTGGCATTGGCTGCAGCGCGTAACCAGTAAATCTTATTTCTTTGAACTATACGCAACACATTACAAATTCATAAATGCTACATTACTTATCTAATATAATAATAAAGATATTATTAATTGGCAGATACTATTTAGAATGAGTTAAAAGAGCACTTCTACACATTCCATATGGTTGCCAATTACACTCCTCACATGCGTAGTCAAATTTCTCTAAAGACATTTTCTTTCTAATTCTTTTTACTGCTTCATTCCAGGTTAAAATCTCTCCTATTTTCATTCCTAAAATTTCCATATGCCTTCTATCTAGCTCTAAAACTTTAGCTTGTGTGGTACATTTACCTTGTTTAGTCTGGTTTGGGCAAACACTGCAAATAGTGTCAAGATTATCAACTACTTCGATTTTAGTATTAGGATCATTAATTACTTTACTTGCTATCTTTTTGTAATTTTCTACAAAACCCTGAGAATACCCATATCCTTGAAATGCAAGAGTGCACATGAAATGATGAGGACGAAATTTTATCATTTTTTCAAATATTGCAAAGCTGCTACAAGTAGAAAAATTTTTACCAAACCAGGAAGGATAAATGGTAAAACACCTACCATTATTGCTCGTTCCAGACCAAAGTAAACAGAAAGCCAACTAACACCACAAATAAAGATTACAGCTGTACCGGCCAGACAACTTAAAGAATTACACACAAATGATTTATATTTAGAGTTCAGTAATTCATTTACTTTGTTCATTACCATAACAGCAGCTAAACAGCCAATTAAATATCCACCTGTTGGTCCAAGAAAAATGTGATAACCACTAGAAAAATTCGCAAAAACAGGAAATCCTGCTGCACCAAGTGATAGATATGTAAGCACAGAATAGAATGCTGTTCTGCGGTTAAATTTAAGCCCAATGAGCATTACTCCTAAAGTTTGCAATGTGATAGGCACAGGCTGCAACGGTACGCTTATTTGAGCCATCAAGAATAAAAGTAAAACGCAAGACAATATTTCAACCAGTGTTGACCTACTGCTTGATTGTGTTATAAACATATCTTCCCAATAGAAATAACTTACTAAATGTAATATATGTGTATAAGAGGTTTTGCAATTTAAATTTTGCTCATATTGCGCTACAATGAATTATTTATGCACTATTTAAAAATGATGAGTAAACAAGATCTATTATCGTTGATGAAAGCAAGACACAGTGGACGTTCATACGATCCTACAAAAGCAATATCTCAAAAAGAAATGGATATTTTAATAGAAGCTGTAAGGCTAACACCCTCGTGTTTTGGTGATGAACCTTGGCGATATGTGATATGCAACAAACAGAACAATCAAAGCGCATGGAAAAAATTGTTCGATTGCCTTGATGAATCTAATCAAAAGTGGGCAAAAGATGCACAAGTGTTAATCATATCTTTAAGTGCTAAAAACTTCCGAAAGCCAGACAAAGGGGGAAATTTTTGGGCTAAGCATGATACTGGTGCAGCAAATTACGCACTTATGCTACAGGCTACAGCTATAGGCTTAATGGCTCATCAGATGGGCGGATTTGACAAAGACAAAATAATAGAGAGGTTTAATGTACCTGATGATTTTAATGTAATGTCAGTGATAGCGGTTGGTTACGAGGAAGAAGGTGCCGAAGTTAAAGAAAAGAACAGAAAGCCAATAGAAGAAATATTTTTTTATGACGAATGGCCAGCGAGCTGACTTGACCATTCTTTTTTTAATATCTTAAAAATTGGATTATCTGGCAAATAATTTTTTTTCATCCTACCCTCTTCAATTGCTTGCCAATCTTTCCATGAAAGCTTTTTACCTCCCAATTCATAATCCATTCCATCCCACATATCTTCTCGAAAGCCATAAACAGCAAAGTGCCAATTATATTCATTAAAAATAGAAGTAAGATCTCGAAAATAGTGCTCTAATCCTTTTGAACAGCGATGTCCGCCAAACTCTCCAGCAAGGATCTGATAATCTTGTATATTATACTTCTCTTGGAAAATTTTTACAGGTTCTATATATAATTTTAACTTATCTTTATTCCAATACTCTACTTTTTTTCCATCAAAAGATTGAACATGTCCAGGGTAGGCAAAGTTATCCTGGTTTAATTTTAAATTTGTATAAGCAAAGGGCTCATACATGTGAAAAGAATAAAGAATATTAGAATCATCAACTGGTTTGAATTTATCAAAAGTATTAGAGTCAGCATAACTGCTGCTATCAAGTATTATTGGGGTCTCTGAGTCAACTTGGCGGACACTGTTTACCACGCTGCTATAAAAGCCAAATAGATTCTTCTGAACTTTGCTTTGTTCTACGTTATAAATAGCCGAATCTGCAGTATTATAAAGCCTTTCTGGATGTGGTTCATTTAAGATATTATATCCAACAATAGCAGGATGATCTTTAAGCTCTTTCGCAAGATCTTGCCAAAATTTTGCTGCTTGTTTTTGAAAAGCTTGATCTGACCATAAACGTAAATCATCTTTATCGTTATTATTTTGCTTCCATCTAGATCCAGGTAAGCTAAGCATCGTTAACACTACTGGTATTTTTTGTTGATGAAAAGCATCTAAAACATCTTTCAGAACTTTCAGGTCTTTGGGAATTAGGCCCTGATAACTGTCTGCATTACCTAAGAGGAAGTCACGTTGCGTAGTTTCAAATTTGTCAGGAGCAAGACGAATAAAACCAATTTTGTATTCCTTTGCTGCTTTGATTAAGTCACTATCAACTTTTCTATTGAAAACATTTGCTCCCTTTCTAACTCCAGTTTGCCAAAAGAGCATTTTGCTGTTCTCCGGTATTGACTTAGCACTCACATTACAGAAAACTATAGAATACAAAACAGCTGTAATTAGAAGAAAAATTTTCACTTATATAATTTTGCTATAATGGTAAGTAACCTAACAGACAAGATCCCGTTTGTAAAGATGCATGGTACTGGCAATAGTTTTGTTATCATAGACTCACGTTCAGCAAATAATTTAGACTGGAATTATAGACAAATTGCTGATCAAGGCAGTTGTGATCAAGTGATAATTATAACAATGTCTAATGCTGCAAACTGCTTTATGCATATCTACAATGCTGACGGTAGTCGAGCTGAAATGTGTGGAAACGCAGCACGCTGTGTTGGGTATTTGATAATGTTAGAAAAAGGTACTGAATATATCACTATTGAGCTGATAAATAATCGTATCTTAGAATGTTTTAAAGTAGGTGATAAATCAATAAAGGTCAATATGGGTAAACCACTGCTTAAATGGAATGAAATTCCTCTTTCTTGTGAATGCGATCCCCTTTATCTACCTATAGAGCTTGAAATGCTGAAAGAGCCAGTTGCAGTAAATATTGGTAACCCTCATATAGTTTTTTTTGTTGATAACATAAGCGAAATACCATTGCAGAATTTAGGACCAAAGCTAGAAAATCACGAATTATTTCCTCAGAAAACAAATGTTAGTATTGCACAAATAGAAAAATCTGGAGAAATAAACTTAAGAGTTTGGGAAAGAGGAACAGGTATTACTGCTTCATGTGGTAGTGCGGCTTGTGCAGCATTTGTTGCATCTATACTTCGTAAGTGTTTGGCTACTAAACAAACTTCAGTACATTTACCAGGAGGTCATTTACTGATTGAGTGGTCAAAAAATATACTGATGACTGGGGATATAGGGTTTTTATGACCTAGGCTAGGCACTGACACTCATTACTTCTAACACCTTTTTACCAATCACAGCAGGGGTTTCTGCAATCGCAATCCCAGCACTGCGCATAACCTCTAACTTTGCACCAGCACTTCCACCGCTGGAAGAGATGATTGCTCCAGCGTGTCCCATACGTCTTCCTGGAGGTGCCGTTTGGCCTGCTACAAAACCAACGATTGGCTTTTTAGTTTTTTCTGTTTTCACAAAATGTGATACATCTTCTTCTTCGTTTCCACCTATTTCACCAATAACTACAATACCATGAGTATCGTCATCTTTTAAAAAGAGCTCCATACAGTCAACAAATGTCATACCATGAACTGGATCCCCCCCAATTCCGATACACGTGGATTGACCAAGACCAACAGCAGTTGTTTGTGCTACCGCTTCATAAGTTAAAGTTCCAGAGCGAGACATAATTCCTATATGTCCACGTTTGTGAATATGTCCTGGCATAATTCCTATTTTGCATTCTTCAGGTGTAATAACCCCTGGACAGTTTGGGCCAATCAATCGACTGTTTGAACCAGCGAGAGCATGCTTTACCTTTACCATGTCAAGTATAGGAATGCCCTCTGTAATACAAATTATCAATTCTATTTTTGCATCTATTGCTTCAAGTATTGCAGCAGCAGCAAATTTAGCAGGTACATATATAACTGTAGCATTTGCACAGGTTTTTTCTTTGGCTTCTGCTACAGTATTAAAAACCGGTAAATTAAGGTGAGTGCTACCACCCTTTCCAGGAGTTACACCTCCCACCATTTTCGTTCCGTAATCAATTGCTTGCTCTGAATGAAATGTGCCTTGTGCACCAGTAAAACCCTGGCATATTAATCTTGTATCTTTGTTTACTAAAACGGACATGCTTTATTTTACCTCTTTTACTATCTTTTGCGCAGCATCACCCAGTTCATCTGCAGCAATAATATTTAATCCTGACTCTTCTAAGATTTTTTTTCCTTCTTCAAAATTAGTACCTGATAATCTAACCACTAGAGGAACTTTAATGCTCATTTCTTTTGCAGCCGCAACAATTCCACTTGCGATAATATCGCAACGCATTATACCACCAAATATGTTAACCAGAATTCCTTTTACGTTGCTATCAGACAATATGATTTTAAATGCTTCAGTTACAGTTTCTTTACTCGCTCCACCACCAACATCCAAAAAGTTAGCAGGCTCTGCTCCATAGTACTTTATTATATCCATTGTTGCCATAGCAAGACCTGCACCGTTCACCATGCAACCAATATTGCCATCCATTTTGATGTAACTAAGTCCATGTTTTGAAGCTTCTATCTCTTCTTTAACTTCTTCATCATAATCACGAAGCTGCACGATTTCTGGATGACGATATAAAGCGTTGTCATCAAAATTAATTTTAGCATCAAGTGCAACAAAATCCCCAGAATTTGTTTCAACTAGTGGGTTAATTTCTATTTGGCTTGCATCAGTTGTAATAAACGCATCATATATATTTTTTGCAATATTTGTTATTCTTTCTATTTGTTCTGAATTCAAATTAAAATTATTGGCAAGTTTACTGTTATCAAGATTTGTAAAACCAGTAGCAGGGTCAATATCAAATTTCACAATTTTTGTAGGAGAATTTTTTGCTACCTCTTCAATATCCATACCACCTTCTGAGGAAAATATAAATACTAACCTACTGAGCTTTGGATCAACTACTAGACTCAAATAGTACTCTTTTTTAATGCTTGAACCTTCCTCAATGTATACTCTTCTTACCTGCTGTCCACTAGGCCCTGTTTGATGAGTAACTAAAGTTATGCCGAGCATGTTCTTTACAAACTGTTGAGCTTCTTCAACTGACTTTGCTAGCTTTACACCACCAGCCTTACCCCTACCACCTGCATGAATCTGAGCTTTAACCACAAACACGTCAGATTTTAGTTGATTTATTTGAGTTTCTACTCCTTCTGCAGATGTAGCAACAAAACCCTTTGGTACCGGGACATTAAACTTGTGTAAAATTTCCTTTGCTTGATATTCATGAATATTCATAAGATAACTAATTATTAACCTTAGTAAAAACTACCAACCATAACGCTGTCTTCTGCATTCTTGCTGATACCTCTTTTTCCTTGCTTCAGCTTTTTTTTTAGCTGTTTTCTCTGATTTCTTTTCGTGATATTTTTTTTTCATTTTGAGCCCTCTTCCTTCCTTTTGAATTATTTTTCTCAACACTGGAAGAGCTCTATCTACATCACCATAATGGACTGATACTTCAATCAAACTCTATACCTCCTTCGGTAATCACTTCAAAATCCATTTATAAATTAGAAAATTAACATTGTCAATTATTTTATAAACTTGAGCGATAGAATATGATATGCAGTGATTTATATGAAAAAAGCTTCATTCTGCTGTCAATCATTTACTTGCTGATAAAAATTGCTCTTAGGTTACAGTGCTCTTGTAATTTTTCTAATCTCGGGGCGGAGAGATTTGAACTCCCGACCCTTTGGTCCCAAACCAAATGCGCTACCAGGCTGCGCTACGCCCCGACTTCTTTACTAAGAGTATCGATAGTTCGGAAAAATGCAAGTTTCATTTATTTCTTTTAGGAAAAATATAATGCAGATTTCTTTATATAGAGTGTCAAGTTGCACTAGCCATATTAAAAAATCTAGCTATACCAATTGGTGAAGGTTAATGCAGCAACTACAGCAGTATCAACTCTCAAAATTCTTTTTCCTAGACTCAGTTTCTGACAAAATTTATTGGCAGAATCAAGTTCGCAAGATGAAAAACCACCTTCGGGGCCAACAATAATAGCAACGTTTTTCTTGCCTTTTAGAACTTTATTAGGAGGTTGTCCTTCACCTGTTTCATCACACAAAACAAAATTTTTATTCTGGGAATCGGATAATTCACAAAAATTAATAGGAAGAAAAATCTGTGGTATACTTGTCCTACCGGATTGTTCCGCAGCTTCAATTGCCTGTAATTTCGCTCTACTTAGGTTAATGTTTTTTACTACTGTACGTTCTGTTGAAATAAATTGAATGCAGGTTACTCCCATTTCAGTTGCTTGTCTTACTATGTTGCTTAAGGCGCCGCTTTTTACCAGAGCACAATACAAATATAGATTTTTTTCATGTTGTTGTTGTTTAGTGCGTTCTTTTATTATAATTTTTGTCGATTTACTTGATATATTCACTACTTCTCCTAACCATTCTCCATCCTTTCCATTAAAAAGATAGATGTTATCATGCTTCTTAAGCCGCATTACATTGTAAATATAGTGACTTTGTCGTGGATGAAGCGCCAAACTTACATTTTGTGATAAAGCTTCTTCAACATAAAGCCTAATTTTTTTCATTCAAAACTTTAGTTATTTGCATTCTGTTTGAGTGACTCTTACGGGATTTGAACCCGTGTTACCACCGTGAAAGGGTGGTGTCCTAACCACTAGACGAAAGAGTCGACTTGAATCTAACTGAGTTATATCGATTATACATATAAAGTCAATTCAATTATTTTGAATCACACAGTTAGAGTAGTGATTTTATATCGACAGCCTCCTATTACCCCATGTTCAATGCTTACTGAACCTATCTCAGATTTAGGAGCTTTAGATCCTAATTCTAATTTTTGTTCAACTTTTGTATCTGAATCATAGCCAGAATCGTATCCAGAATCTCTACGCTCAAAATTTTGCCTTATTTCTTTTACGTTAAAGCCAGCCTTGGTCTTGATTTGCTGACTCGCTGGCTTATTAGCACTTTGCTCATTTAGTTTTACTTGCAAATTATTCACTTTATCCTTCACTAATCCATGATAAGTCCCAGAATTATCTTTTATATGTTTTGCTTGTCTTTCTGATCTCTTTTTCGATAAATCTACTTTAGCATAAATAGGCTCTGGTTGCTCTTTATGATTTAAGCTAGGGGCTTTTTTTGCTCTGAGAAATCATCTACATCTTCATAAATAGGTTCTCCTGATATACTAGAATAACCACTATCTTTCAATGATAAATTTTCAGTAGATCTTTTATGCAAATCATATACTTCAGCATAAATGGATTCTTCCGATACGCTCAACTCTTCTAATGAGTTACTAACCTTAGCGTCATATACCTCATCATAAATGGGCTCTTTTAAAAGTAAAATATCATCATGCTCAAAAATCCTAGGAGGTTTTTTAGGTGAGTTGGCCTTAAATTTTATCTCTACTTCCTCTTTAAGCTTGTCACAACTTTCCGTTTGTTTCAAAATCTCCAATATTTCTTTTCTTTCTTTTTTTATTAGCTCACCAAGCACTAAACAACATTTTTCTTTATGATCTTTGAGACTGTCCTTATCTCCGTACTGCATAGCTTATGATGCTATTTTGTATTGAAGGATTACATTTCCTATACTATTATTTATCTCATTAATATTTGCTCCAGCACTAATAAGTAACGTCATTACATTATAATCAAGATTTGTTACTGCATACTCTAAAGGTCGATTTAAAGTTTGATCATTATTCAAGTCAAATGACCCCTTGTTCCTAAAAGGATTAATTCTAGAAAAGAGTTTTTCAAAGCTGTTTACTATATTATGAAGACTTAAAGCTAGCCTCACGCCTCTTATATTGCTATTTCTAGCGGATTTAATTAAAAAACTATCTACTTATACCCATGATTGTACCCCTCTATACAAAAGCTCACCATATGTGGTACAATCTTAAACTATAACGATTTATTTTATATTAATAATCGCTTTTCACACCCACTTAACAAGAGGAGGCATCGACATCATAATTGCATCGGGGTTACCATTAGTCATTAAACCAAACCTTGTACCACGATCATAAAGAAGATTGAACTCCACATATCTGCCACGTTTTATCAATTGTTCTTCTCTTTGTTCTTTTGTCCAAGATTTTTGCATATGTTTGTGTATGATGTGTAAGTAAATTTCTAAAAAGGCTTCACCTACTGCTTTTGTGAACTCAAAATCGTTTTTCCAGTTGCCAGAAGTTAGATTGTCATAAAAAATTCCACCAATACCACGTGGCTCTTTTCTATGTTGTAAAAAAAAGTAATCATCACATTGCTTTTTAAATTTCGGATAATATTCGATGTTGAACTCATCGCAAGTTGCTTTAATTGATTCGTGAATATACTTGCAATCTCCCTCATCCTTATAAATTGGAGTAAAGTCCATTCCTCCACCAAACCATTGTTTTGAGGTATATATCAATCTTGTGTTCATATGTGCTGCAGGGATAAGGGGAGATTGCATGTGAGACACTAAAGATATACCGCTTGCCCAAAACTCTCCATTGCTTTCACTTGCACCAGGAATTTCATTAATGGCTGAGTCTTCGAGCTTTCCGTATACTCTTGAAACGTTTACTCCAACTTTTTCAAAAATATTACCAAAGATAATTGTAGATTCACCACTTCCTCCACCTGGTCGGTTCCACTTTCTTTTTTCGATTTTTGGTTGTGTGAATGACTGTACCTCAATTGATAAGAAAGATTCGGTGATCTTGTTTCTCAGTGCGCAGAACCATTCAAATGCTTGTGTGTTTTGTTTTTCCATAATGCCTTCTGTTGGCTTATTAATATTATTGTACTCTATATTTACAGGACTTAATTAGATTGGGATAGTAACTACTCATCAAGGATGTTAATAAATCTATAATAATTAAATCAATATAGTAGAATATTTTTATATGTGCAAGGATGCCAAGCAATAATAATGAGTAAAAGATACATAGATAACAAAAAAGAGAACAGAGTTGACTTCATACTAAGAAATTATGGGATGTCAATTATTGTGATGGCAGTTATTATGTTCTTACCTCCAATAGCAATATCAGTACTCTATTTTTCTAATGTATATAGTCAGCATGTTAATATAGAGATTAATTTATTAATTAGCATTCTAATGACTCTCTTTGTGGTATATAATATAAAACGTTACAAGTATCTACTTAATATCATAGAGTTTCAAAATGCAATATTTGCAAATGCGCTGAATCATAATACAGAGTTTTGTCTCATTTTACATAAAGATGAGGGTATTATTTATGCTGATGCGAGGTTCTACGAAAGGTTCAAAGATCACATAAACGATGATGTTACGCTAGATAAAATTCTTGAAGCAGGAGATGTGTCAGAAAAAGACAGAAAATCACTCTATCATGCGTTAAGAAATAACACTTCTGTAAAAGTATGCATTTCCTTAAGCAAGAAGAGTAGAATATCTAACTTTCTTTTGCTCTCTGAACCAATACCGGATAATCCACAAATTGCTATAAATAGTAATAAGACTTTAAATTTATCATTAGCCCCAATAGCAAGACCGAATGGGTATTTTGTACTGAAGGCAACACAGGTAAACAAAGAGCAGGTATATGAAGAGTTGATAGAGAAACACAATATAGCAACTTACGTTGCAAATACAAAAGGAGGTATCTTATCTGTAAATAAAAGATTTTTAGACATGTTTGAACTAAAAAAATTGGAAAAAGGTAGCTCAATCAATGATTTTATATCTCAATCTAAGTATGACGATACAATAACCAAAAATGAAATTATGTTTTTTACTATAAGCGGTGCTCCATTTAAGGCTTATATGAGTACTGCTATATTTTGTGATAAATACAATCATAGCTATATACACGGCTTTATAACACCAACTGAATCAAATATTGTTGATTATCAACTACACCCTTGTTTTACAAATTCGTCAATTGCTATTGCACAATGCGATATAAATGGCAATTTTATAAAGAAAAATATAGCATTAGTAAAACTTGCGGGGTCAAGTAATGATTCTATCTTTGCATTGATATCAGATGGTTATCATATGAAAGTGCGTGAATATTTTTCAAGTAATAGGATAAATAATGCGTCCTTTGATGTGCAGCTCAATGGCGGTAATAACATGAAAATATATTTTAATAAGTTTCTTCATAATAAAGTGATGTTCATACTTTGTTATTTTATTGATAATACTGAACGTAAAAAACTAGAGATAAAACTTGAGCATTATCAAAAGGTGCAAGCTATAGGGCAATTAGCAGGTGGTATTGCACATGATTTCAATAATATATTAACCGGAATAATAGGATTTTGTGATTTGCTTTTACTCCAGCACTCAGCTAGCGATCCATCTTTTGGAGATATAATACAGATACAGCAAAATGCAAAACGTGGGTCAAATTTAGTAAGACAACTGCTTGCTTTTTCAAGAAGACAGACTTTGCAGCCAAAGATTATTAATGTAAATGGTACGATAGCTAATCTTTATGAAATGATCAAAAGATTAATAGGTGAAAATATAAAATTTAATATTTATTATGGTAGCGATTTGGGTGCTGTTAGGGCTGACCAAGGACAATTAGAGCAAGTTATGCTTAACTTAGCAGTTAATGCTGGTGCTGCTATGGAAAAGGGGGGAGAGTTAACTATACGAACCTTTAATCAAAAGGTTGATTCATTAAATTCTACACCTCAGGATATGTTTTCTCCAGATAAGGAAACGATTGAACATGGGAATTATGTTGTGATTGAAGTGATTGATACTGGATGTGGAATGACGAGTGATATAATTGAAAAGGCATTTGATCCATTTTTTTCTACCAAAGATATTACTTCTGGTACAGGTCTTGGCCTCTCTACTGTATATGGCATTATTAAACAAACCGAAGGATACATCTATGTTGCTAGCAAAGTGAATCATGGAACTAAATTTAGCATATTTTTGCCCATAGTTTACATATCGGATGAAAATGATAAAGAGGAAGATAGTAAAGAAATAGAGAAACCGGTAGAGATTAAAGGTAATGGTATAATTTTATTAATTGAAGATGAAGATTCAGTAAGGGAATTTACTGCTAAGGCTCTTACAAGAAAAGGATTTAATGTAATAGAAGCGAGTATAGGCAGCGAGGCACTAGAGATCATTAGAAAAAAAAATCAACACATAGATCTAATAATCACTGATGTAATCATGCCAGAGGTGAGTGGTCCAGAAATAGTTAAAGAAACATTGATACATAGGCCAAACATCAAAGTTATTTTTATTTCTGGGTATACAGAGGATGCTTTTTTAAAGAGCGATGAAATCAATATAGAAGACTTCCATTTTTTACCAAAACCATTTACTCTGAATGAGTTAGGAAATAAGGTTCAAAGTGTGTTACACAAGACAAAAAAAGGCAGTTTACTTTGAGCATGATTGGCAACAAAAAAAATTTTCTAATGCAAAAATTTCTTGCATATATACAATAGAGTTATTTTATACATAAGATAAAAGGCGTGAGCAAGATCATTGCAATAGTAAATCAAAAGGGTGGAGTTGGTAAAACTACAACTAGTATAAATTTATCAACAGCCTTTGCTGCTGTGGGAAAAAGTACTTTACTGGTAGATCTTGACCCTCAAGGAAATGCTAGTACAGGACTTGGGATTTCTTATCGTAGCAGGGAAGAAAAAAATATATATAAAATACTGCTGAGCAGCGAAAGTGAATTGGTGGAATCGGCAATTTTCAATATAAAGGAAATTCCAAATCTATCGCTGATTTCATCAGTGGTTGACTTATCAGCTGCAGAAATTGAGCTATCACAACTTGAGCAGGGAAAATTCGTACTAAAAGATACGCTAGAGAAAGTACGTAATAATTATGAGTACATAATTATCGATTGTCCTCCATCACTTGGTCTGCTTACTATCAATGCTCTGACCGCTGCTGACTCGATTATTGTTCCTCTTCAGTGTGAATTTTTCGCTCTGGAAGGATTGAGCCATTTAGTTAAGACTGTAGAGCTGATAAAAAGAAATAACCTAAACCCTTTCCTGTTAATAGAAGGAATATTGCTCACAATGTATGACAGACGCAACAAACTTAGTGAGCAGATTAAAAATGATATTTGCCAATATTTAAATGATAAAGTATATAAAACTATTATCCCCTTGTATGAGACCATTATTCCACGTAATGTACGGTTATCAGAAGCGCCTTCTCATGGAAAACCTGCTATTGTATATGATCTTAAGTGTCCTGGTGCACAAGCATATATAAGTTTGGCAAAAGAAATTTTAAAGAAACACATGAGCATCTGTAAAGAGAAAAAGCTGATAAGTGAGGGTGCAGCGTGAAGGACAATAGGCGCTTAGGTAGAGGTCTTGCTGGCCTCATAGGCGATAATTATGGTAATAAAGAAGATCGGTTACCTATTTCATTACTACACCCGAGCAAATTTCAGCCGAGAAAATATTTTGATGAGGAGTCATTAAAAGAACTTGCAGGTTCGATAGAGAAAAATGGTATAATACAACCTGTTGTGGTGCGCAAAGATCCAAGTAATGAAGGTTATGAAATAGTAGCAGGGGAACGTCGTTGGCGAGCAAGTAAGGTCATAAATCTTGATAGTGTGCCGGTTATCATAAAAGATTTAAATGACAAGGAATGCTTAGAAGTATCGATAATTGAAAACATACAGAGGCAAGATATTAATCCAATAGAAGAAGGTGAGGCGTACAGAAAACTAATAGATGAATTCTCCTATACACACGAAGAATTAGCCTTAACTTTAGGTAAAAGCCGCAGTCATATAACCAATATGATACGAATGCTGTCACTCCCTAATGGAGTAAAAACAATGATCAACGAGAAAAAATTGTCTATGGGTCATGCAAGAGCATTGATTAATGTTGAAAATGCGGAAAGTATTGCAGAAAGAATAGTTTCTCAGGGCCTGAGCGTTAGGCGAACTGAAAAATTGATAAAAGACTTACAACAAAATAACGACCGAAAAGAGCATAAGTTTACTAAAAATCAAGATATGGCAGTATTAGAAGGAGCTATATCTTCTCAGCTTGGTTTAAAGGTCAAAATTAATGACAGTAATTCTAAGGGTAAAGTCATGATACGTTATAACAACTCAAATGAATTGGATTTTATATTGAAAATTTTGAATAGAAGACTTGAATCAGCTATTAATGTCGAAAGTAGCCCATAGAAATTTCTTGACAAACCTTCCCACTTTCCTTGCAATGGAAGTGAAATGGTGGAGTTTGTCAAGTAAGTTATTTCGTTTCTACCTTCAATAAAAATTTGCACGCAATAGCACAGAAGCATACGTTGCTATTCCCTCATTTCTTCCAATAGAACCTAATTTTTCCGCTGTGGTTGCTTTGATATTTACGAATTCACCATTAATTTCTAATATTTTTGATATGAATTCCTTCATTCCTGCTTTGTAAGGCGATATTTTAGGCTCTTCACAAACTATAGTAATATCTAAATTAGACACGCTATATCCTTTTTCCTGTGCTTTTTTAGCAGCAAAATCAAGAAAATGAGATGAATTGCAATCCTTCCATTTAGAGGAATTAGGAGGAAAATGTTCTCCTATATCGCCACATCCTAGTGCTCCGAGTATTGCATCAACGATTGCATGTATTGCAACATCACCATCGGAATGTGCCTCTATTGCCATATTATGCTCAATTTCCACACCGCAAATTTTTATAAAGCTCTTAGCATCATTTTGAATTTTAACAAATTTATGTATATCATAACCGGTTCCGACACGGAATTTTGGCTCTCCAAAGAGAAGTTTTGCCATATTGATATCCTCTTTTGTAGTTAACTTAAAATTCTTTTTCTCACCTTCAATAATCGCAACATGTTTTTTATGCTCTACCATTAGTGATGAATCATCAGTAAATTCTTTGACTGATTGATGGCACGATAATAATTCTCTGAAATTAAAAATTTGAGGAGTTTGCATGGCTCTAAGTTTTTCTCTTGAAATCGTAGATTCAATGAAATTATTACTCACCAACGATATAGTATCCTCGACTTCTATTGCTGGAACTACTCCTGTATATTGACCATTAATCATAGATTCAATCAAGTTGTTTATTAGAATATTTGATACAAAAGGCCTACAAGCGTCATGTATAATAACAAAATCTGGATTGATCTTTTGCAAACTCTCCAGTCCAAGTTTAACTGAACTCTGCCTGCTTTTTCCTCCACATACTGGACTCAGCAATTTAGTATCTATAGTTGATGACGTAACTTCTTTATAGAAATCTTTTTGACTTTCATTCACTACCACTCTTATGTAACTTATGTACTGATTAGCTAAGAATTTCCTAATTGTGTGAAATAAAACAGACTTACCTGCCAATTTTATATACTGTTTAGGGATTTTGGCATTGCATCTACTGCCTACTCCTGCTGCAACTATTAATGCTGCTATCTTGTATTCCTCAAGTCTGTTAGTGTACATGCTTACCATTTTCGGTGTTAATACAAGTTATCTAGCATTTTAAAAAAGTTGATCCAATTCTCAAAAAAGAATATTCTTTTACTAGGTGTAATATATGCTAGAGGAAAATAATACACGTTGCTAAGTATAATAAAGAAAATGAGATACATCTTATATTTTTTCATGGAATAGGTGATAATTATAAGAATGCGGCCAGGTATATACAAGATAGATCTACATATCTCCATAGGTCTAATTTTCACACTCATGCACATAAATACCCAATTGCATTTCAAAACTATATAACTTACGCAATAGCTAGTTTCTTGTTTTTAGGAACATCAATACTATTACCAACTTTAATATTACTTACTAATCCAATGACATCTAGTACAGCAAGTTTAGCCATCTTAGCAGCTTTAACTTGTACCTTTTTATCTGTACCACCACTCATGATTCCATTTATAAATAAGAATCAAAGCTTATCTAAGTCTTCAATAGAAAAAATCAATGAATTAATGGAGAAGGGTGTGAAATCGGAAAATATAATACTTTTCGGCCATTCTTTTGGGGGAGCAGTTGCATCAGAAGTATTAAAATATTTTACAGACAAAAATATTAAACTTGGAGGCGTTATTTTTACTAGCACTTTCAGCTCTTTTCATAATGCAATAAAGCATTTTCCAATTCCTCAAGCAAAAATTTTAAGTGTACTGCCCTCATGCTTATTGAAAAAGATGCTTAAGGTCCTAAATTTAGATTTTGATATAGTAAGCAATATACAAAAGCTACAAAATGATAATATACCAATAGTAGTCATTAATCATGAAAGAGACACCTTAATACCATATCCTGCACAATTGGCAAAGGCAGTAGATGATCTATTGTTAAATAGAAATTCGATTAAGATCGTTAATCTGAGAGGCTTTACAGATAACCCGCATAACGGAGTTTTATCTAGTTGGCAATTGAGTGAAAATTTGGCTGATCTCATGCCTAATAAAATAATGAATAGGTAGTACTTACAAAAAACTTTATATTTTTCGGTAAATTAACTATTCTAAACACATGCAAAAACGTCATATAACTATTTGTTGTGTACTGCTTTTCATAATAGGGGCATTATTTTTGATGCGTCCTATGATTGTTCCGTGTCTAATATCTGTTTTTGTTGCACATCTATTTAACCCGCTAGTAACCAAGTTTGAAAAATATAGAATACCGCGTTCATGTTCTGTAGTTTTTATAACACTTGCCTTATTGATAGCTTTTATATTAGTTATTACATTTGTTTTACCTATTATATATTTTCAAATTACTTTAATATTAAATTTCTTAGTAAATAAGATACCTTCATTAAAGCTTAAAGTGATTCCTTCTGTGCTAGAATTTCTTAATATAAAAACTGAAGATAGTTTATTTGATCATTTGTCTAAAAATCTAGTAGAAAATTACAGTGATTATATATCTTATTTTATAAATGCTCTTAGCATGGGCAGTAATCTTATAATTCAAGTGCTAAATTCAAGCTTTAATTTGATTTACATGGTATCATTAATAGCTATTACGCTTGTGGTGTTTTTTTATGTATTACGTGATTGGCCTGCAATTGTAGAAAAGGCTAATAAACTAATTCCCATTCTTTACAGAGAAAAAGCTGCAGGTTATTTTTCCAAAGTAGATTTCATTATATCTAATTACCTAAGGGGACAGTTAAACGTATGTATAATCATGATGATCTTTTACTCCGTGGGCCTTAGCATAATTGGGCTGAAGCATTCTGTAGCTATTGGAATTTTATCAGGAATATTAACATTTATACCCTATATAGGGCCATTATTATACACTATTATCGGATTTTTGAGCGCCATTACTCAATTTAGTGGATGGTTTGAAAGTGCTGCTGTCTTGCTATTATTTAGTGTTGGTCAATTAATAGATTCAAGCATATTAGTGCCTTTATTAATAGGAAAAAAAGTTCATATACATCCAACTATCATTATTTTAGGAGTTGTCATATGCACCTCATATTTTGGATTTATAGGTATATTATTTTTTATTCCAATAATAGCAATGTTCAGTGTATTAGTAGAATATGTAGTCAATAAATATTTTGAAAGTGAGCTTTATAAAAATGGCTAATTAGTTCACGATAAAAAAAGGATCTCTGATACATTTGAGAGATGGTGCGACCTGAAAGTCTTCGGTCATATTGTTTAAAAGGAGAGGAATTCATTCAGAAAGAAACTGAAAGGATTCTAAAACTTATTAAACCAGATGTTTTGCCGTCTGAGTCTACGCATCAGTGCGAATCGGGCAACCGGTTGGTGCCAAGCGATGCGGACAATGAACCTCCTCTTGAAAAAGAAGATGCTCAATCGTGAGAGGGGCATAAACTGCAAGCATCATGTGGTTGGAGGGCTAGGCTAGTGGTATGGTGAACGTAAGTGAAGCTTTATAAGTACCGATACGATGAAAGAGCTAAAGATGCTGATAAGCTCTGACCAAAAGGTAATGTGGATAAGTTACATTTTTCATTTCTAGATGTACGCAAATAATAACTCCACCGGTATAGAGAAGCCACCTAACCCACTGTTGTATGACTGGAGAAACAGGGTAAGCCTGTATTTTCGCCTACATGGCAAGCAAACCGCAAGGAATGCTGATGGAAGTGCAGGTAAAGGAGAATGGAGAAAGCGAATGCCATTTTGTAACGAAATGGATAGAATTTGTAACATTAATTCGCGTGAAAACGAGCAGACTTCCATTTGGTCCCTCGTGACAAGAAACTTTGTTAACCACTTAAGGTAGGAAAGCAGATGATTACAAGTAAACCTGTAAGTGCATCTACCGAAAGCTTTGAAGCATGGAAGCAATTGCCATGGAAGAAATGCCAGAAAGTTATTGTGAGGCTACAAAGACGTATTGTTAAGGCTGTCCAAGAAGGAAGATGGGGTAAGGTAAAAGCTTTACAACATCTTCTCACACGCTCTTTTAGCGGAAAAGCTTTGGCTGTTAAGAGAGTAACTGAAAACCAAGGAAAAACCACAGCAGGTGTAGATCGTCAACTATGGTCAACTTGCAATGCTAAATTTCAAGGAATAAAGCTGTTAAAACAAAGAGGATATAAACCTTCTCCGCTCAAACGAATTTATATCAGTAAATCTAATGGCAAAAGAAGGCCTCTCGGTATACCCACGATAAAAGATAGAGCGATGCAAGCATTATATCTGTTTGCTCTGGAACCGATAGCTGAAACGATCAGTGATCGTCACTCCTATGGCTTTAGACCTAAAAGATCCTGCGCGGATGCTATTGCTGCTTGTCACTTATTACTGGCAAGACGCAATCGACCACAATGGATACTAGAAGGTGATATCAAAGGGTGCTTTGACAACATTAACCATGAATGGCTTATGAAGCATATTCCTATGGAAAAGAAAATTCTTCATAGATGGTTAAAAGCTGGTTTCCTAGAATCGAAAACTCTGTATCCCACAACTGCTGGCACTCCGCAAGGAAGTATAATTTCTCCAATACTAGCTAACTTTACCTTAGATGGTCTTGAACAGTTATTAGAAAGTCGCTTTGGTAAATTAGGTAGCAAAAGAAGAGGAAAAATCAGAAGTGGAGTGAATGTAATCAGGTACGCAGACGACTGTGCGCCGTAGAAACACGGAAAGTGTTGAAGCTGTGCAGTAGATGAGGGAGGGCCCCTCGGAGCCGGTTTGCAAGAGCAGGCTTCAAACAGCCATAAGCTGCTTTGGTAAAGAGCTAAGGTAGTGAGCGTTATGGAAAAGGCACAATTATGTGTCATGTATGAAATAGAGAGACGAACGCAAGTGAACCACTGATGAAGTGTCGAAAGCGTAGAGACGACGTCAAAACCAGGGGGTAGTCGTTAACCTGGGATGAATCTACTGGGAGCTTGTTTACTGGGTAGGTGGCGTCCGGCATAAAAGTGGCGTGAATCTATTTTAGGCTATTGCATGGAACTACGGGAACCTGTCGTTTCGATGAAAAGGGAGAAGTCCAAAGAGCTGATCTCTGAGGATGAGAGTACCGATGCGAAAAACAGGGGCGGATTAGCTCGTAGTAGCGAAGAAGTTTCTGTAATGGAAATGGAGTGAAGGGGCTAAGTTATTTAGTTTTAATTATTTATCAACCGAAAGGGAGGAGTTAATGAATAAAACAAAGTCTTTTGATATACCGAAGCAACTTATTTGGAGAGCTTATAAACAAGTATCGAAAAATAAAGGTGCAGCAGGTGTAGATGAGGTCTCGATAACAAAGTTTGAAGAAAATCTAAAGGATAATCTATACAAATTATGGAATCGGATGTCATCCGGAAGTTATTTTCCAGAGCCGGTAAAAGCTGTTGCGATACCAAAAGATACAGGAGGGCAAAGAATTTTATGTGTGCCTTCAGTATTCGACAGAATAGCGCAAACAGCAGCTACAATGTATCTTGAGCCGTTAGTAGAACCGAAATTTCACGAAGATTCATATGGTTATAGACCAAATAAGTCTGCGCTGGATGCGGTATACACAGCACGGAAGAGATGTTGGAAAAATGATTGGACGGTAGATCTTGATATATCTGGATTTTTCGACAATCTGGACCACGATTTAGCACTGCAGGCTATCAAGAAACACACAGACTGCAAATGGGTCATACTGTATGTTGAGAGGTGGATGAAAGCCCCCATTCAGCAAGCAGATGGCAGTAGGGTAACAAGGGATAAAGGAGTTCCGCAAGGAGGTTCAATAAGCCCAATCATTTCAAGCATATTTATGCACCATGCGTTTGATATGTGGATGAAACAAAATTATCCAACAGTACCATTTGAAAGATATGTAGATGATGCGATAGTGCACTGCAGAACTAAAAGACAGGCAGGATTTATGAAAGTAATGATTGAAGAAAGATTGGCTAAGTGTAAATTGAAGTTACATCCTGAAAAGACACAGATTGTGTACAGTAAGGATGATGATAGAAAAGAACAATTTCCTAAACAAAGCTTTGATTTTCTAGGTTATACTTTTAGACCTAGAGTAGCAAAGAATAAGATGAGGAATTATTTCATCTCATTTCTACCTGCAATTAGTAACAAAGCCAAGAAGAAGATCAAGAAAACCATAAAGTCATGGAGAATACATCGGATTACATGGACCACACTAGAGGAAATATCGAAGAAGATAGATCCAATAGTCAGAGGCTGGTTTCAGTACTATGGCAGGTTTTATAAATCAGAGATGTATCCATCTCTTAGAAATATAGAGAGATACCTCATAAGATGGGTCAGGACAAAATATAAGAAACTTCGTGATCACGGAAGACTAGCAAAGCAATTTCTAGGAAAAGTGAGAAAGAGGTCTCCAAGTATTTTCTATCATTGGACACTTGGGTTAGGATCAAAAGGCTAAATAATGGGAGCTGTATAAGCCGAGAGGTTTCCGTGCAGTTCTGCGAGAGACTGGTGGGGAAGCTCCGCCGGTCTACTCTCCTTATTATTTCAGGTTTCACACATGAAGTACTGGAAAAGGAAGTTAAGCCTTTAGTATCATCTTTTCTTCATGAGCGAGGTTTAATTCTGTCAGAAGAGAAGACAAAGATTACATCTATTACAACAGGGTTTGACTTTCTTGGTTGTAATGTACGTAGATATAATAAGAAGTTAATTATTAAACCTTCGAAAGAAAGTATTAAAAGACTTCTTAATAAAGCACGTACATTGATAAAAGCAAATATAGCGAACACTCAGGCTATAGTAATTAAGTCACTCAACTCTCTACTGAGAGGATGGGGAAATTACTATCACCATGTGTGTGCTAAAAAAGCGTTTAGAAAGATCGACAATGAAATTTGGCATAGTTTATGGAAATGGGCAAAGAAAAGACATCCTCGTAAAGGATTACGTTGGATAAAGAATCGTTACTTCAAAGTAATGGGTCAACGCCAATGGGTTTTTGCTGCACCCATATGCAAGAACAAACCAAAAGAGATACGGTATTTAAGACTGCTTAAGCTGATTGATATACCTATCAGACGACATGTTAAAATCAGAGCGGATGCAAATCCCCTTGACTTAAAATGGAAAAAGTATTTTGATGAGAGAGTGAAACGAACAAGAATGTTAGCAAGCTCCTTTTCAAGAGAAGGTTCTCTACTGTTGGTGTCACCATTAAGAATGATGTTTCCTGAGGAATCATGAAGGACAAGCCGGTTCTAGAAAAGAAGAACTTAGATAAGGGGCTCAAGCGTAGTGTGGGGAAACCTGCATGCTGCGTTTCTAAGGGAGGGGGTAGTAGTAATACTGCTTCCTTACCTGACCAAGTAAATTTTTATGCAAAAATTATTATCAAAAAGTAGTAATGTAAGAGGCTTTACGTGCAATTAAATTTATTTAACAATAATCAAGTTGATTATTGTTGGCAAAATTATATCACCTTAGATGAAAATAAGCACGTATATAACTCAATAGTTAATGATTTATCTTGGAAATGCCTGATTCTTTTTGGACCTAACAGCTCTGGGAAAACTCACCTTGCTCATATCTGGCAATCAAAAAACGATGCTATTTTCATTGATGTAAATAATTTTGTAAGCGAAATGAGGTACAGCGATGCGTTTATTTTAGAAGATGTACAAAACATTAAAGATGAGGAAATGTTGTTACATTGTTATAATTACATGAAAGAAAATGATAAGAGACTGCTAATTACTTCTTCGATTTTACCGAAAAAGCTTAACTTCAAACTAAAAGATTTAAGCTCGCGAATATTATCAACTATCAGCGTAAAAATTTTACCTGCAAGCGAAGAATTATTAAGAATTATGCTAATAAAACAATTTTCAGATAAACAGTTAAAAATTGATCTAAAGGTAATTGATTATATTCTAGCAAGAATAGAACGTTCTTTCCACAGCATTAATAAAGTTATAGAAAAAATAGATAATGAATCTATAGGATCAAATGTAACCATTCCTTTTATTAACACTTTATTAAAAAAAAGTGCAAATTGATTCCTTTTTTTGTAAGGTATTTATTACATATATTAAAAATTTATTAATACCCATACAATAATGAAGTTGAAATCACTATTTCTTTATGTTAAAATTATAATAAATACTATGATATAATAAGAATAAACAGACATAGCTAAGGGAAATTTTATACGATAGTAAAACTTACTTTACAGGATGTTTTTTATAGACTCAATGTGATAATTGAAATATGGTAAAAATAAGATCAAATTTAAAAAAAAGGTTAAAACAAAGGTTTGTAGTACTTACTTTATTGATAAATGCTTTGTTTATCTCATATTTTCTTATAAAAAACACAAAAAATACTTTCAATCAAATTATAGTCAAAGAAATAAATATAGGAGCTGATAATGAAAAATAAACAACCACAAAATAAAAAAGAGAATCTTTACATCACGTATTACATAGATGCTTTGGTTTCTGAAAAATCCTCTACACAAAATACTTTGGAAAGTTATCGTTCAGATTTACACCAACTTGAAAAATTTTTATTAGAAGGAGGCACTACCTTAGTTGGTGCAAGTAAAGCTAATATTAAAGATTATGTAAACTTTTTACGTACACAAAAGAAATATAAAACTAGTTCTATATCAAGAAAAATATCTGCTATCAAAAATTTCTATAAGTGCCTATTTAATGATGGAATAATAGATTTTAATCCAGCACCGGCTAATGATAATGAATTAAGAAATCCAAAGGTTTCCCGTCCTTTGCCTAAGTATTTAAGTGTTCAAGAAATATTTTTGCTCATGGAAACAGTAAAAAAATCAGCAAGCGGATCGAATAAAGAGATAAGCAGTAAAAGGCTATGTGCAATTTTAGATATTCTTTACTCTTCCGGGATGCGTGTTTCTGAACTAATTAATATGAAGTTATGTGAAGTATTACATTTAGTAAACGGTAATGGTAAAGAAGGCTATATAATAATAAAGGGAAAAAGTAGCAGAGAAAGGCAAATCCTTTTTAATGAGCAAGCATTGCAAAGTCTTAAAAATTATTTATCAATTCGTGACAATCTGCTTCCTAACAACAAAAAATCTGATTGGCTATTCCCAGGTGATAAACCTAATAAACCCATTACAAGGCAAAGAGTTGGTCAATTAATAAAGGAATTAGCAAGAAAGTGCGATATTGATGAAAATAAAATCTCTCCACATGTGATTAGGCATTCTCTTGCTACCCATCTACTGAATAGCGGAGCAAATATTGTGCTGATACAAAAAATTCTTGGCCATACTAATCTTTCTACAACACAAATATATACTCATATTGCTAATGAAAAGTTAAAGGACAAATTAGCTGATTCTCATCCTATTACTCAGATGATCAATAATTAAACTTATTGCTTTTAGTTTTGTAGTAAAGTTAAATTCAAATAAGTTTACGTGTGTTTGTGATTGCAAGTTTATTGTTTAATTTACTCCTTATATTATGGGAAGTATTCTATACTTTAATTACTCTCCCTGTAATTTTCTTTCCTGAGTGTGTAATAACCATTTTCCTTGTTTGCTCGGTGAGAGTTGTATTATTCATGTTGCGTTTATTATGTGGCATTAAATATGAAGTGAGGGGAATGGAAAACATTCCTAAGCAACCTTTTATAATTGCATCTAAACACCAATCTCCATTTGAAACATTTATTTTTATACTACTCTTTAGAAAAGCAGTTTTTATTTTAAAACGTGAATTGAAATGGATTCCATTCATTGGTTTACATCTTATAGCGCTGAAAATGATTTTTATTAACCGTTCAGATGGTATCAGTTCTATACGCCATATAATTAAACTAGCAAAAATGCATATAAAAGAAAATAGAAGCATAATAATATTTCCTGAAGGCACAAGAACGACTATAAACCAAAATATAAAATATCAATCGGGTATTGCTGCTTTATATAGCGTATTATCTGTTCCTGTGTTACCGATTGCTTTAAACACTGGTTTGTTTTGGCCAAAAAGCATACTTTCTCTGAGAAAGAATCCCGGAAAGGCGGTAATAGAAATATTACCTCCCATATATCCTGGGTTAAACAAAAATGAATTCTTGCAAAGTTTAGAAAAAATCATTGAAGAAAGAAGTAGTAGATTAATTGCAGAAAAAACTGATATTGCAAATTAACAAAAAAACTTTATAATTAAAAGAAAAGTACAGGTATTAATATATGGCAAATCATAAGAGTGCTAAAAAAATGATGAAGGTAATAGCAAAGCGTACTTTAGTAAATAAGATGCGAAAAAGCAAAACTCGTACTGCTATTAGAAGATTAGTTGATATAATCAAGTCTGGTGACAAAGAGAATGTTGTCTTGGCATTTCGGAATGCTGAATCCAATTTACACAAATGTGTAAATAAAGGTGTCATTCATAGGAATACTGCTGCACGTAAAATAAGTCGCTTAAATGCAAAAGTAAAAGCATTGATGACCGCTTAATACGGTTAATGTAAAGTTAACTGTATTAATATATACTTTTCAGTTTGTATATTCTGTATAAAATTAAGTAGCTCAAGTGATGGATAAAAAAGCATTATTGGAACTAAGTAATGGGTCAAAAATTGATCTGCCCGTATTAAGTGGAACAGTAGGTCCTGACGTGTTAAATATTAAGGATTTATATAAGACGACAGGATTATTCACTTATGATCCGGGGTTTGTTTCCACAGCTTCATGCTCTTCCACAATTACATTCATTGATGGAGATGAAGGAGTTCTTAAGTATAGGGGACATGATATAGCTGATTTGGCAGAGAATAATAGTTTTACTGCTGTGATTTATTTATTGCTCTATGGTGAACTACCCAGTTCAGAGCAACACAAAAAATTTCTTCTCAAAATACAAGAATCATCCAAAGTATCAGAGCAAGTTACAAATGTAATCAAAGCATTTCCAAAAACTGCTCACCCTATGTCGATTTTAGTTGCATGTTTTGCAAATTTGTCAGCATCTTACCATGAAACACATGGCAACAATGTCAATGGTGAAGATTTAGATTTTGGAATTTCTGCAATAGCACAAGTTCCTGCAATTGTTGCAATGATTTATAGACATATCAACAATCAGGAATTCACAAATGCTAATAATAAATTAAGTTATAGTGAGAATTTCTTAAATATGATATTTGGCAGTGCTGTTAATAATACCCTTTTTGTAAAAGCTCTGGATAAAATATTTACTCTCCATGCTGATCATGAACAGAATGCTTCTACAGCAGCTGTCAGATTGGTAGGGTCAGCTGGTTCTAATCTATTTGCAAGCCTGTCTGCAGGAGTTGCTACACTTTGGGGTCCAGCACACGGTGGAGCTAATGAGGCAGTTATAAATATGCTAAAAGAGATAGAGCAAAGTGGAGATGTAGATAGATTCATTGAGAAAGCTAAAGATGATAAAGATCCATTTAAGCTAATGGGATTTGGACATCGTGTTTATAAAAACTATGATCCGCGCGCGCTTATATTAAAGGATGCTTGTCATGAGATTTTAAGCAAACTAGAGCAAAACAATGAATTACTTGAAATTGCAAAAAAACTTGAAGAAATAGCTTTAAAGGATGAGTATTTTATTACACGTAAGTTGTATCCAAATGTTGATTTTTATTCAGGTATAATAATGAATGCTATCGGTATCCCTTCAAGTATGTTTACACCCATTTTTGCACTTGCAAGAACCACTGGTTGGGTTGCCCAGTGGTATGAAATGGTAAACGATAAAGAAACCAAGATTTGTAGGCCAAGGCAGCTCTACCTTGGCAAATAACCTTTCATTCACAATTCATCTTTGAATAGCCTAATTTCCTTTAGCTATAAAATACAGCAAGATGATTTTTTACTAGTTGATGTCTGCTTTTTTGCAGAACATTGGTCAGGCTGTGATATAGAAGGTTGGTTAAATGTTGTTTTGGGCTTATTAAAAGAAGATCGTGCTGAAGATCGTGCTGAAGAAGGGCCAAAGCCACTATCTTTAGCCGAAGCATCATCCCCACCTTTACCTTCACCATAGTAGTCAGGCCTAAGGAATTTGCTTGTGTTTCCATTATGTGATTTACCTATAACTGAATTCTTAGGTGAACCAGCAAAACCACTATCTGCACTTGGTCCATCCGTCCCTACTTTTTCTTCAGAAGGGGCAAGAGTTTGTGGTTTCATAGCTGGCACACGCGCAGGATCAATGGACAGTTTATAATCCTTATTGATTACAGAGCTCTCCATGATCTTATCCATCACACAGTAAGCAATGTCTGGGTTACGAAAGTCTATTGCATATATTTGTTCGGCACCATATGTTGGAAGACCTCTTTCTGCAATATCATCTTTTACATCACGCAATACTTTTGTACCACCAAACACCTTATTATTAATATGATCAACTTCTTTTTCATTTAAAAACTCTATGTAATTACCACAATCAATAACAGGAGCCAAAATTGAATACTCATCTTTACTTTCTTTGTGAGAAGTATGCCACATAGAATCAATTGGTAGGTGCGGTAGTGCCTTACAAATAAAATCAACAACTGCGAGCTTCAGAGTGTCATTCATTTCATCCTCGGTACTTGAAACTTCCAAATCACGACACTTCGAGGATGCTTTATGCTTTGCTATATCTTTAATGAGCTTAGGATTATCAAAAATGCTTTTCTTTAGATATACATAATTTCCTTTCTCTTCTAAAAAATCCTTAGTTTTTTTAGGACCATTTTCATAACCTGTTATCCTCGATGAGAGCAAATCTACAAAAGAACGTTGCAAATTTCTATCAACACACTCCGCACCATATAGATAAGATCCCTTATCAAAGACTTCATCAATTATATTATAATCTACATGATTTTCTATCTCCTCCTCTATATCATCTGATAGATCCTCACAACCTAGTTCCGATTTTTTGTCTTCTTTTTTTTGCTCTTTAATAAGATCTGTTGTAAATCGCGCAAGTTCATTAGCTAGCAAAAACTTTAGATTAGAAACCACCTCTTTTCTCATTGGCACCAAAAATTTATTACCTACAGTCGATTTTCCTTGATCAAAGTTAAAAGGAAAAAACTTTGTATAAAAATTATCATCAAGAATACTTTCATCCGGACAAAATCTTTGTATTATTTTTTCTTTCATACTGCTCAGGTACTTTATGCGTCGATCAAGAGTCATATTATCATCAAACGAGATAACAATATGATCATCCTTTACAGTAAAATTAGTAACAACAGCATTACTGAAACGAAGAATACTATTAAACGCTTTTACTAATTCTTGATTTATTTTACTTTTATTAGGCATAACTCCACCTCTCTAATTAATTAACATAATTACTTGCCACCCATACTGCTGCTCTGACCACTCTTACTACTACTGGATTGATTTTGTTTCATTCGCTCTTGTTCACGCTTAATCCTATCGCTGAAATTATCTATTCTCTTTGGATCTAAATCTTTTTTATAAATCCTTGTTCTCCCTGAATCAGGTACTTTTTTATTTGGATCATTATTACCATCCATATTAGCCTCCGAATTAAATTATTATGTAATGAGTATATTAAGAATCAATTATCAGCACAAGCAGTTTTTTAACATAAATTTTATTCACCATTTTTATACTCCTGGATTCCAGACTGGGATGACAAGAGAGAGCTACTTGTCCGCCATGTCATTCCAGCACTTGATGCTGGAATCTAGAAGAAAAATGGATCCTAAACTGGAATGACAACTTTTTTAAACTAAGTTTTCTGGATCCCAGTGTCAGCTACTTGGATGACAACGGAGGGGCCACTTGCATGACAGCCTTTTAAAATTGGTTGACACCTTTTTGGTACACAACCTTTGGTGCATTATGCACTCAAGACAATGTCATTCCAGCACTTCCTCTCTTGTCATTCAAGTAGCCTCTTTGGTATCAAAGAATAGCCTCTTTGGTGTCATCAAGTAGCTCCTTTAATGTCATTCCAGTGCTTGACACTGGAATCTAGTAAATTTATTTATTATATATGAAAAGTTATTATATTTATATACTTGCAAGTGAACGCAATGGAACCCTATATACAGGTATAACATCAAATTTGACTAAACGAATTTGGGAACACAAAAGCAAAGCCATCTCTGGTTTCACGTCAAAGTACAATGTTTGTAAACTAGTCTATTTTGAAGAATTTCAAGAGATAAACTTAGCAATTAGTAGAGAAAAACTCCTAAAAAGCTGGCAGAGAAAATGGAAAATAAACTTAATTGAAAAAACAAATCAAGAATGGAAAGATTTATATGATGAAATTGTGTCTGGATGACAGTGTCTGAGTACACAACTGTACGAACATTGTAATATGGCGCATCGTTGGCACTGGCTTCCATTCAAGACGGTGTCATTCCAGTCTGGAATCTAGAAGAGAAAATGGATCCTAAACTGAAATAACAACTCTTTTAAACTAAGTTCTCTGGATCCCAGTGTCACGCACTGGGATGACAAGAGAGGAGGTAATGGGATGACATCAAAGGAGGCACTGGAATGAAAATGAAGGGCTACCTGAATGACAGACCGGTTTTCATTCAAATTTTATTCAAGACGATGTCATTCCAGCGCGTGACGCTGGAATCTAGAAGAGAAAATGGATCCTAGACTGAAATGACAACTTTTTTAAACTAAGTTCCTGGATCCCAGTGTCAAGCACTGGGATGACAAGAGAGGAGGCACTGAGATGACAACAAAGGGGCCACTTGAAGACAAGAGAGAGCTACTTGTCCGCCATGTCATTCCAGCACTTGATGCTGGAATCCAGATAAAAAACCAGTCTGGAATGACAAAAAAAAGAGAGAACCTTTACACACCTCTCTCTTTGACTGAAGAAGCATGGTTTTCAACTCTCACATCATCAGTTAATCCTCCTGGCAATTCCACAGCAGCATTAGACTTTTGCTGATCACCAAGCTTTCTCTCGCATGAAGATCCATTTAGCTCGTTTCTCTTTGTTATCCTTGTATCATCACTACATTTTTGTCTTTTAACTCTCCTGTGTTCCTTTCGCTCTGGAGCGGGTGGACAGACAGCTAATTTTGGTTTTTCATTTTTCTCTTCTTTTGCTTCTTTCTTTTCTTTATTCATTTTTTCCAGTTTTTGTACTTCACTATTTTTGTGACTTATAACAGGTTTAGGTAGAGTGTCTACTAATTTTTCTACAGGCTTTGGTAAAATAGCACGTTCTTGCTTATTCAGAGTGATTGGCATTGGAACTTGAGATGAAAAATTAAATAGGGAAATTGGTGTGATTTCATTCACTTTTGTTTCCATTTCTTGACGAACTTCTTTTGATTCTGTTTTTTCTGCTTTTTTGTCTCTTTTTTCCTCAGTTACATCTTGCTCTACTACTGCTGCTAAATCAACTGCAAAAATTTCTGCAAACATTGCAATGACTGAGCCCACGAGAAAAGTTTGAAGCTTCAATTTTAAATTTTGCAACGCTTGCAAACGTTCGAGTATTGCTATTTCTTCTTCAGGAGATAACTCACCGCTGAGTAATTTCTCCTGCAATTCTTTTATCTCTTTGTCTAGCCTTTTATCCCAACTTAAATCTAAATCTTTTTTGAAGATCTTTTTAACTAATTCCTTAAGCTTATCACGCAAAAACTTAATTATCGAAAGAAGCAGATTTTTCTCTTTCTTCTCCTTGAGCATTTTGTAGACTTTCGGATCTACATTTACTTCAAAAAGATTAAAGAGGGATTCAAAGAAATTTGCGAATACCCCTTGATTATCATCAGTAAAGTAATCCTCATTATCTTGTATCTGTAGCTCTACTTGAGATAATGTTTCATCAATGCAACTCGCAGCCTGACGCTCAAGCTCTATTCTCTTGAGCTCAGCTTTCCTAGCAAGCTCCTCCATGAATCCTTTTAATTCATTGAGCTTCTGCTCTGCAGAGAGATCTTGCTCTCTGATTCGATTAATGTAGATTGAGCTACCGTCCTCTTCGTTGTTATTGATTAAAAAATTTTTCATTGCTTTTTCTCCATTAATTGAATTACTGTTTCTATAATTGTTTAGAAGGCTTTTTACCATTTTATCTTAAGTCTATAAAATACAATAACTCAATCTTATAATATGAAGTATTTAATAAGTATTAATCTTAAAAAATATCAATAAATTATTGATATTTTTACATTCATACTATATACAGCCTAGCATATATTACGTAATTTTTCAAGAACATATTCACTATAACAGAAGACTTTCTTATTTGCCTCTAAAACACCTGCAAATCATATAATAAAAGAATATTATAATGTTTAATGTAATACTATACAATGTTATAAAATATAGTATAATACTAGCATACCACTGAATTAATGCTGAGATATTCCCTTGCTTGATCAGTTAAAACACGTCCTCTTGGTGTGCGCTTTACAAAACTGACCTTGATTAAATAAGGTTCTACTGTTTCTTCAATATTGCCAACATCTTCAGATAGTGCAATAGATATGGTGTCAATTCCAACAGGTCCTGAGGTGTTAAACAAAAATCTCAGATAATCCATATCTAATTTATTTAGTCCCATTTTATCTATACCCAATTTTGATAGTGCAGAACCGGCAATTTCACAGGTAATTTTTTTATCATCTTTTACTTCAACAAAATCTCTTATTCTTCTGAGTAATCTCAAAGCAATTCTTGGAGTACCACGGGCGCGGCAGGCAATTTCCTGCACAGCATCCTTTTCGATTTCAGCACAAAGAACTCTTGCACCTCTTTTTATAATATCAACCAGTTCCTCAAAAGAATAAAACTCAAGATGCAGGGGAATACCAAAACGATCCCTCAGCGGTGCAGAAAGCAGTCCAAGCCGTGTTGTTGCCCCAATCAGTGTAAATGGTGGTAAATCTATTCTTAAAGTTCTGGTAGATGGGCCCTCACCTACTAGTATATCTAGGCAAAAATCTTCCATAGCAGTATATAAAACTTCCTCAATGCTACGATTTAATCTATGAATCTCATCGATAAATAGAACATCTTTTGCATTTAAAGTAGTGAGCACTGCAGCTAAGTCCCCAGCTTTACTAAGCAATGGACCAGAAGTTGCACGAAAGCTAACCCTTAACTCCTTAGAGACAATTTGTGCTAAAGTTGTTTTACCAAGCCCTGGAGGACCATAGAGCAATACGTGATCCAAAGCTTCAGCTCTCGTCTGTGCAGCATTTATAAACACTTTTAAATTTTGTATTAAGTCTTTTTGCCCGACAAAATCATCAAGTTGCTCAGGCCGGATATTTAAATTACGTACATCTTCAGAGTATTCCTTACTACATGATATTGACTTCATATTGTTTTAAGCGCCATACGAATAATATCTTTAGTGTCCAAGTTTGGTGATTCATCTTCTATTTTTTTTATTGTATCATAAGCTTTTGTTCTTTCATATCCAAGATTGATCAAAGCTGAAAGAGCATCTTCACTAATTGAGTGAAAATGATTGTTATTTATCTCTAATTTACTTACTTTGCCATTCAGCTCAGTAATAATTCGATTTATGAGTTTCAGGCCAAGTCCACTCACCTTAAGTGCTAGTTTATCCTCATTTATAATTGCCAAAAACAGTTGCTCTGGAGTTAATTTGCTCAAAATTGACATTGCGGTTTTATAGCTGACACCGCTCACTTTAACTAATAAACGCAGACACTGCTGTTCTTCTTTACTTATAAAGCCATATAGCTGAGTAACGTTTTCTCTGCTATTTGCATAAGTGTCGATAAGTAATTTTACTCTACTTCCAATCGAACAAGCACTTAAAGTTTTGGCTGAAAGATATACTATGTAGCCAACATCATTCACATTCAGGATTATGTGATCGCTACACACCTCATCAACTATTCCTCTTAGATTTCCTATCATTTCTAGTACTTTATAAAATTCAGTTTAAATGCTCCTGAATCTTAGGTCAAGCAAACGAACATTATAGAAGTAGTTCCAGTTTCAATCATTGCAGACAAGTTTGCAGGAAATCTATTTTAATATGTTATTCCAGATCATTATGTAATTGAACCACAAGTTACTCCGATAGAAATAGAATTGCAGTCTCCTAACTTAGCTAAGTAATAGAAATTTCTATCTTTGGTGAAATAAAGGTAATTGTTTACTGTTTGCGAAAATATTTGCATAATTTAAGTAACATTACTTGATAAGAATTAACTATGGAGCTTAATAAGATTGCAGCATCGATTTTACTTTCTGGATTAATAATTATGATAGTTAGTAATGTAGTTGATATGCTCTACAACCCAGAGGATTATAAAATTGAACACCAAACAATAGTAGCAGCCAGCAATGAGCCTCAACAAAAGATTGAACAAGTGGCACTTGATATTGGAGAGCTCATGCAGAATGCTAGCTTTGAAAAAGGCAAGTCAGCAGCAAAAAAATGTATAGCTTGTCATAGTTTTGAGAAAGGTGGAATGAATAAAGTGGGGCCAAACTTATGGAACGTGGTTGGAAATAAAAAGGCCCATCTTGGCAGCTCATTCAATTACTCAAAAGCACTACTTGAAAAAGGTGGGAAATGGGAGTATGAGGAGTTATTTGCTTTTTTAAAAAATCCAAAAGCCTACATAAAAGGTACACGTATGGCATTTGCAGGCATTTCCAATCCACAAGAGATTGCAGATCTAGTCAGCTATTTGCGTTCGATGAGCGATAGTCCGGTTGCCTTGCCAAAGTAGTATGAATTATTGTAAATTACTCGATGGAAGTAATGGCCATATAGCATATCGAAAGCTACAAGGAAAGAAGGCTTCTATAGTTTTTTTTAGTGGTTTTGCATCCAATATGGATGGAACTAAAGCAACTGCCGTTTACAAATTTTGCCAAGAAAATGATATAGCACTTGTGCTCTTTGATTATTTTGGCCATGGTAATTCAAGCGGTGATTTTGCTGATTATACAATAAGTGATTGGCAAAAAAATTGTGCTAAAGTGATAAGTGAATTAACTAGCAATAAACAAATAATTATAGGTTCAAGTATGGGAGGATGGCTGATGCTGCTCACTGCTCTTCAATTTCCAGAAAAAATTGCAGCATTAATCGGCATATCGTCTGCTCCTGATTTTACTGAAGATTTGATATTCAAGCAATTGTCAGGCAAGCAAAAAGAAGAACTAGGTTCTAAAGGTGTAATAGATTTTACTTCGGAGCATTGTGCATACAAAATAACTAAAAATCTGATCGAAGACGGTAGAAAGAACCTTCTTTTAAACAGAGAAGCAATAGATATAAACTGTCCTGTGCGCTTATTGCATAGCATTAATGATAAAGATGTTCCTTATCAAACTTCATTGAATTTAGCTGAAAAAATTAAGTCAACAGACGTTGAAGTACACTTAATAAAATCAGCAGAACACAACATGTCTGATAATCATTCACTGAAAATTTTATTTAAGACCATCAGAGAATTTTTGCCAGGAGAAATATATAATTGAAGTAATTCAGATGTGTTTGTCGTAAGAGCTGCAGTTATAGCTTCAACAGTAGGCACTATTCTTGATCACCTCAACATTTTCTCTTGGCAATTCTTTAATAAATCGAGAAGTGCTCATTGGTTGCCACTGATTATTAATTTCCCTCCTATCTGCACATGAAATGATCAACCTTTCTTTTGCTCTAGTTATGCCAACATATGCAAGTCTTCTCTCTTCTTCCAAAGCTTTACCACTTTTATCTTCAAAAGATCTTTGATGAGGAAATAATCCTTCTTCCCAACCAGGTAAAAACACGCACGGGAATTCAAGCCCTTTAGCCGCATGAAGAGTCATAACATATACAGTGTCATCGCTATTCATATTATCCACTTCCATCACCAAACTAATATGCTCCAAGAAGGTTATAGTGCTGTCAAAATTCTTCAAAGATGAAATGAGCTCTTTAACATTTTCTATTCGCGCTAAACCCGTCACTCCTTCATTCTCAAGCATTTCCATATATCCTGATTGATTTGCTACGATTTTAACAAATTTATGCAGTGGTTTTACGCTTACTATTTCTTCCCAAGCTTTAATTTTATTTAAAAAATCATTTAGTGAGAGTTTAATTCTTTCGGTTACTTGATCACTATTAACCAATATTTTTGCTGCCTCAAAAAAAGAAATTTTGTTATCCTGAGCAGTCGTGTATATTTTCTTTAGAGTTGTAGCTCCTATGCTTCTTTTTGGACGATTTACGATCCTTTCAAAAGCGAGATCATCATTATTATTTGTAACAAGCCTCAAATATGCAATTATATCCCTTACTTCTTGACGTTCGTAGAATTTTACGCCACTTATAATCTTATAGGGAATTGAATATTTTATAAAATACTCTTCGAGAACTCTAGTTTGAAAAGTAGCCCTGACGAGCACTGCAATATCACTAAATCTGTATTTATTGAGTTTTAATATCTGTTCGCTTATGAACCTTGCTTCAGCCTTTCCGTCCCACAATTTGATTAGATTTACCTTTTCGCCTTCAATGTTTGTTGTCCACAATTTTTTTTCTAAGCGAGTCTTATTGTGATTGATCACATATGATGCAGTTGCAATTATGTGGGATGTTGACCTGTAGTTACACTCCAGTTTAACGGTTTTTGCATTTTTAAAATCATCGGAAAATTTCAAAATATTTTCAACTTCTGCACCACGCCAACTGTATATCGACTGGTCATCATCTCCTACACAGCAAATATTTGAATGCTCTTTTGCAAGGTATTTTAGCCAAAGATATTGTATTGCATTTGTATCTTGATACTCATCTACCATGACATACTTAAACTTGTTTTGGTAGTAGGACAGAACCTCGGTCTTTTTATTAAAAAGTTGTATGTTATATAACAATAAGTCACCAAAATCAACAGAGTTAAGGAATTTTAACCTTTCCTGATACTGGTAATAGACTTTAAGTGCAGTTACGTAAACTGGCCTAAATGATTGAACATCTTCCACTTCAGACGGCAATAAGCACTTCTCTTTCCATTGCTGAATAATATTCATAATGGTCTTATATTTTTCTGATAGGTAATCAGGATTTATTTCATTGATAATATTTTTTATTACCTGTAATTGGTCATCCACACCAATGATTGTAAAATTGGGGTTTAAGCCCACAATTTCTGCGTGCATGCGCAAAATTTTTGCTGCAATTGCATGGAAAGTGCCAAGCCATGGTATGTTTGTGCCCGTTAGCTCAAGTACCCTTGATACCATCTCATTTGCTGCTTTATTTGTAAATGTAACTGCTAATATCTCATCAGAATAAGCGTGAACGTTTCTAATTATGTGTGCTATTCTTGAAGTAATCGTTCTTGTTTTTCCGGTTCCGGCTCCTGCCAGTATCAAAACTGGCCCATTTATGTTAGTTACAGCTAATTGCTGTTCTGGATTTAACAGTGAGAGATAATCGTTCATTGAAGCTCTATAGATTATAACTTTATAAAGTTAAACCTATGATCCAAATATTGTAAAGGTCTTATTGAACATAACATTCAACTCATTCAAGTACTAGATATTTAAGCGTAGATCTATCTTGTTGGGGTAGCTTCAAGTGTATGGTGAGTAACAACAACTTGATTTGAGATATTGGCATCAAAACTTCTGCTTGTTTGATGAATAGGTGGAGTTTGAAATGGCTTAGGCTTACGATTCAGTTCCTTCATCTTTATTTCCTCAGCTTTAATAGGAAGTTTTTCTGGAACATAGAAGTTATGAATTTCAGCTCGTTCAGTGAAATTTTCATATGTTGCTTTCAACCAAGCTCCAATATCATATATAAAACCATATGCTTTTTCTTTAAATTCTATCAATGATCTACTGAAACTTGCTAATGTGTTATTAAAGTAAATTGTCATATAGTCTCTTGTGGTGTATTGATAACCTTCTCCATTTAATCTGCTATTTTGTGCGTTAGAACTATTGTTGCTTTTGAAGTAACCAAATATGTTGTACATTTTGAGCTACCGCTGACTATTAATATACATACATTATATATTAATAAATCAAGATTGTCAAGAGTGTTTATTGCATTACTGAGGAGTTGAAGCTTGTAGTACGATATTTTCAAATCTTTAATATAGTATTGACTTTACAGCAACAATTACCTTAAGTTAGTAACTATTGTTGCAGTTAAAGTATCGATGCCTTTTTTCTTTTATTTTTTTGCAATTCTCAGCATTTTATCTGCTGTATGCGTAATTAGTGTAAGAAATCCTGTGCATGCAGTATTATTTTTAATTTTCACCTTCGTTAACTCTGCAGTTCTTTTCATTCTCCTTGGAGCTGAGTTCATTGCTATGATGGTGATGATAGTATACATCGGTGCGGTTGCAGTGTTGTTCCTCTTTGTAGTTATGATGCTCGATATTGACTACATAAGGTTGCGCCAGGGTTTTGCGAAGCATTTCACTCCTGGTGCTATATTATGTGTTGTGTTTTTTCTGATTATCAGTTTTGTAATCCGCAGCTCAACGCTGAATATAAGTAATGTTATAAACTATAATGCCAATAACGTGAAAGCTATCGGTAATTTGCTCTACACTGACTACATGTACGCTTTTCATCTTTCTGGTATTCTGCTGCTTGTTGCAATTGTTGGTGCAATTGCTATTACTTTGCAGGACAAGAAAAAAGGAGTTAAAAAACAGAATGTATTAAACCAATTGACACAATCTTCATCTGTAAAATTGGTTAAGGCTAAATTTGGAAAAGGAGTAGAATGGAAATAGGATTAAATCATTTTTTGATAGTTGCTGCTATTTTGTTCACTATTGGAGTGTGTGGTATTTTCATCAACCGTAAGAGCATAATCAATATACTGTTATCAATAGAAATATTATTGCTGGCGATTAACATCAATTTAGTTGCTTTTTCTGCCTTTATGAATGATATAGTTGGGCAAATTTTTGTGATGTTTGTGTTGACTGTTGCGGCAGCAGAGTCAGGAGTTGGGCTTGCAATATTGGTTGTATATTATAGAAGTCGTGGCAATATAGATGTTGAACAAGCGAACTTAATGAAAGAATGAAAGTATGATGGATATACTGAAATTAATAGTATTTTTGCCACTCTTTGGTTCGCTATTTGCAGCACTTTTTAGAAAAAGTCAGTTAGTTACAACGGCGGGGATTGGAATATCTGCAGTTTTATCTTGGTATGTTTTTCTCACCTTCTCTGAAAATTATCACTTGAGTTTGTTTCCTCTATTTTCATTAAGTGTATTAAAAGTAAATTGGGCAATTAGTGTGGATGCTCTCTCATCCTTAATGCTTATTGTTATTACCACCGTTTCACTAGTAGTCCACCTCTATTCTATCGGTTATATGGAGCATGACAAAGGGAAGTCGAGGTTTTTTTCTTACCTATCGCTGTTTACGTTTTGCATGATTGTGCTGGTTGTAAGCGATAATTTCGTGCAGCTTTTTTTTGGCTGGGAAGGGGTTGGCCTGTGTTCTTATTTACTCATAGGATTTTGGTTGCAAAAATATTCTGCAAATAATGCAGCAATTAAAGCATTTGTTGTGAATAGGGTAGGAGACTTTGCACTATTGATTGGAATCTTTCTTATTTATTATACATTTCACTCTTTGAATTTTACTGAAGTTTTTGATACAACTGATCTTCTTGGCACGCAGAACATTAGGGCATTCTGCTGTGAATTCAAAGTAACTCATATAATATGCATATTACTTTTTATTGGCTGTATGGGTAAATCTGCACAGCTTGGTTTACATGTTTGGTTGCCAGATGCAATGGAAGGGCCAACCCCTGTTTCTGCACTCATTCACGCAGCAACGATGGTAACAGCAGGTATATTTTTAGTAGCAAAATGTTCTCCATTATTTGAGCTATCAAATGTGGCACGAGAATTAATAGTTATTGTTGGGGCACTTACTGCTTTCTTTGCAGCTACGGTTGCGATTACTCAGAACGATATAAAAAAAATAATTGCTTATTCAACCTGCAGTCAACTTGGTTATATGTTCATGGCATGTGGGCTTTCTGCTTACAATGTTGCTATTTTTCATTTAATGACACACGCTTTTTTTAAAGCTCTACTATTTCTTGGTGCTGGCAATGTAATTCATGCGATGCATCATGAGCAAAGCATTCAGAAAATGGGAAATTGCTGGAAGAAAATCCCTTGCACTTATACTCTCATGTGGATTGGATCTCTTGCGCTTTCTGGAATATTTCCATTTGCAGGTTTTTACTCAAAGGATTTGATAATTGAACATGCTTATAGCACGGATAGCTTTGCTTTTGTAATAAGCTTAGTTGTTGCATTCTTCACAGCGTTTTACTCTTGGAGGTTATTGCTTCTTGTGTTCCACAGCCAAAAACAAAGTAAAATTAATATACATGAGGCACCAAAGATTATGCTTATACCATTACTGATACTCGCTTTTGGATCAGTATTTTCTGGAATATGGGGAGCAAATATTTTGAACATAACTAGTAATGCGTTTTGGAAATCAAGTTTAGTAGTTATTGATGGGCATGGAGTTCATAATTTCTTTATAAAACTACTGCCAACCTTAGCAAGCCTAAGTGGAATAGCACTTGCGTGCCTAATTTACCAATATCAAGTAATTAGGCAAATTAAGAGTAAATTTTTACTTAAGTTTTTGCAGAATAAATGGTACTTTGATGAGGTGTATGAGTTTGTTATAATTGCACCGATAAGGTTTATATCTAGGCTTCTATGGAAGTTTGATGTTAAGGCTATTGATTCATTTGGACCAAATGGTGTTGTAAGGTTGGTTAATGAATGTTCAAAAAGTTCTATAAAGTTACAAACTGGTTATATATTTGATTATGCATTTATTATGTTTGTTACTTTAATAATCGGTGTTTTATATATTATTGGAATTAAATAGAAGGTGTTGTTACTTAGTATATTCTTGCTTCCACTGATAGGAGCGTTGATTTTATCCTCGATCAGGATTAATCATCAATCTATACACCTAAAATTCCTTGCCCTATTTTTTGCTATACTTCCATTTTTGCTTAGCATTGTAGCTTGTATAGAATTTGATTATAACAATGCGGACTTTCAGTTTGTCAGCTATCCAATCAAGAATGTAGGAATAGGGATAGATGGTATATCGTTGCTTTTCCTTCTGCTTACAACTTTCTTGTTTGTAATTTGTATACTCTATAACTGCAAAATGAGTTATACGACCCTAAAAGCCTATATGGCATTATTTCTACTGCTTGAGAGTTTTGTAGTCGGTTTTTTCGTTTCACTGAATGCTATAAGCTTTTATGTGTTTTTTGAAGCTGTTTTAATACCAATGTTCTTTATTATTGGCATTTGGGGAGGGAAGCAAAGGATATATGCGACGTTTAAGTTATTTCTTTATACATTAACTGGCTCATTATTATTTCTGCTTGGATTGGTGTATATCTATAGTACTTTTGGGACGTTTAATATACAAAAATTAGCTACATTAGTGCCAAGCCTTGATCTTGAAGTGCAGTCATTGCTGTGGATTACATTTTTTATTTCTTTTGCAATAAAAGTACCTATGTTTCCATTTCACACTTGGCTTCCTGATGCGCATGTGCAATCACCAACTTCTGGATCTGTGATTTTAGCTGGCTTGCTTATTAAAATGGGGGGATATGGATTTTTAAGGTTTTCTATTCCAATGCTTCCTCAGGCAAGTTTGTATTTTTCAAATTTCGTTGTTGTGCTGAGCATTATTGCGGTGATATATGCTTCTCTAGTTGCGTTTGCTCAAGATGATATAAAGAAGTTAATAGCTTATTCTTCAATAGCACATATGGGGATCGTTACTGCTGGCCTCTTTTCATTTTGTGAGGAAGGAGTACTGGGTAGCATATTTCAAATGATTAGTCATGGCCTTATTTCTGCTGCTTTATTTTTATGTGTTGGAATGCTATATACTCGAACTGGAACTTTGGAGATTGCAAAATATTTTGGCATAGTAAACACAATGCCAAAATTTGGTTTTATGTTCATTTTATTTTCAATGGCTTCAATAGGGCTACCTGGAACATCTGGGTTCGCAGGTGAGTTTTTGGCTATGGTTGGAATGTTTAAGAGCATAGGGTTTTTTACAGGATTTATCGCACTTGGCACTATTTTAAGCGCAGTTTATATG
The DNA here is from genome assembly GCF_964028615.1 of Wolbachia endosymbiont (group B) of Silvanus unidentatus. NCBI lineage: Bacteria > Pseudomonadati > Pseudomonadota > Alphaproteobacteria > Rickettsiales > Anaplasmataceae > Wolbachia > Wolbachia endosymbiont (group B) of Silvanus unidentatus. Next base: position 956,192 of record NZ_OZ034795.1, on the reverse strand, counting down.
CTGAATTTATGTAAGCAAATAATATGGGGGGTTAGCTATTCTAAATTATTAAATAACCGTTTGGATAGCATAGAATTTTCTGTCTTAATTCTGCTTGCAGTGTTTGTTATTTTGCTTGGATTTTACCCAACCCTTGCACTGAATTATTTGAAGCCATGTATGGCAAATTTGTTAGTCAAATATAATGCGCTATGAATTATATACAGATATTGCCGGAAATGTTCTCTATTATCTCCTCGTTAGTGTTGCTACTGCTTGGGATTATATTTAACCGCAGAACTATCAACTTATTAGCACTTGGCTGCACAGTGGTAACTTTGATTATTTTAATTCTTTCGGCAGAAAACAATGAAATTTTTCTCTTTAATTCGTTGTTAAAACTCAATTTATACATCAGGTCAGCCCAAGGGTTAATTCTCAGCACAGGAATTTTAATACTTTTGATGCTGAATTTATCAAAATATGACTATAAATATGAATTTTCAATACTGATTCTTTTTGCGCTATTTGGCATGATAACTTTGGTTTCAGCAAATAGTCTGATTTCTTTTTATTTAGCTTTTGAGTTGATGAGTATATCTTTGTATGTTCTTGCGAGCTTTAATAAAGATTCAGCTTATTCATGTGAAGCAGGAGTGAAATATTTTACACTTAGTGCACTATCTTCCTGCATTATGCTATATGGAATGTCGCTGCTTTATGGATATACAGGACAAGTCAATTTCTCTGAGCTCGGTTCATTCTTGCAAAACCATCAGATAACTTATGGAATAGTTTTTGGGTTAGTTTTTATCCTTATTGGTTTGTGTTTCAAGCTTGCTATTGCTCCTTTTCATATGTGGGCTCCAGATGTCTATCAAGGTGCACCTACCATAGTAACTGCGTTTTTTTCTACGGCCCCAAAAGCTGCACTTGTAACATTTTTAATTCGATTGATGAATGAAGAGTTAGTAAATGTAAAAAGTTATGTTCAGCCTATTTTCTTATACGTTTCAGCATTGTCTGTGCTTATCTCAGCTTTTGGGGCCTTACGTCAGCAAAACTTAAAAAGGCTGCTTGCTTACAGTTCAATTGGTCACATTGGTTTTATATTTGCTTCACTTTCTATTTTTACACAAGCAGGAACAGATAGTGCCTTAATGTATTTGGTGATATATATCATCACAAGCATAGGGCTATTCTCATATCTCGTACAAATTGACGATGACGATTGTGATATTGCAAATTTATCTGGTATAGGGAATAAACACCCAATTGTAGCATGTCATCTTTCTGTACTGTTACTCTCGATGTCGGGAATACCTCCACTTGCAGGTTTTATCGCTAAATTTTTTATATTCAAAAGTTTAATAAATTCTGGCTTTATCAGCCTGTCTTTGATTCTTGTAACAGCGAGTGTGATATCATGCTACTATTATTTAAATATCATGAAAGTTATGTATTTTGATAAAGCTAGTGGTAATAAGGTTGCTTATTCTAAGGGTCTATTCATTATCACTTCAGTGGCTTCACTGATCAATCTCGTTCTTTTCTTGTATGTAGAAGATCTTGACTCACTCATTAAACTAAAGGGCTGACAAGGTGATCCTTGAAGGTTTTCATATTCATCATTACAAAGAAGTTCCAAGTACTAATAAAGAAGCATTGGGTTTAATTGAGAAAGGGATATCAAATGAAACTGTCATTATTGCTGATAAACAAACAGAAGGTAGGGGACGCACTGGAAAAAGCTGGATTTCTCCAGAGGGTAATCTCTATGCGAGTTTGATAATTAACCAAGAAACGGATGTCAGCAAATTGACAGAATTGACTTTTGTGACTGCTCTTGCTGTTGGAAATACTTTATTATCGTTAAATTTCTTGAATAATCAAACCCACTGCGGTGTCATTCCAGTGCGTGACACTGGAATCCATACTTTTTCTTCTGGATCCCAGTGTCAAAGCACTGGGATGACAAGAGATCAATTCATAAACGATCTCAATCTTCAACATAAATGGCCAAATGACATTCTAATCGATGGCAAGAAAATAAGCGGAATATTGGTTGAAAAAAAATCCAATTCAAATTGGCTCATTATAGGAATTGGAATTAATGTCAATCATGCGCCACTTCCAGGCACAACGTGCATTAGCAATTACGGTGAATCTGTGTCTAACATGGATCTATTAAAGGAATTAATAATAAATTTTAATAAGCTAAGAAAGCAATGGCTATTTGATGGGTTTTATGCTATAAGAGAAATGTGGTTAAAAAAAGCATTCAAAATGAATGAGCAAATCAGTGTAAAGTTAGCTGACAAATTGTATGAAGGAATTTTTGCTGATATAGATAAAAGTGGTAAATTGGTGTTGCAGCAAAAGGATGGAAGCTTAATTTATTTTGATGCAGGTGAGTTATTTATTGGCAGTGCATTATGAATACATATGTAATTTTTGCTTACCTTATTAGTTTCATACTGATTGGTGGAAATTTGATTTTTACCGTTTCTTGCTATACTAAAAGTAAAAAAATTCTAGAAAGCCTGAAAGATAATAATGAAGAAGAAACATAAGCGATTACTTATAACTTCAGGAATTTTCTGCTTTTTAAGTTGTGCAGTTTTTTTTATTTTAACAACGCTCAAAGAAAATATCTCATTTTTCTATACAGTAAGTGAGGCAATAGTTTTACCAAATAATCAAAAGCCAATCCGTGTTGGTGGAATGATTGTTGAAAATAGCGTGATACGGAGCGAAAGCGAAGTAATTTTTCAGATGACAGATTTTAATAAGAGCGTTATGGTGAAATATCAGGGAATACTTCCACCAATGTTTTCAGAAAAAAGTGGTGTTGTTGTACAAGGTAAAATGTTTGATAATGGTACCTTTCTTGCAGATACGGTGTTTGCAAAACATGATGAGAACTATAAGCCGAAAGTCCTAAAATAGATTTCCTAATTCAGTTGTATTGAAATGGTATGTGAAAGAAAGCAACAGCCTGCTAGCAAGCTGTTACTTTCCTAACTACCACAATATATCAGAGTGAGTTGGTGCTTCCCATTCTACGTCATTATGGTCAATTATTGCTGCTTTTAATCCTTCAACTTCGCCCCTTAGGTGATCAAGTTCTTCTGCCCATGTTCTATAGTTTTGATTATTATCAATAAATCCATCCTGCTGAATTAACTTATTCAAATGAGATAAACCTTCGGCCAAGTGTTGGTTCATATCAATAAACTCTCCTCTAAGTTGTGCTATGTTCTCCATAATTGAGACACGCAAGCCCGAAACAAACTTCTCGTTTAAATCGCAGACTAACTTATCCATAACTTGATAGACGTAATGAATTGTTGCAATTTTATCTTCAATGTCCTCAAAGTTTGTGGGCTTAACTTCAACTTCTATATTGTCTATTTCTTTAAAGTTGAAATCGCTCATTTGGTTTATTGCTTCAAAGTTATTTTCGCTTTCTTGTTTACTATTATTCATGCTAACTCCTATAAAATTTTAAAATCAACTCAGCTACATTGAAATGGTATGTGAAAAGAGGTAACAGCCTGCTAGCAAGCTGCTACCTTTTTTATTAAAGCAATCCGTTCTCTTCGCCAGTAAATGCAGGAGCTCCTCCAATCTCTGGTATATCATCAAGTCTAGTCTGAAGATCTTTAAGTTTATCGTCTATCTCGCTTGTCTTTGCGCCTATGTTTTCTATAGTTAATGACAGTGGTGTTACTACGCCATTTGTAATCGCCTCACTTATATCGCCGTTATATTTATTAATACTTTTCATCAGACCATCATAAAAATTTTTAAGATTCTTAACGCTTATCGTGATTGCCGGTATAGCATTAATCTCTTCTTCTTTCATGACCTTGGTTATATCAATCCCATCCGGTTTGCTTTTAGTAGTAATCTTCTTTATTTCTGGTGTTACAAAATCTGGTTTATTAAACGCCGGCTTCTGAAGTTGTAATGTACTATTTAATTCAACTCCTTCACTAGAATATAATTTTGTACTTTTACTCATAATAGTTACCTCCTATAAAAAAACTACTTATCTTTATAAATCACTACTATACAAATAACAGTGAGTCATTATTAATGTCTACTATTGTGAAGTCTGGGGCCTGTCCAATTTCTGGCATATCATCCTTGATTTGCTTGAGCATCTCCTTGATTTCCTCGTTATGTTTATTCTGTTCTTCAAGTTTCTCTTTCAATGCATCAATAATAGCATTGGACTGATCTTTACTGCTAAGATCACCAATCACAGACATGACTTTCTCGTGAGGCAATTTGTGAATAATATCTTTCAGCTCTCCTGCACCTAAATTATCCAAAAGTTCTTTAAACTGCTCATTAGACATATTGCGAGCAAAAGCTTGAAGTTTGTCTGGGTTGTCAGCTAAAGACTTAATGATAATCTGAATCTTATTAGAATCAGTTAAATCTCGAGCTACTATTGCAAGTTTATCGTGGTCTAGTTTATTAATTAAATTATGTAACCTATCTCCTTCTAAAGTGTGTACTAGGGCTGGAAGTTGCTCAGACCACAATTCCTTGGAAAGAATGGTCAAATGGTGCTCATCTAAATCTTTTGCTAATTCTACAAGCTGATAATCGTCTATATTATTGATAAGTGCCTTGAACTGATCGACTTTTAAATGAGGTAAAATTTCTCTTACTTGCTCTGGATTTAATTCTCTCACTAGGGCTCCAAGCTGATCATCATTTAAAATAGGAATAATTATTTGTAATTTTTCTGGATTTAGTTCATAAGCAAGAATATGTAATTGGTGATTGGTTAAATGACTCACCAAAGTTTTCCATTGATTATCTGTTAAGTGCTTTACTAAGTTCTCTATTTGGACTTCACTAAGAGTATGGGTAAGAGTTTCTAACTGATCTTCTGTTAGTCCCCCAACAAAAATTTTAGCAAACACCTTTGATAGTATTATATTCTCTGGTATTTTAGATAATATATTTTTTACTGTTTCTTCACTGACGTCCAGCCCAATATATTGTAATGCCTGATTGTCAGGTGAATTAACAATATTTCCTTGATAATCTGAGAAATAATATTTATAAGTATCAGACAATTCTTCCTGTGTTACATAAATGTACTTAGATCTCTCAGATTTAATATCATTACGCAAAGTACCAGAACAACCTTCTTCGCAGTCTACAAAGTACGATTTCATTGATAGCTTGACTAACATATCATTACAATATACAAATGCACAACTGTTTTTTGTATAACATGGTTTATCTCTAGAAAAACTACCTTTCAAAGTATTTCCCTCTTCGTTCCTTATGCAATAAAAGGTATCTCCAAGGATGTTATTGCCGCATAATCTTATTGGTAATTCTATCGTTTCATCTTCTTTTCCCAGTTGCACAAGCTTAACTTTTTTAACCGATTGAAAAAGAGAAAATTCAGGCCAATAGACGTTGTTACCAAATCCTTTTGATAATTCCTCTCCGGGTACCATCTTAAAAACGCGTTTCTTGCTACTCATAAGTATTTCCTAATCAACTTAATTATAGCTATTCTAACATTTATTGATTAATTTATTGTTAAGTTAGTATATATCAGAATTATAATAACACACATTACTTGCATAAAGAAAAGTTATAGAAAGAGGGATTTTTTAGGAAACTAGTATAAAACACTCCTAGATTAAAATAAGCTGACTTTATGATACGCTAGAACCTATATTGGTGGAGGCAAGCGGGATCGAACCGCTGACCTTCTGCGTGCAAAACAGATGCTCTACCAGCTGAGCTATGCCCCCAATTCTTGCTTAAAGCATAAATCACTCACGCTGAAATGCAAGAAATATTTATTTGTGAGGCTATTGCTAAATAGTGCACAAATTCTGCATTTATGTATAATTCTCTATCTTTTTAGAGTTGTACGTCAGCTTTACCAAAATGAATCTTTGAATTAACAAGAAGTTTTCCTTCAAAAATTTTTAATTAAATTATCACTAATGCAGTACATTATGTAATTTATTTAACCACACATGAAAATTTTAGTTTGATTAAAACGGATAAAAACTATATTACTGTTTAGTGTAGCTGAAAAATAAAATGATCCCGTAGCTCAGCCGGTAGAGCAACTGACTTTTAATCAGTGGGTCACGCGTTCGAATCGCGTCGGGATCACTTAGAATCTTAAAAGCATGCTAAAAGAACAGGATAAAATATTCATAAACTTAAATGGTAAAGAAACACCACTACTTGAAGGTGCAAAAAAACGTGGTAGTTGGCAAAAAACAAAGGAATTACTGGATTTAGGATCAGAAAAAATCATTGATGAAGTAAAGAAATCTGGCTTGAGAGGTCGAGGGGGTGCAGGATTTTCTACTGGCCTTAAGTGGAGCTTTATGCCTAAAAATCCTTTAAAAGCGTATTTAGTAGTCAATGCAGATGAGTCAGAACCTGGTACGTGTAAAGATAGAGATATATTACGATATGAGCCACATAAGTTACTTGAGGGAATTCTTCTAGCTGGCAGAGCGATCAGCGCATCAGTTGCATATATTTATATCAGGGGTGAATTTTATAATGAATATTTAGTTCTAAAAAAGGCACTTGAGGAAGCCTATAAAGAAAACTTAATTGGAAAAAATGCCTGCAAATCAGGTTATGATCTTGATGTGTTTATCCATAGGGGTGCAGGAGCTTACATATGTGGGGAAGAAACAGCTCAACTCGAATCCATTGAAGGAAAAAAGGGCTTTCCTCGCATGAAACCTCCATTTCCTGCAGGTGTTGGACTTTTTGGTTGTCCAACTACAATAAACAATGTTGAAACTATAGCCATGGTTCCAGATATTCTAAATCGCGGAGGAGAGTGGTTTGCATCTCTTGGTAAACCAAATAATACTGGCACTAAGGTCTTTTGCATTTCAGGGCATGTAAATAATCCATGTAATGTTGAAGAAGAGCTCGGAATTTCACTGCGTGAATTAATTGAAAAATACGCAGGTGGAGTGAGAGGAGGTTGGGATAATTTACTTGCTGTAATACCTGGTGGGTCTTCAGTCCCACTAATTCCAAAATCTATATGTGATACTATTGAAATGGATTTTGATTCATTAAGGGCTGCACAATCAGGGCTTGGTACTGCTGCTGTAATAGTGATGGATAAATCAACTGACATAATAGCTGCAATAGAAAGATTATCACATTTCTATATGCATGAGTCCTGCGGACAATGTACACCATGCCGTGAAGGCACTGGATGGATGTGGAGGATTATGAGAAGAATGGTAGCAGGAAATATTAAACCTGGTGAAGTAGATAAGCTACTTGACCTTACAACTCAAATAGAAGGGCATACAATTTGTGCACTTGGCGATGCTGCAGCTTGGCCAGTTCAAGGATTAATCAGACATTTTCGTCATATAATTGAAGAGAGGATAGTAACTTAACTTATACTTTTAAATGATTTTACTACTTAGCAGCTAAAGTTAAAGAATATTGATTTCCTTCCCTTTTAGGTGCTAATTCTACTTTTGCAATATCTTCAGCGTCTCTAATTAGCCGTTCTAATTTTTTCAGTCCAACTTCAGTGTTTACAAGCTCTCTCCCTCTAAATCTCATTGTGACTTTAATTCTATGTCCATGCACAAGAAAATCCCTTGCTTGACGCAATTTTGTTTCGTAGTCGTGATCACCAATATTAGGACCCAGTTTAATTTCTTTTATAGTTAATGTTTTTTGTTTCTTTTTTGCTTCACTTGCCTTCTTTTTTATATCATACTTTTGTTTGCTATAGTCCAGAATTTTACATACTGGAGGAGTTGAATCAGGTGCGATTTCTACCAAGTCTAAATTAACACTTTGTGCAACTTCCAAAGCTTTTTCTATTGGAACAATTCCGACCATTTCACCACTATGATCAACTAAGCGTACCTCCTTAGCTGTGATGAGTTCATTAATTCTGTTTTTATTGTTCTTTTTGACTTGCAAATTTTAGCTCCATTAATTCAAATTAATAATCTTTAACAGCAATTCAGTAGCATTCTCCAAAGAAAAAGACTCCTGTTTTTCCGATCCTAAATTTCTCACTGACACAGTTTTATTTGTAACTTCATTTTTGCCTATGATCCATAATATAGGTACCTTACTTGAACTATGCAAACGTATCTTATAGCTAATTTTTTCATTGGTCAAATCAGTTTTGATTCTCACACCTTGTTCTTTTAAAACGTTGCTGATTTCTGTAGCATAACCGTCAGACTCATTTGTAATGGTCAGAATAGCAAGCTGTGTTGGAGCAAGCCAAACTGGAAATTTTCCTGCATAATTTTCTATTAAAATTCCAATAAAACGCTCAAAAGTTCCAAGAATTGCCCTATGTAACATGACAGGGTGATGCTTGTGCCCGTCTGTTCCTATATAAAAAGCTCCAAGCCGCTCCGGTAAAATAAAATCAACTTGCAACGTTCCACATTGCCAATTTCTACCTATTGCATCTTTCAAAATAAACTCTAACTTTGGACCATAAAATGCACCTTCACCAGGATTAAGTTCATAACTAAGCCCTGCTTCTTTAACTGCTTCAAGCAGTGCTCTTTCAGCTCTATCCCACACTTCATCATTACCTGATCTAGTATCTGGACGGTCTGAAAATTTCACAGAAATTTCATTGAACCCAAGTTCTGAATATACTTCTTTTAAAAGGTCACAAAACTTTACAGTTTCAGAATTCACTTGTTTTTCCATACAAAAAATATGTGCATCGTCTTGCGTAAAACCACGCACTCGCATCAGTCCATGCAATGAGCCTGAGCTTTCATTTCTATGGCATGTGCCAAACTCTGCCATACGTATCGGTAAATCACGATAGCTTCTGATGTGAGAATTAAAAATCTGCACATGACAAGGGCAATTCATGGGTTTTATTGCTAGCTTTTTACTTTCAGATTCATCAATAATGAACATATTTTCACGAAACTTATCCCAATGTCCCGATTTTTCCCACAGCTCTTTGCTTACTAAAATAGGGGTTTTCACCTCAAAGTAGCCATTGTTCATTAACTTTTTTCTGATGTAAGACTCAAGAACATTATATAAAGTATATCCCTGTTCATGCCAAAAAATCTGCCCAACAGCTTCCTCTTGAATGTGAAATAAGTCCATATCCTTAGCAATTTTGCGGTGGTCGCGTTTTTCTGCTTCCTCCAGACGTTTAAGATAAGTATTTAATTCATCCTTATTTCTCCACGCGGTGCCATATATTCTTTGCAACATTGGGCCCTTAGAATCGCCACGCCAGTATGCACCTGCTACTTTCATAAGTTTAAACGCTTTAACTCTGCCAGTTGATGGTGAGTGCGGACCACGACATAGGTCTACAAAGTTGCCTTGTTTATAAACAGTTAGGTTTTCGTTTTCTGGTATTGATGAGACAATATCAACCTTGTATCTTTCACCTATATCACTAAAGAAATCAATTGCCTGCTTACGAGTCCAAACTTCTCGGACGAATCTGTGGTTACTTTTTATAATTTCCTTCATTTTTTTTTCTATTGCAGCAAGATCGTCCGTGGTAAAGGTACGATCTGTAGCAAAATCATAGTAGAAACCATCTTGAATTGTTGGCCCGATAGTAATCTGAGTATTAGGAAAGAGCTCTTTTACTGCCTGCGCCATTATATGAGCAGCATCATGCCTTATTATATCTAAACCCGCTTCGTCACTCAGTTGTATTACCTCTATCTCTGTATCAGATTCAATTTCACGTGAGAGATCATACAACTCACCATTTACCTTAAAGGCAATTGCTTCTCTCAAAGCATCCGGTTGTAATATATCAAAGCCAGTGACTCTACCACTGTATTCTTTTACTTTTTGTTCGGCTAAAAAGGTAACTTTTATCATTCATTAGACCTTTTATCATCCCAGTGCTTGACACTGGGATCCATGTTTCTTTCTTTTCTACATTCCAGCGCCACGCGCTGGAATGACACCAAAAGGTGAGCTACTGATCTTTCAGTTAAATAACAGTTGTACAAGAGATCTATTACATACTTGCTGTAAGAAATTTTAATTGTTGACATACCTAGTTAATAATACGGCCTATTCTTTTTTAACCTGAGTGCAATTGCTTCTTCCCAAACTTCACCATTACGCAATAGCTTTTCTTTATTGTACATTAGCTCCTCTCTTGTTTCAGTAGCAAATTCAAAGTTAGGACCCTCCACAATTGCATCAACTGGACATGCTTCTTGACAAAGTCCGCAATATATGCATTTTGTCATGTCAATATCATAGCGTGTGGTGCGGCGACTACCGTCTTCTCTTTCCTCTGCTTCAATAACTATTGCTTGAGCAGGGCAGATAACTTCGCATAACTTACAAGCTATGCATCGTTCTTCACCATTTGGATACCTACGCAGCGCATGCTCACCACGAAACCTTAGACTTAAAGGGCCCTTCTCCATAGGATACCTCAAAGTAACCTTTGGTTTGAACATATATTTTAATGTAATAACAAACCCTTTAATTAACTCTACAGAAGACCAATACCAAGCTAATTTCTTGAGCATAATATTTAAAACTTGTGTCAGTCATTATAAATCATATTATCAGTTTTCAAAATAAATATTTTCATCTGGATGACTTTTGTAGTTTTTCTATACAATATATTTACTAATACTGCATTAATATGAATAAGTAATATAAGCAAAAATTTTTTAGATTAGGTATTTCGATTTCTTAAATTGCTAAGTAGTTTATATAAATAATGACAAACACAAATGAAACTATTTTTGCTTTGTCGACCGTATTTGGTAAGTCAGGAGTTGCAGTAATCAGAATTTCAGGCAACTACACCCTTAAAGCTTTAAATCATTTTCATATTAAGAAAAAAATCAAACCAAGATTTGCTACTTTAGTTGATCTATATGATGATTCCAATCAATTGATAGATAATGGAATAATCATCTATTTCCCTGCTCCAAACAGTTTCACTGGCGAGGATGTTATAGAGTTACAAGTGCATGGAAGCAAGGCCGTCATAAAAATCATCTTGGAGAAATTATCAAAAATTTTCGTTATGGCCAGGCCTGGAGAATTCTCACTTAGGGCTTTTCTAAATGGTAAATTTGACTTAACGCAAATAGAAGGAATTGCAGACTTAATTGATGCTGAAACGAAAATGCAAGCTAAACAAGCGATTAAGCAAATATCAGGAGAATTGGAGAGACTATACAGCAATTGGAGGCAAAGATTAATAACGATACAATCCAAAATCGAAGCATATATAGACTTTCCAGAGGACATTTGGGCAGAAAAAAGTGAATTGGAAAAAATTAATAATGAAGTGCAATCTCTCGTGCAGTTGATACAAGAGCATTTAAATGATAATAGACGGGGCGAAAGGTTGCGTGAGGGTTTACATATTGTAATAACTGGTGAACCAAATGTCGGTAAATCAACTCTGTTTAATTTCTTAGCCAAGCGTGATATTGCTATTGTTTCTGAATATGCAGGCACAACAAGAGATATACTTGAAGCTCATATTGACATTGGGGGATACCCAATCATTCTCTCTGATACTGCTGGAATTCGTGAGAGTTCAGATCCAATAGAATCAGAAGGTATAAGTCGAGCGAAAAAAAGGTCTTTTGAAGCTGATTTAAGAATAGAACTATTTCCTTTTGAACAGCGTCATAATATCAATTGCAACGTTGTAAATAGCGATACTATTTATGTATTGAGCAAAGCTGACGATGCAATTAATGACAGAAATATACTGATTGGCGGTGTAGATTTTCTACCTATTTCTATTTTAAAGGGAATAGGTACAAACAAGTTGATCTCTCTCATAAAAAAGAAGGCAGAGGAAAAATTTGGGCATGATAGAGACACTCCTGTGATTACTCGGCAAAGACATAGGAGTCACATGCAGAAAGCACTGGAACATTTACAACGTTTTAATATCGATAATCCAATTGAGTTGATATCTGAAGACTTGAGGCTTGCTGCATTTGAACTTGGTGCAGTGATTGGAATTATTAATGTTGAGGAAATATTGGATAGTGTGTTTAGTAGCTTTTGTGTAGGCAAGTAAGATTTTTATAGATTGCTTGAAATTAAATATTGTGGTAAAAAAGAGGTGGACGGATGGCCGAGCGGTTTAAGGCACCAGTCTTGAAAACTGACGTACGGAAACGTACCATGGGTTCGAATCCCATTCCGTCCGCACTTACTTCTCAGATTTAAAATGTTAGTTAATTTTTAGAGCTTATTTAGATGGTTCATAACGCTGGAAATCTTATCTAATCTAGCCACATCTTTTAAAAATACATCCCTTTGTAAATTGACCTTGTTAGCAAAGAAAGCTAATATCTATAAATAGATCACCATCTGAATATGGAAACCGATATAGTAATAATAGGTGCAGGGCCTATTGGAATATTCACTGCTTTTCAAGCGGGAATGCTTGATATGAGATGTCATGTAATAGATGTTTTGGATCAAGCAGGAGGACAATGCACAGCTCTTTACTCAGAAAAGCCAATATATGATATACCTGGTTATCCTGTAATTACTGCCCAAAAATTAATTGAGCAGTTAATGGAGCAAGCTTCACCGTTTGAGCCTGTTTACCATTTAAGTCAAAAAGTGGAAAAGATTTCAAATAACGAAGGTGAAAACTTTACTATCATAACGAACATAGGTACAGAGGTAAAATGCAAAGCCGTTATCATTGCTGCAGGTAACGGAATGTTTGAACCTAACCGTCCACCCTTAAGTGGTATATTAGAATATGAAAATAAATCTGTATTTTATAGTGTAAATAAAATTTCTGATTTTCAGGACAAAACTATAGTCATTGCAGGGGGGGGTGATTCTGCGGCTGATTGGACTGTAGAACTTTCTAAAGTTGCGAAGAAAATTTATGTGATACATAGGAGAAAGGAATTTCGCTGCACTCCTGAAACTAGAAATAAATTAGAATCACTTGAAAATGACGGAAAGATAGAACTGGTAGTGCCATATCAATTACACGAACTAGCAGGAGGTAATGGGCAGTTGAGAGCAGTGATAGTAAAAAACATTGCCTCTAAGGAAGAAAGAGAAATATCCGCTGATTTTTTGCTGCCATTTTTTGGATTATCAATGAATCTTGGTCCAATAAACAATTGGGGTATAGAGTTAGAACATGGCCGCATAATTGTCGACCCAGCTACACTTAGAACCAGTAGAGATAGAATATATGCAATCGGAGATATAGCTACTTATCCAGACAAACTAAAATTGATACTAAATGGTTTTGCTGAGAGCGCCATGGCTTGTTATCACATATACAAAGTAATTCACAATTCTCCAGTTAATTTTCAATATTCAACTTCAAAGGGAATTCATCGAAATTAAAGAGTAAAGAGATCCATGAACCTGCATGCAGTTATCTCAAGCATAAGGGAATACAAACGAAAAAGATTACTTTACAAATTTCCCCAACTCCCTTATCATATCAATAAGAGTATTTATCCTTGTTTTTAATCTCTGCAGATTTAACAACAAAATTCAGTAAAAAACTCAGGTATATATTGGCAGATTACATAAAATTATAGCGGCTGCATGTCTTTTTTATTTTTTCTACATTCAGCCAAAATGCGCTTTAAATAAGCGTTAGCACATTATTACAATGCCAATTTACATTATTATAGGGTCAAAACTCGTTACACGGGGATTCTTTTGCCTTTTTTCTTCATTTGGTGAATTTCTTAATACTTGTAACTAAAGCTTCAGGCCAGCACTTGATGCTGGAATCCAGAAATCTTTTGAGCACAAAAGTTATGCTAGGTTTTGTTGGTAAGAAACCAGTGTCAGCTACTCGGATGACACCAAAGGGGCACTTGGATAGAGGCTACTTGAATAACACCATCATAAGGTGAACCAGTGTCAAGCACTGGAATGACAAGGAAAGGGCTACTTGGATGACAAGAAAAAGGACGCTGATATGACACCAAAGAGGCTGACACCACCATAAAGTAAATTCCACTAACACTATAGGAGACTAACATGAACTTTTTAAAATTTATCGAACTATGCTTTCAAACGGTGATGCCGGGATGTGAGTATAACAATTATCAGTATATAAAAATCATAGCAGACAGGCTTGAAGCAGCAAGTGTTGGTGAAGTGAAGCGAATAATATTCAATATGCCTCCGCGCTCGATGAAGTCTATGTGCGTGAGTGTTGCATGGCCCGCATGGATACTTGGTAATCAGCCAACCGCAAGAATAATAGTTGCAAGCTATTCTCAGCGGCTTAGCGAAAAGCATTCGCTTGACACCAGGTGCGTGATGCAGTCTAGTTGGTATAGAGTGCTATTTCCAGAGGCAGAACTATGCAAAGACCAGAACACTAAATATAAATTTCAAACAGTGCAGAGAGGATGTAGGATTGCAACATCTGTTGGTGGAACACTGACTGGTGAAGGTGGAGATTTTATCGTCGTGGATGATCCACTGAGTTCCTCTCAAGCTTTGAGCGAGACGTTTAGAAAACGTGCCACAAACTGGTTCGATCAGACTCTAATAACCAGGCTTAATGACAGGAAAAAAGGAGTTATCGTTGTTGTAATGCACAGACTACATCAAGAGGATTTGACTGGGCATCTTCTCTCCAAGCCGAAAAATATATGGCATCATGTTTGTTTGCCAATGATTTCTGAAAATAAGGAAATTATCTATTCAATCAAAAGATCAATTCTCCCTTCTCCTGTTCCTATTATTCAAGTAACTACAAATGAGTGCAAAAGCTCAACAGGCGCTACATCTTCAAGGATTTTATACTTAAAAAAGGAAGGTCAGCTGCTATATCCCCTAGATGTAGGAGAAATTGAAATGATAAAGGCTGAACTTGGGAGTTACGCTTTTGCTGCTCAATATCAACAAAATCCTCTGCCGCTTTCAAGTGGTATAATTAAGCAAGAATGGTTGAAACGCTATAGAAATTTTCCTGACAATCTCTCACATATAACTCAGAGCTGGGATACTGCAGTTTCAACAAACGATTCTAGCGGCTTTAGTGTCTGCACCACCTGGACAAAGGTGAATAATAAGTTTTATTTACTCGATGTATACCGTGCGAAGCTTGAGTATCCAAAACTTAAAGAACAAGTTCTATCACTAGCTGCAAGGTGGAAGCCACACGCAATTTTAATCGAAGCAAAAACAAGCGGTCAACAATTGATTCAAGAGCTAAAGACAATACCTGTTATTGAGATAGTGCCGCATAACAGTAAAATCGCTCGATTCCACCAGATTGTTCCGATAATAGAATCCGGCAAGGTTTTTCTGCCGCATCAAGCAATATGGCTCAGCGATTTTGAGTATGAAATTTTAATGTTCCCAGAAACCCGCCACGACGATCAAGTAGACAGCACTGTGCAATACCTTCAGTGGATGAGAGATAGTAGCTTCAGGGTTGCAGCTATACGAACATTGTGATTCAAGAGGCAATAATTTGCTACCCACAATTTCGATTATAAGCTCATTTAAAATAAATATTGATTTCTTATTTTAATTATTTAAAAATTAAATAAATTATTTAAGATTAGGGTAAAAATTATGACAATAAATTATCAGCAGTGGCGGGAAATATTAAGTACGGTTAATAGTGATAATAAATTAGATAAAAGGAACGTAATTGAAAAAGTAAAAGAAGAGCTAAAGGCAAGCAATGAAGAGGTATTTAAACAGTGGGAAGAGAGTAATTTTTATGTAAATTATAAATTTGAAGTTGGAGATAATGAATTCACATTATTACATTTAACTGCTAAGTTAGGCTATACGAGCTTGACAAAGGCTTTAATAGTAACAAAAGGGATAGATGTTAATATAAAAGATAAAAATAAAAAGACACCTTTACATTTAGCTGCTGAAAATGGTTATAAATAGGTAGTAGATGCTCTGTTGGAAAAAGATGAAATCAGGATTAATGAACAAGAAGATAAGGAGGGATGGACTCCTTTACATTTAGCTCTTATAATTGGCCATGCAGACGTGGTAGAATCTCTCGTAAGAAACGGTGCGGATGTTAATATAAAAGATGACTATAGAGTGACACCTTCATCTTTGGCTATTCAAAGAGATTATGTATTTACTCCGCCAAAAAAACGTGAAGGCTCCTATGTTAATGTGAAAAATCATGCTAGAACTGCTTCTAGGAATTTAGCTAAAGAGGAAAAACAACGCACATCAGCAATTGTGAAAGGTTTTTTTGCCGGTAGTGCAACTGCATTATCAGGTGTTTTAATAGCGAAAGCACTTTCTGCAACTGGAATAGTTACAGCTGAGTCAAAACCCTCTACACCAATAGCAGTGGTTGCAGTTATAGCAACAGGACTAGCAGTTGGTGGTGCTACATATATGATGTTAAAGCCCAGTACTAAAGTTGATGGAGTAGCAGTCTTAATGGATGGGCGTCAAGAAGCTGCTAGCACTAGTAGGGTTACCTAGCGCGTATTCGACCTAGCTGCATAAACTACTGATCATAGAAAATGACATTACAGGGACACTGGAATAACGTAGGAGAGAGCGCTGACAACTTTCGTTTAGGCAAGATTATATCTTGAAAAAATTAAGCTTTAGTGCTACTAAATATTGTAACTTCTATGCTGAAACCTGACTATGAATATGGAAAAAATACGCAATGCTAAAATAAAATTACCAATATTTCTCGATTATCAATCTACTACTAAAGTAGATCCTCGTGTTTTGGAGGTGATGATACCTTATTTTGGTGAGTTTAGTAATGCACACTCTCGTAGTCATTCATTTGGTTGGACAGCTGAGGAAGCAGTAGAAAAAGCAAGGAAGCACATTGCTGATTTAGTGAATGCAGACAGCAAAGAAATCGTCTTTACCTCGGGTGCAACCGAATCAAATAACATGGCTATCAAAGGTGTTGCTCATTTTTATAAGAATAAGGGAAATCATATAATAACTGTCTGCACGGAGCATAAGTGCGTTTTAGATTCTTGTCGACATCTGGAAAATGAAGGCTTTAAAGTTACATATTTGTCCGTTAAGCAAAACGGAATTATAGATTTGTTGAAACTTGAGGAGGCAATCACTGATAAAACAATTCTGATTTCAGTGATGATGGCAAATAATGAGATCGGAGTAATGCAACCTGTCAAAGAAATTGGTGCAATGTGTAGAAAGCATAATATATTTTTTCATACAGACGCTGCTCAAAGCTTTGGAAAAGTTCCAATAGACGTAAATGAAATGAACATTGATCTTATGAGCCTTTCTAGCCATAAAATTTATGGACCTATGGGAATAGGTGCATTATATGTCCGTAGAAAAAATCCTCGTGTTAGGTTGACGCCACTAATTAGTGGTGGTGGACAGGAGAGAGGCATGCGCTCTGGAACAGTTCCTACTCCCCTTGCAGTTGGTTTTGGTGAAGCGGCACGTATCGCTAAAGAAGAAATGGAAATAGAAGCAAGCAAATTAGAAGAGTTGAGAGATATTTTGTACAACAAAATAAAAGAGGCATTTCCTGATGTTGTTTTAAATGGTGACTACGAAAATAGGATTCCAGGTAACCTTAACTTAAGTTTTCCTTATGTTGAGGGTGAGTCTCTTATCATGGCAATCAAGGATTTAGCAGTAAGCTCTGGTTCTGCATGCACATCTGCATCCCTTGAGCCTTCTTATGTTATAAGATCACTAAACAATGGCCACGATCTTGAGCATTCATCAATTAGATTTGGCCTTGGCCGATTTACAACTAAAGATGAAGTTCTATATGCAGCAGATCTTGTTACTAAAAATGTTGGACGGCTAAGAGAAATGAGCCCACTTTTGGAAATGGTACAAGAGGGAATAGATTTAAGCACCGTAAAATGGGATTCTCATTGAAGAATAAGACGTTAACCATTAGCAGAGTGATGGTTGTCTAAGCTCTTTCTATGGGTGAAATCGGAAACTTAGCTTTAAGTTCTTTGTAGATGCCACGGAACTAAGTAGCAATCCTATACATATTAAGCTCGCAGCAGTTGTGCTTCCGCCATAGGATAGAAATGGAAGTGGGTCACCTATTATAGGTAAAAGGCCTATTGTCATTCCAATGTTTATAAAGAAATGAGCACCAAAAAAGGCGAAAACCCCGATAGATATTAACTTAGAAAAATAATTTTTTGACCTGTAAGCGATAGAGAATATTATAGCGAGGAATGTGGTATAGAGTAAAATCAAAGTTATGCTGCCTAAAAAACCCCATTCCTCACTCAGTACCGCAAAAGCAAAATCTGTGCGTTTCTCTGGCAAAAATCCAAGTTGAGTTTGACTCCCATTAACAAATCCCTTACCAAATAAACCTCCTGAACCAATAGCTATTTGAGATTGCTGTGCATTATAACCTATTCCAAGTGGATCTACTGATGAATCCAAAAATGATAATATCCTTTGCTTGTGATAAGGGCGCAAAAAAGGCCAAATAGCTGGTATTGCGAAAATGCCAAGCGCTCCAAAAATTATTAAATGAGGTCTTTCCATTATTGCTGTGAATATAATTGATGCTCCTATAAACAATATTATTACAGCTGTTCCTAAATTAGGTTGCTTCAATACAAGGAATACAGGTAAGAAAATAATTATAAGTGGCTTAAATAAACTTTGAAATTTCATCATTTTATACACACTTTGTTTATTAAAATAACGAGCAAGTGCAAGTATTAAGCCCACTTTTACAAATTCTGATGGTTGTAAACTAATTGACCCAATTCTTATCCATCTCGTTGCACCCATTATATGCGAGCCAAAAAAATTTACTGCTAACAGCGCAATTACTGCTGCTATGTAAAAAAAATAAGCGTGCTTCAAATAAAAATCTAGCTCTATAAATGACATAGCTATAGCAAGCAAAAAGAAGAAAGAGAATATGACCAATTGGTGAATTGCAAATGGAGCCCACTTTCCTCCAGCAGAAGAATATTGCACAACAATGCCAACGCAAAACAGAGCTATTACGTTAATGACTAATAATAAGTGAATCTTCTTCAGCTTATCCACAGCAAAAACTTTACAGACTTTGAGATACAATAAAACATAAGAAAATCAAAAAGCAAATTTATTAATTACCAACCGAATTGGACTACTATATATCCCAGTTATTACCGTTAAAATTGCCATAAATAATAGACAAAAGAGCATAAGCAATGGTACCTCATTAAGTGTCATTCCAGCGTTTGATGCTGTACTGTTTTCAAAATATATTTTCTCAACCATTCTCCACATATATATTAGTGCAAGAAAAGAGCCAGCAGCAAAAACTGCAAGGGAAATCCATGCATGAGATTCGATAATTGCTTTCATCATATACCACTTACTTACAAAGCCATTTGTCAAAGGTACACCGATTAATGCGAAACTAAGTAGAGTAAATGCAAGTGTTGTATAGGGCATTGACTTTTTTAGTCCTGATAAATTTTCTATTTTTGTCATACCAAACTTATAAGAAATACACCCTGCAGTCATGAATAAAGACGTTTTTATCATGCTATGATTTACTATGTGAAGAACTACTGAAAACAAACCTGCTTTTGAATTTAAACCCAGCATTAAAATTATATAGCCAATCTGACTGATACTGGAGTGAGCAAACAGTCTTTTTATATCTTTTTCGATCATTGCAGATATTGATCCAAATACAACAGCACAAAGCGCAAGGATGATCATCACGTTGCTTAGTGGTAAGAAAAAATTTTGCTGAAAAACAGTGTAAAAGATTCTAATAAAAACATATATCATCACTTTGGTTACTGTACCTGAAAAAAATATGCTAATGAAGCTAGGTGCTTCACTATATGCGTTAACCAGCCATCTGCTGAGTGGAAACAGTGCCATTTTGATTGAGAGACCAACAAAAATGAATAATGTACCAAGTCTTATGATGTTATTATCGTATAATGGTACTATTCTTTCAGCCATGTCAGACATGTTGAGCGTTCCGGTCATAGAGTATAAAAGGCCGATGCCAAACAAGTAAAATGTTGCTCCTACAGTACCACTAATGAGGTATTCAAATGCTGCAACTAAAGCTTTCTTATCCCTTCCCATTGAAACTAAAACATAAGAAGAAAGAGATGAAATTTCTAAAAAGACATAAAGGTTGAATATATCGTTTGTTACTAAAATTCCAAGTAATCCACTCAAGCACAGTAAAAATAGAGAATAAAAACCAATGATTTTGTTTTTGCTAATCTCTTTTTCATTAATATGAAAGCTATAAAGCACACTAATCAGCGCTATAAAATTCACCAAAGTTAGAATCAAGGAGTTCAATATGTCGATTCTCAACTCTATTCCGTATGGAGGAGCCCAATCTCCAAGATAATAAGTTATAATTTCACCATTGTATGTTTTCACTAGCAACATTAATGAAATAAAGAAAGTAGCTGCCGTTGTAAAAAAAGAGATAAACCAGGACACCTTATGTTTCCTGGTAAGAAAGCAGAACATCGATGCAATTATTGGTATAATAACTTGTAGAATTGGTAATTGCATTAAACTGTTGTTAATACATCGTTAAAGTATTAGTATATATAATACTTTTTGTTTTAATACCTTTATGTTATCTAAAATTTATAATGCAGTAACAAACTTATTAAGGAGAAAAGGTAAACTTATAGGTAGGGATGAAAACGTAAATTCTTACTATGAGTCAAGTAAAGGGAAAAGATGGGTAATATATGGTAATGTTTCTGAGCCCACAACAATTCCTCCAGAATGGCATATATGGCTGCATTATACTAATAATGAAGTACCAGTTAATAATAACAAAAGAAAAACTCCTAATTTAACAGGTACGAAAGGTGCATACTACCCAAATCAAAAGGTGAAAAACTACTATGAAAGCTGGAATCCTAATAATTAAAGATGCGAAGGTCAAATATACTTGAAATAATTGCTGGATCATTTGTATTAATTTTCACTATTTTTCTTGTCTTCTTCGCTATTAATAAGCTATCTTACATAAAGAGAAATTATAAGGATTGCTATAAAATACATGGCCTTTTTACTGATGCTAACGGTGTAGGGGTTGGTGATAGTGTCAAGATCTCTGGTGTAGAAATCGGAAGCATAACTGGTGTATCACTTGACAAAGCTACCTACATAGCACGAATCGATATGTGCATAAGCAGAGACATAAAGTTGCCAATTGATAGCTCAGCTCTAATCGCTAGTAGTGGAGTTGTTGGTAGTAAATTTGTTAATATATTACCTGGTGCAGATCCTAAATTAATTTCACACGGTGGTAAAATAGCGCATACTCAAGCTGAAGCAAATATGGGTGGAATAGTGGATAAAATTATTGGCATGTTTACAAAGTGAGAATAAGAACACATAAGCCAACTTGGCCTATGTACAATTAAGGGATTTTTCTATCAATAGCTTGAAGTTGTTCAGCGTTTGAATTATCAAGATTTCTGCTAGGTTTTACATTCCTAATAATCTCAACAAATGCTTGTACTTTCAGTATAGGAGTGTTTTTTTTACGTACTTAGGGAAGTGTTAAATAAACTGTATCAAACCGAGAAGTAATAATAAAATAGAAACAAAAAATGGAGGTTTGACAATGAGTCAAGCAAACAGAACTACCGGTTTGGTAGACTATAAAGAATTAGAAACAAATATCTTATCGTCTATACGAGAAGGAAGACCATTGACGGAAAGAGATGGTGCATTAACACCGTTTGTAAAAAGGCTACTGGAATCGAGTCTGGAAGGTGAAATAAAAAATCACTTGTCGGCTAAAAGCGAAGAAAATAACCGAAGAAATTGAAGAAATTCAAAGACTTTACGGACAAGTGTAGGTTCATTTGAGTTATTGACACCAAGGGATAGGGAAGGAAGCTTTGAGCCACAAGTAGTCAGAAAAAGGCAAACAACCGAACTTGAAGCAAAGGTTTTAAGTATATGCCAGTGGCATGGTATATAGAGATATAGCGTCGCATGTAGAAAAGATATAAAATATCTGTAGCAGAGATATCAAGTATTACTGATAAATTATTGCCTGTAATCAATGAGTGGCGTAGTCGTCCACTGCAATCAGTGTATCCAATAGTGTTTATGTTTTTTAAGGTCAAAGAAGACAGGCATTGCGTAAGTAAATACATGTAGAATATATTAGCAGAATGAAAGGAAAGAAGTTTTAGGTTTTTATATAGCAGAAAGTGAGGGAGCTAACTTTTGGCTAGGGATGTTAAATGACTTAAAAGAGAAAGGAGTAGAAGATATCCTGATTGTATGTGTAGATGGGCTAAAAGCTTTCCTACAGCAATAAACAGTGTATTTCCTAAAGCAGAAATACAACTATGTATTGTACATCAGATAAGAAATTCACTGAAATATGCATCGAGCAAAGATGTGAAAATTTTCATGAATGATTTGAAAAAAATATACCGTGCTGCAAGTAGAGAAACTGCCGAAAATTATTTGCTTGAGCTAGAGGAAAAATGGTGAGAAAAATATATAGCTCTTCTCATAATAGTGGAAACAGGATAAAATAGAGACTTAGGGTAATAAGAAGGTAAAAGTGCCAGCAGCATACAGTTATGACTTAGGGAAAAAAGCCATGAAGGAGAGAGTAAAACAGCAGTAGCAAAGAGGTTCAAAATCGGTAGAGTGACATTGTACAAATGGGAGAAAAGGCGGAAAGAAACAGGAATCGAAGAAACTGGGAAATAGAGGCTATAATCATAAAATCACCGATTGGAATGCATTTGTAGAATTTATAAAAAAGCACGGCGGTAAAACACAATCAGAGGTGGCCAAACTCTGGGGCAATATAAGTCGTCAAACGATTCATAGAGCTCTAAAAAAATTTGGATTTACACGCAAAAAAAGATTTATGGATATGAAGAAAGAAACGAAGAAAAACGAGCTGAATTTCTGAAAGTCATATCGGCAGAGTCCCCTAAAAATTTGGTATATATTGATGAATCTGGTATAGACAATACAGAAGATTACCCATACGGATATTGCAGAAAGGGAGAGAGGTTTCATGCACTAAAATCAGGCAAGAAAACTCAGAGAGTTAGCATGATTGCATCTTTAAATAAGGGAAAAATCGTTGCACCTATGACGTTTGAAGGCTATTGTGATACAGAGGTTTTTAATGGCTGGTTCGAGCAATTTCTGGCACCAACTTTATAGCCTGGACAAACAGTGATTTTAGATAATGCAACTTTTCATAAGTCTAAAAAGATTGTCGAATTTGCCAAAAGGGTTGGTGCAGACATTCTGTATCTGCCTCCATATTCTCCAGATTTCAATAAAATTGAGCATCATTGGTTTGCTATAAAAAACAGAGCCAGGAAAAACATTCCTCTTTTTAAATCTTTTCGTCAAGCTGTCGATTCTGCTTTTCTTCATTTGTTTCCACTATTATGAGAACAGCTATACTTTAGTTTTGGGAAAATAATTGGGAAAATCTGTCTAGTTATTTTAAATATTCCGGCCCTGTAAGAAAATTAATTTATACCACAAATCCTATTGAAGGGTTACATAGACAGATCAGAAAATTTACTAAAACTAAGGGCTCATTTACTAGCACAAATGCCTTCTATGAACAGGTATATTGTGCTATAAAAAAGTTAGGAGAAAAATGGGCTATGCCTATACATGATTGGGCTTTGACTATGTCTCAACTTGATATCTTTTTTTCTTGTAGGGTTGAATTAAAAATGCGGCTTGACACAGTTTATTTAACACTCCCTTTTTGAAAGTTACAGATCGCTAAAAATATTTAAACAACTAATTTTTATAACTTTATACCAAAAAAACTATTCCCACCTTAATTATCAAACAGTAACGTATAGAACTACAAACTTTTGTATATTAAGAAATTGTTTAAATTGCATACCTGGCTACTATGTCTCCTACTTCCAAGATAAAGTACCTTTCACTAAAAAATATTGAATTTAATTTTTGTAATCACTTAAGTCTAGTATTATTTTGTTAATGTATCGTTCATTTGCATCCTTGATGATAAATTTTATACCATTTTTATATCTTATAACTTCATCTACAGAAGGTACCTTACCAGCAATTGAAAGAACCAAACCACTAAGTGTGGCATAATGCTCTTCAGAGTCACACAACTCTATTTTTAGATTTTCCTCTATATCCTTTATAAGGGCCCTTGCCGATATTTCAAACTTATTTTGAGATAATTCAGTAATGGTGTGTTCTGAATTTACCTCATTCTCGTTATCAATATTTGGTATCAATTCTTCTATAAGATCATTTATCGAAATTAAACCATCAGTTCCGCCATATTCATCCAGTACAATAGCTAAATATGACTTGGAAGATTTCATTCTAACAAAAAGATTTGTTGCTTTCATTGAGGCTGGGACAAATATTACATTTTGTATAATATTTCTCAGATTAAAATCTTTATTCTTATTGAAAATGATATCTTTTACGTAAAAAAAGCCTATTACGTTGTCAAAGTTATTCTTATAAGTTGGTATCTTAGCATGGTAAGTGTTTTTCACCTTCTTTATTACCTCATCCTTGCTCGATTCAATGTCTATTGCACATATCTCCTTACGTGGAGTCATTATATCCATGATACTACAATCACGGAATTTTAATAGACTATTAAGTATGTCAAGACCTGACAGATCACCCATTAATGCCTCAGTCGCACATTTTTTTAACACAGAAGTTTTGTTGAAGAGAAAGAAAAAAATTTTGTATGCTATTTTTTCTACTAAAGTTCTTTTCTTATTCAATTTATTCCCTTTAATGGTGAAAATATCTTTAGATAAGGTCTATCAAGAAAACTGTTATTAAATGTTTAATAAGCATGTGAATAATGTCAAATTAATTTGTGAATTATTTGTTAATATAAAATACTAACAATTGATCAACAACTTTCTCAACGACATATACATAATTGTGTAACAATACATGATAGTAAAGTATTTTCCGTAAAAGAAAATTACTAACATTATAAATATCTTACTTATACACATAAATTACAAGGCAAAATCAATAGTATATAGAAGTTATTAACATATTTATCCACAAGTTAAGTAACAATAATTTTTACTGAATTTTAAGTTAATAACAATTTATTGATAGAACTATTATTACTACTATACTTTAGTATAGAAAAAAGTAGATAAAATAGATTGGAAAGCAACAAACCAGCGATAGTAAGAATTATTAAGCAGAATAAGCCAAATGAAAAAGTACCTATTTGGTTAATGCGCCAGGCTGGTAGATCTCTTCCTGAGTATCGCAAAGCCGTAGAAAAAACGAGTAATTTCATGGAGATATGCTATAGCATAGATTTAGTGGTAGAGCTGACGCTACAGCCAATAAAAAGATTTGATATGGACGCAGCCATAATTTTTTCAGACATTTTAATAATAGCTGACGTTTTAGGTTGTGATGTGAATTTTGTTCGCGGTGTGGGTCCAATAATAAA
The DNA here is from genome assembly GCF_964028615.1 of Wolbachia endosymbiont (group B) of Silvanus unidentatus. Classification (NCBI taxonomy): domain Bacteria; kingdom Pseudomonadati; phylum Pseudomonadota; class Alphaproteobacteria; order Rickettsiales; family Anaplasmataceae; genus Wolbachia; species Wolbachia endosymbiont (group B) of Silvanus unidentatus. The sequence continues at coordinate 930,724 of NZ_OZ034795.1, read as the reverse complement.
ACCTGTGAAAAGCTCTGAGGAGTTAAAAAATTCACAAGAATTTGAAACTAAAACCTTTCCAATCTTAAATGCCATCAGGAAAGTAAGAAGCCAATTATCAGAGGAAAAGTCCCTTATAGGCTTTGCTGGAGGGCCGTGGACGGTAGCTTCCTACATCATAGAGGGTGGTAGTAGTAAAACTTTTTCTAAAGTATTACATTTCTGTTCCCTAGAACTAGAAGAAGTAATTAAAAAAATAACAGAAGCGACAATTATTTATCTAATCAAACAGATAGAGTTTGGAGCAGATGTTATTCAGTTATTCGACAGCAATGCTGGTATATTGCAGGGAGAACTGTTTGAAAGGTATGTAATCAAGCCAACAAAGGAAATTGTTTCAGCAATAAAGAATAAGTTTCCTGATTTTCCTATAATAGGTTTTCCACGCTCTGCTGGAAATCTTTATAAGGATTACTATGAGAAAACAGGTGTATCTGCAGTAAGTATAGATTATAATGTTCCAATAGAATGGGCGAAAGCAAATCTAAAAATTCCTCTGCAAGGGAACCTTAATCCTAGTCTTTTGGCCTACAATAAGGCAGAAGCAATTGAAGAAGCAAAGCGTATAATAGATTGTTTTAGAGGGTTACCTTTTATATTTAATCTTGGACATGGAGTGCTTCCTGATACTCCGGTTGAAAATATTGCTGCATTAGTGGACCTAGTAAGAAACTACTAAAACTCTTGTATGAAAAGCCTTTATGAGGGTGGAATGAAAACCTTACTTGACAAATCTTTACACTTTCCTTATTATGGCAATAAGAGTATTTATCCTTGTTTTTGGGCTCAACGACAAAATTCAGTAAAAAAACTCAGATATCTATTGGCAGGTTACAAAAAATTATAGCGGCTGCATGTCTTTTTTATTTTTTCTACATTCAGCCAAATCGCGCTTATTTTAAGCGTTAGCACATTATTACAATGCCAATTTACATTATTATAGGGTCAAAACTCGCTATACGGGGATTTATTTGCCTTTTTAAATTTATTAAGCTTTTTAATATCTATAGTTAATATATTTAAGAGTACAAAAATACCAACCTTTATGTAAAATAATAAAACTTCTAGCTTTTTTGTTGTGTAGAGTTTATCATTTTTATTTAACTTTAGTGAGATTATGTCAGACCTTGCAAAGAGGATGTCTCTGATAAAACCATCGCCTACAATCGCTGTGACCGATAAGGCAAACAGATTAAAAAGCGAAGGAAAGAAAATTTGCGTTTTAGCTGCGGGAGAGCCGGATTTTGACACTCCAGATCATATAAAAAAGGCAGCTATTCAATCGATAAATGAAGGCAAAACTAAATATACTGCTGTTGATGGAACGCGTGAGCTTAAAGAGGCGATAATCAATAAGTTAAAAAGGGATAACATTCTAGAATACACACTTAGCCAAATCTGTGTTGGTGCTGGTGCTAAGCAGGTGTTATTCAATTTGTTCATGGCAACAATTAACCCTGGGGATGAAGCTATAATACCAGCTCCTTATTGGGTTTCATATGTTGATATGGTAAGTCTTTTTGGCGGACTGCCAGTTGTTGTAGGGTGCAAACAAAACTTTAAGCTGATACCGGAGTTACTGGAAAGCAATATAACTGAGAAAACTAAGTGGTTAATTCTCAACTCACCAAATAATCCAGCAGGAATTGTCTATACATATGATGAATTGAAAAGCATAGCGCAAGTATTGCTTAAACATCCACATGTGAATGTTGTTACAGATGATATTTATGAGCACATAGTATACGACGAAAAGTTTTTTACCATTGCTCAGGTTGAGCCAAAACTTTATGATAGAGTTTTTGTGGTCAATGGAGTATCAAAAGCCTATGCAATGACTGGCTGGAGAATAGGTTATATTGCAGGTAGGAGTGATATAGTAAAAGCTATTTCTACACTGCAGTCTCAAAGTACTTCTAACCCAAATTCAATAGCACAAGCAGCAGCAGTTGAAGCGTTAAACGGTGATCATAGTTTTTTGAAAGAAAGAACAAAAATCTTTAAGGATCGTAGAGATTTTGTAGTAAAAAAGCTAAATTCTGCTTCAGGATTGTCAGCATCTATTCCACAAGGTGCATTCTATTTGTTTGTCGCATGTGAAGGTTTATTGGGTAAGAGCACGAAAAGTGGTAAAGTAATAAATAGTGATCTTGATTTTGCTGAATATTTGTTGGAAGACCATTTAGTTGCTGTTGTTCCAGGAATTGCGTTTGGTCTGAAAAATTTTATCAGAATTTCTTATGCAACCTCTCAGGAACAATTAGAAATTGGATGTAATAGTATTATTAAAGCATGTGAAATGCTAAGTTAACTTTTTAATATTCTTATGTATAATATTTCAGTAAGATAGAGTTGATTTATGGCGTGGGTATATTTGCTATTAGCTGGTTTGGTTGAAATAATATGGACCACAGCACTGAAATATAGCAATGGCTTTACTCGTGTTATACCTGTAGTAATTATTTTAGTTAGCGGTTCTGTAAGTCTTTACTGGCTATCGTTAGCAATGAAGTCTATCCCCCTTGGAACATCTTATGCAGTTTGGACTGGTATAGGCTCTATAGGTGCAGCGATAATAGGAATAATGTTTTTTAATGACCCAGTAAATTTTGGGCGTTTATTTTCCCTTGCTTTGGTAGTGCTGGGTATTATAGGATTAAAAGTATTTTCCAATTAGGAAAAGTTAAGTACGTCTATTTTACCATCTCAGGACTTTCTACTAAAGTTGCCTTGGATTTTTCGGTTCTTGAAGAGGGCATTCCTATTGATTTAGCAAGTACCTTTCTGATGTTCAATGTTTCATTTTTCTCATTTTGTTGAATTAAGTTAATATCGTTTATTTTATTCATTAAATCTTTTCCTTCCTTTAAAATTTTTAAATCGCTTTCGTTGATATGATGTTCATTTTTAAATTCTGCAACGATTTCTTTCTTCTTTGGATGAGTATTCAGAAATTCTAATATCTGGTGTTTAGCAACAGCTTGAATAAATTTCTTATCGTGAAATATTGAATTGTTATGTAGTTCTTCTAGGCTTTTATCATATTGTTTTGCTTCGTTTACAGTAAGTTTTATTATTTCTTCTGTGCTACTTAAAAGTTCCCTGTATAACTTGTCGTATCTATTGCCTGTGTGTGCGGCAAATGTTTGTTCAATGTATTTTGTTATGTAGTTTTGTAGCGTATTGTCTATTGTACCTATGTTCATTCACTCACCTTGCTTTTATATTATATTTTACACACAAAAAGGTTAATATTTAGTTAACTACAGCGTTTCTGATACTGAATTTCATTAAAAATTATATTATTTAAAGTATAATCGGTATCACGAAATAAAAGCGTAAGTAAAATGAATTTTGTAACAAAACTAAAACTTATAGTAAAAAAAATAAAGCTTAAGATGAACAAGGGTAAAATTATAAAAATCCTTATCATCTGTGGTATAATTTTTTTCATATACCTTATCCATGAACCAGTTATAGATATGCTAAAAGGTCTCTTTTAAGAAAGATACTCGGATTAGAGTAGCTATTTACAAAAGTGTTGCTCCTTGCTGATAAAATACCTATAATTCTGTTTTTTAGGTAATATTAGGATTGCAGAGAAACTTTTTCATATGGTTGCTAGCATCACTATTTTATGCATACCAGTATATATTGCGTGTAATTCCAAATATAATCGCGCCTGAATTAATAACAAAATTTAACATAAGTATTACAGATGTTGGTCAATTTGGTGGGCTATATTATATAGGCTATACGCTTGCTCACATACCTGTTGGTCTTGCCCTTGATAGATTTGGGCCAAAGTTTGTTTTACCTGCGTGTATTGTCTTAACATTTGCTGGAACATTGCCGCTAATATGCTTTGATCAGTGGTATTACTCAATACTTGGTAGAATGATTGTTGGAGTTGGGTCATCTGCTTCAGCAATTGGGCTTTTCAAAGTTGCAAGCATGTATTTTTCACAAGAAAAATCAGCAAGGATGGCTAGCTTATCTATAATAATAGGGTTACTGGGAGCTATTTATGGTGGATTACCTCTAGACTTCTTGCTCAATAAATTTGGTTGGAATTATGTTATATACACTTTCTCAGCGTTTGGTTGCTTGCTCGCCCTACTTTTATTCTTAATAACGCCAAATTCTAACATAGAGGAGAGTAGAAATGACAACATACTTCAAGATTTAAAAACTGTACTTTTCAATAAACATATCATTCTAATCAGCTTTTTTGGGGGCTTGATGGTTGGGCCACTAGAAGGTTTTGCTGATGGTTGGGCAAAAGCGTTCTTATGTGAAGCATATCAAATGACCGGAGATTTGGCATCTTCACTTTCCTCTCTCATGTTTATAGGTATGGGAGCTGGATCATTCTTTCTCGCTTATTTACTGGAGAAGTATCCAGACAAACATTACGAGGTGATTATTGCGTGTTCTTTTGCAATGATCGCTAGCTTCCTCTTGCTTTTTACACAATTTGGCGGTTTATATATTGCATTACCTACACTTCTTGTTATCGGCTTTGCATCTGGGTATCAGGTAATTACTATTTACAAGGCAATAAGTTATGTAAACAATAACTTGGTAGGCTTAGCCACAGCTGTATCAAACATGATAGTTATGGTTTTTGGCTATTTTTTTCATACTGGAATTGCAAAAATAATAGACTTATGTTGGAATGGAACGGTAATACAAGGAAATCCTGTGTATGGTACTGAGTTACTAGTAAAAGCAATATCAATTATTCCTGTATGTTTGCTTTTGGCTGTTTTTGGATTTATGTGGTTAAGGAAAAGGTCTTATGACAATTGCTTCAGAAAGGATTTGTAACTCTGAAAATAATTTAAAGTCTTGTGATAATGAAGTTTATCTCTCTATAGAGAAGGAACTGCAGCGTCAAAGATCGCAGTTGCAATTGATTGCATCGGAGAATTTTGCAAGTAAAGCAGTGATGGAAGCACAGGGTTCTTTTCTGACTAATAAATATGCAGAAGGTTATCCTGGTAAAAGATATTACTGTGGCTGTGAGTATGTAGATGAAGTTGAAAATCTGGCTATAGAAAGGCTTTGTAAGCTGTTTAATGTTAAATTTGCAAATGTTCAACCTCACTCTGGTTCTCAGGCAAATCAAGCAGTGTTTGCTTCACTACTTACTCCGGGTGATACAATACTTGGATTGTCACTGAACTGCGGTGGACATTTAACTCATGGTGCAGCACCAAACCTTTCTGGTAAGTGGTTTAAGTCGATTCAGTATACAGTTAATAGAGACACTTACCTGCTTGATATGGATGAGGTGGAAAGGCTAGCGCTGGAGCATAAACCAAAATTAATTATTGCTGGTGCTTCTGCTTATCCAAGAAAAATAGATTTCGAGCGCTTTCGTGAAATTGCGAATAAAGTTGGTGCATATCTGCTTGCAGATATTGCTCACTATTCAGGGCTTATTGCTGCAGGTTGTTACCCATCACCTGCTGAATATGCGCATATTATAACTTCTACAACTCACAAGACTCTACGTGGTCCTCGTGGTGGAGTGGTAATGACAAATGATGAAGCGTTACATAAAAAAATTCAGTCTGCAGTTTTTCCAGGATTGCAAGGTGGGCCACTTATGCATGTGATAGCTGCAAAAGCTGTTGCATTTAAGGAAGCATTAGCGCCAGAGTTTAAAACTTATAGTAAAAAAGTTGTAGAAAATGCGAAAGTGTTAGCTCAAGCGCTGCAAGGGCATGGGCTGAACATTATAACCGGTGGCACTGACTCTCATATAGTGCTAGTTGATTTAAGATCACGGAAATTGACTGGAAAAGACGTTGTGAATAGCCTTGAAAGAGCTGGCATTATCTGCAATAAAAACTCCGTGCCGTTTGACACAGAAAAACCAACCATTACTTCAGGGCTCCGTTTTGGTACCGCTGCTGAGACAACACGCGGACTTGAGAAAAAAGATTTTAAAGAGATAGCTGATCTGATAAATGAAATAATTCAGGGATTAATTGATGGAAATAGCCCTGATGTTGAAAAAGCAGTGAAAAATAAAGTTGAAAGTATTTGTAGTAATTTTCCTATTTATTAATTTATTTAGCATTGGAATTTCCTTCCTTTACTTTGGATTAAACTATTGTATAGTGATTTTATAGCTCTTTAATTTTATGATAAATGTACCTAGCATAGAGAGTTGTGATTTTCACAATAAAAATGTTCTGCTCAGGGTTGACTTCAATGTTCCTATAAAAAATGGAAGAATTTGTGATGCCACTCGTATTTTGAGAGCGCTACCTACCATTCAGTATTTGGCAAATGCGGGTGCAAAAGTTATTGTTATCTCACATTTTGGGCGTCCAAAAGCCAAAGACAGTAACTTATCGCTAAAAAACGTAGTTGAAACTTTATCGCGGCTGCTAAGCAAAGAAGTGAAATTTATTGATGATTGTATTGGTGAGAGAGTACAAAGAGCAATAAATGCGATGGATGGAGGAGATATAATATTACTAGAGAATCTGAGGTTTTATAAAGAAGAAGAGCAGAATGATTCAAATTTTGCTAAACAATTAGCATCTCTAGCAGATATATATATAAATGATGCGTTTTCTTGCTCTCACAGAGCTCACGCTTCTATTTCACGCATTACGGAATTTTTACCTTCTTATGCAGGATTTTGCTTGCAAGATGAGCTAAAGTATCTTGAGCAAGCTATATCGTTTGACGCTAAACCTATTACTGCGATAGTTGGTGGAGCTAAAATATCAACTAAAATAAAAATGCTTATAAAGCTAGCAGAAAAGGTTGATTACCTTATTCTGGGCGGCGCAATTGCTAATAATTTTTTGTTATTTAATAAAGTTAATGTAGGCAAGTCTTTTTTTCAAGATGGCGTTGATGATCTTCTGCACGATATTGTTGAGACGGCAAATAAAAACAATTGCAAAATAGTTGTGCCAGAAGACGTTTTGGTTGCAGTAAATTCTGATTATAGCACTGGCGTTTTAAGAAAAACCGAATCCGTTTTGGATGATGATATAATTTTAGATATCGGACCTCAAACTTTAAGCACAATAAGCGGTATAATAGCAAGCAGTAAAACTCTGCTGTGGAACGGACCTATTGGTGTTTTTGAACATTCAGCTTTTGCAAATGGTACAGTAGAGGTGATGAGAGTAGTAAGTGATTTGACACACGAAGGAAAATTAACCAGTGTAATAGGAGGAGGAGATAGTCTATCTGCAATAAATACTGCAGGTCTTGCCGATAAAGATTTTACATATATTTCAACTGGTGGGGGAGCGTTTTTAAGTTGGCTAAGTGGTGATGAGATGCCAGGACTGCGATCAACATTAGATTAAAACTTTTTTAAGTTGTTGCTTATACCCTAGCTTCTTTATGAATATGATTATGTCGAAAATAGCTAAGTTAATCTTGTGCTTAATAATACCAGTAATAGGATTTGTTTTTTACATTAAGGAGCATTATCTCAATGATGCAAATTCACAAATTGGCTTTGAGCCGTTTTTCAAAACAGATTCTTCAGATCCAGACTATATTCCACCACTTCCAGAGTTGACTGATTTTGATAGAGGAGTGTTAAGGGTTTGTGGAGATTGGGGAACACAGCCTGATGAAGAAGATTTCAGAATTTTGCTTGATTGTCCGCAGCATCAAGAAGTGGTGAAAAGGATATACGATAAGCTTGATCATCAGGTGATTACACCTAGTGCAGACTTGGGGTTGTTTAAAGATGAATTGACTAAGATTTGGTTTACAAATAGCGGAGTTGAGAAAGAAACTATAGGATTTGGACATATTTTTTGTGGTGAACCAGATAGATTGGGACTTGGTGGTATGCATTTTGTAGGTAGATATGTTGAAGCTCAAGAAAATAAGTGGGCGGGTGCAATTTGGGGTAATAAATCTCTGTGCAATAAATTAGATATTAAGCCACCTGTTTACACGTTTGGAATGAAATACTTAGGTAAGGGTGGAGAAGTAAAAGTTAAGTGCCCAAATGGGTATGCACATAACCTTCATGCTGATGATATTTTAGTTTCTGCAACTAAGGCGTTTAAGGAATTGGGAGAAGATGGAATGTGTCTGTATAAAATGGAAGATGCCAATTATCAATCAGTGTTTGTGAGAAAGAATGACGCTATACTCACATTCTATCCTGACTTAACACCAAAATGTAATGATAAGAGTATTAATTGTAGCTGTAGCAAGTCTTGATTGGCTGAAAAAAAGTAAACATTTTATGTGTGTTATGCTAATTTAGTTATATTAAGGGCAATTTGTAGAGCTACATGAAACTTATAGTAAAAAAATGTTTGTCTGTTTTATTTCTGTTGCTGCTTGTAGCGCCTCTTTTATATGGACAACAATCTTGTTTAAGTGATATTGAGAACGATTTTCAAGATTTGAAAACATCATTAAAAAATCCAATATTTTTAGATCCTGCACCGAGTTTAAATTATGATGATAGAGAAGGCAAAAAAGTGTTGATGGTGGTGGTGCACCATACCGAATCACCAACATTAAAAAGTACAAAATACGCATTAAATTCTTCAGGGATATCAGTACAGCTTATTGTTGATAGAGATGGTAGCATTACTCTGATGGTTCCACTTGAAAAACGAGCATGGCATGCTGGTATAAGTTATGCGAAAGTTCAAGTAGATAATGTGGTTGAAGAGCTACGAAAACTGAATGATTATTCTATAGGTATAGAGATTGTAAACACAGGGCTTGAGCCTTTTCCAGAAGAGCAAATGAAATCTGTCAAAGATCTGATTTTGTACCTCATGAAGCGCTTTAAGATTAGAAAAGATATGATATTTAGTCACGCTGAGATAGGCACTATAGTGTACAACTCAGCAATTGAAGGTTACGCAATGCGTAAGCCTGATCCACATAAGTTATTTGATTGGGAGTTATTAGAGAAAAGTGGTATTGGATTGCATATAGGTGATAGAATCAGTCCTCAAGACGCAGAACAAAAAGTAAATGAGGTTTTGTATAAGGTAGGTGATAAGAGTGAAAATATTTTGAAATTAAAAAAAAGGTTAAACGGTTTTTTTTATAAAATACTGCCTTGGAATGATAGGGAAGGTAATATGATTTTTCCTGACAATAATGCTAATTACTCAAATGAGTTTGATGAGAATTTTGCGTGGGTTATTAATCAGTTTTCAATGCATCATTTGCCGAAAGAGATTAGAAAAGACTTGCCTCTAAAATTAGAACAGGAAGATATTTTGCCTGAATTTTTAAGCGAATATGGCAATTGTATTTTCAACAGATTCACATCTTTTAATAATAAAATTGAATCAAGTTTACAACCACCATTTTTGAATGAAGAGGATTACAAGCATTTATTATCTTCTCTTGCAGAATATGAAAATAGTATTTCTTCTAGTGCATTTGCTACGCTCATGTACAAGATTAAGCTATATTACGACTCTTATCTAAGGTATAATATAAGATCCTCGCTTTATATTCCATTTAAGCTTAATTCATTTGAGAAGCTAGATGTTTTAAAGAATGAAATATTGTCTTTTAAGTCTATAAGCCCTCAAAAGGCTATAGAAGTTTCGAATTTAATTAATGGATTTAGGTCAGAAGTTTTATCTGATTTCCAAAACTTTGAGAAGCAGTGGTTTCAAGAATTTAAGGACACTTGGAAACAAAAATTTATACCGAATATGGAAAGGCAAATGTCTTGGACTGCGCTACATGAAACTGTGTTGGAATATTTAGAAGAGGCGAAGAAAGAAGTCTAATGAGTATTACGATGGCAAGATGAATGGGCAGAGAAAAATAAAGGCACATGTATCTGGAAGGATACAAAAATTTCTAAATGAGGATTAATATAGTATTGGGATGACAGAGTTTAAAAAATAAGTTACTTTTTTTATTTTTGGTAAAAAGTAGTCTATGGGTATTAAAATTGCACCTTCTATACTTTCAGCAGACTTTGCAAAATTAGGAGAGGAAGTAAAAAGAATTAGCGACTTGAATGTAGATTATATACACATAGACGTTATGGATGGAAATTTTGTTCCAAATATTACAATAGGTCCGAATGTTATCTCTGCGATACGTAAATATAGCAATCTTCCTTTTGATGTACACTTAATGATTAAATCTCCTGGTAACCATATTGAAAGTTTTATAAATGCTGGTGCTGATATTATCACTATACATGCAGAAGCAGAGATACATCTTGAGAGGCTAGTAAGAAAGATAAAATCATACAAAGACATAAATCATACAAAAAAAACAATACAAGTTGGAGTTTCAATTGTTCCTTCAACTTCTCCAAGCGTGCTTGAATATATAATACATGAGCTAGATATTGTACTAATTATGACAGTCAATCCTGGATTTGGAGGACAGGAGTTTATTCATTCGCAGTTGAGTAAGATATCTACCGTGAGGAAAATGATACAGAACCGTAATCTTAAAACACAAGTTTCAGTAGATGGTGGAGTTAACTTTTCTAACGCAGCTGATATAATAAAAGCAGGTGCAAATATATTAGTTGCTGGATCAGCAATATTTAAAGCTGAAGACATGAAAAAGGCTGTAAACGATCTTAAAAATCTTTCGTTATAACCCTACAGATAACACAAACCATTTTTGTTATCTTGTCAGTTTTAAAAATTCCTATTATCCCAGTGTTTCGACACTGAGATAATAGAAAGTAAGTTCAACCTCAATAGAAACCTGATGACGAGTCATTATTACCAAATTTTGGTCTGCTTCTATTACTAAAACCAGAACGAGGACGAGTAGGTCTATTACTATGATAATTATCTTCAGGTTTTTTATTAAACGAGTTGTTATAATAATTATCCCTATTATTTAAACCATCTCTCCTTTCTTCATTGTAAAGCTTACCTTCAAAAAATTCACCTGTTTCTTGATCAACACGACGTCTTGATAATTTTGGACATCCACCTTTTTCAAAGTCAATTATCAAAGCTTTGAAGGTATCACCCTGTTTAAGTATATCCTCAATGGACTCTACATGTTGATTAGCTACCTCGCTTATATGCATTTTTCCTTTTCTTCCATTAAGAAGTTCTAGCTCTACAATAGACTTCTCTATCTTTACAACTTTAGCATCAATTATAGAACCTTGTTCTAGCTCTGTTATTGAATCAATCATCATATTCTTTGCAGCTTCAGCTTCAGTACTACTAATGGCAAAAACAGAAACTTTACCGTCATCCCCTATTTCAATTTTTGCATTACTTCTTTCACATACACTGCGTATATTTTTTCCTTTAGTACCAATAGCTGCAGAAATTTTATCTTTATCTATATAAAACGATAACACTCTTGGTACATGATCTTTTATATCCTTACGATGTTCTGAAATTACTGCATTCATTTTTTCTAAGATATGTAATCTTCCGACTTTTGCTTGTTCTAAAGATTTTTCAACAATTTCAAAGCTTATACCAGGAATTTTCATATCCATCTGCAGTGCTGTAATCCCTTCGCTAGTTCCTGCTACTTTGAAGTCCATATCACCAAGATAGTCTTCATCGCCCAGTATATCAGAAAGTATTATATGCTCATTTTTGTCTTTGATGAGACCCATAGCAATTCCTGCAACGGGAGCCTTTATTGGCACACCTGTATCCATTAATGCAATGGAAGTTCCACAAACTGTTGCCATAGAAGAAGAACCATCAGATTCCATAATCTCAGATACTACCCTTATTGTATAAGGAAATTCAGATTTATCAGGTAAAACAGGATGAATTGCTTTCCAAGCAAGTTTACCATGACCAATTTCTCTCCTTCCTGGTGCGCGTATAGCAGAAGCCTCTCCAACAGCAAATGGAGGAAAATTATAATGCAACATAAAATGTTCACGTCTATCCCCTTCAATGTCATCCACAATTTGCTCATCTTGTGTAGTACCAAGAGCAGTAACAACTAGTGCCTGAGTGCTACCCCTTGTAAATAGCGCAGAACCGTGAGTCTTGGGTAGAATGTCAGCCTCAATTTCTATCTGGCGTATTTCATCATACTTACGGCTGTCTATTCTCACACTTTTCCTTCTAATCATTTCACGCACTAAAGATCTTTCAAAGCTTTTTACTGCATAAGTAATTAACTTTTCGTCTTTTCCAGCCTCTTTAAGAGTATTCAATATATTATTCCTGACTACTTCTAGAGCTTGGACTCGCTCTTGTTTTACTGTTTTTGAATATGCTTCTTCAAAGTCTTTTCGATATTTTTCAAGTTCTTGAGTTATATCTGATATATCAACAGGAGCAAAGCTTTCAGGTTTATTGCCAACTGTATCAGCAAATTCTTTTATGAGCTTAATAACAGGTTGAAGGTGTTCATGACCAAATTTTATTGCGTTTAAAACATTTTCTTCAGAGAGCTCTTTGACTTCCGATTCGACCATTAAGATCGAATTTTCATCACCAGACAAAAACAGATCCAAGTTGCTCGCTTTCATCTCTTGAACGGAAGGATTGAGTATATAATTGTTATTTTCATCACAACCGACCATGACTCCAGCTATAGTAAAGTGGAAAGGAACACCAGAAATTGCAAGAGCTGCGACGGTACCTATCAATGCTGGTACTTCAGGAGAATTGACCGTATCGTAAGTTAACAGATTACATACTACACTAATTTCATCATGAAAACCTTCAGGAAATAACGGCCTTATACTTCTATCTATTACTCTTGAAATTAAAGTTTCTCTATCAGATGGTTTTCCTTCTCTTTTAAAAAAACCACCAGGAATCTTACCCATGGCATAACTTTTTGCAATAAACTGCACATTTAAAGGGAGAAAATCAACACTTTCTTCCTTCTTTTTTCGTACAACAGTGACTAAGATAGAAGTATCTCCATAATTTACAACTACTGAACCATCAGCTTGACGTGCTATTTTCCCAGTTTCTAAAGATAAGGTACGCCCCTCCCAATCTATAGATTTTTTTATAATTTCAAACATACAAAATTCCTCGATTATTTTCTAATGCCTAACTTCTCTATTAACTCTTGATAGGCTTCATTACCAAATTTACGTTTTATATAATTTAAGTGCTTGCGCCTTCTACCTATCAATATAAGTAAACCGCGCTTAGAATTATGGTCATGCTTATGCGCTTTAAAATGCTCAGTTAAATTACTGATCCTCTCGGTTAAAATTGCACACTGTACAAAAGATGAACCTGTATCATCTTCTTTAATTGCATATGTACTAATCAAACTTTTTTTCTTTTGGGATGTTATTGACATCTAAACCTCATTTCAAAATATTAAAAACACGAATAGGCTTCACATAACCATGAGTAAAACTGCAAATTGCAATAGGTACATTACCCACTATCGTACAAAAAATATCATAATTCTTTAAATTACGCAAGTTATTTAATATAATTTCTTGACCTTTTCTGATTTTCTCCGCTTCCTCTAAGGAAATTTCAACTTTGAACATCGATTTTAAAGCCGATTCAATGGGGATGATGAAACTTTTTGTATTACCTCCATCATCTTCTGCCATCCCACCTCCCTCTGTCATCCCAGTGTCAAGCACTGGGATCAAGCTTATTGCATCACGAACATTGTTTTTGACATATGCTCCTAGAATCTTTTGTCCATTACATGATTTGTAAGTATTTGTATCCAGTGTCAAGCACTGGGGAGAGTAAGTTGTTGTGTTTTTTTTAGTAAGTTGCTCAATTGTCACTGATTCATCTTCCTTAAAATCACCTACCATCGTTCTTCTTAATTTTGTAATGTGTCCAAAGCAATTTAATGTGACTCCAAGATCTCTTGCAATTGATCTTACATATACACCGCTACCGCAGATCATAGAAAAATCAGCACTATTATTTATAGTGTCCAAGAATATCAGCTTCAGTTCATGTATTTTGACTTGTCGAGGTTTTATATTTACCTTTTGCCCACTTCTTGCTAATTTATATGCTCTTGCTCCCTTGATTTTCACTGCTGAAAATTGAGGAGGAGTTTGTGTTATCTCACCAATAAAATCCTTAATCGCACAGTTTATTTGGTTATATTCGGGTTTTATATCGCTAGTTCTAATGATATCACCACCCAAATCATCCGTAGTTGTTTGTTTTCCCCATTTTATTGTGAAATTGTATGCCTTTAAGTCACAAGATAAATACGGTATAGTTTTTGTTGCTTCACCAAGAGCGATCGGTAATATACCTGAAGCCAAAGGATCAAGTGTTCCCAAATGTCCGGCTTTTTTTATTCCAAAAATCCTTTTAATTTGAGTTACAGCTTGTGCAGAACTCATTCCTGTTGGTTTATCAAGATTCAGCCAGCCATTTACCATGTATCAATCTTACATAATTAGTAACAATTTAGAAAGTAGATAAAATATTAAGTTGTTAATAAAAATGCTTGACTAGTGTGCATTGTTAATATACAATTAACTTTTTATTAACCTTAATTAAGGAAGAAGTAATTATGACTACTATATGGAAATTGAAAAATATAGCACCCATAACAAAAATGAGTATTGAAAGTACAGTTGCAACTGCATCTTTAGCAGCAGCAATAACAACATTATTGATTGCTACTAAAGTAATTGCTGGACCTGCGTCTTTAGCACTTATTGCTAGCCCTGCTGGAATTGCAGTTCTGTTCATTGTCGCTGTATATTTTGCCGCAGCAGCTTATGCTTCATATCAGCAAATGCATAAGAATGAAGAAATAGGAGTGAATGTTAAAGATACAGATTTCTTTGTTCTTCTTGTTGATATGGTAAAGAGTGGTGAAGTTGTTGAAGAAACAACTAAAGACGAAAGTTAGCAGGATGTTAAGCAATTACATCTGAAACTTTCAAAAGATGATTATGAAGCATTAACAAATGGTAAAAATGTTGGTGATGAAGTAACTCTGAATGTGTTGCTAAAAAATAAATCAGTTGAAGTTAAATTTAAACACGTTGCTGTTGCTGACGATAATTATAAAGTACAATTAACTAGCGTAGATGGTGAAGGTCAGCTTGCTGAAATGAAAGGAAAGTTAGCTATGGCTCCTGATTCTAAGTCATTAACAGTTGCGGTAGGTGATAAAGATCTTGAAGCTTTAAAGAATGAAGTTCAAGCTAAATTAGGAGAGGTTGCAGTAAATGCAGCTCTATCAAAAATTGCTCAGAAGTAAGCAGTTTTAAATCGAGAAAAAAAGAGGTAGAGTTATCTCTACTTCTTTTCTCTATCATTTAGGTACGTAAGATCTATCCCACACCTCAACTACATCCTCACTGAACTCTATTATCTTTACTTTTTTGAATTTATGGCAGTTGTTTATGGATTGAATCCCTAGATCTCCTATAAAAGGAGTGGCATCATTGCCTAGAATTTTACCACTGCGACAGATTATTAATCTATCAATCAAATTATGCTTTAATAGCTCTGTAATTAATATTCCTCCACCTTCAACTAATAACCTTGTTATGCCAATTTCTGAAACAAGTTTTGATGCCATGTCTTTTAGGCAGACTTTATCGATAATGTCAGGCTCCGATGTCATTCCAGCGCGTGACCAGTTTTCATTATGCAATTGCTTGAAGTTTTCTGGATCCCAGTGTCTGGGCACTGGGATGACAGGAGAAGGTATTGGAATGACAGGAGAGTGTGTTGGGGTAACATCTGGAATAACAGGAGGTTTGTGATTTGAATTGACTATCAAATAATTAATGTTTTTTATTTTTTTCTCTATTTCTCTGTTTGTAATCACCCAAGTTGTTATTTTGTCTGCAGTTTTTGCAATATTATGCTCTTCCTTCAATTTCCCTTGGCTATCGATAATTAGCCTTATTGGCGACCTGTCTTCGAGTCCTGGTAATCTGCAAGTTAAGAGAGGATCGTCATTGATAAGGGTACTACTGCCAATCATAATTGCATCATATTTTGCTCTGAGCTCATGTACCCAATTTCTCGTATCTTCACTTGTTATCCATTTGCTATCACCTGTAAATGTTGCGATTTTTCCGTCAAGAGTTGTTGCGATTTTGCAAGCTATGAATGGTCTATGAAATTCTTTAGTGGTGAAAAAACCGACATTCAATACTTCTGCCTCTTTTTGCATAATACCTTGCTCAACTTCAATTCCTGCTTCTTTCAGAGCTTTAATTCCTCCACCTGAAACTCTACTATCTGGATCAATTGCTGCAATTACTACTCTTTTTATTCCTGATTTTATGATTTCTGCAGTGCAAGGTTCTGTAACTCCAAAGTGGCAGCATGGTTCAAGAGTGACGTACATAGTTGCACCATGAGTTAAATCTTTAGCATTTTGCAAAGCAACTACTTCTGCATGTGGGCGCCCACCAATTCCTGTGTAGCCTTCACCGATCACCATACCGTCTTTTACAATGACACATCCAACAGTGGGATTTGGTGCAACACTTCCAAGACTTTTTTCTGCAAGTTTTAATGCGATCGACATGAAATAATCTTCAGTCATTAGAAAGAAGTCATTTCGTATGAGGTATCAAAAATTCTTCTGTGCTCGTGTATGGCAAATCTATCTGTCATACCTGAGATATAATCACATATTATTACTGAACGCTGAGATTCACAAGCAAGTTTGTTCCACTCTGTGGGTAATAACCTTGGGTTTTCATAAAAACATTGAAAAAGCTCCTGTACTATACGTTTTGCTTTGTTCATTGTTCTGGCCAGTTTATAACTTCTGTATATTTTTTCCATGTTGAATTTTTTCATCTCTTTTGTGGCATTTGCAACTTCTGGTGAAAATGTGACTAGCATATTATTCAAGCTCCTTACATCTTCTACGCTTTTTATTTTGTAGTCTTTAATATTTCTTTCAGTCTGAAAAACGACATCATTTATCATAATTCCTATAGTTCTACTCAGTGATTCATGTATGAGTTTGCTTTGAGCCAATTCTGAATGTTCGCTTTTTACTTCTTTGAACATTTTGCCAATTAAAGGAACATCGAGCAAATCTGCGATGGTTACTAAATTTGCCCTGAGTGCATCATCAAGATCATGCACACTGTAAGCGATGTCATCAGCAATCGAAGCAACTTGTGCTTCAATGCTTGAAAATTCTTCAAGCTTTAGATCATATTTTTCATTGCATTCTAATAACAGCTGATTATTTGTTTGAGATACCGCATTTTGACCGAGTAAAGGACCGTTATGCTTTGCAACGCCTTCAATCACTTCCCAACTTAGATTCATACCATCAAAATCAGCATGTTTTTGTTCAAGATAAGTTAAAATCCTTATAGCTTGAACATTATGATCAAACTCATACTTCTCCTTATCAACTTGAACTAGAGCATTCTCACCTGTGTGACCAAATGGAGGATGACCAAGGTCATGTGCAAGCGCTATGCATTCGGTGATGTCCTCATCTAATCTGAGCCTGCGTGCGATGGATCTTGCAATTTGTGCAACTTCAAGGCTATGAGTTAGCCGAGTACGATAGTAATCATGCTCATAATTGATAAAAACTTGTGTTTTGTACCCCAATTTCCTAAACGCATTAGAGTGAATAATGCGGTCCCTATCACGCTGAAAGCAGCTGCGATTTTCATCTTCTGGCTCTTTAAAATTTCTTCCTTTTGTTTTATTTGGAAAGCACGCGTAACTTAATAGAAAATTATTGTTTGACATGTAAAATTTCTACTATAATAGGTTATCAATAATGAACGGTGGTTGTTATGTCAACAGATTACAATATTAGCTTAACTGACAATGCATTAAGGAAAATCCACTCCCTTGTAGAACAGGAAGGAGATGAGAGTTCTGTTTTGCGGGTTGCAGTTTCAGGTGGTGGATGCTCTGGCTTCAAGTATAATTTTCTTATGGATCAAATAAATAAGAAGATGTCTTTGGGTGACGATTTTGACGATGATGAAGACGACGATTTTGACGGTGACGAAGATAGCGAGGATTATAGAAGCCACTCCAGTTTTAGTGAAAAAGGTAAAGATATAGTAATTAATGATGAGAATGGAAACCCTGTGTTAATGGTTGATAATTGTTCAGCGAAATTTTTAAATAATTCAACTATAGATTATACTGAAGATCTAAGTGGTTCTGGTTTTCAAATCAAGAATGCTCTCGCTAAGTCTCGATGTGGGTGTGGTAACAGTTTCTCGGTCTAATTCTCCCTCCTGGATCTTTTTATAATATGGACAGTGATGTAGCACTAGAGCTAGCTTCTGTGAGTAAGAGCTTCAAAAAAAGTCCTGCTATTGTAGAAGATATCAATCTGAGTCTTACAAGAGGGCAAGTAGTTGCATTGATCGGCAGTTCAGGATCAGGAAAAACAACTATATTGCAAATTGCAGGCCTATTGGATAAGCCAACTTTAGGTGTAGTGACAATAGATGGAGTAAATTGTACGCAAGCCAGCAATAAATATAAAACTCATGTAAGAAGAAATTTTCTTAGCTTTGTTTATCAATTTCACTATTTATTACAAGAGTTATCAGTGTTGGAAAACGTTATGCTTCCTCAGCTTATTGCAAGAAGAAGCAAAGCTGAAGCAAAAAAAAAATCGCAAGCAATATTGGAAAAATTTGGTTTGGAAAGTAAAGCAAGTAGTATGGTATCTGAAATTTCTGGTGGAGAAAGGCAGAGGGTTGCAATTGCAAGAAGCATTGTAAACTCTCCAAAGCTTTTACTTGCAGATGAGCCAACGGGAAATTTAGACCCAACAAATTCTTTGAATGTATTTTTGCTGTTACATTCATATGTAAAGGAAAATAACAGCTCTATGCTTATAGTAACACACAACTATATCCTTGCAGAAAAAGCAGATCACATTTTTCAGTTAAAAAACCGATCATTAGTAAAGCTGTAAATGGAAGAAACAAGTACAATACAAAGCTACCTATAACTTGTACTTATTTAACCAATGGTCATTAACGGAGTATAATTCGCATGAAATGCTTTCATTATTTTTTATACACGGACTCTTTAACTTACGCTGTTTACTTAGAAAGCATCCTGACAGCATAAACATTGCTAAAACGAGAAATAATAATTGCCTAAACATAACAAGACTTTTTTTATTTATATTAATACGTTCATTTCTCTCATTTGTAAAGTTAGGCATATTCTTTTACCCTTATCTCTTTTTTAACTTTTTTGGAGGAAGTGACTGCACTGTTTAAGCGTAGTTTTATATAATTATCTATAATTTGAGCTACTTCCTCTTCTTTATCCCTTAAAAAGTGGTTAGTATCGTCTACTATATGGTATTCCATATGGTTATTTTTTACCGAATTTATTAACCTTTGTGCTAATTCTGTTACATCGCTTTCTTCTGAAATTGTATCATTATTACTTTGTATTATAAGTCCAGGAACTGGGCAAGGAGAGAGAAAAGAGAAATCGTACTTAGTTGCTGGAAGAGAAAGGGCAACAAAACTTACTATCTCTGGACGGCGCATTGTCAACTGCATAGCTACCCATGATCCAAAAGAAAAACCGACTATCCAAATTGGAACGTTGTTAGAGTTATGCTCCTGAAGCCAATCAATAGCTACTGCAGCATCAGTTAATTCTCCTATACCCTTATCAAAAGTTCCGGTAGATTTTCCGACACCACGAAAATTAATTGTCAATGCAGAAAAGTTATTATCGATAAAAGATTCATATATAGTATGTATAATCTTACTATCCATACTACCACCATATTGAGGGTGATGATGTAAAATTAGCACAACTGGTGCATTGGTATCTTTGCTTTGATGATATCTACCTTCTATCTTTTTTGTTGCATTATTTAAAAAGACTTCTACCATGATTGCTCCTAATAAAAACCTGTTTTGACAGGGCTTGATAATGTAAATTATTTATTAATTATGTATTAATTTCACTGTTTTTGCAATAAATTTTTTATCGTGTTAAAGTTAACATACATAATTGGTTAATGGTAAGTGACAAATAAGCCTGTGAGTTTATTCTCTCTGGAAGAAAGTAGTTGCGTGTATGCTGATTATAATGCAACTGCTCCAGTGAGTAAAAATGTAAAAAAAAGTATACTTGAGATTTTGTCAAAACAAACACTAAATCCATCATCTCTGCATAAAAGAGGACAAGAAGCGAGGAAGATTCTTAAAGAGGTAAGAGATAACGTACGTGATGCTCTTAGCATTCCAGATGATAAAGAAATAGTTTTTACGTCTGGTGCAACTGAAGCAAACAACCTCGTCATGAGAGGAATGAAAGGCTATCTGCATGTAATTTCAGCTACAGAGCATCCTTCAATTCTTAATTCTGCATGTAATCCACATATAATACCCGTTAATCAAGAGGGTATTGTTGACTTTTTAGAGCTAGAGAAAATTCTAAGCGAACTTGAAGGGAATAAAGTAATAATTTCAGTGATGATGGCTAATAACGAAACTGGAGTTATCCAGCCTGTTAAGGAAATAGCTAAAATAGCACATAAATTCGGGGCAATCTGTCACACTGACGCTGCTCAAAGTGTTGGGAAAATCAAAGTAAATATGGAAGATTTAGGAGTGGATTTACTTACTTTATCTGCTCACAAATTTGGTGGTATAGCAGGTAGTGGAGTTTTAATATTTGACAAAAAGCTTGTAATAGAACCTACTATAATAGGTGGTGGGCAAGAAAGAGGATTGCGTGGTGGTACAGAAAACATTGTTGCAATTGCAGGTCTTTCTGCTGCATTGCAAAACATTCCAGATCTTCTATCAAAAATGAATGAAGTGGAGAAGCT
The DNA here is from genome assembly GCF_964028615.1 of Wolbachia endosymbiont (group B) of Silvanus unidentatus. Lineage (NCBI taxonomy): Bacteria > Pseudomonadati > Pseudomonadota > Alphaproteobacteria > Rickettsiales > Anaplasmataceae > Wolbachia > Wolbachia endosymbiont (group B) of Silvanus unidentatus. The sequence goes on along the minus strand of NZ_OZ034795.1, from coordinate 909,940 downwards.
GCGTGATCAATTGGAGTGTGAATTATTAAGTCTTGTCAGTGATATCAAGATCTTTGGCAGAAATTCTGAAAGATTGCCAAATACAAGTTTTATTTATATGCCGAGGGTAAAGAATGATCTGCAGCTCATGCATTTTGACTTAAATAATATTGCAGTCAGCAATGGTTCTGCATGCTCTTCTGGAAAAGTTGGGCCTTCTCATGTTTTGCTTGCAATGGGAGCAACAAAAGAGCAAGCAGAATGTTCAATTAGAATCAGTATAGGTCCGGAGGTTAAACCGCGAGACATAGAAAAAATAGTGGATTGTTGGTATAGTATCTATAAGAAGAATGCTTTAGTAAATGCAAAAACTACTTTCACCATTCCCCTTAAATCATGATAGAGGGAATGGTGAAAGTAATTTCTATTGCCAGAGGTTGTTATAATAGTTAAATGCTGCTGAAAACCGATTTGCTTATAGTTATGGAAGAAATTCTCTAATTGCATACCACACCATTCAATTGTAGTATGTCATTTTATACTTGATAAAAACGCTGTATTGTATTATAATATATCATCAAGAGATAATAAGGAGTTACATATGTCTTATATGAAAAACGAACAGGATATTCGCTCTCAGGGCGTTTATTATAGTGCTGGACTCAGGAGTTACCTAACTAAAGTATACAATTATATGGCTTTAGCTTTAGGTGTTACAGGGCTTGTTGCGTTTTTAACAGTGTTTTCTGGTCTTTTCCAGGTGATTTATTCCAATCCTGTTCTATCGCTTGTGGTAATGCTATCTCCAGTTGCATTGGTGTTTTATATGTCTTTTAGGCTTCAACACCTAAGTGCTCAGTCAACACTTACTGTATTTTTTCTATTCTCAGTTTTAATGGGAATTTCTTTATCTCATATTTTTATAATTTATACTGCAGAAAATATAGCGAGAGCATTTTTCATTACATCGATCATGTTTGGTTCTATGGCTTTATATGGTAATACTACAAAAAAAGATCTTACCAGCATGGGTTCTTTTTTGATTATGGGAATCTGGGGGTTAATCATTGCATCTATAGTTAATCTGTTTCTTGGAAGCAGTCCTCTCTATTTTGCAATATCGTTTGTATCAGTGATAGTGTTTACTTTAATGACCGCATACGATGCTCAGAGAATCAAAGATGTTTATTATAGATATAATGATGGCTCAGAAGTTGCAACTACTAAGCTGGCAATACTTGGTGCAACTAATCTTTACTTTGACTTCATCAATATATTCCTCAATTTACTCAGGTTACTTAACTTGTTCAACAATAAGGATTAGATGATTTCCTTTTTAAGGGGAAACAATAAAAGTTCTATAGTTTTCCTCCTAATATCTTTAGTGGTATTGATGCTGTGTCTTGCATATGCTTCAGTACCGTTGTATAGCATCTTTTGTAAAGCTACTGGATATGGTGGCACAACGAGAAAAGTAACTAATGCAACAATAAATGCAACTGACCAAAAAATCAGGGTTCACCTTAATGCTGATATAATATCAGGTCTGCCTTGGGAATTTAAATCAGAAACTAACTACATCGATACAAATATAGGGCAACAAAGTTTAGTATTTTATTATGCAAAAAATTTATCTGATCAGCCTTCTTTTGGAATGGCAGTGTATAATGTCACACCTTTTAAAGCAGGTAAATATTTCAATAAAGTTGCATGCTTTTGTTTTGAAGAGCAAATGCTGCTACCAAAACAAAAAGCGGCTATGCCCGTATCCTTTTACGTAGACCCTGAAATAATGCGTGACAATAGTACAAAAGATTTAAGTGAAATAACACTATCATATACGTTTTTTAAGCTTAAATAACAAACCTTTTCCTATTGTAATCCGAACAAGGTTGTACGATACATCTATTGAATTGAGCAGGAGCTCTTATTTGCTTTTTGCACACTGACTACTTGTGTTTCAGTGTTCGTTGTTGCTAATTCCCATCCTTCATTATTTGCTTCACAAGCATTCCAACATTGAGCCAACTCCTTATTATTTTTTACAGAATCTGGTATTTCTATGTTGGGTTTTTTTTCTAATGTATGCTCAATTAGAATTTTACAGCAATCCTTGGATTTCGTTGACTTATCTCTACCATATAATTTAGCAACATAGTCTAAAGCGGTATTTCCACCATAGTTTTCATTTGGGTTATCATTTACTCCCGCTTTTATGAGAGCTTTTAATATATCTGGAGAACGAGCCAAAACGCAGGCATGTAAATATCCTTTTTCATTTTGCACATTAGCTCCTGCTTTTATTAAAACTTGCGCTAAATTTGTTAAAGTGTATAATTTATAATTAATGGCAATAGAAAAAAGACTATCTATTGGAAAGCCATCATAATCTTTCAAGTCAAATTGGTGATTAATATCAAATCCTTTTTTTTCCCAAGAAGTATATAAATATTTACAATAATCTCTTTTTTTATCTGATTTTTGTATTCTATATTCTAACCTTTCTTTTATTTTTTTTATTACATTGTTAACATCCAAATCATTATCTTCATCCACTTTGCACAACACATTGAATAAAACACCATAAAGCCAAATTTCTCTGTTCATGATAATTTGTGCCTCAAAACTATTAACAATACGCTTATGTAGTGTATAAACTCTAAATAACATTTTGCAAAAATATTAATTGCTAGATAACATAATTAAAGTTTTTGTCTTACATTTATCATGGTTAGAGCTATACAAATTAAAAAAACTGGGGGGCCAGAAGTATTAGAATTTGTAGATAAGAGCATAGGTGAGCCAAAAGATGAGGAAGTCTTAATACGTCATACAACTATCGGCTTAAATCGTTATGATTTAGAACACAGAAAAGGTACACGCAAAATTAAAGATCTGCCATCAGTACTTGGAGTAGAGGCAGTAGGAGTTGTTGAAAAGCTTGGTAAAAAAATTAGTGATGGACTTAAGGTTGGAGATAGAGTTGGATATTGCACAGCTCCTCCAGGGGCATATTGTGAAAAGCGCATTGTACACCAGAAATATTTGATAAAAATTCCGAATGATATACCTGATGAAGTTGCTGCTGCAGTATTGTTTAAAGGTATGACAGCTCACTATTTAGTTAATCAATCTTATAAAATCAGGCCTGGTGCTTTTGTACTAGTTCATGGAGCTAATGGTGGTTTGGGGCAAATAATATGCCAATGGGCAAAGGATAAAAAAGGTATAGTGATAGGTTCTATAAGCTCTGACGAAAAAATGAAGATAGCTTTACAAAGTGGCTGCACATACGCAATAAACTACAATGATAAAGACTTCGTTTCTAAAATCATGGAGATTACGAAAAATAGAGGAGTAGGTGCAGTGTATGACCCTATAGGTTACGCTACAAGCAAGCTCTCTTTTGAATCTTTAGGTAAGTTTGGCATATATGTTTCCTATGGGCAGATATCAGGTAATGCTCCTATTAATTTCTCTTTACTTAGTTCGCGTTCGTTATTTGCAGCTGGAACTTCGATATATCACTACAAGCACAATAGACTTACGTTAGTGCTTACTGCAATGGAAATTTTTGAAATGATAAGAAAAAAACTTTTAATTGTACGAATTAATAAAAAATATAAATTTGATGAAATAATAGAGGCTCATCGTGACATGGAAAATAGAAAAGTAAGTGGGCTAAATATTATCAAAGTTTCTTAAATAACTTAGTAACCTAAAATAATTATTCATTAAGTCATATCAACAAGAATTTCACATGGTTAATTTTCTTTTTGGGAGAGTTAAAAGCATACAGCTGTAGCTAAACTGACTGAGATTTTTATACCGGACTAGTTTGAAAAACTTGTCATTCTGCTACTCGTTAGTGGCGTGGTAATGCAATGTTTTATCTATAGATATTATGTTCACAGTAGTTTCAAAAGAAGCTAAGTAAATAAGTTATATTTCAAATTAGATTTGGTGTCACATCTAACATTATAAGTATTATCACTTCAATAGTATATGGAGCTGTTATTTTTCTTTTAAATGAATGCTTTTTTCTGTTTTACAATAGTTTTAGAGTTGAGGTTATAGTACTTAGAAAGTTTACATTGCTTTATGAATTGTCTCTGTTGTTCTGATATATCCAGTAATCATAAGTTCTCCTTTAATGGCATTTTGTTCTCATATTTTATATACCATTACACTCTGGGACCATACATATAAGGCTAAAGTGTGCTGAAAGTCAATTAAAATTACTTAATAAATTGACTATATAAACTAAAAATGCTATTATTATATTATTAATTTTAAATGGGGGTAAATATTATGGGCTATACAAGAACACAACTAAAACAGGCAAGGCAAGCAAAAAGTAACCTAGAAAAGAAAATTGAATCAAAACTGGAACTAGGATTAGTAATATTAACAGGAGGAGTAGTAGTAACACTAATACTAGGAATGGCAGCTGGTACCGGGGCTCTTGCAGGTTTAGCTCTAAGTTATGTTAACTTGCCACCTCTCATTGCAGGTGGAATCATTGGTTCTGCAATGTTATTAGTAGGCTTAATCAAGGCTTGTTTTTTCTCAAAAACTACAAATCTCAATTATATACCAAAAGGCATGTCCGAAAAACATGAACAAATTTTGAGAGAATATAGCAACAGCACTGAATATAAAATTAAAAATTATGCACATACTATCAGTAGTATTGGTGTTTCTTTTGGAGTTGGAGCAGGACTAGTTGCTCTTGGTTTTACATCACCAGCAGCTATAGGTGCTTTAACTTTTGTAGTGAGTGTGATTGCTTGTATTCCTTTAAATTTCTTAATTGATAAAGTAATTGAGAGCTTTTTTCCAGAAGGAAATAAACAGCCAGGTAGCTCAGTTGATAGCGATGTGAAAATTGTTGATGGGGAGATATACAAAGGAAATAAACAGTCAGGTAGCTCAGTTGATAGCGATGTGAAGATTGTTGATGGGTATATGTACAGGAGAGTATTTTAAGAAACGATAGATAGAAGTTTTTGAAGAGGATTTAGCCCATTTTTTTGTGTTAAGTATAATTGAATTATCCGCTCAAGTCCTAATCCTGCATAGCTAGTTGATTTTCCCATCCAAGAATCATTTTATTAGCTTGCCTTAATGTTTCAACAGAAGGCAAGTCTTCTGTGCTGAGTGGTAGGCGGACAGTTTTGTGTTCTATAAGCCCAATGTCATGCAAGAGTGCTTTAGTAGGTATTGGATTGCTGGCAGTAAATAGAGTTTTGCAAGCTTGTTGCCAACTGTCTGCCTGAGGGTTCTCGCCACTCATGCATTGCTTAACATATTCATGTACTACACGTGGCCAAACATTGGCAGCAACAGAAACCAGACCAGCCGCACCCTTAGCAGCCATATCGGGTATCATATTATCATCTCCGCAAAAGACCTCAATATTTGGTGCAACTTTCTTATACTGAGTTAAAGTATCAACGGTGCCACTTGAATCTTTGATAGCCCAAAATTTTTCGTGGCTGGATAAGTTGCGTACAGTTTCAGCGTGAAGACTCACTCCTGCTCTTGATGGAATATTGTAAAGCATGGCTGGCACATGTGCTTTTTCAAGCAGCTTTTCAAACCATAAAGTTTGCCCCATGATTCCAGGCTTTGCATAAATGGGAGTTGTCATTAGATAGCCATGAATAGGCATACCCTTGCAAAAATCAAGCCATTCAAGAGTCTGATATAGATTCACTCCTGGTACACCAATTATAATTTTCGTATTTAATTTTAGCTCACATACAAATTCAACTAATGTGCGCTTTTCAGAATCAGTAAGTGATAAGCTTTCACCTGTGCTACCTAGCAACACTACACCATTTTCAGTTTCAGCTTGCATTGTTAGTAAACGCTGCAAGCTTTGGTAATCTATACTATCTCCACTGCAATTAAAAGGAGTAACACAAGCAGTCCATAAAAATGTAGATTTCAATTGAAGTTATTAAAATGGTATTTCATCATCGATTAGTTCGTCTTTTATATCGTTGTCAAAACTTCCGTGTTTATCTTTTTGTTCTGTTTCATTTTGTTTGTATTCACTTGGCTTGTAATCAGAGTTTGACATACTGTTTCGTGAATCTAAAAGGGTAAGGGCACTATTAAAGTTATATAGCACCACCTCTGTCGTATACCTTTCGCTACCATTTTGGTCAGTCCATTTTCTAGTTCTCAGAGAACCTTCAACGTAAACTTTACTACCTTTGCGCGCAAAATCCTTAACAATTTTTACTAATCCTTCACTAAAAATTACAATATTATGCCATTCTGTCTTTTCAGAGCGCGTACCAGAAAATTTGTCAGTCCAACTTTCAGACGTGGCTATTGAAAAACTTGCCATCTCTTTTCCATTTTGTGTAGTCCTAATTTCAGGATCTTTTCCTAGATTACCAACTAATATGACTTTATTTATAGTACCACTAGACATAATTATGCTTTAAAATAAATCTCTTTATTATCTTATGTGAGAGTATTATTGTCAAATTTAATTAAAAACGCGCTTGGAGGGATTCGAACCCGCGACCTTTGCCTCCGGAGGGCAACGCTCTATCCAACTGAGCTACAAGCGCAGATGTATTAGATTATTTAATAGATAAACTATCTAAATCAAATTTTTGTTCTGGATAAAGCGTAAACATAATACCTCCATGTCCAAAATGTACATTTTTAGAATTGCTTATCCGTTCTTTTGTTATCTTTTGGTTTACAGCCCATGAAAAAGTTACATAATTTTCAGTTACTGAGTGCACTTTTAAATCCTTAGTATTTATAAACAACTTTCCATTTACCCATATTTTCCATGTATCGGGGGAAAAGTATAAAATTGAATCTAAACTGACTACTTTACAATTGAAATTTTCTTCCTCTGTAACTCCTGAAGACTGTAAGTTAAACTTTTCCATCTCACTAACTATTCTATTAACCTGCTCTTCATCAAAAAAAATGCTTTTTATGCTACCATATTGCGATAAAGTACTCTCTGCTGCCTCTTTTATTATATCGTCTCGATCTATATAATAATTGTTGATAAAAAAACACTCCTTCGCACGCAAATTTGCTATATCAATGAAGTCATTTATTTCTTGATTTCCAACTTTTAAAATACTTTTTAAGTACTTCTTTTCTATAATCATTCCATCATTAGAATGATGACAGACCATTTCATCATTGCCTTGTCTTTCTATATATACACATAAATTTTCACTATTTAACCCTAATATTTTATGCTCAATAAAATCTTCATTACTAATATGCTGTTGGCAAGAATATTTTTTACAAATCCCTATATTTTCTACAAGATCTTCGCAATTGCAATATGCACTAACATTAAAAAACAGCAGCGTAAAAATAAAAAACAACTTTATATTCATCTACTTAATATGGTATACCAATCAAAAACTATACTAGCTCTCACTATCTCTATCATATTACCACTTAAAATCTGGTTTATAACTTTAGCATCTATATTTCTCTGCTTATTCAAGGTAAGAGATCTGATCATAACATAACCAGGAAGATTTGGAATAGACTGTAGAAATAAAAAAATATGCTTATCGCTAATTGAGCTTAAACTTAGAACCACTTCACTTCTTATTACTTTTGTATGTTCACTTTTATTGTGGAGTTCAGCTTCTTCAGGTATAGAAATTGATATTTCAGGTTCTAACATGTAGTGTTTTTTATATAGCTTGTTAAGCTCAAAATTTAAATTTGTAATGTATCTGCTACTATGTAAATTTGAAGAAGAAATTCTTTTCCATAAATCTAGGTTTTTATTTAGAACGACTTCTTTCTTTTGAATTTCAATGATCTGTAAATTAATAGAGCGTATTTCTTCAGCTGCAGTTTGATTTTTATTATAAACCTTTTTGTTATAGATAATAAAACACGTTGATAACCCTATTAATACAACAGATAACAATAAGTAATATATGCACTGAATTGTAGCTTTTCTTTTTAGTTGAGAGATAGTCATCAATCTACATTGCCTCTCCTATTTCAACATCAATAGATAGATTTTTCTCTTTAGTAGTAGGTAAGCTAGAAATACTAATATCATGAGTACGGAAATTATCGTTTAAATTTTTCTGTAGTTTCTCGTATTGATAAGAAATGTCTTTACCAGATTGAAAATTAAACCTTAAAGTTGTGGTAATATAACTTTTTGCCTCATTATAATTCCACTCAAATAATTGAAGCTCTACATCTGGTACTTTTAGCTTTTCTACATACTTAACTTGTGTGAGAGGAGAGTACTCTATTTTTGATAAAATATTATTGATATTAATAAAATCGTAAACTTCATCTATCTTTTTTACATTATAGCTTTGGCTAAGTTTTATTAGTTTGTTATTTAAAGCACTCCGCTTTGCAGATAAATTATCAGCAATATTAAAATTCGAATACAAATTCCGCAAACAAAAGGTGTTAATTACAATTAAAGTCAAAAGGAGGTATAGAAAAATCCGAGGAGAGTTTAAATAAAGGTAATTGAATAGATAAAATTCTTTAGTTTCTTTTGTATTAAAAACATCTGTTGGCTTATTCTTAAAGCTGTGAAACAAAATTGTAGTATCACAAAAGCTATCTTTTTCGCTTATAGCTAATTCTGCCCCCAATAGTTTACCCAGCTCATATGGAGTCAATATGTTCACACTATTCTCTGAAAAATTTATAACTGATAAACTAGATTTAATAGCTTCTGATACTATAATGCAGAGGTCGACAGGGTCATTTTTTTCAAATCCAAACTTAGTTAAAGATTGAATTGTATTTTTCACTTCCTGATATATTTCACCAGCAATGATTCCTGGTAAATTATCATTAGTAAATGGTATTAAACGTGTAAATATCATTTTGTTCTCTTTAAGAACCACTTGTCTATAGCCACCTGTTTTAGTTGCAGCAACTATAATTTTCCAGTTACTAGGATCTTTGTGTAGAATCTTTTTTGCTATACTGACTAGTTCTATAGGAAACATTAATATTCCTTTAAAGTTAGAGCCTATTTCAACAAACACGTCCAACCAATATTCTATTAAATGATTTGCTTTTGATGAAACAAATAGATACCACCAGTTTTGATTAAATTTATTCGGCTTTTCGACCAAGAGAATAGAATTTATATCGTTATTATGAGCAAAATGCTCTACTTTTGTTTTTGCTGATAGATAAGCACTAATCCTATTTACTCTTGGGATAGACTGTAGCAAATAGTTCTGATCAGTGTGATTGAGAACCAGATATAAGGGTGCTTTTTTATCTGATGAAAGACATGAAATTAAGTCAGAAACAGCTTTATTATTTTTGTCCTTAGCAAAATATCTTTTATTTAAAGTATCATTTTTAAAATATAGTAACATTGTGCCTTCTTTTCCTATAGAAAGCATAAACTTACTTTTGGGTTTTGACCCAAACATATTAACAAAGTGTATACTCATCTAGAATTAAAAAGGTAATTTATTGAAATTCATTAAACATTAGATGACAATATTACTTATATTATAAGTTTTTGATAAAATTAGTAGTAATATTAACCCTTTTGTATGATGAAGGTTTTTTATATTTGTGCTAGACACAACTTAACCTGACAAACGAGGATTAATTATATCTCAGCTTGATATTTTATTCTCCAACAGACTGAAAATTGAATTAAGCTAAAGACTTGATTTGACGCACGTTGTTGCACATTACCATTTAGTATACTTGAACTGAACATTTTCAGTGAATCCATCTGGCATGACTGAAACTTTTGTATTCATATTTATTTTTAAGTAATTTACTAGCTCATCAACTAATATATCAGGAGCAGAAGCACCTGCAGTAATTCCTATTTTTTCTGCGCCCTGCAACCAATTTTTGTTCATACATTTATAATTATCAATCAAATAGGCTCTTTTTCCTGTGGAAATGCACAGGTCTAATAAACGGTTTGAATTTGAACTGTTTTTGCTTCCTACAATTAACACTACGTCTGTAATTTTAGCCAATTTTTTAACAGCGTTCTGCCTATTTTGTGTTGCATAGCATATATCTTTTAAGTCGGGGCCTGTAATGCTTGGAAATCTGAGCTTCAGTGTAGCAATAATTTCTTTGGTATCGTCAATACTTAACGTGGTTTGTGTTACATAAGATAAATTATCTGGATCTTTGATTTGTAAATTGTATACGTCTTGCATAGTTTGCACTAGAGATATAGGATTACTTACTCTTCCTATAATTCCTTTAACTTCTGGATGATTTTCATGTCCAATTAGAATTAATTCTTTACCACTATCCTCATACCTTTTTGCCTCTTTATGTACTTTGCTAACTAATGGACATGTTGCATCAATCACTTGAACACCCTTTCTTTTTGCCTCATCCTCTATACTTTTCGACACTCCATGTGCACTGAAGATCAATATTCCTCTATTGTCTTTAATGTCTTCTATGCTGCTTACAAAAACCACTCCTTGTTTCTTAAAGCCCTCTACTATATATTTATTATGAACGATTTCGTGTAGTACATAAACTTGGCGTTCATTTTTGTATTTCTCTAAAGTGATTGCTAATATGTCTACAGCTCTTTTAACACCTGCACAGAAACCGCGTGGTTCAGCTAAGATAATCTCCATTTTTTAAGTAAGTATGTAAACATTGCTAAAAAGTAAGCTCCGCTCACTATGTTTCATATCATGACTGCTTTACTATAATTTCAAATTTATCATTACCAAGATTCTTATTAATATACCAGGAACCGTCATCTTTAATTACAAATTCGGGACTCTTGAGGTCTCTTTTTATTGTCTTTCCATCTTGGCCATCCATAGCAATATGGATATCGAATGTAACGATGTCTATATTTACCATGGCTTTTTTCCCACTGTGTGAATTTAGACTAAACTTGCCCAACATGACATCATTAATACTCACTTCTCCTGCATAAGTATCACACTGACCATCTACACAACACTCACTTTCAATATAAAAAAGATCTGACATATTTATATCTATAAAAAAAAGAACTAAACTTACATACTAAATATAGCTTATCATTAATAAGCAATTACAGATTACTTTGGCTACAACAATAATGCAACAGACATAATTAATTGTATAAGAAACTACACTTTAGAGAAATGGTTGTTTGGTTTTTTTATTAATTTTTTTCACCATACTGTCAATCATGTGTTTTATTCCTTGATATACAGAGTGTGTACTTTCATCACTACGCATATAAGCAGAGCAGGAAAATATATTATGCTTTTCGTCTTCTATTGATAGCTTTGTATCGCATGTTATATGTTCGCCGCCGAGCTTCTCTATCAACTGGTCTTTGTCGTCTCCTATAGTTACCTTAATCTTACTTTCTTCTTTACCTATTTTGCTACTTAAAATTAAAACAATAATGGCTGGAGATATACATATAGTTCCTATTGGCTTTTTTGCAACAAAGAACTCTGAGACTAATCTTTCAAACTCAGGCATTACTGTTTTATTTTCAGCTAAGTCAGATAAATTTTTCGCAACTCCATATCCACCAGGTACGACTAGCATGTCAAAATTTTCAGCTTTAGCTTCTCTTAGGTCATATATCTCACCTCTTGCGATTCTTGCTGCTTCTACAAGTACATTCCTTTTTTCTTTTACCGCCTCTTTTGTTTTGTGATCCATAACTTGTGTGATATTGATATCAGGTGCAAAACATTTAACATCCACTTCCTGCTGATCAAGCACAAGCAAACTTAAAACTGCTTCTCTCACCTCTGTGCCGTCGAGGTGGCCGCATCCTGATAAAACCACAGCGGCTCTTAATTTTTTCTCACCCATAAAATACCTTGATTTCATATAATCTAGGTATTGTAATACAAATTCCATATTTGGAAAGGAGTAATTATTTTATGTTAATTATAATATAATTAATAATTAGTATATATAATTAGGCATATTTATAATTGATGGGAATTGAATATGGTACAAGGTGGTGCAGTAGATACTGGTAACAGCGAGTACCTTGCTCAAGGTATATTTGAAATTATTCAAGGAGATAAAGCTTTACAGGAAGAAGCAAGAAAGTTTTTGGATCAAAATGAAGATCTGAAAAATTTAGATTCAATTAAAAAGGCAGACATAATCAGTTTATTAGAAAATGAGAAAAGCGAAAAATTTTTTACAGCTGTGTCAAAAAAATTATCAGGAAGAGAAAAATTCAAAAAACTAGCTGAGCAAGTTGGTAAAAATCTAGTAATGGAGGAAAAACTTGAAGCTTTAGGCAACCAACTGTTAGTTCAAGGAGTTATAAGTGGAGCAGCATTTACAACATTGACAGGTGCATTAGTAGGTACATTAGCAATAGGGGGAGTGGCTGGTGCATTGTTGGGTGGTGGAATAGCGTTGTTAGGGCTTTTAGCAATAGCGGCTATAGCTGCTATTGGTTATGCCATATATCAGCATAGAGATGAAATAAAAGAAAATGCAGATAAAAGTATTGGTAAAGTAAAAAAGGGTGCAATTAAATGCGGAAAAGCAGTGAAAAGTTTTGTGAAAGATGTGATCGATGAATTGACTTGGGAAAAGATTAACTTCTCTAGATTAGAGAAAGAGTTCATTGATGATATGGTATACCCTGAAAACGCTGAAAAATCAAAAGAGGCCCAGAATAAAATAAGGATCATAAAAATGCTTAAAAATGAAGAGCAACGATCTGCTATACAAGAGTTAGTAAAGAATGGAAATATTCAAAATTTTTCAGAAGCTGATATGATCAGACTTCTGGAAAAAGGCCTCAGTACTCATGAGGAAGATATGCAGAAATTGCTAAATTTGATGGAAGATTTTCTACCTGCAATTATGGACAGTGGTAATAATAAAATAGAGAAAGTGGAAAAAATAGTTGGTGATAAAGTTAAACAAATGGAGCCAAATTCTGAAGTGAAGAATCCAAGTTCTGAACGAGTTAGTGAAGAAAGGAAAGGAGTGAATTGATACATTTGAAGAGCGTTTTAATGTATCTGTCTATCTTATTTTGCCACCCTGCTAAGCGGACACAAAAAATTACTTCCGCATATTTTAAATCTCATTATAATGACAATTAGAGATATCTTTAGAGCTCAAAAATTTATCTTTGTCTGCAGACTTTTTCTATTAAACAACAAAAAAATGTAGCGTATCCTCTTCAGCGTATGTGGGTGCACACACACATACTTAATTTCTGTCGTATGTGCACTGCATTTTTTCTAATCTTTTTTTCACAGGGGGATTTTATGTTCAGAATTCCAGATATTTGACCTTTACTTTAGCTAATAAAAACCAACTGGTACCTGCGGTTTTTATAGCTACGTTTCTCAAACAAGTTTCAAATGAATAGATTTCTTGCATAACTGGAATTTAAAAGTTGATGTCATTCTAGCGCGTGACACTAGAATCCAGTCCTTTTGTGCAAAAAACGTTGTAAAGTAACTTAGTTGGATCCCAGTGTCAGCTACTCTGATGACAAGACAGGTTTCAATATTTGCATGCATCTGAACAGATAAGCAATTACTATCAGAAAGAGGGAGACTATGCTACTCCTTTCTATCCACTTTTTTGAGCAATCCACTTCTACATCTAACACACATCTCAGTGATTATAATATCCAATTTTTGATCATGTTTTTCTACAGGTAAATTTTTACAATATTGCTTCTCATAGGCTACACCTATAAATATTTTTCCAAGTGGCCGTAATTTTTTTATCATTTCATCATACCAACCACCGCCAAAACCTAACCTATTAAAATGATCATCAAAAGCAATAACAGGAGTAATGATTGTATCGGGGATTATATCTTCATCTGCTTTATTCCATTCCTCAAATTTTAATAACTTATTTTTATTAGGAATTGCTACTTTATATCCTAAATCGAGTAAATGATGCATCAAAGGCACAACATTAATTTCTCCGTCTGTTGGAATGTACGCTGCTATTGTTTTACCTTTAACGTAGCTTAAGTTCTGATTAAAGAGATTAATAAGGGAACTTGCTGCATAACTGGAATAACTTTCATCAACATCTTTTCTTATGGTTCTATATTGCTTCCTTAGTTCCTCTTTGTGCTGTTTAGTGTCTTTGAACATGTTCTATCCATTTTGCAGTGAGCTTTTCTTGTAAACTATTTTGCTTCAAGCGCTCACTTAAAAAATCAAAGTCAACAAGCTCCATATCCTGGTCTTGATTACTGCAACTATAAACAAAACTTATTTCTCCTGTTTCCTTATTTATGTGTTGCTGAATACATTGAGCGCAGATTTCTTTCATCATGCACTGCATAGGAGAGTTAACTGATGATATTGCTATGTGTTTTGGTTTTAGATATGGCTTTAAAATTGTTTTTCTAGCTTCATTTATAGCTTTCATCATTTTATCAGAACCAATAGTGATGATTTTATCTATAGTGTTTAAATTAATAGTAATTTTACCTAACTTTCCTTGCTGATATGAGATTATTGCATCAACTATATTACCATGAAAGGATTTATCCTGTTCTCTGCTTGTTTCTATCAATCCTTCTTCACATGCCCAAATTACTGCACTTGATGCACGTTCTATCAGTGCTCGTTTAAATACATCACTTAATTTTTTATAGCCAGCGAAATATAAAACCTTATGATTGTTTTCAAGACATGCCTTCCCTATCGAAAATAACACTGCATTTCCAACTCCACCGCCAATGAGCATTATATTCTTCATAAACTTTTTATGGGGTAGAAAACCTCTCTAACTTCAATTAAACTGATAACTAACAGCTGCATTTTTACGCATATTATCCAATAACAGGTTGCTTTGTATCATAATCTTTTGTTGATACATTTCCTGTTTGATTGCTTCTATATCCATTGCATTATTTTTGATATCACATAACATCATCAACTTTGCAGTGCTATTTTCTCTTAATTCTACTATTTCATTCATATTTGTTTTACTAAATAAAATCTGTAAATCAGGATTTAAATTTCGCATTTTTATTTCAAACTCTTTTACGCTTGGCAACTTGAAATCATCTGCTAACTTGTCAAAATTTAAACAACTGACCTTTTGCTCCTTAAAACTAGAGAGTAAACTTTCTGAACCTTCAACTACAACCTGTTTCAGTTTTAAAGTACTTTTCAGCAGTGTATGATCGAGCTGTACCTTATCTATGACTTTTATAACAGAGTAACCTTCGCTTAAACTAACCGGACCTGCTACATCACTGATTTCTAATCCTTCCAAAACGTCCTTGAGTTTACCTTTTAGCTGACTTAAATTAACGGTTGCTTTGCTCATCTTTATTGAAGATTCTGGATTATTACTGGTACGTAATTTTTTTACTAAGTCTTCAGCTATCTTCTGATCGGGAATTATGAACTCCTGAAACGTAATAAGGTAATCAGACTTCTCTTTTTGCTTTCTTGCATCATCCACTTCTTGATCGCTGATATTAATAAGCGGTACAACTCCTACTTCAATAATCTTGTTCCACAGCAGCTGACACTTTATTTGTTTTTTTAGGGTATTGAGATCTATATTATGCTTTTTTACGTATTGATCAACTTCATCAGCCTTAAGTTTTAAACTTTGAGTTAAGAATAACGTGACAGCATTATTTAACTCCTCGTTACTCAATTCTATATTCATCTTCTGTGCTTCGCTGACAATGATAATTTCGTCTATTAACTGTCTTAGAATTTGAGATTTTACCTCTTTTTGATTAATCTTCTGAGTGCCAAGCAATGAATTTATGAAGTTTATACGTCTTTCGATATCTAAATTTGAAATTGGCTCACCATTTACATCTGCAACAATTTCAATCTCAGTTGCAAGTAACCTAAGCGGCAGCATTATTAATATCAAAATTAGTATTTTATGCATATAAAATTATTTAGCTAATAACTAATTCTATAATAAATACTGAATAAACGCTAGCTAACTTTTTAATAATTAAAAAAGAGGGTGAAATTACTGTAATGAATACCTAAACAATAATATACGGAAGGAGAGGGATTCGAACCCTCGATACGACTTTTCAATCGTATAACGGTTTAGCAAACCGCCGCCTTCAGCCGCTCGGCCACCCTTCCAAATTATTACTATAATATCAAGACCTTTACTGCCTGTCTAATGCTTTTAATTGCAATATTTGTATCTGTCCAGATGCATGCAAATATTGAAACCTGTCTTGTCATCAGAGTAGCTGACACTGGGATCCAACCAAGTTACTTTACAACGTTTTTTGTGCGAAAGGACTGGATCCCAGTGTCAAGCACTGGGATGACACCATTTGTTGTAAACTCACTTTTACTCTATGGTTATACTACCTTACCGCTATCCTGAACGGATACCAATATTTACCCATTAAAAACAACAACATTTTTCCGAATAACTGTAATTTAAGGCTAAATCAACGCAAACTAATTTCTACTTTTTTCAATGATTTCTTTTGCTTTTTCCACATTAGCCCATTCTCCAACTGTCACCGTTTTTCCCTTTTCTAAATCTTTATAATGAGAAAAGAAATGAGCTATTTTATCTAGTAAGTTTTTAGATAAATCAGAATAGTTTTTTATATTGTCATAATAGCTATCAACACTGGAGATAGGTACAGCTAATATTTTTTCATCCTCTCCTTTCTCGTCTTTGGTAAGTAATGCACCTACTGGACGCACCGATATCAAAACTCCAGGCGCTAAAGGAAATTGAGTTAGCACCAAAACATCCGCAGGGTCACCATCACCTGCGCAGGTATTTGGTATAAACCCATAATTGCAAGGATAAGTCATTGAGGTAGACAAAAATCTGTCAACTTGTAACAACCCAAGCTCTTTATTAAATTCATACTTTACAGGCTCAGCATTTGCACTTATTTCAATTACTACATTTATTTCATCTGGTTTTGTTGTTACTTTGCTTAAATCCATGGATTACCTCGTTATTCAAGAGAAGATATTATATAGCATACACTTTAAAAGTGCTACATTTATCATTCATAAGTAGAGATTCATGATTGAATAGGACCATTTGCAAAACTGTTAATAGTTGTATCATTGATCGTTGAATGTGGCGGTTCTTGAGGTGATTTTAGTAGTTGAAATAAAGCATATACTATTACGATAGTAAGTACTGCAGCAACTATGAAATTGATGAGATTATTTTGTGGCAAAATATTTGTTATTGAGTTGAATAACTTTTGCTCCATAAAGAAATAATCAGCAGTATATAATCCAATAGACAATATAAACATACCTAAAGCTAATTTACAAAATGTGTTTTTATGATTTTTGTTTTTTTTGTTACTGATACTAGAGTTTAGTCTGCATTCACTTTGTGGCACTGAGTAATACGTATTCTCAGGGTTTGTTACTAATTGTTCAAATGCATCACTATTTTGGTTTTTTAGTAGTTGCTCTAGAGTACGTTTGATATTTTTAGGATATAGAGAATCTTGACTGTCTTGCTCTCTTGCAGCTGTAAATGTCCCGTTCAATTCACTTATACCTCTATAATTAAGTGTATACTTGGTGAATCCATTTCTATACGGTAACTCAATTTTTCTTAATACCTTTATTAACTGTAAGATGTAACTGTAATACAGTGGTGTGTTGATTACTCTAGCTTTCTCATTAATATATTGATTGAGTGATAAAATATCTCCATTTCCAGTACATGTAGAAAATATACCATAACTAGAAAATAGTAATGCTATGTCTTTATCTATTTTTATACTGTGAATCGAGTAATAATGATTTATTACCTCTTTACATAAGCTAAACTCTTTATCAAATTCATTTGCATAGCTTATTTTGAGTAACTTTTTAATATTATTGAGTACTTGTTTCTCAAAGTCATCATTATTGTTAAATAGAGCTTCACCTTTCGGATTTGCTAGAATATTAAAAAGCTTTAGTTTTTTTTGATCTTCTGTCAATTCTACTTGATCTACAATTTCCCTTAGCAGTTTCTTCGAAGTGTCACAAAGAGTAGGTATTTTTTTACTTTCAACTGCAGCATATATTTTATCAATTACTTCTTGAGTATTGAACTGAGCATTTTCTGCAAGAACTCTATAAGCTTGAACATAAATTAAAAACAATCCTTGTAGACTAAATTTTAAGTTAAAATATTTATCTAATGGCTCTTGTTCTTTTTTATTAATGAATTCGAATAGACCTATATGATTTCTGTAATCCATGCAATGATGTAAGTCAGCATGTTGAAAACTGCCCAAACGAATAAATGCGGCTTCTAGTAAATTGCCCTTACCAACAATTTTTATTAACTCTTCAACTTCTTTAACCATCCCTCTAGTCCACAATATAATAATTATCTTTATAGTATAAAGAATATAGGATAAAACAGCAATAAATTTTATTGTATGTTTACATTCTGCATTAAAAAATTAAACCACCAAGTTAGGAGCATATCCAACCTCCACCTATAACTTGTTCGCCCTTATATGCTACACAGGCTTGACCTGGACTGATGCCAAAGTAATCGTCGTTTAAAATTACACAGGCTTTGTTCTTTTCGTCAGTTGAATATATTGTCGCTAAGCTTCCTGCATGTGATGACCTAAGCTTCACAGTTACTTCCATGCCTTCTTTTGGTTGTTCTAACCAATTTAACTCTTTGACCAATATCTTTTTTTGCATTAGAGCATTGATCGGGCCTACTACAACTTCATTATTTTCTGTATTAATTTTTATCACGTAAAGAGGCTCATTGTGTGCGATGCAGAGGCCTCTTCTCTGTCCCACTGTAAAATTTACTATGCCGCTGTGCTCACCTAGCACTTTTCCATGAATATCTACTATTTTACCTTTCTGCACAGATTGTGGAGCTAATTTAGCTATTGTTTTACTATAGCTTTCGGAAACAAAGCATATATCTTGACTATCCGGCTTTTCAGAAATTTGTAAGCCAAAATACTTTGCTAATTTTCTTATATCACTTTTATAGAACCCACCTAATGGAAATCGCAAAAGCTTTAACTGCTCCTCAGTAGTTGCAAACAAAAAATAACTTTGATCTTTACTTTTATCAATACTTCTGCACAACTTTACCTCACCATTTTCTTCTAATCTTCTTACGTAATGTCCTGTTACGAGTACATCCGCACCAAGATTTTTTGTAACTTGCAATAGATCGCGAAATTTTACTGTTTGGTTACACCTTACGCACGGTATGGGAGTTTCTCCACGCATATAGGTATTTGCAAAATCCTCTATTACTTCCTTTTTGAATATTTCCTCGTAGTTTAAAATATAGTGGGGAAAGCCAACACTTTCAGCCACGTATTTGGCATCATAAATATCCTGTCCAGCGCAGCATGCACCCTTTCTCGCATTACCATCACTGCCATAGAGCTGAAGAGTCACACCTATCACTTCGTACCCAAGGTTATACAGCAGTGCTGCAGCAACGGAGCTATCAACTCCCCCGGACATTGCAACAATAGCCTTAGTTTGATGCGGAGCTTTATCTTTTAATAAAGGTTCAATTTCAAATTCTTTTAGCATATAATTTATAAACACAAACCTGTGTCAAGCACTGGAATCCAGTTTCTATTACACAATTTCATCGAAACAGCATACTTATTTGTAGTCAAGTTCCAGTGTCAAGCGCTGGGATGACACCCCTTCCTGCTGGAAGTTGCCTTTAAATTACTTGGTGCGTGACACTGGGATCTCATTTATATTACATAATTCCATCAAAACAATTCGATCTTCAAAAACAATTTAATCTTGCTTGAATAAAACATGGCCAAAATAGTCCATGTTTTCAAGTACTTTTCCGCTACCCAGGGCAACACAACAAAGTGGATCATCTGCAACACGAACTGGTAATTTTGTTGTTTCACTAATAACTTTACTCAAGTTGCGCAATAACCCACCTCCACCAGATAAAATTATTCCTCTATCAACTATATCAGAAGAAAGTTCGGGTGGAGTACTCTCCAGTGCAGTTCTAATAGCAGAAATTATCTGATGTACAGGCTCTATTAGGCTCTCTGCAACTTGATATTCTGATAAAAGCATTTCTTTTGGCATACCACTCACTAAATCCCTGCCTTTAATTATCATTCCCTCTTTGTTGTTTTCAACTGGCAGACTGGCTGAACCGACGTTTTTCTTAATTTTTTCAGCAGTTGTTTCGCCAATCAATAACTTATGATTTTCACGAATGTATGACTTTATTGCCTCATCCATAATATCACCACCTACTCTGGCAGAACGTGAATAAACAATTCCACCTAAAGAAATAATTGCAACTTCAGTTGTACCACCTCCTATGTCAACAATCATAGAACCTTCAGGTTCGGTAACTGGAAGTCCAGCCCCAATTGCTGCAGCCATTGGTTCTTCAATTAAGAATACTTCATTTGCACCAGCACTTTCTGCTGCATCTTGTATAGCACGCCTTTCAACTGGGGTAGATCCAGATGGAACACATATGATAATATTAGGCTTATTAACAGTGAATCTTGTGTTTGCGCTGCGTATGAAATATTTTAACATTTCTTCCGCGCTTTTAAAATCAGCAATAACTCCGTCTTTCAAGGGCCTTATCGCTTCTATTTCTCCAGGTGTTTTTCCGAGCATCATCTTAGCTTTTTTGCCAAAAGCATAAGGAACGTAACTTCCTTTTTCTTTTACTCTTGCTACAACTGAGGGTTCATCAAGCACTATCCCCTGACTTTTCTGATAAACTAAAGTATTTGCAGTACCAAGATCTATAGCAATATCGCTAGCAAATAAACCTTTGAAAGTAAAAAAATTTCTGATTAAATTCTGAACAAAACTCATACACAACTCAAGAAAACCATTTATTGAGACAAATTATACTTTTCAGATAAGTAACTAGTGTAGCACTCAATATCTAAATCCCTACCTGTTACCTTTTTTAGCTGTTCCAAAAAGCCATAATTTGCACTATATACATTTTTAGAGAACCAATCGATAAGTAAACTGAAATCTCCTTTTACTATAGAATCTAAAAATTCGTAATGATTTTTCTTAATGAAAGAAAAAAACTGCACAGCAGCGATTAACGCTATGACTTTAATAGGAAAGTAGCCTATAACACCACTTATCCAATACTCATCTTGAAAATAAGTGTCTAGCTCATTTTTAGCTTTTACTGAAATCTTGTAATGCTTCATACCTTCCAGCCATTTATCGTGTAGATCTTTAACTTCTAACGTACCATTTATTAGATCTTGTTCTAATTTAGTTCTTAGCATAATGTGAGCCAATAAACTAAATTCATCCGCATTCTTCAAAAAAGATGAAAGATTTACTTTATTGAAAATCAAATACAAATTTTCAACACTACTATTAATTTTGCCTTTTGTAGAAAGTTTCTCCTTTATGTGTGGTTGAATGAACTCAATAAATTCTCTCGATGTTCCAATGATCTTTTCCATGAATAACCCTTGAGTTTCATACATAATATGTTTTGTAATTGAGCTCTTTATAGAATTTTGCGCTAAACATTTTTGATGAATTGCATAACCAGTATGCCGTAAAAGTAAAAATAAACCATAACAAAGGTCAGATTCATCATAATCGATAGAATCGTAATAAGAAATGGAAATCTCATTTGGTGTAACACTCATTTGCTGTAAGAATAAGGAACCAAGTTCAATCTGTCTCTGAACCGTAACTTTTTGTATATTAGTAACCTTATCCTTCTTCTGCTTTTGAGTTACTTTCTCTACATTTTCACTAAAAAATTTACCTAGCTTAGGAAATATTTCCTTTATGTTCTTTTCTGTGATATTAGAGTCATAGTCAGCAAGCAATGACTCATAGTTTGAGCGCTTTAATTGCTGCGATTTTATAGAAGCTGCTTCACGAGTAAGCTTAATTAGGTTAGTAAAGCATTCTTTCAGCTTTTCTAAGTTACTAATTTCAGAATTAGTTAGCCTCCATAAGTTTTGGCATTCAATCTTAGCTTTGGACAAAGATTTTACTAAATCAACAGGAATAGCACTGCTGCTTTTGTGTATCCCCTCTATTAACTTTAGCTGCTGAATATTAGCACTCTTTTTATTCCTAAGAGCATTCGCTAATGATTCCTTTATTGCATCATGAGAGATAATTTCATGTCTGATTTCCTCTAGAAGACACATTTGTTCAACTTTGTCCTCTACATTCAATTGGCTTTTGCTTAGTAGTTTTAGTGTGTTTTCGATATTCCTTACCTTATGTAATACTTCCTCTAAAAACTTATAAGATTCCATTTTTATCATTGCTTTGAAACATCTGCTTAATATCGTAATAGATTAATAATAAAGTTAAAAGTATATTTGCTTAAAGTACAATAAAAAATTGTATTTTATTCTTTTATTGTACCTCATTGCTAAGAACTGAGCATCTTATCAGAAAATTAATTATAAGATTGTAAAGAAAACATTTAGTATTTTATTTCCCTTGACTCTATTCTAGTATAGAGGGATTATTAGTACTAAAATTAAAATTACGCACTATATTTTAAATTTATGGAGGTTTAGTGATGTGGAGTAGACTGATTATAATGTGTTGTTTTTGTTTACTGCTTACTGGTGTAAGTTCTTGCCCTAAAAAAGGAGTAAATACGACAAATAAAATGAATGCTGTTGTTAAGCAGATAGGTGATAAAAGAGTTTTCTTTGGTTATGATGAATCTAGTATCGGTGAAGTGAGTGCAGATGCATTACTTGACGTGATGGAAGTGTTACAAAATAATCCTGACGCAAAGGTCACTTTAACTGGTCATACTGACAATCGTGGTTCTCACGAGTATAATCTTGCACTAGGAGCTAGAAGAGCAGATGCAGCTAAAAAATTTATGGTCAGCTGTACACCTTATCTAGAAAATAGAATAAAAACTGCTTCTAAAGGTGAAACTGAGCCTTTGGTTAATGTAAAAGATGATTCTAGAAATTCCAAATATGAAAAAGAGCATGCTAAAAATCGTAGAGTGGAATTTTCATTTTCTGGAATAAAGAAGTAGTTTCTTGCATTAAAACCTGGATCCCAGTGTCAAGCACTGGGATGACAAAAGAGAGCAATTCCGCTGCTTGTTAGCGGGATCTATATATACCACAAATAAGTCGCTGTATGACGTAGAGACTATCTGGCCATCAAGAAACATAATGAAATTAGAGTTATTATTTCAAAATATAGCTAATAGCTTTGCTTTCCATAACCAAATCGCAGTTGCAGTATCAGGTGGTGTAGATAGTATAGTCTTACTGCATTTAATGACTAACTGGGCAAAAAAAAACAAGCTTTCACTTCCTATAGCATTAACAGTAAATCATGGGTTACGTTCAGAGTCTCAAAAAGAAGCTGATTTTGTTATAAGTTATGCAAAAGAACTTGGAGCAAAGGAATCGTTCATATTAAATTGGGAGAAGCAAAATATTAAAGGTAATATTCAGTTACAGGCACGAAAAGCACGATATAAGTTACTAGCAGAGTGGTGTAAAAACAATAATGTTAAATGTTTGCTCGTTGCTCATCACAAAGATGATCAAGCAGAAACGTTCTTATTAAGATTGGAGCGAGGTAGTGGAGTAGATGGATTATCATCAATGGATTACAAATCTTTCTTAAATGGTATTTATATATTTAGGCCGTTGTTAAATTTTAGTCGTAGTGAAATAGAAAAGTACGCTAATCTTCACCGGTTAAAATGGATCGAAGATAGAAGCAATTATGACTTAAAATACAGACGAACTTTATACCGTAACTTACTTAAAGCAAGTGACAATCAAGAGATTTTAACAGAGCGAATATGCCTCACAGCCCTTCATATGAAAAGAGCTGCAAAAGCGTTGATGCACTACACACGCCTTGCACTTAATGACTGCGTTAATATTCATGATCTTGGTTATATTGAAATTAAACTAGATGAACTTTATAAACTGCCAGAGGAAATAGCTTTAAGACTTCTTCTTTATTCTATAATGGCAATTGTCAACAAGCACTATAAACCAAGGTACCGTAGCCTTATCGCAATATTTAATAGAATATTGCAACAAAATAGTGATGTTAATTGCACACTCTATGGATGCAAAATAAGAAAATATGGAGAAAGTATTCTGATAATGAGAGAATCGTCAAAGATACAGGAAATTACTGTACACTTACCATTAAATGGTTCTATTGAATGGGATAACAGGTTTAGCTGCACAATATTTGGAGATCAGGAGTGTTCAGTAACTATTGCTCCACTAAAGAAAACACAAAAAATCCCTGAATTTCTAAAAAATTATGATTATTGCTCTGAAGTTTACTATTCTTTGCCTACAGTACAAAAAGATGGAAAGATGCTTGCTTATCCTGATGTAAATTATAACGGAAAAAATACCGATGATGATAAGGTTCGATTCATTATTAATAGCACGATAAAACAAAATTTGGTAAGCTTGATTAGTATTTAATTAGAAATGTAAATGAAAAAATTTTTAGAAGGCTTATTGATCTGGTTAGTGATTATTGTTCTTATTTCAGTTGCTTATATTCAATTTAGCGGAAGTATAGGTAAGAGTAAAACAACCATACCTTTTTCAGAATTTTTAACTAGACTAGAAGATAATGATATAGAAAATATTACAATAAGAAACCAAAGCATCGAAGGGAAGTTTAGGGATGGGTCAGCCTTTAACTCAAGTGGTGTTATATATAGTGACTTAATAAAAAGTTTGCATGATAGGAAAGTGAAGTTCTCCTTTTCAATTGGAGACTCTGCAATAGGTATAATTGGTGGATTACTTATTCAATGGGTTCCGACGCTTATCTTTATCGGTTTATTACTTTTCCTTTTTAAACAAACGCAAGCAGGAGGTAATAGAACTATAAGCTTTGGCAAATCAAAAGCTAGGCTTATGACTACTGGAAAAAAAGTGACATTTGATGATGTTGCTGGGATTGATGAAGCAAAAGAAGAGTTGGTTGAAATTGTTGATTTTCTTAAACAAAGGCAAAAATTTCAAGTGTTAGGTGGGAAGATACCAAAAGGATGTCTTTTAATTGGTTCCCCTGGAACTGGTAAAACTCTACTTGCTCGTGCAATTGCAGGTGAAGCTAATGTACCGTTTTTTAGTATTTCTGGATCTGATTTCGTTGAAATGTTTGTCGGTGTTGGTGCAAGCCGTGTCCGGGATATGTTTGATCAAGGCAAGAAAAATGCTCCTTGTATAATTTTCATAGACGAAATAGATGCAGTAGGTAGGCATCGCGGCATTGGTCTTGGTGGCGGTAACGACGAAAGGGAACAAACATTAAACCAGTTACTGGTTGAGATGGATGGTTTCGAGCCTAATGAAGGTGTGATAATAGTTGCTGCAACTAACCGTCCAGACGTCCTAGATCCAGCACTACTTAGACCTGGTCGTTTTGACCGACAGATTACTATTTCTTTACCTGATATAAATGGGCGTGAGAGAATATTAAATACGCATATAAAGAAAATATCGATAGCACCAGATGTAAACGTAAAAACAGTTGCGAGGGGAACGCCAGGTTTTTCAGGGGCTGATCTAGCAAATTTAGTGAATGAGTCTGCGCTTATTGCTGCAAGAAGAAATAAGAAAATTGTTACCATGGATGATTTTGAGTATGCACGTGATAAAGTGATGATGGGCATGGAAAGAAGGTCCTTAGTCATTACAGAAGAAGAAAAAAAGCTTACTGCTTACCATGAAGCTGGTCATGCAGTAGTTGCAGTTAATATGCCTGCTTCTGATCCTATACACAAAGCAACAATTATTCCACGTGGTAGAGCACTCGGTTTAGTTATGAGACTACCAGAAACAGATAGAGTGTCCCTCACAAGAGAAAAGATGCTAGCAGATATAACTGTTGCAATGGGTGGACGTGTGGCAGAAGAGCTAATTTTTGGCTATGATAAAGTCACAAGCGGCGCATCTTCAGATATAAAACTAGCATCAGATTTATCACGTGCTATGGTGACAAAATGGGGAATGAGTGACAAAATAGGGCCAATATATCACAATCGTGAACAAATCACACATGATTCTGAGACAATTTCTGAAGATACGTTAAGACTTATAGATGAGGAAATAAAGAAAGTTGTATTTTCTTGCTATGAAAAAGCAAAAGACATTTTAACCAAGCGTAGGAAAGACTTGGAGCTCATTGCTGAAAATCTACTGGAGTTTGAAACTTTAACAGGAGATGAAATAAGAGACATATTAAGTGGAAAAAAAATTGTTAGAAATGAAAATGAAGGTAAGGAAGAGGTAAGGAGATCCTCTCTCTAATCAGATCTGGCTTTATTTAACCGCTAAAACAAAAATTTTTAATTAATTAGCTTAAGTTATAAGATCATAGTTAAGCCGATGTATTTTATAAATGGACTTTTTTGAACATTCTTCCAATTTTTTTCTAAATAACTCTTTGCCTATTTAAATAAGTATGTTCAGTATTAGAGCTTTCCAGACCGCTACTAGGAGAAAGATTAGGTTCTTGACCTTTAAACATCTCTATTAGCTTTAATACAGGAGCAGTTCCTGCTACAATAGCTCCTATAACAGCAGTAGCACCCATGATGAGAAGAATCGGTTCTGCAGTGGTGATTACACAAAGCTCAATACATAAACCAGCAATGACCATATCAACCATTATACCAATGAAAGCACCTACAATTATGGATGAAACTACACCAATTAATTCTCCTATTTTTGAACTAAGTGGTACTTCTCTTTCACGTCTAATACGCCTAATATAGCGTGACCTCATTTGTCCTCTCATTATTACATTTTCATCCCTGTTTCCAAAGAGATTCAATGACGCTTCTCTTTCTCTAATAAAATTTGGCCGCATTTGTTGTTCTCTTGCCCTTCTTCGCTCTCTCATTATTATGTTTTCCTCAAAGAGGTTTAGTGG
Source organism: Wolbachia endosymbiont (group B) of Silvanus unidentatus (assembly GCF_964028615.1). Taxonomy (NCBI): domain Bacteria; kingdom Pseudomonadati; phylum Pseudomonadota; class Alphaproteobacteria; order Rickettsiales; family Anaplasmataceae; genus Wolbachia; species Wolbachia endosymbiont (group B) of Silvanus unidentatus. Next base: position 883,046 of record NZ_OZ034795.1, on the reverse strand, counting down.
TACTTCTCTCTCACCTCTAATTCTAACATGATTTAGCTGTGCTTGTTCTACTAATAACCTTATTGTACTTTTTATTTCATTTAGCGGTGCTCTTCCTCCAATATCCTTAATTGCCTTCTCAAATTTTAATAGCGACTTGTTATTTAGTCTGACATTATTCTGAGAATCACAAACAATAACCCAATCTAAAATTGGCTTTTTTTGACCACCATACTCTATATAATCATTAATGTGTTCCTTTAGTTTTTTAATTATCTCTACTGCTCTTGTTTCCATAGCTTCTATGGCGCTATCTTCACTTTCTATGAGTATATTGAAAACAATTCCTAATAACTCCTGTTGTAAATCCTTTCCTTCTTTAATATTCATAATTAGCCTCAACTTTTATATGCTATTTTGCCAAAATAATTTTACCAAATAAGTAATATATATACAATAATTCTCGTTTAAAAATTTTTTTACATTGGCTTATCTCAGTTATGTTTTAGGATGTAAAAGCTTCTTACTTTAATAATTTATTAAAGTAAACCATATATGGATTGCTATTTAGGAGCAGCTGTTGTACTTTAATCAGAAAGTACAGTAATGTAAGAAGGAGGTACTTTATGTCTTTAAAAAATGAAATTTCTGAATTGATAGAGCAACAGCTTGGCATTAAATATCATGACAATTGCTTAGCTTACACTATCCATAATTCGGCTGCAGGTGAAATATCCGATTCTATTGCTCTTTGCATAGTTGGCTGTGGCGATTGTGAGATTAAGTATCAAGGTATTGCTAATTCATTTAACATAACGAAAGAAGAAATTAACCAAAGTAATATAGAAAGCATAAAAAATAAGATAGAAAGTGAAGCTAGAAAAGAAGGTAGTGAATTTTCCGAGTTGATTTCTAGAATGGATCAATCGCTGAAAGAACAAAGTGAAAAGTCTATTATACAGATTTTAAATTCATCTGCTGAAGAGATGTTAAGGAGTTTTTGTGGTAGTTCTATACAGAGAACAGATGATAAAGAAGTTAGTCTGTCCTCTGCTTCACATGAAGAGCCTGCTACAGAAGATTCGGAAACTACTATTAATTCTGATCTTTTATCAATTTAACCAGCTCCTCATATAAATTTTTTCTGTACCCAAGCTATATGTTTGTGAGAGGATAGTAAGCACTACATTTTTCTATTTCCATTATAACAGATTCGTCTATTTTCATGATGATCTTACTATTTGTACTCTGTCTAGGACTAAGCAATAGAAATAGTAGGATAACAGTAGTCAACCAAGATTCCAGCATCACGTACTAGGATGATATAAGTATCATAATTTACGATTAGATTGACATAGGGTAAAGAGTAAATTAAAAATTAAATAGATCTTTTAATGCAGAATAAATGCCTATAGAAATATTGATGCCCGCTCTTTCCCCAACAATGAGTAAAACTGGAGGGAAAATTGTAAAGTGGTGTAAAAAAGAACAAGATAAAGTTGAAATAGGTGATGTAATCGCTGAAATTGAGACTGATAAAGCCATAATGGAGTTTGAATCTGTCGATGAAGGAGTTTTGGCAAAAATTTTAGTGTCGGAAGGAACAAGTGGCGTGCCTGTAAATCAACTGATAGCTCTAATGTTAGAGGAAGGGGAAGATAAAAGCGCACTTGATTTAGCTTCTGCCATCAATACCAAGGTTGAGAAGGAGGTTGAAGCCGATTTTTCAGTATCATCCAACCCTTCGATTTCATCTAGCTCTTCAATGTCATCCCAGTGCGTGACACTGGGATCTAAAAAAGAGGATAGAGCAACAGAAAATAGAATAAAAGTAAGCCCCTTAGCTAAAAAAATAGCTCAAAATGAAGGTGTTGATATAAAGCGATTAAAAGGTACAGGTCCATATGGTCGTATCATCAAAGCTGATGTATTAGAATTTTTAGATCAAACTAAAAGCTATGAGAGATTTGAGGAAAATACAACAGTTGAAGTAAGTAATATGCGCCAAGTGATAGCGCAGCGCCTAGTTGAATCTAAGCAAAATATTCCACACTTTTATTTAACTGTAGACTGCCACGTTGATAAGCTAATATCGCTCAAAAATGAGGTTAATTCAGCAAATGAGAACAATAAAGTAACAATTAATGACTTAATTATAAAAGCTGTGGCTTTCAGCATGAAAAAATTTCCTGACATAAACTCATCGTGGATAGATACTAAGATAGTAAAATATTCAAATATAGATATCTCAATTGCTGTAGCGCTTGAGGATGGACTTATTACTCCTATAGTAAAAAATGCTGATGAAAAAAGTGTTTTATCTATATCAAAAGAAGTGAAAGATTTAGTAAATAGAGCACGATCTGGAAAATTAAGGCCTGAAGAATTTCAAGGAGGAGGGTTTACCATTTCTAATTTAGGCATGTTTGGTATAAAAACTTTCAGTGCTATAATCAATCCACCACAGTCTTGCATTATGGCTGTCGGCGCATCTAAAAAACAACCAGTTGTCATAAGTGAAAAAATAGAGATAGCAGAGGTAATGACAGTTACTCTCTCTGTTGACCACAGAGCAGTTGATGGAGCACTCGGAGCAAAATTTTTAAATGCCTTTAAGTACTATATAGAAAACCCTACGGTGATGCTTCTTGAGCCTTTATTATTATAATAAAATTAATACCTCTTAGTTTATACTTTTATTAGTTAATAGGTTTAGAGGTAAAATATGACTTATAAAAAGATAGAAAAACGTAGTATATCTTTTGATGCTACAAAATCAAAATTTTCAAACGATAGGTTTCAAATAGATTCCTCATCTAATGAGTCAATAGATACCATTGGTAAAAAATTTAAGTATGAAGTGAAACTTCCAGGTGTTATTCACACTACAACAAGAAAAAATAATGTTGGAAGCGGATTAAATGAGTTGGATCTAAGAAAGAAAAATGAAAACTCTTTCAAGACACCAATAAAGAATATTGAAGAATCAGATAGTAAGAGAAACCAAAGTCATTTGCTGTTTCAGGAGGACTCATTTCCAGAACTACCAGCATGTGCATATAAGCCAGCACTGCTGCCAAAACCATCAAAAGAAAAAATAAAGGAAGCTGTAGATAAAATGCGCAATAATAGAAAAGCTCATAATTCTGCAAGTGTTGAAAATGGTGTTAGTTCAGACAGGTTCAAAGTGCGCCCGTTCTTATGTAGTGATATAGATGGATATGTAGCTCCTGACAAACGTGACCGTAATCTAGAAAGGTGTAGGGTTACACATGATAGCAGTAAGCTTGAAGCACAAATGGAAAGAAAGCATGGGTTTCAATCAGATCCAAGTGTTAAGCATGTAAAGGCTGATACTGTAGTATGTTCTATTACTAAAGGTCATGACAAAAAAGGCGTTAAATCTGATGTCTCATATACACAAGAGCCTACATCAGAAATGTCTAAGGTTAATGTGAGAGAATTAGCAAATAGGTTCCGTGGCTAATCATTATTGGATTTTTCGAATAACAATTGCTTAAGATTTTATAAACTGTGCATATAGTACTCTATAAGAGAAAGAGAGGTGTGACAACTTCTCTCTTTCTTAACCACTTGCTGAAGAACGTTTATCTTCTGTGGCATCTGGTGATGGAGCAACTAATCTACTCAAAATCTCATCTTTTGGTCCCATAGCATAAATAACCCCATCTGACATGACGATCACTGTATTGACTACAGATAGTAGCTGTAGCTTATGAGTGATGATAACAGTGGTAGTATTTTGCTCTCTTGCAACATTGATTGCATTAATCAAGCGCGCCTCTCCATTACTGTCTAAGTTAGCATTCGGTTCATCAAGCACTAAAAGCTTAGTATTACCATAAAAAGCCCTTGCAAGTCCAAGAAGCTGTTTTTGGCCACCAGAGAGTATTACTCCTCCAGGTCCTCCTATTGTTGTATCATACCCATTTGGTAAGCTCAGTATTAATTCATGTATTCCTGCAATTTTTGCTGCTTTGATTATTTCTTCAGGATTTGGATCTGGTCTCATGCGGGCAATATTAGCTTTAACGCTCGTGTTAAATAACTCAATATCTTGAGGTAAGTAACCAACATAATTACCAAAGTTCTCTCGATTCCAAGTATATACATCAGCGCCATCTAGTCTGACTACACCTGATATGGGTTTCCAAACACCAACGGTTAGTTTTGCAATGGTCGACTTACCAGAAGCACTTGCACCAATAACACCAACAACATCCCCTGGTTCTATTAAAAATGATATTCCTTTTACTGTTGGCTTATTACTCCCATAAGGAGTAAAGAATACTCTATCAAATTCCAACTTCCCTTCAGGCTCTGGTAGAGCCATAGTTTGCTCTCTTTTTGGTGATGTTAGGATAAGTCTTTGCAGCCTGCCATATGACATTTTGGCTTGATTTAAAAATTTCCAAGTATGAACTGCTGCATCAAATGGAGCCAATACTCTACCCATCAAAATTGAGGCAGCAATGATACTACCAGCAGTTTTGTGAGCTGTGATTGCGAGTAATGCACCTGTTCCAATTACTGAAATTTGGAGAGTCGAGCGTAAAAACTTAGTAATCCCAGTAATCACATTAGAACGATTCTGCGCTGTAACTTGCATTGCACGATTTTGATCATTCCGTTTACACCAATCAGAAACTATAAATTCTGACATACCCATAGCTTCAACCACCTCTGCATTTCGTGTTGCAACATCTATAGCATTAATATTACGTATAGTTTCTTCATTGGTTTCTCTCAATATACGCTTAGTAGCAAGTTCATTCCATACTGCCATTGAAACTAATATAATAATTCCGGCAATAGCTATAAACCCTGTAGAGGTATGTATCATAAAGATCACAACAAGGTAAATTAGCGACCATGGAGTATCGAACAGTGAAAATATACCATTTCCTGTAATGAAATTTTTTATTACTCCAAGATCTCGTATTGCTTCACCACTTGAAGTTGAGCTTTGTACTGATGTTAACCTGATTGACCTTACTATTAGATCTGGTGTTGCAGTTTTATCAATCCAATCACCAATTTTAGCCATAGCTAAATATCGACAAGTTTCAAGCATTGCAGAACATGCAAACGCAGATAAAGTAATAATCGTCAGCATAACTAGTGTTGACACACTCTCGCTCGATATCACTCGATCAAGTACCTGAGAGGTATAAAGTGGCAAAAATAACATTAACGCATTAATCCCTGAGCTAAACCAGAAAATGAACCAAAACGCACTCTTGCACTTCTCTAGACAAGTATATAGTATACTTTGCTTTAATTCCTTTTTTATTGACGGAGTGATTTCCACAATCTTCCTTTTATTTAATTATATGTACCATATATAGTTTTTATTTCAAAAGTATTAACAGTTATTGCCTTACCATATCATTAATGTAATAAAATATTAATGATATGCGAATATAAACTTTTTCATGGAAATTTAGCAAGGCTATCTAATTTCTTCTCTACTATAACCTTATACGATAGCCTTGCCAATTGTTCTACGTTTTTCTTATCTACTACTCAATGACAGTTCTTACTATCACTCCTCTGAAAGTTGATGCTATCAGAGTCAGTGACTACAATCTGCATCTATTTTCCTCTTTCTATATGATCAGGAAGTATTACATATTCCAATGATCTAGCTGTAATTGCTCTTTTTCTCACACAAGATGGACTTGAATATACCCTTGGTCTATATCTTTCGAATTTAAAACAGTCAACAGTAATCCCCTCCTCAAAGTTAGAAAGTATTAGAGATGGAGATTTACTAACTTCCTTATCACTCACAGGATTATTTGCACTACCATAACTCACATGACGCGCTGCACTATGATTGTTACCACACTCTTCTCTTGAGGTTGAACTGCTTGGATTAAAAGGAGTCGAAAATATTGAATACCCATTGGTATCACCAAATCGTTTTATCAACCCACAGTTTTCTTCATTCATTTTTGTAATATTCTCGTGATTAGCACCTTCTGATAAGCTTGATGAAGCGATAAGATCTTCTTTTTTCTTACTAAAGATATTGCCTATTTTTAGCTTAGTTGCAACATTCTTGAATTTGTTTTTCGGAGCTTTTGGTTTAATTTCTGAATTCTCATTTATAGTAATTACACATGATGGATTATCTAACTTGTCCATTGTATTTTGTACTCTACTGTTGCGTCTTGAACACAGACTAAGTTTTGCTGTTAAATCATTCAAAACAGGTGAACTTTTTTTACCTTCTAAAGACTTATTCGAACATAGTAGTGCACTACCACCCCTACTCATTTTCTGAGGAGAAATATTGAGTTTGTCTTTACTCTCTAATCTAGTTTCATGCGTAAACTTGTAAAGTTCATTTTCCAATCGTGAAATATCTTCTGCATTCTTTATTAATAGTTCCAATATTGAGTTGTATTCCTCCAAATCATGATCCCCTACTTTTGTCTTAGCTAACTTTCCTGTAGCCTCTTCAATTCTGTTCATTTTTTCAGTATAGTTTTCTATCTTACGTTTAACAGGTTCTTTTTGAAGGCCAATCACTAAGTTGTATAAGATAAGTAAAAATGATATCGAAGAAAATGCAATGGAAATCCAGGTAGGAATTTCTTCCTTTTCAGATTCTGCATTATTATACTTAATGCAAACAGAAATAATCACACTTGATATTGACATGGCCAGATTATAGTAGTCTAGAAGCTTTTTGCTTCTTTCTTGATCTTCCATGTTAAGTTTATCATATTTCCTTTTTTTGTTTTCCCTTATTTCATAAAAGAAATCTAAAAATAACCTCAAGATATTTGTGTCACCATGTTTAAAAGCATAATCTAAAGCTGTTTTTTTTGCATTATCCTTTATATCAAAATTTATCTTTTCATTTAAAGTTTTCTCTCCGGTGCTGATTGTTAGGTAGAATAAGGCTTTAATAGCTTTTTCCCTTAAGTGCTCATTTTGTTTACGCTTTTCTAAAACTAACTTTTTCAAAAATTGACCTTGCTTAAAATCCTCATTTATAGTTTTTTCAAAATCATTATCACTCATTACAAGATAGTGTAATGCTGTTCTTCCAGATTTAGATACAACATTTAACATTTTCTTATTATAGGGGTAATGATTATCTTTCATAAAATATTCTATTAACTCAGCATTAAGGCTCATGGCAGCTAAATGTAGAGGTATAAGCCCTTGACTGTTTGTGTTAAAAAGTGGTACTGTGTTCCTAATAGTTGACTTAGCAATACTTTCAATAACATACTGAGAGAATTCTATGTCGTTGGCAAGAGCAGCCATGTGTAACGGTGTATTGTCATTTTCATCATATAACACTTTGATGCTAGCAGCCACCTTTTTACCTACAAGTTCTTTTGACACAAATTCAAGACATTCCTTATTGCCGCTCAAAATAGCTGCAAATAACAACTTTTTTTGTGTATTTTGTTCTAAAAAAATACCCTTTGGGCTTTTTTTTACCAAATACTTAACGCATTCTACTCTTCCACTGAGGATAGATAAGTGTAGTAAAGTTTGTCCATCCTTATTTTTCTTACTTAATATTTCTCCCACTCTCTCTTTTTTAAAAAGGTGCTCAAGGCATGATTTATTACCAACACGTGCTGCCATATGAAAGACGGTGTCACCGTTGCTATTCTCACGCAAAACCTCTTGATAAACGTCAAATTTCTTCTCTTCCAACTTTTTTTCTATCATGCTTAAAAACGATAAATCAAGTTGGGCAGCAAAATGTAAAGGGGTGTTTCCTTCATTATTACTCTTATTTACTTGCATGCTTCTGTCTATTAATAGACTCACACATTTTTTTCTTAGTTCTGTTTCTGTATTACTCGATAGAGCTAAGTGTAGGGCCATATTTCCTTTGTGTGTTTCTGTGCTTAAATCGTAATCAGGAAATTTCTTGAGTAAAGATGTTAGACAATCATACTTCCCGTACATTGCAGCTAAATGTACAAGATCTCTTCCATAATCACCTTTGGATTGAAGTATGCTATTTCCTATATTTTCATAAAATAGGTCTATACAATATGAATTACCATGTATAATAGCAATATGTAAGGGGGTGTTACCTTGTTTATTCTGAACAATTTTTGCACCTGATTGAGTAAACAATTTCATTAGCTGGTTATTTCCATGTTTTGCAGCTATATGCAATGGGGTGTTACCATCTACATTTTCTTGATTAATTTCACTTTTTAGTCTACCTAAAAATTTTAGATGCTCTATAAGAAAATTTATGGCATTTTCTTGAGTTTCTGAGTTACCTACAATCTTATGAAAAGGATTCTCATTATATTTATTTTTTAAAAATTGTACTTGATTATCAATGAAGAATTTTATGCACTCAGCATTTCCAGATTGCACAGCATAGTGTAATGCGTTATTTCCATATTTATCTGTTTTAATTTTCTCCCTATCAAAAATTCCTTTTGCTGTCAATATTTCTTTTAAATATTCTAGGAGGTTAGGACTTCCGCTTCTGGCAGCATAGTGTAACTCGGTTTTATTATTGGTAGTGCAACTAAAATCTGCTTCATTTTCTATGAGAATTTTCAAGCATTCTTTATTGCCAGATTTAGCCGCATAGTGTAGTGGTGTTTTACCATCTCTATCTTTATTCCTTACTGCTTCTTTAATGTCAAAATTAGAATTTTCTATCACAAAACATAAAATATCTTCTTTACCCGACTCAGCTAAATAATGTAGAAGTGTTTTATCATTACTATCTGCAAAATTCTCCAATTTTATAATCAATTCTCTGCCCATACTAAGAATTAGAGATACAGCTATTTCAACATGAATATCATAATTCCTATTTTTCTTTTGTCCTTTCCTAATTCTTTCAATAGCCACTGTTAATAGCGAAGAACCATCATTACTTATTATATTCCATCCATCTTGACGAAATTTTTCAGCTAATGAATCACTTATATTTTCTGCTAAAATCCTGCTTTTTATACAATCAAGATTATTAGTACATATATTATAGTTTTCTTCTTGAGTTACTTTATTAATATAATCATATATGATTATTAGGTCTTGCTTATTGACTTTATCTTCTGAATTGCCTTGTAATGAAGAGAGGTCTATCTCACTAATTGCTCTGGCCATAACAACGTTTCCCGCAACAAATAAACCTGAACTGAGTGTCTTTGCGCTTGTACTAGATTTAGCTTTGAAAACACTAATAACTGTGTCAAATTTATTTTTGAACATACTGTACCTCATAAATAATAATGCCGGTAAGGCTTTAGTAGATACCACTGTAATTTTTAAGCCTACAAAAATTCACCAGCGGCCGCATTATATAGTAGATAATTTTTTGTGCTAGTAATATTTTTCTAATTCCCACTTTGGCCTTGGTGCAAAGTCAAGAGAGTCTACATAGCTTCTCTGTAACCTTTCAATTCCTGTCCATCCAACCATCACTGCATTGTCTGTACATAAATTGCTTGGAGGAGAAAGCACGTTCAAGTCTATGTGCTTTTTTAATCTCTCTTTCAGGAAATTATTTGCTGCAACTCCACCAGTAATTACAAAATCATTGATTTTAATATTTAAAGATACAGCGATACCAATAGCATTTCTGACTCTATCGAGTAATATGTCGCTAATACACTCTTGAAACGAAGCACACATATCACACACATCCTGTTCACTCATTACAAATTCTCGTGCTAAGTTTTTTACCGCTGTTTTAATTCCAGAAAATGAAAGGTCACATCCAGAACGTTTTATCATTGCTCTTGGCAGCTTAAATCTCATACCATCACCTTTTTTAGCTAACTCTTCAATTAATGGACCTCCCGGATAGCTTAGACCCAGCGTTTTAGCGACTTTGTCAAATGCTTCTCCTAATGAGTCATCAAGCGTTTCTCCAAGTTTGATGTATTTACCTACATCCTGTGCAATTAAAAATTGGCAGTGACCACCTGATATCAGCAGGACTAAAAACGGAAATTCAACCTCATATAGTAGCCTAACAACTAACGCATGTGCTTCTAAGTGATTAACTGCAATAAACGGTTTTTGTGTTACGTGTGCAATTGCTTTAGCCATCATTGTACCAATTATTAATCCACCTATGAGTCCTGGTCCTGATGTTGCTGCAATTGCATCTAGATCACAAAAGTTAAGGTTAGATTTTTCCATAGCACTTTTTATTAAACCACTTAAATGCTTCATATGAGCACGTGATGCTATTTCAGGAATCACTCCACCGCACTTTTTGTGCTCTACCTGAGAAAGAATTTCGTTAGCAAGCACTTGCTTATCACTATTTACAATCGCAACTGCAGTTTCATCGCAACTTGTTTCAATCGCTAAAATGGTTTTCATATATATTTGAACTCTTTAAATTGCGAGAACTATAACTTGAAATGTTGAAGAAGTGAACTTTGTTCTGCTGAGCTAATTATCATCTTCAAATATAGAACCAATTTTTTTGCTTCCAGGAGAAAATTTATTAGTCCAACTGCTTTGTACTTTGTTTATATCTTTAAAAGCAGTTTTATCGCTATATTCCTTTACTTCTTTATCTATTCTCTCCATTATTTGTAGATCCAGGTAGCTCTTTTTCCATTGGTTAGTAGCAAGAAATACTCTGTTTAAATCTTGAGTGCGAATTAGATATTCTTTATCTTTAGGATAAACTTCCTGAGCCCAAGCAAACAGCTCAAAATAGCGTGCGAATAACTCAGACGCACGTGATTTTGGAGTTTGGTAAACTTGTATCTCCTTAAATATAATTTGACCAATAATTTTTTGTACCAGAATATTTGACTGCTTTAAGTTCTGCTCAATATCCTGATAAACTTTATAGAGAAATTCTTGCTCTAAGCTTAAGTTCAGTTCATTTTCAACCATATGTGAAAGTTCATGTACTATGATGTAAGGATTTGACCTTCTTAGCACAATAACATACTTATTTAAACCAGAAGAACGAATTGTCTTACACACTCCCTCTTCCATATCCACTAATCCTTCTTGATATATTTCAAACGAGAGTCTAGTTTGCTTTATTATTGACAAAGTGAGGTTTAATGTATTTCTAAACTTCTCAAATTGATAGAGATATTTGACATATTGTATTACGTTTTCACTATTTCCTACTTGAGTTGCTTGTTTTATTAAGTTCCTGATTAGCATGCTTCATTATTAAAGGAATTTTCTTTATGCTCAAGAATTATAAAGTGTTTTCAGGAAGTATAGCTAAAAAAGTTTAATTTACTTACATTCCGCTACTTATTATTAGCCAAGAGGTATCACGTCAGTATGACTTAGGAATGTACTAGATATAAAAGTGCAATATCAAATATATTTTACTAAAAATCAATCAACTTTTCACATGTTTGCTCTTCATAAAAGAAGCTCAATGTTATCGTAGTACCAAGTTTTGCTTCACTTTGAATGTTGAAAGTCCCACCCATTAACTCTACTAATTTCTTGCTTAGAGGTAATCCGATACCTGTGCCTTCGTTTCTATATCCCGAATCTGCTTGGCCAAAAACGGACATAACTTTATATATGTCCTGCTGCATTATCCCTATTCCATTATCATGAAACTCAATAGTTAATAAATTTTTTTCTATATTCTCTTTAATAATCATTCTTATTAAACCACCTTGAGGAGTGAACTTGATAGCATTTGATAACAAATTTATTATAACTTGCTTCATTCTTTTGGGATCGGCGATAACTAATAATTGTTTATCAGATATCTCTTTCTTTAAACTAATCCCTGTTTCTTTTAGTTTAGGTGATAACATTTTTAAGCACGAATCTATTATCTTATTCAGATTAAACTTCACTTTCTCTACTGTTAAACTACTTGATTCAGCTTTAGAAAAATCGAGCACATCATTAATCAAAGCAAGTAAATGTGTACCAGCATTATATATATCGTCTACGTATTCCTTGTATTTAGAGTGATCTACCGAACCTAAAGTTTCATTTTTGATCAACTTTGCAAATCCAATAATAGCATTAAGAGGTGTACGCAACTCATGTGTAACACTTGCAAAAAATTTTATCTTATTTGCATTTTCTTGCTCTAATGCCTCTTTAACCCTTTGTAATTCAATATTAGTTTTATGCTGCTTGGCTAGCATTTGGGTATTGGAAAAGTGCAAATAAAGCATTATTAGTATTAAGATAACCAGTAATAAGCCCATTAATATTGAAAATAGACTATATACCATAATATAAGAGTCATTATAGCTTTGAATGATCTTCAAAAAAAATGAAGGCTTAATGTCATCTTCATGAAATATAGGGAAAGTAGAAGTTAATGTATTTCCTGTAGCGTAAAATATTTCTTGATTGCTTAGCAATTTATCAATTTCATCATTTGTAAGCAACTGCTCATAGTCATGACCTTGAGTATTAAAATTACTGAAAATTACTCTGGCATTTTGATCATACAGTATTAAGCTAAAATTTCTTACTTTGCTTACTGATTGTAACAATTCAGCACGCAATTTTACCAACTGGTTTATGTAATCAAAACTGTTATATTTAATATGATGTTTTTCTATTAGTAAATAATGATATTTTTTTATTATACTATTTTCCAATAGATCTTTTAAGTTTGCATTTGAATTACGGTAAAAAGAAAGAAAATTATTCTTTAATGAATAACTGCGGTATATTGTGCCCAATAAAACCACAAAAATTAATAAGAATAGCGAGATAATTTTTGTATATCTATTTGTTTTTAGTGTAGTAAAAATTAATTTACTTAATTTATACATATTCTTCTCATTGTGAAATAACGTCTTTTATGGTATTAATAAAAAATTAGCATATCATACTTTTATGACAATTTCTCCTATCTTGCCAGTTTATTCTCCTATTAACATAAATTTTTCTTATGGCAAAGGTATTTACTTGTATGATATCGATAATAAGCGCTATATAGATTTTCACTCTGGAATAGCTGTTAGCAGTTTAGGTCATGCCAACCCACGATTAACTGATGTCCTAAAATTACAAGGAGAAAAACTATGGCATATATCAAATACCTATAATATATCTACTGCCAACAAATTTGCAGAAAATTTAATAAACAACAGCTTTGCTAATACTGTATTTTTTGCAAATTCTGGATCAGAAGCAGTGGAATGTGGACTTAAAATCGCTAGGGCCTATCAAAATGGAAAAGGTAATAAAAATCGCTATAGAATTCTAACATTTCATGGTGCATTTCATGGAAGGACATTTTTAACTTGTGCAACAAACGATAGACAGAAATTTTCTGAATTACTGAATCCTTATATTGACTGGTGTGATAACATAGAGCCCAATATTGAGAGTGTAAAGAAAGCAATTTCTAATGGCATAGGTGTTATATTAATAGAACCAATACAGGGACAAGGTGGTATTAAAGTAATGAGTGAAGTCTTCATGAAAGAGCTAAGAGAACTATGTAACGAAAACGACATACTGCTATTTTTTGATTGCGTTCAGTGCGGTGCTGGCAGGACAGGAAAGTTATTTGCATCTGAACACATAGGAATTAAGCCTGACATATGTGCTCTTGCAAAAGGAATAGGAGGAGGTTTCCCTCTGGGGGCTTGTCTTGCAACTGAAAAGGTTGCTAAGTACATGGCGGTCGGTATGCATGGTTCTACTTTTGGTGGTAATCCACTTGCAACTTCAGTAGGTAATGCTGTATTGGATGAATTGCTCGGCCCTGGCTTCTTAGAAAATGTTGAAGTTAGAGGTAAGTCTTTAAAAAACAAACTAGAGGACTTAGCAAGCAAGTTTCCAATGATAGAAGAAGTGAGAGGAAAAGGGTTGATGCTAGGAATAAAAGTAAAAATGAATAACCAAAAATTTGCAGAAGAGCTAAGTCACCGTGGTTTACTCACTGTTGGAGTAACATCAGATAACGTTGTAAGAATCTTGCCTCCACTCATTATCACTGAAAAAGAGATTGATGAAGGCATTGAAATCCTCACTCAGTATTTATCTGAAAAGTTCTAGTTAAAAACTAAACCTTCCTGCTCACTAGTTGTTGGCTGTATCAAAATTGCAGATAAAGCAGTAGATACAACTTTATCAGCTACTTCATTTGTACACTTTGCCTTTTCCTGTTCTCTTATCAGTGTAAGCTCATTTATATCACTTAGTGAGTCAAATTTTGTTATATCCTCAAATATAAACGATTGCACGATGTCTTTCGGAATATTGAGAAAAGCCGAGTTACCAAGCGATAATGTTATATCTAACAAACTTTTCATTGAGCCGTTTCTCAAAACACATTTAGACAGTTCTCCTAAAAGAATTGGCACTCCAAAAATAAAAAATGCTCCTCTCACTAAATAGGTCGTTATTTCACATAACAATGCACCACACAAAAGTGCTAGTGGTCCAAATACTATAAAACCACAAAGTAAAGGCAATGGCATGTTCTCGCCTAATGATATTTTACCTATAAGGATCATAGAAGCCCAAAACCCAACGAATAGCATAGCTTCACCTAAGTATATCCTTTCTTTAGAGCGTTTGCTAAAGTTTTCATTACATAACTTACGAAGATCATTATTAACCCTTGCTCTAAAAATAGTATGGCTATTTTCTAACTGTGGTACCGACTTCACCTTTGTAAGCAAGGGAGTTCGATCATAGCGCTTTACTCCATGACGCCACTTATGGCACCTTACAATTTCATTAATTACCATACTAATTCGATCATTGATCTTGCATAATTTGCTTTCTTGATATAAATCTCCTTGATAATACTTTTCTCTAAATTTCACACAGTCTAATTTCTTTAAATCAGATAAAAAATCTTTAATTTCTTGTGCCATTTTATCAGTATCACCTCTGTAGCCTACAGCTTTCAAAATTGCTGCTAAGTGTTCATTTTCAATTTGAGCAATTGTTCTATCTAATGCACGTATATATTGCTTGGATTGAAAATATGAGATGATTTTTTCTTTACATCTATCCTCATTGCCTTCGTACAAACTATTTCTTTTGAAACTGCTGTCATGTTCTTTGGCAATTTCTAATGCATGGACCAATACATTTTGCGCCTTCACACTACTTTCACAGTGACAGTTTCTTATTATGTGTACATACGCTCTTGCACTGGTATCTCCAGATTTATCTATATTGTACGCTTTAGCCAAAAAGACTAAATAGTCAAACCCTGCCCAAAGATAATACATTACCTTTGTTATAGCACTCCCCACAGAAAATAAAGCTGAGCGTGTGCAAGATAATTTACCGTTGTTTTTAATTCTGTTCTCATATGAACGAAGGTATGCCTCTGTACTTTTTAAAATCCTATGTAAATCTTGTTCTGTCTTTTTGACATCAAAATCATTTATATCATGAACTTTTTCATACGTTTCTTTTATCAAATCACTAGAAAACTTCTTCAGAGGTGAATCATCAATATTTCCTAATGCATCAATATTTTTACTAATATAGATTTCTATTTTTCTTCCAAGTTCTTCTCCCATTCTATTTTTTAGCAACTTATTGTATTTATTAGTAGCTGGAAACAAAACTTTCTGACAAAATTTCTGTGGTTCCTTTTTAAAATTTGCTAAGATCTTATTCACAAATAGCTCAACTTCTTCACCTGCAGCAGCGAAAAACCATGATTGTCTGCTCTCATTACGTTCTCTATTTCTTCCAAGATTCTGTAGGGCTTCAGATGGATTATTGAACTGACTAACCGAATCTGCAAATATTGATGCAACATGATTATATTCACTATCAAATCCACGACCTTTCGATCCATCTATAACCGTTGTCAACGCATATTTAGCCAATGAATCAAAATCTCTTTTTTCATAATCACAATAAAGAGTTCGATATCCACCTATCTGATTACGTATTATCGCTGAAAAGAGTCTGTTTTCTCCAATATCAAGATCATTTTTCCCAATTCCTGCAAAGATACATTTATTTTGTTTGCAGAAATCAATGAGACTATGTAGTATACCTTCCTCTCTTTCCATGAGGTCATGGAGCTCTTTGCTTAAGCGCCAATTATCAACTATTAAGCTGCATTGCTCATTATCACTTTTACTCAGTGCTTCAATTACTGTCTTTATTTGCAGTAAGAGCTCATCTCTAGCAAATTGCTCACTAAAGCCTTTTTCCTCTAGGTAGCTTATAATATTATTATCATTAGTGGTGCTAACATTCTTTTTAACATCTTCTATCAATCCAATCAAACCTTCTCTTCTTTTTTTATCTAAGGTAATATTATCACACTTCATTAAATATAAGAGAGTAAGATCGATCATTGAATGCATTACTCTATATTTTAGATATTCAGCAGTACTACTGAAATCCACCTTTTCTTTTAATTCAGATATCTGCTCTTCTGTCAAACTAGGATGTTGCTTTTTAACGCAGCTTATAAAGTTCGCTTCGCGTAACTTGAGCCTATAGTCTTGATAAGAAATCCCTTCAGGCTGAAATTTATTATACACTTCATAACGTGTACTACCTTCATATACTAAATTATCTCTACCCTGCAACGCAAAGTTAAGATTAACTATACTATTTACATCATCAGCTAAAAGCAGAGCACTTTCTCCAATTGGGCTTTGCACATTCCATCTTATAGAAGTTAATAAATCATCGGTATCAACAAGCTTATTGTAATTAAAAACTTCTTCGCTCTCTTCAACATATTCATAAGCTGGGCTCGATTTTTCTCTAGTAAATAAGCTACGCACGTTAGCAAGAAATCTAGAAAGCAGTTCTTTTGACTCTACACCAGTTGCTTTAGTTAGTACCCACCAAATTGGCAACATTACTATACCAAATATAAACATAGAAATTGTATAATATAAGTTTCCAATCAAAGCAGAATACAGCCAATAATCTGAAGTTAGACCAATTACAGCAGCAACATTACTATTTATAACAGGAAATAATGTAATCATAGGTATTATAGTAACAGCAATATTCACTACAAATGCTAGAGTGAAATTTGTTCTCCTATTGGTTTTTGCAATAACACTTGCTGTTTCGATGGCGTTTGCAATACAACGTCTACTCAATCTTGTCGGGCTGATAACTTTTCCGCATCTATTTAAAATCCTTCTCTTTGGTGTTGCAGTGAGGTAAGTCGTAGGATATTTCTCATCAAGCTTGCACATGTTCTCAAAATCCTGCTGCTTATTAATACTGTCTGCTTCATCAACACTAATCCACAACTTGGTATTTTGGTCTTTTAATTTCCGATCATTTTCTTGCTGTAATAGCAGGTCATGTGTTATTATAATTATTGTAGGTTCAGTTTCCTGCAGTGCATTTTTAATTTCCTCAGCAGTTTTGGGTGTCCTAATGTTTACAGTAAATGCACTACTCATCATTTTTTTAGCTTGGTTTACTAGATCACTGTTTGGTACTGCAACCAGATGATGAAATCCTGCTTGGGTTAGTACATGACTCAGTATTCCAATGTCGTAAGTCTTACCAAATCCAGTTTCTGCATCGATCATAACATTACAGTTAGTAGTAGAAGGGTTGCGTAGATGTTCTAATACCCCTTCAACAACAGGTTTACGACGTGCTACTATTATAGATTCCTTTGTATCATCAAGTTTTATAGATTCACCTTTTAGCTTGCAGTTGATTTTTTCTAAGCTACTTATAATACTTTGCCTTTCTTGATTACTGATAGAACTCACACATTACCCGCTATAATTATTACAATATTAATTGTATGTTAATTCAGTAAATTGTCAATTCTATGGACAAAAAGCTGATTTCAACTATCATATTAATATGAATATATGCCTCGGAATAATTACTTCTCCCCATGGAATCAAAGGAGCTGTTAAGATAAAAACCTTTACTGAAAAGCCCGAAAATATTTTCCTATATGGTGAACTAATAAGCGGAAGTGAAAATTATAAAATAAGCTTGGTGTCTGTTGTCAGTAATAATTTAGTAATAGCAACAATTAGCGGTGTGAATTCCCGTAATGAAGCAGAGCTTTTAAGAAATAAAAAGTTATATATAGAAAGAGATAAGCTACCACAGTTAAATGATGAGGATGAATTTTACCAAGATGATCTTGTGAATATGGAAGTAAGACTAGAGAGTAATGAATTATATGGCTATGTGAAGTCTGTGAATAATTTCGGCTCGGGGGATATATTAGAAATTTTGGTTATCAGCACAAAAAAAAACATTATGTTATCTTTTACTAAAGAAGTATTTCCATACATCAACATGAAGGAAAGGTATATAGTAATCAACATGCCAGAATTCATTGGCCAATAAAAATTTTGATATTTGTATAAAGTTATTTATAATAATCAGACCAAATTAAAAGTGTAATTATGGCAGAAAGGGCTAATGATATCAGGCCAGGTCAGGTACTAGAACATAACGGTGGATTGTTTTCGGTTATAAGTATTATGCATACTCAACCTGGTAAGGGTGGTGCATATATACAAGCTGAAATGAAAAATATCCAAACAGGAGCAAAGTACTATGAGAGGTTTCGCTCTGATGCAACAATCAGAAGGGCAATTTTAGATGAAGAGGAATATGTTTATCTCTTTACTGAAGGGAATATCGTAAATCTTATGCATCCAAGTAATTACGAGCAGATTGTTATAAATTTAGACTTATTAGGAGAAAAGAAGTCTTATTTGCAAGATAATATGAAAATTAAAGTAGTAACTTATCAAGATAAAATAATTTCTGCACATGTGCCTGATCACGTTACACTAACTGTAAAAGAAACAGAGTCTGTTATCAAAGGGCAGACTGTTACTGCTTCTTATAAGCCTGCAATTTTGGAAAACGGAATACGCGTTAACGTGCCTCAATTTATAAAAGAAGGTGATAAAATTGTAGTACATACTCCTGATAACAGCTATTACGAAAGAGTGAAAGAGTAAATGGCAATTTCATCACCACGAATCAATGTGATGCTTGATTCTGTACGCAGTGCCTCCAAGCAGCTTATACGTGATTTTAATGAATTGCAAATTTCAAGCGTTAAGTCAGCAGACTTTATCAATAAAACTTATTCAAAATCCAAGCAACTTATATACGATTGCTTGAAAAACTACAACCAGAACTATGACTTTATTTTTGAAGACGATGTGGGCCAAGATCTAAAAGACGGCGGTTATACTTGGTTTATTATGCCTATAGAAGGCAAGGAAAACCTTTTTAGTTGTATGGTTTATTTTGCAGTATCAGTTTGTCTCATTCATAAAAACAGAGTTGTAGCAGCTGTGATTGATGCTCCAGCGCTTAGAGAAACTTTCTGGGCAGAGGAAAAGAAAGGAGCTTTTCTTGAAGATTTCAAATCTCGCCATGTAAAAATGCGGATGAAAGCTCGTGAAGGGGGAATAATAGACATAAGTGGTAATTTGTTAAATAAATTACCACTTGACAATAATAATCTACGCTCCCTTGGCTCAACGGTACTAGGTTTTGCATATCTTGCTGCCGGAAGATACAATGGAATAATTTACTCTGGAATTAATAAATATAAAACTTCACTCGGTAGGCTTTTTCTGCAAGAAAGCGGTGGGAGATTAAGGGAAGATAACGCGCTTGTCATTGCTGGAGATATAAACTAAAGTTCATTCAAAAGAGCAAAAGTCACGTAGTGAAAATAATAAATGGTCTTACCTACCCCTCATTGCAGCAGGGTGGCAAAATAAGATAGACGAGAAAAGACAACTATAGGAACAAATAGGTGTCATTCCAGCACGTGACACTAGAATCCAGATTGTTTAGACTGGATCCTATGGTCAAGCCATAGGATGACAAAAGAGTAAACTTTACCTGTGTGAGCTATAGATCCCAGTGTTAGCTACTTTCATGACAAGAAATAAAGCACTGATTTTGTACATTAACCATGCTTTTAAATAGATACCTTATTCTTGGCAACTTTAAACTCAACAACAGACACAAACAGATAATTTCTCAAAAACTTTTACAAGAGATTTTGTTAAATGCTCTATCATTTCATTTGTATGGTAAGGCGTAGGAGTAATACGGAAGCGCTCAGTCCCCTTTGAAACTGTTGGGTAATTTATATGTTGTACATATATTCCATACTCATCAAATAACAATTTTGATGCTTTTTTGGACAACTCAGGATTGCCAATTATGATTGGAATTATATGAGTTTCTGTTTGCATAAAATTCACTCCTGCATTTCTCAGTGAGTCTTTTACTTTCTCAACCACCTGCTTCTGCTTTTCTCTTTCAATGTTGCTTGATTTTAGATGCTCAACGCTTGCCTTTGCTGCTGCTGCTAAAACGGGCGACATAGCAGTAGTAAAAATAAATCCTGGGGCTGAACTTCTTATTACATCCACCAAGCTCTTTGAAGACGCTATATATCCACCCATCACTCCAAAAGCCTTTGATAATGTACCCTGAATAACAGTTATTCTATCCATCAAACCTTCTCTTTCTGCAATTCCGCCACCGCGCGGTCCATACATGCCAACTGCGTGTACCTCATCCAAATAGGTAATTGCATTATACTGATCTGCTAGATCACATATCGCTTCAAGCGGTGCTACATCACCATCCATTGAGTATACAGATTCAAGTGCTATTATTTTCGGCGTTTTTATATCTATAGACTTTAGCAACTGCTCTAAGTGATCAACATCATTATGCCTAAATATGTGCTTCGGTCTTTTTCCTGATTTTATACCTTCTATCATTGAAGAATGGTTTTTCTCATCTGAAAAAATTACCACGCCCGGAATAACAGACGATAAAGTACTAAGTGTAGTTTGGTTGGCAAGATAGCCACAAGCAAAAGTTAAAGCAGCTTCTTTTTGATGCAAGTCAGCCAAAGATTTCTCGAGCTCAACAACTTCCTTTGTTGTACCTGATATATTTCTTGTTCCTCCAGCACCAACAGATGAATTTTGAATAGCAGCAATGACACTATCGTTTTGTGACATTCCCAGATAATTATTACTGCACCAGACAATAACCTCTCTATTTCTTTCATAATCCATAATATAGGGAAGTTTGCCAGGTAATGACGCAAAATGCGTAAATTCACGATAGCGCCCTTCTTCTTTTATATCTTTGATTTTATTTAAGAATATTTTTTCGTAGTCTACCAAGTTTTTATCTATTAACAATCAATATAATTATAATAAATTATTAAATGATAGACTACTATATTTATTACTTAGACTGACATTCTTCTGTCTGCATAACCTTTGTGACCTGATTATCCTCAACTAAGCTTTTAGGCCTATAGCAGTACGTAATTGTAGCTGCAATAAGACAACAAACTGCAACTGCTATTCCTATTGCTAACATTTCCAAGTAAACTGCAACAGCTGCTCCTAAGGCAATAACAGTTATTGCAAGCGCAGAAGCAGCTACGACATACTTTTTTGTGTTTTGTGGATCATTCTTTGAATTGCTTGGTACGGTTGCTGAATAGCCTAAAGATGACATAAATTCCAAAAATCCCTTATTTCCTCGCTTTTTTGCCATATCTAAAGAGCTTCCTTTCAAAAGAGTATCTGATGGTTTATTAATAATTGGATCGTTTTCTAAATACGGGCTTGTACCATTGTCTATTAGCAATTTTGCAGATTTTTTATGCCCTTCATTTATTTTTCGATTATAAGCTATAACATGTAGCGCAGTACCAATATCCCTACTTTGTGTATTAACATACTTTTTTTTATCTTTTGCTGCACCTATCAAAATGGCAACTACATCAGAATGACCATTATCAGCAGCTAAGTGCAATGCAGTTTCACCATTATGATGTTGTAAATAAAGATCTGCCTTTTTTTTTAAAAGTAATTCCACCATTGCCGAATTACCTTCTGCAGAAGCATACATCAAAGGAGTAAGATTATATCGTTCTTTAGCATCAACTGTTGCGCCACGCTCTATTAGCAATTCTGCAACATCTGAATGTCCACTATATGCTGCTTCATGTAAAGGAGTTACTCTGCTGCCTGTACTGCTTACTGAATTAACATTTGCGTCATTATCAAGTAAAAGCTTCACAAAATCTTTATGACCACTCTTGGCAGCTAAATGAAGTGCAGTGTCACCACCTACTTTTGTTTTTGATTTAATCTCAATATTTGCACCACATTCTAGTAAATGCCTGCCAAGCTCAACATTACCTTTTTGTGCTGCAACGTGTAAATGAATAAATCCATCATTATCATAATCTGTGAAACGTTCATTAATATCGTCTAGTAAACTTTCCCTACCAGCTTTTAATTCCTCAGAAATGATAAGTGTTACTTTACCATTTTCATACTCTACTTCACCATTATGAAATTTAAGTGTGAACTCTAAAATAGCATCAACCCTGCATATTTCCCTATTTGTATCAAGTTTCCTGACAGGCATACTTGGACAATACTGAACATTGAGAGAACCTTGGCTATTATATACAATACTTATCTTTCTATCATTGGCATGAGGCAAGATTAGTTTATGCTTAGAGAATATAGGAGAGAGCTGCATTAACAAAGAGCCATCATACCCAGCTTGATTGCAACTAGTAATTAACTCTTCCAGTATATAGTCATTTGGAACCTCTGCTTTAGCATGTTTAAAAATTTCCGTAAAAACATACTTTGCAAACAGACGTTTATCATCTCCCTCATTATATTTATCATATAACCCTTTAATGAAACTATTATCTATAGTGCGATCATTGATTACAAAAAAATCCGTTCTATATAGGTCTTGATAAGCTGTGTTACCAGACTTTACATCTTCATTATTCTCATCTGCCTTTACTTGACCCAGCAGAGATTGTGTTAGCTGAAATTCTAACGTAGTTACTGCACTAGATTTAGTATCAGAATTATTAACGCCAGATTCCTCTTGACTTTCATTACCTGAATCCTCAGAACGACGGCGCTCTTTTTCCTCTCGTTCTAAAATTTCAAACCCTTCTTCAGTTCCCGAATCCCTAGAATCTGATTTCTTTAAAATTTTGTTTGATTCCTGTGATACAAAATCTGAACCTAACATGTTTTTCCTCACTAATTAGTAGCTAAGCTAAGTGTAGCATTAAATGGCAATTTTGTCAACTTAGCAAGCATCTCTTCGTAGTCTACCAAGTTTTTATCTATTAATAATCAATATAATTATAATAAATTATTAAATAATAGACTACTATATTTAGTATACAGACCTTTCCTTGAACACAATCTCTGCAGGCTCACCATTCTCAATTAAGCTTTTAGGTCTACAGCAGTATGTAACTGTAGCTGCAATAAGACAACAAGCTGCAACTGCTATTCCTACCGCTAACATTTCCAAGTAAACTGCAACAGCCACCCCTGAAACAATACCGGCTATTGCAAGCGCAGAAGCAGCTACAACATACTTCTTTGTATTTTGTGGATTTTTTTTGAGGCCACTTTTGCTGCTTTGCTCATTAATTCTTGGCAATTCTGTTTTTGGCTGTCCATTTCCGTTAGCAACTTGTTCTACATGCTCAGTAGGTTGATTAACGTTAATATCATTATTAACATCTTCAATTTCAATCGAAAGAAATTCATCTTCATCATCACTTGTTAATTCTACTCTTAAAGTACAAGGAACAGAATTACTAGAAACAGTACCATTAGCTGTTGCTTCAGCTTCCACTGTGTCAATTACAGATATTCTTGTTTCATGACCTTCTTCACTAATTTTTTCAAATGGAGAATTACTATTAGAGTCTGAGGAAGTTCCGGCAGAGCAATCACTTTTATTACCTTCAAGTTTAGAAAAATCATCCTCCTCAGAACTCAGTGATGGTGAGCTTTCTTTAGACTCTACCAAAGGAGCTTCTTGGCTACTTGCAGCAGCTGCTACATTGTTGTCTACTGGTAATGTAGCAGCAGTGTGCTTGAGCTCATTTTCAAGAAATAGTATTATTTGTTCAAGAGCCTCTTTTTGCTCACCCTCTTCCAAATTTGTAATTTTGTCATTTGCTTGGTCCAAGAGCTTCTGTACAGTAGGTTCATATGTGCTGACTTCTAATTTCTTTAATAAATGTATCAAACGAGTAAGATTGATTCTATCGACAGCATTAGACAATTTTTCTCCTATAATTTTTTCATTTCCAGGCATTTTACCCTCCTCACAATTATTACCTATAGCTTCTTCTATTGAAGCCTCTTCATTATTCATAATATTCTCTACTTTATCAACAATGTTTCTTTGCGGCTGTTGATTATCAATATTTTTGGATTCTGGATCTTTTTTAATATTTAAATGCAAAGGTGTTTTATCATCTAAACCTTCAAGAAATTTTGTGATTTTTGATTCACTAGAAGATTTTTCCCTGTTTTCTTCCCTTACCAAATATAAACTTTTCGTTCCTACCAGATCTAAAGCTGTTTTGCCATCTCTATCTTGAATGTTCCAATCAGCTCCCTTGTTTACAAGTAATTTTACTATTTCAAATTTATCATGGTAAGCAGCCCAATGTAAAGCTGTTCTGCCATGCCTCTCATCTTGAATATCAATCTCAGCGCCATTTCCAATAAGCAAGCCCATTAATTCTAAATTATTACGTGCCACAGCCCAATGCAAAGGTGCATGCCCTGAATTGTCTATACTATTAATATCAGCAATTTTATGATTAATAATAGTCTTTGCTACATCTATAAAATCTTGTT
This sequence comes from Wolbachia endosymbiont (group B) of Silvanus unidentatus, assembly GCF_964028615.1. Taxonomy (NCBI): domain Bacteria; kingdom Pseudomonadati; phylum Pseudomonadota; class Alphaproteobacteria; order Rickettsiales; family Anaplasmataceae; genus Wolbachia; species Wolbachia endosymbiont (group B) of Silvanus unidentatus. The sequence continues at coordinate 858,402 of NZ_OZ034795.1, read as the reverse complement.
GTATAGCATAGTGCAAAAATTTTTCTGACATATCAGAAACTCTAGACCTGGCTTCAGTATCTTTAAATTTATCTAATACCGCTTTCACGCATTCTTGATTACGAATAGACAACGCCCTTCGAAGTTTTTCACATATGCTATGCCAAGGTAGAATAGTACTTCGATTTTTTTCCAAATCTTCTAATAAAAGCTTAGTATAGCGCTGTCCACCAACACCAATAAGTAGCCTATCGAGACCTTCATCTTGCGTAAATAATATACTTTTATGCGTTTCTGCATACCTTTCCACAAGTGTGTCATCAGCTGCAATGGCTAGTAGTGAAAGCTCTTTTACTGAATAATTATAATAACCATTTGTTTCATCATAGCTATTATTCAACAGCACATTGTGCATATGATCAGTCAAATTAAGCTGTTGAGAGCAAAAATCCTTCAAATTACCACAATTTAAATCAGTAATAAATCTATCGCTTTCCTCTATATTATTTATAGTTTTATCTAAATCTGCATAATCACCATAATTTTTTGCTTTATTTATAACGTCTATTAATCCATCAAAGGTTAAATTTTTAGGGGTAATGGTAAATTCTTCTTCATTATGCCTTGGTTCTATATTAACCTGATCTTGAGGCCAAAATAACTCTGTTGCTACAACTGCTGTAACTTCTGCAACACCTACCAATACATTCGCAACATTACCTAAAATGCCTGGATCAGTAACTACTTTGTTTGCTACTTCACTACTATCAGATGAACTCTCAGTAATAGACAAGTCTTCAGCAGCAAATGACTTAGGTCCTTCATTCATATTTTTCTCAAGAGTCTCTGTAATTCTATTATCCTCATCTTCGAAATGCCTATTTATTTCATCTAACAAACTTTTGCCATCAACTTTGTAATTCTCTAATTGTTCAGGAATAGCAAGTGTTACTTTGCCGTTTTCATACTCTACCTTACTATCTCGAAACTTAAGGGTGAACTCTAAAATAGCATCAACCCTGCATATTTCCTTATTTGTATCAAGTTCTCTAACAGGCATACTTGGACAATACTGAATATTGAGAGAACCTTGGCTATTATATACAATACTTATCTTTCTATCGTTGGCATGAGGCAAGCTTAGTTTATGCTTAGAGAATATAGGAGAGAGCTGCATTAACAAAGAGCCATCATACCCAGCCTGATTGCAATTAGTAATTAACTCTTCTAATATATTGTCATTTGGAGTTTCTGCCTTAGCATATTTAAACATTTCTGTGAAAACTTGCTTAGCAAACAGGCGGTAATTTGCATTTTCACTCGAAATTAAGTGATTGTGCTGGCAATATAACTCGTGAACATACGCTTTGCTTATTGTTTGCCCATTAATTACAAAATCCATTCTTTCCAAATCAAGTTGTGCTTGCTTGCCAGAATTTGCATTCCTATTATTCTCACCTGCCTTTACTTGACTTAGCAAAGATTGTGTTAGCTGAAATTCCAATTCAATTGCTCTGTTAGTATTTTGTCCTTCCTCAACCTCTGAACAATTGCCTGAATCTCCAGAATGACGATGCTCCTTAATTTCTTCTTGTTCTAAAACTTCAAATTCTTCTTCAGCACCTGAATCTCTGGAATGGCGACGCTCCCTTTCTTCTGCAGTATCTACTGCTGGCGGCATGAGCCCACCAAGTAAATTCCACCCCATGTTTTACCCCCTAATTATTAGCTAAACTAAGTATAGCATTAAATAGAAATTTTGCCAAGCAAGTTATTGAGCCTTTTAGCAAATAGACTTACGTCTTCCATCTCTTCACCTTCCACTATACAAGCTTGATAGAACAATAAGTAAATCATATCTCCAAGTGTTGGATTTTCACCATTTTTAGCGTGAGATTCCATTATGTTTCTTATCAAAGGATGCTTAATGTTAATTTCAAGTACTTTTGGCGTGCGGTAATTTAGCTGCTTCTGTTCACGTAAAAAACGCTCCATACGGAGGTCCATAGTTCCTTCATCAACTGCTAGACACACAGGACTATCGGTTAATTTCTTAGAGATCTTTACACTTTTTACTAAGCTTCCAAGAACCTTGGTGAAGTATTCGAGTATAGAATCCGCGTTTTCTTCGCTTTTGTTTTCATCTGATTTATTTTCTTCATCTTTCTTGCTTTCTTCTGAAGAAAATTTTTCTAAATCAACATCAGCGCGGGTCACAGACTTAAATTTTTGATCTTTATATTCATGAATCACGCTAGTCCAGAAATCATCAACTGGATCAACAAATAGAAGCACTTCCAATCCTTTGCTGACGAATCCCTCAAGTTGTGGACTGTTTTTTACTGAATCGAGACTATTACCTGTGAGATAGTAGATATGTTCCTGTTCAGGCTTCATTCTGCTTATATAATCATCAATGCTAACTAGCTTACCATCACTGGTGCTATGAAATCTGCAAATGGAAAGCAATGCTTCTCTTTCATCAGTTGGCATAGCTTCGCAAAGACCTTCTTTTAACACCGCACCAAAATTGCCCCAGAATTTTGTATATTCCTCTAAATTCTCTTTTGCTTTTTTGCCGAGCTCTGATATTATGCGCTTAGTTAAAGATTTCCTAATCTGCTCAACTACACGATTATTTTGCAGTGTTTCTCTGCTGATATTGAGAGGCAAATCCGGTGAATCAACCACACCTTTCAAAAAACGCAAGTACTGCGGTATAATCTGCACATTATCTTCAGTGATAAACACTTTATTTACATACAATTTTACAGAGCAGCGTCTATCTGGATGAAATAAATCAAAAGGCTTGATAGAAGGAACATAAAGCAAGTTCGTATACTCTATTGCACCTTCATTTTTATTATGAAATATCATCCAAGGCTCACCGCCCACATGTGCAACACCACGGAAGAAGTCGTTGTGCTCTTCTGGAGTAACGTCATTTTTTGGCTTAGTCCAAATTGCAGCTTTGCTATTTAATTTTTCACTTTTTCCTTCTTCATTTACAAACTCAACGGGAAAATTTATGTGGTCAGAGTAAGTAGTAACGATGTTTTCAATACGGAATTTGTCTAAAAATTCGCTTTCTTCAGGACGCATGATGAGCGTAATTTTTGTGCCACGAGAGATTTGACCATCTAATTTGCTGATTGAATACTCTCCATCTCCTTTAGATTTCCACACCCAAGACTCTTCTTCTCCGGCTTTCCTTGATTCTACTATAACTTCTGAAGCAACCATGAAGCTTGAATAAAAACCAACACCAAACTTTCCAATCAGCTCTACAGCTTGGCTCGAATCTTTATTATTCTTAATTGCATCCAAGAATTTTTGCGTACCAGAACTTGCAATCGTGCCAAGATTATCTATTAAATCCTGTCTGTTCATTCCAATTCCATTATCGGTTATATACAGCTCATTCTTATCTTTACTGGAGCTAATAGTAATCTTCAACTCATCACTTGAATCTAATAAATCAGCATTTAATTGTGATTCATAGCGCAATTTATCACATGCATCTGATGCATTTGATATTAACTCACGCAAGAAAATATCCTTATTAGTATAAAGTGAATGAATTACTATATTTAGTACTTTGCCTACTTCAGCGTCAAATTTTAAACTTTCAGTTTCTTGTATGTTGTGCATTTTGAGCTCCATTATTAGCCTACTAATCTAATAATTTAAGTATTGCACTGCGATCTTTCAAGGTCACACATGCTAAAATTTATGTGGGCCAACTTATGGTTCCAATGCTAAACTGGAATAAGTACAACCATTGTGTCATGCAAATTAAGAAGAAAGTGCTAGAATATAATATCTCTTATTTGCTTCAAAGATTTGTTAGTCTTTGATTCTTTTTTTTTAAAAGTAGTCTCAAGAGAGATTTTAAGCTTTTTCCATTCTTCTTGACCATTTGGCATTAAATCACTCTCAATCTTCTCCAGTACTTTCTGAGGTGATGAATATAATTCCTCGTACAAATCAGTGTTTACTGACTGTAGTATTACTAAAAATGTAAATAAATTCGGATCAAGTAATTCTTCTTTTGCATGGTTCAAAAAACATAGCTTTATTCTTCTTATACAGTATTGTATTGCCTGCAGTGATAATGAGAAGCTTTCTGCATAAAATATAAAGCTATCTATAATTAAGCTCTTTGATTTTTTCGGTAATTCAGAACTTTCAAACAGTTTTCTTATAAACTGCTCTGTTGGCTGTTTTGGCAAATGCAAAGAGAGATCAGTAAAAGATTTTAGGCTAAAATTTGGTCCAAGTATTGTGCTAATTGCTCTTTGCACATTACTCTTATCTTGGCTAACAGAGATAATGAAAACCAGTCCCTCAACATCAAGCATGTACTTTATGGATTCTAAAAAATCGACAATGAATTTAGGGCGACATATATCAAGATCATCCACCATTATATAAATGTTTTTGTCTTTCCTGATTTTATTAACCACATCTGCTAGTTGTATTTTAAAATCTCTAATGTTCTCTTTTCTCCTTTGGAGAAGATTTAACTCACCCAAGACAAAACCAATGTCTTTCTTATCAGCCTCTTTTGCAGCATCGAGAAATACTGAAAGCATAGCAAGTGGAGATTTACTGATCAGCTTTCCTAATGTATTGAGAGAAAATAGTTCTTGGTTTATGTTTTTGAACTGCTGTATAACACTCCTTTTTACTTTGTATGATGCGAATAGATCCTCAAACAGGAAATGCAAAAAAGAAGGTAATGGTTGATCTAGCGCACTAATATCCCATGCGCTGTAATAAGCTGCAATTTCATTTTGCTGCTCTAGATCCTTTACCCATTCTTTCAAAAAAAACGTCTTACCCCATTTATCATATCCTTCTAAGGATACAATAGAAAAAGACTTACCAATTGTCTTGATTATAGAACTAAATTTACTTGCAACTTGTTTATAGCCTAAGCAATCATTCTCCCAAGTTATTACCTTAGGTAATTGCTCGTCTTCTTTTTTTCTGAATCTTACTAATGATATAAGTTTTTTAAAGCACATAAGATCCTTATGCTATATTTTACTATAGTATCTTATAAGTTAAGGGTCCAGACAATCATTTGCTTAGTAATCCATGTTTTTCTAACACATTAATAGAAATGTTTTTCAAGCTACTTACAGGATCAAGCACACCACATGGATCATATGTGATAGTTTTTATTCCTGTTTTTTCTTCTATGCATCTTTCCATGTATTGCACGTAATTTTGTGTAAGATCGTCTATTACTTCCTGTGTTTCCTTTAAACTTTTACAATCTTTGAATTCAGTTACTAGTTGCTCAATTCCACTTTCATAGAGTCCAGAATAGTTTTGAATTATAAAACTCCTGTTTTTAATAGCTTTTTGTATTAAAGGAAACATCCCGTTTATATAAGCTAAGCTTCCTGCATCCAAACTGATATCTATTGTTAACTTTCCTTTTTCCTTCCATAAGTCTATTTTTTCCTCCATGATTTTCCTACTATCACAAGTTTTTATTAATTCTATTAGTGCAGAATTACCATACTTATCAGATACCCAGTCACTATGCACAAAGTTTTTATACACCAGCATTAATGGAAATATAAAGCTTAGGTTATCAATATATCGAACATATTCGTCTTGATTTAATTTTCTTATTATTTTGCTGAAATTAGGTTTAATAATAATATCCTTATATCGAGCATATTCGTATTCGTCTAGATTGAATTTTCTTGTTATTTCGCTGAAATTGAAATAAGGCTTAATAATAATATCCTCATATCGAGCATATTCGTCTTGATTTAATTCTCTTATTATTTTGCTGAAATCAGGATCCTTATATCGAGCATATTCGTCTTGATTTAATTCTCTTATTATTTTGCTGAAATCAGGTTTAATAATAATATCCTTTAATAAATCTGTATTGTGAAAATTAATATCGCTTTTTGTTAAGAGTAGATCATTTGATTTAAAATCAAACTCTTTTAATTTTTTCACTTCTAAATTAGGCACTTGTAGTCCTAAGTCAATCTTTATATCCTTTAATATGTATCCAATTCGTTTACTATCTGCGTATTCTTTGTTAAATAGCGCAATGAAATCAAGAGCGATTGATCTTGATTTTTTGATTAACCAACTATAAGTATCACGTACTCCATCTAGTACAAAAGTTAACATAACCCCTCATTTTTAAATACCATATTTAAATGTATAATATTTTCAATTAGCAAGCAAGTTTCTAGGCTGAAGTATGTTACAGTATTTTTAAAGTATGTTGCTCAGAAGAAATGGAATATTATTTAATATCCTGTCTTGAAGTAAGCGCTATCTTCAGAGTCCCTTCATCTAGGTAGTCAATTTCTCCACCTATCGGTATACCACAAGCAAGGCGCGATATTTTTACATTCGAATTCTTTAGCAATTCAATTATATATTGCGCAGTAACTTGGCCTTCTAATGTCGGATTGATTGCAATAATGACCTCTTCAATTTTAAATTCTGTAACTCTTTTGGGAATGTTATCAAGATTCAGTTCTTTTGGACCTATGCCATTTATTGCTGATAGCCTTCCACCCAAAACATGATACATACCTGAATATATATTCCCTTTTTCAAATGCCCATAGATCACCCAATTCTTCTACTACACACATTAACTTGGTGTCACGCTTTGGGTTAGTACAAATAGAACACGGCGATTTAGTATCTAGGTTTCCACAAATTTTGCACTCTATTATAAGATCCGCTAGCTCTCTAATCAAAGATGCAAGCGGTAGCATGACTTTCTCTTTATTTTGGAGCAAATGTATAACTAATCTTCGTGATGATGATGGACCTAAACTTGGCAATTTAGAAAAAGCATGAACTAAATTCTTTATATTAATGTTCATTTAATAAATTCAGGATATAGTTTATAAAATGATAACATCAAACCTTTCGTAAAGAAAGCTTAGTTTGATTGGCTATGAAAAAGATTTCCCACTTTTTTTAGAACTGTCTTGAAAAAATTAATGTAATCACAATCTACTGTAACCTAACTCTGATTCAGGTATAACTGAAATTATCTCACACATTTGCGTAGTTACTACGGTACTTCTTTTTTGAAAATGACGTAATTTATTTTTCAACATATTTCTTTCTTCTACATAACTGTCTGACTCTTTATTCAAACTAGAATTTTTTTCTTCATACTTGGAAAGTATTGTATCGATCAAATAATTAAAAAATAATATTAGACCTGTAGTGTTGGCAAGCAATGCAAGAGAATAATATAACATATCTTCACTCACTTCTTCATTTATTATGTCATGGGAATTTCTATACATTCTAAAACAAGAGCCGAAGGCTGCTAAGCATACACAAGTAAGTTTTGTTTTGTTTAGGACGCACTTAATTCGTGCTAGTTTTTTATTATTATCTTCTAATTTTATACGCAACTCACTAATTTTACTACTATAGTGCTGAATAAACAATTCTATGGCCTCTTTGTTATTAGCATAATTATATGCTTTGTAAGATTCCTTATCTATGAGTTCAGTATCTATATCCTTTGATTTGAGAAGCTCTTTGATTGCTTCATTTTTGTTAAGAAGCATAGCTTCGTGTAGAGGTGTGTACTCATTTTCAACATCTTTTCTTCTGTTAATATTTTCACGAGTTAAGTAGTTAAAAAGAGCTGAAATGCATTCTGAATTATTGCTTTCAATAGCCAGAGTAATTGCATCTTTTCCATCCTTGTTATTAGTATTAATAACTTTGAAAAGCGGCTTTTCATTCTCTTGCTTATGTTCAAAATATTTGCGTTTGTAAAACTCACTTGAACAGTATGGTTCCTTAAGAATACACAAAAGTTTTTCTACAAAACAAGTACGATTTCTTTTTATAGCTACATGTAAAGGTGTGTCATGATTCTCCTCGTCTTGCAACAATAAGACATCATACAAATAACCCTCTTTATATAAAAAATTAATCTCTTGATCAAAAGAGATATCTTCTTCTCCTTTACAGATATTTAGTAGCCGTAACCCTATACTTTCTGTAGTACTGTAATCAATTGCAGAGCTACGTTGCACTTTAGATTGATAAAGGGTTACGTCCATACTATTCCTACCTTTAAACAACCCAGCTATACCTCTAAATATTACAGCTATACCTGATTCACTCCGAGCAGCACAAGGTGTTTCATCTGGAATGTTAATCTCAACATTTTCACTAGAAAAAAGTTCTAAAACATGCGAGTTGCTTTTTCTACTGGAAAAAGGCACATCGTTCCTTTTATCTTTAATCTCAGCACTCTTTGCATTCAAAGAATTTAGAGAGTTAGCTAAACAATCAAGATCTGTAGCATTTTTAGACTCAAGGTCTTCTGCTTGAAAATTTGCTGCAGTGTTTATTTCACCTTTCATATTTCTTTTTTTACAGAAGTTGCATTTCAGGTAGGGTATCTCATCTTTAAAATTTTTCAACTCTATTTAAATTTTTTTAAAATAGTTTTTGATAAAAATACTTATGAAACTAACTTCTGTGTTAATTTTTTAGAAGATTTTATAGCTAAAAAATTACTTCCGCATATTTTAAATCTGATTACAATTACAGTTAGAGATATTTATTGAGCTCAAAAATCTATCTCCGTCTGCAGACTTTTTTATTAAACTCATTAAAAAATGTAGCGTATCCTCTTCAGAGCATATCTGTCGTATGTTCACTGCATTTTTTCTAATCTTTTTTATACAGGGGGATCTTATGTTCAGAATTCCAGATACTTGACCTTTAATTTAGCTAATAAAAACCAACTGGTACCTGCGGTTTTTATAGCTACGTTTTCTCAAATAAGTTTTAAATGAATAGATTTCTTGCATAATAAGATGTCATCCCAGTGCTTGACACTGGAATCCAATAAGAAAAATGCGCTGGAACTTTCGAATTCCAGTTATGCAAGAAATCTAATGTTAAAAAACTCACAGTTATCCTAGTACTGCTTTATTATCTGCAGTCTTTTCATGCTCGACAGAAGAGAGTTGAGGATTAACAGCTTCTTCTATTAATTTAGCCTGTTTATAGTCTTGACTTAGGAAATATATAGCCACTCCAACTGCTATTCCAGCAACAAGAGCAGATACTGCGAGTGCGCATAATATAATAGTCATTGAAGGGACTAAAGCACCACCAACACCGAGTCCAATGCCAAGAAAAACGCCAGGTATAATGCCAATCAAACTATTACATCTAGCACTTTCTTTTTTCGATTGAGCTTGGTCTTGCATGTATTTAATGAGTGCTTCTCTTGTTTTTTCTTCTTGAGCTAAATCTAATGGCATTTTGTCTTCTTTATTCCTTATCAAAGAATTTGCGCCATGTTTCAAAAGGGCTTCTATTGCCTCAGTGTTATTACTTATAACAGCTTGGTGTAATAATGTATTTTTACTACTTTGATCTTGAAAATTTATCAATTTGTAGAAATAGAAATACTGAGGAGTAATAAACCTATTCACAGTTTCATCTAAAATCTTCATCACGTCTTGAAATGATAATTTCTCTTTTTTCTCAGATATTGCACTATCGTGTTCAATACAGTAGTGCAAAATAAGATACACCATATCTTTTCTTATATCTACAGCATCCTCTATAGATAAAGCTGATTTAAATAACTCCTTGTCAATAGGTATTTTGATATTTTTATTAAGGAATTCCTTCAATTCTGTAATTTTTTCGTTATGCCTTATCCCTTTCCTACAGACGATTTCAAGTAAAGTATTCATACCATCTCCTTATTCTAGTTATATCAATAATATAATAAACTCTAATAAAAGTCAAATCATTGATTAAAAAATTAATATAATTAATTCTGTGAATGTCAAATAAATTCAAATAACATCAAAAAAAACTCACAGGGTCAACATCTATTGTTACTGCAATATTTGAATTCAAGTTGTAATTTTTAATCCAATGTTTCAGCTTTTTCTTTATGAATAGACTATGTTTACTATGTATCTTTAGTAACACTCTATAACGATATTTATTGTTTAAAAAATTTATTGCTGCTGGTGATGGGCCAAAAATTTCGAGTTCTTTTTTTCTAGTCACGCACTGGAATGACAACGCAGAAGGAATAGTAGCTGAACATTGATCATGCAAAAAGCTTGTTATCTCACTTGCTGCTTTCTGCGTTGCAAATTGATCCTTACCGAAAACTATAAGCGCTATTAATCTACTAAATGGTGGCATTTTAGCTTTGCGTCTTGACTCAAGTTCAATTTCATAAAACAAATCCCTTTTTTGCTGCTGCAATGCTTTTATTATCAAACTTTCAGGATTATTAGTTTGCACTATTACCGTTCCTTTTTCGTTGAACCTCCCAGATCTACCGGCAACTTGATGCAATAATTGATACGTCTTTTCTGCTGCCCTGAGGTCAGAATTTTCAAGGCCTAAATCTGCGTTTATCACTCCAACCAAAGTTAACTTAGGGAAATTATGCCCTTTAGCAATCACTTGTGTACCGATTATAATATTCACTTCTTCTTTGAGCACTGAGTCAATTACGCTACCAAGCGACTTCTGGTCGCTGCTAATAATCGCAGTCTTTGCGTTTGGTAATAGTTTTACTATCTCTTCAAGTAACCTCTCAATTCCTATACCACAAAGGGATAATGACTGCTCACTTTGACAATTCGAGCATTTTTCTGGAAGTTTTGATTGGTAAGAACAATGGTGACACAAAAGGACGTTCTTTTTCTTGTGGTACGTAAGCCATACAGTGCAATTTGAGCAGGAAATTTTATATCCACATTTTTTACAAACTGCAAGTTGCGCATACCCCCTGCGGTTTAGAAAGAGCATAACTTGCTGTTTTTTCTCTATGGTTTGTTTTATCCCTTCGAAAAGCTCATTTGAAATCCATTGTTTATTATTCACTACTTTTATGTGCGGCAACTCTGCACCACCGAATCGTTCGGTTAGCTTTACATGGTTGTAATTCCCTTTTTTAACATGATAAATTGTTTCAAGCAGCGGAGTAGCGGATGATAAAATAATCGGAATATTTTCGAGTTTGGCTAAGATAATTGCCATATCTCGAGCATTATATATAATTCCTTGTTCCTGTTTAAAGGATGAGTCATGCTCTTCATCAACGATGATCAATTTTAGGTTCTTATAAGGCAAAAAAAGTGATGACCTTGCCCCAATAATGATCTGCGCACTTCCATTTGCTATATTGAGCCAATTATTTCGGCGAGCTTTTGGAGTAAGTCCTGAATGCCACTCAGCTATATTTCCAGATATCTGACTGTGAACACGATTTACCAATTGTGAAGTTAGAACAATTTCTGGCAGAAGGATAAGGACTTGTGCATTACCCTCTTCTGGTGTTATTCCAGTGTGTAACCTTTTGGTGTTTGAACATTTGCAGGTAGTTTTAGTAGTAGATGATGTCATTCCAGTGCTTGACACTGGAATCCAGTCTTTATCGTACAACTGCTTAGTGTACTGATTTGAAATTAAGTTCCAGTGTCGGGGCACTGGCTTTTTGGTAAAAATTACTCTTATATTGTAACATTCGTCTAGTTGTGTATTGAACGCTGGAATGACATAACGTTTATTTTTGAAAGTAAATTGCATAGCAAATGGTGTCATGCAAGTAGTTGACACTGGAATCCAGTTTTTTGATTGAAAATGTTGTATAGTGTGCTGTTTACAATCAATTTTACTGGATCCCAGTGTCGGGGCACTGGGATGACAAAAGAAGGGGGTACCGGAATGACACCATAGGATGGAGTGACACCTTTTTGGTAGACAATGTTCGTAAATACTATAATTCTTAATTAACTGTGCAATCACAGAGAGATAAACTTCCGTTTTTCCAGACCCGGTTTCACCGTCAAGCAAAGTCACTGAATACTCATTCAAATTACTTATTATCTTATTGCGAGCTGCTTGCTGCTCAGGGCTTAATTGGCAATCTATTTCACTTATTTCCTGCTTTTGCTTAGTGAAAACTAACTTATCTATCTGATTTACCTTTAATACTCCTCCCATTATTACTTTGGCAAGCATACCGATAGGTATTACATTATACTGCGCAACCCACTCTGCAAATTCGATCAGTTTTGGTCTGATACTCGGTAACTCGATCTTTTGTTCAATGCATTTTAATTCTCGATCACTCTTGCCGCTATATTTCCAAACTATTCCAATCAAACGCTTTCTGCCAAACGGCACCACTACGTAATCTCCAATTGAAACTTCAGTATCTTCCTCAACTGCATATGAAAATAGCTGATCAATTGGAAGTGGCAGTAATACGTCAACTGTTTTTGTCATAAGTTAGCGCTGTTTTTAGATACATAGAGAAGCCTTAATGCTTTTTTCATAGTACACAATTTATAATCATAAATATTAGAAATGTGAGGAAATTCTGTATGTTTAGCGATAAAATAGTCCTAGACTTTGAAATAGAAAAAGGTGACCGAATAGATCGGTGTTACTTCTCTACACGCATCAAACTTACAGATAAGAGCAAGAGTTTTCTATGTGAAAAGCTCGGTAAACCTAACAATTTAGATGATTACTTTAATCTTAATCCTGAGAATTTTTATATTTATTACAACAAATATAGTGGGCACTATGGTATAAATGAGCTGTATGTCAGAGATAATAATGGTAGATATTTAGCTACTAAACTTCCACTTGATCAGAGCGGATTTTCGATAGAGTTATCATTCGACGAGGTGAATTATGGCTTTTATCCTATGTATGCAATCTATAACCCCACTCAATATGACAAAAAGCAGGAAAAGAGCTTTGAAGATAATGGTGAATTGCAGCCGTTTGTGTCAATTGTATTGGATTACTTTCTAAATGGCTTAACCGTTCAAGATATGTTTTTGCAAATACAAAATGAGCTTGTTGAAAAAGAAACAAAATTAGAAGAAGACAGAAGAAAAGCAGAGGAAGAATTAAATAAAAAGAATGAAAAGTTAAGGGAACTCATAGAAAATGATGAGATTAAAGTACTTAAAGTAATAAAAGGCCATAGTATTGGGAATGGATGTTCAGCGGCAATTTTGCAGCTTGATGGTGATCTTGATGCAAGTAAGTACTACATAGCAGAGTATGAAGGCAATGAATACTTACATTGCACGAGCTCTGGTTATGACATACTGCTTGACCAGAGCGATTTATTTTTTGTTCTCAATAGCAGCTCTTATCTTGAACTTGAAAGCGGTTTCTACTCAATACCTGCTGGCAACTATGCTAAATATCTCGATACTAAGAATCTGCTTTTTCGCGATGATCAACTATCTAAGCAGTTATGCAAAAACAAGGTAAAGGCTGAATCTACAGTTAACGCATTTTTCTCAAGACTTATTTATAGTGAAAATTTTTAAGAGGTGAATATGAAATTTAAAACAAATTCTGAATATGATAAATCAAAAAATTTAGATTTAGATGCTAAAGACTCTGCAGGCTATGCTGCTCTACATAAAGCTGTTTTTAGTAGGCGTTTCGATGAGGTCAAACTGTTAATAGATAAAGGCGCTAGAGTGGACGTGGAAGATAAACATAAGCTCACTCCACTTTTTTATGCTGTTATGAATAATGATGAGAAAATGATAAAATTTCTAGTCGAAATAGGTAATGCCGATGTTAACCTGGGTAAATATAATAATCCTCTTGGCATGGCTATTTCACTTGGACGTATGGAATTAGCAGAATATTTGATAGACAAAGGTGCAGATATAAACCGACAAGACAGTATCGGCAGAACCTTTCTGCATAAAGCTGCTGAAGATGGAAATTTAGCTGCAGTGAAATTTTTAGTAGAAAAAGGTGCTAGGCTTGATGTTTTAGATAAATGGAATGATACTCCTCTTCATGTTGCTGCAAATGTAAAAGTCAATAAAGGTCATACAGAAGTAGTAGATTATTTAATAAAAAACGGTGCAGATATAAATCTTACTCATAACTACACTCCGATACACCTAGCTATTACACGTGGAAATTTAGATATGGTGAAATGTCTGATAGATAATGGTGCTGATCTTTATATTAAAAGAGCATGCGATGGTACACCTCTTACTTATGCTAAACAGCAAGGGCAAGTGGAAATAGTAAATTACATGGATGGTGTAATGTCAAACCTTTCACGTAGCAAAACTGTATCCCTTGATAACACTAATATAAATATCAAGTATGACTTAGCTGCCAATAAGCTAGATACAATAGAAAAAAGCATTAAAGATGCTGTACGAGACTTTAAGGGTGCTTTTAATACCTCTGACCATGATATAAGGATCAATACTTATGTATTCAACACTCAAAATGAGTTTAAAGAGTACTTGAAAAAAGTTGGATTCGATGCTGGCGACGGTGTTAATGGCTACACAAGAATGATCGATCTAAATAAGGGAAATGCTGCTGACGTTTATGTCTACCTAGATAGTAAAGGGAATTTAAATCAACATACGTTAGAGCACGAGATAGGGCATGCAATGCACTTTGCAAATCTTGGTCTAAGCTATATCTTGCCAAAAGCAATGCACGAAGCTATTGCTAACTATGTTGCTGGTTTAGAAAATGGCAAACACATTAATGATCACGGAGATAAAGAAGCTTTAATTGCAATAAAAAATAAGAATCTTAAACTAGATGAGATATTACGTAATGATTATCAAGGAAATCACTACTATTCAGAAGCAGAGCAAGTAGTAAAGTTTCTTGAAAATAAACACCCGGACTTAATTGATAATTTACTAAAGAGCCTCTCCACTTATAAGAGATATCATGATAGGGATCAAGGTAAGAAATTAGTTGAGGATTTTTTGACTGAGCTGAAAGGTTATGATCAAGAATTTAAACAATGGGTTAAGGCTGAGCTGAGTGGTGAACAACATATGGAATATAATGTTGTTGAATCTAACAGTGTTGAAAGTTCAACAAGCCAACAAAGTGCAGGCAAGGGTCTATATGGTTATAGCCCAGTACATAATGTAAGTGGTGATAAAACCAAGATAGAAAGTGTCAGTAGAGAAGATTCTATGCAACCTGCTAAAAAAGTGAGTGAAGACGAACAAGGAAAAGCTGTTACAACAAAAGTTATGAAGTATAATAAACAGCCTTTCTTAAAGGTGAATATTGATGACAATAATGTAGAAAACACTATAGGAAAAGTAAACGAGATAAATAAGGTAACAGGTGCGACGAGTTTACATTTTGCTGCTTCATTGGGAGATTTAAGCAAAGTAGCAATGCTACTAAAACACAATTCATATACTGATACAAGAGACCATAATGGACAAACGCCACTACATTATGCCATTCAGTCAGGAAATACGGAAGTAGCAAAATATCTTATTGATCATGGAGCAAATCTTAATGTTCATGACAATTATTATCAGAAAACTAATACTAAATATGTGTATTATAAGACACCTTTACACTATGCTATTGAGTCTGGAAATATAGAGATAGCTAAATACTTAATAGATCGTGGTGCAAATCCTAATATTCAAGATGCTTATTCCAAAACGCCATTATACAGTGCTATTTATTCAGGTAATACAGAAATAGTGAAGTATCTATTAGATCATAACGCAGATCCTAATAGTAAAAGTTATTATACTTTTCCGTTACTTGCTGCTATTAAGCTAGGGAATGCGGAAATAGTTAAGAGTTTAATTGAGCATGGCGCAGATCTTGGTATCAAAAACACGTCAGCTCAAACACTGCTGCACTATGCAATTGAGCTAAAACATACGGAAATTGCTAAATACTTAATAGATCGTGGTATAGATGTTGATACCCGTGATATTAGCTCTGGTAAATCTCCACTACATTTTGCCATGTACATGAAAAATATGGAAGTAGTTAAATATCTCATAGAGCATAATGCGGATATTGATATTCAGGATAGCTACGGCTTAACACCTTTGCATCTTGCTGTTGATCTTGGGAATAAGAAGATGATAGAGCAGTTAGTTGAAAAAGGTGCGAATATTAATGCTCAGGATAATGATGGTTGGACACCTTTAGTTCATGCAGTGAGGCATGGAAAGTTAGATACAATAGAATATCTAATAAAAAACAAAGCTGACGTTGACGTTGTAGGCAAAGATGGCAGGACACTTGTTGAACATGCTGAGTTATGGGCAGAAGAGAAAGGACTAGCAAGAGATGTAATAGATAGCAAAGGCGGTAATGATTCTTATTATCGTGAGCTTTCAAAAGAAGCTGCAACTTGGGAAAAAGCTGGAAAGGATATGCTTAGCTATCTCAAAAAAATTACTATGCAAGAAGAAGAATCTAACGATATAGACCAAATGCCAGCAGATCAACCTGCGAGTGAAGAAAGGAGTAAAAGATCGATAAGAGGAGACGAAGAGAAGCAAGAGGAAACAATTGTTATAGATAATGTGAAACAACATCCTTTAAAAATCAAAGTGGGTGAGGCTGTTGAAATAGGGAAATATAAGGTAGAACTGCAAGTTACGTATGATGATGTAAGAAATTTTTATGACACTATACGTGGTAAATATCATGATGGTAGTGGATACAATTATGAGCAAGTAATGGTTTTGTACAATGAAATTGTTAGGCCAGCATCACAGCATCATGATGAACCATTTACTCTTGCTGAGTCCTATATTGCAGATGGGCATCTATTTATTAAAAATCAAGATTTTGGAATTTTGAATGATTTTAATGAGATGTTCTATAAAAGTGATGAGTTTATGTAATGTAAAAGGTGGATGAGAATTAATTGATATAAGGAATTAGATCTTTCACTGTCATCCCAGTGTTTCTTTCCCCTGCCATTCCGGCGTTTCCTTCTCCTGTCATCCCAGTCTGGGATCCAGTGTTCATATAATCTCATCACAAACGTTTATTTTAATTTTAGACCAATACCCAATTTAGAATCAAAATTCCTAGATTCCAGTGTCAAGCACTGGAATCTACTATGTAATTTACTTTTTTATATAATAAATAATATTAATTTATTAATTGACAGGTGGCGTGGGTTATACTATTATTAAGATATATAGTTAATATCTTAATAATCAATATGCCAAAACATGTTAATCGCATTGCTCAATCTATTGTATTAAAAGTCTATACTGATAAGGAACATCCTAGAGTTAAAGTGTTTTATAAAACTGAAGATAGAGAAGATGGACAAGTTGAAACAAGACTCTCAAAACAGGAAATTGCGGAGTTTTTAAATCAATTTGCCAATAAAGGAAAGCACCAAATTTCTATCAGTAAAAATGTAGAACAAGGTATAATTAAAGATATAGAAGGTATACGTAGAGAAAATGGTAGATATGTATACAAAGCACCGGATTTATCAGCTGAAGAACAATATAATAAATTATTTGAAAGTGAGAAAGCTATTCAATTTAATTTGAATACTTTTATGTCAGATAGTATATCTAAAATTGTACAATTAAAAGATAGATTTGAAGAAATTTTAGGTTTTTCTCTCGAAAGAGGGTTATGTCACTCATTAAATTACTTTGTTACTTTTCTAAAATTAGAGAATAGGCAAGATTTTGTTGGATTTCTCGAGTCTGATAATATTATATCTGAACAAGATTTTATGAATTATATTGATGGAAAAAAAGAACAAACGAAAAAGTTATTAATGATGCAGTTTTTATCGCAATTCTTACCTATTCTTGATATTCAGAGCATTGAAAAGCGAGAAGGAGATCCATTTTATTATGATGAGATAATATATAAGCAATTATGTAACGATCTATCTTCAACAAAAGTATGGGTCTATACTAACCAAGAACAAATCAAACGTTTCTTAAATGATGTGAAGATAGGATGCTACTTAGAATTTAGTTATTTTTGCTATGCTTGTAATGAAGAAGATGTCATTGAGGATGAGGGGCATTCTATGTTGGTGTATAAAGCAGAGAATGATAAATACATATTTTTTGACCCTAATAAAGGAGCGGTTGGCTTTTGTCCTGATACAGGAGCTGCTAATTTTACATTAGAGGAAGTTTGTAGGGTAATGGAACTTGCTGTAAACCATTATTCATATGATATGTATGTTGAAAATTTTGCAGATTATTGCGAAGTTCATATTGGACTTAGAAATGCAACACTGATTTCAAAGAAAGCTGAAAAACTTTATGAAACAACAGAAAGAACAAATTCAAAAATAATTGATATATCAGTTGATAAAGGTATGAATAAATTGTTGCTCACACCTGCAAGTCTGTGAAAGGACATAACTCGATCTTTTTGGCTATTTACCAAGTATAGACATCAGCTCATTCCATTCTCTTTTACCAATGCCACTTTCTTCTCTCGCAACATTTTCTCCTTTTATTAGCTTGCGAATTATTTCAAGACCAGTTTTTGAAATACAGGCTGATTTTAAGGAGTATTCAATGAAAGCATTATAGGCCAGCGGGACCCATTTCTTTACTATGTCCAACATAACTTCTGCATAGACTCTAATTTCATATTGGGCGTGCTGATCAGCTCTAAGCCTTAAAAAGTGAAGAAGGTTGTGTAAATCTATTTTCCAATAAAACTGAGTATAGTAATTAAGTGTTAGATTAGTTCGGGCAATTTCCCTTGCAAGGCCCTGTTCAATAAATTTCTCATAATGAGAATATACTAAATTAGAATCATTTATTAGAGAATCTATTATTTCTTTTGAAGTACTTGAGTCAAAAGCTTCACCGCTGCCTTGTTTATTATTATCAGATTGTTTTGCAACCTGTTCTGGTATATAAAATTCATTATCAAGTATCGAATACCTTCCGGAATATTCATTCACATTTGCAGTTCTGTGTCTTATCCACTGTCTTGCAATAAAAATTGGAAGTTTCACGTGAAACTTAATTTCACACATTTCAAATGGAGTTGTATGATGATGCCTCATCAAATACTTTATAAGCGCTTCATCTTGATTTATCTGTTTCGTTCCTTTTCCATAAGAAACGCGAGCAGCTTGAACTATGGCGCTATCAGAGCCCATATAATCAATTACTCGAACAAATCCATGATCTAATACCTTATGTTCTTCGTATAGAATGTCATCTATTTCTTTTACTGTAGTTCGCTTAGTTGTCTCATTCATAATATATCCTCAAGATGAAACGAAAATATCAGCCCCGCATGAATTGAGTTTTTCGTGCATTGCCTCATATCCTCTCCATAAATGATGTGAGTTATTTATTGTAGTTTCTCCTTTAGCTACCAAAGAAGCGAGAATTAAAGCTGCTGTTGACCTTAAGTCATTAGCATGCAGATTAGCTCCAGATAAGCTCTTTATTCCACTTATAGTAGCTTTATTTTTTTCGATGCTGATATTAGCACCTAATTTTCTTAGCTCATTTGCATGTGCAAATCTACTTTCAAAAACGTTCTCTTCAATGATTGATATTCCACCTGCAATTGACATAGCAGACATTAGTTGTGGTTGCATATCACTGGGAAAGTTGGGATATGGATTTGTTGCAACGTGAGCAGATTTAATAGAGCCATTTTTTCTAGAAATAATAATACCATCATCATGTAACTCAACTCTGGCTCCTATAGTCTTCAATTCATTTGCAATACATTCTATATCAGACAAACTTACTCCTTCTAACTTTAGCTCGCCGTCGGTAATGATAGCAGCCAAAGCATAAGTACCGGCCTCTATGCGATCTGGTATTATTTTATGCTCACACCCATTTAATGCTTCAACACCTTCTATTGTGATTTTTGTATTATTAACTTCAATATTGGCACCCATAATCTTCAGAAACTCTATTAAATCAAGAACTTCCGGCTCCGTTGCGGCATTGTTTATTGTTGTTACTCCTTCTGCAAGTGTTGCTGACATGATTATGTTTTCTGTTGCGCCAACACTTACTTTTTCAAATGTTATTTCTTTGCCTTGCAATTTTCCCTTTGTTGTTGCAGTTATATTACAGCTATCAATTTCAATTTTAGCTCCCATTGCTTCAAGTGCCTTGATATGAATGTCAACAGGACGTTTTCCAATATTACATCCACCAGGAAATACTGTTGAAACTCTACCAAATCTGCTGAGCATTGGACCTAGCATTAAAAAAGATGCTCGCAGTCTGCTTGCAATTTCATGTGATATTAAATGGTTATTGATATTGCTACAGTCAATTTCCAAAGTATGATTTGCTTTATAGTCTTTATTGCATATAAAATTTACTTCTGCACCAAGACTCTTAAGCAGCTCAGACATCAAATGCACGTCAATTAAATCAGGTACGTTATGCAAAGTTATTGAAGAATTACTAAACAAGCTTGCCGCCATTATTGGCAAGACTGCATTCTTTGAACCATTAATCTTGATTTTTCCAATCAAGGGCTTATGGTTACTTCTTACTAATATTTTATGCATTTAATCAAGCGATAGAACTTATCAAGTAAGTATAATAGGTTAGCGGTAAAAGGCAAAATTTTGCTTTTTCTTCTTCAGTCATTCGAGTAGCTGACACTGGGATCCATTTCTTCATCATCATCAAAATGTTATATTTCAACATTACTTTTATGCTGACCAATTTAACTGGATTCCAGTTGGCTTTGTTGCATCGCTATCTACGGCGGATTAAAGATAAAAAAGATGAAGAATATCAGTAGCTTATTATTCTAGCATTTATAGTAAGGACGGTCAGTGAATATCTAAATTTGAGTAAAAGAAATTTTACTACCATTCACTAATCTAGCTAAAATTCAAGAATTTCAATGCTTTAGCTATTTTAAGTAGAATTAAATTTACTAATACAAACAATAAATTACTATTCTTAAATTTGATCAGATTGACTGCAAAAAAAATAAGATTTTCAATAAGTTGCTTGTATAGTTAGCCTTTCATAGGTAGCGATGCAACAAAGCCATTCCAGTTTCAGCTACTCGAATGACATTTTCGTAGTCGATTCAAAATAGCATAATTAACTACACCTTTCCAAAGATGAGAGACGCGTTGGTACCACCAAAACCAAATGAATTAGAAAGCGCATATTGAATTTTATGCTCTTGAGCTTTAAGTGGTACAAAATTTAAATCACACCCTTCTGAAGGTTTGTGTAGGTTTAAAGTTGGTGGAACAATTCCATTGTTTAATGCAAGGATACTAAATATTGCTTCAACACTTCCTGCGGCACCAAGTAAATGTCCTATAGAAGATTTAGTCGAGGAAACAGGTATTTTATAGGCATAGTCACCGAATAACTGCTTCATTGCTATTACTTCAACTTTATCCCCAAGTTTTGTTGAAGTTCCATGTGCATTGATATACCCAATTTGACTTGGGCTTACTTGTGCACTCCTTAAAGCAAGTTCCATTGCCTTAAGTGCGCCTCTTCCTTCTGGATGTGGTGCTGTAATGTGGTGCGCATCTCCTGTGAGTCCATATCCAGTGAGTTCTGCATATATTTTTGCTTCCCTTTTTTTTGCATGTTCATATTCTTCCAGAACTAATATACCGGCCCCTTCGCCCATGACAAATCCATCGCGTTCTTCGTCCCATGGCCTTGAGGCCTCTTCAGGCTTATCATTGAATTTAGTTGATAGCGCCTTCATCGATGCAAAACCTGCAATTCCAACTCTGCATAACGCACTTTCTGCTCCGCCTGCAATCATAATGTCAGCTTCACCGAGTTTTATAGCTCTTGCTGAGTTTATAATCGCATGCGCACCTGTTGCACATGCAGTAACCGCTGAGTCATTTGGACCTATAAATTCGTATTTAATAGAAATATGACCAGATATCAAATTTATTAGACTTGCAGGAACAAAAAATGGGCTAACACGTCTAGGCCCCTTCTCCTGCATGGTAATTACATTTTCCTGAATTGATGGAAGACCACCTATACCAGAACCAATAGCTACACCTATTCGCTCTTTATTAATATTTTTATTTTCCAAAATTAGTGAATCTTCTACTGCCTGAACAGCTGCTGCAATTCCGTAGTGAATAAAACGATCTGTTCTTTTTAGGTCTTTTTCAGAAATATAATCTAGCGGATTAAAACAGCTTTCAGCGTTGTAGGATACCTGTCCTGCAACCCTGCAAGCAAGATCAGAAGAGTTGAACCTATCTGTACTGATTGCTTTTATGCCAGATTTACCTTCTTTCAGCTTTAACCAGGTGTTATTAACATCTGCTGCTAGTGGAGTAATTAAGCCAACACCGGTAACTACTACTCTTTTGCTCATTCAACATCAATTGTTTGCTTTGTTTACTACATATTCAACTATCTGTTCCATAGTTTCCATTTTTTGCGCATCTTCATCAGGAATCTCTATACCAAATTCTTCTTCAGCTGCCATGATTATTTCAACTGCATCTAAACTATCTGTGCCATGGTCTGAAAGCTTTGAAGAACTACTAAATCCCTCTACATCCTTACTGATGTGCTCTAGTATAATCTTCTTTACTTTTTCTTCTATATCTTCCCTAGTGCTTTTTGCCAATTCGCTCATTTCTTACTAAAAAATAACCTATTCTCTGATGTTATAAGAAATTTTGATGTTTGCAATAGCTTTTATGATTATATAAACTATTAAAAACTTCCTATCTCTTAGCACTCGATAGTTAATAAATTTAAAAATGCTAGACGAAACAACAAAAAATTTGCTTGTTGTAGAAGTGAATAAGCTCTTACCTGAAAATAGCGAGAATAAACTTATATCAGCTATGCGTTATGTACTTCTTGCTCCTGCAAAACATATACGTTCTTTTTTAGTTATAGCATCTTCGTCGATATTCAACATAAAGGTTGAAAAAGCAATAACAGCAGCAGCAGCAATTGAATTTATTCATGCTTACTCCCTAATTCACGATGATCTGCCATGTATGGATAACAGTGACACTCGAAGAGGCCAGCCAAGCTGCCACAAAAAATTTGGTGAAGCAACAGCAGTACTGGCCGGAGATGCATTACTTACCCTGGCTTTTGAGGTATTATCTTTGTTAAATTGTGAGATCATAAAAGTGCTCTCTCAAGCAATAGGAATGAAGGGAATGGTGGGAGGGCAGATTTTAGATATAGGTGCAGATTTTGACAAAATAAAAGAAATTCATTTGATGAAAACTGCAAAACTATTTGCAGCTTCATGTGAAATAGGGGCTATAATAGGAGGCGCTACAGACAAGGAGCGGGAAGCATTATATAACTATGGAATAAATCTAGGGCTTATTTTTCAAGCCAAGGATGATATCGAAGATTATGAGCAAGATAAAACAAACAATTTAATGTCCGTGCTTGGAAAAAATGAAATGGAAAACTATATAGATAGTCTCTTTAAACAGGCCTCAGATAATTTAAGTACGCTTTCAGGGAATACTAGTGACTTATATGATTTATTGAATCAAGTAAAAAAAGATGGTTAGAAAAATTATATTACAAATGTTTATCTCTGTAGTAATGATTCTCACTTTAGCTTCTGCTTTTATAATTACGATTGTTTATATAAACAAAGATAAACCAGAGAAAAGGGAAAAGCTTTACGAAATAAATGCTACACATGGTGGTTTGACACAGATGATAGCAAGTTATTTGGTCAGGCCGATACTTGAATCAGCTCTTGATCGTTATATTGAAAAGCATGGGTTAGCAGAATATTTAGAAGAAATAACACAGCAAAAAGAAGAAGAGATGATAAACTTTTATGAAATTACTGAAGGTAGTGGCAGTAAAGTTTTCTGTGGCCAAGAAGTTCTGCTACAAATGTACAAAGTCTCCAACAACCTAGCAACGCTACTTCCGACTGATGTCAATTTGAAAATAGGTCAGGATTACTTAAAAGAAGTGAGTTTAGGGGTAATAGGTATGAAAGAAGGCGGAGAGCGTGTAGTTACTATTGCTGCTGATGACAACAAAATGAGTTTTAACTCTTATTACATCAAACTGATTGAAGTAAAAGATAAATATCCCGATTCAGTAAATAACCTGATGATTTTTAATGACTTAATTAACAAAACTGGAAAGCGAGTAAAATGTGGCGATGAGATATCAGTTCAATATAGCATAAAGAGACATAATGGTGAGTATATAATCAAAGATCAAATAGTGCAGTTTAAGGTTGGTGACAAAAAAATACCACTTGCTATAGAACTTGGAGTTGTGGGAATGAGGGCTGGTAATAAAAGAACAGTTCTTTCTCCACCTGATCTTTTAACTGGTATATTAATAAAAGAAATAGATTTTGATGAAGAAAATATCTCAATAATTGATTTAAGCTTGAATTCTACTATTGAAAAATAGCTTAAAGAATTACGAAGTAAGAAAAAATAAAACCTCTTGAATGCTCTATATTACTTAAAGCAGGCTTCCTCTAAAGTATAAATTTAGATAAATCAAGCTGTTTTGAAATTGACTCTAGTTTATCTCTTACATATTTGCTATCTATAACAAATTTTTCACTATTTTTTTCAGAAGCGATAAAACTTATTTCATCCAAAAGCTTCTCCATGACAGTATGAAGTCTTCTTGCACCTATATTTTCCACTTCTCTATTAACTGTAAATGCTATTTCAGCTATAGTCTCTATACCATCATCAGTAAACTCAAGTGTTACATTTTCCGTTTTCATTAACGCTATATACTGTTTTAACAAACTAGATTCTGGTTCCTTTAATATTTTTATTAGATCCTCTTGAGTAAGCGCCTTAAGTTCCACTCTAATTGGCAATCTACCCTGTAATTCTGGTAAAAGATCAGATGGCTTAGATAAGTGAAAAGCACCAGATGCAATAAATAATATATAGTCTGTTTTTACGGGTCCATACTTAGTTGAAACAGTTGTTCCCTCAAGTAATGGTAACAGATCGCGCTGCACTCCTTCTCTGTTGACTTCACCTTTTATTTCTGTACGTGCTGCAATTTTATCTATTTCATCTAAAAACACTATGCCTTCATTGCTAACAAGATCAATCGCTTCTTTGATTATCTTGTCTTCATCCATTAACCTTTCGCTTTCTTCATTAATCAATATTTCACGTGCTTCTTTCACTTTAACTGTAATAGTTTTTGTTTTTTTGCTCCCATTAAACATCTTGCCCACGATTTCTGTTACGTTCATCACACCAATTTGCCCACCTGGCATGCCAGGTATATCAAAAGTGGGTAG
This sequence comes from Wolbachia endosymbiont (group B) of Silvanus unidentatus, assembly GCF_964028615.1. Lineage (NCBI taxonomy): Bacteria > Pseudomonadati > Pseudomonadota > Alphaproteobacteria > Rickettsiales > Anaplasmataceae > Wolbachia > Wolbachia endosymbiont (group B) of Silvanus unidentatus. The sequence continues at coordinate 833,311 of NZ_OZ034795.1, read as the reverse complement.
CATACCCTTGCTCTCCCTGACGTTAATAGAAACTTCTCCATCTTCAAATTCCTTATTTCTCAGTCTTTCTCTGAAAACTTTTTTGCTTTCCTCGGTTGCATCTTCACCAACCATGGAGTTGACTATTATCTTTTCAGCCAAACCTAAAGCTTTTTTAGTTAAGGCTTTACGTGCTTTTTCCTTAACTAAAACTATTGCTGCATCAACTAAATCACGTATTATCGAGTCAACATCACGTCCAACATATCCTATTTCAGTAAATTTCGTTGCTTCAACTTTTATAAAAGGTGCACCAGCAAGCTTTGCTAAACGGCGAGCTATTTCAGTTTTACCAACTCCCGTATGGCCTATCATGAGTATATTCTTAGGTATAATCTCTTCACGTAGTGGAAGTGGGACTTTATTTCGACGCCAACGATTTCTGAGTGCAATAGCAACAGCGCGCTTTGCATCATTCTGCCCGATTATAAATCTGTCTAATTCTTTAACTATCTTCTGTGGTGGTAGATCATCTAATAAAGCTTGTGAGCTTTGAATGCTGCTACTTCCTGTACCTTCATTTTCATAGAGGCTATTTTTCTCATTATAGTCATCATTATTATCAAATTGACCTACTACAGATTGACTAGAAAAATTAGCACACAAAGTTCTTGACATATTACTCCTCTATTTTTTCGATAATTAGATTATGGTTTGTATAAACACATATATCGGCAGCTATCTTCATAGCCTTTTTTGCAATCTCCTCTATTGATATTCCTTCAACGTCAATCAAAGCTTTTGCTGCAGATAAAGCAAAATTTCCTCCAGAGCCAATGGCTGCAATGCCATCTTCAGGTTCAAGAACATCACCCGTTCCTGTAATGACCAATGAAATGGACTTGTCTGCCACGATCATCATAGCTTCTAATTTTCTTAGATATTTATCCATTCTCCAGTCTTTTGCAAGTTCAACACATGCCCTCATTAACTGTCCTGGGTGCTTATCAAGTTTAGATTCTAGCCTTTCGAAGAGAGTAAATGCATCAGCTGTTGCTCCAGCAAAACCGGCAATTACGGAATCACCAGAAAGACGCCTAACTTTTTTTGCTCCAGATTTTATAACGGTATGGCCTAGCGAGACTTGCCCATCACCTATTACTACTACATTTTTGTCTCTTCTAATTGACAGTATAGTAGTACCATACATTTTACTGCTGTCATGATGAATCATTTTTTTGTTATTTTAATTCGTGATATTATATTAAGATTATAACTTATAATATAGTACTTTTCTTATAACATTTAAAGTGTAGATGCAAAACATAATTCATCCAAATCTGGAAAAAGATATAAATAATTGGTTCGAAACAAAATTTAATGGTTTTACATTACCATTTTATAGCTCCATAGATCTTAGGAATTCAGGCTACAAAATTGCCCCAGTGGACGCTAATTTATTTCCTGCAGGGTTCAACAATCTAAGTGAGACATCAAGAGCAACAGCAGCAAAACTAATAAAAAGTTATTTTGAAACAAAACAATATAAAAAGACTCTTATAATACCGGAGAATTACACACGAAATAAAATGTATATAGAAAACGTATTTGTTATAGAGAAAGTACTGCAACTCGCAGGTTTTGAAACTAGAATTGGCCTCTTTCATAATGAAACGTACAATTTAATAGAACAGTATGAAACTGTTGTGAAAGAAAACTCTTTGCTGAAGACAACTTCAGGATTTGTGCCTGATGTGATTATACTGAACCGTGATATGACTAGCCACATTCCAGACACGCTAGAAAACGTAAAACAAGAGATAGTGCCAAGTCCATTATATGGCTGGCACAGTAGGCAGAAATTTCAATATTTTGAAATCTATCAAAAATTAGTGTCCGAATTTTGTGGCGAATTTAAAATGGACCCATGGCTTATTTCTGTGCTTACAGAAAGCTGTAATGGAGTTGACTTTAATGATGATTCATCACTAGGAGCAGTAGCGACTAAAGTTGACCAAATATTATCTCTAGTGCAAAAAAAATATGAGGAATATGAAATAAAAACACAACCTTACGTTTTTATCAAAGCAAGCAATGGCACATATGGAATGGGCATTATAACAGCAACAAGTGGAAAGGAAATATTAAATCTCAATAAAAAAAAGCGTCATAAAATGAAAAAGATAAAAGAAGGAATAGCAATCAATAGTGTTATTATACAAGAAGGTGTACCAACTATTGACATATTTAAAAGTAGTTCTGCAGAACCGCTAATATACTATATAGGAGATACTCCAACATGTTACTTATACCGATGTAATAGCAGGAAAGATGTATATTCTAGCTTGAATTCCACTGACTGTGAATTTTATGATATCAGCCAAGAAAATAAAACTTTGCCACTTTGGAATATTGTTAGCAAATTAGCAGTGCTAGCATTGGCAGTAGAAATTAAGTCTTTTCATCTCTAATAATTAATTTCTACAATGCTGCCATTATGCTGAATATGGTGAGCGTCATCAAGTCCAGTAGAAGGATCAGTACAATTATTAGGTTGATTGACAAACTTATCGATGTTTGATACTAGATATGCTATACTTAGTATCAAACTAACCGTAACAGTTAAGTTGAAATTATAGATTATGCCACCACCCAAGTCTATCGGTATAGTTGCAATTTCCATTCTTTTTAATATGAAGCTTAACAAGCCCAATGACAAAGTGAATGTGCTAAACATAACATTCTTCTTGCATTTAGCAAGCTCAGCTTCACATTTCGTAAGTTCGTCATCACCCTTTTTGTATTTTTTACATGCTTCTTGATATTTTTTATGCACTTCCTTATATTCTTCGCACTTATAATAACAGCTTACGAATTCTGAAAATAGAAATAGAACTGCTGATGTTAAGCTAATATAACTTATTACATCCTTGTTGTTTCTAGCTAAGAAATGAATGATTTTTGCCTGCATCAATATTCCTATGATACAGCTTGCCAAGTACGCTGAGTTACCTACAACCTGTATTGGTTTTTCAGGTTTATTTTCCTCTTCACCATTCGCAGGTTTCTTAGATTTATATCCAGCTAAATTGAGACCAAAATGAAGAGCAAATATTATTGATGTTGGTAGTTTTATGAACTTAGAAATATCTAATATAGTACAAATATTGGATCTGTTGTTATCAATAAACTCGCAACAGAATTGCAATGAAATTTTACACAATATGCCTGTTAAACCTACTGCAATACAATACATCTTTCTAATATCATGATTGTGAACATCATGTATACTTTCTATAAATGTATTTGGCTTACCTTTTGGCATAAGTAGATAATAAAATAATAACTTTTTAATATTATACTATAAAAATCTAAAAAGAAAAGTGGTATAAATCAGTACTTTGAGAGTGATCTAAACATAAATCGGCCAAGCACTTGATAAATAAGAGATCAGTACTGAGAGTTGGTACGCGAAAGTAATATCCGTCTTTGATAATTGCTTTATACTCTATATCAAGTTCAACCAGTGTTTCAGAATGCTCAGAAACAAAAGATATAGGTGATAAAACTACAGGTATATTATCGTCTTTCGCGCGTGATAGCTCACTTTCAGTGCTAGGCTCCAACCATTTTACAGGGCCAACCTTACTCTGATAACATATTCCCCAATCAAGATCTTCAATATTCAATTTTTTTACTATTAATTTTACTGTTTTTTCTATCTGTGAAGCGTAAGGGTCGCCTTTTTTAATGATACTAAGAGGTAAGCTATGAGCCGAGAATAGGACTCTTGGCTTACCGATTTTGCTAGCTAATTTATAATATTTAGACGTCAGATTAACATGAGCTTCAATAAAGTCTTCATTGTCATAATAATGGTGAATTGTTTTTGTGTTACATTCCAGTTTGGCATTTTTTTGCCAATTCTCGATGGATGATAGAGTTGTGGTGGTTGAATATTGCGGATATAGTGGTAACAGAATGATTTCGTCAGGGTCGAATTGCTTTACGCTTTTAACAACTTCATCAGCAAATGGATGCCAATAACGCATGCAGATGAATATCTTATATACATGGTTTCCATTTTCATTTAATTTTAGTTCTAAAGCATCAGCTTGTGCTTTCGTATTCTCCAAGATTGGCGATTTACCTCCAATGTGCTCGTATATTTCTTGTGCAGTACTTTCTCGCCTTTTGGAGATAAACTTTGCTAAAAGGAAGCGAAAAGGATTTGGTAGATTTATTATTCTTTTATCGTAAAAAAGATTAAATAAGAAAGGACGGACCGCACTTAGTGAATCAGGTCCGCCTAGGTTAAATAAGATTACTGCCTTCTTCACTGACAGCACCTTTCTTCAGGTTTGCCTATAAAATCAGCTACACACTCATCAAGTTTAGTTACAGGCACTAAATTTCTCACACTAGCATACAATAGATGGCCAGATCTCTTCACGTTACTCTGTGTAGATACAAAGTTTCTATCAAAAACCACATCAACACAAAAACTTGGCACTGCTTCAAAAAGTTCAACAGCAGCCAAAGATATCATTATGCAGCTTTGTAGAGCCTTCAGAAAAATCGTAAGGGGAAAAAGTAAAACCCTAACAAAGAGAGAGGGAGGAATTTCACTCATTAGTTGTCCTGGATTAGGAGAATTATACTCAATATGCTGTCTGTTTTTATCAAAGATAGGAAATTTTATAATGTCTTTCTTAAATTCCTGCTCTATTTGTTTCTCGGTATAATTTTCATTATTAGTCATTTTTTTCAATAACTTTTCACGCAAGTAAAAGGTTCTCACAACAAAACATGTTGCAACCATCAGTGCAGCACATATAAGCGCACAATGCATGAGGTTCATCCCACCTATCATAGATGGTAATGCAAGACAAACAAATGGCACTATGATAGCCATTTCGAAAAATGGAATAGTATTCCTTTTTATTGCAAAAACAGCGCCTTCTTTTAATTTTGTATTATTGTGTAAGCTATACTCTAAATAACTCAAAAATGCCAAATTAAAAGTTAAAAATCCTTTTGTCCCACAAAAAATTGATGACTTGAATTGATTAACCCATTCTTTAGCAGTAAGTGTAGTTTCAATTGATTGTTTAACATTAGGATCGACTGGTTTGTTGTTTTTTTTATTACAACACCCCATAAAACACCTCCTTGATGGTTTATTCTTAACTATAAGTGAAAAATTGCTTTTATCAAATCAAAGTTTATAATAAAATAAATCTATAAATATACGATCTTAACATAAGGAAATAATATGGCAATTGAGAGAACACTTTCAATATTAAAACCTGATGCAGTAAAAAATAATATTACAGGCAGTATAAATTCTTACATTGAAAAATCTGGACTAAAAATTATAGCACAAAGAATGATGATGCTGACAAAAAAACAAGCAGAGCTGTTTTATGAAATTCATAAGGATAGGCCTTTTTTTGGAGAGTTGGTGGAATTTATGACTTCTGGGTCTGTGATAGTTCAAGTTTTAATCGGTGAAAATGCAGTCAGTAAATACAGACAAATCATGGGTGCTACAGATCCAAAACAGGCAGATAAAGGTACAATTAGGGGTGATTTTGCTAATGATATTAGTGAAAATAGAGTGCATGGTTCTGATAGTCTAGAGAATGCTCGTAGGGAAATAGCTTTCTTTTTTGCTGAATGTGAATTGGTATAGCTTTACTTTTCTATACAGAATTAGACCTTCTAGGCTTTATGTTGAACTACGGAATATTAACTAAACTTTTAGTTATGAAGAAAAAGCTTTATGTCAATTTCATGAATAGCATAGATAATATTTAAAATGGATCATGTTGTTAATGCTTATAATAGATCTGAAGCTTCTATAGTTAGAGGAGAAGGATTATATCTCTTTGACAAGGATGGTAAAAAATATTTAGACTTTGCTGCGGGAATTTCTACAACCTCCCTAGGCCATTGTCATCCATACATTACAGACAAACTGAAAGAGCAATTAAGCTCATTGTGGCACTGCTCTAATATTTTCACTATTCCTGAGCAGGAAAGGCTTGCTCAGCGTTTAACAGAACTTACCTTTGCCGATAAAGTTTTTTTCTGCTCAAGTGGACTTGAAGCAACAGAAGCTGCAATTAAATTTATTCGCCGCTATTTCTACTTAAATGGACAAGAAAAGCGCAGTCACATCATTACAATTGAAGGAGGTTTTCATGGCCGCAGTATTGCTGCAATTTCAGCTGGGGGAAATGAAAAATCACGCGAAGGTTTTGCTCCACTCCTTTCTGGTTTTGATAAAGTTCCAAGAAATAACATTGAAGCATTAGAAAAGAAAATCAATAGCGAAACAGCTGCCATATTTTTAGAGCCCATACAAAGTGAAGGCGGAGTACATCCATTGGACGTAGAGTATCTTAAAAAAGTAAGAGAGATAACAAAAGCTCAAGGAATAATTTTATGCTTTGATGAAGTGCAATGCGGATATGGACGAATTGGCTCTCTATTTTACTATCAAAATATAGGAGTTGAACCTGATATGCTCACTTGTGCGAAGGCTATGGGTAATGGATTTCCTCTGGCTGCATGTTTAGTAAAAGATTATATAGCAGAAGCAATCACTCCAGGAACTCATGGGTCAACTTATGGAGGTAATCCACTTGCTATGACTGTTGGTAATGCAGTACTCGATATAATGCTAAAGGAAGGCTTTTTTGACCATGTTAAGAAGGTCAGTAAATATTTAAAAGAAAAGTTGTTGCCTTTGACTGAAGAATTTCCGAAGATCATTTCAGAAGTTCGTGGGGAGGGTTTATTGATAGGGATAGAGCTTAGAGTACCTTTGGCTGATAAAATTGTTAAACAATCTCTTGACAAAGGCTTAATAATGACTAATATTTTAAATAATAAGGTAATAAGAATAACTCCTCCACTTGTTGTTGAGAGTATGCATGTGAATGCAGTGTGTGATATATTTCATGATTTATTTTTTTATATTAAAGATATATAGACTTGCAAATGCTTCTTACAACATATAAAATCAACTCTGTTTCTATATCGCAATAACATCATACTTTAATGGATTGGTTATTGATTTCAGTATTGTCAGCAATTTTCTTCTTGTTGATCTTATCGTTTTTGTTTTCAGGAGCAGAAATAGGGTTAACCTCAATTAGCCGCTCCCGAGTTAATAAACTAAAGCTAGATGGCAATAAAAGAGCTAAGATAATAGACCGCTTGTTGAATACAAAAGAATTAACAATAGGAACAATATTACTGTGCAATACAATTATTAACATTACTTGTTCCGCTTTATTTACAGCAATATTTATACATTTCTTTGAAAGTGAAGGCATCTTTCTTTCAACATTCATGATGACGTTTTGTATTTTGCTATTTTGTGAAGTTTTACCAAAAACTTACGCCATGCAAAATCCTGAAAAATTTACATTGCTTTCTTCTTATTTTATGCTGTTTTTTGTCAAGATTCTTTCTCCATTGACATTAGGCATTCAGTTTATTGTCAATCTCATTCTGAAGTTATGTGGGCTTCATAAGAATAGGGAGGTAATATCTGCAGCAGATGCAATGCGTAACATGATTACTCTTCATCGCAGTGAAGGAACTATGTTACAACAGGATTTAGATATGCTAAGTAGTATACTTGATTTGGCTGAGACAGAAATATCACAGATTATGACTCACAGGAGAAGCTTATTTTCTCTTGATATAGATCGAAACAAAGAGGATTTAATAAGAGAGATTTTAACCAGTAGCCATAGCAGAGTACCTTTATGGCAAAAAGAACCAGATAATATTGTTGGAGTGGTTCACGTGAAAAATCTAATAAATGCCTTGCGTGAAAAGGATAATAAAATAGAGATTGCCAAAGTTATGTCAAAGCCTTGGTTTATACCAGAAAGTACGCCACTCAGTGTACAACTTCACAACTTCCGTAAAAACAGGAAACACCTTGCATTTGTTATTGATGAGTATGGAGCACTACAGGGAATCGTAACTCTTGAGGATATACTGGAAGAAATAGTTGGAGAAATTTCAGATGAACATGATTTGATCACAGAGAATTTTATAAAAAAGATATCCGATAATATGTATCACATAGAAGGAAAATCTACTATTAGGGATATTAATAGACAGTTACATTGGGATCTTCCTGATGAAGAAGCTACAACTCTAGCAGGTATGATTGTAAACGAGATAGAGCGCATTCCTGAAGAAAATGAAGAGTTTTCCATGTACGGTTTTTACTTTAAGATTTTAAAAAAAGATAAAAATATTATTACTATGATTGAAGTACAAGTAAAAACTGATAATACTGTAGTAGCAATTAATTAGTTGGGTTCTATGGAAGATACAGTAAAAATAACGGCTGAAGATTTGAAGAGCTATATAGAGAGAATCGAAAAACTTGAACAAGAAAAGAGGGATGTGCAAGATCACATTCGTGATGTATATGCAAAAGCTGCAGATGAAGGTTGGGATATAAAAGTGATGAAACAGATTATTAGGCTAAGAAAGATGGATGATGATGACAGGGAGGAACAGGAAATATTACTTGATACCTACAAACGTGCATTGGGAATGAATTACGAAGGTGAATAGTAGGATTGTAATTGGAATAAGTGGAGCATCTGGTTCTATTTACGGTGTACGGATTCTAGAGGCACTAAAAAATACCAATCATGAAACTCATTTAGTGATCAGCAGTGCTGGAAAAATAACTATAGCTCATGAGATTAAAGAAAAACTTGAAGATATTATATCGCTTGCAGATTTTTACTATTCTGAGGAAAAAATAGGAGAAAAAATAGCAAGCGGCTCGTTTAAAACCTCAGGTATGGTTATTGCTCCATGTTCTATGAAAACAATGTCTGAAATAGCATCGGGGGTGACTTCCAATCTATTAACAAGGGCTGCAGATGTAACTCTAAAAGAAAGAAGAAAATTAGTTCTTATGGTGCGAGAATCTCCACTACATCTTGGACATCTACGAAATATCTTAAAACTAACGGAGATGGGAGCAATTATTGCTCCGCCGATGCCTGCTTTTTATATTAAACCAAAATCTTTGGATGATATTGTAAATCATTCTGTTGGTAAAGTATTGAATTTATTTGATATTGCATTACCTGACTTCAAGGAGTGGCAAGGAAATGTCAATTATTATTAACGGTAAAAAAATAGCAAATGATCTCTGTGAGGAGCTATCAAAAAAAATTGATATTTTAAAGAAAGAGTATAATGTTTTTCCTTGTCTTAAAGTAATTCTTGTGGGTAGCAATCCAGCAAGTCAGGTCTACGTTCGTAATAAACAAAGAAAAGCAGAATTAATAGGCATAAGTTCTGAAACTATTGTTTTGCCTGATAGTATCTCAGAAGACGAATTGATTGAAAAAGTTAATACATTAAATGAAGATTCATCTGTGCATGGAATTTTAGTGCAGTTACCTTTACCAAAGCACATCAGTGCAAGCAGAATAATTAATACAGTAAGTGTTGAAAAAGATGTAGATGGCTTTCATGATGAAAATGTTGGCAGGTTAGTTAAAGGTGAAAAAAATTGTCTGATACCTTGTACTCCCAAAGGTTCTTTGCATTTAATTAAGTCAGTTGAAAATAATCTGTCCGGTAAAAATGCGGTAATCATTGGCAGATCAAATATTGTGGGTAAGCCAATGTTTCACCTATTGTTGCAAGAAAATTGCACTGTTACCATCTTGCATTCACAAAGTAGGGATTTAGCTGATTATTGCTCTAAGGCGGATATAGTAGTTGCAGCAGTTGGAAAGCCAAATTTTGTTCAATCAGATTGGATAAAAAAAGGTGCAATAGTGATTGATGTTGGCATAAATAGCATTAACATAGGAAGTCAAAGTAAGCTTGTGGGTGATGTTGACTTTGAGGGAGTAAAAGAAAAAGTCAAAGCTATTACTCCAGTGCCTGGTGGAGTTGGCCCGATGACAATAGCATTTCTTATGATCAACACTTTAGTTGCTGCTTGCTTACAGAAGGGAGTTGATCCTTCTGATTTTATTGCTTAAGGTTTAGCTTAATGTTAGCATAAACAGAATACCTTTGCAAATAGCACATATATAGCACCAAGCATACAACTGTGTATAGGGATTCAAAGTGTTCATAGCTTAAAAATTATAACGTATACCTACTTCTATGATTGCATCTGGTTTTTTCATCGGTGGTTTAAAGCCACTTAATTGACCGCTTGCAGCAATAGCAACTGTGCCAATTATCTGCGGAATAATTTCACAATCAACACCTAACTTTACTTTATAGGCAATAGTACCCAGTATTTTATCTAGTGTTTCATTTTGACCTGCGGCTGCGGCTACAGTTGCAGCTGAATTTGGAGTGTTAACTGCATTTGTATCCTCACCAAGACCAAAAGATGGCAATATTCGAATATATCCACCCAGTCCTATACTAGCATATAATTTAATGGGATCAATTTCAAGATCAGGATAGTAAAGGTAATTTGCCAATAAACTAGCTCCTACTTTTCTTTTTGCTTTATCAGTTATATCACTTATGTCAGCAAGAACCTCAAGTTCAAACTTAGAATTTTGGTTATGATGATAACCAAAAACAACGCTAGGTTTCAATTGAAAGCTTTCACCCCATCGAGTTCCAAAGTTTAAACCTACATAACCTACATAGTACTGATCTTCGTACTGATCTTCATATCGATCTTCGTATTGATCTTCACAATGATCTTTGTGTTGATCTTCATACTGATCTTTGTACTGGTCTTCATACCGATCTTTGTACTGATCTTCTAACTCACTTGTACCATTACTAGCTGTACTTGCTAAAGCAATCAACACAGCGAACACTTTCATCGTTCTCATATAATTCATACACATTACTTCCTTAAAACAGACTGGAATAAGTGTTCAAACATGCTAGCAGCAAGTTTTGAGCATTGCTTATGGTTACACCTAAACATGTACACAATGCCATCCAGCATTAAAAACTATAACGTACTCCTACTTCCAGCATAATATCCGGTACTGTCATTGCTTTTAAACCACTCAGTTGCCCGCCTACGGTTAAAGCAGCTGTACCAACTATCTGTGGAGCAACTTCATAATCAACACCAACCTTCAGTTTGTACGAAATAGCACCCAGTATTTTATCTAGTGTTTCACTTTGAGTATCAGCTGAACTTATAACTTCAGTTTTAGGGTTAGATTCTGCACTTTCAGGTTTAGGTGGTTTATTTTCAGCTGTACCAGAGCCAAAAGGTATTACTTGGAGATATCCACCTAAACCTCCACTGACATATAGTTTCACAGGATCAATGTCAACGTCAGGATAATAACGGTAATTAGCTAATAAACTAGCTCCCATTTTCTTATCTTCTGCACCAAACATATCACTTACGTCAGTGAGAATCTCAAGTTCAAACTTAGAGCTTTTATCATAATTATAACCAAAAACTAAGCCAGGTTTTATTTTTAAGCCAGCACCCCATCCACCACCAAAGTTTAAACCTGCGTAGTACTGCTCTTTTGCACTATTACTAGCTGCTTTATTACTAGCTGCACCTGCTAGAGATGAAGTGAGCAACACAGCTAAAACACACAATCCTTTTATTTTCATATAACTACCCATACAAAAAAATATATAATGCACAAGTATATATCCTTTATATTAAAAAAGATATAACCTCATATCAAAAAAAGTATACCTACGAAATTAGCGACATGCTACTCAAAATTTTTATATAACTATGTTTACTATCTTATTTGGTACAGCATATATAGTGCGAATTTTGCTTTGATCGATTTTGTTAGATACAGAATCTGTTGCTATTTTCTTCAATTTTTCTTGAGGTAAATCAGTTGCCACTTCAATGGTCGCACGTAACTTTCCATTGATCTGCACTGCTACAGTCACCATATTATCAATTAGTAGTGATTCATCAGCTTGTGGCCAAGGCTTTAGATATAGCATGCCTTCACCTCCTATTTCTTGCCATAAATTTTCAGCCAGGTGTGGCATGAATGGCTCAATTACTCTGATTAGTATGCATATACCTTCATCAATAAGAGATTTTCCAGTTTTTACGTCTATTTCAGCTATTAAATTTGTCATTTCACGAAACTTTGCTACCACACAGTTTAATCTGCAGTTTTCCAAGTCATCTGTAAGTCCGTGTAAGAGTTTGTGGATTTTTTTTCTGTACTCTAGGAGTTTACCTACAATGTTTTCATTATCATAGTGTATGTTTACGGTCCTAAGTTGCACTACCATACGCCACAATTTATTTATGTAGCGAAAACAACCTTCCACTCCATCATCAGACCATTCCATATCTTTTTCCGGAGGAGTGTCAGATAATACAAACAAACGAGCAGTATCAGCACCGTATTTTTCTATGATAAAGTTTGGGTCAACTGTATTCTTCTTTGACTTACTCATCTTTTCGACTTTTCCAACTTGGATCTTAGCACCCTTCGCAATCAACTCTTTTGCTTCTTCGGGAAAGAGCCATTTGCCATTCTCATCTTTATAAGTTATATGGCAGACCATTCCTTGAGTGATTAAAGTAGAGAAAGGCTCTTTAACGTCAAAATAGCCACATTTAGTTAAAGCACGGCAGAAAAACCTTGAGTAAAGCAAATGTAGAATTGCATGTTCTATTCCACCTATGTAATAATCAACAGGCATAAAACGATTACAAGTATCTTTATTAATCGATTTATTTTCACTGCAAAATGCAGCAAAATACCAAGAAGATTCAAAAAAAGTGTCAAATGTATCAGTTTCACGTTCTGCTTGCTTTCCGCACTTTGGACAATCAACAAATTTCCAGGTTGGGTGCTTATCCAGGGGATTACCACCACTTGTAAATTCTACATCCGTTGGTAGAACAACAGGGAGGTCTTTTTCTGGAACTGGAACAATTCCACAATCTTTACAATGTATAATAGGTATAGGACATCCCCAATAACGTTGCCTTGAAATTCCCCAATCGTGTAGACGATAGTTTATTGTTTTCTTACCTATTCCTTTTTCTTCAAGTTTTTTTATGATTACTTTTTTTGCCTCATTAATCATTAGTCCGTTTAAGAATTCAGAATTGAACATCACTCCATCACCGAAGTACGGTTCTTTTAAGATCTCTGTGCTCTCTTCACAAACTACAGGAATAATCGGTAAACCATACTTCTGTGCAAATTCAAAATCACGCTGATCATGTGCAGGGCAACCAAAAATCGCACCTTCTCCATACTCCATCAACACAAAATTCGCTATATAAAGTGGTAATTCTTTATCAAGAAATGGGTGTTTTACGTTTAATCCAGTGTAAATTCCTATTTTTTCATCATTCTCCCCCTTTGCCTTCATATTACCAATAAAGTCTCTTATTTCTTTGTCCTTAAGGTCTTGTACAATAGGGTGCTCTGCTCCTACTGCAAGAAAAGAAGCTCCAAATAAAGTATGAGGAGAAGTTGTAAAAATCTTTAACTTCTTATTCAAGCCAAATATTTCAAAATCTATAGTTGCCCCTTCAGATTTTCCTATCCAGCGCTCTTGCATAGTTTTGACTTTTTCTGGCCAATTTTTTAAACTTTGCAAACAATGAAGCAAATCTTCAGCAAAATCAGTAATCTTTAAAAACCATTGGAATAACTTACGTTTTTCAACAACTGCACCTGATCGCCATCCTTTTCCATCAACCACTTGCTCATTTGCAAGCACTGTTTGGTCCACTGGATCCCAATTAACCCACGACTCTTTTCGATAGGCAAGACCATGCTTTAAAAAATCCAGAAAAAATTTCTGTTCGTGTTTGTAATAATCAGGCTCACATGTGGAGAGCTCACGATCCCAATTGTATGAAAGACCTATAGATTTTAGCTGCGTGCGCATATTATCTATATTATCTTGTGTCCATGCTGCAGGGTTAATGTTATTGTCCCTTGCTGCATTTTCAGCTGGTAATCCAAACGCATCCCAGCCAATTGGGTGCAAAACCTCAAATCCACGAGCTCTCTTGTAACGTGCTATAACATCTCCTATTGCATAGTTACGCAGGTGCCCCATATGAATCTTACCAGATGGATATGGAAACATTTCCAACACGTAACATTTCTTCTTTTTACTATCTTTGCTTACAGAAAAATCCCACTTATTTTGGTAGAATTTTTCAACGTTTTTAAAATCATATTTCATAAATTCAATCACAGTTTATATGTACTAAAGGATCGACTGCTTGACCATTATGTCTTATTGTGAAACACATCTGCGGATCTTTATCTTGTGTGCTTGATTTACCTGCAGATCCAATTACTTGACCTTGTTTTACTTTATCACCAATTTCAACTTGTATGTTTTTTAAATAGGAGTACATAGTCATGTAATTATCTTTATGTTCCACTATAATTAAATTTCCGTACCACCTCAGGCCTTTGCCTACGTATATTACTTTGCCAGGTGCAGAAGCAATAACCTTTGTTCCACTTTGAGCAGTAATTTTTATGCCATCTTGACATATTTTATCAGAAGAGGTAACTGCACCTTTAACCGGTATTACAAATTTACACATGCTTTGTGCATTATTGTTATATACCTTATCTACAAAGGCTTTTCTACTTTCTTTTCGCAGCGAAGAATCAACATTTTCTTTAATCAAATTATACTCCCTTGTGTACTCTAGGTCTCTTTTCCCATAAAATTCTTCGCCTTTAAGTAGTACAGGTGCAGGTTTTTGCAGGCCACAGCTTATCAGTATTGCTGATAATATAAAGAACAAGGCTATACGACACATACACTTATCTCTAGATATATCAACTTTCACAAAACTTTATAGTGTTTTTCGTCTATTTATTACTTTCTTCATTTATTTTATCAGTCAAATAGTCTCTTAAATCGGTAAGTTCTTTCAACAAATTTCTTGAATAATGATCAATTCTTACATCGTTACCAAATTCCTTTTGTACTCCTTTTATTGTATATCCTTTGTCATATAGCATATATTTTATTTTCTTTATTGCCTCTATACACTTATGATCATATAGTCTTCTTCCCTTCCGTTTTATGGGTTTAATTTGATGGAATTGACTTTCCCAGAATCTTAAAACATGCTGCTCCAAATGTAGTTCTTCAGCTACTTCTCCAATTGTGTAAAATAATTTTTCCTTATTCATCGGTTGTTTATTAATTTCTTCATCATTTTTGAAGGTCTAAAAGAAATTGATTTTCTCGCTTTAATTACTACCCTTTCCGATGTCTTTGGTATATTTCCTGGTCTTTCTTTCTTGTTTTTAACCAAAAATGTTCCAAATGAAGATATTTTTACTATTCCATCCTTTGCTAAGCTCGTTTTTATCTCATCCAATATGTCATCTATTATTGCAATAGAGTCTTCTTTCGATAATCCAATTTCCTGGTTTATACATTCAGCTATTGTTGCCTTAGTTACTGTTGTGTCTTTTGTTGTCATAATTTATTACAGTATGTTAATATAATATAACAATCGACTCAAGATTCAGCTACTTTATTTTTATAGTATGTTTCTTTTGTAGCATAATTAAAAATACTAGCAAATGTTAACATTGCAAATATTGTGAAAAGCGCCATTTGATGATCTGAAAAAAGTGCTAAAATTGACACTAAAATTCCACTCATAACAAACATAAATCCATTGATAATGGATGATGATGTGCTAATATACTTCTGCTCAACAATCTCACTACCAACAGTAAAATTAAGCATATGTCCTCCTGCAAAAAAACCAAACATTAACATACAAAAGTATATAATATGAACTGTTAAATTACCGCATAGTAAAATAATAGCTGAAATACTTTGCAATGTGGCAAAAGCAGAGATTACGTGCCTTCTATTTTTAAATAGATTTGAGATTAGATCTGCAATTGGAGCACCAACTGCAAGACCAAGCCACAATATTGCAGTTGCCACACCTAACTCCATTGTATTGAGTTCTAAGTTGCTTAGTAACCTTGGTGCCCACAGCATATTAAGCGCTAAAAATGTTCCAAAAGTAATAGCACCCACTATTGAGGTTATCCAGATATCTCTTAATTTTAGCACTGTTAGTACAGAACATATTACTGTTTTTATAGAGCTCTTTATTGTGTATTCCCCCAAATTTTTTTTTGAAAGTCCTTTCGGATAAAAAAACATAAGTACGAATATCGATACGCCAAATAATATTACGCATACAATAAGATTTTTCCAATCTGCACCTTCGGCAAGCAAGCTAGAGAAGCACATTTGAATCATCAAAGCAGAAAGACTTGAAATTGTCTGCACTAGTGAGAACATCAGTCCAAATTGAGTAAGGGGAAAATATGTGCTACTTACATGAGCAGCGCCAACAAAACCAAACGATGCTCCAATTGCGATCAAAAATTGAGATAAAATTAAATGGGCAAAATTGTCACTCTTGATAAGGACAAAAAAACCAAAGAGCATGATTGACAATGAGAAAAAATAAATTTTTTTGCTGGAAAAAACATTAAACATTGCCCCACTAAAAAATTGTGAGATAGCAAAAGTCCAAGTATATGCTGAATTAGCTAGTGCAACTTGCGCAATCGTGAGCCCAAGTTCTTTTTCAAGATTCACGCTTATAAAGGTGTAGATTATCTGCATATTGCTGAATACAACAATCAAGTTACTGATTAGCCAAATGAACCAAGCTTTATTTTCCATAAGATTTTTTATAAATAGTCCATTGATAATAAACCTCTTTTAGGCTCTGATTATTGTTAAAACAGTTGCAATTATAGTATGATATAAAAGCTATGAAACAACAAATTTGTTGTGAGATTTAATTTGTTAGAGTCTGTACATAATCTCAAGAAAGAAATAAGTTCAACAATCATTACCTATAAGATAAAAGGTGAAAATCTGAAATTATCATGAACTGGCTCATTTTTCTGCCACTTAGATGATGTTTTTTCAAATTGTTGATAAATCAAAGTCAGTTTAGCTATTAATTATTCATCTTTTTTCTAATTATGCAGTGGATCTATTATTAAACCTTTCAATAATACTTTTTATTTTTGCTGCCTCTTCAAACTCTAAATTTTCAGCATGCTTCAACATTTGCTTTTTCAAACTATTTAGATCATCCTTGCTAAAATTCTCAATCACCACTTTTTCCTGTAAAGTATTTGATATAGGCTTTATTATAGTTTTTGGTACAATATTATGCAGTGTATTATGCTCTGTCTGTTTCTTTCTTCTCCTTTCAGTTTCTTTCAGTGCACGATCCATAGAATTAGTAATTTTGTCTGCATATAAAATTACTCTGCCTTCAACATTTCGTGCAGCACGACCTATCGTTTGAATGAGCGAAGTCTCTGATCGTAAAAACCCTTCTTTGTCAGCATCTAAAATTGCAACCAATCCACACTCGGGAATATCAAGACCTTCCCGCAACAAGTTAACGCCAACAAGAACATCTATTTCTTTAGATCTTAATTTGCATATAATTTCAATTCTTTCCAGTGCACCAATATCTGAATGTAGGTAAGTTACTTTCATACTGAGCTCACTCATATGCTCAGCTAGCTTTTCAGCCATTTTTTTTGTCAATGTGGTAATTAGAATACAAAATCCTTTTTTTATTGTTACTTGCGCCTCGTGAATCACATCATCAACCTGACTCTCTGTTGGTTTTATGGTGCAGATGGGATCTGTCAGTCCTGTTGGGCGGATAACTTGCTCTATAAATGCGTGATTAGTCTTTTCTAATTCATATTTTCCTGGAGTAGCCGAAACGTAAATAGTCTGTGGCCGTATTGCCTCCCACTCTTCCAATTTTAATGGACGGTTATCAAAAGCAGAAGGTAGCCTAAAACCATAATCTATCAATTTCTTTTTACGTGCTTCATTACCGCTATACATTGCACCTATCTGGGGAACGGTTACATGGCTTTCATCAACAAATAAAATTACATCTTTAGGTAAATACTCAAACAATGTAGGCGGTGGATCTCCGGCTTTCATTCCGTAAAGATAACGCGAATAATTTTCAATACCTTTACACACTCCCGTTGCCATCATCATTTCAATATCAAAATTAGTACGCTGCTCAAGGCGTTTTGCTTCAACAATTTTGTTCTGTGAATAGTAATAATCCAGGCGTTCATGTAGTTCTTTTTTAATCAATTGAACTGCTTGCAAAAGAGTCTCACGTGATGTAGTGTAATAGCTATTTGGAAAAATGGTGACTGTATCTATGCATCTGATAATATTGCTGTTCATGGCATCAATCTCAGAAATTTCCTCTATTTCATCACCAAACAATGATAAACGCCAAGCTTTATTTTCATAATAGGCAGGAAATATATCAATAATATCGCCGCGCACTCTGAAATATCCTCGCTCAAATCTGACATCAGAACGTTTATATTGGAGATTAACTAAATTATTCAGAAAGTCATTAACATGAATCTTATCTCCAGCACTTAAAGTCAAGGTCATGCTGAGATAGCTCTCAGGCGAACCAAGACCATATATACAAGAAACACTCGCAACTACAATCGTGTCCCTACGCTCCAAAAGAGAGCATATAGCAGAATAGCGTAGCATATCAATTCTTTCATTTATTAAAGAGTCTTTTTCAATATAAGTGTCTGTTTGTGGCGAATAAGCCTCAGGCTGATAATAATCATAATAAGAAATGAAGTATCCAACAGCATTGTGAGGGAAAAATCCTCTCATCTCCTCGTAAAGCTGCGCCGCTAAAGTTTTATTATGTGCCATAATTAATGCAGGCCTGTTTGTTCTTGCAATAACATTTGCCATAGTGAAGGTTTTTCCAGAACCAGTAACTCCAAGCAAAACCTGATCTCTTTTATTACTATTTAACCCTGCAACTAAGTTGTCTATTGCCTGTGGTTGATCTCCAGCTGGCTGAAAATGTGTAACTATTTGAAATTCCATACCTTTATATTTTCATAATGTATTTATTACTATACAATACATTTGCTAGTGTAAATAAGGTATGAAAGAATGAACATAAAAAACTCTATTTTTTCTTTTTATAGAGACTGCTCCAAATCCTGTTGTTGGTTAATACAAAAAACACCGTCAAAATTATAAAATATGTCACTATTTTTAGCCCAAGTTTATGTCGGCGCTCCAGTTCTGGCTCTGCTGCCCATTGTAAGAAATTTACCACATCATATGCCATATTTTCAACTGTGGCTTGCCTTGTACCATCATATTCTACCATTCCTTCAGAGAGTGGTGGGGCCATAGCTAACCTGCCTGTTGAAAAATATGGATTAAAATATAAACCGTTCTCATCATGTTCACCGTTTTGATAACCAATTAGTAGTGAATAGACATAATTTGCACCATCATGTCTTGCTTTGACAATTAATGATAAGTCCGGTGGAATTGCTCCATTGTTGCTTGCTGCAGCTGCTTCTTTTGTATCAAAAGGTGCAATAAAATAATCCGAAGACACTCCCGGCCTATCAAACATTTCACCCAAATCATTCGGACCATCTTTAACTTGGTAAGAGGCTGCAATTTGTTTTACATCCTCTTCAGAAAAACCAACATCTTGCAAATTACGAAACGCTATTCTATTCATTGAATGGCAAGCAGCACAGACTTCCTTGTATACTTTATAGCCACGCTGAATTGACTCTCTATCGAAAGATCCAGTAATTCCATCAAAACTCCAGTCGATTTTCTTATTTGGTAAAGGTTTAAACTCCTCTGCAGACAAAGAATTAGTGAGAAGTAATATACAAAATACAGCAACTTTAATCAACAGCATCACTTCATCTCCGGAACGGAATCGCTTATTGTTTTCGGTAATTTTTTTGGTTTCTCATACTTACTAAGTAAAGGTAAAACTATCACAAAATATGAAAAATAATAAAGAGTTGAGAGCCTACTTAAAGTAATGTAAGGCTCCTTAATTTCTTGTCCCCCAAGCCAGGCAAGAAATGCAAAATTTATTGCAAAAACCCAAAAAAATTTCTTAAATAATGGGCGATAAGCACCACTTTTAACCTTTGATTTATCAAGCCAAGGCAAAAGAAACCACACTAAAATAGATCCAAACATGGTAAGTACACCAATAAGTTTATTTGGAATTGAACGCAGCATCGCATAAAAAGGTAAGAAATACCACTCTGGCACTATATGTACTGGAGTTACCATAGGATCAGCCTCTATATAATTATCAGGATGCCCAAGATAATTAGGGGCATAAAAAACAAATGCAAATAAAATTATAAAAAATAAACCAAAAGTTATGCAGTCCTTTGCTATATAGTAAGGGTAAAAAGGAATGGTATCCTTATCTGACCTGACTTCTATTCCACTTGGATTATTAGAGCCAAACCTATGCAGAGCAACAACATGCAACATAGCTAAAGCGATAATAATGAAAGGCATAAGATAATGCAGCGCAAAAAAACGATTGAGCGTTGGATTATCAACAGAGAAACTTCCCCATAGCCATATAACTATTTTATCACCAATTAAAGGTATAGCCGAGAATAAAGTAGTTATAACTGTTGCACCCCAAAAACTCATTTGTCCCCATGGAAGAACATATCCCATAAAGGCAGTTGCCATCATTGCAAAAAATATAAATATGCCAATAAACCATACCATTTCTCGCGGTCTCTTATAAGATCCGTAATATAATCCACGCATGATATGAACATAGACCACCATAAAGAAGAGTGACGCCCCAACAGCATGAGTATAGCGTATTAGCCATCCGTAACTTACGTCACGCATTATACGCTCCACGCTATTAAACGCGTAATCAACATGCGGAGTATAGTGCATAGCAAGAAATATACCTGTTATTATTTGTAAAATCAGCGCTATACCAGCCAAAGAACCAAAATTCCAAGCATAATTTAAATTTTTTGGTACTTGATAAGAAGCAATATGTTTTAGAAAAGAAAATATAGGCAGTCTATATTCTATCCAACCTAATATACCTTTTTCTTCTATTATTTCTTTTTTGCTATCATTTTCCATAACGTAAAGTTTTTTTCATCTTAACTCATTACTTATTGTAACAACTTACTTACAACGCACAATAAAAAGTTTAATTTAAATAATAGATTTCACGAAAACAAGCACTCAAGTCTGAGTGCTTGTTTTAACTGATTTAGAGGGACTTTTGATGACATACACCTTTAGATATTGTTGAATTGCTTAATGAACTTCGAGGACATTGATAAAGTTTTTCACAATTACTAAGTGCCATCTTGACATTTCTTTCTATAGCACTAACCTTTCTTTCTTTAATTTGCTCCAATGTCAAAAGCGAATTATCCAGTGGCATTGAATATCTTTCCCCTGTGAATTTACTGATTGCTATAGCAGTTAGCAGAATTGCTCCATTACAATCAACTTGTGAAGAACCAATTGAGCTTCCAGTTGAATGTGCAATAGATTGCTGTGCAGGAGGTAAAGCAGGGGTACTCTGAAATAAGCTACTGAGTGCAGCAGTTGTTGAAGTTCCCATCCAACTAAATACACTATTAATAAAAGAAGAAGGTCTTACTGCACTACTTGGTGCAAGAGTAGTATCACCTGGGTTTACATTGGCACTCTCTGCTTCTGCAACAATCTCTTTTATCGTTTTACCGGGATAAAATAACTTAACATAATCTGATGGTGTCTCGTTCCTTATATCCTTAACATTATCAATATCAGCACCACTATCGTATAACAGCTTCATTGTTTTTGGACGTTTTAAACTAATAGCCAAATATATAGGTGTGTGCCCCCGTCTGTTTTGAACATTGACGTCAGCATGATATTCAATAAGAAGCTCTACTATTTTTTGGTAATCTTTCTGAATGGCAATATGTAGACACGAATCTTGTGAAGAATCATTAAAATCAAATTTGCCATCTGGACTAGCACCATGTTTAAGTAGGACCTCTACTTTTTCCGAACTATTTTTATCTATAGCCCAGCCTATAAGAGTACGTTTTTCACCAGCATATGAAAAATAACCACTAATGCTAGCCTTTTTATCGATTAGAAGCTCTATCATTTTTTTGGTGCCCTTTGTAACAGCATAGTATATAGGAGGCACACGAAAAAAGTCCTCAATATTAACATCTGCACCATTCTCAATTAAAAACCTCATCATTTCTAAATCTTGTTTACTAACAGCAATCGATAAAGGTGAGTTACCATTTCTATCTTTAGAGTTAATAACATTAGTAGTATGTGTCTTTCCTTCTCTAATATACTCCTCAGCTTTTTGAAAATCACGTTCCTTTACTGCAGAACGTAACCCATCTCTCCATTTTTCAACTTCTGTTTTTGTAACCATAACCCTCCTAAAGGATAAAATTTTTGCCCTTATACCACATAATTTGGGCATATGCTAGTGA
Source organism: Wolbachia endosymbiont (group B) of Silvanus unidentatus (assembly GCF_964028615.1). Taxonomy (NCBI): domain Bacteria; kingdom Pseudomonadati; phylum Pseudomonadota; class Alphaproteobacteria; order Rickettsiales; family Anaplasmataceae; genus Wolbachia; species Wolbachia endosymbiont (group B) of Silvanus unidentatus. The sequence goes on along the minus strand of NZ_OZ034795.1, from coordinate 810,929 downwards.
AATTTATATGTAAAATTAAAAAAAATTTACAACGTAAGAGATTGTTATTTGATCACGTGCTACATTTAGTTTTTGTACAAAACACCATAAGCCTCCTTAGTTTGCTTAAATTGCTTAGCAGCTTATTCTCAACATATAAGAGCTTTAACTTAAAGAGGATTATACGAAAACAAGCACTCAAGTCTGAGTGCTTGTTTTAACTGATTTAGAGGGACTTTTGATGACATACACCTTTAGATATTGTTGAATTGCTTAATGAACTTCGAGGACATTGATAAAGTTTTTTACACTTACTAAGTGCTGTCTCGAAGTTTTTTTCTATAGTGTTAAGATTTCTTTCTCTAATTTCTTCTATTGTGAGAAGTGAATTGTCCAGTGTCCTTGAATATTTTTTTCCTGTGAACTTACTTATTGCTGCAGAAGTTAGCAGAATTATTCCATTACAATCAACTTGTGAAGAACTAATTGGGCTACGATCTAAGTGGTCAACAGATTGCTGTGCAGGAGGTAAAGCAGGAGCACTGCTGAATAAGTTGCTGAGTGTGGCAGTGGTTACCCAACTAAATATACTATTGATAGAAGAAGAAGGTTTTACTGCACCGCTTGTGATGCTGCTAGCTTCTTTAAAATCTGCTCTGGTAGGAGTGGAGGAAGAGTTCACTGTGCTACTTGCCAAGTTTTTGGTATTACTAACTTCCAATTCTATCTTAATTGCTTTGGTAGGGGATAATTGAAGACTCGCTGCACTACTTACAAAATCTGTGCTGTCGTTAGCGTCTTTAATACCTGCTTTTATAGAAGTTAATTTTGCTTCACAGTCAGCTTCAGTAGAACTGCTCAATACAGATTCTATTTTTTGAATTTCACTACTACTACATTCATCTTTTCTAGCATTTCCAACAACATCTAATGCTGTTTTGCCATACTGACTTTGAATACTAGCATCAGCACCCTTGCAGAGTAGGAGTTTTACCATATTTAAATGACAGTGGTCAGATGCTAAGTACAGAGGTGTAAAGCCTTTATAATTTGTAGCATTGATGTTAGCATCACGATCAAGTAAAAACTTTGCTATTTCTAGTTTATCATGTCTAGCAGCAATGTGCAAGGGAGTACTCAAATATCGATTACTAATAGTAGTATTAACATCAGCACCGCTGTTACATAAAAACTCTAATATCTTTAAATTACCCAAGAGAGTAGCATGATGTATAGGTTTCATATAGTATCTTTCATAATTCAAAACTTCATTTTTTATTTGTTCATACTCTATCTCTTTAATACATTCTTTAACTTTCTGAAAATCACCTCTGCTTATAGCAGAAACTAATTTTCTTCCTAAAATCTCAATTATTTTTTGTTTTTCCATCAAATACCTCCTAAAAGAGAATCTCCCGGGTTTATATCATGCAACTTAATATGTGCAAGCAAAATTTACAGAGAAAAATTTCAATAGTTAAAAATTAGGTCTTCAGCAACCTACCACGTTAACTTTTGTACAAAATATGCTGAGCTTCATTATTCAAATTTCTTTGCTCTTAATAAGAAGCAATCTGCTTTAGAAAAGGAAATAAGGGATAAGTTTTGTAAATAAGCACTCGAATTAGAGTGCTTAGTTTAACTGATTTAGAGGTGCTTTTGATGATGCACGCCTTTAGATATTGTGAAGTTGCTCAGTGAGCTTTCAGGATACTGATGAAGCTTGTCACACTTGCTAAGTGCCATCTTGACATCTCTTTCTAGAGAATTAAGTTTTCTTTCTTTAACCTGTCTTATCGTTAAAAGTGAATCATCCAGTGGCATTGAATATCTTTTCCCTGTGAACTTACTTATTGCTACAGCAGTTAGCAGAATTATTCCATTACAATCAACTTGTGAAGAACCAATTGAGCTTCCAGTTGAATGTGCAATAGATTGCTGTGCAGGAGGTAAAGCAGGGGTACTTTGAAATAGGCTACTGAGTACAGCAGTAATTGAAGTTCTCACATAACTAAACATACTATTAATAAAAGAAGAAGGTTTTACTGCGCTGCTTAACGCATTTGTACTATTATCATGATAGCTAAAGTAATTCCTAGCTTCTATTACCTTAGGATTTGCTCTAGAAGCTAATGTCTGACAATTAACTTCTTTATCAGCACATTTTAATGTAGATATTATTTTTTGCCTTGTATTACTAGTACATATAGATTTTGGATCATCTCCAACAACATCTAGTGGTATTCTACCACCCGCATCTCTTATATAAGTATTAGCATCATGCTTGATAAGAAGTTCCACCATTGCCACTTGGCAATGGAAAGACGCTAAGTGCAAAGGCACCTTACCCGTTATATCTTGCAAATTGATCTTAGCATAACGACTAAGTAGAAGCTGTCCTGCATCTTCTCTGCCATATTCAGCAGCAACGTGCAATGCAACTCTCAAGCTTTCACTACTAGCAGCATTAACATTGGCGCCGTTATTAACCAAAAACCTCAATATCTTTAAGCTATTTTCTTTCACAGCAAAACTTATAGGTTTCATACCGTATTTTTCACCAATAAAAATCTGCTTTCTTAGGTTCATGTACACTGCACTTCTGATACATATGTTAGCTTTTAGAAGACTATGCTCTTTTATGGCAATAAATAACTCATTTACAAAGTTCTCAGTTTTTATCCGTTTTTGCATCCCTTGCATCAAATATCTCCTAAAAGACAACGTTCCCGATTTTGTATCACACAATTTGATATATACAAGCAAAATTTACAGAGAAAAATTTCAATAGTTAAAAATTAGGTCTTCAGCAATCTATCACGTAACTTTTTTGCAAAATATTTTAAGCCCCTAATTCATAATTTTTATTACTTGATAATAAGCAATCTGCTTTAGAAGAGGAAATAAGGGATAAGTTTTGTAAATAAGCACTCGAATTAGAGAGCTTATTTTAACTGATTTGAAGGGACTTTTGATGCATACTTTTAGATATCGTTAAATTGCTTAATGAACTTTCAGGACATTGATAAAGTTTTTCACAACTACTAATTGCCGTCTCGAGTTTTTTTTCTATAATATCAAGTTTTGTCAGAGGTGGATTGTCCAGTAGTCTTGAATACTTTTTCCCTGTGAACTTTTTGACCACTACATCAACTAGTAGAGCTGTTGCATTAAAATCAACTTGTGAAGAACCAATTGGGCTACCAGCTAAGTGATCAACAAATTGCTGTGCAGGAAGTAAAGTAGGAGCACTGCTGAATAAGCCATTGAGTGTGGCAGTGGTTACCCAACTAAATATACTATTAATAAAAGAAAAAGGTTTTACTGCACTGCTTGGTGCAGGATTTGGAGTATCACCAGCTTCCAATCCTATCTTAGTATTTGCCCTGGTGGAGGTTGAGAAAGGGTTTGCTATACTACTTGCTGCATCTGGAGTATCACCAGCTTCTAACTCTAATTTAGTATTTATTCTAGCAGAAAGTAATAGTTCTGTACAATTATTTTTATGAAATCTTAACACAGCTAAGAATATTTTTTCTATGTCACAGCCATCACTGCAAAGACTTTCATAACCAGGGATAACCTCAAATGCCGTTTTGCCATTTGCATTTTTAATATTAATAGTGTTATTATTGAGCAGAAGATTCGCGATATCTAATCGACAATAAAAAAAGGCTAAGTGTAAAGCTGTAAAACCTTGCATTACTTGGGAAGTGGTACTACTAGTACAATGATATATCATTTCTTTTATTTCTGCTTTTCTATTCATGGCAGTAACGTACGAGTAAGGAACAAGACATCCATCACTAACAGCATTAATATTAGCATTATTTTTAAGCAAAAACCGCACTATCTCTAAGCTACCTCTATAAACAGCAAGATGTATAGGTGCCATACCATCTTTTTTACCATTAATAATCTCTTTTTCTTTATTTATATATCTTGCCTTTTTAACATATCTTTTAACTTTATTAATATTAAGCTCATCTATAGCCGCAAATAAATTCTTTCTCAATCTCTCAAGTTTTTTCATCAAATACCTCCTAAAGAATAATGTTTCCGGTTTTATATCATGCAACTTAATATGTACAAGCAAAATTTACAGAGAAAACAATAGTTAAAATTAGGTCTTCATCAACCTATCACGTGCTGCGTTTAACTTTTGTGCAAAATATTCCGAGCCTCCCTTGTCTGGATGGACCAGTTTCATTAAATTTTGGTATGCCTTATTGATTTCATTTTGGCTTGCCTCGGAATTCAGCCCCAGTATTTTTAATGCTTCATCTTTGGACATATTATCACCAGTGTAATTTTTGGTGTAACTTTTACTGCTGTTAAATTCGTTCAAAAACTTACTTAATATAGAGTGCATCATAAAACTTATGTTATTTCTCTTTGCCAAAAAGAGAAAAAATACAACAACGCTAGGTAAAACAAACGTGATTATTGTGAATATCAAAAAAAGGAAGAAGATGAATGACATGTATATTTTTTTATCATTTTATGATTAAATAGTAACAATTATAATTGTCATGGTAAATAACATGTTTATCCAGATTGAAGAAACACCAAACCCAAACACGCTGAAATTTCTTCCTGGTTTTGAAATTCTGAGCGAAGGAGAAACAGCTGATTTTTCAAATGCAGATGAAATAAAGAACTCCAAACTAGCAGTAAATCTTTTTCAAATAGAACATGTTGTAAGAGTATTTTTTGGTCATGATTTTATTTCGGTAACAAAATCAGATAGAATGAATTGGGATATAGTAAAGGTGAAAATTTTAACTACAATTATGGATCACTTTACTTCTGGTGGAAAAGCATTTGATAAAGAAGGAGTAAGTGATAATAAAATGCTAGAGGAAGAATTCTTTAATGAAAATGATATAGAAATTGTAAATAGAATAAAAGAATTGATGGAAAGTTATATTAAACCTGCAGTTGCTCAAGATGGTGGTGATATCAAGTTCCGTGGCTATAAAGACGGAATAGTTTACGTTGAACTGCAAGGAGCTTGCTCTGGGTGCCCAAGTGCTGCAATTACCTTAAAACAAGGAGTGCAGAATATGCTAAGCTATCACATACCAGAAGTTTCAGGTATAGAGACTATGCTATGACTAATCAAACAGTTAGAGGAACAAAAGATCTCCTGTTTGATGAATGGTACAAGTTTAAACACATAGAGCAAACAGCAAGCAGAATCTCAAGTTTATACGGCTTTTTACCTGTTCAAACTCCGATATTTGAATACACAGAAGTCTTTACAAAGACTTTAGGTGATAGCTCAGATATTATCACTAAAGAGATGTATACTTTTATTGATAAAGGGGGAAAGAGCATAACTCTGCGTCCTGAGTTCACTGCAGCTATTGTTAGGTTACTCATTGAAAAAAAACTACAAGCGCCGATAAAATTATTTTCAATAGGGCCTGCATTTCGCTATGAAAGACCGCAAAAGGGAAGACAAAGGCAATTTCATCAGATAAATTTTGAGGTTTTTGGCATAGAAGATCCAAAAGCTGATATTGAATTGATATCACTCGCTCAGCACTTACTAACTGAATTTGGCATCAATAAAAATGTAAAGCTGGAAATCAACTCTCTGGGTGATAGTGAAACAATAACTCAGTATAGAGAAGCTTTGATATCGTATTTAAAAAAGTTTCAAAATGACCTATCAGAAGATAGTCAAAATAGATTGATTAAAAACCCACTCAGAATATTAGACTCTAAGGATAAGACAGATAAAGAAATAATCTCTGACGCACCAAAAATCAGTGATTATTATACAAAAGAATCTTCATATTTCTTTGACCAGGTGTTAAATGGACTGCAAGCTCTTGGCATACCTTACACTGTAAATAGCAAATTAGTTCGAGGTCTAGACTATTATTGTCACACAGTATTTGAATTTGTCACAGAAGATTTAGGTGCACAAGGAGCAGTTTTTGCCGGTGGAAGATACGATAATCTAGTATCTTCAGTAGGTGGAAAACACACTCCAGCAATAGGATTTGCAGGGGGGATTGAGCGTATAATGGAATTAATCAACTATGCTGAAAAAAAAGAGAGGCCTATTTATATAATTCCAATCGGTGGAGAAGCTGAAGAACATGCTCTAACACTTGCAAGTGAATTACGCAGAAATGGTTTATATGTGATTTACGAATATAGTGGAACTCTAAAAACCCGAATGAAAAAAGCAAATCAAGCAAATGCAAAAGTTGTATTAATCTTTGGTGATGAAGAGCTAAGCAGTAAAACTTTAAAAATTAAAAATATGGACACGGGTGAAGAAAAAATGATTGCTCGCGATAAAACCGTAGAAAATATCTAATCAGAAGCAATAGGAGTGTTAGCTATAGAAGAAAATTCCTCTGCACAAGAATTTTTCATAGCATTTAATATATCATAATCTGTAAAATCTAATTTTATCGGTGTAATAGTAATAAAACCTCCTTTTATTTTATCTACACTACCACTGCCTGAGTGTTCCCGAGACCAATTTAAGCTCAAAGAACCATTTAAATTTTCAGTAAAAGTTAAATCACCATCAATGTTATATTCACCTTGTTCAGCAAATTCGACCCCTTTCACTTTTTCTGTAGCAGGAAAATTTATACTCATCACTATATCTTTAGGCCAACCAACTTTCATTAGCTTGGCAATAACCTTTGGTGCAAAAATCTTTGTATTGTTCCAGTCTATTTTATCATGATAAACTTGGCTCAGCGCAATAGAAGGTATAGATCTTGCAGCACCTTCCATTGCAGCACCGATTGTGCCTGAATAACAAATATCATCGCCGACATTTGATCCAATATTTACTCCAGATAATATTAAGTCTGGTTTTTTATTCATAATTTTATTTAACGCGATAATGACACAATCTGCGGGAGTACCAGACACACTAAACTCCCTTTCACTATGTTGACTTATTTTAATAAATTGCTTTACTGGATAGTCAAGAGACCTTGCAGCTCCACTCCTATCAGCATCTGGCGCCACTATCCATACTTCCGATGCAAAATTTTGTGCAATTTCTTTAAGTAATCTTATTCCTTCACTTTCAAAACCATCATCATTTGTTATCAATATTATCATATGTAACACTCAGCTATCAAAGTATACTGATGAGATTTCTTTGCATAATTACTAACTGTAACAAAAAAGCCCACTACAAATCAATAAGAAAAATTAAGAGATTAAGCAGCAGAAAATCTTGCCATGCCCCCTATAAATGCTTTCACTTTTTCAAGATAAGTAGATGGTTCTGCAGGAACTTCTATCTCGTCTATCTTACAAGATATTGCTGCATCTATGACTTCACCTGTTATTAATTCCCTTAGCTTTTGTTTTATCTGTCCTCTACGAATATGTTCTCCATAGTCATTATAAAACTTCACATATAACTCTTTAAATACAAATTCTTTTATAGCACTTCTCATATGAGAAATTCCATCCTTTACTTCATCATTTGCATTGCTCAAATCCACTTCAGAACCTAGCGAATATAAGTCATCAAAATTTTCTTTTAAAATTTTTATTTTAAAGTAGTGCTTATCTACAGATCTCTCAAGAAATCTTTTAGTAGCATTACCGGCCAATTCTCCTATTATCTGAGGCTCTAGTTGAGCTGCAAAATTATTTTCTGCTTCAAGGCCACTTAATGCATAAATGATACGATTAAGCATTCCAGGGCCACACTGGCGATTACTTTCCTCAAAACGAACCAGCAATATGGATTTCAACAGCTCTACATCTGCATTTTGCTTTGTTGCTGCAATTAAAACTAGATTTATGGCCTGTGTTAATGTCAGTCCGGTTTTGGAATCTACCCACCTTACCCATTCTCCTTCTCTATAATTATCTACCTTCAAATAAGGCGCTATCAGTTCTTTCTGCTGATTTGTCAAACCGCCTATATAGTTTTTAAACTCTTCATCCAGCTCATTTGACGGAGTCCCATATTCTTCCTTTAATTTTTTGGCACACTCAATAACACTTTGCTCAAAACTTCTAGTATGAACATTCTGATTACCAGTACCTACATCACTTACATTAAACAAAAAGCTCATTTGCTTTACACTTAAACCCAGAGGCGAGAAGAGCTTTATTAATGGATACTTTATTAACTCAAGAAGCGCTACAGGGATCAATAATATAGTATTGATAAGCACTAAACATATTCTAAGACCGAGCGCTCTACTCTCTGATAACATTCTACTAAGTTCTGATATCTTTGATGCACAATACAAAAATGGTAATTGAATGTAGTATATTGAGTATATAGAAAAAAATAAAATCTTATCTTTTAACCCTACTGTTGGATCATTATATACTTCAGAAAAAATGTTATCATCACTATTTTCATTTTTGAAAGACTGATAGCTGCTTGTAATTTTTTCTGTAAAAATAGAACAGAGCTTATGCAGTCCGTAGCATGAAACGCCAACAGCTAAAAAAATTGCAAGTGTTCCAAAAACAGCTAACACCTCACTTGAAGTTTTGGCAAGAAGGAATGCATAAAGCGCATCAATAAAGATCTCAAGTAAGTAGTCAAATAAAAAAATTGCTCCAATAGCAGCACCAACTAATAGAACATACCCACAAACAACCAAAAATGTTTTTAACCTCGGATTCATAAACCACTTCTTAATAACCTATTAATATACTTCTCATTATATGCTTAAATTAAAAAAATGCAAATTTTTATACAAAAAAGATCAATTGAAATTTTCGAGCTTCAGCTATATTGTTAATATATTCAGATAAAAATTAAACATTGTCGTGTCAAATAAAATAGGCTTTTTGGCTATTTTCGCCTTGGTGATCAGTAGCCAAATCGGCTCTGGAATTTTTATGCTCCCAATTAGCCTTGCGCCATACGGCGCTTATAGCCTCATAAGCTGGATTATATCAGGATTTGGTGCTATATCTCTTGCTTTAGTTTTTGCTTCACTCTGCGCAAAATTTCCAGAAACGGGTGGTCCTCATATTTATGTGAAACATGCCTTTGGCTCTACAGCAGCTTTTTTTGTTGGCTGGACATATTGGGTAAGCTCGTGGGTAAGCTCAACAGCTGTGACAATTGCAAGTATCGGTTATTTAGCCCCGCTTTTTCATAATGATATACAAGATATACGTTTGCTTTTAGAAATAACATTAATTTTAGCTATCATGCTAATAAACTTAAGAGGGGTAACTACTGCTGGGCATGTTGAGCTTTTGCTGACCATTGTTAAAATTATTGCACTTCTCGCAATACCTATCGCAGGGTTGTTTTTCTTTGATAAAAATAATTTTATTGTAAGCGAGGAAGTATCAAACTTTACAATATCACAAACTCTTGCTCGTTCTACACTCCTTACTCTATGGTGTTTTATTGGACTTGAATCAGCAACGGCACCTGCAGGATATGTCAATAATCCAGCTAAGACAATACCAAGAGCTATAGTGCTTGGAACAGTCTGTGTTGCTGTGATATATTTCATCAATAGTCTTTCAATTATGGGATTGATAAGTGGTAATGAACTAGCTAGTTCAAAAGCACCATATGTTGATGCGATAAAAATTATGTTTCCAGGTAATTGGCATTTAATTATTTCTGTTGTTGCCTTTATCGTTTCTGTAAGTAATTTAAATGCTTGGTTTTTAGCTGATGGACAGGTCACCTTAGGCCTTGCAAAAGACAAGTTAATGCCGCAATTTTTTGGCAAAAAAAATAAGCATGATGCTCCATTATGGGGAATAATACTCAGTACTTTGGGGGTGTTAGGTTTACTTATCCTAACGTCAAACAAAAGTTTTGCTGAGCAAGTAACTTCAATAATTGATATCTCTGTGGTGTCATTTTTGTTTATCTACTTAGCATGTAGCCTTGCTTTTCTCAAAGTTAATATACAAGACAAAAGCTACTGCAAATTTTTAATTGGAGGTGTGGCTGTATCTTTTTGCTGTTGGGTAATATACGAGACTTCTATAAAAACATTGTTAATATCAAGTCTATTCCCTTTAAGCGGAACACTTATTTATCTACTTTGGTATCATAAACTAAAAACTTAACTTAAATTTTTTATTTGCTAAAATTCTTAAGCTATACTACTGGCTTACATTAATAGAATTAAGAGGTATTGTGTCAAATAAAATAGGTTTTTGGGCTGTTTTTGCTTTAGTCATTAGTAGTCAGATCGGCTCTGGGGTTTTTATGCTTCCAATTAGCCTTGCTCCATATGGCGCTTATAGCCTTATAAGTTGGATGATATCAGGAGCTGGTGCTGTGTCTCTTGCGCTAGTTTTTGCTACGCTATGTGCAAAGTTTCCAGAAACAGGAGGTCCTCACGTTTATGTGAAACATACTTTTGGTTCTACCGCAGCGTTCTTTGTTGGTTGGACATATTGGGTAATCTCATGGGTTAGTACAACAGCTTTAATAGTTGTGGGTGTTGGCTATCTTACACCATTTTTCCATGAAGATATCAAAAGTATGCGTTTATTTTTAGAGCTGTTGTTATTTACAATCATTACATTAATAAATTTAAGGGGAATAGCTACTGCAGGGCACGTTGAGTTTCTGCTCACGGTTGTGAAGGTTGCTGTATTGCTTGCAATACCTGTAGCAGCGTTGTTTTTTTTCGATAGAAATAATTTTATCATAAGTGAAGAAATATTAAGTCTTACAACATCGCAAATTCTTGCCCGCTCTACACTCCTTACTTTATGGTGTTTTATTGGACTTGAATTGGCAACAGCACCTGCAGGGTCAGTTGATAATCCAGCTAAAACTATACCAAAAGCTGTGGTGCTTGGCACAGTTTGTGTTGCTGTTATATATTTTATCAACAATTTTGCAATTATGGGATTGATCAATGGCAACAATTTAGCAAGTTCAAGAGCACCATATGTTGATGCGATAAAAATTATGTTTTCTGGTAATTGGCATTTAATTGTTTCTATAGTTGCATTCATTTTTTGTGTTGGCAGTCTAAACGCTTGGGTTTTATCTAGTGGACAAGTTGCTTTTGGTCTTGCAGAAGATAGACTAATGCCAAAATTCTTTGCTAAAAGGAACAAGCATGGCTCTCCTTTTTGGGGAATAACAGTTAGTTCAATTGGAACTGCAATTTTACTAATTCTCACTTCAAACAACAATTTTGCCCAGCAGATTACGTCGATTATTGACTTTTCTGTAATTTCATTTTTGTTCGTTTATCTTGCGTGCTGTTTTGCCTTTCTAAAGGTTATTATACAGGAGAGGAGTTGTTATAAGCTTTTAATTGGTAGCATAGCAACAACCTTTTGTTGTTGGGTGATATTAGAAACCCCTGTAGGTACTCTGCTGATTTCGAGCCTGTTCACTGCAAGTGGCATACCCATTTATTTATTTTGGTACTGCAAAACTTCTGTGCAACAAATTCAGTAGTGAGAGATACACTTTAAATGGTTAATATTTATGGGCCAAGATTTTTTTTCTCTTTATCTACTTGTTCAATATTACCATTCTCAAGTTTGCTACCTACTTCTTCTGTGCGTTTATTATCTATGTAGATCTCATTTTTTGCTTTATTAGAAAGACCTATTTGCGATTGCAGTTTTTTATACTCTTCTTTTTCAGGCGTGAAAATTTTCACTAAAAATCTTCCTATTATTGGTATTGAACTTAAAAAATCTCTTAATCCAAAAGATTCTTGCTTCTTGTTTGAAAGATGCTGGTCTATCTTAGAAATTTTCACACCATACTTTTTATCATCAAAATTTATCGCTGGCTTGCTTTTTTTCGAAAGAACATTTTGAATCTCTAATCTATTGACTTTTTCAGGCTTTTGAAATGCAGATACTGCAGGTTTGACCTTAGTGTCATCATGTTTTTTACTCATTTCATTCTACCATGCAATATTATTAGTGTCTTATAATTATAACTAAATTATGGTTAATTGCAAGGTAAAAATATTAAAGTAATTGTAAATTTTATCAGTAAAAATATAATATAGCTTTAAAATCAGAGGTTTATTTATATGGGATGTAAGATTGCAGTTATTGGAGCAACAGGAAGAGTAGGATATGAGGTATTGACCATGCTTGCTGAGTTTCAAAAAGAGGGAAAATTTTCGATAGATTCTGTTGTTGCTTTTGCATCGAAAAAATCAAAGGGAAAAAAGGTAAGTTTCGGCGATGAAGAATTAACTGTCTTAGACCTTGAGAACTACGATTTTGTTGGAATTAATATAGCAATTTTCTGTGCTGGGTCTCATGTTTCCGAGAGATACGTACCGATTGCAACTGAAGCTGGATGTATTGTCGTAGATAATACCTCTCGTTTTAGGATGAAAGAAGGCGTGCCACTAGTTATTCCAGAGATCAACAAAGATAAAATTACGGAGTATAAAAACCATAACATAATATCTAATCCAAACTGTACTACAATACAAATGTTGCTGGCATTACATTTATTACACCAAAAAGCAAAAATAAAGAGAATCGTTGCTTCAACTTATCAATCAACTTCTGGTGTAGGTAAAGCAGCAATGGATGAGCTTTACAATCAGACAAAAAAAATCTTTATGAATGAAGCTAAAAAACCTGAAATATTTCCTAAGCAAATAGCATTTAATTGCATTCCTCATATAGGAGAGTTCATGGAAGATGGTTCTACAAAAGAGGAGTGGAAAATGCAAGAGGAGGCAAAAAAAATTTTAGAAGAGGATATAAAAGTAACTGCAACTTGTGTCCGAGTACCTGTTCTTGTTGGTCATGCTATAGCAGTAAATGTAGAATTTGATCAGCATATAACTGAAGAAGAAGCTCGTGAAATGCTCAGTGAAGACGATGGAGTTTTAGTGCAAGATAAGCGCGAAGATGGTGGATATATGACTCAGGTTGATGTTGTGCAAGAGGATGCCGTATACATATCGCGTATTAGACAAGACGATACCGTTAAACACGGATTAAATATGTGGATAGTAGCTGATAATCTACGCAAAGGTGCAGCACTAAATATAGTGCAGATCTTGGAGATCTTGATCAAAGAGCATTTATAGCTCAATAACTTAAATCTATATTGACATGTCCCATTTTACGCTTGTCCCTAACCTCTTTTTTCCCATATATGGTTAAACTAGCTTTTTCGTTGCTCAAATATTTGTGAGAATTATATATATCATTACCTATTATATTTTTTGTCATGCAAGGAAAGCGTAATACTACTTCCTGCATAGATAGACCGCATATTATCCTAACTAGCTGCTCGAATTGACTAACGTTGCATGCATCCAAGCTCCAGTGGCAAGAATTGTGGGGTCTTGGGGCCAGTTCATTAACTAGTAATTCATGATTTTGAGTGATGAAAAATTCAATAGCTAGAATTCCTACTATATCAAGTGCAGTTGCTATTTTCTCTGCAGTTTTTTGTACCTCTTGGGCTAATTTATTATCTATTTTAGCTGGTGCTATTGAAGTATTAAGTATTCCGTCAACGTGGTGATTCTCTGCTATAGGAAAAAAAGCTACTTTACCGTTTTTATCTCTTGCAACGACTATTGAAACCTCTTTCAGTAAATCAACACTTGCTTCAAGAATGTACTCTTTATTCCAATCGAAGGAAGCAAATTGCTTCAGTTCAGAATCATTTTCAATCACATATTGTCCTTTTCCATCATAACCCATTTCTGTTGTTTTTAGCCTCACTGGATAGCTAAAAGTTTCACTACTTTCTAGTAGCTGATTATAATTTTGTATACTTTTGTAATCAGCAGTTTTTATGCTTAAATCTCTAATAAAATCTTTCTCTCTCAGCCTATTTTGCGAAATGTGTAACGCCTTTTTACCTGGATAAAAATCTGTATGCTGCGACACAATATCAATTGCACTACATGGAATATTTTCAGACTCAATAGTGACTAAATCCACACTCTGTGCAAAAGATTCAAGTGCCCTCTTATCACAGAAGTCTGCTATTGTTAAATCATCAGCAACAGAACAAGCTGGATCGTTTTTAGTACTGGCAAAAATATGCGTTTTGTGCCCAAGTTTTATTGCAGCGATAGCAGTCATTTTACCTAATTGCCCACTTCCTATTATTCCTATCACTTTTTTATCCAGTGGATCTGTTTTGTTCATCATGTAGATTAATATTTCCTAGTTAGAGTACGATAATATGCTTGGAAAATCTATGAAAAAAGTGTATAATTGAAGTGTGTTAAACTTTTATCATGAACACTTTACGATGACCATGAAATACACACTTATTACTAATTCTGTTGAAGTTACAGTTTTGCCAATTTACATTGAAGAGCAATCCATTCCTTATGAAAATTGTTACGTATGGATGTATAATGTTAAGATAAAAAACAAAAGCTCATCAACCATTCAATTATTAAGTCGCTATTGGCAAATAATAGATCATAAGGGGAAAATAAATGAAATTGCCGGAGTTGGTGTTATTGGAGAACAACCTGTAATAAAATCTGGAGAGGTATTCAAATATACAAGTGGAACATACTTAAATACACCATCAGGAATAATGCAGGGTAAATATGAATTTCTGAACGAAGAGAGCATAAAAACCTTTGATGTTATGGTACCACCCTTTTCCTTAGATAGTCCATACGTTAACACTAGACCTCATTGATCATCAAGATAGTGTATTTGTTTAAGTGCATCTGAAACCAGTGCTTCTTGTTTTGTCATTTAAGCTTCCATAATGTCATCCGAGTAGCTGATACTGAGATCCAACTAAGTTGATAAACACGAAAGCACTGACCATTTGCTTCTATAGTTGTCTTTTTTCGTCTATCTTATTTTGTTACTCTGCTGAACAGATGCAAAATAGTTTATTTTTGATTCTTATCATCAAGTGTGAATAAGATTATTGTAGAGGTTAAACCTATAATAACTATCATTAACGAAAATGGGGCAGCTTCTCTGTAACGCTCATCGCTGACAAGTTCATATACTCTAGTTGATATAGTTTCAAAATTAAATGGTCTGATAATTAGTGTTGCCGTGAGTTCTTTTACCGTATCCATAAACACGAGCAGAAATCCCGATAGTATACTTTTCTTGATAAGGGGAATATGAATATTCAGGCAAGTGGAAATAGGCCCATGACCCATAGTATATGCAGTCCATTCAATTTCATTTGGTGTTTTTTTGAGTCCCGAATCTATCGCCTTGAAAGATATAGCAAAAAAACGAAATAAATATGAGTAAACTAATGCGCCAATAGTTCCTACCAAGCTAATTTCTACAATATATTGAGTAATGAAAGAAGATATTCTGCTTAAAAACATTATTATGCTAATTGCAATAATTGCATTTGGAATTGCATATCCAAGAGAAATGAGACGTGCTATATTGCTTATTAGCTTATTTTTACGTGCTGTATATCCAATAATTATTGCAATGCTGATCGAGATTAGCGCGGTAATAAATGATAAACTAATACTGTTTGTTATTATATTGTAAAATCTTGCTTCGTATATGAAAAAGCCTTTCTCTATGCTCCAATATATAAGTGGAATCATTGGTAAAATAAAGCCTATTAATATCGGCAATAAACACATAAGATAAGAAAAGATCAACGATATAGAACCGTTTATACTACGTTTATTGTGATAATCTGCATTAGTATTGATTGAAGAGTAAGATATTTCTCTTTTTTGTAGTTTTTTCTCGATAACTATTAGTGTTGCAACGAAAATCAGTTCTGCAACTGCCAAAACAGTAGTTGAATATTTGTCATGCAGTAAAAACCAAGTACGGTATATTCCCGTCGTGAAAGTATCGATAGCAAGAAACTGTGGTGTGCCGAAATCTGTAATTACTTCCATTAGTACCAAGGATAACCCAGCTATAATTGATGGACGTATGGAGGGTATGATGACAGAAAACAGACTCTGTAATGAGGAGAACCCAAGTGTTGATGCAATAGTGACTGAGTTACTAACGCTCTTTAGACTTGAGCGGACCAACATATAAACGTATGGATATAGACTAAATCCCATTACTAATATTCCACCACCTAGGGATTTGATCTCGGGAAACCAATAGTCACCTTTGCCCAATTGAAAAGTATCTCTTAACAAGCTCTGAATCGGACCTGAAAACTCTAACGTGTTTACATAAACAAACGATACTATATATCCAGGAATTGATATCGGAAAGAATAAGGCAATCTCAAAAATTCTACTTCCGGGAAACGAAAAAAATGTAGTAAGCCAAGCTGGAATTACTCCAAATATAAAGGATATTAACCCTACTCCTACCATCAAAATTAACGTATTGAGTATATATTCAGGAAAAAGTCTACTAATTACCCATCCAGAGTTTGCTGATTCTGTAAATAGAATCGATATTAACGATAGTATAGGGCAGACAAATAATACACTTACTAAAAACAAGAATATATTTTTAAATACTCTCAGAAACATTAACTTGAATCTATATTTGATATTAAAATGTTATATGCAAAAACTAAAGATATCCAGTAATTAACAGCCGTCCTATTGAATATCTTCATAATTTTATATATTATGTTTTAAATCGATAAACTAATTAATTATGAGTTTTGTCATTGCAACTTTCTATCATTTTGTAAAACTCTCTAATTATTATGACATGAAAGATGAAATAAAAGTTGCATGCGACAACGTTGAATTAAAAGGCACTATACTCCTTGCAGAAGAGGGTATTAATGCAACCGTATCTGGTGAAAGAAACGCGATTGATAAAATATTAGATTTTCTACGTTCTGATTATAGACTAAGGGACCTTACATGGAAAGAGAGTGCAGCAGAATATCAACCATTTAGTAAGATGAAAGTGAGATTAAAAAGAGAAATTGTGAATCTTGGTGTAAGTAATCTTGATACTTCCGTTAGAGGTCATTACATTGATCCAGATTATTGGGATGATTTTATCTCTCAACCTGATGTTTTAGTGATAGACACACGAAATGATTACGAAGTAAAACTAGGCAAGTTTAAAAATGCAATCAATCCACATACTCAGCGTTTTCGAGATTTTCCTCAGTGGGCAGAGTCTTTCTCTGAGAGTAAAAATCTGAAAGTGGCTATGTACTGCACTGGTGGAATCAGATGTGAGAAATCTACAGCATATATGAAAAGCCTTGGATTTAACGATGTTTATCACCTTAAAGGCGGTATTCTTTCCTACCTTGAAAAAACTCACAACAAAAGTGGTAATTGGGAAGGCGAGTGTTTTGTTTTTGATGATAGAATTGCTGTTGATCACTCACTTGCCCCGAGTGATAAAATAAAATGCATATTCTGCTCAAGTAAAGTTTCAACTGATGAGCTGAAATCAGTTTCACGTGGCCAGGTAGTTTGCTCTGATTGTAAATCTTTAAGTATTGAAAGAAATTCAGAATACAACACGAACCTTTAACGACTTATTTCTCTTTGCATATTTGTAACCTTAATTTTATCAAGGCATTTACCTACAACATAGCCCGCTCCAGCTCCAAGTAATGCACCAACTATAGCAAATGCAATCAACACTACACCAGAAACACCGATAAGAGTTAAAGTTTCTTGCCCTAAATAACATGCTGCAACTAGACCAGCAACTAAACCAATTGCTGCACCTATACACCTAAGTTTCATATTATTACTAATATTGTAACCTCTTCTATGCTTTAGGCTATGACTAGTATTGTTACTTATCCAATCAAAGATTTCGACATTTGGGTTTTTGTCCATAAAATCGATAAGCTCACCTATTGTTTTGTTACGCAAACTATCTAAAAATATAACTTTATCTTCTACATTTTGTTCAAATACATTTTGTTTACGTGTCATTTATTTTTCCATACTATTAGAATATATTTTTATTACACTTAATGTCTTAATAGTTGGTAAATTCCCATATAAGAATAAGTAGATAATCTTACCACTATAGGTGGGACTAAAGCGCGATAAGATTAAATTCCTGAAAAATGTTGGTAAGAAGAGCTTTTCCAAAAACAATAAAGTTAAGAGTTGAAGAGATAGTAAAAGAGCGACTTACAGTTAATCCAATTGATTTTGGTGAATCGTTTTGTTACAAACTCAAAGGATACAGAAGACTGAGAACTGGCGATTATCGTATCATGTAAATGCTGCAAAGTATGAAGTGTTTCAATAAAACACAGAAAAGACATTTATGAATCCTAGATTAATATCCTTCCAGTATTAACTTACTGTAACCTTTCCGGTTGATCGACTGCGATTCTTTGCAACGTTTATCTCTAATCCGTTATTAGCATCGATTTTATAGTCTGTAGAATAGTAAAATTATAGGGGTATAGTCAAAAAATGAGTTATTTTTGAGCTGAGCAAAGCCGCCTAAGGTGAAGAGGAAGAAGGGCTGTATAATGTATATTTAATGTTTATATTTATTTTTTATAAATATCACATCTATGTCCTATCTCTGTGATAGTTACTATTTGTTCTAATTGATTTACTCTATAAATTATACGGTATTCACCAACTCTTAGTCTTCTATGTCCTTTTAGGTTATGATGTAATGGTTCACCGAGGTTTATTGGATCAACTGTAAGACGTTCTTTTATAGCCTTTTGGATTCTTAACCTTATTGTTTTTTGAAGGTTTGGTAAATCTCTCTCAACAACACTTTTGAGAGACTTAACTTTATAATGCTCTAATCCCACTTAATATCTTCAAAATCGACTGTTTCTGCACCTTCAACATCACGCTCATCAGAAATTTTAGACACTAAAAAGTCTTCAATTTCAAGCTCGATTGCTTCTTTAAGTAGTTTTTCTGCTAATGCTTGAGCAGGTTGCTTAGTAAGTTCAGATAATTTAGCAAGATGCTGTAAGGTTTCTTTACTGAAAGCTAAATTAGCGTTTGCCATAAGTTTTACCGAGTTCTACCACTGCATAATTATACAATATTTTCCTAAAATTTTCAATAAAGTAAACGAAGTAATTATGCTAATCTAAATATTGGGATAATATTAACATATAAGTACTATCTTAGCGTTAGTTTTTTAATTAAGGAGTATATTATGGTTGAAGACCCTTTTTGTCATATAAATCAGACTTGCCACGAATACTGTGAAATGAAATTCATTGAGGAAAAATCTCAGTGCAATGACCTCTGTGATTTTATCTTTCCAATTTCTGAAACTTGTTCACCATCTGAAGTTGTGGATCAATTAGTATCTATTTAACAAAAAAGTGTCAGTATATTTTTTAATAAAGAATTATATTGACAGATTATGGTAGGTTGAGTATAAACGGGTATTAACTTTTGCTGAGGTTAGGGAGAAATGACACAGACTAAGTATAGTATTGCAAGACATTATTAGTAATAGGGATCAGCAGCTGGCTACTGGATTGTATTTCTATTACTCTTCGTCATCAAAAATCAAGAAGGCTCTGCAACTTGATAACTCTATTCTTTTATTGACGTAGATGACTCTGAAAAATTGCGAAGCTGAAGTGCTAATGCTATATCCCTTAAAGAACAAAACCTATGTTATACTAGAAATAATGTGCGGAAAAGGGGGGATTCGAACCCCCGACATATTTTCATATGTGCACGCTTTCCAAGCGTGTGCTTTAGACCGCTCAGCCACCTTTCCATACTTATTCATAATATTAAAAATTATGCTGCTAAACAACTGGTATATATGGTTCGCCACGGAAATTCACAGTATTGTTAAACTTGTTTTTGCACGTTAAAAACGCTTTATCACAACCTGCAAGTATCGAATATTTATCTCCGGTAGAAATTTGATATGGAGGAGAAGCAAATAATGTAACTACTTTATTTTTGTATTCTTTAACTACAACTTCAAATGTTGCTGAACTAAACACTCCGTGCTTATAATATCCATCACTTTCGATTAAATTAGTGTCTTCAAATCTTCTTTCATCTATCACTTTAGTAATTGTGCTCATTCTACTAAACTTTTTAGCATCAGCTTTACATCTATCATCGCAAAATTGTGCCCTGCATACAGGAGAATATAGCTCTGTTATGCTTCTCTCAAGCTTTGTCGCAAGACCTCTAATTTCAGCGATAAACCTCCCACTATTTAATGTTACTTTACCAAAAGTTCCTGCATGCAAATTCATAATTCCCTGACTCAAATCTTTATAATTCACAAGAAATATTTCAATATTTGCAAAGTCATACCTTCCTGATAAAACATCTTTTTCTTTAATATCGGTACTATTTAATATTCCTTCAATTTCTAGATTATCAGTTCTCAAATCGCTATTTAATATTATGCTACTAGCTGTAAACCCACTTGAAGATTTATAGAGTATATTATTGACATTTAAATCTTCGTCATAGTCGGTAAATCCCATTACTTTCCCACCTACAAGTGTTAATTTCCAGCAAGTAGCGATGGTAAGTAATTCTCCAGCTAAATGGTTTTTTAATTTGGTTTGCATAGTTGCCTCTTATAAATAATGGCATACCTGCATTTAGCTACACTTGTTTTTTCAAATCTCTATAAAAATTTTCGTGTGGAGCAAATGCAAGAAGTGTTAATATGTTATTTTGTTCGTTGTGAATATAGGCTAATAATGTCAGTTGATTAAAAATAGAGAATTTATACACGCGAACACCTGCAAGATCGCCTGACTTTAGCTCTCCAATATATGGGTTACCTTGAATTTGTTTGATGGCTTCTTCAAGTTTGGGTAGTTGATTATTGTGCAGCTTCTTCATTGACCGCTTAAAAGTGTTGGTGAGAAGAATCTTCAAAATTTTGTGGACTTATACTCCTCAACATTACCTGACTTGATATCCTCAATGCCTGAAAGGATTTCTTTGATAATATTATAGCTTAGCTCAGGGTTATCTTCAACAATCTGACCAATCTTAGCCCAATGCTCGATTTGTTGCGGTACAGAACGATTTTGCAATACGGAATGAGACTGCACTATCTTCTCAAATTCCCCATCAAGATTTACTGTTATACTCATTAGATTATTACTTCCTAGTTTTAGCTATTATATCATATATTGGAAATTTTTTCAACATTTTGAAAGTGCATAGTGAAAACACACACCACATTCAAGCTGTGGTGTGTATTGTTAAATAACTAGAAAGAAAACTTCACACCAGTTAGTAGAAGAATTCCTTTGTTAGAAGGTAAATCAGTACCTTTTTGATCTTGCAGTGCACCTTTTTCATCAGTTCTAAAGTAGTGAAGAGCTGCATAAGGAACAAACTTGCTCTTATTGCAAGAAGATAGATCATATTGAACACCAAGTGCAACATCATGAAGCATATCTTTATCGCTCATTCTGCTACCAAAGTATGTCAAGCTTGTGTAGATATTATCATATTGATAACCAGCACCTGCAGTCCAATACATGGTATCCTTGTCATTAAATTGCTTTAAGCCATCTTTTCTAACATCATCATTAGTATCTTTATATTCTTTTGAAGCAGGATCGAGTTCCTTGATACTCTTAGGTTGACCAGATTTGCCTAAATATGCAAAAGAAGCAGCGAATTTTACACTTTGATCTTCATCAATCTTATAATCAGCGCTTGCACCTAAATTCATACCTGCTAGGTTATTGTATTCTATGAACTCATTATAAAGGTGCTTATCTTTACTTGGCTCTTTTGCCAAGCCAAACTCACCAACTACGGAAGTTTTAACTTTTATATTATGTTTACTAAAGTCATATTCATATGACGCACCAGCACTTATTATATGCTGGTAATCTGGTCCAACATGTCTTAACGTTTCCTCATTCTTTACCCCTGTTACCTTATTACTTGAATCTTTGAGGAAATCTGGAGCTATTTCTTTTACAACGGATAAACCACTATCGTAGCGAGGTGAGTAGCTAAGACCAAATCTTGCACCCATATAATTTGGTGAGTAGTAAGCAGCTCTAAATGGCAATGTGGTCATAACCTCTTTGTTGTATTTTCCTGCCATACGGAAGGAGAGTTTTTCGCTCTCGCTCGAGAAGCTTTCAGTGTAAAGACGTGGTGTTACGTAAAATGGGAAGTTTGCAGCACTTCCTTCTAAGTTTACTTTTCTGAACCAGTCACTATCTGCAGCTCCATCAACAGTTGCAATTCTTGTTGCATCAAGTCTCATCAGAGACTCAGGACCAAACTGATAGCCAAGTTTCAGATCACCATATTTTGAATTCAAAAACACATGTGCACTTCTACCTCTTGCAGCATTCACGCCTTGTGAAGCTCCTTTACCTTCAGTAACTGGAACATGGAATTGTACATCGGCACCATAACGAAGACCAATATCCTCATTTTTATTTTCAGCTCTTAAGTGCAATATTGCATCTGAAATCATGCCCATGTTTTCACTGTAATCACCAATATTCCCTATCCCTTTAGGAAATATTGGATTTGCTCCTTTTATACTATCTGGAGTATTGTTAAAATAATCTGTAGATTTACCTGGCATAACATTATAATGGTTATAGCCACTTAGCCCATGGTTACCATAACCTTGAGAATCAACAACGCCACCGAAAGTTATTCTTAAACCATCCCCTTGATTGGTATTGATAATATCAATACCACCAACTGAAACAACAGGACTTGCCTTACCTTTTTCCTCTGTATTGCTGTTAACAACTTTTACATCCTTTTTTATATCTTTAGCTTCAATTTTAGCATTCTTAGTTTTAGAACCCTTAATTTTTGACTTTTCTACATTAGAATTTTTAGTGCTTAGAGCTTTCGCTTTTGAATCCTCTATAAGCTTTGCTTTTTTCTCTTTTGCTAGCCTAATTTCATCTTTTTTCTTTTGTTTTGCTACTAATTTTAACTCTTCTTTTTTCTTCTTTTGTTCAGCTGCTAATTTTAACTCCTCTTTTTTCTTCTGCTCAGCTGCTAATCTTAGTTCTTCTTTTTTCTTAAGCTCCTCGGCTTTTTTTCTTGGATCAGCATTACATATCCTGTCCATTTTTTCTTTTAGTTTCTTATTTGACGTCTTCATCACTTCCATCTTTCCAGAAGTTTTGATTGACTCGTTACTCTCTTGCTTTTTTACTTCCTTCATACTCTCGTCAGAAAAGTCAGCAGCAAAGCCACTGAAAGAACATAAAGTCAATAGAGAAGCTAGAGCAGTTCTAGTATAAATAGATTTTTTCATGAAGTGCCCCCAAAAAATTTTAAAATCATAACATAAATAGTATAAAGGTGTTGAAAATCCAACTTAAAGCAACCTTATAGCGAAAATAAAGGTAAAATGCAATACTTTAAAAGCAACTTTCTTAATACGCTCAACGTGTATATTAACCAAAATTTAGTACAGAGGTTTGCTTGTTAGTGTATTATAACTCTATACTTATTCTATGGAAGTAAAATTTACTCAAAGTAAAAGCATAAAAAGATTAAATCATTAATATAAATTGTTGACAATAATATTAATTTGTATTATAGTTGGTAGATTATTGTTTTATTTTTGATAGATTAGGGTACTTATGGATTTTAGTTTTTTACGCAATTGGTTTAGCACTACAGGTGCTGCTACAGGCTCAGAGCCAGGTAATACTGAACAGCCAGACTCTATTTCAGTAGATGATGGCAAATACGAGATGAAAGAATATGACGATGAATTTGAGATCATTGAAGATTATGAATTTATAAATCGTGCTGATCCAAATGAGCCATGTTCTTTACCTTCTGACTATAAAATAGATGAAAGTATTGTAAAAATTGCAGGATTTGATAGAGAGAAATTATTAGAAATGGGTAATTTCTGCAAGATAAGCTATGGCGATGATGATGGTAAATTAAGTAAAAAAAGATGTAACAACCTAGCTCAAAGAGTATACAAAACTGAATTTGAAATTGTAGAAGATTTTGAAATTGTTCCATCTACTGAAAAAATGTATAAAACTAGAGCTGAACTCATCAGCGAAGGTTATGAAATTATTCCATTTGGTAATAGCTTTGAAAAAGATGCTGGTCACGTTTTTATAAAAGGTAAAGAAATAACAATAGCCTACCATGGTACTCGTCTGAGCCAGAGTTTTAATGATGGAATTACTGATATAAATGTACTTTTTGCTACTTCGGAATTTTTACCTGAAGGTGGAAGAATTCATTGTGGTTTCTATAATTCATTTATGGATTCATGGCCTAATCTGTATGGCATTTTGAAATCTCATGCTGAAAAACAGGGATCAGAAATCAAGGATTTTAAAATTAATCTCACAGGTCACAGTATGGGAGGAGCTATTGCTAAGATAGCTGCTTTATGCCTCAATAAAACAGAAGGAGCTGAAGATGTTCATGTTGCAACTTTTGGTGATCCACGAGTTTTTGATCTTACTGCTAGTGAATTTTATAATGATGTTCTTCAAGAAAAAACCATTAGAGTAACTCAACATAGACAAGACCCAGTACCAGCGGTATCACCTGGTATTTGTGGTTATGCTCATGTAGGTGCACAATTGAGAATATCAGTACCTGAAGGATATTTTGTTCATCAAATAGATGGTTATCATGAAGCCATTAAAATAATGGATGAAAAAGATTTCCGATCGAACAATAACGTTTCTCTCTTTTATTACCCTTCGAGAATATTAAGTCGAATTAACTGTGCAGTTTTAGGTAATGCTCAATATTATGCTGCTAATTTAGGTAATTATATTCTTGGTGGACAAAATTTTTTCGAGAAAGTAAAAAAGGAATACCAAGATAAAAACTTAGAAAATTTTTCTCAGCTTGAACAAGCAGAAGTTAAGCAGATGGCATATCAAAATGTCTCTTCTACTATAAGGAGTTTATAACTACTATATGGAGAAGTTATTAGATTGCTCTGTAGTATCTATTCATTTAAATTCAATATAAAAATTTTCACCAGAAGTTATTTTCCATTCTTCTTTAAATTTCTTTAGGTGTTCTTTTTTTTCGCATTCTAAAAGCAGTTCTTCTATGCTCTTATTATAGCTTTCTGTAGTAATTCTTCCTTGATGATGCATAAACCTCAAATAAATCAAATAAGTGTTAATCACATCTGTTTCACAATAATCGCGAATCTCTTGTATTTTGCCACTATCATATAAGTCCATAACTTGTGAACCATCAACTCCAATCTTACCGGGAAGATTAAATGCTGCGCAAACTTCGTTCATCTTCATTCTTGCAGAAGCTCCAAAATCAGAGAGAGATTCAAGCAAATCACAATGCCAATCACTACTGTACCTCTGATTGTAACTATTCCACTTATCGCCAGCTTTGTGAAAATATTCTGCTTGAGTGCCATGAACCATAGCACGGTACTTCAGTACCGGTATATCAAAAGTGCGTCCATTGAACGAAACTAGTCTTGGCTTTTTCTCTGATATGTAGTTAAAAAATCCCTTTACTAGCTCTTTTTCATTGGAGTTTACTGCGCCTCCAGATCTTATTTCTTGTAGTGTGAACACTTCATAACCGCTCTGGCGTGTTATGTTACAAAGTAAAAAACTAATAACTACAACAAGGTGGAAGGGCTGACGCAGAAAAGAGTTTTGCCCGTTTGTTATTTCAAGATGATATTTTGTTAATGCATCCCTTTTCTCTTCCACACTGCTATTGTCATCAATATCCAGCAAATTCTTGCAGGAATTTACATCTGGTATAGTTTCAATATCAAATACCAACAAAGAATTAAGCATTACTTATATATTCCTCAGGGCGATCAGTCCAAGGTCGCACTTTTACGAACAAAAAGAGATGAACTTTACACTCAAATAACTTTTCCAATTCTGTGCGCGCCTCGATATTAATTTTTTTTATGCTACTGCCGTCTTTTCCTAGCACTATTTTCTTATGATTATCTTTCAATACAAATATGATCTGTTTTATGACTAAACTCTTATCTTTTTTTTCCTCAAATTGTTCAGTTATAACAGCTGTAGAGTATGGCAATTCTTCACGTAGGTTCAAGAATAACTTTTCTCTCGTAATTTCCGCTGATAAAAAATCAGCTGAGGAATCAGTTATTTGATCTTTTTCATAAAACCAAGGGCCTATCGGTGCAATTTCAGACAAGTAACTAGTCAGATCAGAAAGTCCATCATTCTTCAGTGCCGAGATCGTAAAAATTTTTTCAAACTTATAAAGCAAATTTAGGTGCTCATGTGCCATCTTGAGCTCTGATTTCTTTACTAAATCAGTTTTATTGATAACCAAAATGCATCTGCCTTTTGTGCGCTCCAGTCGTGCAAATATCGTTTTTATTCTTTCTATATTTTTTAGGTAATTGTTTACATCAACAAGCAATAAAGTAATGTCACTATCCTTAACTGCTCCCCATGCAGATTTGACTAAAGCTTTTTCAAGATTTGTTTCTGCTGAAAACACTCCCGGAGAGTCAGTAAAAACAATTTGCGCATTGTTGCATATAGCAACACCCCTTACCTGTGTCCTTGTTGTCTGCACTTTAGGGGTGACAATTGCAATTTTCTTGCCTACGATGCTGTTAATTAGCGTTGACTTTCCAGCATTTGGCAAACCAGCTATCGTTACAAATAAGCATTTTTCTTCTTTCACAAAGGAAATTATAAAGAAAACTAAATGCTAACGTCAATTGATTATTTTGCAGGTAGATTGCACTCTTCCTCTTTTGAAGAAAAACGCTCAACTATAGGTGATATAATATAATCATTCACTTTTTCAGCTATTGGTTCAATAACACAAAATGTTACAAATACCCCTGCGATTACTGCTATGGGTGCTATCACCGCACCTGCTAAAGCTGCTGATCCCATTCCAAGCATTGCACCAGGGAAAACAGCAGTTGCAGCTGCAGCAAGACCAACTCCAGTTGCAAAGCTTGCAGCACATGAACAAGCACCAATAAAAAAACTTTCTTTGGAAAATTTTTCATTATAAATAAATTTACATGCAAGTAAGGCTGCCGAAACCGCAGCAATAATTCCACCCATTACTAAAGGTGATAAAGCTGTAAAACTGAGTCCCAAACCTGTAAGTGCTCCTATTGATGTAGCTATACCTAAGGCAAATAACATTGGTTTAGTCTTGTTGTCCATATAATCCTCCTAAATAATAATTTTCTAAAAAGCTTTTAGCTACTTTTAGTATAGCTGAACTAGTTGAATAGGGGAAGGAAATTTTTTATGTTAAAATTAAAGAGCGGGAGAAGGGGTTCGAACCCTCGACCTCAACCTTGGCAAGGTTGCGCTCTACCAACTGAGCTACTCCCGCAGTTAAATTCTGCTTAGATTCTACTTCTAATTATAGGTACATATTACAATTTGTAAACCCTACATGCATGAAAATCATGAGAGCCAATTTTCTATGATCTTTTCGTATACTTAAAACTCATTTTTGATTATTGTATGTGTCATAAAACATATTAAATTTATGAGAATATTTATATATAAGGACGACCTGCCAGCCAGTGCAATACCGAATGATATAAAATCTATAGCTGTTGATACAGAGGCAATGGGGCTACTGCATAGCAGAGATAGATTATGCCTTGTTCAGCTCTCTTTCAATGATGGCAACGCTCACTTAGTTCAATTCAAAAACGATTATACAGCTCCAAATTTGAGAAAAATATTAGAGGATAAAAATATAACCAAAATATTTCACTTTGCGCGATTTGATGTGAGTATAATACATTACTACCTTCAAACTTGGTCACTGCCTTGCTATTGCACGAAAATAGCCTCACGTTTAGTTCGCACCTACACAGATAATCATAGCTTAAAAGAGTTGTGCTTAGAACTACTTGATATAAAATTAAATAAGCAACAACAATCTTCTGATTGGGGAAATGAAAATTTAACAGACAAGCAAAAAAGTTATGCTGCATCTGATGTTTTATATCTCCATAAAATAAAGGAAAAGCTAGATTTAATGCTAGAACGTGAAAATAGAAAAGAATTAGCCGAAAAGTGCTTTGAATTTCTTCCTACTCGTATTGAGCTAGATTCAATGGGTTGGGGGAGTGTAGATATCTTTAATCATCATATGTAATCACTTCACTTGAATCCAGAAAAATTTAGTTGATCAGCTGTTAATTGATACGCTATATTTATAAAAATTTAGGTATTTTATGAGTGATGATATTAAAGCGGTAAATGATCAAAATTTCGAATCTGAAGTTGCTAACCACAAAGGATTTGTGCTGGTAGATTTTTGGGCAGAATGGTGTGGACCATGCAAAAGTCTGATGCCACGTATCGAGCAGTTAGCCAAGGATAGAAAAGACAAGATCAAAATCTGTAAGTTTGACATAGATGGAGAAACTGAGGTGCCAAGTAAGTATGGAGTTCAATCTATACCTACTTTAATCATATTTCAAGATGGTAAGGAAATTGCACGCAAAATTGGCGCAATAAATGATTTACACAGTTGGGTTGATAGTGAAATAAGCGAGTAGACAAATTTCCTTTTGCGTGTATTATAGGTGTTGATAAAAGGGATTGTAGCTCAGTCGGTTAGAGCAGTTCGCTCATAACGAATTGGTCGTAGGTTCGAGTCCTACCAATCCCACCACTATTGATACAATTGCAAGGCCTACTCTCTTAGATAAGCTTTTTGCCTTATTAAAGTACTTGGTTGTTAGTGTTTGAAAACTCCATGATATTAGATTTCTTGCATAACTGGAATTCAAAAGTTCCAGCGCGGTTTTCTTATTGGATCTCAGCTAGGATGACGCCTGGTTATGAAAGAAATCTATTGTCAAAAAAAATTACTTCCGCGTATTTTGAATCTGATTATAATGACAATTAGAGATATTTTAAGAGCTCAAATTTGTCTGCAGACTTTCAATTAATCTTTCAATAAAA
This sequence comes from Wolbachia endosymbiont (group B) of Silvanus unidentatus, assembly GCF_964028615.1. Taxonomy (NCBI): domain Bacteria; kingdom Pseudomonadati; phylum Pseudomonadota; class Alphaproteobacteria; order Rickettsiales; family Anaplasmataceae; genus Wolbachia; species Wolbachia endosymbiont (group B) of Silvanus unidentatus. The sequence continues at coordinate 782,164 of NZ_OZ034795.1, read as the reverse complement.
AGCGTGCTCTTCAGCTTATATCTGTCGTGTGTGCGCTGCATTTTTTTCTAATCTTTTTATACAGGAGGATTTTATGTCCAGAATTCCAGATATTTGACCTTTACCTTAGCTAATAACAGGCGCCTGTGGTTTTTATAAAGAAAGTGTAGGAAAGAACCAAAAACTTTTTCGAGGCATAAATTTGCCATGTATACCTAAAAAGTAATTATATTAGCATAATGTTCATACTTATATGCTAATATTAATATTATTAAAATTGAAGAATATTATGGAACAACAAGCATCAAACAAAGAGAAAGGGATTGAATTTAGATATAATCAATGTAATCAGAAATGCCATTCCTACAAAACAAAATGGACAGACCAAGAATGCCTAGATAAATGCTATGAGAAGTACGTTTCTAAACTTTATCCACAAATTAGTGAGAAATTATTAGCTAGTGAAAACAATCTCTATGATGAAAGCGAAAAATTATTGCTTATAGCAAATGAAATACACAATCAAGATGCAATGTTTTTTTAATCACAAAAGAAACACTTATTTCAATATTTGAAGAGATGTTAGCTTTTTAGATATATTCTGACTTATTGAATAATTCTTTAAATTGGTAAAATACTGTTTCTTTTCCTCTATTTCTTTTTCACTATTCTTTCCACATATCGCTTCTGTTTTTATCTCTGGTTGTTTCTCTTGATTGAGAGAGCCCTTCTTTTCAAAATAATTATCTGTGAATTCTAAAAAGAGTGAAATCAGCTCAGGAAGATTGTATTTGTGTTCACTTGATGAGCACAATTCTGTAATCGAAGAAAAGTGAATATCATCTGCCTTAATAGGTAGTAACGATAGAAACTTATTCCAGCATTTTCTCATTATTCCAACTTCAGATTCAAGGTTTTTTATTTTAGCTAAATCGGTATGCTCCATGAAAAACTCTTTGTATTGCTCAAAACCTTCAAAAGTTTCTTTTTTTTGGTAGTTTTTTTCCTATGACTTTTTTCTATGTCAGCAATTTTAGTACCTATATTTGCCTGCTTACTAATAAAGCCATCGTTCTCTAAGTTAAAACAAATTGTGTATGGAGTAATGTCGTTTACTATTGTGTGTGGCTTAAAGTGCCAACCAAAGCATTTGAGTATGAATTTTATTATAGGAGGAAATAGCCATTTAGGTTTTGATATGTGTAGTAATTTCACTACAAGTTTTTTGAATGAGCTAAAGGATTTATTGATAACGCATCTTAAATGAACATTGTCATCTTTTTTAAACTTTTTATAAACCTCTGCAGCTATTGGTCCTCCAGCACAGCTTCCATACAGTACTATTGTCTGGGTGAATGCCTTGCTTTAGAAGATCTGAAATGACTGCAATTCCTGCATTTACTCGATTTTGACCGTTTAAAGAATGACCTTTGCTTTTTCCAGAACCAGGAAAATTAATAAGGTGAACATCCATACCTGCTTCAGCTGCCCAATTCCATTCACTTTTGTCTTCATCTGGCTCTTTTTCAAAAGTATATGTAAGCCCTGGAAAGTAAACTATATGCTTTTTCTTTCTGCTATCTGCACTGCTCTTCGAGTTTGACATCACTATCTTTTGAATTCGCATTCCATTTTGAACTTCTACGAACTCTTCCCTAATTTTTATTGTATTTTCTTCTGTTACTTTCATTTTGCGTTTTTCACTATATTGATTTAATAATACATGAAATTTTAGAAAAAATCAATTTTACTAAAAAATTAACTTATAGCGTATCTATCTTTATATTTATTGGAATTAAAGTAGTAGTGAGAAATGCCTCTTGACATTTGATAAACCTAAACGTAGCCTAAAACAATTTACTGTTTATTTATGACATTTGTTCAATCACTTAATAATCAATTAGATAGTTTACACTTATTAAAACACCCGTTTTACGAGTCATGGAATGAAGGTAGCTTAAGCCTGCAGGCTCTGCAAACCTACGCTAAGGAATATTATCACCATGTTGCTGCTTTTCCTCGTTATATCAGCGGTATACATTCCTTGTGTCCGAATTTGAAAATGCGGCAAGTTTTACTTGGTAATTTAATAGAGGAAGAACAAGGCGACGAGAATCACCCAGAATTATGGCAGCGTTTTGCTGAAGGACTGGGAGTAGCACGATCTCAACTTCTTGAGGATGCACAGGTTAAGGAGACACGAGAATTAGTTGACGGTTACTTTGATATTGTAAGATCAGGTTTTGTAGAAGGTCTTGGAGCTCTGTACGCTTATGAACGTCAAACTCCAGAGGTTTCTAAATCTAAAATTGAAGGTCTAAAAAAACACTATTCAATAAATGATGAGCGTCCTCTCAAATTTTTTACTGTTCATATGGAAGCTGATGAGTGGCATTCTGAAGAATGTGCAAACCTTATTGCAGATTTAAGCGAAGAAGAGCAAGAGAAAGTCATACAAGGCGCTAAGAAAGGAGCAAAACTCTTATGGGGTTTTCTTGACGGCATGATACGTTTGTCATTAAACTCAGTGAATGCCTGCATGTAATCTTCTTATATCTGATCTGCGGCTTTGGGTTGATTTAGGATGTAGCGCAGAAGAGAAGTTCTCTCCCCAATTGGTGAGTATTGATATTGATCTCACTTTTAAATCTCCTCCTTCAGGGCTTACAACTGATCAACTTAAAGATACTATCTGCTATTTGGAAGTAGTGCAAAATATTCAATCTCTTGTTCAGGGCAAGCAATTTAATTTAATCGAGCATTTAACTCATGAGATATACAGAGCCATTAATAACCTTTTGCTGCGAAAGAAGCATATTATTTCTTCTGTCAGGGTGACTACTCACAAAATCGCACCACCAGTTCCAGGTGTGCATGGGGGCGTTTTCTTTACTTACTGTAATGAATTGCAAGAATGATCTATATTTCTATTGGATCAAATATAGGGAATCGCCTTTCCCATTTACAAAGAGCTACTGAGTTACTAAAGAAGCGCTATTTAAAAGACTTAAAGTCTTCGATCATTCTAGAAACTAAGGCTATTTTACCAAATGGTGCTCCACCTGATTGGAACAAGCCATTTCTTAACATGATTGTCTATGGAAGTTGTTCTTCTTCTCCTGAGGAGCTACTAAAAGGCTTAAAACAAATTGAATGTGACATTGGTCGTCCACAAGTCTACGAAAAATGGGCACCTCGTGTTATTGATTTAGATATTTTGTTATGGGATGATCTAACGCTTGATATACCTGACCTTAAAATTCCTCACCCAGAATTAGTAAATAGACCATTTTTGCTCCACTTGATGGCAATGGTTAACAAAACCTTTGCTTTCAATGTTCAAGACTGTTTTTCAAAGAGTTTTACGCTTTCACCAAAGCTTATGGGTATCGTCAATATTACCCCTGATTCATTTTCAGATGGTGGTCTTTATTATGATGCGAATCGAGCAACCAAGCAGGCATTGCAGCTGGTATCAGATGGTGCAAGCATAGTTGATCTTGGAGCTCAATCAACAAGGCCTGGAGCTTCAATAAAGACGCCAGAAGAAGAGTATGAACGTCTAAAACCAGTACTTGATAATCTTAGCGACTATATGAAAAATGGTGATATTGAAGTCAGCATTGATAGTTTTTGGCCAGACATTATTTTAAACGTTTTGAAGCACTACAATATTGCCTGGGTAAATGATCAGAAGGGAGATCTGAGTAGTAATACCTTAAAAGAAGTTGCTAGCAGTGGGTGTAGTGTCGTTATTATGCATTCACTTTCGATACCACCACATAAGGACAATATTATTCCACATGATATTGACCCAATTGATATCATAAATAATTGGGCAGAGGAGAGCATTAATAGGTTACTTGACCTTGGTTTTGATGAAAATTCAATAATTATTGATCCTGGTATTGGTTTTGGCAAATCTATGTATCAGAATATTCAGATTTTACGCAGTATAGAAACTTTACAAAATTTTGGCTGCAAGGTTTTAGTTGGCCATTCCAGAAAGTCATTTATTTCCTCTTTTTCCATAGAATCTCCCTCCAATAGAGATTTAGAAACAATTGCTATATCTGCTATACTGCAAAATAAGGTTGATTTCCTTAGAGTGCATAATGTACGCGACCACATGAGATTTTTTGTAGCCCAAGCTGTCTTAAAGTGATGAAGATTATTGGAATTATGGCTGTTGACCCTAATGGGGTAATTGGAATAAATAATGATTTGCCCTGGCGTTATCCAAGTGAGTTTAAACATTTTTGTCAAGTAACCGACAAGCAAGTTATTGTGATGGGAAGAAAGACATTTGAAACCGTGCCTCAGAGTATACTAAAGAATCGTACACCTATTGTTTTCTCCCGTAACAAGTGTTTTAATAGAGGCCCAAAATGTACTGTTGTCTCTTCCATGCAAGAATTTCTGTCAATTCAAAGTAGTTCTCAAGTCTTTGTGATTGGTGGGGCACAAATAGTACACCTTTTTTTAGAGCATAACCTAATCTCAGAATTTATTATGACTGAAATGCATAAAACTTATAAAGGTGATACGTATTTCAATTTAGCACTCCTTGATCAGTGGAATAAAACTATTCTCACTAAAACTAAAGACTATACTATATGCAATTGTGTCCGTTCAGCAGAGTAGTAAAATAAGGTAGGCGAGAAAAGACAACTATCAGTGCATGACACTGGCTCCTTTATGATGGTCAGTGCCCAGAAACTGGCATCCAGTTAAATTTATGGATCTCAGTGTTAGCTACTTAAATAAGAGGGGAGAGCTACTAAATGACATCTTCAATTTCTGTACAGCTACATCGCAAGAAAGGAAGCACTGGCTTTCACATTAGCAAATTCCCTGAATAGATGAATACAATTTAATGCATAATGAAGTGTGACCTTAGCCAAAAAAAAAGCAGCAAAAAAGTTAACGCGTTCTAGACGTAACTTTACTAAGTACCATTTCTCTTAATTCTTCAGTCAGTGTGCCACTATCCAAAACACTGTTATGAGGATCATCTCCATATATAAACAGATCATCACGAATCTTAATCGGATTACCATTTAATAATTGATCACCTCTTATCGCATTTACCAATTGTGCAGGCAGTGGTATTAATGTGTCTCTTGCGTGATTAATAATTACTATTGGCGTTTTTTCATTTTGTGACTTTTGCAAATTATCTGCTATATCAAAGTCTAAAGCGAAGGCTTTTAGTATTCTTTTTAGTAGGAATAAAGGCAGTATACTCAAAATTTTCGTTTGAGGCATTGGAAAATGCTCTATTGCTGTATGAAAAGAACTAAAAGTGCTAGTGAAGACGATTCCTCCAAGTTTAACATCTCTATTCGCAAAATGCCTTGATACTTCCGATGCAACTGCTCCTCCAAAAGAATGACCGAAAAGTATAATATTTTCGGGTTTTACACCTTGATATATTAGTTGATCAATTTGCTCTATTGAAGACTTGAATAACTTTTGATCCTTATTTAGAAACGGAATCATGAGTAGGAATATAGATAAAAAAACACAAGCTGAAGCTGATAAGACTGCCAATCCAGCTGTTCTAGCTGTTATTGGATTAGTGAGCAGTATGACAGTAGGTGGCAATATTGATGCTAGTAAGCATACGAAGCTGGTTAAGGCATAAGTTACTATAATTTTGAAATGCAGCCGGGTATTTGTGTGCATGAGTGTGAAAATTAGGTATATCATGGTGGTGCATGAGCTCAGATTGCATATCTTTACAGAATGTAGTTGCATTTTTATAATTATCCCCTAACCCATGAAAGAATATAAGATGTATTTCTTTTTCTTTAGTGTTAGGCATTATTTTCACTATTAAATATTTTCAATTATATACTATTCTTATAATTTTGTTGAGCTTTTTCTATGTTAACTAGTGAACCGGCAATCTTAAAATGCTTGCAAGATCTACTTACATCAAGGTGCATGAGTTTTTTTTGTATCCGTTCATCAGAGTAGTAAAATAAGAAAAAGAGAAAAGAAGACTAAATGAATTTCATCCGAGTAGCTGATACTGGCATCTATATAAAGACAATCTAATGCACTCATTTAAAGTGAAGTTTTCTGGATCCCAGTGTCTAGGCACTGGGATGACAAGAAAAGAGTTGACTTGAATGACACCGAATAGGTATTGGGACAGAGGCTACTTGAATAATATTTTACCATGTCATTCCAGCACTTGATGCTGGAATCCAGAAGTTTTTTGAGCACAAAAGTCATGCTAAGTTTTTGTTGTTAAGAAAGGCTGGATAGCTACTTGCATGACATCATTTGTTACTGTGTTTTTGTCTATCTTATTTTGCTACCCTACTGAACGAATACACAAAATCTAACTTTTTTCTATACAACCAGCCAGGTCAAGAAAGGTGAATCTATCTCTTGTTGCAAATGTAAGATTGACTACCTTGCAATATTGCTCTTTGTTCCAATTAAGATGCTCCGGTAAGTACGGAATTGATAGATCTTCAAATACTTTCTGCAGGTGTTTTGCAGATAGTAAATTTTGCTTAATTAAACTAGAAATATTACTCCATTCTTTGTAAATAATCTCTTGAATTTTTTGCTGCATAATTTGCTTCTGCTTTAGAATTTTTATAAATTCGGTATTACCAAAGCACTGAGTTATATGTTTTACATCTAAAGTGATCGGTTTGGTAATCGGGTTTTGTATTGACAATATCTCCTCTTGCAAGTTAGCCATAGTAATCGTCGTAACAGCAATTTTTTCGCCATGTAACGAGGAGGAATAATCTTTTGTTACCGTCTCCATTGCATGAGCTATCATATGTTCTCCTTGGCTTGCAGAGTAGCTGCCTTTTGACATCACCATTCCAAGTCCTGAAATCAATAAGGCTTCCATAAGTAATAAAACTACTCTTTTATCTTTTTTAGCAAGTGCCAAGTGTTCTCTGAGCAAAATTTCCTCCAGATTGCGAACAAGTTTAAAGGGGAGTTCATTATATTCTGTGCCAAGTAATAGATGAGATAATAGCCAATCGGCTTGTACTGTTGAACGGCAGATGAAATCTGCAAATCCACTTAATGTGAGGCGTGGTGGTGCGTTGGCAATTATATCGTTATCAATGTATATTGCCTTTGGAAGATGTGCTCCGAACGATTTTTTATATCCATCAACTAATATTGAAGCGTTTGCAGAGCTATACCCATTCATGGAAGCGGCTGTTGGGAACGATATATAATCTTTTTTCTCGAGGTAGCTTGCATATTTGCAGATATCATTAACAGTGCCACTACCAAATGCAACCATTAAGTCACTATCTTTTGCTTTATTTCTAACTAGGTTTACAGTTTGGAGGGAAGCAGCGCTGTTCAGTCTATTTGGTGTCATCCAAGTAGCGTGACACTGCGATCCATCATAGTCACGCGCTGGAATGACAGGTGTGGCTGGAATAATTAAATGAGAAACTTTATTAAGTATGTTTTTGTTTAAAAGTTTTGCTGTATTTTCATCTGCAATCAGAAAAATGTCATTTCCATATTGTCTACATATTTCATAGATATTATCAGCAACTTCCCTAATAAGAACTTGTTCTGTGTGCTGTAATATTTGTTTTAAATATCGCATAGAATGTTTACAATACGGTAATGTTAGTATTTCAAGATTGATATGAAGATTGACCCTGTAGAACTAACTAAGAAATTAATTTCTTTTAAAAGTATAACACCAAAAGACGATGGGGCAATAGAGCATATAGCAGCCATTCTTAAGAAAAGTGGTTTTGAATGTGAGATTTTAGAGTTTGGTGATAAAGTTAAAAATCTTTATGCGAAATATATAAATGGAGTACCAAACTTGTGTTTTGCTGGACATGTTGATGTTGTACCACCAGGTGAGTTAAAAGATTGGATATCTGATCCATTTAAGCCAGAAGTTAGAAATGGAATGCTATACGGAAGAGGAGCAGCTGATATGAAAGGCGGAGTAGCTGCATTTATTGCTGCTATCGTAGATTCAGTTGCAGGTAAGTTTCGATTCAGTGGTTCAATCAGTGCATTGATTACCGGTGCTGAAGAAAGCACGGAAGAACATGGAACAAAGGCCGTTTTGGAATGGATGAAAAGTAAGCAAAAAAAGATAGATTTTTGTATAGTTGGAGAACCAACGAGTAGTGAGAAATTAGGTGATACCATAAAAATAGGTAGAAGAGGTTCTGCAACATTTAAATTGATTTGCCATGGTAAACAAGGGCACGTTGCCTACCCAGATCTAGCAGATAATCCAATATATAAAATGGTATCGATACTAAGTAAGATAAAAGATACCACTTTTGATACTGGTAATAAATACTTTCAGCCTTCACATTGCGAAATTACTACTATCGACGTTGGAAATAATACTAATAATCTAATACCTAGTTCAATAGCAGCAGGTTTTAATGTTCGATATAACAATACACAAACACCGGACGTTTTATATAAGATGATTGATGCAATATGCACCAATGTGACTAACGATTATAAACTGTCTATGCAGAGCAGCAGGGACGTTTTTCTCTCTACTCCTGATAGAAATACTGATATTATGCTTGATGCGATAAATAAAATTACCGGTATTGATGCTGTGCTGAGTACAAATGGTGGCACATCTGATGCTGCGTTTATTAAAGATATTTGTCCAGTAATTGAATTTGGTATGATCAACAAAACCGCACATCAGGTAAATGAATGCGTATCAATAGACGATATACATAAATTAACAGCTATATATAAGGAGTTTATAAAAAATTATTTTTACCCCACTAATAAAATATTAAACCAAATCAATGTAATTGGTAATACGCCTGATGGTCCATTATTAGCTTGAGGTGCAGTTGCATAGAGAAGAAACTTACTAGACACATTTTACCAACCCCTTATTATAATATTAAGGGTATTTTTGACTCAAAACTTGTCTTTGATCTGTGCGAGCTTAATAACAAAAATTCAGTAGAAAGCTTATTGGCGAAAATTATCTGTTCAGCAGAGTGACAAAATAAGATAGACAAAAAGGGTGTAAGAACAAATAGTGTCATGCAACACTGGCTTTTGTACACAAAACGTTGTAAAGCGCTTTTGTCAACCTGGATCCCAGCTCGGATAACAAGAAAAGAAGCACTGGTTTCACATAGATCTGAACAGATATAATTTCTTAAACATTTATAGCTCACATAAAACCCGGTCTGACTGTCATAAAGGCTACTCGCTTCAGCAAGACAACTTTCGCACTACTTCAAATTCTAATTTTCAACTTAAAGAGGTACATAATGTCAAATAACTTCAATTTCAAAGAATTTTTTCACCATCACGAAGCAAATAGCACTTTAGATGATATACAAAGGTACTGCATACTGTGGCAATCAGTGATATCACAGGCAATGATTGATGCAGCAAGTAACTGTAAAAAAACAGAAAGCTTGGTAGAGAAACGTAAAGCAATTTCCTGGCTATCAGACTTCAGTCAAGATTTTGTTGAAACATGTATACTGGCTGATTGCGATCCATTATACGTAAAAAACAAAATACAGCCAATTCTAAAAAAGATAAAGCCCTTTTAATGAGGTTTACCCCTCTCACCAAGAAAAATATCATTTAATCTTTTTTCTATAGCTTCATCTATATCTTGGATTAATAGCTGCTTTATCATATTCACTTTCCGTTCTGCCTCTTGAAGATTATTGTTACCGTAACTGTTCTTATTACTATAACCATAACTACTGCCATTTGGTTTATTACTCATTTTTCTTCTTGTGCTGAGTATCTGAACTATCTTCTCCTTGAAAAAAGACTTCCAGCCTGTGCCAGAAAATAATTTGTAGAGAAAATGCGGAGTAAGAAACGCTACTAATATTCTAATAGAAACTCCATAACCCAAATCATCTCTATTTTCATAATACCATTTTAAATATTGATACAAATGGTAAAATGCATTTTTGAAAGAGCTAAACTCTACAGCATACCAAAAGCCACTGGTGAGAAACATGAGCATAATGCTCGATGTATAAAGATACAGAGTGAAAAGAAATAGCTTGACAACTATATCTTTCAAGCTGCCCAGTATATAATTAAATAACCTTAATTTATAAAAAAGTGATATCATTTCACGCACACTTTAATAAAGCTGGGGTGGAAGGATTCGAACCTTCGCGTGGCGGTATCAAAAACCGCTGCCTTACCACTTGGCTACACCCCAATATTGTTTATATCAATAACATTATTAACCCAATTAGTAAAAGATTTATTCGCTTTTCCTATGGGTATTATCACAACGGCTGGTTGATCATAAGAATGCATTGCCTCGATTTTTTCTACAATCTTATCAGTCTGATCATTCCTGCTCTTCATAATTGCCACTATTTCACAATTACTATTAATTTTACCTTCCCATAAATACAGAGAATTTACTTCGGGAAATATATTTACACATGCAATTAACTTCTCGTTTAACAATTCTTCAGAAATAGTCTTAGCCTCTTTCAGGTTTGAAAAAGTTATATAGACTAAAACTAAGTTGCTCATTAATCGCTACATAAATGCATTTTTACTATACTCTACTTAGATTTATTCATCAAGAGAAAATAGGAGAGACCTCTTCAGTGCTTGACACATAGAAATTGAAGATGTCATTTAGTAGCTCTCCCCTTGTCATCCCAGTAGTTCTCCTCTTGTCATGCAAGTAGCTATCCAGCCTTTCTTAACAACAAAAACTTAGCATGACTTTTGTGCTCAAAAAACTTCTGGATTCCAGCGGGCTTTGTTGCACAGCTCTTCGGATAGTGGGTAATGTATAATAAATTCATGAAGCTATATCAAACTTAGCCATGCCTATTTCAGTAAATTTGTTAAGCAAATAACACTTGAGTAGCAGTTCCTTCTCACGATTAATCTCAGATTTATTCCTAAAACTAAATCCAAATATTTGCTTCAGTCGCGAGAAAAAACTTTCTATATAAGATCTCTTCCAATAATTTATCTCTTTTTTCCACCTCTTCATACCATCTTCATCATATGACTTTATGAGCTTGATTGTAGAATTTCTCTCATTCATATAATCCAACTTTGGATGCTCTACTGCATTATTTTGCGGAGGAATCCTTGTCTTTATGTCAAGCTCATCGCACAGTTTGTATAACTTCTTTCGATCTATCTGCATATATCGTGCTTATGTTATACTTGGTATCCACTCTTTCAATAAGATCACAGGCTCCATAGTGGTCGGAATAAACTCCACTACTGTATTTTGCAGCTATAACTTTTTTACTACCTATCTCTAGCATTACATCTTGTTTGCTCATAGCGGCGATACTTTCTATCTGTACCATTTGCCTTACTATGGCCTGGAATATTATTGTAGATGCTGATACCTGTACTATCTATAGCAATTTCAATATCTTCCATATCGTTCTTATCAACTCTGCAGTCGTTGATTTTGATATTAAGCTTTTTAAACCTTCTTGAAGCCTGCGAATAGCTGATAATTTGCAAAATTTTCCCTATTTGCTCAAGATATTTCTCTATAAATCCCACTGTTTGCCTAAGACCAATCCTGAATAGATAGGTTATTATGTGAATTAGAATCACTACTTTGTCGCTGTAGACATTGTTGCCACCTGCTACTTTTGGACTATTTTCGTACCAATTTTCAATGGCATCGTTGATATAATGAAAAACATTTCCCCTTTCTTGAAGAAATTTGTTATATTCATTGCAGTTACTGACTTTCATTCTTATTGGCATATTTTTCCTTTGTCGGCTAAATATCTATTTTATAACAAATTCCATCAGTAACTGCCTGTTCTTTCCTTGAGTGGTGCAACAAAGCCATTCCAGCATCAAGTGCTGGAATGACATGGTGAAATATTATTCAAGTAGCCTCTGTCCCAGTGCCTATTCGGTGTCATTCAAGTCAACTCTTTTCATCCCAGTGCCTAGACACTGGGATCCAGAAAACTTCACTTTAAATGAGTGCATTAGATTGTCTTTATATAGATGTCAGTGTCAGCTACTCGGATGAAATTCATTTAGTTGTCTTTTCTCATCTACCTTACCACTTTCTTGAACGGATACCATTAGCCATTCCCCTGAATAGATACAACAAATGTTGTATCTTTATCACTTCACATACATTATTCCATATACTATATGAACAACTGAAAAAAGACTTCAGTTAATTGACAATGAATCACGTTATTTTGTCAAATGCGCTGCTATCGCCAAACCATAGCTTAGCTTGAGTGGCTGAGGAGGGATTTGAACCCCCGACCAAGAGATTATGATCCTCCTGCTCTACCACTGAGCTACTCAGCCTCATTAAAAACCTTGCTATATATATGATCTACATGCTTCGTATAATACTTCAAATCAAACAAAGATTCAAGTTTTTTAGAGTTAATAACTTCAAGTAAGGATTTATCTTGTTTCAGTTCGGCCAGAAAATCACTATTGTTTTGTTTCACTTTCATTGCATTGCTCTGAACAATTTTATACGCCTCTTCCCTCGCCAAACCACTATTTACCAACTCGAGTAATACTCGTTGTGAAAAAACCAAGCCTTTTGAAGAATTTAAGTTCTTTTCAATATTTTCCTTATTGATCACCAATTTATCTATCAAATCTGTTAATCGTACTAAAGCAAAATCCATTGCTATACAAGCATCAGGAGCAATGCACCTTTCCACAGACGAGTGCGATATATCTCGTTCGTGCCATAATGCAACATTTTCTAATGCAGGAAAAACGTAGCTGCGTACTAAGCGTGAGAGCCCAGTCAAATTCTCACTTAAAATAGGATTACACTTATGCGGCATAGCAGAACTTCCCTTCTGTCCAGTGGAAAAATATTCAGAGATTTCGCCGACTTCAGTTCTTTGCAAATGACGAATCTCAATTGCAATATTTTCTATTGAGCTTGCAATTACTCCCAAAATTGAAAAGAACATGGCATGTCTATCACGAGGGATGACTTGAGACGATATGGTTTCAGGTATGAGTCCCATTTCTTTCGCTACATACTCTTCAACAAATGGATTAATATTTGTAAAATTACCTACTGCACCTGATATTTTACAAATTGAGATCTCTTTTTGCGCGCTAATTAATCTCTGATAATTGCGTTTAAATTCAGCATAAAATCTAGCAAATTTTAATCCAAGAGTTATTGGTTCTGCATGCATTCCATGACTGCGCCCAACACAAACAATATCTTTATAGTCCTCAGCTTTTTTTTTCAATACTATAAGTAAATTTTTTAGATTCTTGAGTAAAATATCACATGACTCTTTCAACTGCACTGCAAAGCATGTATCTAAAACATCAGAACTTGTCATTCCGTAATGGAGATAACGAACGTCAACTCCCGCTTTTTCAGCAATATATGTCAAAAAGGCTATAACATCATGTTTTACAATGGATTCAATTTCGTTAATACGCTCAATATCAAATTCAATAGCACCAGAGAGCTTTTCAGCAACATCATTTGGAATAACTTTTAATTTTGCTTGAGCTTCACATGCTAATTTTTCTATTTTGAGCCATATGTTGAACTTATTTTTTTCTTCCCAAATAGAAGAGATTTCTTTGCGGCTATAGCGTGGAATCATTTTTGATTTATTCCAATAATGGTGTCATTCCAGTGTCATGCACTGGAATGACATGAGGGGAGCACTGGGATGATACCAGCTTAGCAATGGAAGACATTTCTTTACGACTATAACAAGGGATCATCTTTGATCAGCTATCATCAGCATCAGTAGCTTCTTTACTCGCATCTTGCTCTGCCTCTTGTTGCTCAGATTTCTGATTTTGCAACTTTGCTTGCCTTAATTCATGTGCATCTTTCTCAGATCTGACAACGTATATAGTAATTGGCACTATCACTTTACTATGTAATTCTATATTCACTTGATACTCGCCCAAATTTTTGATGCTTATTCCACCCAAAGATAAACTATGATGACTTATATCATATCCTTCTTGTAATAAAGTTTTTGCAATTTCACGTGTGGTTACAGAGCCAAAAATCTTTCCATCCTCTGAAGCTTGCTTTATTAATATAATAAATTTATCATGCAGTGATGATGCAAGCACTTTTGCTGCATTTAATTTTTTGGTATTTTCTTCTTCCAATAATAAACGCTGTTCCTCTAACTTTATTAAATTTTCCTTAGTGGCTTTCATCGCCTTTTTTTGTGGAAAAAGAAAATTACGTGCATAACCTGGCTTAACTTTGACAACTTCACCAAGCTTACCTAAAGTTGTTATATTTTCCTTTAAAATTATTAACATAAATTACCTAACTTTTTTAGTACAGTAAGGAGCAAGAGCTAAAAAGCGTGCTCTTATAATTGCTAAGCGCAACTTTCTTTGTTTTCTTGCGCACACACCTGTTAACCTTCTAGGTAATATTCTACCATAGTCAGAGGTGAATTTGGACAATAAATCTATATTCTTATAGTCTATGTCCTCATCTTTAGATGCAGCAAGAGGACAGACCTTAGGACGCCTAAAGCCAGTTCTGTTATTTACAGACACGTAAGAATTATTAAAACTATTTCGTCTTTTCATCATTATGCACTTTTCTCCTCAATTTGTTTATCCATCATGTAAGATTTACCTTTAAAAAACTCATTAACCCGTACAGACAAGTGGCGAATAATATTCTCATTCAGTTTTACTCTACGCTCAAATTCATCCATAATGCTTGAAGTAAAACTTATACACATCATACAGTAATGACCACTTTTCATCTTATTTATTGGGTATGCAAAATCCAATAGACCCCAATATTCATATTTTATCAATCCTGAAGCTTCAATATTTTTCAAAAGCACTTCCAGCGTTTTATTCAATTGATTTGAGTCTACTATTTTAAAACTTTTTAAAACCTCTTGAAGGGGCTTTATTAGATGTTGTGAAATATTTTCCTTAAAAGCATTTACTACATTATAGATAAATGCACTTTTAATGTTAGCTCCTGGAAGGTCCATAAAATTTTGTTTTATTCCCGTATCACTTAGTTCATTTTTCAATTCTTTATCGATTCTTGACTTTATTTCTTTTAAATTTGAAAAATCTTCTTCCAATTCAACCCACAAAATTTTTGTCAGAGTTTCCAAAAAATCAGAGTAAACAATCAGACTTTTTTTAATGCTTTCGGTACTTGCCTCTAGCTCTTGTTTTGTAACTGTGCTATGTTCTCTTTCTATGAGACCTTTAACCTCCTGAGAAATAACATCTGCTTTAATATTTTTCAACAAAATAGCCAATTCTTGGACCATTTCTTCTACTTCTTGCTGCAATAAGTTCGGTTGTGCTATAAAAGTAAATTCATAGAGATTCACTATATCTTCCTTTAATATCAATTAAACACTTTAATTATATAAAACTTTTTTATATAAGCAAGTTATTTGTATTAATTTCTACGTCTTCAATCCAACTTAAGTGAGATATTTCATAAATAGCTTTGGGGGTGATTGAATATGTACCTGGCAACAAGATGCTGACTTTATGTTTTTCGAGAAGAAACTTTAGCATTATTTTGGTTTTGCCTCCATTTTTCAACACTGCATTCAACTCCTCAGCAACTTTTTGCGAATCTGAACATACAGCAGTTAAAACTAATCCTTTCATTAGAGAAGTAACCTTTTCTGTAAATTCAGATATGTCCTTTCCTGATAGTCTCGTTGTGTTTTCTGAAATTTCAAGATCAATTATCACAAATGCTCCAGGTGAAAATAGATTCCTTTTTTCTTCTATTATTTCATTATTGTAGAATGCTATTTCAGAAACATTGTGGGGATCAGAAAGTGTTAGTATAACAAATCTTCCACGTTCTGAGGTTCTCATACGCACATTTAATATTACACCAGCAGTTTTTATCGTTTTACTCTCTCCGATAAACCCAATATTTAATTTTTTCAAGAGAGTTCTAAACTTTTCAAGTGGATGATTAGTTAAGTAAAATCCCAATGAAAATAACTCATGCTCTAATTTTTCCTCTTCATTAAAATCTTCCACGTTCTCAAGTTTTGGCTTCAGAATATCAAGATGACCAAATAAAGCAGCTTGATTTGACTGCCTATTTTTATTTGCAAAGTAAATCAATGTGTCTATTGACTCGTATAACTGCTTTCTATTTTTGTGCACACTATCGAATGTTCCAGATTTAATTAAACTTTCTAATGCCCTTTTATTTATTATATGCCCCAAATTTTGAATGAATTCCCATATGTCCTTATAAGAACTTGAGCGTGCATTTACTATTCCTTCTGCTATAGCAAAACCAACATTACGCAAAGCAGCAATTCCGTAGCGTATGTGCTCACCCCCTATTGAAAATTCAGCCTTAGATTTGCTGATATCAGGCGAAAGAACAGCAACTCCACTGAATTTTGCAGCATGATAAAACAAATTCAGTTTGTCTCTATCATCAATGTTGAGATTCATCAAGGCCGTAAAAAATTCTAGCGGGTAGTTAGCCTTAAGGTAAGCTGTTTGGTAAGATATAATCGCATATGCTGCAGCGTGGGATTTATTAAATCCATAACCAGCAAATTTTGCAACAAGATCAAAAATATAACTTGCCCTGTCGTAATCAACACCGTTTTTTGTTGCTCCTTGAACAAAAAGTTCACGTTGTTTATCCATCTCTGCCTTAATTTTCTTACCCATGGCACGTCTGAGTAAATCCGCCTCTGCTAAGCTATATCCAGAGAGAATACGCGCTATTTCCATTACCTGTTCTTGGTAGATTATTACTCCGAATGTTTCTTTTAACACCTCCTCAAGCAATGGATGAATGTAATCTGGCTTTTCAAGTCCATGCTTTCTTGCAACATAAGTTGGAATGTTATCCATAGGCCCTGGGCGATAAAGAGAAATTAAAGCGATGATATCTTCAATGCAGTCTGGCTTTAGTTTTATTAAAGCTTCTCTCATTCCCGAACTTTCAAGCTGAAACACTCCGATTGAATCACCTCTTGAGAGCATTTCATAGGTTCTTTGATCAATCAAAGAAACTGAGGAAATATCAAATTTTTTTTTATCACGATTAATTAAACGACATACATGATCTATTAGTGTTAGCGTACCAAGTCCAAGAAAATCAAATTTTATTAACCCAGCTTTCTCTACATATTTCATGCTGTATTGAGTGATTGGCAGAGCCGAATTTGGATCATAATAGACGGGAACAAAATTTTCTAATTTTTGATCGCATATTACAATTCCAGCAGCATGAGTTGAAACGTGACGATATATTCCTTCGAGCTTTAGAGATATATCAAGAAGTTTGGCAATTACTTCATCACTATCCCTTTCTTTCTGAAGATTTTGATCAAACTCTATCGCTTGCGATAAAGTTACAGGATTTACTGGATTAAATGGAACCATTTTAGATATTTTATCCACTTGAGAGTAAGGCATTTGCAATACTCTACCAACATCACGCAATACTGCCCTTGCTTGCAATTTTCCAAAAGTGATTATTTGAGCAACATAACCGTACTTTTTCTGAACATAATCAATAACCAGGTCCCTTTTCTCTTGGCAGAAATCGATATCAAAGTCAGGCATCGATACACGATCAGGATTTAAAAATCTTTCAAAGATCAGACCAAATTTTATTGGATCAAGATCTGTAATCTGCAAGCTCCAAGCAACAATTGATCCAGCACCAGAACCTCTTCCCGGTCCAACTGGAATGCCATTTGCTTTGCTCCAACGAATGAAATCAGAAACTATCAAAAAGTAGCCAGCGTAGTTCATCGAAGTTATTACGCTTAGTTCGTAATTCAGCCGATCGTAGTATTGTTTAAGGTCTATGTCCGTTTCATTTGCAATGCGGAATTCTAATCCTGCAACTGCCTGCTCCCTCAGTTCTTCATTCTCAGTTTTATTTTCTCGACAAGGAAATTTAGGCAAGATAGGCTGCCTGCTTCTTGGCATGTAAGAGCACCGCTTAGCTATCACTAAAGTGTTATAAATTGCTTCGGGAATGTCGCTGAACAGTTCCTCCATTTCTGCCACAGATTTGAAGTAATGCTCGGTAGTTAACTTCTTTCTGTTATTCTCCAGGGCATAACTGCCCTCCGATATGCACGTTAATATATCATAAGCTTCATAATCAGATCTATTTGAAAAAAACACATCATTCGTTGCCACTAGTGGTATATTGCGCTGATAAGCAAAATCTATTAAAGCTTCTTCAAGCTCTAGCTCTTTATTCAGCCCATGACGCTGCAATTCAACATATAAATGACCATCGAATGCTGAAAGCAGTTTTTCAACCGTTTCTTTGTCTTGCTCCAATAACAGTTGAGCCAAACATCCACCAGTTAAGGCGATTAGACCTGTATTAAAACTTAATAGCTCATCAAAATCAACGTAGGGAATATCGCTGCTATTTTTGCGCTTTTTAAAAGACTCACTCACCAAAGTGACTAAATTAGTGTACCCTTGTTCATTTTTTGCAAGTAGGAGTATTGATAAATTTTGTTCTAAGTGTCGAACGATAATATTGCATCCTACTATTAGCTGTATTCCCTTATTTGCTGCATATTCTGCAAATTCAAGTGAGCCAAATAAGTTGCCTGAATCAGTAACTGCAACTGCCGGCATTTTGTTCTGCAAACAAAGACCAATCAGCTCCTCAATTTTAACCGAACTTTCAAGCAGAGAATAAACGCTATGAACACGTAAGTGTATGAACATAAAAAATTTTAGATTAGCAATAGTTAAGGATAACATTAATTTACTTATAAGGATATGCAATAGAGTCAACTTGACAAACCTCATCAGTCTTCTTATCATGACAATAAGAGTATTTATCCTTGTTTTTAATCTCTGCAGATTTAACAACAAAAATTCAGTAAAAAACTCAGGTATATATTGGCAGATTACATAAAATTATAGCGGCTGCATGTCTTTTTTATTTTTTCTACATTCAGCCAAAACGCGCTTTAAATAAGCGTTAGCACATTATTACAATGCCGATTTACATTATTATAGGGTTAAAACTCACTACTGGGGGATTCTTTTGCCTTTTTTTGCTTGGTAAATTTCTTAATATTTTTGATTGGTTAGGAGTTCTATAGAGATGTCATTTCAGTGCTTCTTATTACCTGTTCTGGATCCCAGTGTCAGCTACTTGGATGACACTGAAGGGGTTACTCGAATGACAAGAATAAGGAGTACTGGGATGACAAGAAAGCACTGGTTTCATATGCACCTGATAAAAAAGATGATGTCATGCAAGTAGCTGACACTGGCATCCAGTTTTTTTGTGCAATTCCGTCAAAAAAAGCGCTTTCGTGTTTACCAACTTAGTTAGATTCCAGTGTCAAGCTACTCGGATGACACCAAAGAGGCTATTTGAATCTAATTTACTATTCACAATCCCGGTTATTAGCTTATTTGAGTTGACTTTTCATCATAATTATGTAATAATTAAACATATTGTTTAATATTGAAGGTAGAATTATGACAGGAGGATATGAGTCACTGGAAAAAGTACTGAGGACGATTGAGGTTAAGGAAGGCTTAAATAAAGATAATATAATTGAGGAAATAAAAACAGAACTAGAAAAACAGGATCAAGGTCTATATCAAGAGTGGAAGAAAGGTAAATTTGATGTAAATTATGTATTTTATATTCCCGCATATGAAAAATTGACGTTATTAATGATAGCTGCTAAGAATGTTCACGTAGATGTAGTAAAGGTTTTACTCGAAAAAGGAGCAAATGTTGATGAGAAAGGTTGGCGTGATGCGACTCCTTTGCATTTCGCTGCTAGGAATGGTCACGTAGATATAGTAAACCTTTTACTAGAAAAAGGAGCAAATGTTAACGCAGTAGATATTGAAGGGTGGACTCCTTTAAATGTCGCTGCTTTTCATGGTCGAGCAAATATAGTAAAGGTTTTACTCGAAAAAGGAGCAAATGTTGATGAGAAAGGTTGGCGTGATGCGACTCCTTTGCATTTCGCTGCTGGGAATGGTCACAAAAAGACAGTAGAGGTTTTAATCCAAGAAGAAGCAAATGTTAATGCAGTAGATATTGAAGGGTGGACTCCTTTAAATGTCGCTGCTCTTCATGGTCGAGCAAATATAGTAGAGGTTTTACTCGAAAAAGGAGCACATGTTAATGCAGTAAATAGTGAAAGGAGGACTCCTTTACATTTAGCTGCTGGGAATGGTCACGTAGATATAGTAAACCTTTTACTAGAAAAAGGAGCAAATGTTAATGAGAAAGGTTGGCGTGATGCGACTCCTTTGCATTTCGCTGCTAGGAATGGTCACGCAAGTGTAGTAGAGGTTTTACTCGAAAAAGGAGCACATGTTAATGCAGTAAATAGTGAAAGTAGGACTCCTTTACATTTAGCTGCTGGGAATGGTCACGTAGATATAGTAAACCTTTTACTAGAAAAAGGAGCAAATGTTAACGCAGTAGATCGATATGGAAAGACTCCTTTAGATTATGCTGAAGGTTATGCTAAGAATCAAGACGTAGTAAAAGCTCTATTAGACGCAAGAGGAGGTTCTTTTGTGAAAGCACGTAATAAGGCAATGATTGCTGGTGGAGTGAATACATTATTAGGCACTGCTATAGCAGTGGCACTTTTTACAACTGGAACAATTACAGCTCAGTTGATACCTATCGTTATAGCAGTGGTTGCAGTTACAGCAGCAGCACTGGTAGTTGGTTGTGCTACATATGAATTACTAAAGCCTAGTACTAAAGTTGATGGAGCAGAAAAACCAATTGTCAACTCAATAAATGAACAGCAGGAAGTTACTAGCATTTCTTCATATTAGAGCGCGTGACGCAGGTTCCTGGATCCCAGTACTGGGATGACAATGAAGGGGCTGCTTGAATAACAACGAAGGGTTATTTGGATAATAGCCGTACTTGATCTGGATCCCAGTGTCTAGGCACTGGGATGACAAGGGGGGATACTAGGATGACAACGAAGGTGCTGGAATGAAAGGAGTGTGAGATAAAGCTACTTGTATAACTGTTGCACATCCATAAACTCTTTCTCGTCTTGCATGCTGATGATAGTGTGAGTGTTGAGAGGTAAAGGGTCATTTCTATGTCCATGTCCTACCCCTTTTATTGTAAATACTGGAAAGTTAACACTTTTTGCAAACCTTTCTTTTACAATTTCAACAAGATTATCATTATAACAGTTAACAAAGTCACCGAATATTACTGCATCTACTCCATCAAAAATATGAGCTTGTTTTAGGTGATCTAGACTTCGCTCAATTGAATATGGATAAACTTTTATGTCTTCTAAAAATAGAATTTTGTTTTTTGCGTTTATTTGCCAAGCAGTTCCTATGCTATTTTCAACCAAAGTCATATTACCACCGATGATTTTAGACTCTAATTTGCCATTTTTTAGTCTAATGCCATTGTCGATCATTTTTAGGTTATCAAATCTGATAGAGTTGCGTTGCTTAAGAATTAACTCTTTTAATTTTTCAACAGAGGTTTCAGCAACAGAGTTATTTACTATCATTTCCAACATGGTACCGTGAAGAGTTTGCCAGTCATATTTAACTTGCAGATAAATATGTAAAGCAGTGATATCACTATAGCCTATAAGAATTTTTTTGTTTTGAGCAATTCTTTCTTTTTTATCATTGGGTAACTTTTCTAGATAGGGAATTAGCCGAGAAGCCCCTTCTCCTCCTCTGATACACCAAATTATTTTGCTATCATCAGTGAGCGCATTAACCAAATCATTCGCTCTAAACTCATCAGAGTTAGAATAAAATGGGTTGTCATTACTGTATATTTTCTCCGAAATGTGAGGATTAAAACCCAAAGTTTTTACGGATTCTTTTATAGTGGGCAGATCCGATTCTTTTCCCTTCGAAGAAGGAGCAATAATATCAACTTGATTTGCAGGATTAGTGAGTAAAAGGCATAGAAAATAAAGAATAAAGGAATACATTAAAATATCTTATGAAACTCTTGCTTTAATATATCATCTAATTCGCAAAGAGAAACTTTTACTCCTAGTTTTTCCATTGATGTAACGCCGTAATCTTTTAGTCCACAAGGAATAATACCCTCATAGTGGGAAAGGTTTGGAGAGACATTAAGCGCTATGCCGTGATAAGTTACCCATTTTCTCAAGCGAATGCCAAAAGCTGCTATTTTTTCTTCTACTCCGTTGTTGTTCACCCAAATGCCTATTCTATCTTCCTTAAATTCCCCAAGTATATTAAAGTGTTTTAAAACATTTATGATCCAATTACTTAGGTCTCTGATATATAGTTTTATGTCACATTTGTTTCTTTTTTTAAGATTTAGCATTAAATATATAATGCGCTGCCCTGGTCCGTGATATGTATATTTACCACCCCTACCTGTTTTATATATAGGAAATAATTTTTCAATAATGTCATCATCTGTTGCACCGATTCCTGCTGTGTAAAGTGGAGGGTGCTGGAGCAGCCATACTAGCTCATCAGACAAATTATTGTAAATTTGTTGAATTTTTGCTTCCATGAATTTTATAGCATGGTTATAATCAGTAAATTGGTTAGAGATTAGCCATTCTGTCATGTTCTATTTCTTTAGGTCTATCAATGTCATTCCAGCGCTTGACACTGGAATCCAGAAATTTAATTGTAGATAGCACACTGAACTGGTGAGCATAGTTGCTTTACGCTAAAAGGAACGTATTTGACTAAATTGTATAAAAAGATGGATCCTAGTGTCAAGCTACTTGGATGACAAATATGGGCTACTTGAATGGCACTATCGCAAACGAACTAGTGTCAGCTACTCAGATGATATCATTCTTGTAACACCAATTGATATAATTCAACTATAATTTTAATCTTTTAACAAATTTAATTTTTCAGGAGGCACATATGAATTTTAACATTTTTCAAAGAAAGAAAAGCAGTGAATACTCTGCTTTGCAACTAATGATGGAACCAAGTTGGAGTAGGCGTGATTATGTAAGTTTTGCTGAGGAAGGTTACATAAAAAATGTTATTGCCTTTCGAGCAATTAATATGATCGCAAGTGCTGCATCTTCGGTACCTTTTATTCTCTGCCAGCTTACTGACCAGGGAAAATCACAACTAAAAGCACATCCGTTACTGAAGTTACTTTATTCTCCTAATCCAATGACATCAAAATCAGAATTTATTGAGGGGATTGTAACTTATCGGTTAGTTAATGGCAATTCTTATGTATTGATGATTGAGGCGCAGAACAAACCAACAGAGCTTTATCTTCTGCGCCCTGATAGGGTTGAAATTATTCCAGGGAGAAGTAACGTTCCTTATGCCTATCGTTATACCGTAAATAACAACAGTTATGACTTTAAAGTTGATAAATTGACTGGGCGTTCAACAGTACTGCATCTTAAAACCTTTAACCCTTTGAATGATTGGTATGGACTTTCACCAATTGAGGCAGCTGCATATAGTATAGATCAGCATAATCAGGCTGGTGCTTGGAATCAGGCAATGCTGCAAAATGGAGCAAGACCAAGTGGTGCAATAGTTGTGAAATCAGAAAAGGATGGAAGCGTTGGAAACTTAAGTCAAGAGCAGTACCAACGCTTAAAAGCGCAGATAAATGATCATTACTCAGGTCCTGTCAACGCTGGAAGACCGATATTACTTGAAGGAGGTTTAGAGTGGAAGGAAATGAGCTTATCACCGAGGGATATGGATTTTATTGAGTCAAAACATAGCTCAGCTCGTGATATTGCGCTAGCTTTTGGCGTTCCGCCGCAGTTGCTTGGCATACCGGGTGATAACACTTACAGTAATTTAGTTGAAGCACGTCTTTCCCTTTGGGAACAGACGATTTTACCAACGCTAGAAAATATTATCTGTCACCTGAATTCTTGGCTAGTGCCCAAGTTTGGCAAAGATTTATGTTTGTCATATGATAAAGACGCGATAGAAATTCTAATGGAGAAAAGACAAAAGATGTGGAAATACGTGCAAAACGCAAGCTTCATGACGCTCAATGAAAAAAGAGAAGCTTTTGGCTTGCAACCGTTACCCGGTGGTGATAAGTTGAATTGATGTTTATATAGTATAGATATTTATACTAAGCTGTAAGAAATTAGAGGTATTTTATGTATCAAGAACAAGAAAATTCAGTAAGTAATTCTCGATTGACTCTTCCTCATATGGAATTATCGTTGAGAGCCAAACAAGATACTAATCCAACAGATAATGAAGGTCTTGTCCCTTTACATTATGCTGCTTGCGGAAATCGCTTAGAGCAAGTGAAATTATTGCTTAAAAACGGAGCAAATGTTAATGCATTGGATAATTATGGTTTTACTCCTTTACATTATGCTGCTTCCATAAATTGTAAAGAGGAGGTGGAATTATTGCTTAAAAACGGAGCAGATATTGATGTAAGAAATCATTTCGGTGCTACTCCTTTATATTTAGCTGTTCAGGGAGGCCATGAGAATGTGGTAAAATTATTGCTTAAAAACGGAGCAAATATTAATATAGCAGATAATTCTAGCAAGACTGTTTTACATTTATCTGTTCTCAAAGGCCACACAGAGATAACAAAGTTATTGCTTGGAGATATGGAGACTCCAAGTACAAGCTGCATCGATATAAGCATTGAAGAGTTACAAGTAACTAGTAAGTCTTATTATTAGAGGGTAGATGAAGTTTACTATCTCCTAAATCGTATCTGTTCAGATTCATGTGAAATCAGTCCTTTTTTTCTTGTCATGAAAGTAGCTGACACTGGGATCCAGTTTGACGAAAGCGCTCTACAACGTTTTTTGTGAAAAAGCCAGTGTCAGGCACTGACCATTTGTTGCTACGTTTTTGTCTATCTTATTTTGCCACCCTGCTGAACGGATACCCTAAATCATGTAGCTAAATGAGTTAACTATTTTTCTTGCTAACTAAGGTGTTGTAAATTTGGTCTACATCAAAACTCATCTTAGGGCACCAAATAGGGCCATCTAAGTGTGCCTCGATATAAAGAGGACTATTATGATTTGGTAGTATGAAAAAGAGTCTGAATATAGAAGTTAAGGAGAACTTAGATAAGATTAAATTAGAAGAGATAGAACCTGATGCTTGATCGATACTAAACTGTGAACTAGTTGAACATACACCACTGTTAATACTTACTTTTCCATTAATATTTTCAAAAAGCGTACTGCCATTATATATATCAACGTAAGCAAGCTTGGAAATTTCAGGTTTATTCTTACTGCTTAACAACTTAGTGATGAATGAATTAAAATCCACATTTGTAAACTCTATTTTCTGTGCTTGAAAGTTTACATTTCCTGATAAGTTACTAGCCCAATCATCAAAGCTTGTCCCTTGAGTTTTGATTTCACCACTTAAGCTTATCTTGCCATTTATGTTATTAACTCCTATAACTTCCTTGGTGTCCAAATTTGCAATAGAAAATTTTATGTGAATTGAGCCTGCTTTTAGATAACCCTGAAAAAACATTTGTCCATGTTCTAGTATGTAACTTATCTTTTTGATAGTGATAGTGCTGTTTCTTATCACTGTATCCAAGTTAAAATCTTTTAAGACGTTTTGCCCAATTTTAAATTCTGTAGTTTTGATTTGCACGTTTGCATCAAAATCTCCTTTCTCATCTAAAAAATTAAGCTGCTTTGTTGACCATTGAATTTGATTTATTTCATTTCTTGAGTTTCTTTTTACCTCTAATAGTTTTGGTAATTTAAAGATATTTCCATTAAATTTATTACCTGTAAGGTTTACGTCTAATAAAGGCTTAGTGTATTTTTGATCCACTAATATTTTTACACTACCGGTAATGTCGAAATTTTCTCCGAATAACTTTATTTTATCTGCAACTAGCTTGTTCTCTTGTATTTTTAATGAAAAATCCAAATCTTCAATTTTTGTACCATTGAATATAGAATCTTTAACACTAGTTCTTATATTTACATCATATTTAATATTTTTCAGCCATTGCACTTTGCTGAATAATGAATAATCATATTTATCTATATTAATGTTATGTATGCTAAATTTACTATCGATCATATTGTGTTTTTTTGTGTGATTTACCTTAATTGATCCTTGCCAAGATTCTTTGTTATTTAGCAATCTGATATCTGAAAGAGATAATATTCTAGGTGCTAAATATAGTTTAGAACTTGCTGTAAATTGACTTTTCTCTCTTTCTTGCATCTTGATAGAAGGTAAAATATGTGAAATGAACGACTCACCCTTTATCAATATATCACCATTAAATTCAGACAAGTTGCCATTGTTTGAAACTTTTCCTGATAAGCGAGATATATTATTGGTTCCAGGAAACTGAAGAAGAGTATCAACGTTTATTTCGCCATTAGCAAATTTTAGCGTAGCATGAAATTTGTCCAATATCCTGTTTTGATATTGAATATTTGAAGCTTCCATATTAAAATCCAAGCTCAGGTTCTTTGGCACAACCTCTCTAAAAGATTCTAAAAGACCCTTCATATCTGTTGTTTTGTGTGAGCCGTTTTTTAGGTCGACTTTACTAAAACTAATATTGATATTAGTATGATCACTTTTTCTATCATTTTGTATTATACCAGTGCCTTGCATGCTTTTGGACTCAATTTTTAAATTAGTTGCCGTAAACTCGCTTTCATTGAGATTGATATTGGATGATATCTCAATATTTTCGCTGGGAATCACATAAGAAAGGAAGCTAAGATTAATGATTTTTGCCAAGCCGCTCATAGAATCAGAATTATTATTAATCGTCAATACTAAATTGCCCTTGAGCTCTTCTTGATTTCTATTACCTTTAAATAGCAAATTTGCAAAATTTGAATCAACACTAATGTGTACATTATTTTTTGTGACATTAACCTTTCCAGAAAAATCGTAATTGTTGTCACCAATCTGTACTTCACCAAAAAACTGCTTATTTTTTTTTATAGCAACTTCCTTGATATTAATAGTATCGGCGTTAAAACTTATTTGGCTGTCCTTTATTAATATATCAACTATATTATCATTGGCTTTCGTATTTATAATATTAAGTAAATTTTCTTTGTTGCTTTTCATGCCCAAAAATGAGATTGACTTTGGTTGCAATGAAAATGAAAACAACGATGGCCTTATTTCAATTTTTTTTGCACTAATTAAATCTGATAATTTTTGCTCCTTGTTTTTGTTGTATTGTACATATACATTGTGAATAGTAAGTTTTGGAGTAATGAGCGAAACTTCAATTTTTCCTCCAACATGTACTTTAGCATCATACGTCTTCTCTAACTCTTTTACGATATATTCTCTGTAGCCACTCCAATCCTTAAAAGTTGCAGCAACGTGCATGAGAATTAATAGCAACGAGATTGATAATATGGAGTATAAAGAAAGTTTCATAATAGACCTCTCATTCCAGCATCCCTTCTCTTCTTGTCATCCCAGTTTGGGATCCAGGAAATTTGATTAGACATTAAGTTAATTAGCAAAAAAGTAGCTATTCTTATGTTAAAGCACAGCATTTTTACATGAGAAGCTGGTCTGATGAGCACTGGGTTCCCAGTGGAAATTGCTCTCAAACCACAACACTTATACAGTTGTGTGTGTGACACTGTGATCCAGTGTGACTTAAATAAGGTTTTCCAGATTATATAATCAACAAAATTTCTGGATCCCAGTGCTTGACACTGGGATGACAGGAATAGGTTATGGGATGAAAGAAGTGGATATTGGAATAGTAGCTGAAATGACATATAGCAATACAAAGGGTGTAATTTACACATATTTCAAATTATTCAAATTTCCTCTAAAAATCAGGTAAAGAGTGCTAGAATAAATAATAACACTCAAAGCTATTAAAGTTACTAAATAAACAATACGAGCTAGCCCTCTATCGAAAAACAACCCTGCTGATAAGTAATTAGAGAGATAAAGAACTATTGACATAACCAATGTTGCAGTGAGAATTTTTACAATATTTAGTAATAATGCTTGGCTAAGCTTATACATCTTATTTATTGTTAAATAATTAATCAATAAAATAGAATTTATCCAAGTGGAAATGGAAGTAGCAATAGCAATTCCTATATGTTGGTATTTGTTCATTAATAGGAGATTTAGTATTACGTTAATTCCAAGGCACGTTAATGAGAACATAGTTGGTATTTTTAGCTTTCCCCTAGCAAAGAATGTGGGTAGCAATACTTTATTTATAATAAATGCGGGTAAAGAAAGAGAAAATGCTACTAATGTAGGAACAGTTTGCTGCACTGCATAATAATCAAATCGGCCGTAAGAAAAAAGCGTAAGTAAAATCATGTCAGGAATAATGATAAAAGCAGCAGTTATTGGCATAATTAATATTAACCCTATATTAAGGGCCTTGTTCTGTATTTTGACTATATTCTCAGTATCATTTATTCGTTTTGAAATCATAGGAAGAAGTACTGTACCAATTGCAGTGCCAATTACTCCTTGCGGTAGTTGATTTAGTCTATCGGCATAATATATATAAGAAACTGCATTTGGTATAAAACTCGCCATGATTGTGTCAATCCATACACTTATTTGTATTACACAATTGTTGATAATTGCAGGTATTACACGCTTGAAAAACAACTTCACTTCGTTACTTAATTCTAAACTAAAAGAAAAGAAAGCCTTTAATTTGTATGCACTAAATATTATTAAAAGTAGCTGCAAAATCCCTCCAATCAGGACGGCTATAGAAAGGTTATGAGCCGGTGTTTCAATGTAAGGTAAAAACAAACTGATGATTAAACAGAGGTTCAAAATGATTGGTGAAATAGCTGTTGAAGCAAAATGCTGTTTTACTTGCAACATTCCACCAATAAGTGATGCGATTGACACGAAGATTATGTAGGGCATCATAATTTTCGACAAAGTTACAGTAAAGGTAAATTTATTTTGGTCAAATCCAGGAGTGAAGATTTTGATCATGTAAGGGAAGAAGGTTTGTGTGATAAGGCAAAAAATTACTAGAATAATAAACGTAATGGATATTACACTACTTGCGAAATTAAATGCCTTTTTATTATCATATGACTCTGCAGAGTATAATGGTATGAATGAGGTAGTAAATGCTCCCTCTGCAAAAAACGATCGAAATAAATTAGCAAAGCGAAACGAGGAAAAGAATATATCTGCAAGAGAAGTTGCACCAATAACCGTAGCAATCAATACATCTCTTATTAGCCCTAAAATTCTTGAAATAGCTGTAAAAAAACTAAATGTGAAAATACTTTTAAACATATCACGATTTCAATACGATTAACTATAATGCTAAAAGCATAAATGAAAATGTTTATTCGCTAAACTTAAAACTCTATGCAAAAGTAGGTAGCTTAAATAATTAATTGACTATTTATGCTTGTGTGTTAGAAATTTTATACCTTGGCGGGCGTAGCTCAGTTGGTAGAGCGTCAGTTTGTGGTACTGAATGTCGCCAGTTCGATCCTGGTCGCTCGCCCCACTAAAAATTTCCACTTTACATAAATATAAACATTAGATATTTTTGCACGTCCGTTAGCATTCCTTGTTGCTTTAGTATTTAGATGGCGGAGGGGAAGTTTGCGATTTAGAGTAAAAATGATGCCTATTAATTAGTGAGAGGGATTGTATGTATATTTGTTTGTTAGCTTATAGTATAGTGTCAGCACTAGGAATATTAGCTTGGTGGTTGAGTTTTGACACTTCATCACCTTTAGCCATAGGTGCAATTGCTGGTTCTATGGCTCTAGCATTGATTGCGGTTTTGCACGTAGGATGTTTGCTATATAAGTTTTGCAAAAGAGATCCTATTGAGGAAGATCATGGAAAAATAGCAATTTTTTTGGGTATGGCTATACCTATAAGTACTATGATTGGGGCAGTGCTTAATGCAAGTGTGATTGCTGTTCTTCCTAACCCAGTAGTAACAGTGATTATCTTAGTAAGTGCAATAACAGGGCTAATAGCAACAATTATGGGGGTTTATGTAGCCACATCTTTAGTGCATTGTGCAGATGAAGCAGCAATTACATTTGCAGCAAGTGCAACTTCGATTACAGATTCTACATTTGTTAGAATATCTCAGGAAGAAGAAGTGGATGAGCGTATTACCTCTCCTACAGTTGAAAAAGTTTCTTCTGTAAAAGAGACGATAATTTGAGCTAAGTTAGTTTGTAACACTGGAATCTGTAAAATTTGACATCAATCACTGATAGTTGGAATATTATAGATTAGGAATTACTCAAGAAGATGCATAAGTACGACGTAGTGGTAGTAGGTGGCGGTCATGCCGGGTGTGAAGCAGCTACAGCTGCAGCACGTCTTGGTGCAAGCACGCTACTTATAACTCACAAAATTTCAACTATAGGAGAGATGTCTTGTAATCCAGCAATTGGAGGAGTTGCAAAGGGTGTTGTAGTTAGAGAAGTAGACGCCCTTGATGGAATAATGGGGAGAGCTATCGACCGAGCAAGCATACACTCGGTCGTTTTAAATGGCAGCAGAGGCGCAGCAGTATGGGGCCCACGTGCACAAGCAGACCGAAAATTATACAAAAAAGCAATACAGGAAATTATTCTAAATTATAACAACTTGACAGTAAAAGAAGAGTCAGTTGACGATTTTCTTATCGAAAGTGATAGCAATGGAGAATCTTATATAAAAGCTGTAATAACAGACTCAGGTGAACGTATACTGACAAGCAGAGTTGTTTTGACTACAGGGACTTTTTTACGTGGTGTGATTCATATAGGAGAGCAAACAACTCCTTCTGGAAGAATAGGAGATAAACCTGCAATAGAGCTTGCAAACACGCTAAAGAAGTATGATTTTAAACTGGGCAGGTTACGTACCGGAACTCCACCGAGGCTTGATCGTGGCACTATAAACTGGTCGGTATTACAAGAACAAGTGGGTGACAATCCACCTACACCATTTTCTTATCTTACAGAGAAAATTAACCAGCCTCAGGTTTCATGTTTTATTACTCATACTAATGAACATACACACAGAGTAATTCGAGAGAATCTTCACAGATCAGCTTCTTCATATTTAGATAACGTTATTGCACCAAGATACTGCCCATCAATTGAAACTAAAGTTAAAAAATTTGCAGAAAAAAATAATCACCAAATATTTCTAGAACCAGAAGGGATTGATGATAACACTATATATCCAAATGGAATTTCAAATTCATTGCCCATCGAAGTGCAGTATGAAATGATAAAGAGTATAAAAGGGCTTGAAAATGCAGAAATATTAAGACCTGGATATGCAGTTGAATACGATTATATCGATCCACG
This sequence comes from Wolbachia endosymbiont (group B) of Silvanus unidentatus, assembly GCF_964028615.1. Lineage (NCBI taxonomy): Bacteria > Pseudomonadati > Pseudomonadota > Alphaproteobacteria > Rickettsiales > Anaplasmataceae > Wolbachia > Wolbachia endosymbiont (group B) of Silvanus unidentatus. The sequence continues at coordinate 750,866 of NZ_OZ034795.1, read as the reverse complement.
AGAGCTATTTCATACTCTCGAAACTAAGAAAGTTAAAGGACTATATTTTGCTGGTCAAATTAATGGTACCACTGGATATGAAGAAGCAGCTGGGCAGGGAATTATTGCCGGAATCAATGCAGCACTCTCTTTATCTCAAAAAAGTTTTGTTCTTCATCGTACAGACTCATATATCGGTGTAATGATAGACGACTTGGTCACTAAGGGAATTACCGAGCCTTACAGATTATTTACCTCGCGTGCAGAATATAGACTGGCAATCAGGTCAGATAATGCAGATAGAAGATTGACACAAAAAGGTTATGACATCTCTCTTGTGTCGCATGAGAGATACTCTGTTTTGCAGGGTAAACTTAAATCCATTAAGCAACTTGAGGAGAAATTAGAGAGCCTAACAATTACTCCTGAGCAGCTCAGGTCCTATGGCATTAAAATATCTTATGATGGAATAAGAAAAACAGCATTAGATTTGCTCGGTTATCCAAATATTGACTGGAATAAATTACGAGAAATATGGCCAGAGTTAAACATGGGTTCCAGTGTCAGCTACTTGCATAACGCCAAAGCACCTCTTCCTGTCATCCAAGTAGCTGACACTGGGATCCAGTACTTGAATGATGATGGAATGGATGCAGTTGACACTGAAAAAAATGTAGATTCCAGCGTCATGTGCTGGAATAACACTATAACTGATAGCATAGCCAAGAATGAAATATATGAAGCAGTTGCAATTGAAGCAAAATACAAGCCTTATTTAGTAAGACAAGAAGCAGATATGAAGTTTCTACAAGAGGAAGTTAATACTCAAATTCCAACTAATTTCAACTACTCACAGATTAAAGGCTTGTCAACTGAAGTGATAGAAAAGTTGCAGTCAATAAAGCCAGCAACAATTGGTATTGCGAAGCAAATACAAGGTATCACTCCAGCAGCGATAGTTAGCATATTAGTGTACCTTAGGAATAAGAAAACGAAAATAGCTGCTAATTCTGCGTAACATGTCAAAAATCGAAGAATTTCGCTCTTTTATGCACGAAATAAATGTTGATACATTTATGTTGAATACTAAAGACGAGTATTTAAATGAATATTCAAAAGAGTTAGCAGAGTTATGTGGCTTCACGGGAACAAATGGGCTACTTATCGTTACAAAGAGTAATAAGTGCCCATTTTTTACAGATGGACGCTATATCACACAAGCTCGCAGTCAGCTCGATCAGGGCAGTTTTCGAGTATATAATATACAAGAAGAGGATCCACACAAATGGGTAAAAGCAAACTTAACATTGACTACCTCACTGGGTTACTATCCGCAATATTTTACTATGAAGGACATAAGAAAATATGAAGGCATTTGTAAACTAGTACCATACTTAATTAAAAAAGATAGTAGTCATAAAGCACAAACAATAGTCTCACATGTATCTGGTGAGAGTGGTAAGGATAAATGTGAAAGAGTAGCTAAAAACATAGAGGCTGAAGCAGTGCTTCTGACTGATCCAAATTCAATTTCGTGGTTATTAAATTTAAGAAATGAAAGTTCTGAATATACTCCTTGTATATTGGGTCGTGCTATATTGTATAAAAATGCCAATGTTGATTTATTTATTCAAGATAAAGAACATTCAACTATAGAAGCAAATTTTGATAACCATATAAATGTTTTTGATATTAGTGAGCTAGAAAATTCACTACATAAGTTAAATTTGGTGGTGATAGATCCAAGCACGACTCCAATGAGCATTATGAATGCAATAGATCCCTTGTATAACCATTATTTAAATGAAAAATCAGCTTCGGTGTCATTCCAGTGCTTGACCAGAAATAAAAAAGCATGGATCCCAGTGTCAAGCACTGGGATGACAATAAGTAATGAAAGAGGTCTAATAGAAAATAAGCAGATAATTGAGAAGGAGGATCCTTGTTTGATTCACAAAGCAGTAAAAAATCAAACTGAAATAACTGGAGCTATAAGTGCGCACATCAAAGATGGAGTAGCAGTTATAAATTTTCTATATTGGCTTGAAAACAATATTGACAGTGAAATTACTGAGCTTGAAGCTGAAGAAAAAGTTTTAGAATACAGAAAAGAGCAGAATTTGTTTAAGCAACCGAGTTTTCCAACAATTTCAGCATTCAACGAGAATGGAGCAATCATTCATTACCGTGCAAGCAATAAGACAAATAAAGTCATTCAAGAAGATGGGCTGTATTTAATTGACTCTGGTGGTCAGTACCTTGATGGCACAACCGATGTTACAAGAACTATAGCAATTGGTAGTCCAACCAATGAGCAACGAGCTCACTACACAATAGTATTAAAAGCTCACATTGCGATAGCAAGTGCGGTCTTTCCTTCTGGCACTACTGGTGGAGAATTGGACATATTAGCGCGTATACATTTATGGAAATTTGGAATGGATTACATGCACGGTACAGGACATGGAGTAGGAAGTTACCTTTCGGTACACGAAGGACCGCAAGCAATATCAAGAGGAAATAAAGTGGAACTCATTCCAGGCATGATACTTTCTAACGAGCCTGGTTATTATATTCCAGGAAAGTATGGAATAAGAATTGAGAATCTGGTGTATATTGAAAGGCGAGAAAACGTCTTTTTAAGCTTTAAACAATTGACCTCTGTTCCTTATGATAAAAAGCTAATAGATATACAAATGCTTACTGAAGATGAAGTTAAATGGATAAATAGCTATCACCAATTTGTTTATAAAAATATAGAAAATGGCATAAAAGATAAGGAATGGTTAAAGAGAGTATGTGAACCTTTAAAATAGTTAATTTGTCATTTAATCAAGTATTAATATAGTTGTTCTTGTATTGTTTTTAATTAAAAACAATATATAATATTAGTTTCAAATAGGTGTAATTATGACAGATAAAGTGCAAGATGATGAATTTATGAAGCAGTACATGGATACTTGCAAAGAGCAAATAGAAAAATTGGCAAGCGACCCTAATTTGCTTCAACAGACCTTAAAGCCATTCATGCAAATGTCTCAGCAACTTATGGCTGGCGGTATGCTAGAAGGAAATATGCCTAGCATGATACCTGATATGGGTGGTATGGATATCAACAAGATGATTGCTCAGATGAAGGAAATGTATGATTACATAAAGAGTAATCACAAAGAGCTCATGAGAAAAGATGCTTCACAAATTCAAGAGCTTGATGATTCCAGCAGAAGATTGAGAGGCTTGGTCAAGAAATTGATAGAGAAAGTTGAAGCTAAGTAGTATTTATTCATATCAAAGAGCTATAGCAGTAGTGAGGTCTTGTTCCTCAAATTTAGTATTACCATAGAGTTAAATATAAACATAAAGGGATGAAGAGATGATTGAACTTAAAAGCCAAGAAATTTGCCCAAATGGAAATAAGAAAAATTTGATTATTTTTTTTCATGGTTGGGGCTCAAGTGGCGATAATTTCGTGCATCTTGCTAAAGTTATGAGCAAGTTTTTGCCTGATTCATGTTTTGTGGTACCGAATGCTCCGTTTGAGAGGGAAATAGGTGATGGTTATCAGTGGTTTAGTTTAGAGGATCGTAGTGAAGAAGCACTATATAATGGGGTGAAAAATGCTGCATCAATTGTAAATCATTTTATTGATACAAAATTAAAGGAGCTTAATTTAAAAGATACTCAGCTTTCTTTAGTTGGATTTTCTCAAGGGGCAATGCTTGCAATACATGTGGCTCTTACCCGGCTTCAGTCTTGTGCATCGGTTGTTGCATATTCTGGTAGGTTTCTTTCACCTTCAAAAATTGCACCGGAGATCAAATCAAAACCCAGCATATGTGTTATTCATGGTGAAGCTGATGATGTGGTACCTTTTTCTTCCCTTGATTTAGCGGTTAAAGCTCTGAAAGAAAATGGAGTAAACGCTCAAGGATACCCAATTCATGGATTAGGCCATATTATTAATGAAGAAGGAATAAGGTTAGGGGTTGAGTTTATCAAGAAAAATTTTGGAAATTAATTTCCATGCACTTGTTTTGCTTTGGTTACGGATATGTAGCTAAATTTCTATCGAAAAAATTGCTAAATTTAGGCTGGAAAGTTAACGGTACATCAAGAAATAAAGATATACAACTTTTTGATTATGAAAAGGTTGATCAAGATCTGCTTAAAAGCGTAACACATGTTTTAGTTTCTATTCCTCCAGACGGCGATGATGTTATGGAGAGATACGGTCATTGTCTGGAGAATATTAAATGGCTTGGTTATCTGTCTGCAACTAATGTTTATGGTGACCACTGTGGTAATTGGGTGAATGAGGAATCTGAAACAAAGCCTATAGAAATTAGAGGAGAAAAGCGCCTTGAGTCTGAAAAGAAGTGGCTAAGTAGCAAATTGCCTGTACATATTTTTCGTTTGGCTGGGATATATGGTCCTGGTAGAAATGCGCTAATTGACCTGCAGCTTGGCAAAGCAAGAAATGTGAAAAAAATTTTTTCTCGTGTTCATGTTGAAGATATATCGAATATTTTATTTTCTTCCATGCAAAATATAAAGCCTTATGAGATATACAATTGTGCAGATGATTTACCTGCTACGCAATCTGAAGTGGTCACGTATGCAGCCGAGCTTCTCAATATTAGCCCTCCAGAGCCAGTTGAGATCTCTTCCGTACCAAATTACGCACGGGGTTTTTATTTAGGGTCAAAAAAAGTAAGCAATACTAAAATTAAAAAAGACCTTGGTGTCTCTCTAGTTTATCCTGATTACAAGGTGGGTTTAAAGAGTTTGTATATATTAGAATAGAGAAAATAGATTGCCAGATGCAAAAATTTTTCTTGAATGTTCCTTGTTTTGATGTAGTACCACTAGGCATACTATTATATAGAGGTAAATATGTTCAGCACTCAATCGCTCCCGGTTGAAAATATTCTATTACATCAAGCCGCTTATAATGGTAACATAAATGAAGTTAGGTTATTACTTAATGTAAAAACTGATATCAATATCAAGGATAAAAAAGGATTTACAGCCTTGCATTTTGCTGTTTATTCAGGACATTTAGACGTAGTAAAGTTACTAATCAGTAAAGAAGCTAATATTCATGCAAGAACTACTAAAGGCAGTACAGTTTTACACTTTGCTGTTGTAGCTAAAAGCAAAGCTATAGTAGAGGAGTTAATTAAAGCGGGAGCTGATCCCAATATAAAAGACTGTACTGATGGTAAGACACCTTTACATATTGCTGCTCAAAATGGACTTGTAGAAGTTGTAAAGGTGTTACTTAATACTCAAGAAATTGAGATTGATGCTAAAGACAATGAATTTGGTATAACAGCTCTGTACTTAGCCTCTCAGAACGGACATACTGAAATAGTTGAACTATTAATTAGCACAAAAAATGCTGATGTTAACATAGTAGATAAAAAAAATAATGTCACACCCTTGTATCTAGCTGCTCAGAATGGGCATGCAGCAGTAGTTAAGTTGCTTCTTGATAATGGTGCTAAAGTCAATGGCTGTGATACCAGTATGAATCCTTTGTGTGTAGCTATTGATAATGGCCATGACGAGGTAGCTCAATTATTACTTAGTGTAGAAGGGGTGGATGTCAATATTGGCAATCAGCTTGGCAATACACCTCTACATATAGCAGCTATGAAAGGTAATGAAAAAATGGCAAGATTACTGCTAGAAAAAGGTGCTGATCCTAATATTAAAAACCTTTCAGGAGATACTTCCTTACAAGCTGCTGAATACGTAAGAAAAATTAGCTGGCATGATAATCCTCCAAATGTACAAGGAGGATTCTTCGTGTTAGTTGGCTCGAATGGAATATATTCATTTCAGCAATTTTATGAGCAAAAAAAAATTATGGAGCTTTTGGTACAACATATAAAGGACAGCAGACCTAGCTCATCAGTAGATGAAATTGACGTATCTGTTCAGCAGAGTAGCAAAATAAGATAGATGAGAAAACTAGTTTGTGACATTGGTGTCCAGTTAAATTTACATGGATTCCAGTGTCAGCTACTCGAATGACATTATGGAAGCTGTGATGACAAGGAAGGAAGCACTAGAAAGAAATGGGTGTCACGCACTGGGATGACATTATGGGAACTGAGATACAAGAAAAGAAACACTGGTTTGACATGCATCTGTCTCAGTGATGTAAATTCGACTTTACCCCATTTGCAACCATCAGGGTTCTTTGACTATAGACCTAACAATTCTTTTCTAATTTCTTCTTTAATTGTATCAATAATCTTTTTATCAAGTTTATTTATTAAGGAATCATCAATACCTGTGATGTCATCTGGATTTTGTATCATTTTTTCAATAGCATCATCTATTTTTTTTACTCTTTTTTCATTAATTTCCTCAAATATAGGTTTAATTTTCACATAACCAGGAGCGCCCTTGCTATAACTTTTGCTGCTTTCGTTGATACAACCACCAGCACCATATGTTTTATTCACGTAGTTTTTACTACATTTTGTTACATCTTTATACCCAATCTCACCATTTTCTATATATGCTATTTTATTATCTTTACTAGAGTTTAGCTTGTCCCCTTTCTTAATTTCTTCTTTTAATTTTAAACTTTGTTCATGAATTATTGTATCTTTGTAATTCTTTCCCCCATAGGTTCTGTATGTACCTCCGCCTGCAACAGTAATTAAATCTTTACAAATTGTTTCTGAAGAGTCTCTGCACATTTTTATTAAAGTTGGTCCCCCATCCTTGTTAGATTTATCATTTTCTTGTCCACCACCTCCTTCTGTTACTTTTACTTTAATATATGGATAACTAGGGTTGACTCTCAGTTTAGCTTTAATGTAATCACCTGGCATTCCTAGTCTACTTACAGTAGACTGAGCTTTACCATCTATATGACCAGCTTCACCACCTCCCCATGCTTCTATTTCAACGTAATCATACATTGACAGATCATCTGTAGAGCCATCTCCAAGCTCATAAAGTTTTTGATCCCTGTTTTCAATAATCTGCTTCTTATGTTTCAATTGTGCTATTATTATTTCACGTAATCTCTTTTTTAAACCCTCTAAATCGAACCTACACAATTTATCAGCATAAAAAACTTCTGTTCTATTTGCTTTAATCGGTTGATTTTTTAATTGTGTGCACTTTTGTATTTCACCTTTCTCGTTTTTTACTGTTTTACCATCCTTATCCTTGCAATCCACTTCCTCATATCTTAAGTAAAATAGTTTATCATTCTTATCTACATACTGTGTTGAGCGACTACATACTCCATCAAAGCAGAGGCAACCATCATCACCGTGATTACAGTTTTTTTCTTCATACTTTCCATCTGTTAACTCATATACTATTTTGCATTTGTCACAATTTTGTTTTGTATCTACCTCTTTATCCTCTTTTGCCATGCAGTTATCTCTAGACTTATTTTCAGCAGGAATGGAAATATATCCTTTTTTATTAAATATTATTTCATTCAGTGCATCTTGTGGCTTTGCTAAAACATCAACTAATTCAATAATTCCCCCTTTTTTGCAAGGAAAATAATAAGATTGATTTGATTCTTTCGAGTAAACAGTATTGTGTTTAGCATAGCTTGCTCTCATTGACTTCAGTGATATTAGCTCACTTCCTTTTTCAAGAACGAATTCCTCCGGTTCTGGCTGCCAACCAGAAAGGCATAGCATTTTACTTTTAGGATTTTCTTTATATTTTATTTCTACTTTTGGATATCCTGAGCCATCTAGTTTGCACTTACCATTCTGAAGCTCTTTACATTCTGTTTCAATATCGGGAACATATCCATATTTTTCTAGAACTTCAAATTGCGAATTATTTTTTAATATACCTTCTATTATGTTATCGATATCGCTTTTACTGTTACTGCTATCAGTTGTTTTTGCCACTATTGCTGGCTTTACTACTTTTAAAGGTAGATGGCCAACATATGTAGGAGAATTTTTATTAACATAAAAAGTACAGATGCCATTACTGTGAGTTCCACGTGCGTCATAAGTACAAACGTTCTCACTCATCTTCATTTTTACTTTTAGCGTATTTTCGCCTTTACCCTCATTAGGCTTTGGTATGCTCACTTCTTCAATCTTTGGAGCAGGTGGCGCTGGGAAGCAGCGAGCAGGAAATTGTAATTTTCTTTCGGACTCTTCTTCCTCAGTACCATAGTATTCAGCGCAGAGCTGACCTTTTTTTCTATAGGTTTTGAGATAATGGATAGTATCTTTAATAGTAAATGGATAAATTGGAGTATTCTCACTATTTGAAAAACCGCGCGGAAAAGGTAGCTCCCTTCTTTCTTTCAGCTCACCAATAATGACTCCAACTCTTGGATGGAAATAATCATTTTCTTCATTTGTTATAGGAACAATTCTAACTTGTGGAGGTGACATTGCAAGTTGTTCACAAAATGGAGGGGGGCCAGGTGCAAGTGGTACAGGAGCACATTTTATCTTTTGCTTTCCTTTATTCCATGATGAACAAGTATCACAAACGTTTTCCATATCCCCTGGACGGAAAATATTTTCTCCCTGAAGCACTCTTGAAAACCATGCAGAACTACCCATACAAGCGCCTTTTTGGCTACAAGCACATATTTTAGGAGACTTAGCAAACTTCGTTTTTTCTTCATCAGTAACATTGTCTGCCCATTCCCACTCAAGACTATCTGCTATTTTTGCATTAACAGATGTTTTATCTCCTTCCCAATCAATAAACACTGCTGCAGAGACTCCACCTCCTGTATCTTGTGTACCATATATCTGGCGGCAGGATGTTCCACTAGGTAATATATAACAATTATCTTTTCCTTCATAATCACAGACTTGAATCTTTGGATTAAAATAACCATCAATTCCTTGGTCTTTTACTTGTCTTACTGTAATATATTGGTATAGCTTTTCATCAACTTTAAAACTACCTTTAGTACCAAAAGTAAAAATTGCTAAAAAACCCTCCAAAGCTTTTTTGCCTCCAGCTTCAAGTGTAGTATTACTCTCTACAAGAGGCGGACAATCAGCATATCCTTGATAAGAAAGACAAAATATCAAGGAGAATATCAATAAAAAATTAAGCTTTACATTTTTCATAGAACGCCGGTAACCACTTACTCACTTTTTCGCCTTTTTCCTTTATTGCTTCATACATATACTTTATAGTCTCTTTATTAGCTGAAAGTACATGTATTTCTTTCATATTCTTCAAATCTAGATTTAAAGTTACTAAACCTTTGTATTGCTTTATCAAAAATAAACCTTCCTGTGTTGGTGTTTGCAAAATAACATTCAGTTCCTCTTTCGACAGAGAAAATGCTTTCATGTATAACCTGTTTGCATTTATGTTCGGCATCAGGATTCTCGTATCGACATGCTTATCTAAATATTGAGTAAACTTGCTAGCAAATGCTAGGTTTAAGTTTTCAGTACTTAGAATTACTACAACATTTAACTTTGTCATTCTTTGCATCCAGTCGTCAAACTCTCCCTCTGTAGGAAAAATATTACTTATCTCCCATGCTTCATCCAAAACAAGTATTGCAGGTGAGCCATCACATTTTGCTTCGAAAGAGTATAAGAAATAGTAAAGTATCACGGACATACATTCTTTTTGCTTAGTGAGATTTGCAGTATTGAGGGATATAGTTTTTGTTCCCCAGTCAATGTCTGACTCATCACCATCTTGGAATAAGTAAGCAAATTCACCTTCACCACACCATTTACTTATTTTGCCTCCAAGAAGTAAAAGCACTTCAGAAATTTGAGAAATAGATCGCGATTCTCTTGGTATAGCAAATATAGAATCTACAATTTTTTTTGTCTTTTCTTCTACGTCTACCAAACTTGCATCTGCAACCATCCTTTTGATCAATTCAACAAGCATATTGCGATTAGAAGCACTATCTTCAATGTTCAGTGGGTTAAATTTTAGACTTTTATCTTTATATTTTGGATCAATTATGTAATATTGGCCGCTTACTGCTTTAGTAAATATTATTGATTTTCCAGTATTATCCAATATAACAATCCTAGGGTTAAATTTTCTTGATTCCGAAAGTAAGAAATTGATCAGTGAGGTTCTACCTGAATTTGGAGCTCCAAGTATTGTGGTATGACCATTATTTTTCTTTCCATGAAAGTTAAAAAAGTAAGGACTGCCTTTTTTTGAAAAAAAAACTGTTACTGCTTCTTTCCATCTTCCTCCTTTTAACGTACCTGATGTAAAATCATGCAACATAGCAAAGCTGCAAGCATATTTTTCTAATATATTTTTTGGTTGTGTAACAAAAGCAAAGTTTCCAGGAAGCTGTGCCCAAAAATGATTTTCCATGTGCAGATCAGTCCTAAACATCATCAACCCGATTAACGACATTACAGAGGATAAATCACTGATATTTTTAGCTAACCTATTCTTATCATCTGCAAAGATTGTAACAATAATTTTCTGTTGACAAAAATCCATAGCAGAAATTTTTTCAAGCTCTATTATTTCATTTATTCCTGAGTTTTGAAGTAAGGTATTGTCCTCACTGATTTGCAGTATATTAATTTGTTTTTTGAATTCTTTTACTGCTTTATTATTACTAGTAAATATTATTATTTCTGTGATGATAAGCTCAGAGTCAAGTTGCAAACACCTATCTATATTTTCTAAGGGGATTTCTCGATATTCCTTTATGCAAAAAATAGAACCAAACTTCTGTTGACCTTCAAACGATGTTTGAAATTTATTGAAACCAAAAGCTACTTTTAAATTTTTAACATGCTGCGATAGATCCCTTTCACATATTGGATAATCTTTGTGCGTTAATGTAATAATGTAATGGAGAAATTCCATCATTTGAGAATATATTTTGCCTTCACTAGACCTAAGGCCCAGTTTTTTAGCTCCAAAAGGTTCTAAATCTTTTTGAATCAGGTCAGTTATTTTTTGTAATTCTTGATGATTTTTTTGTAAAAATAACTTGTGCCTATTCTTTATCCTGCCAAAAAAAAATGCATTATTAATATGTTTGCCAAAATCACTAAGTAACACCACAATGTATAACTCATTTATATACTGTAGTTTACTATCAACTAGTTTATTAAACCACGTTGAGTGTAGCTGATCGGAAAAGTCTGAAGTTTTATTCCACTGTAAGCTCAGTTTATTGCGCTTACGGACAGTGTGAATCCAAACGGTAAAATATAAACTCTTGATATTTTTTGATATACTTTTTCTAATTTCAGTTCTAAGATCACCATAGTTATCAACTGAAGAATAGTCTTCTAATTTGATTATTTTTAATAATTCCCCCTGTTTTGTTAGTATAGTTTCTTCATCGTAGTGGCAAGCATAAGGGATAAAATCTAAATTAATACTTTCTAGTAACGCTAAATTGTTCTTTTTTTCAGAATTAGATCTAGTGGCTGGTACTTTTGGTTGCATACAATATCATGCGTATTCAATAAAAAGATAATAAAGAATCATCTATCTTACTTAATCCTTATCTTCTTTTTTGTTATTGGATTGTAACTGTATGTCCTTTGCAAAGTTGAATTTTTCTTTCAGGTAATCTGTTGCCTTTTCTGTGCTTCCAAACATCATGATCAGTACGCCAAATATTATCATGAAAAAAATTAGGCCTCTGAACACTACTGCAAGTATCACTGTAGCTATACATAACCCTATAATTGTCGAAGGATTCATATTTTCTACAGTATCTTTAACTGAAAATGAAGAAATAAGTTCTTTCAACGTTCCTGGTATATTTTTCAATTCATCACTTGCTTTGCTAGAACATGACATGAAGATAAAACTTAACAGGGCTACAATAGCAAAAACTCTACCCAATTGAATACGCATCAGCTAAATACCTTTAAGATACTCCTCAAATGTAACAATTTTTACATCAATAGGCAAGAACCGAATTCACTTGCTCACCATAAGTAACTCATATTTAACTTTTATCACCGTGTTAGCTCTTTATTATCAACAAGAGGACTCACACTAATGGATGTCAATTTACTTGACAGAAAGTTTGAACACAATTCAGCAGCAGCTGCTGTAGCAAACACCGCAGCCACCACAAACAGTCCTGCTCCTACTAATCCTGATGTCATTGCTCCTGCAACAATGCACCCTATTGCTAAGAGAGCAGAACTTGTTACAAGTGCGACGTGAAGATTTTTGTTTTTACTATTATTTTCATAATTATTGGATTGCATTGTATCTTTTACCTTACTGCCTGTCACTGAGATCACACAATGAGGCCCTTCTTCAGTCTTCTTATAATGTTTAGAAGGGGATATTCTTCCGCTTGGGCCTTTGGGCCTTGTTTTGTTCGGATGTGCTAATTTTGTTTTTCCTTCATCTTCTAGTTGCAAACTATTATCTTTCTCAGCAGGGTTTAATTTTAAGTGTACACTTTCCTCAGATGAAATGCTTGTTACTGAAGTTAAGCTGTTCCTTCTGCTACTTGATGCCAAGCTAGATGAATTTATTCCACTATCTAAGTCACTGCTACTACTGAGTTTAGAAGTATTTGCACCGCTTGGCACTTCTACAGCATTCACAGTTATATTAGGCTTTTCATTTTTTAAATCTTTACTATCAATCGAAAGATCAGATTGACTATTCAATTGTGATTGTGCGATCTCCTTTCTTGCTTGCGATTGTTTTGATGTAGGATGTGCTGAAGCACCATAATAACCTGAATTTCTCAAGGTATTGTATTTTCCAGGGGTTCCTTTTCCACTTACACCCTTAGCTAAAGAATCCTTTTCCAGAGGATTAATACCTGAATTTTTGGGAATTTCAACTTCACCAGAAAGACTTTTTTTGTTAAATAGTTCCATAGTATTATTTTGTCTATTTGCTTGATTACTTCTAAGACTTTTCTGATTTTGAATAGTGCTACTAGAATGATCTTTGTCACTACTTTTATTAGTAATCCCTGTAATCTCTAAAATTATTTCTAATATTTTTCCTCTTCTTGTTGGTGATCTTTGTGATGATTTTTCTTCATTGTTAAGTACTGAAGATTTCATTAATTCCTCTGACTCTATCACTTTTGTTTTCAATGCTGGAAGGAAGTTGTCAATATAATATTTATAATATTCTTCTTGTTTTCTCAATGACTTTTCTAATTCAATTAATACGTTGGGATCAGCTCCTTTGTTAAACAACTCTATGCATTTTGCGATAGTTCCATCTCCCTTTTTTAGATTTTCATGATTATGTCTTTTTTTTGTGACCTTTTTGTATATATTGGTGAACAGTTTACGATCTTCTTCATTACTCAAAGATTGAATAAGCTCTTCTATTTGATAAGGTAAATCATTACTTCTAGATTTTTTTAAAGTACCTAGCATAACATTCCTCTCATACAAATAAAATGTATGAATACCTCTTTAGCGTTAATTTTACATTAAAACTGGGCAGTTATGCCTTATTACGGATAATTATAGCAATTTGCTAACTATTTTCTTTGCTGATTACTGATTTTGCATTTCAACATAATTGCTTGCCTGTTGAACTAGCATATCTATTACTTCTTTTACAGGCTTTTCTCTATCAACCATGCCAACACTTTGACCGGCCATTAAAGATCCTGTTTCAACATCTCCATCAATTACTGCCCTTCTTAAAGCTCCAGCCCAGAACTTTTCTATTTCAAGCTGCCCATTTTCTTTTGAGATCTTTCCATTTTGATATTTATCGATAATGTCTCTTTGATGCTTCATAAAATCATCACTTGCTTTGTTAACTATAGCTCTTACTGGAATTACAGGGAAATCAGCACTAATCTGCACAGAAGATACAGCATTACGCGCAGCTGATTTGATGAATACTTCTTTAAAATTTTTGTGAGCGATTGACTCATTCGTGCAGACAAATAATGTACCTATTTGACAGCCACTTGCTCCCATTTCTAGGTAGTTCACTATCATTTCACCTCTTCCTATTCCACCTGCAACAAACACCGGTGTTTTCTCATTTTTAAAATGAGGTAATATCTCCTGTGCGAGAACAGAAGTGCTAACAGGACCGATATGTCCTCCTGCTTCCATACCTTCTATTATTAACGCATCTACTCCCATTTTTACTAACCTTTTCGCGAGGCTTAATGCTGGTGCAAAACACATAACTTCAATGCCCGCACTCTTGATTTTTTCTATATTAGGCTTCGTTGGTAGTCCACCTGCAAGCACTATATGGCTTACTTTCGTTTCAATGCACACATCTATCAACTCACTCAACTTTGGGTGCATAGTAATTAGATTCACACCAAATGGTTTGTTAGTTAATTTCTGTGTCTCTATGATTTCTTTTTTCAGTAAGTCTGGAAACATTGCACCGCAAGCAATCACGCCAAATCCACCAGCATTTGAGATTGCTGAAACTAAATTTCTCTCTGAAACCCAGCTCATAGCGCCACCCATTATGGCAAACTCACTACCGAGAAAATTTGTTCCTTTTTTCCAGAGGCTACTTAACATATAACCTATATCATACGTTTAAAAATGTTTTGTTTATCTATAAATGTGTGTTTTAAAGCACCAATTATATGCAAGGCTATAAAGAGTATCATAAAATATGCAAGTATCGAGTGTAACTGATTAGCTGCACTAGCTAGATCTGCATTATGGTTAATTAATAAAGGGATATGAAAAAAATATTTGATCTCTTTGCTAGAAGCAGAAGACATGACATAACCAGATAGTGGCATTAGCACCATCAAAGCATATAAACCAAAGTGTATCGTTTTGCTCGCATTGATTACAAATCGAGAAAAATTGGCTGGTAATGGCGGAACATAAGTAAAGACGCGAAAAAATATACGTACTATAATTAATCCAAGAACGGTGATACCACAAGCCTTATGAACAGCGTATATGCTGAATTTAATTTCACTGCTAATCGGCAAATTTTTCATGTATAGTCCAGAACAAAGCATGCCAATAATAAAAGCAGACATTAACCAATGAATGATCCTTAAACCTAAACTATATTTATTGTCTTTCATTAATTTTGATTACTCTAAAGTAGAATTTATATAGTAGAAAAACTATTTCTCAATCAAAATTATCTATACATAATTTCGCTGCCTTGATCAACATAAGTGCAATAATTGTATGTGACACATAAACATTGTCTATCAGATCATGAAGAAGTGGTGAAGTTTTTGAGAGTTTTTCTATTGTAACGATGAGTTATAGCTTGTACAAGAAGCCTATTGACTTTAAGCACATTTTACCCTATACAATTCCAATACCTTAAGCTACCAAAGCATGCCTGATCTAAAGACAATGATGCTAAATTTTGGTCCTCAGCACCCAGCTGCACATGGGGTGCTACGACTTGTTTTAGAGATGGATGGTGAAGTGATCGAGAGAGCAGATCCCCATATTGGGCTTTTGCACCGTGGCACTGAAAAATTGATAGAACATAAAACATATCTTCAAGCTCTGCCTTATTTTGACCGCCTTGATTATGTGTCGCCAATGTCACAAGAGCATGCATATTCGTTGTGTGTAGAGAAATTGTTGCAATGTGAAATTCCAATTAGAGCAAAATATTTGCGTGTTTTGTTTTGTGAGCTGACAAGAATACTAAATCATTTACTAAATATCTCTTCTCAAGCACTTGATGTTGGGGCGATGACTCCTCTTTTATGGCTCTTTGAAGAGAGAGAAAAAATACTCGAGTTCTATGAAAGGGCCTCAGGTGCAAGATTTCACGCAGCTTATATAAGGCCAGGTGGACTTGCAGCAGATATCCCAGAAGGTTTGATTGAAGATATTGCAAAATTTATAGAGCAATTTCCAAAGTATATAGATGATGTTGATGAACTTTTAACGGAAAATAGGATATGGAAGCAACGCACTGTAGGAATTAGTGAAATATCAATAAAACAGGCGCTTGATTGGGGCTTTAGTGGACCAATGCTCCGTGCTGCTGGACTTGCTTGGGACTTGCGAAAAAGCCAGCCATATGAGATATATGATCAGTTAGATTTTGATATACCTATCGGCCAAAATGGTGACTGTTATGATCGTTATTTAGTAAGAATGGCAGAGATTAGGCAGTCTGTTAGCTTGGTGAAGCAATGCATAGAGAAGATGCCTGAAGGGTCAATAAAAACTGAAGATAGAAAAATTTCTCCACCGCCAAGAGCAGAAATGAAAGAATCCATGGAGGCTATGATTCATCATTTTAAGCTTTATTCAGAAGGATATCATGTGCCAGAAGGTGAGGCTTATGTGGCTGTTGAAGCGCCAAAAGGCGAGTTTGGAGTATATATAGTTTCAGATGGTACCAATAGACCTTATAGATGTCGAATAAGAGCACCTGGCTTTGCGCATTTACAGGCCTTAGATTTCATGGCAAAAGGACACATGCTTGCTGACATTGCAGCAATTATCGGTTCACTCGATATAGTCTTTGGTGAGATTGATAGGTAATTATTGTAAAATAGTAACTCAACTAATGGTCAATACATCCTCTATTAAAAACTGCACAAATTCATTGCCATTCCAGTAATTCATAGAGATTTTACCCAAAATGGCTTTAACATTACCCTGCATAATAGCAGAGCCAAGCTCAGTATTTGCACAGCGAAACGCAATAGCTTTGACCATAACATTATCGTCAGCAATAAAACATTTTATATGGTCAACTCCTATAACTTCCGGCTTTCTTATCTTTGCTCCTTGAATGATGAATCTCGGTTCAGGATTGCCAACACCAAATGGCTCTAAGCGTTGCAATTGATTCCACAAGGATAAGTTTATTGCTTTAGCTGTTACTATACCATCAGCCTTTATGATTTTGTCATTTGTAGAGTTTGCAAATCTTTCAGTAAAGAAATCATGTAGATCACTTATTTTATCTTCTTCAATCGAAAATCCTGCTGCCATACTGTGACCACCACCTTCAATGATTAGGTTGGTAAATTTTGCAGAAAGAACCGCAGCACCAATATCTACTCCAGAAATTGACCTACAGCTTGCTTTTCCTATTCCATTGTTTAAAGATATCACTATCGTTGGTAAGTGAAACTGCTCTTTTAGTCTTGATGCAATGATACCAATTATTCCCTGGTGCCAATTACCACTTACCATTATAAAATTTACACCTAAGTGGGCAAAATTTTCCGCTTGTGTTGTGGCTTCCAAAATAGCCTCATTTTCTAGCATTTTTCTTGCATTATTCAAATCTATTAGTTTTAGCGCGATTGAATGTGCATCATCATCATCATCGGTGGAAAGCAACCTTGCACCGAGCGATGCTTCTCCAATTCTTCCTCCGGCATTTATACATGGCCCAATACTAAACCCTAATCGCGAAACACTTGGTTTTTCAAGGATTCCCAAAGCGTCAAACAAAACACGTAAGCCAACATTTTTTCTTGCTGACATAACTTTTAATCCTTGTAAAACAAAAGCCCTATTTAGGCCTGTAATCTGCATAACATCGCAAACAGTTCCAAGAGCAACCAAATCCAGTAGATCAAATAAATCTGGTTCTTTTTTGTTGGTAAAAAATCCTTGCTCACGTAGGCTTCTATTAAGAGCAACAATTAGCAGAAATGACACTCCAACTGCTGCAAGATTAGTATAAGGAGAGCTCTCATCAAGGCGGTTGGGATTAACAACTGCTGCAGCACTTGGTAATTTTTCTGTACCAAGGTGATGATCGACAACTATAATATCAAGTCCAAAGACCTTTGCCTCTTCTATCGGTTGATATGCAAGCGTACCGCAATCAACAGAAATACATAAATCAATACCATTCTTTTTAAGTTGTAATAAAGCATCTGTGTTCAATCCATAGCCCTCATCAACACGATCTGGAATATAGATTATAGAGTGTGTTCCAATCGCTCTTAGGTACCTATTAATCAATGCTGATGACGTTGCACCATCAACATCGTAATCACCAAATATTGCAATATTCTCATTATTGTTTATTGCTTTTATTATGTGAGAAACAGCTTTATCCATATCAAGGAGGTGAAAGGGATCTGGTAATAGCGATCTGATTAGTGGGTGTAAGAAGTCATGTGCATTTTCTATGTTAACACCACGAGCAACTAATATTCTTGCTAATATTTCTGGCAACTCAAATCTCTGTATAAGAGTAAAAATCTCCCTTTGATCTGCTTCTTGTAACTTCCACAGTGCATTTGTTATGCTGCGTTTTTCAATATCAAGTAGCATATTTTTTGTAAATAAAACTACTTTACCAGAACTTTTACGCTTGTTCTATAATTGTGTTAGACTTCTGTATAACCTAAAGAAAGATATAGGAGAGTGTCACTCGAAAGGAATCACATTTATTTTGACAAAGAGCATCTGTAAAATCTGATACTTCTTCTTGCATAACATGCTCTTTAATTAGTATTATATCTATATTAGCATATAAGTGTGAATATTATATTAGTGTAATTACTTTTTGGTATACATAACAAATTTATGCCTGGAAACAGTTTTTGGTTACTCAAACCTTTTCTACCTTTATTTCATATTCTTTAAAGTATTTTTTGCACTTTCTTTATAAAAACCATAGGTACCAATCGGTTTTTAGCTTAAGAATAAAGGTTAAGTATCTGGAATTCTGGACATAAAATCCTCCTGAAAGATTAGAAAGAAAATGCAGCGCACATACAACAGAATTTGAACACGTGCTGAAGAAGATACACTACGTTTTTTTTTGAAAAATTGACTGAAAAGTCTGCAGACGAAGATAGATTTTTGAGCTCTTAAAATACCTCTACTGTTAGAGTAAGGAAAGCGAGAAGGTTTGTCAAGCAATCTTTATTGGCTGTTGTACTAGAATTCAGTTTTTCGTATAATTTGCTAGAATTTGTGTGAAGAATTTTAAATATGAAAGGCCTATATATTAAAACTTACGGCTGTCAGATGAACGTTTATGACTCCATTTTAATGGAGAATATAGTTAAGCCTTTAGGGTTCAACGTTGTTAGTGATGCAGAACAAGCTGATTTGGTGATATTAAATACTTGTCATATTAGAGAAAAGGCAGCAGAAAAGCTTTACTCAGAGCTTGGAAGAATCCATTCATCACAAAAAAATAAGGAAATGACCATAGTGGTGGCTGGATGTGTAGCGCAAGCAGAGGGAGAAGAAGTGTTCAGAAGGGCTCCTTTTGTTGATATTGTTGTTGGTCCGCAGAGTATTCCTGCTTTACCGGAGTTGATAGTCAAAGCAAGCAGAAGTAAAGGTCATGTAATAAATACTGATTTTCCAGAAGTTGCAAAGTTTGATAAATTGCCGGATGAATGCTATGGCAATAGCCAGGGGTCTTCTGCGTTTCTTGCCATACAAGAAGGTTGTGATAAATTTTGTACGTTTTGTGTGGTACCATATACACGCGGGGCTGAGTATTCACGACCAGTAAATGAAATATTTCGTGAAGCATTGAATTTGGTTAAAAACGGAGCAAAGGAAATTACTTTACTTGGTCAGAACGTCAATGCTTATCATGGAGAGTGCGAAGGAGAGGTGTGGGATTTAGGAAAATTAATTAGTCACATTGCTAAAATTGAAAAGCTAGAAAGAATCCGCTACACAACTTCTCATCCAAGAGATATGCACGAATCTCTCTACTTGGTACATGCGGAGGAATCAAAACTCATGCCGTTTGTTCACCTACCTGTGCAGTCAGGTTCGAATAAAATATTGCATGCAATGAACAGGAAACACACTGCAGAGGAGTATTTGGGAATAATAGACAGATTGCGCAAATTGAAACCTGAAATCGAATTTTCTTCTGATTTTATTGTTGGTTTTCCTGGAGAAACTGAAAAAGATTTTGAGGAAACTATGAAGTTAGTAGAAAAAGTAAAGTACGCTCAGGCTTATAGTTTTAAATATAGCCCAAGGCCAGGAACGCCAGGGGCGGAAAGAAAAGATCAAGTACCAGAAGAGGTTAAAACAGAGCGTCTTCTTCGTTTACAGGAATTAATTAGCAAGCAACAACTTGAATTTAATCAGAGTATGATAGGAAAAACTATTCCTGTTCTATTCAGTGATAAAAAAGGTAAACACCAAAATCAAATTATTGGTAAAAGCCCATACATGCAATCAGTATGCGTTGATGACCCTGACGATAAATACAAAGATAAAATAGTAAATGTAAGGATATTGGAAGCTCGGCAAAATAGTTTGTTGGGATGCGCTGCCTAATTAGAGAAAAGTGCTCCTATGCTCTCATGTAGAAGCACTTTGTGTGTTTTTATAAGTTTATAAGCTATCTAGATTTAATCCTTAAAGGACTACAACTCTCTGTTACGCAATCATATGAGACTTGATATAATAGATTTGCGGGATTTTTTTTCTTTTCCCACTGATAGTGTACTTTTTCAACCTTTCCAGAATTATTATATTCATAAGAAAGCGATCTCCAAATAACGCTGCTTTTACTATTATTTTTGTTAGCATCGTGAAATTTCTGATAAGGCCAACTGTTATTGTCTTTATTCATCTTTAACTTAAGTAAATAAGTCTGATTTATTAATATGCTGTATAATAATGTCAACACCTATCAATGTTTATAGAAACAGAGTTTTTGGATTTGTAATTTTCCAGAAAGCTCTATATTCTTTGATTTTATCCAGTTAAAATGAATATGAAGTATTATCCTGATACAAGCAGCAGTCCTGATTTTTCATTGCTAGAAAAGGAAATCATAAAATTTTGGCAGGAAAATAAAATTTTTGAGCAGTCAGTCGAGAAACGTTCCAAGGATCATTGTTTTGTATTTTATGATGGGCCTCCGTTTGCAAATGGACTTCCGCATTACGGACACTTGCTTACTGGTTTTATAAAAGATGCATTTGCAAGATATCAAACTATGCTGCAAAAAAGGGTTGAACGCAGATTTGGTTGGGATTGCCATGGGCTACCGGCTGAGATGGGCGCGGAAAAGGAACTTAGAATATCTGGTAGAACTGAGATAGAGAAATTTGGCATTGAAAAATTCAATAATCATTGCCGTACTTCTGTGATGAAATTTTCATCAGAATGGGAGAAGTATGTAAATAGACAAGCAAGATGGGTAGATTTTCACAATGACTATAAGACTATGGATAAGTCATTCATGGAGTCGGTCATGTGGGCATTTAAGCAGCTTTATGATAAAGGTCTGGTGTATGAATCAATACGCGTTGTTCCCTATAGCTGGGCGTGCGAAACTCCACTCTCTAATTTTGAAACAAGGCTTGATAATGCATATAGAGAAAAAATTAGCAAAGCTGTAACTGTTGCTTTTGAACTTTTAGAAAATCCAAAGCAATTTAAACAAAAATGTAGATTACTTGCTTGGACTACAACGCCTTGGACGTTGCCGAGCAATCTTGCACTGGCAGTAGGGGAGGATATTGAGTATTGTATGGTGTTAGTAAATGGTGAAGTCTGCATCTTTGCTGAAAGTTATTTAGAGAAATTTGTCAGCCACTGTGAACAAAGCAATATTCAATATGAAAACTGTAATACAAAACTTAAAGCGAGTGATCTTGCAGGTCTTCCTTATAAACCACTGTTTGATTACTTTAAAGATACAAAAAATGCGTTCCGTGTTTTCATTGCTGATTATGTTACAGGAGAAGATGGTACTGGTGTTGTGCACACTGCTCCTGGATTTGGTGAAGAAGATTTTTACCTTTGCCAAAGCCATGATATTCGAGCTGTTTGTCCAATTGATAACGGTGGGAAATTTACTGCAGAAGTTTCAGATTTAACAGGAGTTCATGTTTTTGATGCCAATGATACAGTAATCAAGAAATTAAAAAGGCAGGGGAGCTGGTTTAAAACTGAGCAATATATTCACAATTATCCACACTGCTGGAGAACTGACACTCCTTTAATCTACCGCACTATGCCTTCTTGGTATGTTGCCGTTACAAAATTCAAAAGCAGAATGGTAGAGCTAAATAAGAGAGTTAATTGGATACCAAACCACATTAGAGATGGTCAATTTGGAAAATGGCTTGAAGGAGCGCGCGACTGGTCTATTTCACGCAATCGATTCTGGGGTACTCCAATTCCTGTGTGGAAATCAGACGATGCAAAATATCCAAGAGTGGATGTGTATGGCTCAATAGCAGAACTAGAGCGAGACTTTAATGTTAAGATAGATGACTTGCACAGACCGTTTATCGATACTTTGACGAGACCAAATCCTGATGATCCAACAGGAAAATCAGTTATGCGTCGTGTGCCTGATGTGTTTGATTGTTGGTTTGAGTCTGGCTCGATGCCGTTCGCGCAAGTTCACTATCCGTTTGAAAATAAAGAATGGTTCGAGAAAAATTTCCCTGCGGATTTTATCACTGAATATATAGCACAAACAAGAGGATGGTTCTATACGCTTTTTGTGCTTTCCACTGCTTTATTTGATAGTGAGCCATTTAAGAATTGCATATGCCACGGTGTGGTTCTTGATGTGAAAGGTCAGAAATTATCCAAGCGTTTAAATAATTATGCAGATCCAATGGAGGTTTTTGACAAATGTGGTTCTGATGCGCTGCGTTTTCTTATGCTATCTGGTTCCATTGTTTGCGGTGGTAATTTACTACTCGACAAAGAAGGAAAATCGATACGAGATATTCTGAAGGACGTAATAAAACCTATTTGGAATAGTTATCACTTTTTTACCATGTATGCAAATGCAGATGGAATTAGAGCTGAGGTTTGTAAAGATTATCAGAGTACCATTGATCGCTACATGATTTCCAAATGTTTTGAAGCTGTGGAAAGTATACAAGCTTCTATGAACAACTATAATTCCCAAGAGGCTTGTAAAACCCTGATGAATTTCTTTGAAGTGTTAAATAATTGGTATATTCGTCGTAGTCGTGAGCGTTTTTGGAAAAATGATTTAGATCAAGACAAAACTGATGCTTATAATGTTCTATACACAGTTTTTTATTACATACTACGGGCTGCAGCTCCTTTGTTGCCACTCATAACAGAGACTATATGGCAAGGGCTTGAGTACAAAGAAACATCTGTTCATTTGGCTGATTTTCCACAATCAGATAGATATGACAGTGAACTCATTGCCAAGATGGATTTGGTAAGAGAGATATGTAACTCTGCATTATCCATCAGAAATACGTTTAACATGCGCATCAGGCAGCCACTTGGCAGTATGACCATTTATCATAGGTCTTCCTGCGATTTCCTTAAAAATGAATATCAAGAGATAATAAGAGATGAGGTGAATGTAAAAGAACTAGAAATAGTAAGTGATTTGAAAGAAGTTGCGTCACTAGAGCTAAAACTAAATTTTCCGCTACTTGGTAAGAAGGTTGCAGATAAAATCAAGAAACTAGTTCAATATGTCAAAGAAGAAAAGTGGAGACAAATTGAGAATGAGCAAATATTTCTGGGAGATGAAACAGAGAGCTATACTATAGAAAAAGGTGAGTATGAACTATTATTAAAAGCAAATAGTGAATATTCTTCTGTATTTGATAACAATAAAGGGATTGTTGTTCTGAGTACTGAGCTCAATGATGAACTAATTCTAGAAGGACTCGCGAGAGATGTTGTGAGGCTTATTCAAGAAACTAGAAAACAAGCTGATTTCCATATATCAGATAGAATCAGAGTAATAATTAAAGCAGAAGATGAGAAAATTAAGGAAGCAATAACTACATGGAATAAATATATAAAAGAACAGACCCTTGCCTTATCTTTGGATACTAATAAAGAGATCGAGGCCGATTTCTATTCTAAAGAATATCAAGATTTGATAGTTGGTATTAAGTTAATAAAGTTGCAAAGTTAGTAATATTTATGATATACTGAGACTGCTTTAGGTAGGTTTGTAGTATGAATCAGATTGTTGCAGATGATTGTAAAGAAATTGTTGATTTAAATAACAATAATGATGATTTAGATAAAGTACAATCTATTTCCAATGTTGCTTTGGAAGAGGAAGAAGAGTTTTTTGATGCTATGGAAGATGTTTCTAATGTAGAAGAAGGGAATGATTTAGGTGTTGTTACTTCAGAAGAGAGAGAATTTATTTCTGATTTAGAGGAAGTGGAAGAATTCTTTGATAGCAAGGCTGCTACTTTTGATATTCCACTCAGTATATTTCATTATAAAGATTACAACTCTGACTTTTTTACTTCCTGGTATAATATATCAAGCGAAATATTTAGGGAAATAAATAGAGCTTGCCCAGAAAAGAAAGTGTTAAATTTAGCTCTATCAGTTTTAGTACTTCCTTATATTGTTTTTACTGCAATGGGGTTAGTCATATATAGTAGATTTAAAGCAGACAGCAAGACACAAGCTGATGTAGGTGAAGATAAGACAAAAAAGAGTGAAACAGGTGTGCCAAAAAGATTGGCATATGGCGCTCTTGCTGCAATGGCAATTTTTGTTAATGTGACTGTGCTTGTAGCCTTAATCGTTCCTGCAACAGTTGCTTTGGCTACTTTTTATCTTTTAAATAGAGAGTTATCTCACTCTTTAGTTACTGCTCTTAAAATAAGTATGGGGCAGTATTCTAATAAGCACCAAAATATAGAGGTATCTTTTCATGAGAAGGGAAATCCTGGACCAAATATTGCGTGGGATATGGAAATAAAATTTCCACCACAATTTAAACGATTACTTAGAGACTTATGTGAGAATGAAAATAATCAGTGGTTTAGTGTAACGAGGGATTCGGAGCATAACATTGTACTGAAATTGTCAACTAACATCAATTTAAAAAATGGTCTTAAGCCATTGCGTAATGAAATCAAGGATATACTTGCAACTTCCATTCAAGGATGCGCAAGAACTATGGAAGAGCTGGTGAAGCTAGAAAAGAAAGAGATTACATATGATAAGCTGAAGGAATTGTTAAGCGAGTTCAGGTTGAAAGTGGTGAGTAGCATAGATTCTAAGTTGACAACTCACTTAATAGAAAATGCTTATCAAGTTGCTTTTATACAAGCAATTAAGTTTCAGCAAAATAGACGGGGAAAAGATTTTGCACTGGAGGATGAGCTAAAAAATACTTTAGTGAAACAGAAATTAGAAAGTCAAGGTAAGGAATTACCAAATGAGAAAGAAGTGATAATCAAAGATTTGAGAGAAGCAGGAGCAAAAGTACCAGATATCTTAGAAGATAGTGAATTTCCTGTATTTAAAGCAAAATGGAAACAGCTTATAAAAGAAGGGAAAATAGCTGAAAGGACAATCATTGATGTTTATAAAGAGAAGTATCGTGAAGAAACAGAAACAGCTCTAAATAGTGCTAAAAAAGAGATTGAGAATTTAAGAAAGGCAGGGCATGAAAGGTATCACAGTGTACGTCAAGAATTAGAAAAAATGTCTGATGATAAAGAGGGAAATAACTCAATAAATGATGATTTAAAAAGGAAATTAGAGGATCTTTTTAAGTTCGAGTATAATGATCAAGAAGTTGAGCAAAAGCTAATAAAATCAGTAATGAAAAAAGCAAAGGGTGAGTTAGGCCTGTTAGGAATACTAAGCTTAATAGACCAGTTTCGAGATTTAGAAGAGGAGATAAAAGGTCCTTTGAATGTGGAAAGTTTAGAAGAAGCTTCAGGTAAAGTGAATGCTTTTATAGCAAAGATGTATTTAGAAATAACGAAACGTAAAACGCAAGATTTGTTTAAAAGTCAAGCAAAGGGTATAGAGAATTCATGTAAGTTATTAGAAAGGGAGGCACCAGATCTAGTAGAAAAGATTAATTCACATCGAGTGAGAATTGAAAAATACTTAAAAAGACCTGAAAAACCTATGCTATTGAGAAAAATAATAGAAGGGAGTAAGGATTTAAATAAGTACTTAAAAGATGAGCAAGAGAGAAGAGGAGAAAAGCATCCAAATACAAAGCTAGTACAGAAGCACTTAGAAAATAACAAAGAAATTCTAAAAACATTAGAACAGTTGAAATTGGAAGAAAAAGGATTATTGATAAATGAAAAAACAATAAATGATTATAGAGAAGAACTAGAATCTCGTGAAAAAATAAAATTTGCAATAATAGAAGATGATTTACTGAAGGCGTTCGAGCATGAAATTTTTAACGAAGAAGCAATTAAGAAGTTACTAGAGAGAGCAGAACTTGAGTACTATTTGGCAGAAAAGTGCATAAAAAGTCCTGTGATTAAGACAAAAGACAATATCAAACATTTTTGTCAAGATTTATTGTCTCCTTTAATAAATAGGTTGGTGGAAAATATAGTAAATAATGTACCAAAAAGTGATAAGAGTTCATGGCTGCAGCCTATAAAAGCTATTAGGACAGGCTTGGGATATATTCAAACAGGTCTTGCCGTTGCAATGCGTGGGGATAAGAGCACAGAAGGAAAAGCGTTGAGTGTGGCACATGATACTCATAAGGAAGTAGAAACATTTCTTCAACATTTTCAATCAAGTTATGAGGAAGTAGGAGTTTTTTTGGGTAATTTATTTTCTGATGATGGAACGACATTTAAAAATGATGTATGGCCTAAAGTAGAAGAGCATTTGCATGGAATGTGGGATAGGTTTTTCAAGGATATTGAATTCAAGATAGGAAATAAATTGGATGAAGTAAACGTGACACAGCAAAATCAGGAAACGGCGATTATGGCTTAATGATGAGCTCTCAAAGTTCCTTCAGTATTTTCACACACTAAGTTGACTATCATATTTGATTCTTTTTGGATTTCCTCTTCAGTTAAAGTGTGAGTTGGAGAGCAGAAAGTAACTGAAAATGCTATAGACATCTTATTCGATTCTATATTGTTTCCATGATATACATCAAATATCAAAACTTCTGTGATGAGCTCTGAGCTTTTTTTCACCATATTGATTATACTGCCTGCTGCTACATCTTTATTTACAATGAATGCAAAGTCGCGTTTTACACTTTGATATTTATAATCGATAAATTTTTTTCTACTTATAGGTAAATTTTCGATATTTTCTAATATCAACTCAAAGCCTACAATTTTTTGTTTGATGTTAAAAAAATCCAATATACTCGGATGCAATTCTCCAAAATAACCAACTATTTTACTTCTAAAAGATAAGGAGCCTGATTTTCCTGGGTGATAATATTCTTTTTCTGCTCTCTCTATTGCTAAATTATCACAATTGACATTAAAAAGTTCCAAAGCTGTTATGAGGTCAGCCTTTGCGTCAAAAATATCTATTTTTCTATCAGTGTTATAGTGGTTTTTCGGCGAATTATTTCCTGATCTAATTCCACTTAAAACGTACTTAGACTGAGCCTCACCATTATAAATTGGTCCAATTTCAAAAATTGCGAGATCAGATATCCCGTGAGCAATATTATCTGCAGTGACTTGCAACAAATTTGGTATGACACTTGGCCTCATTATATTGAAGTTATTATTAAATGGATTGTCGATAATGAATAACTTATTCAAGTAACCAAACTTTTCAGCTATTGATTCACTCATAAAAGACCAAGTTATCACTTCATGAAATCCTCTGCTTGTCATTAAAATGCGCAAATCATCTTGTGTCTCTTCTTCTACTGTAACGTCTTCTGCTAGTTGCTCTTCCTTTATTTTATCATAGCCGTATATTCTTACTGCCTCTTCAACTAGGTCAGCAGGTATTTTTATGTCTGGTCTCCAGCTTGGTACTTGTATATTCCAATTACCTTCGGTTTTTTTATCGATACTAAACCCTAGCTTTGTTAAAATATCGAATAGCTCATTAGGTGATGCAGATACACTTCCAAGTTTGTTTGCATCTTGATAATCAAAATTTATCTTGGTATCAGCCTTATTCAAATTGCCAGCAGACACTATGCTTGACACTTCTCCGCCACATAAATCCAAAATCATTTTGGCTGCAAGATTGAGTCCATCAAGGGTAAATTCAGGGTCAATTGAACGTGCAAATCTGTAACTTGAGTCTGTGGAGATGCCTAGCTGCCTTGAAGATTTAGTGATGGAGATGGGGTCAAACCAAGCAGACTCTAAAAAGATATCAGTAGTTTTAAGTGTACATTCGCTATACTTGCTGCCCATAATTCCAGCAATTCCATGAACATTTTTATCATCAGAAATAACGCTTATGTCTTTGTTTAATAAGTACTCTTTATCATTTAAACCAATAAATTTTTCTTCATCATTTGCTTTGCGTACTATGAGCTCTCCTTCTATTTTTTTTGCATCATACGCGTGCATCGGGCGCCCGAAAGATATCATAATGTAATTAGTAATATCAACTATTGCAGAAATGGAGCGCATTCCTATCGATTCCAATTTATCTTTTAGCCATTTTGGACTCTCTTTATTTTTTACATTAGTGATATATACTCCACTAATAAAACTCTCCCCATCGATGACTTTGACGTTTATTAGTGAGTTCATAGAAGCGGTAAGTTGTGGAATGATTAAAGTCTTTAACGTTCCAATTCCAGTTGCTGCTAGATCACGTGCTATTCCATAAACACCTAAGCAATCTCCACGGTTTGGAGTGATGTTTATGTCAATTACAGGATCGCAATTGAAAAATTTATCTCCTGTTTTATAATCATCAGAAAGCTCGATTATTCCTTCACTTTCATCTTGAGTCAGCGAAAGCTCAGAGGCAGAGCAGAGCATCCCTTCACTTAGCACTCCTCTTATTTTTGTAGGCTTAATTGTAAAGTTGCTTTCTGGCAATGTGCTACCAAGAGATGCAAGTACAGTCTTCATGCCTTCTTTAACATTTTTTGCTCCGCAGACTATCTGCAGAACTTTACTTCCATCATTTACTCTACATAATTTTAATTTATCAGCATTTGGATGAGGTGCGACTTCTAATACTTCTGCAACAACAAACCCGGCCAATCTGGAATTGTCGATCACATTCTCTACTTCCAACCCTATGTGAGTTAATTTATCAGTAATTTCCTCTAAACTAGCATTGGTTTCTAAGTACTCTAATAACCAAGATAATGTGAACTTCATTTATTTAACAGAAAATAAAAAAGTTATTGTAATGTAAAATATAATGATTTTAAAGCTTGTTGTAGTGAGTAGCTTCTCTAATTGTAAAAAACGAAGGAGAAGCCTACTTTTTCTACAAAGAAAGAATTTTCTTTATATCACCTTTGCAGTCCATTTCCATGCAGAGTTGAATGTTCATATTGTGATCATCTATATGGAAATTATAAATGTAAGCATCACCAGTGAAATTTCCTATAACATCATGGCTTTCATTTAGCATTTCACCTGCCATGTGGAAAAGACCAGTGTCTGAGTTAGAAGAATAATCTGTAAACTTGATGTACCCGTTACCACATTCCTGTTCTAAATTTAAAGGTGGATTAGTAAAATCTATTTCGTTCATAATTGCCTCATATTAAAATTAAATTATAGTTAAAATAAGATGTTAAGTCAAGAATTTAGAATAAGATTGGTAGCTGACTATAATTTGCATTTTAATTGTATATTTTGTTAATATATTAATGCTATAATAATACAGAGCTCCTTATGTTAATTCTTGACTTTATTTTATAAAATTTATACTTTATTTACTGCTGCAGTTTAAGTATACAGGGTCAAAATGGCGTTAAATCCGCTAGAACAATTTAAAGTATATACAATAATAGAACTACCAAAATTATTTGGGTATGACATAAACTTTACCAACTCATCTCTTTTTATGATGATCTCGGTGATATTAATGGTACTGTTTTTGCTCCTTGGAATAAGAAAAGGTGCAGTAATACCAGGATATTTGCAAGCTGCAGTTGAATATGTATATGATTTTGTTGTTTCAATAATAGAAAGTAACACTGGAAGCAAAGGTTTGGAGCACATTCCTTTGATATTTACAGTATTTATTTTCATTTTATCGTGTAATTTAGTTGGTGTTCTTCCTTATAGTTTCACAGTTACAAGTCATGTGATAGTTACCTTCGCTTTATCAATGGTGGTTTTTACTTATATAACGATTGTTGGGTTTAAAGAAAGAGGAGTAGAATTTTTACGCATATTGCTACCAAAAGGAACTCCTTCGTGGCTTGCACCTATAATCATCATTATTAAATTATTTGCTTATTTAGTAAGACCGATTAGTTTATCAATAAGGCTTGCAGCAAATATGATTGCGGGTCATACAATCATCAAAGTGATAGCAGGATTCGTCATAAATATGAACATATTTTTTACACCTGCACCTTTTTTGTTTATAATTGCACTAATAGGATTTGAAGTATTTGTTGCAGTTTTGCAAGCTTATATATTTACTATATTAACATGTGTATATTTGTCAGATGCAGTAAAGTAATTGACTTCCTTGCAGAATATTTTACAATTATATTATAAAGAAATAGTTAAAGGTAATATATGGATTTAGTGGCTTTAAAATTTATAGCAATTGGTTTGGCTGTATTTGGAATGCTCGGTGCTGGTTTAGGTATAGCTAATATCTTCTCTGCTATGTTAAATGGGATTGCGAGAAATCCTGAGTCAGAAGGTAAAATGAAAAGTTACGTTTATATTGGTGCTGCCATGGTTGAAATCATGGGGTTGCTTGCGTTTGTACTTGCAATGTTATTAATATTTGCTGCTTAACAGATGCCACAGCTTGATGTTTCAACTTTCTCTTCTCAAATTTTTTGGTTTTTAATTTTTTTCTCTTCACTTTTTTTTGTAGTCAGTTGTTTGTTTTTACCGAAGTTAGATGAAATAATAAGCACTAGAAGTAAAGAAGTGTTAGATTCATTTAATAGTTCTATTCACCTTTTAAGACTTACAGAAGAGCAAATTGCCAAGTATAATGCAGCTTTAAATCAAGCTAGAGTACGGGCAAAAAAAATCATAGATGATGCATTTGCTCAAGTAGAAGAAATGAGAGCGAATGTTAAGGATATATTGGAAGAGGAAGACAAGAAGATGATTAAACTTGTTGAAGAAAAGGTAGTACAATTTAAATCTAAGTATATTAGTGAATTAAAACAAATGGCTACTAGTATTGCTTTGATTTACTATACTAAGTTAACTAATTCTGAGATTGAAGAGGAATTTGTTGCTGACTTGGTGTCAAAAGAATTTTAGGGTTTTTATGTCTACATTACTAGTTATAAGCCTTGCTTTTTTAGTAGGTTTTATCCTCTCATATAAATTGTTAAGGAAGGTAATAAAAAACGCGCTTAACAATAAACGTAACAAAAGCAAGTTTTCAAGTGAAGAAACTGAAAAATTCAGAAAAGATATGTTGGAGTATTACAAAAAATCTTCTGAAAAATACAAAAGATTAGATGCAGAAGTTAACAAAATGATGAATGAAGCACTTGATAAGGCTAATAGTATTATTAAGCATAATAGACAGCAACTCGATCAAACGTTAGATGAAAATTCCCATTCTAATTTGAAGAAAGTTACTGACCAAGTTGAAAAAGCTCTTGGGGATTTACAAGCTAACACAGCGAGTATAGCTGCTGATGCTGTAAAAAAAATAATGCATGAACGTAAAGATGATAAGCGTAGTAGTGAGGTTATATCTTCGTTTTCACGTGACTTGAGCAAAAAGTTGCATTAAGTTTAATGCCTGTACTTCAAACTGATAATGTAGAAAAAATTAAATTTGATTCTAGTTTATGCAAAGAACAAGAGAAACTTTTCTACTATAGGTTTAATATAATTCCTTGGCAAAAATTAAATGATACTACTTTTTTTATGGTTGAAGACATAAGCCAAGATATCAACCTTTGGGTCGAATCTCATTACGGTATTGAATATGTATTGATAAAAGTAGATAGCAAACAGATTTTAAATCTTCTTAACTCACACTTTGGTATTTCAGAATTCGCAAGTAACTACTTATATTATAAGAATCCTAATTTTTCAGCTAAAAGCATTAGGCTCAGTTCAATCTTTTTTTCCTCTTTCTTTGTTATGATTTCGACTTTAACACTGACAAAAAAATATGCATATTTTGCTTTGGTGTTGATATTTATAATCGGATGTTCTAGTTCTTTATTCAAATTTGTAACTAAAATTTTTGGCTTGCGTAAAATTTCTAACCAAAAAGCAGATTATGATAAGATGAATGAACCTATATATACTATTTTATTGCCTGCTTTTAAAGAGAATGCGGTTATAAAGCAATTGATTAAGAGCATTGAAAGTTTGGATTATCCAAAATCAAAATTAGATGTAAAGCTTGTGATAGAGAGCGATGATCAAGAAATGTTGGCAGCTATAGAAAAATGCACTTTACCACAGTATTTTGAAGTAATAAAAGTGCCTCATTCTCTGCCTAGAACAAAAGCTAAGTCATGCAATTATGCTATGAGCTTTGCTAGAGGAAAGTATGTGGTAATATATGATGCAGATGACAAGCCAGATCCGTTGCAGTTAAAAAAAGCACTAATTGAATTTAATAAGGGCGACGAAAAGTTGGCTTGTGTACAGGCGAAATTAAATTACTATAACTTTGGTTGCAATTTTCTTACAAAATTCTTTTCTCTTGAGTATATGAACTGGTTTCAATATTTTTTGCCTGGATTTCAAAAAATGAACATGCCAATACCTTTGGGTGGTAGCAGTAACCATTTTTCAGTGGAAATTTTAAAGAAAGTGCTTTTTTGGGATGCTTACAATGTCACTGAAGACGCTGACCTTGGTTTGAGACTTGCGCAAATGGGATATAAAACCAGGATTATTGATTCAGAAACATTGGAAGAATCACCAACTACTGTGTTTGCTTGGATCAAACAAAGAGCACGCTGGATTAAAGGTTATATGCAAACTTATATCGTTCATTTAAAAAATATAAAATTACTTTTTAAGCACACTGGGCTTAAGGGAGTTTTGCTATTAAACCTTTTTGTTGGTTCCTCAGCTTTTATATTTTTCACGACTCCTTTTTTGTTACTTTCATTGGTGCTGACTCAAATTTTGAATGAATTATTCTTATATTATTTTATAATAGTATACGGTATTAACTTGATTTTTTTGATAATAGCTATCAGACAACAAAAAATGCCTTTTTATTTTTATATAGTATCAATATTTTTTCCCGTCTATAGTCTACTACATAGCGTTGCAGCTTTTCTCGCTTTGTGGGAATTTGTTATTCACCCTCAGCAATGGAATAAAACTCAGCATGGATTATGGAAGCAAAACCTGTAGCTATTTGGCTTTTTCTCTGCTCTCTCATGGTGATTTGCATGGTGGGAATTGGTGGATTTACCAGACTTTCAAAAGCAGGATTGTCAATCACGGAATGGAAACCAATTACCGGAACATTGCCACCGCTGAGTGAACAAGACTGGCTAAAAGAAAAATCAAAATATGAAGCTACACCTGAATATAAAGCATTTAATTATGGTATGAGTATGGAAGAGTTTCGCACCATATACTTAATAGAATATGTGCACAGGTTAATTGCAAGGCTGACAGGTTTAGTTTTTATCTTACCATTTATATACTTTACACTAAAAAAAAGAATACCTAAAAATGCAGTAATAAGGTTATCTACAGCACTATTATTTGGAATTTTACAAGCTTTTGCCGGTTGGTATATGGTTAAAAGCGGTTTGGTATCTAATCCTCATGTTAGTCACTATAAGCTCGCACTTCACTTACTGCTTGCGTTGGTTATCTTTGCATTATTGTCATATCAATTTTTTGATTACCAAATCAAACCAAAACAGATAATTAAAATTAATAGCAACATTACATGTTACATATGGATAATTTTAATCCTAGTGACAGTACAAATAATCTTCGGTGCATTTGTTGCAGGGCTAAATGCTGGTTTAATTTATAATACCTTTCCACTAATGGATGGACAAATTGTTCCGGAAGATTTATTTTACTTACAGCCTGCTTGGCTAAATATCTTTGAAAATAGAGTAACAGTGCAATTCATACACCGGGCATTGGCATTGCTGATATTAGTTCTGACAGCAATACTCACAATAAAAAATGCCAGTATAAAACCATTATATGTTATGCTATTCTCCGTCATCATTCAGGTAATTCTAGGAATAGTCACTTTGTTGCTGCATATACCAATGGCTATTGCTATAGCCCATCAAATGTTTTCATTTATCTTATTTGGATCAGGTTTATACTGCTTGCGTTATTTAAGAAATCAGATCTAATACCAAATCACCAGCATGTATATTTTTTCCTTCTTTAACAGGGATATTTTTTATCACCATTTCTGATTCAGCACATATTATATTTTCCATTTTCATTGCCTCCACAACAAAGAGAGGTTGTCCTACCTCTACCTGATCTCCAGCATTGACGTGTAATTTAACCAATAAACCGGATATTGGAGATTTTACAGCGTCTACTGAAATCCCTTCTGTTTTGTTGTTTAGCATTAATTTGCTTAGTTCAGCTACATGAGGTTTCAATACACAACATTTAGCTTTCATACCTGCGTGTCTTATAAAGTATTTGCTACCTTGCCTTTCTATTTTAAGTGCTATATTGGTATCATCATTAATTGTGATATATAGTAATCTGTAACTTGATTTCCACTTACCTACCACGGAGTATTTATTGTGGTTATATACTGTTGTTAATGTGTTATCTTGATACTTTGCATTTACGGAGTACTCATTGTCATCTATTTTCACTATGAATGCTTCATCTGTTGACTTACTGTAATACTTTCCCTCATTTTCTAAGTGAACATACAGTGCAGCAAAAATAAATATTTTAATATATTCCTCTGTGATAAAATCGCCTTGAAACCCACTAGGATAATGGTCTGGAATGAATCTTGTGTGGAGTTTTGCTGCAATAAAGTTTGGATGATGGAAAATGGATTCTAGAAATTCTATATTATTTGTTACTCCTTCTATATAACATTCAGACAATGCTTTTTGCATTCTGCTGATTGCTTCTATTCTATCTTTTCCATAGGTTATAATTTTTGCAATCATTGAGTCGTAGAACATGCTGATTTCTGAACCGCTAGCTACTCCATCATCTATTCTTACATCATCTGGTTTGTCGTAATATTTGATTCTTCCGCTGGAAGGAAAAAATCTCTTTGATGGATCTTCAGCGCAAATTCTGCTTTCTATTGCAGAGCCAATAAGTTTAATATCATTCTGACCAAATCTTAATTTTTCTCCGCAAGAAATTCTGATCATCTCTTCCACTATATCTATTCCAGTGACAAATTCTGTTACTGGATGCTCAACTTGTAATCTCGTATTTACCTCAAGAAAATAGAAGTTTTGGTTCTTATCTACAACAAACTCGACAGTACCTGCTGAAAAATAATCAACTTGCTTTGCCAAAGAAACACATTGAGCATACATTTTTTGTCTTACTTCTTCACTAATAAATGGGCTTGGTGTTTCTTCTATTATTTTCTGGTTATTCCTCTGTACCGAGCACTCTCTCTCCCCAAGACACACTATATTGCCGTATTTATCTGCTATGATTTGTATTTCAATGTGTCTTGGCAGCTCTATATATTTCTCTATAAAAATACTGCCATCTTTAAAACTTTTCTCTGCTTCATTTGTTGCTGATGTAAATGCTAGTTCAATTTCTTTTTTGGAATATACAATTCGCATTCCTTTGCCACCACCACCTGATGCAGCTTTGAGCATAACGGGAAAACCAATCTCTTCAGCAACGATGGCTGCGTGGGCAGCATCTTCGATCTTACCCATATATCCTGGCACTACATTTACTCCAGCTTTTCTTGCCTCTTCTTTTGCCGTTATTTTATTGGCTGTAACTTCTATTGTTTCTGCACTTGGACCAATGAAATCTATGTTATGTTTTTCCAGAGCACGGGGAAAATCTGGATTTTCTGCTAAAAACCCATAGCCAGGATGAACCGCCTCGGCACCTGTTTCAACTGCTACTTCGCATATTTTTTCGATATTTAAGTAACTAAGATAAGCAGGCGAAGGGCCAATGTGCCTTGACTCATCTGCTTGCTTTACATGCACAGAATTTGCATCTGCATCTGAGTACACAGACACACAAGATATGCCCATCTTGTGCGCAGTTTTGATTATTCTGCAGGCAATCTCCCCTCTGTTCGCTACTAAAATCTTACTATACTTCTTTCTTATCATCTTATAAGTATACTTTCTTAAGTTAAGAAAGTAAATTTCTATATTACTACCTGCAAATACTTCACACTGGGGCTAAACCACTATCTAAAAGTTGCATAACATCAGGATCTGTCACTATAGTACTTTCGTTATAGAGGCCATATACTTCATTACATGCCTTAAATAACAGATATGAAGATCCTCCAGAAGCTATTGTTGCTATTGAAGCCAATGCAAGAGATTGAGAAGCCGAAAATAGAAGATACAAAGATACACACATAGCGGTAGCACACACTATAGCTCCTACTATATATAAGCATATATGAAACTTCTTATTACATATAAAGCCACATTTTATATCTGCAATTTGCTTAACTTCCTTCTGCTCTGAAGGATCCAAGAAGTAAAGAGGTGATACTGCCTTATTATCCTTAATATAGCTTTTATCGAGGAGTGCTTCCTTAATATATTTCTTATTATTCTTAAGTTCCTTTTCTAATCTTTTTACTTCTTCCCAGTCTTTTGCTTTTTCAACCTCAACCCTGGTACTTTCTTCTAAATCCTTTATGATCTTCTGTAACGCAGATAATAGAAACCCTTTACTTGCTGCTATATGAAATGGGTTTCCATTTTCATCAATTCTATGCTTAGCTACACAAGCAACTCTTTCCTTGCAAGAATCGACAAATTTATCCACATTCCCTTTTCTTGCAATTTCAAATAAATTATCCATATATACACCTCACTGCATTCACTAATATTAAATTATACAATGCAGTTTGTTAAAAATAAATGTAAATTGATCTTTCAAATTTACTATAGTTCCACGTTGTTGCAAGTACAAATTTTAGTTATCATCGGTTACGTTATCACAATAGACAAATATGCCAGGTATAGTCACTAGATTCGCTCCATCACCAACAGGATTTTTACATATTGGAGGAGCTCGCACAGCTTTGTTTAATTGGCTCTATGCGCAGCGTCATGGTGGCCAGTTTTTACTAAGGATTGAGGATACCGACAGAAAACGTTCAACACAGGAAGCAATTGATGCAATAATAGATGGGTTAAAATGGCTTGGAATAAGCTATGATGGAGAAATAGTATATCAATCAAAAAGAATAGATAGACATATTGAAGTTGCAAATCTTTTAGTTGAAAAGGGTAGGGCGTATCATTGTTACTGCCCCGAGAATGAAGTTGCGGAGAAGAAAATAAGAGCAAGGGAAGAAGGAAAAATATATAAGCATAAGTGTACTCATTCAACATCAAATGCAGAGCCTGTTGTTCGCTTCAAAGTGCCAGACTCAGAAGATATTGTTGTTGACGATAAAATATACGGCCAAGTTACAATAAGTAGCGACCAGCTTGATGACATAGTAATCTTGCGCTCTGACAATACTCCAACATATATTTTTGCTGTAGTGGTTGATGACCATGATGCTGGAATAACCGATATTATACGTGGCTCTGATCATCTCACTAATACCTTCAAGCAATTACTAATATACCAAGCTCTTGATTTTGATGTCCCACGCTTTGCACACGTACCGCTTATTCATGGAGAAGACGGGAATAAGTTATCTAAAAGGCATGGTGCAACAAGTGTTTGCGATTATGAAAAGATGGGAATATTGCCACAGGCAATGCGTAATTACTTGCTAAGACTTGGCTGGAGTCATGGCAACGATGAGATTATTAGCGATGAGCAAGCAATAGAGTGGTTTAATTTAGAAAGCATCGGTCGCTCACCTGCACGGCTCGATTTCAAAAAACTGGAGCATTTGAATAACCACTATATTAGTAATATGAGCAATGAAGATATTCTGACTCTAATGCTTAGAGAAAATACTCTAACTGACAAAAAAAAGGGCTATTTACTGCAGGGACTGACAGAGCTGAAAAAAAGAGCAAACTATTTGACCGAATTATTGGACTTAGCAAAATTTTATATTCAAGTTGATTTTAGTGAAGAAGCTCAGCAAATTGTCAAATCTAACCTCAATGTAATTAAGTTACTTGCATCATTTCTTTCGAGTGTAGGTAGTGAAGATTGGAATAAGAATTTTTTATCTTCTCAGATTAAGGAATTTTCAAAATTACATAATATAAAAATGAGCGATATATACCACTCATTACGCGCCCCAATAACTGGAATAATGGATGCGCCTGGAATCATCGATATCATGGTAATTCTTGGTAAAGATGAGTGTATAAAAAGATTGCAAGCAATTTAAATAAAAAATTACTTGACAGACTCTGGTGGCTTCATTATAGTGGAGAATGAAGATTTTTTAGGATCCAAAATCTATCTTCACCTGCAGGTTTTTTCACCAAATAATCAAATTTCAGCAAAAAATATATAAGTTTATTTTTGCTAGCTCTTTATTCATATAGGAGGGTTTATGTC
The DNA here is from genome assembly GCF_964028615.1 of Wolbachia endosymbiont (group B) of Silvanus unidentatus. NCBI lineage: Bacteria > Pseudomonadati > Pseudomonadota > Alphaproteobacteria > Rickettsiales > Anaplasmataceae > Wolbachia > Wolbachia endosymbiont (group B) of Silvanus unidentatus. The sequence goes on along the minus strand of NZ_OZ034795.1, from coordinate 712,432 downwards.
TAGAATTCCTGATACTTGACTTTTATTTTTAAGTTAAAAAAACAATTGGCGCCTATGGTTTTCACATTAAATCATTTTAAATTGTTAAAGTTAATACGGCCTTTTTTTATTGGTATTTTTTTCATATTTTACATATCTGTTCAGCAAAGTGGCAAAAAAGACAAGTAAATGAGTATCATGAAAGTAGCTTACACGTAGCTGTAGGAATATTCATTTTTTAAGGTAAATTAAACAGCAAATATTGTCATTCAAGTAGCTATTCCAGCTTCTATAATGTCATGCCAGTGCTCGACACTGGCATCGAGCAAAATTTATCACAAACAAGACAACATTTTCAATTAAAAAATCAGTGTCTGGGTGCTAAGATGACACCTTCATAAGGGAGCCAGCATCAGCTACTTTCATGACACTCATTTAGTTGTCTTTTCTCGTTTACCTTATTTTGCCACTCTGCTGAACAGATATTAAAATAGCAAGCCTCAAGGTCAGAAGCCTGCTATTACTTACTGATTACTTTACATCAATTTTCTTGATGTGTTTCTCTGATTTAGGTATGGTTACATGCAATACCCCATCTAAAAAGTCGGCAGATACCTTATCTTGCTCTACATTTGTTGGAAGTTGAATAGATCTATAGAAAGAACCATAGTACCTTTCTTTGTGGTAAAACTGCTTATCTTTTGATTCATTATCACATGTTTTTTCACCCTTCACTATTAAGTTATCGCCAGATATACTAATGTCTATGCTTTCTTTAGGAATACCTGGTAACTCTAATGATAGGCAATAGCTTTCCTTTGTTTCATAAAGGTCACAAACTGGTAGTAGGCTACTGCCTCTTTTAGAAAGCTCTGGGTTCCATCCTGTAAAGAAGCTATCAAATATGTCATCAACGGCTCTTTGTAACCCTCTTACACTAAAATTATCACGATTATTGTTTTTATTTAAATGAACTATATTACTCATGTTGTACCTCCTTTTACTAATACATGCACTACATAATCATTCCACTTATTAATTTCAATCCTAAATCTAAAATTTTTTAGATGCGAAAAATTTTCCCCGTTTACTATAACTTGATTATGAGAAAAAATCTTATTTGGATTACCACGAGTAGTTCTATAAACTAGATTAACTGTAAAAAAGGGCAAGTGTATGCAAATTTATTACTTCTCTTTCCACTTCCACAATCAAACAATTTTGAATATTTCTTATTTGACTTGTCAACAATGAGAATTAGTATAACTGCTAGCTCCGTCTTTCAGCTATGGCATTAAACAATGACATGCATAAGATCTAATAATATGTATAATTTATAAATAATTTTTGAGGTAAATTGTGAAATTGGGCGTTAATATTGATCACGTTGCAACCCTTCGCAACGCACGTGGAGCTTCTTATCCAGATCCATTAAAAGCAGCAAAAATAGCTATTAATGCTGGAGCAGATTTTCTCACCGTACACTTACGAGAAGACAGAAGGCATATCAGAGATGAGGATGTATTCAATCTAAAACAAAACATTAGCACTGAGTTAAATCTTGAAATCGCAGCTACGGAAGAAATGCTCAAAATAGCAAAAGAAGTAAAACCCTACTCGATTTGTATAGTACCAGAAAAAAGAGAAGAATTAACAACCGAAGGTGGCCTGAATATCGTGAATATGCACAGTAAACTTTCTGGTATAATAGAGGAAATGCATAGCTTTGACATAAAAGTCTCACTGTTTATCGATCCAAATATTAATCAACTAAAATATCTTGAGAAGCTAGAAAGAAAGCCTGACATAATAGAAATTCACACGGGGGATTACTGTGATAATCCATCAGAGGAAAAATTAAAACTTATTACTAACTCTGCAGAATACATTAATAATCTAGGAATAGAATGCCACGCAGGACATGGCATAAATTATAAACACGCTAAAGAAATAAAAAAGATACCTCACATCTCAGCTCTTAATATAGGCCATTCTTTAATCAGCGAGGCTATATTTCATGGCTTACATAGTGTAACTAAAAAGATGAAAATGACAATATCTAAGTAGATAATACTTTTTGCTTGCTATTTAAAATACTTAAAAGAGTTTGGCTTATTTTAAATTTTACCCTTGTCTTTTCAGGAACGGTCATAATCTCACCATTTTGAGGATTACGGCATTTTCTCTCCTTATTTATAACAGTAGAGAATGTACCTATTCCATGTAGACGTATTTCGCCTTTGCGACTTAGCTGATCCTTTATCATTTCCATAAACATGTCATGAACATTACTTAAATCAGATTTTGTTATGTCTATATTCTGACTAACACAATCTTGTTTTAGTCGGTTTATTATATCTTCTTTACTCATAAATTACCTTAATATTGAAAAATCACATAAATAGCATATTATGCTAATGCTAATAGTCAACTAAATTTACTCTAAAAATAGGAAACATCATAAGCTTTACACAAATATTTATACAATATTTACAAAAAACATCACTATCTCTTAGAAAACTGACATTTTTTCCGAGCTTTATGTTGACCATATTTCTTACGCTCAACAACACGTGAATCTCTAGTTAGGAATCCACCCTTACGTAATATAGAGTGTAGATCTTGACTTATACTACTTAAAGCTCTGCTTATTCCATGAGCTAAGGCACCTGCTTGGCCAGATAGTCCTCCACCTTTTACAGTTGCAAACACATCATACCTATCTAACATAGAAGTTACTATGAATGGCGCTTTAATCATTTGACACACTGATTCTCTTTTAAAATAAGAAATTAAATCATCTTTTTTATTAACACTAAATTTTCCACTTCCTGGCTTTATCCATACTCTTGCTACAGATTCTTTCCTTCGACCTGTGGCATATGAACGACCAAGTGAGTCAATCATTGCCTTTTTTGGCTGATCATTATTATTTATTTTCACTTTTTACTCCATTATTTCTTATTTTTACGATTTAAAGAGGCAAAATCTATTTTTTCAGGTTGCTGTCCTTGATGCTTATGTTCTGAACCAGAATAAACATACAAATTTTCAAACCGTCTACGTGCCATAGGACCATCATCAAGCATTCTTTTTACTGCCATTTTTATCACACGCTCAGGGAATTTGCCATTTAAAATATTATCTGGAGTAGTTTTCTTTAAACCACCAGAATAACCTGTATGCCTATAGTAGATTTTATCTTTAAGTTTCTTTCCGGTAAAATGTACCTTTTCTGCATTAACAATAATTACATTATCTCCACAATCCATATGAGGTGTGTATTCAGGCTTATGCTTTCCACGCAATAGCGCTGCTACAAACGCTGCAAGCCTTCCTACTACTAATCCTTCTGCATCTATAACAAGCCATTTTTTATCGACTTGTTTCTCTTTTAAGAAAAAAGTTTTCATATATCAATACATAACAGTAGATTATGATACACTGAGTTGCTTGATAGTGTCAACAACATTAGTTACAACATTAGTTATTGATTATTAAAGTAATTTATGCTAATAACTTAAACAACATGCTAGAAAGCAAAATGTTTCGATTGATTATTATACTTATAATTGCTTTTGGTACTATAGGTTGCTATGCAATCGATTTGGAAGAAGCCATAAGCAAAGCTATCAAAAACAGCTCAAAAATAAAGTCTCAGTTTTACCAATATAAGAGTGCTGAAAAACAGCTGAAATCTTCTGGATTGGCTGGATTTTTACCTGACATTAATTTACAATATAATTTCGATAGTAATTTTAATATTATTAACGATCGACAAAACTCTGGAAAGCGTCTAACATTAAGCCAAAGAATAATAGACGGTGGGGGCACTTTTGCTACATTTAGCCGATCAAGTCATCTTCTTAAAGCAGCAAAAATTAGATTTCAGCAGTCAAAGCAAGAAGTTGCACTCAGCGCTGTGAAAGCATATGTTAATGTTTTACAAAAGGCAGAAATATTAAAACTGAGAGAACATAAAGAACGTGTTTCTTTAGAACATTTGTCAGCTATGAAAAAACGCTTTTCTCTTGGAGAAGTTACTAATGCTGAGGTTTTATTCGCAAAAGCAAAATTTTCATCTTCTATATCCAAAAGAGTTGATGCTGAAGGTGAATTAAAGCTCGCTAATATTGCTTACTATCATTTAATTGGTGAAGATGCTGATAATCTTCACGAGACTAATGGTAAACTACCTTCTATACCAGAATTAAATGAATGTTTACAATTAGCAAAAACTAATAACTTGTCCCTAAAAGCAGCAGTTTATCAAAAAAGAGCAGCCGGAATGGAAGTGATCGCTGAAACTTCCAAGTGGCTTCCTTCTTTGAATCTAAGCGCAAGTAAAAATTTTGGAAAGGACAATATAAAATTGGACACGTTACTAGAAAATGTGAATGTTGTCTTTACTCTTGATATTCCGATCTTTAAAAGAGGAGTTAATGTTTTTGGTGTTAGTAGAGCTAAAATGGATGCAAAACAATCCACTTACGATTATTACGAAGCAGTAAAAAATATAGAACAAGCAGTTATAAATGCTTGGAATAACGTGCTGACAGCAAAAGCTATTATTAAAGCAAGTCAAGAAGCAGAAAAAGCAGCAGCTTTAGCATTGGAAGGAGTTGCGCAAGAAGTAAACTTAAATTTAAAGAGCACAATTGATCTTTTGGATACTGAAGATGAACTATTTAAAGCACGTTCCGATCTAATTCAGGCAAAAAGCAATTATGTAATTAGTGTTTACAACTTGCTTTTTATGATAAATAGTATAAACCTTTAAATTTAATGGTATGAGCGATAATCAATCTGTAAAAGATATACTAGAAGATATAAAAAAAGCTATATCGGGTAAAAATCCAAGTGGTGATAGAGCAGAAATAATAGATGAAGATGATGACGTATTATGCCTTGAAGAGGAGTACCCAGAAGACATCGAAGAAAAAGAAAATAGTGAAGAAGAGAATAATTGCCAAAGTGAGAAAATGAATAACCAATTTAATAGTTACAACTCAGAAGAGAAAAATTTGTATGATAATATCCAAATGAGTAATAACAAAGTGAGCTATCAAGAACAAAGTAACGAGCATTTAGTTTTAAAAGAAAATATGGAGGAAATTAAAACATTGCTTGAAAAGATGCAAAGCGAACTACGGCATAAACAACAAAAAAGAGCGGATCTTACTGTTGAAGAATTAGTTGTATCTCTTTTAAAACCTCAGCTTTCAGAGTGGCTGAATAAGTATCTACATGCATTGGTAAAAGAAGTAGTTGAAAAAGAGCTCAAAGATATAATCAATAATAAGTAGGTTATTAGTATAAAGACCAGAGTAAAAACAGCTAGAGGTAGAAAGTTATCTTCAACAAGATGGCTACATCGCCATTTGAATGATCAGTATGTGCAAAAAACCAATAAGGACGGTTATAGATCGCGCTCGGCATATAAGTTAATAGAAATAGACGATAAATTTAAACTACTCCAACAAGGGCAAAAAATTATTGATCTTGGCGCTTTTCCTGGTGGATGGTCACAAGTTGCATCTAAGAAAGGAGCGAGTGTGATTGCTGTTGACATAAAACCAATAAACGCAATTAGTGGAGTAGAGTGTATACAGTGTGATATTATCAGCGAACTTGAAATTTTAAGAGAAAAATTCAAGGATCACAAATTTGATGTAATTTTATCTGATATGGCACCAGAATCTTGCGGTTTAAAATCGTTAGATCATATCAGAATTATGCTTTTATGCGAAGCAGCGCTCAATTTTGCAAAGCATTTTTTGAATCATGATGGCAAATTTGTAGTAAAAATTTTTCAAGGAGAGTCTGATAAAGATTTCTGCAATGAGCTAAAAAAAATGTTTAAAACAGTAAGATACTTCAAACCAAAGTCAAGTAGATCTGAATCTACAGAAATGTATTTAGTAAGTTTAGGCTTTATTGGTGGCAACTATTCTGTATAGCAGGTACTTACAGAAATGTTGACGAATCTTATCCTATTAAACTGAAGATTAATAACGCTCGCACAAAAGCCCCTTTTTCTTGTTTAAATATTTATGATAATTAATTAAACTCTTGACTTTATTGCTTAAGTATATGATAATTAAAGTATATTATTATTATAGGAGAATTTTATATGTATTTAGCATGGTTGAAAAAGATATTAAGTACAGTAAATCGTGAAAATGATTTGAATGGTAATAACATAGTTGAAAAAATAAAAGAGCGAATAGAAAAAAGAGACCTATCTACTTATGAAGAATGGAGGAAAGAAAGTTTTAATATAAATTATAAATTTAGTGTTTATGATTATTATGACAAAAAAGGATTAACATTATTAAATGTAGCATGTCTATATAATCAAAAAAATGTAGTAAAAGCTCTATTAGAAGTAAAAGGTATAAATGTTGATTTTCAAGATGGATCTGGAAAAACTCCTTTGTATATAGCTTTTGATAAAGGTCATCACAAGATAGTAAGAGCTCTATTAAAAGCCGGTGCTGATCCTTTAGTAAAAAGTCGTTGTAACAAAAATTTGGCAGAAATATTTACTAAAAAAGCAATTGGGAAAGCAGTAGACTTGGGTGCTCATATATTTATTATTGCATCTTGTATAGCTGCTATAGTAGTTACTTATGCATATTTTTTTGGTGTGTCATTATCAGTAGGTGCTATGGCTGGGATAGCTGTGGCTGCTGCTGTACTCACAGGACTTGTTGCTGGTGGTATTACGTATGAAGTGTATAAGCCTTGTGATGAGTTAAAGGACGCTATTGCAAAAGAAATATCAAAGCTTAGTCAGAATAGTGCAGTGGACGATAGTAAGCCTGATTGTAATCCTGGACACGCTTACTGACACCAATAAAAGGTGTTATAAATAATGTAAAAAGTTTTTGCGCTATTTAAGGAAGAAGTCTCTTCTTCCTTTTTTTCCAATTTTTTATTTAGCAAGGTATCTAGATACCTTGCTTAACACCAAAACAGAATTAAGGTTTAAACATCCTAGGTGTATTAACATTCATTTTGAAGACAGCAAATGGTGTCATCCCAGCGCCCTCTTTCTTGTTATTCCAGTACTGGGATTCAGAAAACTGACCAGGTTGGTCACGCGCTGGCTCTCTAAAATTACTTTAGCTACAAATATTAAGAAATTTACTAAATAAAAAAAGACAAAAGAATCCCCGTATAGCGAGTTTTAATAATGTAAATTGATAATGTGCTAACAAGCGCGATTTGGCTGAATGTAGAAAAAATAAAAAAAGCTGCTATAATTTTATGTAATTTGCCAATAAACACCTGAATTTTGTCGTTGAGCCCAAAAACAAGGATAAATACCTCTATCAGTATAATAAGGAAAGTGGGAAGGTTTGTCAAGTAATAAAACTAGAGGGCTCAAATGAAAGAAGGTAAACTCTAAAGTGTACGTTCAGTAGCACTTTCTATAAGAGAGATTGTATTATCTATCCCATAAAGCTTTATAAAAGATCCCATTCTAGGACCGGTTTTTTGGCCAAGCAGCGTTTCATATAGCAACTGAAACCAATCGCGTAAGTTATTGTAATTATGTTTTTTTCCGATGGAGAAAACCTGAGATTGAATCTCTTCAGCAGTGGCTGTAATAGGCAGGGAATGTAGGTTGTTCTTTAAATCTAGTAACGCTTCTTTCTCTTTTTCGTTTGAAGCTTTATACGCTTTTGTTGGCTTGATAAAGTCGTGATAATACCTAACTGCAAAATCCGAAAGCCTATCTAGCATTTTGTTGCTTTCTGGTGTAACGTTTGGTGCATAAGTTGATATAAAACCCCAAAGAATCTCTTTATTTTCAGCATTACAAGCTGCTGCCAGGTTTAAAAGTAACGAAAAATTTATGCCTGAAGTTTCTACGTTTGGAACTTTACCCTGGTGGATGTGCCATACAGGGCTATTTACATCCTTTTCTTCACTCTCATTGTAACGCTTAGCAAACTCTAAATATTCATCAGTTGATTTTGGTATCACATCAAAATATAAACGTTTAGCTTTTTTAGGACTCTGAAAGATGTATAACGCTAAACTCTCTGTGGGTGCGTAAGTTAGCCACTCCTCGATCGAAATACCATTTCCTTTTGATTTTGATATCTTCTTTCCTTCTTTATCAAGAAATAACTCATAGCAAAACAGAAGCGGTGGCTTTTCTCCAAGTATTTTACATATTTGACTTGAAAGCACAGCAGATGGTGTTAAATCTTTTCCATGAGCTTCATAATTGACTCCAAATGCAGCCCACCTCATCCCCCAATCAGGTTTCCATTGCAGTTTACATTTTCCTTTTGTCACTGGAACTTCTATTTTTCCCCCGTTTGGGTCTTCATACGTGATTGTTCCTTTATCTGTATTTGTTTCAATTACTGGAACTTGTAAAACTTGGGAAGTTTTTGGGCATATCGGCAAGAATGGACTATAGGTTTGCTGCCTTTCTTCCCGAAATGATGGAAGCATTACGTCCATCACTTTATCATAATTTTTCAGCAGGAGTAAAAGTTTTTCATCGTAAACGCCAGATTTATAACACTCTGTTGCACTCCTAAATTCGTATTCAAATCCAAACAAATCAAGAAATTTACACAACAACGAATTCATGTGATGACCATAACTCTCATGAGTGCCAAATGGGTCAGGTATCATGGTTAATGGCTTGTTCAGATTCTCTCTTAGCATTTCCTGATTTGGTACATTATCTGGTATTTTTCGCAAACCATCCATATCGTCGGAAACTGCAATGATTTTGGTTTTTATACTAGGAGCTATTTTTTTTAGAGCGTTTGCAATAACTGTGGTACGAAAAACTTCCCCAAAAGTACCAATATGTGGTAAACCCGAGGGACCATAACCAGTCTCAAATATTATCTCTTTTTTATTAGGGAATTCTTGTAGTATTTTTTCTGCTTCTTGAAATGGCCAGCTTATAATCATTGAATTTAAATTAATTATCTTACCTAAAGTGCTATTCATTTCAATAGATTTTTAATTAATGATGTAGTATTAGTGTTAGAGCTCTTATTAGAAGGTTAAAGATATGTCTACTGGCAGCATACAAACGAATCAATTATTTAAAGGTCTTACAAGACCTGCAATGCTCTTTGGTGTGAGTTATATGTTTGCAATATTAAACGTTCTAATTTGCATGCTAATTTTCATTAATACAAATGATCTTAGAGTAATTCTCCTGATGTTACCAGGTATACATGGACTTGGCTATATAGCTTCTGCAAAGGAACCGTTGTTTATTGAGTTATTTATGGTAAAGTTGGGAAAATGTTCCAAATGTTTAAATCGGTTTTATCATGGAGCCAATTCTTATGACATTACTTGATGTTATGCAATGTTGAGATTTAGAGCTATTCAATCAAAGAATAAATCTATTCTAAGTAGAGAGGTTCACGCTGCCGAATTTATACCTTATTCTTGCTATTGGAATAGTACAACCTTGATAACAAAGCAGAATTGGTTAGTTAAATTTATAAAATTAAATGGCTTTGCGTTTGAAACGGCCGATGATGAAGACTTGGTGATACAAAATAATATCAGAAATCAGATGCTAAGAAGCATTTCATCTCCAGCATTTAGTTTGTACTTTCATACCATCAGACGTAAGAAAAATATTTTTTCTGATGAATTTGCAAATCAGAGTTTACCAAATTTTTTTGCTAACCATGTAAATCTAAAATGGAGAGAAAAACACGCAACTAGGCAATCTTTTATTAATGATTTATACATTACGATTATTCGTAGGGCAGATACAAAGGGAGTAGAATTTTTATCACATCTACTGAAAAAATTTGGGCATGTAACTTCAAAACATGCTTGGGAAAGTGATATGCGTGATACCTATGAAGATTTAGAGGAAACGACAAATCGTATAGTAACAAGCCTTAGGAATTATTCGCCTAAAGTCCTTGGAGTAAAAGAAACTCCAAACGGACTGTTTTGTGAAATAATGGAGTTTCTGTCTAGAGTTGTAAATTGTGGCTTTGTTACAAATACGCTTTTTCCACTAAAAACTGAAATATCAAGATACTTACCAGTTCATAGGTTATTTTTTGGCCATAAGATGATACAGGTTGTGACTCATAATGAAAGTAAATATGCTGGAATAGTTAGTATCAAAGAATATGGAAATAATACTTCCGCAGGAATGCTTGATTCTTTTTTACAACTTCCTTATGAATTTATTATCACGCAGTCTTTTCAATTTACAAATAGGCAAATGGCAATTGCGAAAATGCAGATACAGCAAAATCGTATGATACAATCTGCAGATAAAGCTATTTCTCAAATAGCAGAAATTTCTCATGCGCTTGATGATGCAATGAGTGGTAAAATTGCGTTTGGTGAACACCATTTAACTATCTTATGTATAGAAAAAAGCCCTAAATCATTGGACAATGTTTTATCATTGGTTGAATCGGAGCTTTCTAATTGTGGTGTTTATCCTGTTCGTGAGAGGGTTAATTTAGAACCAGCATTTTGGGCGCAAATTCCTGGTAATTTTGATTATATAGTAAGAAAAGGTACAATAAGTAGTCTTAATTTGGCCGGTTTTGCATCTCAACATAATTATCCTACTGGTAAAAAATTCAATAACCACTGGGGAGATGCTGTTACAGTTTTTGATACAACATCTGGCACTCCATTTTTCTTCAACTTTCATATAAGGGATGTTGGACATACTATGATAATTGGGCCAACAGGTGCTGGCAAAACTGTTTTAATGAATTTTTTATGTGCTCAAGCAATGAAATTTTCTCCAAGAATATTCTTTTTTGATAAAGATCGCGGTGCAGAAATTTTTTTAAGAGCACTTGGTGGTATCTATACTATAATAGAACCAAGAACTAAGACAAATTTTAATCCTCTGCAACTTGACGATACTCCTGATAATAAAACATTTTTGATGGAATGGATAAAATCTTTAATTTTAGTGTACAACGATAAATTCACTTCAGAAGATATTGCTAGAATTAATGATGCAATTGAGGGAAATTTTAAATTAAAAAAAGAAGACAGATTTTTGAGAAATCTTGTACCATTTTTAGGACTTGCGGGCCCTGATACTCTAGCTGGAGCAATATCTATGTGGCATGATGATGGCTCTCATGCTGCAATATTTGATAATAAAGAAGATTTGCTAGATTTTTCAAAAGCAAGAGTGTTTGGCTTTGAAATGGCTAGCTTGCTAAAAGATCCTGTTGCTCTTGGGCCGGTCTTGATTTATTTGTTTCATAGGATTAGTATATCGCTTGATGGCACTCCATCTATTATTGTTCTTGATGAAGCATGGGCGTTAATAGATAATCCAGTTTTTGCACCTAAGATAAAAGACTGGTTGAAAGTGCTGAGAAAGTTAAATGCTTTTGTGGTTTTTGCTACTCAGAGTGTTGAAGATGCAAGTAAAAGTGCTATTAGTGATACGCTTGTACAGCAGACAGCAACACAAATTTTTTTGCCAAATCTGAAAGCTACTAGTGTCTATCGAGATGTTTTTATGTTAACTGAACGTGAGTACATACTGATCAAACACACAGATCCAAGTACTAGATTCTTTTTAGTAAAGCAGGGAGTTAATGCTGTAGTAGCTAGAATAGATCTGAAAGATTTGGATGATGTGGTCAACGTGTTATCTGGACGTGCGGAAAGTGTTCTATTGTTATATGATATACTGAAAGAAGTCGGAGATGATCCAAAGATGTGGTTGCCTGTGTTTTATCAAAAGGTGAAAAATGTTTAAAACTAAACTGTCATTACTGTTAGTTGCGATATTTTTGTTAAATATAGATTTTTTGCTCTCGTATCCAGTGTTTGCAGATACAGTAAGTGGTACTGACAAAACGGAATTTGTTAGCAGATTTAATTCTACTGGCAGCTTTAGTCGTGCTTCTAATCCTGACTGTAAGGCGTTTGAAACAGCTGCAGCAGTTGCTGGGATAGCAATTGCTATTGGTGCAATATTTACTGGTATTGTTTTGATTGTCTCTTCTGCTGGTTTATTTACTGCTCTTGTTATCGTTGGAATGATAGCTGCAATTGTTGGGGTTTGGAAGGCGATAGGAGGACTTGTTGTTTGTGAGCATAGTTTTGTTAAACACCCAGTTGCACGTGATCATGATGGAAAGTATAAAGACTTCGAATTCTCAAAATCAGAATACTCAAAATATTCAGATTGCACAAATAAGAATTATCAAAAGGAAGATGAATATTTTAAATGTTTTGATGGGGCAAATGGATCAATAGAAGTAGGTAGAAAAATAGAGAAGGGCATTTTAAACTCCATACCTGACCAAAATACTGGTGGTTATTACTGGCCAAAAAACGGTGTGCAATACAGTGAATATATAGAAGTATGCCATAGAAATCCTTTAACATTTAGCAGATTGTTTTGGTTAGATACATCAATAAAAGCAGACTTTGATGTTAGAGAGAAGGACACTGGATATGAAGGTGGGTCATGGTCTCCAAAAGTTGATGGTGATCTGGAATGTAAAGTTCTTAAAGCAGGACAAAGCGAAACCATACATGGGTCAACATTCAAGGCAGTAAAAAAAATGGACAGATTGTGTGTGGAGCTGGCAAGTGTGAGAATGCTTGGTATCAAAATGACTCCTTGGCCGCAAGGGGTTGATATGGGATGCACAGAATTGCCACCTGACCCACTTGCTCCTATGTGTGAAAAATCTGTGATGATATTCAAAAATAAAGATGGTACAGGTAAATATGAGGAAGATCTTAATGATTCTAAAAATAAGGACAAAGATTACAAAACTATTATAAGGGAAAAGAAAGGAGAGGGAAAAATTTTTGTAGGTTATAATAATGCCAGTTGTTTTAGCCAGTATGTCTCTGAAGCTTGCTACAATCAAGCGGGAAGTAAGTCATTATCTCCTATTCCTATAACTTCTATGATAGTGCAATGTATTAAGGAGTCGTTAGATAATTTAGTGGCAGGTATTGATTCAAGTGGTAACTTACTTACAGACAAAAATGGACATGCTAAGGGTAGTTTTTTGTCTGTAGCACAAAAAAGACTGAAGAACACTGTTACTGCTATCTTAATTTTAGCTTTGATATTGTTCTCTATAAAAGTTATGTCTGGTGGAGTGCGTAGTCCGCAAGAAATGTACATGTTGATCATTAAATTCGCTTTAGTGATTTACTTTACGACAGGTAGCACTATGTCTCATTATTACGGGGAATTAACAAAACTTTCGAACGGCTTATCAGAAATAGTGCTTAAAGCTTCATCTGAGAGTAAAAATATATGTAATTATGAGGCAGGTAAAGATTATGAATACGATCGTGCAGGGCAGAAGGTATCCTACAGTTATCTTGCACCTTGGGATAGGCTTGATTGCAGAATTTTATTTTATTTAGGTGCCCCTTTAGATGGAATTGGTGGCAAAATTGGTACTGGAGGTGTTGCAACGTTAGCGGTCTTGCTTGGCGCTGCTCCTGTCTTGTTAGTTGCAGGTTCGGTGATTGGTATTATTTTCGCTGGTGGACAAATTTTAGTAGCTCTTGTCTGTATATTTATGGCCATTTTGATGATGATGGTTATTTTATGGATGTGCTATGTATTTATCTTATCTTTAGTTGCGCTTAGTGTAATTATCATCTTATCGCCTTTATTCATTCCTATGGTTTTGTTTCAACATACTAAAGGATATTTTGATGGTTGGCTAAAAGAGTTAATTACCTACAGTTTATACCCAGTTATCCTCTTTGCATTTCTATCTTTTATGTTCATAGCATGTGATAAAATCTATTTTAAAAATTTAAATTTTAAACTGGACGAGTCATATAAAAATGAACAACCAGACAAGTCATATGAAAAGAAACAAGCAGAAATCTCATATAGTAAGAAAAAACAGTGGTTTAAATTGAAAGATGGGGAATGTGATAAAAATGAAACTACTCTCGCATGTATGATGCAAAATTATAGCTTTAAAAAGAGCAGCATACTTGGTCTATTCGACTTTAGATACATGGAGTTTGGCAGCTCTCTAATCGGAGAATTATTAAAATTGTGTTTAGTATTATTCCTCTTTTACCACTTTTTAAACGTTCTTCCCGGCATGGCTGCTGAGCTTGCTGGTAATCACAGAGCAGCACTTGGTTCAGGTAGCACTCCTGCACAAATGGTGAATAAAGCTTTATCTGCTGCCAAAGCTGCTGCTGGAGGTGCTGGTCAAGTTGCTGCTGCGGCTGTAAATAAGGCAAGAGGGGCTATTGGAGGAGGTGGAGATGATAATAAGGGATCGGGATCTTCCTCTAGTGAATCTATAAAATCAGGTGGAGAGTGAGCGCAGGTGAGTAACAGATGTTTGAACATTTGAGCAACCAAAATTTGGTTAAGCTATGCATAAGTTTTGTGATACTCTTTTTATTATCTGGGTGCGGGTGTATTAAGCCAGAAGATTCATCAGGCTTGCGTGAGAAATTGGATATAGTGTCAACAGAGCAGAAATGGGTTGATTCTGGAGTCTATATTTCGGATAAAATAAAAGTAACAGAGATTAATATAGTACCTAATAAGGTTAATTTTTGTTCGCAATATAAAGATTTTGCAATTGAACCTGGAGTAAGAAACGTTACATTACCGTTTGCGCTTAAAGCTGGCGATGCGATAAGCTTTAGTGTTGTTGGAAGTAAAATGTGTAAAAACAATAATGGCATGGTCACCTGCAAAAAAATTGACGAAAATTGCAGTGAAGGGGAAAAGGAGTATTTTTCACATGTTTTAAATCAAGAGAAGTGTCAAGGTGAAATATGTCCTAATAAATATGAAATAGGCAATGCACAATGGTTAAATGGAAAAGAGTACTGGTCTTCAGAATTAGATCAAAGTGAAAGAGAGGAAATTAGAAATGTCATCGACTCTATAAAACAGCAAGGGGAAAATGTAGACTGTAGCAAGCTTTCAGAGAGCAGTGCAAGTAAGATAGATACGCGCATTTTAAATTTACTCTGTGGACGTATATGTAAATTTTCTTTCGGCAGCGGAGAAAAAGGTTGCGTATATATTGAATACAATAGTATAGAAGGTGAGATATTCAATACTTTAAATTCTAGAGGTGAATCTGTTATTGCTGAAATTATTGATAACGTATTAAAGGAAAAACGGGTAAAAACTGACATTACACTATTACGTGTTCACATGGATAATGAGGAATTTGAACACATTCCAGGAGGCGGTATATGTATTAACTGTGATCATAAGATAGATCGTAACCATCCAAAACCAGAGTTAACTTTTAGTTTAGGTGATGGTAAGGGCAAGGGTGGTTTCAATATAAGAGTAACGAAGAACCATAGTCTAAAAAACAACTTATATATACATGTTTCTGATAAGTTTCCTGAGCACAATCCTGGTGAAATTCTGGGGGATATACCTGTGGATATCAGTGAAGTTCATAATACTGAGTATATGGAAAGATTAAAAGAAAAGCTAAAAGACAAGAGTGGCACTATATATTACGGAATAAGAGATCATGGCTGTGATTATAAGAAAAATGAGGGTCAGTTTAGTATTAATCTTACAACTAAAGAGCCACCTGTAAGAACTTTTAGTGCGATATATAATTTTTTTGATGAAAAAGTAAAAACTGCATTTTTCGGTTCTAGCTACAAAGACACTAACGCGATTCACTCTGATACTAGCCCTGTGAAGTCTCTTTATCAAAGTTTTGTAGCATCAAATAGAACAAATACCATCAGATCTACAATAGTGTCGTTATTAGTATTATATATAGTTTTATACACCCTTTATTACTTTTTTGGATTGTCTCATGCTTCTATATATGAATTTTTAATTATATGTGTAAAGATAGGAGTTATTACCCAATTGCTGAACGATAACAGTTGGAGTTTTTTTTATAACAATGCATTTTCTATTTTTGTTAATGCTCCAAAACAGTTAATAGAAATAGCAAATTTCAGAGGTACAACATCAAATGTTTTTGAATTTCTTGATTTACCGCTCAATAGGTTTTTATCAGCACACTCAGTGTTACTAATAGTATCTCTTATATTCTCCGGTCCTTTGGGTATTGTATCGTTTTGCTTGGTGATTTGGGGTTTGATAACAGTGAGCTTATCGATGTTTAACGCCTTATTTTCTTTTATCACATCTATAGCAATAGTTGCATTATTGCTTTCCTTGGCGCCTCTTTTTATTATTTGCCTTCTATTTGGATATACTAGACAGATGTTTCACAATTGGGTCAAAAATTTAGCAAGATTTGCAATTCATCCGGTAGTGCTTTTAATTTTTATATCATTAATAAGCCAGGTTATGGATTATATTGTGTATTCGGTCTTTAATTTTGAGGTCTGTCCTACATGTATACTTAATCTTAACTTAAAGATTTTTAATCCTTGTATTATTTATGGTTATGCTTCCAAACATGCACCTAATATCACCGCTATGATGGCTTTTGTGATTTTGGGACATGCTATGAAAGCTTTAGTTGAGGCATCTTCAACAATATCTGATTCGTTGTTTGGTGTTTATGTGGCAAGCGAACCAGGAAGGCAATATCAGCAAAGCTTAATGGGAACAGTAGGTTTAGATGAACAAAGTATCCAAAGAAGAGCAGGTCAGCAATCTGGTACACCAAGTCGAAGACCTCAAATACCACAATCAGCTCAAAGATCAGCACCTAAAATACCGACAAACACAGGAAATCAATGATGAGCAGAAAATCATTATTATTGATACTATGTCTTGTAATTACTGGCTGCACAATGGATTGTGTTGAACCTGGGCTGCAGAGCAGAAATACTAGTGTCAGTATAGATGTTCCAGTTCGTGAAGCTGGCGAAGGAGTTAAAATTCATTGGGTTGATTCTGGTCAAGTAATTAGCAAGGATGAGAAAATCAAATTTACTCTTGGTGGGTCAGTAAATTTTTGTCCTCTTAAAGAAGGGAAAAATCCAAAGAGAGTACTTGTGCCCGCTGTATTTTGTGCTAATGATTTAATACCAAATTACAGTAATAAGTTAACTGATAATGCTAGTCTTGATGAACGAGAAATATGTGGGGATATAGGCTTTGGAAATAATGAATTCTATAGCAATAGACGTTATGTAGATACTGGAATTAAAGCAAATCCTGGTGATAAGTTAAGCTTTAGCTTAGTTCCCAGAGAGATAACGATTGATTATGACAATCCACAAGGAAAAGGTATCAGTTTTGATGATAATTGCTATAGAACTGAAAAAGGGGATGAAAAAGATAGAGCTACAATAAGAGACATGCTAAACGGAGGAAAGTTCTTTTGTGGAGAAAGTGGTAAAAGAACTGTAGTAGAATTTCCGCCGCTGAATAAAGAAGAAATGAATAAAAGAAGAGTGCTAGTTGGCAATGGCTACACTCCATATGATAATAAGGTACATTTTAATAAGGATTATATTCAAAATTCATGGATAAATGGTGCGTTGTTAGATCTACGACGAACTAAAATAGGACTGAATGAATTATGTAATGGGAAAAGGTGTGATTTTAATGAGCTGAACAAATACAGTTCTTATGAACTTAATTGTTACTATCAGAATATATGTTACAACGCAAAAGGTATAGGGGAGAATTGCGTCTCTTCTATAAGGTATGAGAAGTATGATAAAGGAAATACATGTGACATGTATTCTCACCTTAAACGTATTGAGGATGAACTAAAAAAGATTGAAGAAAATAAGAGGGATTCTAAGCAGATTGACATTAATTTAATATCAAATTCTAAATTAAACTTCAAAGAGGACAGAGGAGATATTTCTTGGGCCGAAGCTCTTGTTGCAAAAATTGGCGATTTTGATGATCAGGATATTGCTAAAGGTATTCAATGTTTTCCAAATGAGAAAGGTGCGAAAGGAGATAATGTATGTTCACAGATTAATTATAAATTTGAAGATTACTCTCTGAGATTAAATCATGATTATAAAATAAAAGGTATAACACCTGGTAGTAGTGTGATGCTTGCTATAGCAAGTAATGGCAACTACCAACTTCATAGAGGTGGATATCATGTTGAAGTAACTAGATCATGTAACTTTGATGGTGGTAAAAAATTGTATGTGTACTTAGGTGATAATCCGCCAAGGGATCCATCTGCTCGAAAGACTAATGATTTCAAAAAAGTAAAGAGGTTGGATAA
The DNA here is from genome assembly GCF_964028615.1 of Wolbachia endosymbiont (group B) of Silvanus unidentatus. Classification (NCBI taxonomy): domain Bacteria; kingdom Pseudomonadati; phylum Pseudomonadota; class Alphaproteobacteria; order Rickettsiales; family Anaplasmataceae; genus Wolbachia; species Wolbachia endosymbiont (group B) of Silvanus unidentatus. Next base: position 694,271 of record NZ_OZ034795.1, on the reverse strand, counting down.
AATAACAGAGGATAATGTAGACTATTACATAATAGATGGAAGTCATTTGGTAAATGAAGAGTCTAAGAAAATATATTTTGGTATTAATGTAGAAAACGTAGAGAAAGATGATATTACGGACAAAGATAGCAAATATTATGAAGATAACAAATACACAGTAAATTTATTTTTAAAAAGAAAAATAAACGATTTTATTTCATCAACTGTAAACAAGATTTTTGATTTCATAACAGACGGGAGTGAAGACGGAATTAAAATTCCATATGAAGGATATAGAAAGGGGCTTCTACAAGGAATAAGAGCTTTGCTTATTCTATACGTTATATTTACTGTTGTTGGCTATATGCTTGGAACAATACAATTAAGTAAATTCGATTTTATTATAAGAATATTCAAAATAGCATTTATAGCTTTTGCTTTTAGTGATAGAAGTTGGGAATTCTTTGGTACAACTTTGTCTGGGCTTTTTGTTAAGGGTAGCATTTATTTAGTTGATAGTTTTTCTGGCTATATAGGAGAAGGAGGTAAAAAATTTGCATTCTTAGATTTAACAGCCGGAGTATTATTTACAGGAGAAACATGGCTGAAATTTTTATCTTTAATGCTATCAGGACCTTTTGGCTTTATTGCATTTTTGGCAATACTTTATGCTACTTTTGTGTTTTTAAGATGCATTATTAGTGCTACGTTTAAGTATGTAATATCTACTGTTTTAGTGGCATTTTTATTGTCATTGGCACCTTTATTTATCGTATTTATTCTATTTCAACAAACTAAAACATTATTTGATAATTGGATAAAAACGCTGGCTCATGTTTCATTGCAACCAGTCATTTTATTTTCATCCTTGTCTCTTTTAAACCAGTTAATGTATTCAGTTCTATACAACCTCACAAATTTTTCTGCATGCTATCAATGCTTAATTAGTGTAAATTTTTTATCGTATGATCTGTGTCTTATGAAATCAATATTACCTCTTGGGTATAGTCCTGGTACTAGTGTTGATGTTGCGCTCAGTACTGGAGAAAGGGCTGGTGGGCACTTTGCAGCATTACCTATAGATCTAATCCAGGCATTTATATATCTCATCATTGCTAGTGCAATGGAAGCTTTTGTTTCTATATCAGAAACTATGGCGCAGGCGTTGTTCAGCTCTGGTTATGGAGTTGCTCAAAGTGTTAGTCATATTTCTAGGAGCGCATCACAAGCTATGCTGTCAACTGTTGGCCTTGATGATAGAACCCAAAATATGATACATAACATCAAGCAGGGAATGAGTAAAGATCGTAGCAAAATTGAAGCTAAATTGCCTGATACACCAAAGCAAGCAGATGGGAAAGGGAGTGCTGGCAGAGAAATGAGCAAATCTGAAACACTAAGCCAGCCAGATAAGCAAAAGGATTCTGATAAAACAAAAGGACAAGTCAAGGAAGATTGATGAGATATATGGAGTAACTAATTAAAAAGATATTTGAAGTAAGGTTTTAGAAATTTATTCTGTATTGGAAAAAGTTTAGGTATGCAATCACGCTTAGGCAAATGTTGGTTTAGGTTATTAATTTTGGTAATCTGTGTTCTGGTTACAGGTTGTAGTAAGAATGATATGCCTTTTCCAAGATGTATATCTGCTGATTATTTTGGTCCTGAACCCATTGCAATTGGTGCTCATTTTCCAATCGGTCATGATGCGTTTTTTCCAGAAGGTGAAAGTGGAGAACCTATTGATCCTGAAACCGGAGAAATCAATTATGGTTTTCACCCTAATCAAGTAGTGAAGTGGAAGGATACCGGCCTTGAAACCAATGGAGATAGTTTAGTAGTACGAGTAAATGGTGCATGGACATCTTGGAGCAATAGTAATAAGAAGAAATCTCAAAGTAGTTATAGTTTGGAAAGTTTGGAGCAGTTAAAATATGCAACCAAATTTGAAAGAGGGAAAGGTGACAACAGTCTGCCTGACTTTCACTTAGTTTGTAATGATTATAAACCTAGCATACAAAAATTTTCAAGTAAGCCTAAAGAAAGTTGCACTGTAAAGTGCAAGTGCATTAATGAAGATGATAGCGCAAATACAGTATCACGTGGTGCTCCATGTTGGTTTACTAACGGCCATGGTGCTTATCTTTTATTTAAAAGGCCTAGCGATTCTAGTCCTAACGAAAATTTAAAATCCATGCGTAACCCTGAGTCTCCTACTGTACATCTAGGTTACAATTCCGTAGCGGAAGATGGAAGTGGGCTTTTTACTTTAGACAGAGATAACACCACATTACAGGACAGGAGTTGTAATACGGTGAGGTTAGAAAAAGGATGGAAAATATATGTAAAGATATTAGATAGATATTATCTAGATAATGCAGGTGGCTACTCTTTTGAATTTTTGAGCGGAGTGCAGAAACCAAGTAACTTTGGATTTTTTGATTACATTTATAACTATCTAAAATGTGTATTATTGATTAACGAAAATTGTAAAAAGCATTTTGATAGCAATGATCCTGCAGCTGCACAGGCGATGTTCGAAAATATAGCTGAAAAAAGTACGAGCTTTCACAATTTTGTTCTTTCCTTGCTTGTTCTATTTATAGTGATTTCATCGCTTCTTTATCTTTTTGGAATGATAAGAGAAACTAAGCATGATATGCTCATCAGAATGATGAAAATCACTCTAGTAATAGTGCTTATATCTCCTGGAAGTTTTAGATTTTTCTATGATCATTTTCTTGTTTTATTTGTTAAAGGTCTTGAACAATTGATAAGCATAATTACTAATTTTGCTCCCAACATGAACACCGGAGGTAATTCAAACGTTGCTCAAGGAAATGAAGCTAAATTGTTTAGCTTCATGGAGGATATGTTTAATAAGTTTTTTGCTTACTCTGTTTGGAAAAAGTTTGCAGCATTTTTACATTATCAAATGTGGGCAAGTCTCCTTATGATACCGGCAATTTTTATAGGGATTGTCTTATATTTCCTGCTGTGTATGTATGCTTACATAATATTCCTTTCTGGTTTTATGGGTATAGCTTTTCTTGTAGCTATAATGCCGCTATTCCTAATCTCTATTTTATTTTCACCACTGAAAAGTCTATTTGAGGGTTGGATAAAATTCTGTATTAGTTTCTGTTTGCAATCAATTATGATATTTACCCTGCTGTCATTACTTGCTGCGATGATAATGAATACCTTTTATAAACAGTTAGGCTTTACTGTGTGCTATAATAAATGGCTTGAAATAAAGTTATGTGCTCCAAAATGGGTATTTGGTGGTTTTTGTATAATTGATAAAGAATACTTTAGCTGGACTCCAGGGCAAATTTTTGTACCTTATGCTATTGGAGAGGCTTCTACATTGAACGTAGATAAGAATATAGAAGGTATAGAAAAACTAAGCAGAATAGGTGGTACAGTAAAGTTTACTGGTGGCGCTGGATATATCCCTCTTCCACCAGATTACATTAATAAAGGTTTTCGTTATATAGATTATCCTTTCTTTAATCCAATTCCTGGAACTAAAGATAATCCAGCAGACCACTATATTGCGGAAAGTGATATGATAGTTAGTAATGGCTGTAGTGCAAAAGATCTAGTACGCTTAACAAATAGTTTATCTCATGCATCAGAGAGGGCTGACATTATATTACTGATCAACAATATAGAGAAAAGGATAGGTGATGTTAGTGAAATAATAAAACGCTACTGTCAAGATATAAATAAATGCAATAGTTATAGGGAAATAATTAATGAAATAAGATCTTTAGTGCGGAGTGCGATAAAAAAACAAGGTTGTAGAATACTGAAACTTCATGATTTATATAAGGATCCCAACAGTGAATACTGTCAGAAATGTAAAGATTGTGAGGATTGCAAAAATTATAAAGAAAATAGTGATTACCAAAGGGTGCAAGACATACAGAGAGGTTATTTAATCAACGCAGGAGAGATCTTTGTATTGTTCTTGCTTTCGTTTTTGATGTTTTCTTTGAAGGAGTTTGTACAACAGATGGGCTCAAGCATTGCCGGTGGTGGGTTTGGTGTTTACAATATATCTAGTATGTATCAAGCATCACCTGTGACTGGTTTAATGCAGGGATTAAAACAACAGATGCAAGATAAAATTGGTGGAGGGCTAGAGTCTTTAGGTAATTGGGCTACTCATGTACCGGACAGATTAGCTGGAGGTACAGCTAATTTGCTAGGTAGAATACCAGGAGTTGGGGGTGTGCTGAAATATGCTATTAATGTGCCACGTAAGCTTGTAGGTGCTACTATTGAAGCAACAAAATTTGCAACATCACCTAAAAATGATGTTGATAAGCTTGAGGAAAAAATCTACAGGGCGTTTGGAATTGATAAAGAAGATATTGCACATAGAAGAATTGATAAATATTTAGAATATTATAAAGGATATGTAGGATCACATTTGGGCTATACAATAGAAGATGCTATGAAGTTTACTTGGGAACATGGTCTCGACTCTATAGGAATTAACCCTGCTACAGGAGAAAAGGATGGTTACCAGCATAATCTACTCTATAGAGCAAAAACATATAGACGGGAATTTCTTGAGAAGCTTCATGACTACACTATTGGCCGCAAGAGAGAACCAGAAGAAGATGAATCATCAAAAGAAAATAAGCCTAATCAATCAAATCGAAAATTAGGTACGGAACCAGAAACCCTAAAAAACACTACAGAAGCTATACGTGCCGGAGAAGATAGAGAGCGTCAAGATAATGAAAGGAATGAGAACATAGAGAATGATGAAGAATCGTAATTTCAAAGGGCTAAGTTATTATGGTCTTCAGCAAGACGAAGATGGTAATATCAAGTTAAACGATTACAATGATGTTTTAAATGCGCGCAGAGCGAGGGTAGATTTGTTACTAGATAGCACTAAGCAAGGTGATGTTAGTCTTTCAAAGCTAAATAAAGCTCTGAATGAGAGACTTATAGATGATAAAGGGCTATCGTCAGAATTTGACAAAGAAGACAAAGAAATTGCACAGAAGGAGCTTAAGATGTTCTCTATTTTAGACGATCTTGATAATCTTGCAAACATTGAAAGTGAAGATCTATTAGAGGTTAGTTTGTTACTATCAGATCTTAGTTTTATAGAGAGAAATATTGTGTTGAATGCCGATCAGAGTTCTGATCTAATAGGGTTCAAAAGTCTATTTATAGAAAAAAAAGCATCTGGTGAGGAATATAGTGATGAAGAGTGTCACAATTTCCTCGATAGTATAGAGAAAATCAATACTTTAATTAAGTTAGAGTTAGAAAGTAGAATTGAAGGGATGGGTCATGATGAAAAAAACAACCATGATGATTTACAAGACGAGATTGGTCGTGCAATCAGTATAGAAAATAAATCAAAGAAAAGCGATTGATCTTGCGTTCCTCCACAAGCAACCTTCTTTCTATTAGACTGCTGAAGCTATGTTGACATTAAATGTGTATTATAAATAATTAGTTAACTTCGAACTTGTTTTATATGTTACGTGTTATTGCGGGTAAATATCGTGGAAGAAAAATAACTACAGGCAAGAATTTAGCTGCACGGCCCACTATGAGTAGTGTCCGAGAAGCAATATTTAGTATACTTTCTTCAAGAAAACCTATTTATAACCTAAATGTACTTGATTTATTCTGCGGAAGTGGCTCTTTTTCATTTGAAGCACTTTCTCGAGGTGCTAAACATGCATTCATGGTAGATTCAGATTATTACAATTTGCAACTGCCTAAAAAAACAGCAGAAGATTTTGGAATTACGAACGATATCACGTTAATTTGTTGCAATGCTAACGGATTACCAAGACCTATTTCAAAGTGCGATATAGTTTTTATGGACCCACCTTATAATATCAATCTGGTTAACTCAACTTTAGACGAGTTAGCTCACTCAGGCTGGTTAAATGATGATGCGTTAATAATTCTAGAAATGAGGAAAAATGAAGGTTTTGAGTGCAATAAAAACTTCAATATAATTGTGGAGCGTACCTACGGTATTGCAAAAATAATTTTTCTTTCTTCACTCACTTGAATTTCTTTTGTAAACATCTATAGCTAAGCTAAGTAAGATTTTTCCGAGGACTGAAAGAAAAAATCAATTCGTTTTGGTGGGAATACGGTGTGTAACAGCAAATCAATACGAGTTGATATACTAGAAGAAGCAGTATGGAAAGAAATGAAGATGGTACTCAAAGAACCAGAGGCAATGACTAAGGAATATCAGCTCAGACTCGTAAAACATGAAAGTACGCAAGCAAAGGATTAACTTGAAAAGCGTGCAAGTAAAATAGAACAAGGTATAGAAAAATTAGCTTATGTATATGCAAGGGGTCATATAACGAAGGAAAAGTATGACTTAGAAGTTGAGAGCATGGAAAAGGAGTTAAAGGAATCAGAGATCAAAGGGAAGAAGCTATCGATGAAAAGAGTCTACAGAGAGAATTAGATTTTATCACAAACAGTGTAGAAAGTTTTTCCTCTGAGAGAGCTTAATCAAGCAGACTATGAAACTAAACTTGATATAATAAGAAAGTTAGTTCAACGCATTGAAATTGACGATGATAACGTACATATAGTGTTTCGATTGAAAGAACTTACTCTCGAAAGGCAAAAAAAAGTGTTCAACATTGTATCGGGATGCCAGTGTCAGCTACTTGCATGACATCCTCTTGCTTCTATAGGTGTCTTTATCTCGTCTACTTTATTTTGCCACACAGATACAATGGTTTCACATGCACTTGGTAGGCTATCTATTTTGACAAAGAAGGACTACCAACACCTTCAGCGTTTGCATCACTAAACTTACTTGCTACTTTATCAATAGTCCAAACGAGTGGCGTAACAACGAGCGCAGCAGCCCAAATAACAGCACTAACAACATAACTCAAAACTGTGTTAACAAACTGAGCTAATGCACTACTATGGACACGTGCCTTACCTGACAACATGGATGAATAATCTATCAACGATTTTGTACTGTACTTAAGATCACAACCATCTGTTACTTTCGCTAACCCTTTTGCCGGCCAATATGATAGATACGCCAATGCTAGATATAAAGGTTGTAGGGCTATATTAGCTAATGTATAAGTAGTAAGATAAGTCAGAGAATGACACCTCAAACTACCAAAAGCTACATTTTTCACTGGCTCAATAACACTATTAATATAATAAACGGACTTATAGAAACTATTTTGTGGAACTTCGTTACCTTCAACGCTTTTTCTAGGAATATCTCCGAACTTAGCATATCTACTAAAATTCTTGAATAAACTTGACATATTACCCCTCTAAAAATAAAAAATAATTACCTTGTCAGTATAGTTCATTTTAGAATAACTGCAATAAACATCTTACAAATTATGTGTTGCGCAAAAGCACATATTAACATACCATCGAAAATAAAGAGGTCAGCATGAGTTTTACTTTACCTGAGTTGCCATATGATAAAGCAGCTTTAGAACCTTACATATCTGCAAATACATTGAATTTTCATTATGATAAGCACCATAAGGGATATTTAAATAAACTCAACGAACTGGTTGAAAACACAGATTATCAACATATGGAAATTGAGGAATTAGTAACGAAAGTTCATGGAAATAATAATACAGTTCCTATTTTTAACAATGTAGCACAAGTTTGGAATCACACTTTTTATTGGAATTCAATGAAAAAAAATGGTGGTGGTAAACCTAAAGATGATGGTCTTCTAGCAAAAAAAATTCAAGATGATATTGGTGGCTTTGACAAATTTTGTGAAGAATTTTCAAATTATGGAGTAAGCCAATTTGGTAGTGGATGGGTGTGGTTAGTGCTTGAAAAAGGAAAACTCAAAATCACTAAAACTCCAAATGCGGATCTACCGCTAATTTATGGCCAGGTGCCACTACTTACTATGGATGTATGGGAGCATGCATACTATTTGGATTGCCAAAATCGCAGAATTGACTACATAAAAGTTTTTCTTGATCATTTGATCAATTGGGATTTTGTAGAAGAGAATTTAAAGAAGAATATATAAGATGAATATACCACAAGTAACAAAACTAGATAATGGTCTGCGCATAATAACTGAGAGAGTGCATGAAGTTGATTCCGTAGCTTTAAATATACGAGTTGGTGTTGGCAGTAGAGCTGAAAGTGCAAGTCAAAATGGAATATCTCATTTCCTAGAGCACATGGCTTTCAAAGGAACAAAGACAAGAACTGCTTTTGAAATTGCAAAAGCTTTTGACGATATAGGTGGAGCCTTCAATGCCTGCACCGGTAGAGAAAGCACCAGTTATTATGCAAAGGTTCTTAAAAAAGATATAAAAACTGGCATTGATATATTAATAGATATATTAATGAATTCTACATTTCCAGAGGATGAATTGGAACGCGAAAAGGGTGTTGTAATACAAGAGATTTTTCAAACTAATGATTCACCGAGCGATATCATTTTTGATAAGTATTTTGAAGCAGCTTATAAAGATCAACCATTTGGTAGGTCAATCTTGGGTACGCAAGATACTGTTAAATCTTTTACTCGAGCTAATCTAGATAACTATATAAATGAGCATTACTTTGGCGAGAACATTATATTTGCTGTTGCAGGAAATGTTGAACATGAGGAGGTTGTTCAATTAATCAAAGACTTTCTCTCAAAGATTCATTCAAAAGAGCTAAAAAAAAGCGAGAATGCAAGTTATACCGGTGGTGAGTATTTAGAACATCGTAAATTAGATCAAGTACATTTATTAATTGGTCTACCTAGTGTTTCTCGTGATGATAATAGATATCACACATTCAAAGTTCTTGATGCCATACTGGGAAGCGGAATGTCATCACGCCTATTCCAGGAAGTAAGAGAAAAGCAGGGGCTTGCTTATTCCATTTACTCATTTAACTCTAGTTATGCTGATACAGGAATGCTTTCGATTTTTGCTGGTACAGATAGCAGTAATCTAGATAAGCTTTTGAAAGCCATAACGACAGAGTTGAAGAAATTGTCCACAGACGATCTGAAGGAAGAAGAAGTAAATAGAGTAAAAGAGCGAGTAAAATCCCAAATTTTAATGTCACGCGAAAGTGTTAGCTCGCGTGCTGAAACGTTAGGACACTACTACGGTAACTATAATAAATACATCAGTAAAAACGAATTAATAGAAAAAATTAGTGCTGTTACTATTTACGATATAAAAAAAGCAGCAGAAGAATTGCTATCTCAGCATGAAAGAATTACTTTAGCTGCGATTGGAGAAATTAATTCATTGCCAAGTTACGATAAAGTGGTTTCTATGCTTAGTGTACTTTAATTATGTTGCTTATGCTCACTAAAAAGTTCAATGAATGGTTGCAAAATCCTTTCTATAAAAAGTTTGCTTTCTGGTTCATCGCATATACCACTAATCATTTTATTGAAAGTTTTTTCGCTGTTTTGTAAAAATAAATAGCTTTCTACTGATTGCACAATAGACAAGGCAGTTAAAATTCCTCCTATCACTAAACAAGAAGCTATAGCAGGTACGGTACCCACTGCAATTCCAGTTGCGATTAATGATAAACCAGCTAAGAGTGTAAAGGCTGAAACGCAAAACGCTATTTGATGTTTTTCTTTATTTTTAACCATAAATGCCTCACAAAAATTATATTTCTAGTATATCCGTATATATAATGTACTGTCAAGTTTTTAAAGAAGATTAAAAAATGCAACGCACATGTGCAAAATATGAACTAGGTATATAATTCACAATGCAGCGGTATTTCACTAATCCAATTATTTTTTTCCTGATCTAGCCTATCATTCAATATTGCTTGTCTTATTGATTCCATCAACTTATTCATGAAGAAAACATTGTGAATGGTAACGAGTGTATAAGCCAGCAACTCTTTAGCTTTCAGTAGATGGTGTATATAAGCTCTTGAATGTTTTCTGCAGGTAAAGCACAAACAATCACTCTCAATTGGGTTATCATCTAGTTCGAATCGTTGATTTCGCAAATTAATATGCTCTTTGCACTTTGAAGAAATAGAATCTCTATTTTTTACTTTAACAAGCGCGCCACCATGTCTTGCGAGGCGAGTTGGATGCACGCAATCAAATGTATCAACTCCAAGCTCTACTCCACGAAAAATGTCTACAATTCCACCAATACCAAGCAAATGAGTAGGCCTATCTTTTTTTAAATGTTCCATAGTAAAGGAAACTACATCATACATCTGCTCTTTACTTTGACCAAGTGATCCACCTATTGCTTGACCAAAAAATGGCAAATCGTTGATAAAATCACAACTTTCTCTACGCAAATCTTGATACACTCCGCCTTGACTAATTCCATAAAGCACCTGTTTGCCATTATTATTTTTTTCAAATTCATTTAAAGAACGTTCAGCCCATCTATGGCTCATGAGCATCGATTTCCTTGTGTACTCCTTGCTGACGTGAAATGGAGTACATTCATCTAAAACTAAGATTAAATCTGCACCTAATTTTTGTTGAATTTGTATCGACTTTTCAGGAGTTAGACAATAAGTTTTACCATTTATGTAAGAACGAAAAATTGCCCCATCCTCGTTAATTTTGATCAGAGTTTTTTGTTTCTGTCTTACTCCCTTTATCTCTTCTGAAACTGATCCGTGTCCTAAACTAAATATCTGGTATCCACCAGAATCAGTGACCATTGGCCCACTCCATCCCATCATCTTGTGCAAGCCACCAAGCTTTGCCACAGTATCCTCTCCCGGTTGGAGCATTAGGTGATAGGTGTTGGAAAGTATTATCTGAGTACCTGCTTCTCTGATTCTCTCGATATCTGCAGCTTTAATAGCAGCTTTGGTTGCACAAAATATAAATGCTGGTGTTTCTATACTTCCATTTGGAGTTTTGATCGTTCCAACTCTTGCAGAACCTGATTGCTTAGTTATCCTAAACGAGAACTTTTCCATCTATTTACTTGAAAGTTCTGCTATGATATTTTCCACTTTTTCAGGAGTGAGGTTTTCATAAAAGTCATTATTGATCTGCACCACAGGGGCATTAACGCATGCACCAAGACATTCAACTTCCTTTAAAGTAAATAGATTATCTTTAGTAGTTTCACCGATATTGATTCCTAGTTTCTTTTTAAAGGTATTTAACACTTCTTCGCTATTGCACAACCAGCAAGGAGTTGTTCTACAAATTTGTATGAGATATTTACCTACTGGTTTTAAATTATACATGGTATAAAAATTTGCCACTTCATACACGCGAATATGTGGAATATGAAGCATGTCAGCAACGTAGCGCATGGCAGATTCAGGAACCCATCCGCATTGTTCTTGAACCAGGTATAGTAAAGGCATGACGGCACTACCTTCTCTACCTTTAGGATACATCTCTATAGACTTTTTCGCTTTTCTGAGGTTGTCTGATGTAAAACTAAACTGCTCTTCTTTCTCTTTCATCTAATAAAGTTCGTGTAAATCTCAACAAATTATACTTGAAGAGTTAACAATTGCAATTGTTGGTTTTTTGAGCTCTACAATATTATATCTGTAGAGTGGGTGCATTCAATTTGTGAATTCTTTACTGCTACTCATTTTCCATATTTCGCTTTGCAGATTATAAAGGTATTAATTTCTTAATTTTAGTTAAAATTTTATTGACGTTACATATAGAAATAATCATAATAGCGTTTTATTAAAATTTTAAATATAATTATGTCTATATTAAGTAGATTATTTAGAGTTAATACAACTACACTGAAAGTTAAAGAAGCGATAGGTTTTAACCCAGTAAACGTAGGGTTGATTGAAGGAAATGGAGTTACTTATGGACTCAGCTATCAAGATAACGGCAATGGAAGCAGTAGAGTAAAGTTACTTATTAGTCCATTATATCAATCGAAAACATACGAGTGTGATACATGTGTCAACGTAGCAAATGAATTCAAGGGCCAATTATCTCCCACACTAATAGAAAATTCAGCTGAAGTAGATAAAGTTGGAGTTATTTTTCCTACAGAAGAAACTAACAAAGAAAGAAAGTGCATCAAAGGCTTAACATTCAACACTTACGAAATCAAGCATTCAACTAATGCTCCCTTAGTTGAATACGTAGGAAAAGTAAAATTATACAAGAACATTGATATAAATAATCTTGCAAATGAAGACAATAGTTACTTTCAACCAAAAGCAGTAAAAGTTGATCATGGTAATATTGTTGTAATTGCTCATAACTTAAAGGATCAAGCTTTAGTTTCTTGGTATTTACAATCAGACACGAATGGAAAATTTAAGATTCTGCGTGAAAAAAACGGTCTTACAGAAAGAAAATTATTCAAATTTGATAATCCAGGGCAATTAGTACTAGATGAAAATACGATGCTTTATGCACAGATGAGCAAAGAGATTATTGGGAAGCCAGAAGTAAGAACAAATATCTTTAAATTCGACTTGATTGACGTGGCTCAGAAGCTGAAAGATAGAAAAGAAGATGAATGTTTGCTTAAGAAAAATTGTCAAATAGATAAAGCATCATTTATTATCTCTAATCCAGGTGAAATAAATTTTCTACAGTACGTAAAACGAACTGAAGGCGATGATCAGGTTGCTTTTCTTGCGAAAAAACAATCTTCTAATACGCAAGAATTGCATTTAGCAAGGCTTGCTAAGAAAGGACCAAAATCAAATTTTACTGTTTGTGAATGTGAAGATCCTATAGAACAATTGTATGTTAAAGACAATGGCCAAGGAGGTTTTATCGTCACTGCGGTAAGTGGAGAGAGTATTATAACTTTTAATAGAGAGAGCTCTGGAAAATCTTCTGAAGCAACGATAATACCGACAAGCAGTATCAAAGCTCTCAGTGATTTTGTTAATATCATTAACGGCCAATTGATGCCTAGTATTATTTCCAGCAGTACTGTGGCTCCTATAACTGTTACAGAGACGGTTGTGACTTCTAAGAAAACGACGACTGCTGCAATTACTAGCACAACAGAAACCGACACTGTAAAGACTACCAAATTAACAACAGAAGCATCAACTATCATTGTACCAACTTCCACAATGAGTAAATCTTCAACAGAGTCAACAACTCAGGCAAGTACAGTAACAGTGGAATCAACAACAGTAGCATCAACTACCAATGCACCTACTTCTACAACGAGTAGGCCTTCAACAGAGTCAACAACTCAGGCAAGTACAGTAACAGTGGAGTCAACAACAGTAGCAAAAATAACTACTGCTCCACAAACAACCACGGTTGCTACAACGTCAACTAGTGCACCGATAGTAACTTCAGAAACTGAGACAAGTACTGTAAAATCTACAGCAGCGACTGTTGAGTCAACTTTTACAGCAAGCAGTACTACGATGAGTAAGCCTTTAACAGAATTAACAACTAAGATGAGTACGTCATCAGAACCAACAACAGTAGCTGAAACTATTGCGACCTCACAAGCGACTATGATTACTACAATGCCAACTAATGTGACAACAACAAACTCAGAGGCAACTATACAAACAGTATCCACTATATCAAATACTGGAACAAAGGTAACAACTCCTCTGTTCACTACAACTTTACTTCCTCAAACTACTCCTTCACCACAGCCCGCTCAGCTTGCTATAGAGTCTAATAGGGCAGGAATGATAGGTGGGTCTTTGGTTGGAGCGATAATAAGTATTGCTGGAATTATAGGATTCATAACATACAAATATGTTAAGGGTCGTAATTCTGCCCCTGTGTTAGAACTAACTAATTTCAATGATAGAAGGCGATCATCTTCAAGTGGCAATAGCGATGAAGAAATTTTTATCGCTAATAACAGAATGAGACATATATCTATGCGAACTATGGATCAATCTGAAACAGTGCTAAACAGTATATCGGTGGAGAGTAGTAGTCGGTCAAGAAGTAGCTCATCGTCTTCAAGCGGTGGACCAGGATCTTGACTGACTGAGCTAGAGTCTAAAAGTGAAAAAAGCTTATCTTGGGATAGCGATGATGTACCGGAATATCACCTTTAGCTATTTGTCTGAATGTTTTTAGTATGTAGACTGTTAGGAAATTTTCTTTTGCTTTTATGATTTTAATGTTAAAGTATAATTCCTAGGTGCAATAAGTAGCTGCTGTTGTGTGATAAACACAGCAGAGGAAAGTCCGAGCTCCAAGAAAAGGTAGTGACGGGTAACGCCCGCCGGAGGTAACTCCAGTTATAGGGCTACAGAAAATTACCGCCTAAATATTATTAGGTAAGGGTGAAAAGGTGTGGTAAGAGCACACCATAACAATGGCAACATTGGTAGTCAAGTAACCAACACTAGGAGCAAGATTAAATAGAAGTAGATTTTATGTTTTTCTCATATCTACTCGGGTAAATCGCACGAAGTAAATGGTAACATTTACTCCAGATAAATAGCTACATAAACAGAACTCGGCTTATATTTCACCTAGGCAATACATGAATGTCAGCCATACTATGTAAATGTATCAAACATTTCACATACCCTGTACGCTCAATTTGACCACCTATATTCCTTTTACTTCTTGGCTTATCTCTTTATTTTATTGTCCCAAATTTGGGAGAAAAACCCTGGACTTGAAGTCCATCCTTTTAAGAATATAATTTTAAGGTGAAAAATCTGAAAGAATGTGGAATATTATAGAAAAAGCAGTCACTCTGTATATATATCACATAGTGTGGATAACAAAATATCGATATCCAGTACTAGTTGGAGATATTGGACAGAAAGCTAAAGAAGTTGTACAAGAAGTATGTGCAAATAATCAAGTAGAAATTATCAGAGGTAGAGTTGCGTCAAGTCATGTACACGTATACGTTTCTGTACCCCCATACTTAAGTATTAGTAAGTTAGTGCAGTTAATAAAAGGAAAAAGTTCCAGAAAAATCCAGCAAAACTTTCCAGAGCTAAAAAAGAGATATTGGGTTGTGGGCAGTAGGCTAGTTTGTCAGGACTAGCGGAAATGTAACTGACGAAATGATAAAAAATTATATTGAAAATCACTCTAAAAAAGAAGATAAATTTGGTGACTTTCAAGTCGAAAGTTAGCATTCTATGCTCTCTCTCAATCTTTGGATTTTAATCCATAGTGGTTGAATTCCTTTTGAACTTAACAAAGCTTGAATTTTAACCGAGCTTTTCCTTTAACTAGTCATTCTCTATCTCTAAAGCCTTACTTTCTTACCTATAACTTTTTAGCTCCGCTTCCAACTTTTCTATCTTTTGTTGCAAATCTTTGTAAAGTTCTAAAAGACTGACCACGTTACCTCACTTTTAGGATTAGTTTTTATCTTACTAAATCTACCTTTTCGCTTCTTCAATCAACAAGTAAATAAAGCATTTCATGCGCTGTCCTTGACTTGTTCTGCTTGATAGTCACTACTGCTTTCGCTTATATTAACACTAGAGTATTCTTCATCGTCAACATACTCTTTTAGAACATATCCTCTACCCCAAACGGTTTCTATGTGGCTTATTCCGTCATTTGCACTTTCAAGTTTTTTACGTAATTTACACATAAAAACATCAACTATTTTGTTGTCTGAAGGTTCGTCCAAGCCATTGTAAAGATGGTTTAAAAACATTTCTTTTGTCAACACTGCTCCTTTACGCAATGCCAGCAATTCTATCATGGAATACTCTTTGTTAGTAAGGTGAACTGTTTTGCCTTTTACCTCAACAATCCTGTGATCAAAATTGATATTCATATTACCAATCTTTATCACTGATTCGGGATGGCCTTTAGTACGTCGGACTATGGCCTTAATTCGAGCTAATAATTCGCTCTTGTGAAATGGCTTGGTTAAGTAATCGTCGGCACCATACCCAAGTCCTTTAGCTTTATGGTTGGCAGCGGAGATACACGAAAGTATTAAAACAGGAACTTTGATTTTTGCACTTCTTAATCTTAAAAGTATATCATATCCATCAATATCACCAGGCAGGTGTATATCTAGAATAACTAGATCGTAACAGTCTCCACCCGAGGAAACCATATTATTGTTATAATCTTGTGCAGAAGTAACAACGTCGCAAAAATGTCCATCAGAAGTTAAGGCATTAACTACAGTCCTTGCACTTACTTGATCATCTTCAATTAATAATATACGCATATTTTACACCCCATAAATAATTTATAATTTTAGTAATATATATAACCAAGGAAAGTAACAAATCAAATTTTTATTAATGAATAATAGAAATTACACTTATTAATTAATAGTTAATGTGTCGTTCCAAAATTATACAAATAGATCTAAAATACAGTAGATATACTATAATAATACTATTTTTAGTAAATATTGAATAGAAGCTATTTTTATTAAAAGAATACTTAGGTTAATAGATATTTAAACTATTTTATACTTTTATGTTATATTTTTAATTTACTTATTCTACAGTTTTAAATTATAAGTAATACTTTCAGGAATATTGAGTGGTAATATCAGTTTTAGGTGCTGGCGCATGGGGTACAGCAATTGCGATTTCATTAAGTGGTAAGAAAAATGTAATTTTGTGGACTCGCAATAAGGCCATATTTGAATCAATTAAAGAGAAAAGAGAAAGTGACAAGCTACCTGATTGTCCAATTTCTGATAATGTATCAGTAAAATTAGCTATTGAAGATGCAGTGAATGCTTCAGTAATAATTCTAGCTGTTCCCACTCAGTCTCTAAGGGAGATATGTCATCAATTGAATGATTGTAACCTAAAAAAAAATGTAGCAATAATTTTGGCTTGTAAGGGAATAGAAAAATCTACATTAAAATTACCTAGTGAAGTAGTCAATGAAGTTTTACCTAATAATCCTCTTGCTGTTTTTTCTGGTCCTAGCTTTGCTATAGAAGTTGCAAGAAAATTACCATATTCGATGGTTCTTGCATGTCAAAATGAAGTATTAGGTTTAAAATTAGTATCAGAGCTACAGCAAGAAAATATTAAATTGTACCTTAGTAGCGATGTTATAGGAATACAGGTTTGTGCAGCGTTAAAGAATGTTTTTGCTATAGCATGTGGGGTTGTTCTAGGTAGGTTTGGGTTTAATGCTCATGCAGCATTAATTACGAAAAGTATGAGTGAAATTAAGGCTTTATACTCAGCAAAAGTTGGTGACGGCAATGTAGATATAAATACACTACTTGGACCAGCATGCTTAGGCGATTTGGTTGTGACATGCACATCATTAAATTCAAGAAATCTATCTTTTGGATCTAAAGTAGCTAATAGTAATGGTTCTAGTGCTCAGCAGATTTTATCAGAAGGTAAGTCGGTAATTGAAGGTTTTAACACTGCTAAGTCTGCATTTGATTTAGCAGAAAAGCTAAAGATAAAAATGCCCATATGTGAAGCGATCTATAGATTGCTATATGAAAATACTTCTATAGAAGATACTATTTCTGTTCTTGTAAATTAGTTTTATATTTCGGTATATTGTGAAATTTTTATATAAATTAATATCAACATGGTGGCTATCTGGCACGGTAAAACACATGCCAGGTACTATAGGCAGCTTGGCTGCTTACCCAATTGTTCCTATATTACTCAATGACAGAATTTTAGGTACAGCAATTATTTTTTTTTTATTCTTAGTTGGATTATGGTCTACAGGCAATTATATACAACATTACAAAGCTCCGCATGATCCAAAAGAGGTAGTAATTGATGAAGTAGTTGGTCAGTTGCTGACAGTACTTCTAGTTTCAATATTATTAGAACAAGAAATGAATAGCTCTGTATTGTTGGTGTGCTTTTTCTCCTTTAGGTTTTTTGATATAATAAAAGTGTGGCCTATAAATTTGATTGATAAAAATACAAAAGGTCCTTTAGGTATTATGCTAGATGATGTTGTAGCTGCAATTTTAGCCTTTGTTTTTATAGGAGCCTTTTATTGTTTATTGTTGGTTTATGCAGAATAAAAAAATTTGTTATTCAAGCTTAATTATTCAGAACCTAAAGGATTATATACTTTATGCAACGAATTTGTCCAAGTGGGAAATACATGACGAATTTGATAATGTTATATTTACAGTAAATGGTACCAGAGAATCGTTATTTAATTTTGTGTTTTGTGAAGATCAATGTACTGAGCTTTCCATATGCAGAACTCTAGATTATCTCAAAGCACGAAATATAGAAGCAACATGGATAATAAGTCCACGTATAAAAATAGGGGGTATTTTAGAAAAATGCGAAATAAAACACGTTAGCACACCAAAAAAAGTTTTACTCAATATAAAAGATTATTTTTTGCCTGATGATGCTGTTCCAAATTTGAAGTTCAATGTTGTAAATAGTAGTGAGCTCTTAGAGCAATTAGATTTACACACTTCTAAAATTTTTTATCACAGAATTAGTATTGTTAGCACATTTTTTCGCCAATTATCGAATTATGATGATAAGAGCTCAAGGTTAAGATTTTTTCTTGTAATGCTAAATAACGAAATTGTTGGAACATGCGGTCTTTATATTCAAGACAGCATAGCTGGTTTTTATAGCGATGGAGTTTTACCAATTTACAGGGGTCGTGGAATAGGAACTCAAATGGTTCTAGAAAGAATAAAGATAGCTAGGCAATTTGAATGCAAATACATAGTAGCACATTGCATGAAACCTTCTGTAAACCTTTATAAGAGATTAGGCTTTAGGGTATTGGGCAATCTTCACTTATATACCTCTTCAGTACAATCTCTTTGCTGAGAGGTTATAAATTTTTATATTTGTTTTAGAATACTATGTTTTTTTTGTATGAAATAGTTTTACTACTAATTCTAGTATTCTTCTTTTTCTCATATTCTAAATTAAAAATTAGTAATAAAATTAAGGACTTACAACATCAAAATGTTATCATAAATAATTTAATAGATACTGTAAATGATGGATTTTATATTTGGGACGCAAAAAAACGTATAGAAAAATTTTCTCCCAATTTACTAATTTTGCTTAATACTGTTTTTTATTCATTTAATGAGTTTGTAAATTTTTTTGAGCAATCAGAAAGCTTAATTAAAAGTTTTGCTGAGGCAAAGGAAATAAATAAATCTTTTACTCTAGATTTAAAGTCAAAAGACAGTGAGGTTTATTGCACATGTTATGGTAAAAGCATAATAGATTATTCTAATAATGTGATTGGTGTGTTGTTGTGGATAAGAAATATCTCCGATTATAAGATAAAAGCTAATGAACTTGAGTTAGAAAATAGTAAGCTTATGCGAGAATTGGAGAACTATAAAAAAATTTTTGACTCTTTACCATTTCCAATACTGAAGCACAATAAGAATAAAAAAGTAAGGTTTTATAACTTATTTTATGATAAATATATAGGCAGCTCTAAAAAATTTACTGTTGCGAGTGGCTCCTATAACGTAAAACCAGGAGAGTGTGTAATAACTTACAAGAACGAACCTAAGGTTTTTAATTTTGTTGAAGTTCCAGTGCAAAATTCTAATAGCATAGTAATGTATGGAAAAGATATTAGTGATGAAAAAAAATTACATACTGAGCTAAGCAATTGTTTAGCTGCACAAGAAAGTTTGCTTGAGAAGCTATCGATTGCTGTAGCGATATATAGTAAGAATCAAAAGCTAAAATTTTATAATAATGCTTTTATAAAAACTTTTCAGTTTGATCCAAAATTTTTGGAGTCTTATCCAACTTATCACGAGATTATGCTTCACCTATTTGAATCTAAAAAGCTTTTAGGAAAAAAGGATTTTCAAACTATTAATAATCAAAGACATGAGTTGTTTAAAAGATTACTGGAATCATATGGTGAAACAATACATTTCATGAATGGAAGAACGTTTAGAGTATTAACAATACCCTATGCTTCAGAGGGTCTACTATTTTCTTACGAAGAGTGCCAGAAATAACACTCAAATTCCTTCTCTCTCTACCATAAGCTGTTTTACTTTCGCTATCGCTTTTGCTGGGTTAAGCCCTTTCGGGCAGGTTTTTGTACAATTCATTATTGTATGACAACGATACAACTTAAATGGGTCGTTTAAAGAAGCAAGTCTTTCTTCTTTCTTATTATCACGACTGTCAGCAATCCATCTATAAGCTTGCAGTAATACCGCTGGCCCTAAAAATTTATCACCATTCCACCAATAGCTTGGGCAACCAGTCGAACAGCAAGCACATAGTATACAATCAGACAGACCATCCAATTTTTTTCTATCTTCAGGAGATTGAAAGTATTCTTTATTTTGTAAGGCAGATTTATCTGTTTGTAACCAAGGTTTAATCGATTTGTATTGCTCATAAAATTGGCTTAGATCTGGAACTAGATCCTTTACTATATACATATGAGGTAGTGGATATATTTTTACTTCACCTTTTATATCATGTATAGATTTAGTGCATGCAAGAGTGTTGGTACCATCAATATTCATTGCACAAGATCCGCATATTCCTTCTCTGCAAGAGCGTCTAAAAGTTAAGGTTGAATCTATTTCATCCTTTATTTTTATTAATGCATCAAGTACCATAGGGCCACAATTATCCATATCGATAAAAAATGTGTCTATTCTTGGATTTTTATCATCATCAGCAGACCAACGATAAATTTGAAATCTTCTAATATTTTTTGCTCCAGTAGGAGTAGGATAAACCTTGCCCTTTTTATTAACTTTAGAATTTTTTGGTAAAGAAAACTGAACCATATTGCTTACCTTTTACAGCTAAAACCCCTTTTTTGTAAATAACATATTTTGGTATTATCTACCATACTTTTCCTTTTCAAATTCAAGCAAAGCTAAAATCTTGCTCTCTAAACTTTTCATTATAATTTCTTCATCTTCTTTTTGATGATCATAGCCAAGTAAATGCAGCAATCCATGAACTAACATGTGTGCAGTGTGAGTGAGGATAGATATACAGTACTCATGAGACTCTCTTTCTATTGTATCTACTGCAATTGCTATGTCTCCTAGATCACATTCACTAGATAACTGTTCGCATGGAAATGATAGTACATTAGTTGGCTTATCTATTTCTCTAAACTTAAGATTAAGTTGATGTAGCAAGTTATCATCAGCGAGAGCTATTGATATATTTGGTTTATAATGATCTATTTTTAATTCTTTTAGAGAAGCATTAATAATATTTAATACAAAACTCTGTGGGTCCTTCGTAATACTATGCCACCTCTTATCAAGAATGCTCACTTCTAACATTCGCTCATCCTTATTATTTCATTCCACTCAGTCTCTAAAACTGGAGAAACTGATAAACGTGATTGTTTTAATATAACCATATTTTTCAAAAGTGGGTTTTGTTTTATACTGTTTAACGTCACTTGGTTACTTAAAGGTTTCAAAAATTTTACATTCACTAGTCCAAATTTGGAATTATAAACATGATAATACTCCTTTAATACTTCAACTATTCCAAGTATAACTCTCTCTTTACCTGTATGATAAAAAAATGCAAGATCGCCTAATTTCATAGCTCTCATGTAATTTTGAGCTTGATAATTGCATACACCATTCCACTGCGTCACCTGCTCCTTTCCCATTTTTTGCCACGAGTATTCACTTGGTTCTGACTTTAGTAGCCAAAATTGCATTATTTTTTTCTTCTTAAATAAGCTGGTATATCATAAACATTGCTGCCCCACTTAACTCTTTCATTTGTTTGCTCAGTTGAAGCATATTCTTTTGTTTCTGATATTGGAATTTGATTATAAGGCCATTTAAAATTTTTTTCCTCTGCTGGGATCTTGTTTTGATTAACAGATGAATTGTCGTTACAGCTATCAATGCCAGTTGCAAGAACAGAAACTCTAACTCTTCCTTCCATCGCCTGATCAAAAGTAGCACCAAATATTATATTTGCATTTTCATCCACTTCTTCACGCACTCTATTTGCTGCAGAATCAACTTCAAATAGAGTCATATCTCCACCACCAGTAATATTAATCAATATTCCTTGTGCACCTTTCATTGATACATTGTCAAGCAATGGATTAGATATCGCAGCCTCTGCAGCACTAATTGCCCTATCTTCTCCTTCTGCCTCTCCAGTACCAATCATTGCTTTACCCATCTCACTCATTACTGTTTCTATATCAGCAAAATCAAGATTAATCAGTCCTGGCATGATCATCAAATCAGTTACTCCTCTTATGCCAATATGTAGAACATTATCGGCGAGTTGAAATGCGTCAGCAAATGTAGTTTTCTCGTTAGCAATTCTAAATAAATTTTGATTGGGAATGACAATAAGTGTATCTACGTATTTTTGCAACTCTTCAAGTCCAAGCTCTGCAATGCGCATACGTCGCACACCTTCAAAACCGAACGGCTTAGTTACAACTCCAACAGTCAGTATCTTTTTTTCTTTTGCTCCTTTATCTTTAACTACCGCTCTTGCTTCTCTGGCTGCTTTTGCAATTACCGGTGCAGCACCTGTTCCAGTACCACCACCCATCCCTGCTGTGATAAAGAGCATATGGCTATCTTTTATATGCTCCATAATTTCATCAATTGATTCTTCTGCTGCACCTTTACCAACATCAGGCAAAGCACCAGCACCAAGGCCCTTAGTTAAGTTAATACCAAGTTGAATTTTTTTATCACATAATGACTTCTCTAACGCTTGAGCATCGGTATTTGCTACAACAAAATTTACTCCTTGTAAATTGGATTGAATCATGTTGTTCACAGCATTTCCACCAGCACCACCCACTCCCACAACGGTAATCCTTGGGTGCAATATGGGTAATTCTGGTAAACTAAGGTCAATTGACATTTAAATTTTACTCAAATATTAGTGAATTCACTTGATAACAAGTTACTGCTTTTTTAACAATATGCAAACATTTTTCATTTTGACATACGCAAACAGTAAACAAGATTTACTTATTCTTAACATTGTTAATCAGTAGGTATAATAATTGCAGACCTTCAAACAACACTATTTAAGATGCAAAAAAACAGAAAGTACTTGTAAGTAAAAAAGGACAGAAGCCTGTCCTTTTTGTTGAAAGCATAATTTATACAGAGAGGCGCTTCACCAAGCAAGTCATTTGTTTAAGTTCATTAATCTTAGTCTCTGGTTGTGTATTCTCTTTGTTTACTTTTGCTGCTATTTTGTCGATGTCGCCATTGAGGGCTTTAATTTCCTCTGATTTACCACTGTTTTTATATGCAAGCACAGGTGCAGTTATTAAAGCTGCTACTGCAGCAAGAACTACCAAACTAGCAATGAGTGGATGAGCAACTGCAAATGCAGACATTGCAGTAATAGCAGGACTAACAAGTGTTGCAGCTTTTGTTCCAACTGTACCAACAAAGGTTGCATAAGCTGGACTTAAGAGATAAGCAGCCGTAAGCGCCACCACTGAAAGTGTAACAAGAGCAATTGCACCTGTTCTCCCTTTATTATGCATAGCGTACTGACCAGCTCCATTAGCAGCACCTGGAATTCCCCAGTATTTTTCAGCTTTTTCGTATCCTTGTGCAATAGCATGAGGAAAGCTATTCCCACTCTGATATTTATATTTTGTCCATTTCATAACTCTACTCCTAAAATATTAAAATTTCACTAATGGTAGTATATGGCAAAAAAAAGCTGCCCGTCAAGTAAATTAATTTATTTATACATTCTTATTCTGTAATTCAGCGCTTCTGAGATGTGTGCTCTTTTTATTTCCTCACTTTTCGCAAGATCTGCAATGGTTCTTGCGACTCTTAATACACGTGTATAGCCTCGATTGGAAATGTAATTTTCTTTCAGTACGTATTTTAGCAATTCTAACCCTTCCTGATCTGGTTCAGTGAATTTATTTAATGCTTCACCACTGACTTCTGCATTGCAACGAATATTAAATTTACTATAACGCTCAGTTTGAATTTTCCTCGCTGCTATCACCCTTCCTCTTATAGCCTCGGTACTTTCTCCCTCCACAGAGATTTCAGGAGAAAGTATGCTAACATTTGGCATTTCAATGCATATGTCTATTCTATCAAGCAAAGGTCCTGATATTTTATTTCTATAATCTGTGCCGCATTTTGGAGCTTTATTGCACGATCTGCTTACATCACCTAAATAACCGCACCTGCAGGGATTCATTGCAGCTATAAGTTGAAAATTAGCTGGATAAGTAATGTGAGCATTTGCCCTTGCGATAGTTACTTTTCTATCTTCAAGTGGTTGACGTAGAGAATCAAGTACAAGCCTTGGAAATTCAGGTAGCTCATCAAGAAATAACACACCATTGTGAGCCATGGTGATTTCCCCAGGCTTTGCATTTTTTCCTCCTCCTATCATCGCTGGCATGGAGCATGAATGATGAGGTTCACGAAAGGGACGAGTTACTTTAAATGTTTCGTTACCGGCTTTTGTTATGCTAGAGATAATATTAACATCAATCATCTCCTGCTCAGTCAAATCAGGTAATAGCCCTATAAATCGCTTAGCAAGCATTGATTTTCCAGTACCAGGAGGTCCAACAAGAAGCATATTGTGTCCACCTGCTGCTGCAATTTCAGCTGCTCTTTTTGCAACAACTTGACCTTTAATATCCTTTATATCTGGAACTGAATTTTTTTCTTTGGGTGCAGCGCTATAGTTAAAAGTTACCGGCTGAATTAACTGCTCACCCTTAAAATGTCTGATAATATCGGTTAATTTCTCTATAGCTAGAATAGAAACATTCTTTACCCATGAAGCTTCTATTCCATTTCCCCTTGGGCAAATTACTCCTTTATTTGACTGTTTTGCATTGATTGCTGTTGGAAGTACTCCTGAGATTGGTATGACTCTGCTGTCTAGTGCAAGCTCGCCCATAATTATATAAGACTGAACTTTTTCAACTGGTATCACATTCATTACAACAAGTAATCCAACAGCAATAGCTAAGTCATAATGACTACCTTCTTTAAGCAAATCCGCAGGGGAAAGATTAACCGTAATCCTTTTTGGAGGTAACAGAAGATTGATTGAATTTAACGCTGCTCTGATACGCTCTCTGGATTCTGCAACAGTTTTATCCGGCAGTCCAACAATATTAAAAGCTGGAATACCATTTGCCATGTGAATTTGTGCATTAATATTTACTGTGCTGGTTCCCTGAAGAGCAACGGTATTTATATTTGCAATCATACTATATTATATAAAGTTATTAATATAATATATTGACAAAGTAACGAAGTAAACAGTAGCTGCTAAAAGTGGTTTAATTTAGCAAAAAAGTGTAGTACTCTATCACTTTGCTGATTATATATGTTTATAAGAATAATCGCTTTTCTTTTGCTATATTCAAGCGCAGTTTTCTGTAGTGATTGTAACTTTAACTTACCATATCGTGGGCTCAGTTGTGATTTGGATCTATCATATAGAAATTTAAGTAATATAAAGAAATTATTGAATAACAAAGATAAGTTCGTTGCACTTACGTTTGATGATGGACCGTCTTATAATAGAGCAGGAGATATTATTAATATTCTGGAGAGCAATGAAACAAAAGCGACATTTTTTGTGCTTGGTGAGCGTATAAATAAAAAAACATCTGAAATAGTAAACAAAATCCATAAAGCAGGTCATGAATTAGGTAATCATTCTTGGTCGCATAGGAAGTTGACATCACTTTCAAGTGAGGAGCAATTGCAAGAACTGGAAAAGACAAATGTGGCAATTAAAAATGCAACAGAACAGAATGTAAAATGGTTTCGTCCACCATATGGATGTCATAACGATAATTTGATCAAAAATACTAATCGATTAAATATGTATTCCATATTATGGACAGTTGATTCTCTGGACTGGCAAGGCGATAAATCAGAAATTCTGGTTGAAAGAGTTTTAAGCAATGTACATAATGGAGCGATTATATTGTTCCATGATCACGATAACAAATCAAATACAGTTGAAGCTTTACCTCAGATTATTGAAATACTAAAAAAATCGGGTTACAAACTTGTTACCTTAAGTGAGTGGGAAGAAAGGGTTTGTGATGTAGTGAAAGCTAGAAATGTGCCAATAAAAGGAGGATGAGTGCGTTCTAAAGGAATTCTATGTGGACAAAAAACAAGGTCTTCAACCGTAGGTTATTCATATTAGGTGGTATTCAGCTTACTATTTCTGCTATTTTTAGTTGTAGGTTGTATACTTTACAAGTACGAGATAGACAAAAATATGAAGTGCTATCCAATAATAATAGGATAAAAGTTGTTACTATTGTGCCTAAACGAGGCAGGATTTTGGATAGGAATAGCGTTGAACTTGCAGTAAACAAAATTTCGTATATTGTTTTGTTTGATGGGCAAAAAACCTTTACTAGGGAAGTTGATTTGCAGATGTTATCAGAAATTAAACCTGATGCAACAAAATCATCAGATACAAAAGTAACTGCTCTTTATAAACGTTATTACCCGTTTGGTTCGATATGTTCTCATATAATCGGATATACAAAAAGACAGCAAGACATAAATGAAGCAGGGGTTAGTGGAATTGAATATACATATGATCATGTATTAAAAGGCAAGACCGGAAAATCTGAGCAGGAAATAAATTCTAAGAAGCGTATCATGAGAGAGTTATCTAGCATACCGCAGCAAGACGGACAAGATATACAGCTGACAATTGATGTTGATTTACAGAAGAAAATTGCAGAGATATTTAAAGACCACCAAGGTTCCACAGTGGTAATTGATGTAAATAACGGAGAAATTTTAGCATTATATAATTCACCTTCTTACGATAATAATCTTTTCACTAGCAGATTATCAAATGAAACTTGGAAAAATTTAAACAATTCTTCATTACCGCTTGTAAACCGTGCATTATCATATCAAATTCCACCTGGTTCAATATTTAAAATAATAGATGCGCTTGCGGGTTTAAAAGATGGAATAATAACACCAGAAGAAAAGTTCTCGTGTAGGGGATATATGAAAATAGGTGAACGAAAATTTCGTTGCCTAAAAAGCAAAGTCCATGGATATGTATCTTTAAACGAGGCAATGGCCTTCT
Organism: Wolbachia endosymbiont (group B) of Silvanus unidentatus; assembly: GCF_964028615.1. NCBI lineage: Bacteria > Pseudomonadati > Pseudomonadota > Alphaproteobacteria > Rickettsiales > Anaplasmataceae > Wolbachia > Wolbachia endosymbiont (group B) of Silvanus unidentatus. The sequence continues at coordinate 667,295 of NZ_OZ034795.1, read as the reverse complement.
CATGCAACACTTACTTTTATAATATAGGAAAAAAAATAAATGTAGATTCTCTACTAGAAATGGCTAGCAAATTTGGTATAGGAAGTGGACCATTAATTGGAATGTTTAAGGAAGAAGCCCCGGGATTGTTGCCTGATGTGGATTGGCGTGCACGCAAGCTATATTCAGAGTGGTATTTAGGTGATACCATTAACTTAGTTATAGGACAAGGGTATTTACTTACAACGCCATTACAGCTTGCGGTTCTTGCAGCGAGGGTTGCAACAGGAAAGGAGGTAATTCCCCACATTGAGATGAGTAAACCAGGGCAAGACTTTCTTGATATTGATGTGAATCATGAGCATCTTAGTGTGGTTCGAAAAGCTATGTTTGACGTGGTGAATTCTAACTATAGAAAAGGACTAGGCAGTATACAAATTGCTGGCAAAACCGGTACACCAGAGATAAACTCTAAAGGTGAAAGTCATAAATTGTTTATCGCTTATGGCCCCTACCATGATCCGCGCTATGCAATCTCAGTGTTTATAGAACATGGCAAAACTCCACGCCAAGATGTTGCAATTGCTAGTGAGATATTGCAATATATGCTTGAAAAATGAACTTATGAAATTGCCATATATGTTACTTGTAATTTATATATTCAAATCAGAGCTTTGAGGTTAAAAAAAAAGAAACGCAAATTGCATAAACCTTTTCAATTTAGTGCTTTAATGTTTCTAACGCAGAGAAGGTACTATCTTTATTTTCTATGGAGGAAGGTAGACTATTTTGATTATCACCATCAATTGAAGTAATAGGGCGAGTTAAAGCAATTTTTATAACTTCATCAATATTCTTAGCAAAAATTACGTTGACCCCTTCTTTAATATTTGCGGGAATCTCCTGCATATCTTTCTCATTTTCACTTGGTATAATCACAGTTTTGATTGATCCTCTTAGCGCAGCAAGCAATTTTTCTCTCAAGCCCCCGATAGCCAAAACTCTACCGCGCAATGTTACTTCGCCTGTCATAGCAACACTTTTGTTAACTGATATATTTGTCATGAGAGAAACAATAGACGTACATACTGCACTGCCAGCAGAGGGACCATCTTTTGGCACAGCACCTTCAGGTACATGCAAATGTATATCATTATTTTGGAATTTTTCGGGCTTTATACCGAAAAATAAACAATTTGATCGCACATAACTATACGCAGCTTTTATAGACTCTTGCATAACTTCTCCAAGCTTTCCTGTATATTTTATCTCCCCCTTACCAGGAATTAGGACTGACTCTATCATCAAAATATCACCACCTGTTTCAGTATAGGCAAGACCAGTTACTATCCCTACCAAACTCTCATTTTCTGCAATGCCAAAGGTATACTTACGTACCCCTAGATAATCTTGTAAATTACCAATCTCTACGGATATTTTCTTATTTTTATCAGTTAATATTGCTTTAACTGCTTTTCTCATGAGTTTTGCAAGTTCCCTTTCCATGCTTCGCACGCCGCTTTCACGTGTATATAAACGTATCAACTCGTATAATGCTTCATTGGTTATTTCCCACTCCTTCTGATGCAAACCATGCTCTTTTTTTAATTTTGGAATAAGGTGATGTGTAGCAATACTGATCTTCTCGTCTTCGGTATACCCAGATAATTGTATAATTTCCATCCTATCACGCAAAGGATGCGGTAAATTTAAGCTATTTGCTGTGGCTACAAACATTACACTTGAAAGATCAAACTCAACTTCCAAGTAATGATCTGTAAAATGTTTATTGTGCTCAGTATCCAAAACCTCAAGTAATGCAGATGCAGGATCACCACGCGAATCAGAACCCATCTTATCTATTTCATCAAGCAGGAAAAGTGGGTTGCATGAATTAGCTTTTTTCATGTGTTGAATGATTTTACCAGGCATTGAGCCAATATAAGTTTTCCTGTGTCCTCGTATTTCAGACTCATCACGTATACCACCAAGAGATATGCGAACAAAATCTCTTCCTACTGCTTTTGCCATAGACTTAGCTAAAGAAGTTTTACCAACACCAGGTGGTCCAACTAAGCAAAGTATAGGACCCTTTATCTCTTTTACTCTCTTTAATACTGCTAAAAATTCTATTATTCTATCTTTTACTTTCTCTATGCCATAATGATTTTCATCTAAGATTTTTTTAGCCGCATTTAAGTTAATTTTTGCATCTTTGTACTTTCCCCATGGCAAATCAAGCAACCAATGCAAGTAACTAGATATAACTGTTGCTTCAGGAGAAATGGGATTCATTTTCTTATATCTCTTTAAGTCAGTTATGGCTTTCTCTTTTGCTTCCTCAGAAAGCTTTGTTTCATTTATCTTTTTTTCAAATTCATTGAGTATATTCCCTTCATCTCCATTTTCAAACTCACCTAATTCTTTCTGTATAGCTTTTAATTGCTCATTAAGGTAGTAAACTTTTTGAGTACTTTCAACCTGTGATTTAATTGTCTTATACAAGCGGTTTTGTGCACTCAAAATACTTATTTCTCTCTCAATAAGAGCAAAAACTTTTTTTAAACGCTCTTTTGGGTTATAAACTTCAAGTATGTTTTGCTTGTCTGATACCTTTATATTTAAGTACGAAGCTATCATATCTACAATTTGATTAACCTCTTTAACTTGATCAATGGGGTCAATAATAATCTCGGGCCGACTTTTCTTGCTTAGTTTACACCAATTGTCAAATGCATCTATAACAGAACGCCTTAAAGCTTCTAAATCAATATTATCTTCATTTTCTCCATACTCATAATGACCATCTAACGCTACTCTGGCCTTTAACAAAGTGTGAGAGCTAATATATTCTATAACTCTTCCCCTTCTTACCCCATGAATCATGACTTTTACTGCATTGTCAGGCAGTTTTATTAATGGTTGTATAATGTTTGCTAACACACCTACTTCATAAAGATTCTCTGGCTCTGGATTATCAATAGAACCATCTTTTTGTGCTATGAGAAAAATCTCGTTTTGGTGACTACTGCTACTTATTGCATACTCTAGTGCATGAACAGATTTTTCTCTACCTACGAATAAAGGCAACATTATATTTGGAAAAATTACTACATCTCTTAGAGGTAATACTGGTAATACAGTAGAATTAAAGTTTACAGCACGTCCAATACTCATAATATATGCCTCAAATTAATCATTAACCGTTATAACACTACCCTTATTATTATGATTAATCGTCACTTTGCCTAATTCTACCATTTTCTTAGTAACCGTTATAGTGCTACCTTCAAAACCTCCGTTGCCGGATATATACATAACATCAAGCAAAAGTGACTCTAAGATAGCACGTAACATCCTTGCACCTGTTTTATAGCTTATAGCTTTTTTAGCAATAGCTGATATTGCTTCATCTGAAAACTCAAGGTTTACTTTACTAAATGCAAGCAATGCTTTATATTGTTTTACTAGCGCATTTCTTGGCTCTGTCAACACATGTATTAAATCTTCGTGATCCAGCTCATCTAGAACAGCAGTTATTGGAACCCGTCCTACAAATTCGGGTATCAAACCGAATTTGATTAAGTCCTCAGGTTGAGCATCGCGTAAAGCATTTTTTTTCTTTTGTGCTTTAGACTGACTTATATCTGCTCCAAAGCCAACTGATGTTCCCTTTTTTCTTGCCTCAATAATTTTATTTAGGCCTTCAAAAGCTCCTCCACAAATAAATAGTATGTTACTAGTGTCTACTTGTATAAACTCTTGTTGCGGGTGTTTTCGCCCTCCTTGTGGAGGAACATAAGCAACCGTACCTTCCATGATTTTTAGTAGAGCTTGTTGGACCCCTTCACCTGAAACATCACGGGTTATTGAAGCGCTTTCAGACTTTCTTGTGATCTTGTCTATTTCATCGATAAACACTATACCATGCTGTGCCTTTGCAACATCATAATTTGCAGCTTGTAATAGACGTGACAACACGCTTTCTACATCATCACCTACATAACCTGCCTCAGTCAAAGTTGTCGCATCGGCCATAGCAAATGGCACATCTGAAACTTTAGCAAGTGTTTTTGCTAGCAAAGTCTTACCAGAACCAGTAGGGCCAATAAGCATTATATTTGACTTCTCAATTTCAATATCACTTATAGAATGAAGTTGCACCATGGATTGACAATGGTTATACATAGCCACAGATAAAACGTGTTGCGCATGTTCCTGACCTACAACATGCTTACTAAGAAAATTTTTTATATCTTCAGGTTTCTTTAGTAATAGCTTCATATCAGATATATGATCTGAATTAAAAGCTCTCTCTTTCTTTTGACTTATTGCTTTATGGGATAACTCTATGCATTCATTACAAATGAACACCTTTAAACCATCTGAAGAGTTAGTAATCAACTTATCTACTTCGTTTTGTGCCTTGTTACAAAAAGAACAGTAGTGTAAATCATTATTGTTATCCATTAAACTACCTTTTGTTTAACTTTAATATTTTCAATCTTCATATCTTTACGCTCAGCTATTACTCTGTCAATTAAGCCAATTTTCATTGCTTCTTCAGGATCCATGAATTTATCTCTTTCCATCATTTCTTCAATTTTTTTTAGTGAATTTCCAGTATGTTTTTCATAAATTTGATTTAATTTTTTCTTAACTCGCAAAATTTCATTAGCATGTATTTCTATATCAGTTGCTTGCCCATGATAACCACCAGATGGCTGATGTATCATAATTCTTGAATGAGGTAGCGAGTAACGTTTACCCTCCGCACCAGCTGTAAGCAACAAAGAACCCATAGATGCAGCTTGACCTATACACAAAGTTGAAACGTCTGGATTTATATACTGCATTGTATCGTAGATCGACAAACCAGCAGTTACAACACCACCTGGTGAGTTAATATACATACAAATGTCTTTATCGGGATTTTCCGATTCTAAAAATAAAAGCTGTGCTACTATTACGCTGGCCATGTTGTCTTCAATAGGGCCAGTTACGAAAATTATTCTTTCTTTTACTAGCCTTGAATATATGTCATAAGCCCGCTCACCGCGACTAGTTTGTTCAACTACAATTGGTATAAGAGTCATACCTTTTCCTATCAAATATTATCAAATAATTCCTTTAATTCTTTCACAGAAACAATCTGTTCTTCTTTACTAGCTTTTTCTATCATATAATCCGTCACTTTATACTCAAGCGCTTGCCCTCTAACTAATTCCTGAAATTGTCCATCTGATTTAAAATGTTTAAATACCCTGTCAAATGATACATCTTTACTGACATATTGATTTACAATAACATTCATAATATCACTTTGAGTTAATGATATTTCATGTTCTTTACTGAACTCCATGAATAGCATTGCAAGCTTTACGCGTCTTTCAGCTTCTTTACACGAATCATCTTTAGCATTCAACTCTCTTTCCACTCTCTGCTGTTCCTGTTTTACTACTTCTATAGGCAAATCAAAACTATAACTAGCATCCAAACAATCAAATAGCTCTTTCTTAATTAAGAGATCTTCCATTTCTTTACACTGATTATCAATTACTTCTTTTACATGATCTATTAGCGAAGAATGATCTTCAAAACCAATTCTCCTAGCTATTTCATTATCACTTTGCAAATCTTTGGCAATCTGAATGTCATTAACTCGAACAGAAAAAGCAGCCTCCTGTCCCGCAAGGGAAATTACCTGGTAATCTTCAGGAAATCTCAACTTAAAGCTTTTTGTTTCCCCTTTTTTCATGCCAATTAATTGATCTTCAAAACCATTTATAAATGTTCCAGATCCTAAATTAACAGTAAAATTTTTGCCACTTCCACCTTGAAAGAGCTTATTTCTAATTCGCCCTTCAAAGTCAATTATCAGTTTATCCTCGTTTTTTGCTTGATAAGAAGCATCATCAACAGAGACAAAGTTAGGAAATTTTGTTTTTATAGAATCAATAAATTCTTTTATGTCTCCCTCTTTGATTTTTGCCTTAACTTTCTTCAAATTTATTTTATCAAGATCTATTACTGGCACTTTTGGCATCGATTCAAAAGATAATTTGTACAGAAAGTCACCTTTTTTATCCTTTTTATCAAGGTTTGGTAATGACATAATATCAACCTTAGGATGGATGTGAGACTTAACTTCGATTTTTTTCATTAAATCACTTGAGCAATAGTCAATCGTATCGTTTATCACATATTCCAAAGCTTCGTTTTTATAATTTGTAATAACAAGATCGTAAGGCATCTTTCCTGATCTAAATCCAGGAAATTTTGCATTCTTCGCTATTTCTTGTAATCTAGAGTTTATCTTTTGTTCTATATAATCACTACTAACTGTGATTTCATACTCATACTTTAGTTTATCTATACTAAGTTCCTTATAGGTATATATATTACTTAATGTATCTGCTTCGACTGCATTTTGAGGTATATTACTAGACATTACAACCTGTTATCAATATTTTATTTATGTTTTAATAAAGCCATTTTACCAGAATTTAAGTTAAATACAATCCTTAAGAACAGGTTCTTATACAAACAAAAGTGTACTTAGTGATTATAAATTTTCTCTTAAAACCTGAGTTACATGACTTTAAGTGCGGATAGAGGGACTTGAACCCCCACGAGCAAGCTCACCAGGACCTAAACCTGGCACGTCTACCAATTTCGCCATATCCGCAAGAGCCCTTCATTAACTTATAGATAACCACTTCTGTCATCTTATGCAATTTAAAGATTAGATTTTAGTACCACAGACTGAACTTATAATACTGGTTAACTCCACTATGAGTCTAAGCCTAAATTACTTTAACTAACACTATTAAGATAAGTACTGTCTTAGAAATATTCAAGGCTTATTCAATTTATAGTATTTACACAATAAAAAAAGCTTATTAATATTCTTTAATTAAGGCTCTAAACTCTGGAAATTAATAATGAGATTAATAGCAAGCTTCTTACTCGCAATTTTTCTGATTACACAGAGTGGCTGTACGACTCTTGTAAGTGGTATAGTGGTAACAGCAACTGCAGCGGCTACAGCAATAACAATGCAAGATAAATCCTTGGGAAACATTATTGATGATACAACTATAGTAATAAGAATCAATAAGGGACTCTTAAAACACGGACTGTTCTCATCTATAAAAGTTAAAGTGAGTGAAGGAAGAGTATTACTCATTGGAAATGTTGATAATCATGAAAAGCAACTCACAGCAGAGAAAATAGCTTGGCAGCAAAAAGAGATTAAAGAAGTGATAAATGAAATAAGAGTCACACCAATTAAAATGACTTCTATGCTAGATGTTACTGTAGATGGTATGATAACAGCAGAGATAAGCACGAGGCTTCTGGGAAAAAGAAATATTAAATCAATTAATTATAGCGTTAATACAGTTGATAGAGTCGTTTATTTGATGGGTATAGCTCAAAATAAGGCGGAATTAAAAGCTGTAATAGCAATTGCAAGAAAAGTAAAAGGAGTAAAGCAAGTTGTAAGCTATGTGAGATATAGACATAGCAAATTGCGTCATTGATGAAAATTTACTTGAGTGTTAGTACCATGTAGCTAAGCCATAAAACTCCTTTACAAATTTCGTCAGTTCACTCTTATGGTATGTATAACAATGCTACAGAAAATAATATCATAGAATTCAATAGAATAATTCCTAGAAAATCTCTACATACTAAAAAAAGTAAAATGCTATTTAACACTCCCAAGCTTAAGAATAAATAGCAAACATCTATATCTCGTGCGATATGGCGTTTTATTCCTGAGATTTTTTTACCAGCGTCATAGCCTTTTTCTTCATCAGTGTCTGCGTTCTTTACACTCTGAGTGTCAATTATGCAAAAGCTGATTTTTTCTTTCCAAACATTGTTTTGTCGGACCACACTAACTATTTTTTTTAACATGCACTCCAAAATACTTTTTTTTATTTCCTTTTACTTTTTCACTCCATTTTTGAAATAATCATAACAATTGCGCTGTTTTGGGAAACTCTTTTGGTAGCATCCTCCACTGATAACCACTTTTTAGGGCGTACAACACTCCGCAAAATATATTCATACAAATCAAGTTTTCTTGGTTTTGTTTTTTCCACAAGACTCCAGATCTGGTGAAATAATCTCAAACTTCTCTCGACTTATGTCACTTGGGTATACACTCCTCATATATCCTAATTTATACACTCTATTTCTTACTTTATGCCTTTCTTGAGATTATGAACAGGTTCTTAGAAAGCTAGCGTTCTACTAGTCATGTTCTTTATCTTGCTTTACAACAATGCATCTTTTCATTCCAGCCAAGTCGTATACGTATTCCTGAAAAGCCAGTCCATATAAGGGTATTATTTTGTCAATATTGCTCTGATCTTCGCCTATTTCCAGTATCGCAAACCCATCTTTTTTAAGGCACTTTTTCAATATTGGAAAAATACTCAGGTAACAGCTCAATCCATCGATACCACCATCAAGAGCAATTCTTGGCTCTTTTTGCACTTCAGCTTGCAGATTTTTTAACTTACTTCTTTTAATATATGGAGGATTGCTTATTATAAGATCAAATAAATCTCTACATTCTGTCCACGAATTTGGAAATATTTTAGCTCTGTTGAGAAGATTATGTTTCTTTGTGTTCTGGCAGGTAATTTTGTATGCTTCCAGGCTTTTTTCAAAACCAACTCCAATAGCATATTCATACTCACTAAGTATGGAGATCAACAAACAGCCTGTGCCTGTGCCAAAATCTGCAATTTTTATTTTTTGCTTCTTATTTTGGTAATATTTTAACACTGTTGAAATTACTGTCTCACTATCTGGTCTTGGATCTAGAACATGTTGGTTAACTATAAAATTTTTACTCCAGAATTCACGATTACCTATTATTTGCGATATTGGATATCTTTCTGCTCTTTTTTTTGTTAATTTCCAGAATAGAAGCTCTTTGTTTCTTGGTACCTGATTGGTGTGATTCATGATTGTGAATGATCTTTCTACTCCAAGTACGTACTGCATGATGATTTCACAATCCAAATGTGGTGATTCAATTCTATGTGATGATAGTAGCTTTGACCCTTCTTTAATTAAAGCGCTGATTGTTTTCATTATTCTAAAAACGTGTTCCTTGTATGCAAGAACAGCAAAATTGAGTATAGAATTTTGAACTTAGGGTAGCTGCATTAAATCTAAGTGTCAAGAGTAGGATTGTAAAAATCATCTGGCTTTACTGGTAATTCGGTTAGTATTTTTGCATTAATGTTAGAAACTCTTGGCTCTATTATAAGGATTATTTTCTGCATATTCTTTGATAGCCATCACAGTATATTACTTGTTCCATATCTATATTAATTCGACCACAGCAAGTGATAATTTCTTAATATTAAAACCAATATGCGCTTTAGCATATAATTATCAGTAGCTTTCAAAGCAATTGGGCTGAGATTATTAGAGTAGTAATGTTTATTTTTATATTGACTATTGAGGTTTATTATTTTATAACTAAGACTTAGTTATTTTCAGAGTTTTAAATTTACAGTATATGCCTACGATAAATCAATTAATATGTAAGGGTAGATCAGGGTTAACTCGCAAGAAGAAGGTGCCAGCTTTGGGAAAATGCAATCCTCAAAGAAGGGGTGTTTGCACTAAGGTATATACTACAACTCCTAGAAAGCCTAACTCAGCACTACGTAAGGTAGCTAGAGTAAAGATTAGTGGATACGGTGAAGTGACGGCTTATATACCTGGCGAAGGTCATAATTTACAAGAGCATTCCGTTGTTTTAATACGTGGTGGGCGAGTTAAGGATTTGCCGGGTGTACGTTATCACATAATAAGAGGTGCTCTTGATCTACGTGGTGTGCAAAATCGAAAGAAAGCCCGTTCGAAATATGGTGTAAAGAAATCTGGTTAAAAATTTATGGCACGTCGTAATAAAGCAAAAAAAAGAACAAGCCCTGACTCTCGTTATGGTAGTGTCTTGCTTATGCGTTTTATTAATATAATTATGAAATGTGGTAAAAAGTCTATTGCAGAAAAGATTGCTTATAGTGCTTTGTCCTTAGCTGAAAAGAAAATAGGCAAAGATGCCTTATCAATTTTTGAAACAGCAGTAGAAAATGTTACCCCTTCTATAGAAGTACGCTCTCGGCGTATTGGTGGTGCAACTTATCAAGTCCCTGTTGAAATTCGTCAAGATAGAGCAATTTCTTTGGCATTAAGGTGGATTGCTAGAGCAACTTCTGCTGCTCGCAAAAAGAGTGGTAGAACTACTGTTTATTGTTTGCAGTCTGAAATATTAGATGCTTATAATAAATGTGGTGGTGCATTTAAGATGTGTGAAGAAAAGTATAAAATGGCTGAAGCTAATAAGGCATTTTCTCATCTTCGTTTTTAATATTAGCTGATTGATTGTGGTATGGAAGTTTTAATATCTAGGTATAGAAATATAGGAATAATGGCTCATATAGATGCTGGCAAGACCACCACAACAGAGCGTATTTTATTTTATACTGGTAAACAAAATAGGATTGGTGAAGTGCACGATGGTGCGGCTTCTATGGATTGGATGGAGCAAGAGAAGGAGCGTGGCATTACAATTACCTCTGCTGCAACAACATGTTTTTGGAATGATCATAGGATTAATATAATAGATACTCCTGGTCATGTTGATTTCACTATTGAGGTTGAGAGATCTTTGAGGGTTTTGGATGGTGCAGTTGCTGTATTTGATGGAGTTGCTGGAGTTGAGCCTCAGTCTGAAACGGTTTGGCGTCAAGCTGATAAATATACCGTTCCTCGTATCTGCTTTGTTAATAAAATGGATAGAATAGGGGCAAATTTTTATCGATGTATCGATATGATAAAAACGAAGCTTGGCGCATCACCTTTAGTTATTCAGTTGCCAATAGGAAGTGAGAAAGATTTTAAAGGCATAATCGATCTTATTTCTATGAAAGCTATTATATGGCAAGAAGAAACATTAGGCGCTAAATTTTCTTATGAAGATATTCCTTCTGATTTGCTTGATAAGGCTCAAGAGTATCGAAATCTTTTATTAGATGCTGCAGCTGAAATGGATGATGAGGCGATAAATACTTACTTTGAATCTAACGATCTGCCAATTGATTTGTTGAAAAAGTGTGTGAGAAGCGGGACCATTAAAGGAAAATTTGTCCCTGTATTATGTGGGTCAGCTTTTAAAAACAAAGGCGTGCAATCACTTTTAGATGGTGTGGTTGATTTTTTACCCTCTCCTATTGATGTTGATGTAATTATTGGAACTGATCCTAAAGATTCAGAAAAGAAAATTGAGATCAAACCTTCAGAAAAAGAGAAATTCGTTGCTCTTGCGTTTAAAGTGATGACGGATAAATTTGTAGGTAGCTTGACGTTTATTCGTATTTATTCCGGTAAGTTAAAATCTAAATCTGCTGTGTTAAATGCTGGAAAGAATGAGACTGAAGGAATTGGTAGAATGTTGCTTATGCATGCAAATAACAGAGAAGATATAAACGAAGCTAAAGTTGGTGATATAGTTGCCTTAGTTGGATTAAAGAAAACAATTACTGGTGATACTTTATGTTCATCTGATTTTCCTATACTATTAGAGCGTATGGAATTTCCTGATCCTGTTATTGAAATTGCTATAGAACCGAAAACCACCTCAGATCAGGAAAAATTAGGTGTTGCTTTGAATAGATTGGTTGCAGAAGATCCTTCTTTAAGGATGTCAGTAAATGCGGAGAGTGGGCAGACTATATTGAAAGGTATGGGTGAGCTGCATCTTGAGATTATTATTGATAGAATGAAGCGCGAGTTTAATGTTGAAGCTAACGTTGGTGCGCCTCAAGTTGCATATCGTGAAACTATCACTAAATCTGTTGAAATTGATTACACTCATAAAAAACAATCAGGTGGTGCTGGTCAGTTTGCTAAAGTTAAAATAAAATTCGAACCTCTTGAGCCTGGTTTTGGCTTTCAGTTTGAAAGTAAAATTGTAGGCGGTGCTATTCCAAAAGAGTATATACCTGGAGTGCAAAATGGCTTAGAGTTGATAAAAGAAGGTGGTATAATTTCTGGCTTTCCATTGATTGATTTTAAGGCTACTCTTCTTGATGGTGCTTTTCATGATGTTGATTCTAGTCCTTTGGCTTTTGAACTTGCTGCTAAAGGTGCTTTTAAGGAAATGGCAAATAAAGCTGGTCCAAAAATGCTAGAACCTATAATGAAAGTGGAAATCATTACTCCTGAAGAATATATGGGTGATGTTATGGGTGATATAAATAGTAGAAGAGGCAGTGTTGTTGATATGCTGGATTTAGGTAATAATAGCAAAATAATTACTGCTTCGGTTCCTCTTGCAAATATGTTTGGTTATATAAATGTTTTGCGTTCTATATCTCAGGGAAGAGCTCAGTATAGTATGCATTTTTCTTGTTATGAACAAGTGCCACAATATGTGGTTGATGAGTTAAAGTTAAAGTATAATTAAAGGTTAGTAATTATGACAGCGATAGTAGAAGCATTTGGAAAGCCGCATGTAAACGTGGGAACGATAGGACATGTGGATCATGGGAAGACAACGTTAACAGCGGCGATAACAAAGCATTATGGTAATTTTGTAGCATATGATCAAATAGATAAAGCGCCAGAAGAAAGAAAGAGAGGTATAACAATAGCAACAGCGCATGTTGAATATCAAACAGAAAAGAGACACTATGCACACGTTGATTGCCCTGGACATGCTGATTATGTAAAGAATATGATAGTAGGTGCAGCACAGATGGATGCAGCGATATTGGTAGTGTCAGGGGTTGATGGGCCGATGCCACAAACGAGAGAGCATATATTGCTGGCAAAACAGGTGGGTGTTGGATATATCGTGGTATATATAAATAAAGCTGATGTTGCTGATGCTGATATGATAGATTTGGTAGAGATGGAAGTGAGAGAGTTGCTGAGTAAGTATGGATTTCCAGGTGATGAAGTGCCTATGATAGTTGGGTCTGCGTTAAAAGCATTAGAGGATGATAGTAGTGAGTATGGAAAGAAATCAATAGATAAATTGATGGAGAAGTTAGATGAGTATGTGGCAGTACCTCCAAGGCCTATAGATTTGCCGTTTTTGTTGCCAATAGAAGATGTATTTTCAATATCGGGCCGAGGGACGGTAGTAACAGGAAGAATAGAGAAGGGGGAGATAAAGACAGGGGATGAGATAGAGATAATAGGTCTGAAAGCGACGCAAAAGACGATATGTACTGGTGTTGAGATGTTTAAGAAGTTGCTAGATAAGGGAAGTGCAGGACTCAATGTAGGAATACTACTAAGAGGAACAAAGAGAGAAGAAGTGGAGAGAGGGCAAGTATTGGCAAAACCAGGGACAATAACCCCGCATAAGAAATTTAATGCGGAGGTGTATATATTGAAGAAAGAAGAAGGAGGAAGGCATACACCATTTTTTGGAAATTATCAGCCACAGTTTTATTTAAGGACAACGGATGTAACTGGGAGCATAAAATTGCTAGATGGAAAGGAGATGGTAATGCCAGGGGACAATGTAAGTATAGAAGTGGAGTTGCAAGTACCAATAGCAATGGATAAAGGATTACGTTTTGCGATAAGAGAAGGTGGTAGAACTGTTGGTTCTGGCGTTGTTTCGGAAATTTTAGAGTAAACTTTGAATTATAGGAGTGTAGCTCAATTGGTAGAGCGCTGGTCTCCAAAACCAGAGGTTGTAGGTTCAATTCCTATCGCTCCTGCATTAATATTATGGTAGAAATGTTAAAAAACCTGTATGTTTTTTTTTGCGATATAAAGCAAGAAATAAGGAGAATTGCTTGGATAAAAAAACAGCAGGTATTGTCATCTTTGTTTATTGTAATAACTGTTATATTATGCTTTTCGATTTTCTTTTGCTTCGTAGATTTTATGTCTCTTTACGTAATTAAGACTTTATTTGGAATTATTTATGGAATATAAGTATAAATGGTATATCATTAAAGTCGATTACGGGTATGAGAAGGATATATGCGAGTTGGCAACCAATACTGTTTACTTTAAGGAGGTGTTTATTCCTTATCAGACAGTATGTGATGTAAAATCTGATATAAAAGAGTTATGTGAAGTATATATATGTATGCATCTGTGTGATGAAAGCAAAAATATTTTGAATCAAATGACTGGGTTTTGTGGTGATGAGTCTGGTCATTTTGAGATGATTTCAGATGATGAGGTAATTTTAAAACGTAAGGAATTTAATAGATATAAGTGGTACATTTTAAGAGTTGCCTCTAATTATGAAGAGAAAGTGCGCCAATATATATTAGAAAATTCTATGAGATTGAATATTAATAATTATTTTAATAGGGTTTTTATTCCTTGTGAAGAATTAAGTGAGATGGATTTAAAATCTAAAAAAAATGCTAAACGAAGGAAGTCCTTTCCTGGTTATGTCTTTTTATACATGAATTTATGCGATGAGGTATTAAATTTTATTAATAATATACCAAAATCTCTTAAGGTTTATGGATTTTTGAAAAATGGTAATGTTCCAAAGGTGATTGAGGATAATGAGATTCGCTCAATGTGTAGTGCGCTTTACAATGCTCAAGAAACGAAAAAGTTGAGTTATGGTTATGAGAAAGGTGAAAAAGTAAAAATTAATGATGGTCTTTTTCAAAATTTTACTGGTAAGGTAGATATGGTAAATGATGAGAAAAAAATTATTAATATTGAAGTATCAATCTTAGGTAAGCCAACAATAATAGAGCTTGATTTGGCTCAAGTAGAGAAAATAGAGGATTAATTATGAGTAATGTAGTTGCTAAGATTAACTTGCTTATGGAAGCTGGAAAAGCAGTTCCAGGACCGAAAATTGCTTCAGTACTTGGCCCGCGTGGTATACCTGTTCCTAAATTTTGTGAAGCTTTTAATAAAGCTACTAGCGCTGCTAACGCTAGTTATAAAGTAGGTGATTTAGTAACAGTGAGAATTTCCATAAAGGATGATCGCTCTCATGATTTTACTGTCAGCGGTCCGCCTGTGGCTTATTTGCTTAAGCAGGAAGCTAAATTAAGTAAAGGTTCTGGTAATTCTGGTAAAGAATTAGTGGCTAAATTATCTATGTCTGCTATCATTAAAGTGGCAAAGTGTAAGATGGTTGATATGAAAGTGGATAATGAAGATTCAGCAGTGAAGATGGTTATAGGCACTGCAAAATCTATGGGTATAGAAGTTGTGGAAGGTTAGGTAAATGAGTACATATAATGATGATTCTAAGCGGTGTTTGGAGAAGATTGTTGAGTCTGCTTCAGCAAAATTTAATGAATCAGTTGATATCGCAGTCAATTTAGGTGTAGATTCACGTAAATCTGAAGAGCAGGTGCGTGGTACAGTAGTGTTGCCTAAAGGTATCGGGAAGAATATTAAAGTAGCTGTTTTTGCTCAAGATAAACATTTATTAGAAGCTGAAAAAGCTGGTGCTGATATTACAGGAGGAGAAGATTTAATTGAAGAGATAAAAAAAGGTAGAAAGTTGAATGTTGATTGGTGCATCACTACTCCTGATTTCATGGCAAAAATCACTCCTATTGCAAAAGTATTGGGTGCTAAAGGGCTGATGCCTAACCCTAAATTTGGTACTGTGACTTCTAACATTGCGGAAGCTACTAAAACCATTAAGTCTGGTCAAATAAAATTCAGGACGGATAAAAATGGGGTTATTCATGGTAAATTAGGAAGTATTAAATTTGATATTGATGATTTGCTGGAAAATTTAAAAGCCTTTCTTAAAGTAATTAGAGACAATAAACCTGCTTCTGTGAAAGGAGTTTACTTTAAAAGCGTTTTTTTAAATTCAACTATGGGTAAAGCTCATAAAATAAACAAAGTAGAAGATATAATTTAAGGGAGCGAAATTGTGAAGCGTAAAGATAAGGATGAATTTATACAAAACATAATGAATGTGTTTGTAAATAATGATTTCTTAATATTGGTAAATTTCAAGTCTATGAATGTTAGCAATTCATTAATTCTTAGGAATAGTCTAAAATCTGTAATGGGTGGGATGTTAGTAGTTAAAAATACTCTAGCTTGCTTGGCTTTGGAAAGGACTGGTAAATTTTCTTATTTATCAGGTAAATTTTCTGGTTCTGTTGCTATTATATATTCTAGTGCTATAGTAGAAGCTGCAAAGTTAATAGTTGATTTTATTAATGCTAACAAAGAAAAAATGTCTGTGATTTGTGCGGCTCATATAAATGAATTGTTAACAGTGGAAGATGTTAACAAATTGGCTAAGCTTCCCTCTCTGGATGAATTGCGTGTTAAAATTATGCGTTTAATATCTTATGATATTCCTGCTCGGTTAGCATTGTCTATTAATTCATCTTCTATGAGGCTTATGAGAGTTTTGGATTACTATAGTTCTAAAAAATAAATTTGTTGTTAAATAAGGTGGTCAGTATGAATAATGTAACAAGTGATTTGGTTGATAAAATATTATCTTTAAATCTATTAGAAGCTTCTGAACTTGTAAAAGTTCTAGAAGAAAAAATAGGGTTGCCTAGTGGTTCTTTTCTTGGTGGAGCTGTTGGTGCTGGGGTGCCTATTAGTGATAATGCTAATGCTCCTGTTGCTCAAGAAAAAGCTGAATATAAAGTTGTAATCAAAGAGATTGATGCAAGCAAAAAAATAGGAGTGATTAAAGCTATTAGAGAAGTTAATTCTACATTGAATTTAAAAGAAGCGAAAGAATTAGTTGAGTCTTTACCCAAAGATTTGACTGCTAATGTTTCTAAAGACGAAGCAGAAAAAATAAAGCAAAAACTTATTGAAGCAGGAGCAACTAAAGTTGAGCTTGAATAAAATGTTAGTATATTAATTTTATGTTGATATAGCTCTTTTAATTAGTGAAGGTATTTTAATGGTTGATTCTTCTTATATGTGTGCTTCTAGTGCTTTTGTTCCTAGAGTTTCTTATTCCAGGTCGATTGATTTAAAAGATTCTTTGTTGGATTTGGTTAAAGTCCAAAAGGGGTCATATAATTCCTTTACTCCTAATAATGAGAGTAATGAAAGACTTGAAGCTATCTTTCATACAATTTTTCCAATATCTGATCCTTTGCATAGGGCTACTATCGAATTTTTGAATTGTAGGGTAGATGATCTTAAGTATAGTGAATCTGAATGTATAAAACGTGGTATAACTTTTTCTGCTCAGGTTATTGCTTCTATACGTCTTGTTATTATGCAGGATGGTGTTTCTCTTGAAAAATATCAAGAGATTAAAAAAGATGATGATCATTCTAAGCTTGCAACTGTTATAAAATCTGCTGAAGAGCAGGAGGTTCGCTTTTGTGAACTGCCTATGATGACTGATAAAGGTACTTTCATCATCAATGGCGTAGAGAAAGTTATCGTTTCACAAATGCATAGATCTCCTGGAGTGTTTTTTGATAGTGATAGGGGAAAAACTTACAATTCTGGCAAATTGATCTATTCTGCTAGAGTTATTCCTTATAGAGGTTCTTGGCTTGATATTGAGTTTGATGTTAAAGATCATTTGTATTTTCGTATTGATAGAAAGAGAAAGTTGCCAATATCAGTTTTATTAAAGGCTTTGGGCTTATCAAATAATGACATACTTAATAAATTTTATGAAAAAATAGAGTATATAAAACATAAAAGTGGCTGGAGAGTACCTTTTTCCCCTGATAAATTCAAGGGAGTGAGGCTTCCTTTTGATTTAAAGAATGTTGAAGGCAATGTGTTACTTAAAGCCAATGTTCGTATTACTTCAAAATTAGCTAAAAATCTATATGATAACGGATTGAAAGAGTATCTAATTCCTTATGATTCTATATGTGGTTTATTTCTTGCAGAAGATTTAATAGATAGTGCTAGTTCTACAAAAGTCTTATCTGCTGGTGAATCTATAAAATTAGAGGATATAAAAAAGCTTGAATTATTATCTATAGATAAAATATCAGTGTTGAACATAGATAATGTTTCTGTTGGACCTTACATATTAAACACACTTTTCTTAGATGAAAACATGTCTTATGAGAACGCTCTATATGAAATATATAAGGTTTTGCGTCCTGGTGAAGTTCCTATTTTAAAGATAGTAGAGGAGTTTTTTCGTAATCTTTTCTTCAGTTCGGAATATTATGATTTGTCTAACATTGGTAGATTAAAACTTAACTCTTGCCTTGGGTTAAATTATGAGGAAAATTTAACTACTTTAACACATGAAGACATTATTGAAATTATAAGAAAAATAGTATTGTTACGTGATGGTCAAGGATCTGTAGATGATATTGATCATTTAGCAAATAGAAGAGTCCGTTCAGTTGGAGAGTTTATAGAAAATCAATTTAGAACTGGATTATTAAAATTGGGACGGGCAGTAGTTGATTCTATGTCTACTTCTAGTTTAGATAAAGTCTCTCCATCTGATTTTATAAATCCAAAAGTGTTAACCAATGTCTTAAGAGATTTTTTCAACTCTTCCCAATTATCTCAATTTATGGATCAGACTAATCCATTATCTGAAATAACACATAAAAGAAGGTTGTCAGCGTTAGGTCCTGGTGGTTTAACAAGAGAGAGGGCGGGATTTGAAGTGCGTGATGTTCATCCAACTCATTACGGAAGAATTTGCCCTATTGAAACTCCTGAGGGGCAGAATATAGGCTTAATTAATAGCTTAGCTATATACGCTCGTATTAATAAATATGGGTTCATTGAAAGTCCTTATAGGAAAGTAGTTAATAAGGTTGTTACTGATCAAATTGAGTATCTGTCTGCTATAGATGAAGGTTTATATTATATAGCCGATACCAGCGCAAAGCTTGATGAGAACAACTGCTTTGTTGATGATATGTTATACTGTAGGTATGCTGGTACCTTTGTAATGGTAAATAGTAATCAAGTAAGTTACATTGATTTATCTCCTAAGCAGGTAATATCGGTTGCTGCTTCTTTAATTCCATTTTTAGAAAATGATGATGCTAATAGAGCGTTAATGGGTTCAAATATGCAGCGTCAAGCTGTACCTTTATTGAAGCCTACTGCTCCTTTGGTTGCTACTGGTATGGAATCTTTCGTAGCTTCTGGCTCTGGTGCTGTAGTTTTAGCAAAACGTGGTGGCATAGTTGACAGCTCAGATAGTAACTCTATAGTTATACGTGCTTTTGACAAAGGAGGAATTAACTACTTGGATGTAGATATTTATCATCTAAGAAAATTTCAGCGTTCTAACCATAATACTTGTATTAACCAGAAACCACTGGTGCATGTAGGTGATTGTGTTAAGGAAGGTGATGTGATAGCTGATGGTCCTGCTATTAATAACGGTGAATTGGCACTTGGCCAAAACTTGCTAGTCGCTTTTATGTCTTGGCAAGGTTATAATTTTGAAGACTCAATCATTATTTCTAGTGAAGTTGTTAAAAAAGATCTATTTACTTCTATTCATATAGAAGAATTTGAATGTGTTGTACATGACACTCCTTTAGGGTCGGAAAAAATAACTCGTGCCATACCCGGTGTTAATGAAGAAAATCTTTATCACTTGGATGATAGTGGTATAGTAAAGGTTGGTACAAGAGTTGGTCCAGGTTATATTTTGGTGGGGAAAGTTACACCTAAGCATTCTCTTTCATTGCCTCCTGAGACAAAATTGTTAATGACAATTTTTGGTGAAAAGTCATTTGATTGTGTGGATTCCTCTTTATATACATCTCCAGATATTGAAGGGATAGTGATTGATGTGCAGGTCTTTACACGCAGAGGGGAAGAAGAAAACGAAAGGGCGTTTCTTATTAAACAAAAAGAGGCAAACGACTTTGAGAAAGAACGAGACCATATAATCAATGTTATTAATCAATATTTCTATGATGAATTAAGAAAAATTCTTATTAATTCTGGCTCTCAAGATCGAGAAAGTATTAATTTTATTGAACGTGAGGGATGGTGGGATATAGGATTGAAAAACCAATCTATTTCTAAGCAAGTTGAGAGCTTAAAAAAAGATTTTGATGAAAAAGTATCACATGCGATAGCAAACTTTAAGCGAAAAGTAGAAAAATTGCATGAAGGCTATGATCTGCCTCAAGGTGTGTCGATGTCAGTAAAAGTTTTTATTGCTGTAAAACATAGTTTGCAGCCAGGGGATAAAATGGCTGGTAGACATGGAAATAAAGGTGTGATTTCTCGAGTTGTTCCAGTAGAAGATATGCCTTATTTAGAAGATGGTACTCCTATTGATATTATTCTTAACCCTCTTGGCGTTCCTTCGCGAATGAATGTAGGTCAAATATTGGAAACGCATGTAGGTTGGGCTTGTAAAAAATTAGGAGAAAAAGTAGGCAATATTCTTGATGAGATCAATAAAATCAAACGTGCTTTTTGTGAGGCAATTAGATCTCTCAGTGATGATGATTTTGAAAAATTTGCAGCATTATATCTTGATAATAAAAAATTTGAGGATATTAATGATGATGAAATAACGGCTTCTATTTTAGATACGCCTAATAAGGATGAATTAAATAATGAATTGACTACATTAGTAGAGAATTATTTCAACTCTTGTAAAGATGCACACAGTAGTTTACGTCACTTCCTGATTGAGGTTTATAGTTGTGGCAGTAATTTATCTATTTGTAATAACATTCGCGATATTAATGATAATCACCTCATTGAATTTGCGTATAAGTTGCGTGATGGCATTCCTGTTACTGCACCTGTATTTGAAGGTCCAAAAGATGAACAAATAGTAAAGCTATTTGAACTTGCTGGATTGGATAACTCTGGGCAAGTTGTATTATATGATGGTTGCTCGGGTGAGAAGTTTGATCGCAAAGTTACAGTTGGTTACATGTACATGCTTAAGTTGCATCACTTAGTAGATGGTAAAATTCATGCGCGTTCAGTAGGACCTTATAGCTTAGTTACTCAACAACCTCTTGGAGGAAAGTCTCATTTTGGTGGTCAGCGTTTTGGTGAAATGGAATGTTGGGCATTGCAAGCCTATGGTGCTGCTTACACTTTGCAGGAAATGTTAACTGTGAAGTCTGATGATATTAATGGCAGGGTTAAGATTTATGAATCGGTAATAAAAGGTGACAGTAACTTTGAATGTGGAATTCCTGAATCCTTTAATGTCATGATAAAAGAGTTGCGTTCCTTGTGTTTTAATGTGGATTTGAAGCAAAATGACATAGTAATTGAAGATATATCTCATACTAACATCGCGCAATCTTTTAATGAGGTTAGCATTTCCATTGCTAGCCCTGAAAGTATTAAACGTATGTCTTATGGAGAGATAACAGATGTTTCAACTGCAAACTACCGTACATTCAAAGTTGAGAAAGGTGGATTATTTTGTCCTAAAATTTTTGGTCCTGTCAATGATGATGAATGTTTATGTGGAAAGTACAAAAAAAGAAGACATAGGGGCCGTATATGCGAAAAATGTGGAGTAGAAGTTACATCTTCTAAAGTAAGAAGAGAAAGAATGGGTCATATAGAGCTTGCATCTCCTGTTGCTCATATATGGTTTTTGAAGTCACTTCCTTCAAGAATTGGAGCATTATTAGATATGTCTCTTAGAGATATCGAAAGTATTTTGTATAGTGATAATTATGTTGTAATAGATCCTCTTGTTTCCTCTTTTGAAAAAGGTGAAATTATTAGTGAGAAAGCTTATAATGAAGCTAAAGATAGCTATGGGGTCGATAGCTTTATAGCTATGCAAGGTGTTGAAGCTATAAGAGAATTGCTAATACGCCTTGATTTACATGAAATTAGGAAGAATTTAAGACAGGAGTTAGAGTCTGTTGCTTCTGAAATGAGAAGAAAGAAAATTATAAAGAGATTACGTATTGTTGAAAATTTTATCAAGTCTGGAAACAGACCTGAGTGGATGATACTTACAGCTATACCTATTTTACCACCTGACTTGCGTCCCTTGGTATCGCTTGAAAGTGGTCGACCTGCAGTTTCTGATTTAAATCATCATTATAGAACTATTATTAATCGAAATAATAGATTGAGAAAATTGTTAAGTTTAAATCCTCCTGAGATTATGATTCGTAATGAGAAAAGAATGTTACAAGAGGCAGTTGATTCTCTTTTTGATAATAGTCGTCGTAATGCTCTGGTAAATAAAGCTGGCGCTACTGGATATAAAAAGTCTATTAGCGATATGCTGAAAGGAAAGCAAGGTCGTTTCCGTCAGAATCTTTTAGGAAAAAGGGTAGATTATTCTGGACGTTCTGTAATAGTTGTTGGTCCAACTTTGAAACTAAATCAGTGTGGATTACCGAAAAGAATGGCTCTTGAGCTATTCAAGCCTTTTGTTTACTCAAGGCTTAAAATATATGGAATGGCTCCAACTATTAAATTTGCTAGTAAGTTAATAAGAGCAGAAAAGCCAGAAGTTTGGGATATGCTTGAAGAAGTAATAAAAGAGCATCCTGTTTTGCTAAATAGAGCGCCTACGCTACATAGGCTTGGTATTCAGGCTTTTGAGCCAGTCCTTATTGAAGGTAAAGCAATACAGCTTCATCCACTTGTTTGTACAGCATTTAACGCTGACTTTGATGGTGATCAAATGGCAGTACATGTGCCAATTTCATTGGAAGCTCAACTTGAAGCTAGAGTGTTGATGATGTCAATTAATAACGTTTTAAGTCCTTCTAATGGAAGACCGATTATAGTTCCTAGTAAAGATATAGTGCTTGGTATATACTACCTAACTTTACAGCAACTTAAGAAGGATGATTTACCACTTTTTTGTGCTTTTTGTGAAGTTGAGCATTCCTTAAACAACGGTACTCTGCATATTCATTCTCATATAAAGTACAAAATGGAACACATCAATAGCGATGGAAACATTCAGTATAAAACTATTTGTACAACTCCTGGACGTTTAATATTATGGCAGATTTTTCCTAAACATGAGAATCTAAGCTTCGATTTAATAAATCAGGTATTAACAGTTAAGGAAATAACTAGTATTGTTGATTTAGTATATCGTAGCTGCGGTCAAAGTGCTACAGTGGTATTTTCTGATAAATTGATGACACTTGGCTTTGAGTATGCTACATTTTCTGGTACTTCTTTTAGTCGTTGCGATATGGTCATACCTGAAACTAAAGCTACACACGTTGATTATACAAGGGGTGAAATTAAGAAATTTTCTGCACAGTATCAAGACGGACTAATCACTAAAAGTGAGAGGTATAATAAAGTTATAGATGAGTGGTCTAAGTGCACAGATATAATAGCGAATGATATGTTAAAAGCGATATCTCTGTATGATGAAAATAGTAAGTACAATTCAATATATATGATGGTTAGCTCCGGTGCAAGAGGTTCTACTTCCCAGATGAAGCAGTTAGCAGGAATGCGAGGGTTAATGACCAAACCTTCTGGTGAAATTATAGAAACACCTATAATTTCTAATTTTCGCGAAGGATTAAATGTATTTGAATACTTTAATTCTACTCACGGTGCGCGTAAAGGTTTAGCTGATACTGCACTTAAAACTGCAAACTCTGGATACTTAACTCGTCGCTTGGTTGATGTATCTCAAAATTGCATAGTTACAA
The DNA here is from genome assembly GCF_964028615.1 of Wolbachia endosymbiont (group B) of Silvanus unidentatus. Lineage (NCBI taxonomy): Bacteria > Pseudomonadati > Pseudomonadota > Alphaproteobacteria > Rickettsiales > Anaplasmataceae > Wolbachia > Wolbachia endosymbiont (group B) of Silvanus unidentatus. The sequence continues at coordinate 643,686 of NZ_OZ034795.1, read as the reverse complement.
AACATGACTGTAAAACGAAAAATGGCCTTATTGTAAGAGCTATAGTTGAAGGTAGTACTATAGTTGCATCTCTAGAGAGTGTTGTACTGGGTAGAACAGCTGCAAATGATATATATAACCCAGTAACCAAAGAGTTATTATTAAAAGCAGGGGAACTAATTGATGAAGGTAAAGTAAAGCAAATCAACATTGCAGGTCTTGATGTTATAAAAATTAGATCGCCTTTAACTTGTGAAATAAGTCCTGGTGTGTGTTCTTTGTGTTATGGAAGAGACCTTGCAACTGGTAAAATTGTTTCAATAGGTGAAGCAGTTGGTGTTATCGCTGCTCAATCTGTTGGAGAGCCAGGTACTCAGTTAACGATGCGTACTTTCCATATAGGTGGGGTAATGACTAGAGGTGTTGAATCCTCAAATATTATAGCTTCTATTAATGCTAGAATAAAATTAAACAATAGTAATATAATTATAGATAAAAACGGAAATAAAATTGTGATAAGCCGTTCCTGTGAAGTCGTTTTAATTGATAGCCTTGGTAGTGAAAAATTGAAGCACAGTGTGCCTTATGGTGCTAAACTTTATGTAAATGAGGGTGAGTTAGTAAAAATTGGTGATAAAGTTGCGGAATGGGATCCGTATACACTACCTATTATTACGGAAAAGAGTGGTACAATATCTTACCAGGATTTAAAAGATGGAATTTCAATCACTGAAGTGATGGATGAATCTACAGGGATATCAAATAGAGTAGTAAAAGATTGGAAATTGTACTCTGGTGTAGCTAATTTACGTCCTCGTATTGCACTGCTTGATGATAATGAAAAAGTAATAACACTTTCAAGTGGTGTGGAAGCATGTTACTTTATACCAGTTGGTGCAGTGCTTAATGTACAGGATGGCCAAAAGGTTCATGCAGGTGATGTTATCACAAGAACGCCGAGAGAGTCGGTTAGAACTCGTGATATTACTGGTGGCTTGCCTAAGGTTATAGAATTATTTGAAGCACGTCGTCCTAAAGAGCATGCTATCGTTAGTGAAATAGATGGCTATGTAATGTTCTCTGAAAAAGACCGTAGAGGAAAACGCAGTATAGTAATTAAACCTGTAGATAAGCAAGCTTCTCCAGTTGAGTATTTAGTATCAAGAAGTAAGCATGTAATAGTTAATGAAGGTGATTTTGTGCGTAAAGGTGATTTATTGATGGATGGCGATCCTGATCTTCATGATATTCTACGTGTGCTTGGGTTAGAAGCGTTAGCACACTATATGATTTCTGAAATACAGCAAGTTTATAGATTGCAAGGTGTGCGCATAGATAACAAGCATTTAGAAGTGATCTTAAAGCAAATGCTACAAAAAGTAGAAATTACCGATCCTGGTGATACTATGTACTTAATTGGAGAAAATATTGACAGGCTGGAAATTGATAGAGAAAATGATGCTATGAATAACTCTGGAAAACGACCTGCTCATTATCTTCCTATTCTGCAGGGAATTACTAGAGCAAGCCTTGAAACTAATTCCTTTATTTCTGCTGCCTCTTTCCAAGAAACAACAAAAGTACTTACGGAAGCAGCATTTTGCGGAAAGAGTGATCCTTTGAGTGGGTTAAAAGAAAATGTTATAGTAGGAAGGTTAATTCCTGCTGGTACGGGTCTGATTATGAATAAGGTGAAAGCACTTTCGCTTTGTGAAAATATAGATAAATATGAAAAATATTTTGATATTGAGACTTATGACGAAAAATTGCTGAGTGATAATAGTTATCAATTACATTCTGATGAAGAAGAGAGTGTGGTGGCATCGCACTATGATCAGTCAAATTGAATATATCTAATGAGGTAGTATGTTTAATCTGTTTTTAACTAAAAAAATCGATTATATTTTCTTTCACCTCTGTGCTGTCTATTATGTTATTTACTCTTACACGAAATTCAGATGAGTTTTGAAGCCCGCTACTGTACCATCCTATATGTTTGCGGGCCATCTTTATTCCTGTATCGCTTCCATAGTACTCAAGAATACTGTCATAATGCTTGAGTATTATGCTTAATCTCTCTGAGGCTGTTGGCTCAGAAACTTTATTTCCACTCAAAAAGTTTATTGCTTGATTAATCAGCCAAGGTTTGCCGTAAGCACCACGACCTATCATTACTCCATCTGCCCCAGATTCTTTAAGTGCACTTTGAACATCATTCAAACTCTTAATATCTCCATTTACTATAACTGGAATTTTTACCTGCTCTTTAACATTTCTAACGAATTTCCAATCTGCTTGACCATTATAAAGCTGTGCCCTTGTCCTTCCATGTACAGTAATCATCTTTGCTCCCAAATCTTCTGCAATTTTTGCCAAGCGCGGAGCATTACGATTTTCGTCATTCCATCCAGTACGCATTTTTACTGTAACTGGCACACTCACTGCCTTGACTACAGCTTCTATTATCTCAGCAGCCTTTTTTTCATCACGCATAAGTGCTGACCCTGCGTAACCGTTTACAACTTTTTTAACTGGACAACCAAAATTTATATCTATGATTTTTGCACCCATGCCCTCATTTAACTTTGCAGCTTCCGCCATAACATCAGGCTCACAACCAGCAAGTTGTACAGCGGTTAGTTCATCGACTTTTGCTTTTTGCATGCTCTGGCGAGTTTGCATGATCATAGCTCTGCTTGCAATCATTTCTGAGACTAGCAAACTTGCACCAAGTTTCTTTACAATACTCCTAAATGGATAGTCAGTCACTCCAGACATTGGTGCTAAAATAACTGGAGAATCAATCGTCAAACTTCCTATTTGTAGGGACATAGGCTTTCTAGTCGCTAGAAAATGCATTTTTAACACTATTACAAGCTGCTATTATAACATCTTGCACAAATGAATTTGCTTTCTCTATAAGAGAAGGCTCTACCTCTACCACCTCGCACCTCTCATAATGACCAGGCGTTAAGTATATCGTTTCTTGTTTTTTATCACCCCACAACTCGTCATTTAATTTATAACTCTCACGATTAAATATCTGATTTAGTTGATCATCATTTATCATTTGTAGATTTGGCTCAAACTTTTTTTGCTCCTCGCTGTTGTTATCTTTATAGTAAACATTAATTTCAATATTAGCTAAAGAAGCTAATATACTAATTTCTTCAATAAAAATAAAATAACTTTGACTTTTTATTGCTTCAAGATAAGCTTGATAGAGTTCAGGTTTGTTAAGGAATGATTGTGTAATAAATTCGCTATTATACTGGGTATTGTATTCATTTTCACCAAGGCCATAAAGAGCTTCTGCATATTCTTTTAAATTATGTATAGCTTGATCGCGTGATATATTAAGTTTACTAACAGCTTTACTCACTAACTTTTCTACATTATCTTCAGCATTTTTAATTTCCTTATTCATTTGTTCAACCAACTTCCTTATTTTATCAGACTTACCAGTTAAATCGCCTGGCTTATTTAAAAACATATTAAAAACCTTTTCTAGCTGCTCCTTTAAAGGAGTTGGCATACTTGAATCACCTAAAGATTTAAATTGACTTAAAAATTTGTTCCATTCCATTCTCATATCTTGTGCTCTTTCAGCCTTATATTGACCGGAGCTGCTATCACCAAACACTGCATGAAAAAAGCAGTTTCCATCACCTGTAGTATTATATCGAACAATTTTTGTTTGTTTAGGTTGCTCACTTTCTATTGAGCCCATACTCACACCACTATCTGTAGATGGAGAATAGGAATTTCTACGTACCCTCTGATCCGAATCATTTGTTTGTCTTGATATAGTATCTAGTCCACTATCCAGTGATTTACTTCTTGTGAATTTTTGCTCTTTTGGACTCTTTTCTTCCTTTACAGTTCCTTTTTCATCAACATAACCTTTTACCAAGTAAAATAAAGGTTCAATAACCATCTTGTATGTCGCTGCAAGCACTATTCCCATTAAGATCCAAGCTATAGGGTTGGAGATGAGCATAGCAAGTGGTAAGGTTAAGAGGAAAGATCCCATTATTAATCCCAAACAGCCAATGGTAAATGTAGTCGCCAAATATATACAAAAAGCGTAGACAGCAAATCTTCCACTAGCCTTAAGTTTAGTGAAGTGAGTACTCTCTTTAGATTTATTGTATCTTTCTATGATGGCTAACATATTATATTTTACGTTTATCAATTCTAGCAAATTATGAAGGTAAAATCAATATTAGCATTTATATGTAAAAATATTGAGCATTCAAAGCTTTTGAAGTAGAGTAATGATGTTAGTAATAGCACAACATATGCATGATATAGAACATATACGCAAAAACCCTAAAGGATTTGAAAAAGCAATAAAAAGCAGAGGGGTGAAAGAATTTACTACAGAAGAAATATTAGAGATTGACCATAAAAAAAGATCACTGACTACTAAATTGCAAGCTTTAAATAAGCAACGAAACGAGGTCACGGAAGAAATAAAGAGGCTTAAAATGAACAAAAGCCCATGTGAAGAACAAGTAAAGTTATCAAAAAGCATCACAAGTGAGATAGAGACAATCAGCCTCAAGGAGCAAACAGAAAAAAATAAGTTAGTGGATATTTTATCTAACTTACCAAATATTTCTGCACAAAATGTACCAACAGGTGAAGATGAGAGCTCCAACGTAGAAATCAGAAAATATGGAAAGAGAAGAAAATTTGATTTTACACCAAAATTTCATTATGAACTCGGAGAAAGGTTAGGCTTGATGGATTTTGAACAAGCAGCAAAAATTTCTGGATCAAGGTTTACAATACTAAAAGGACAGTTAGCTAAGCTTGGACGAGCATTAATAAATTTTATGCTGGAAACACATGTTAATGAATTTGGTTATACTGAAGTGCATCATCCAGTTTTAGTAAAGGATAGGGCGATGTATAATGTTGGTCAACTACCAAAATTTTTTGATGATTCATATTTAACTACCGATAAATTAAGATTAATTCCCACAAGTGAAGTAGTTTTAACAAATTTAGTTGCTGACAAAATAATAGAAGAAAAAGAACTGCCTATTCGTTTTACTGCATATTCAGAATGTTTTCGTAAAGAAGCTGGTAGCGCAGGACGAGATACAAGAGGTATGATAAGGCAACACCAATTTGGTAAAGTGGAGTTGGTAAGCATCACAACTGAAGACCAGTCAAATGATGAGCTTGAACGCATGACAAATGCTGCTGAGGAAATATTAAAAAAATTAGAACTACCGTATAGAATAATGCTGCTTTGTAGTGGTGATATGGGCTTTGCTGCACAAAAGACTTATGATATAGAGGTATGGTTACCTGAGCAAAATAAGTACAGAGAAATATCAAGCTGCTCAAATTGCGGTACGTTCCAGGCAAGAAGAATGAATACTAAATACTTCTTAGAAACTGACAGAAAAACAAAAAAATACGTTCACACTTTAAACGGCTCAGCTTTAGCCATAGGAAGAACAATTGTTGCCATAATGGAGAATTATCAAAATTCCGATGGGTCAGTTACAATACCAAACGTGTTGCAAAGATACATGAGTAATGATACTGTTATAAGCAAACAATAATTTTGACATATAGAAAAGCGAGGAAATAAAGATGAAGGTTCTGGTTATAGGTTCTGGTGGGCGTGAGCATGCTTTACTTTGGGCTTTAAAGAAGTCTCCTACCTTGACTAAGTTATATGTTACTCCTGGTCGCCCGGCCATGGAAAATTTTGGAGTTCTTGTGAATATAAATATTCAAGATTCAGTGGATGTTACACAATTTTGCAAGAAAGAAAATATAGAGCTAGTGATTATTGGTCCAGAGCAACCGATAATTAATGGACTTGCTGATGATTTAGCTGCAGAGGGAATAAATGTTTTTGCTCCAAGTCAAGCAGCTGCAAAACTTGAGGCATCAAAGTCTTTTACGAAGGAACTATGTAAACAGTATGGTATACCAACTGCAAAGTATGAGCGTTTTATTGATGAAAGGTTAGCTAAAAATTTTGTCCGTAGTAATAAAATAAAATTTCCGCTTGTAATTAAAGCAAATGGAATTGCAGCAGGGAAAGGCGTCATAATATGCCACACAGAAAATGAAGCTTTTTCAGCAATAGATTCAATGCTAGTGGAGAAAAATCTTGGTGAGTCAGGTGAAGAAATAATCATAGAAGAGTTTTTAATTGGAGAGGAAGTAAGTTTTTTTGCTCTTATTGATGGGTTGAAGGTAGTAACCCTTGGGTGTGCAAAAGATTACAAGAGAGTTGGTGAAAATAACGAGGGACAAAATACTGGAGGCATGGGGTCATACTCATCACCTTCGATTATAAGTAAGGAGATGGAGCAAAAAATTATCCAAAAAATAATATATCCTACAATTCAAGCACTGACTAACATGGGAACATCCTATAAAGGCGTACTCTTTGCTGGTTTAATGATTTGCAAAGATAGTCCAAAGCTTCTTGAGTATAATGTTAGGTTTGGGGATCCGGAAATACAATCTATTTTACCTAGACTTGATCCAAATTGTGATTTGTTAAAGTTGATGTTGTCAGTTGCAGAAGGCAAGTTAAATACAAAAATGGTGGAGTTTAATCACAAAACTACAGTTTGTGTAGTTGTTGCAAGTAAAGGCTATCCTGGTGATTATCAAAAAGGAGAGGTAATTAAAGGATTGGATAAAATTGAAAACATTCCTGGTGTGCTAGTTTTTCATGCTGGTACTAAGTTGGATGAAAGTGGTAATTGGATTTCCGATGGCGGAAGGGTGCTAAATATAGTAGGAGAAGGAAATACTGTGGAAGAAGCTAAAAGTAAAGTGTACTCAGCGTTAAATTTTCTAGAATGGTCAGGTGGGTTCTTCAGGTATGATATTGGTAGTTAATTTAGCTCATGCAGAAACGAAAAAAGTCACTTTGCAAGCAGTAAACTAAAGAAAAACATGATATCTGTTCAGATTCATGTGAAACCAGTGCTTCTTTTCTTGTCATGAAAGTAGCTGACACTGGGATCCAGGTTGATGAAAGCACACTAGCATAGAAAGTGGTTACAACGTTTTCGATGAGATTATATGGAAAACTGGATTCCAGTGTCAAGCACTGGAATGACACCGTCTATTATGCAAATTACCTGCTAATTGCAATGTTCGTACAGATGTGGGTCACGCGCTGGAATAACACCCTTGGTGATAACAACTAAAGAAAAACATCAACTAGGTTTATAGTCTATCACTACTGTTTTTGCAATTTTGTCATTAAGGAACTGTTTATGCTTATCAAATGTTGCAAACAATATGATAATAATTGGTAAAATTATAAATAGACTAGAAATACTCAATATTGTATAAAAAATTATAAAATATAACACTCCAAAAGTTCCTGTTCTGATTATTGTTTGTGTTATAGTGATTTTTTCAAGTGTATTTTTGTCTTTTATATGCATACGAAGCAATAATTGTCCCGGAGTTCCGCCGAATTCTATTATCGTAAATGCATAAAATGCTAATGCCAATATTAGCGCTGTTACATTAAGAATTGTTGCGTTGTCTGAAATTATTTTAACCGCATTGGGTGTTAAAGAACCTAAGGTACATCCAACGTTAAATCCAATAAAATACTTTATCGCCGTTAATAAAATATGATCAAACGCAAATGCAAAAATGCGTCTCGTAACTCTTGCATAGCTTATTTTAGTATCCATATAACCCCACCCGCATTACTAACTGACATAAGAACATGTTATTAAATAACTGTAAATATGTCAACTTGTACAGTACTAGCTGCTTGTGCCACTATATTATTTGAATTAACATTAAATCATTTACAGTTAAGGAAGTTATGTCAACATCAGTCACAGTTGCGTATGGTGATGGTATCGGACCAGAAATTATGGAAGCGGTGCTATCGATATTGCGTGAAGCGAAAGCAAAGATTTCAGTAGATATTATTGAAATAGGAGAGTGTGTTTATAGTAAAGAATGGTCTCACGGCATTTCTCCAAGTGGTTGGGAATCTATCGAAAGGACAAAGATATTACTCAAATCTCCAACAACAACCCCTCAAGGTAAAGGGCACAAAAGCTTAAACGTTGCACTCAGAAAGAACTTAGGGCTGTATGCAAACATTAGACCATGCATTTCGTATCACCCTGTTATAGAAAATAAATTCGATAAATTTGATGTTGTTGTAATACGCGAAAATGAAGAGGACGTTTACACCGGAATAGAGCATAGGCTCACTGGTGACTCGTACCAATGCACTAAAATTATTACTAGATCTGGCTCAGAAAAAATATGCAGGTATGCTTTTGAATATGCGAAAAAACATAACAGAAAGAAAGTAACTTGCCTGACTAAAGACAACATAATGAAAATGACTGACGGCGCTTTTCATGCAGCGTTTGATCGTATTGCAAAAGAATATCCGGATATAAAGGCGGAACATTATATAGTTGATATTGGAATGGCACGTGTTGCCACAGAACCCGAGAATTTCGATGTTATAGTAACTGAAAATCTATATGGCGACATATTATCAGACATAGTAGCACAAACCTCAGGTTCTGTAGGGCTTGCAGGAAGTAGCAATATAGGTAATGAATATGCAATGTTTGAAGCGGTTCACGGCTCTGCTCCTGATATTGCAGGAAAAAATATAGCTAATCCTTCTGGTCTTTTAAATGCCGCAGTACATATGTTGGTCTATATTGGTCAAGTGAGTACTGCAAAACTAATCTACGATGCATGGCTCAAGACTTTGGAAGATGGAGTACATACCGCTGATTTATATAAGGAGAAAAAGAGTAAACAAAAGGTTGGAACAAAAGAATTTGCAAAAGCTGTTATAGATAATCTAGGGAAAAAACCCACAACGTTATCTGAGCTTATAATTAGCAGTGATTCGGATAGTAAAATAAATAAAGTACAAGACAATTACGAACAAGATTACAAAGTTAAAAAGCTAGTGGGTAGTGATATAACGCTTGCTTGGGACAAATCCAACAATTTTGATCAAATAGTTAGGTTATTTGAATCGAGTAATCTGAAAATGATAGCAATATACTCAAAAGGACTTGCAATTTGGCCAGGAGGCTCAAAGTCTTCAAGTGACCAAATAATCTGCAGGTTTATTGCAAATAATGAAATTACAAATAGTGATGTGAATAACTTGCTAATCAAATTTGAGGAACACAATTTTGATGTGGTGAGAATGGATAAGTTGTATTTGTATGATGGGAAAGAGGGTTTCTTCTCTTAGTGGTTGCTTGATATTTTTATGCTTGTGTGAAACATTAAATATATTATACTAATAGCATCGTGTATTTATGTGAGGTGTAGTAATGAGTCAACATTTTAAGTTAACTGGTCAGGAGTTTTATGATAGTAATGGTCTGTTTAACGTACTAGAGATAAAAGCTGAACAAATTGTAGGTAAAGATTATCAAGCTCTTAGCAAGTTTCTGAAAAAACAATATAATAAATTGATACTTGTAAACCATCCTGACAAAGGTGGAAACAAAAATAGATTTGATCAGATTTATAAAGCTTATCAAGAGCTAAAAAAGTACATTAAACCTTTGGAGTCAGGAAATCCTTGTGTTAAAGTCAGCGTTGATGCTGAAAGTAATGGACGTTTAACGGCAAGAGAGTTTCACTATAGGAGAAAGTTGTTTAACGAGCTAAAAATCAGTGAGGAAGAAGCTGTAGGTAAAGATTTTGATGGGTTGATTGCTATACTAAAAAGAAATGATTGTTCGTTTGGAGAAGACCTAAAAAGCTATAATGAACTTCAGGCTCAAATAGAGAGGATTTTGCTAAATCCAAATTTAGATAATTTTCAGAGGAGTGTACAAAGTGCAAAGTTAATGCAAGAGTTATATCAATATATAGCAAAGCCAAGCATACAATTATTCAATTATATTTCTCCTCTAAAGGAAAAAAAGAACCTAGTAGATGAGGATAAAAAAGAATTAGCGTTAAGATTTATAGAACGTAAAAATGCCTTACTATTTATTCGGACTCTTAGTGTTCTACCCTTAGGCCTGTTAACTACAGTTACTATAGGTTGCTATTTTTCATGGTGGATCATAGCATTTAACATCGCTATTAGTAGAGCCTCTGGTTTATTAGTGAATTATTATATGGAAAAGTATAAAAATTCAGAAATTTCTACTGATGAATTCATGAGTAAAATGAGCTATATCGAGCTAAGTAGTAAGCTTCTTATCAACTATCCTTTAGCTGCTTTTTCTGTTTATTTAGTTACAATAAATTTCATTGCTAATGGATTAACTGTTGGTGGAGCTGTACTTGGTCCACTATTGTTATTGGCAGTATTAATTGAAATGTTAGCTCCTGTTTTCTCAAAAGGCTGTGAAATATATGCTGACAAGCACACAAAAGATTTACTAGAAGAGGATCCAAGAGATAGAGTGCAAAAGGAGACTGATCTGTTAGGACGGTATGATCCACGAAGGCTATTAATGCCGATAATTATGCCTCTTGTTAGAAAGTGTTTTGCAGAAGTGGCAAGCAAATTTGCTGAGAGGAATTTTGATGAGGTAAAAACTGATATGTCTGATGTTAATACTGAAGGACTATCTAATCCTCAAGCAATTGAATTTGCACAGCAAACAGTATAGTATAAGCTTTTAGCTCTATGCATGGACTCAAAAAAAGTAGAATTAATATTTGAAAAATTTCAACAGTCAAATCCTGCGCCAAAAATAGAGCTAAATTATACCAATCATTTTACGTTATTAGTTGCAATAGTTCTGTCAGCGCGGACGACCGATATAAGTGTTAATAAAATTACAAAGGAGCTATTTAGTATCGCTGATACGCCAGAAAAGATGTTGAATCTTGGGCAAAGTGAGCTGAGAAAATGCATAAGCAGTATTGGTTTATATAATTCCAAAGCAAAAAATATAATCGGGCTCAGCAAAATATTGATTGAGAGGTACAATAGCAAAGTGCCTACTAATTTCGATGATTTGGTATCTTTACCAGGGGTTGGGAGAAAGAGCGCTAATGTGTTCTTAAATTCAGGGCTTGGTATTCCAACATTGGCAGTTGATACTCACGTTTTTAGAGTGAGCAATAGAGTTGGGCTTGTGAAAGAAAAAGATGTACTTAAAACAGAGCAGTCTCTTTTGAATGTAGTGCCAAAAAAATACCTACTTTATGCTCATCATTGGCTAGTTTTACACGGTAGATACATTTGCAAGGCACAAAAACCTTTGTGTGAAGCGTGCACAATTCATGATTTATGTGAGTTTGAATGCAAGAGGTATAAAGTCTAGCACAACACTTCGATATTTCTTACTTTTATCATCCAAGTAGCTGATCTCTATGATGGTGTCAACCGAGTAGCTTACACTGGGATGGCTTTGTTGCATCGCTTATCGGATAGTGGGTAAAGCATAAAAAATTCATGAAACTACCTAAAACTTAGCCATGCCAATATCAGTAAATTTATTGAGTAAGTAACATTTTATTAGCAACTCTTTTTCTCGATTTACTTCAGATCTATTTCTAAAACTAAACCCAAATATTTGCTTTAATCTTGAAAAAAATCCTTCAATATATGACCTTTTTCCATAAACTGCTTCCTTCTTCCACTCTTTCACACCGTCTTTACCACATAATCTAATGGCAGCATTCCTTTCAGCCATATAATCCAATTTTGTATGCTCCGCTGCACGATTTTTCGGTAAAATTTTGTCTTTATATCATATTTTTTGCACAATTTATAAAGCTTGATAGGCTCTGTCTGCATATAATGCTTTTATAGCATGCTGAAAGCTGAGCAAGTCGCAAGCACCATAATGGTCGGAGTAGGCACCATTGCTATATTGTGCAGCTATAGCTTTTTTACTATTTATACTCAATATTACGTGTAGCTTTCTTGTTTGCTCATAGCGGCGATACTTTCTATCTGTACCATTTGCCTTACTATGGCCTGGAATATTATTGTAGATGCTGATACCTGTACTATCTATAGCAATTTCAATATCTTCCATATTGTTTTTATCAACTCTGCAATCATTGATCTTAATATTGAAACCTTCTTGAAGCCTGCGAATAGCTAATGACTGCTAACTACTTGCTGCAAATATCCTTTTATAAACCCTACCGTTTGTCTTAAGCCAATTCTAAAGAGACTAGCGACTATATGCACTAAAATCACAACTTTATTACTATAAATATAATTTCCACCTCGCATTTTGGGGCTATTTTCGTACCAATTTTCTATTGCCTCATTAATAAAATGAAAAATATTTCCTCTTTCTTGCAGAAATCTGTTATATCCATGGCAGTTACTGACTCTCATTTTTTGTGACATATTTTTCTTTCGTAGGTTAAATGCCTGTTTTATAGTGAATTTCGTCAGTAACTTCCAGTTCTTTTTATCTGAGCTATGCAACAAAGCCCACTGGAATCCAGTCTTTCTTACCAACAAAAACTTAGAATAACTTTTGTTCTTAAAAAATTTCTAGATTCCAGACTCATGTTTCAATGTTAAACAAGGTACAATAGAATTGAGTAGGGTAATTTCTAGGGAATTATTATATTCTAGAAAAAGTAAAATGTCATCCAGATAGGCTAATGTACAAGGTAAGCTGAATGTCTATAAGGAAAAACAGCAAGGCATTTTAGGATTTGCTATAAATCGCATCAGGAGCTCAAGAGTACAGCTTACAATTACAGATAGGTATAGTTGAGTTTAAAGTAACTACATAAATTTACTACAATTTTCATACCTATAAGCTGCTATGCAACAAAGCCCTGTGTGGGTATAATTTTGACAGGATACAAAGCTTAATGGAGAAAGTTACGAACATCAGTGAAAAACATGGCAATTTTATTCTCATTTGCAGCTGCTATCACGTTTTGATCTTTCAATGAGCCACCTGGCTGAATTATAGCTGTAATTCCATGCTTTGCACTTTCTACTATACTATCTGGAAATGGAAAAAATGCATCTGAAGCAAGCGCTGCGCCTTTACATTTTTCACCTGCTTTTTTTACTGCAATATTCACACTATCTATTCTGCTTGTTTGTCCTGCACCGATGCCAATAGCACAACCGTCTTTTGCTATCACTATTGCATTGGATTTTACATGTTTACATATTTTCCAAGCAAAAATAAGATCTTCCTTCTCTTTTTTTGTTGTAGTGCATTCTGTCACTCGGTTTATTTCTTCTACTTTTACTGTATGGTTATTATTTTCTTGCACTAAGAACCCGCCAACAACATTTTTGATTTGATATTTTGCATTTTGCTGAAGAGATTGATGAATAATCACTCTTAAATTTTTCTTTTTTTGTAAAATTTTTAGTGCCTCTTTGTTTACCGATGGTGCTATCACCACTTCCAAAAATATCTCGTTTAATTTCTCTGCTAGCTTGAAATCTATCTCCCGATTGAAAGCAACTATTCCACCAAAACTGCTTATTTCATCACATGATAGAGCTTTTTCATATGCTTTTAAAGCACTATCACTAACAGCAGCGCCACATGGATTATTGTGCTTTATTATCACTGCTGCAGGTTCTTGAAACTCAGAAATTATGTTAAGTGCAGACTCTATGTCGACTATATTATTATAGCTCAACTCTTTTCCATGTATTTTCTCCAGTGGATACTTGCTAAATTGATTGCTATAAAATGCAGCTTTTTGATGAGGATTTTCACCATATCTGAGTCCTTGTGCTTTACATCCATATAAAGTAAAAAACTCTGGTAACTCATTGCTTTTACCCTGTGATAAAAACCAATTGTAAATATTAGAATCATACTGTGCAGTCAGAGCAAATGCTTTAGTTGCTAGATGTTTTCTATATTCTAATGTTGTCTGATTGTTATTTTTGATCATCTCAGCTTTCAGTGTTTCGTAATCTTGAATGCTAGAAATCACTGAAGTGAAATGAAAGTTTTTTGCTGTAGCTCTAATTAATGCTACTCCACCTATATCTATTTGTTCTATGATTTGCTTCTCACTTGAGTTGCTATTAACCGTTTTCCAAAATGGATATAAGTTAGTTATAAGCAGATCTATCGGCTTAATTTCTAGATTCTGCATTTCCTTTTCGTGCCTTTTTCGATCACAGAGTATTCCTCCATGAATTTTAGGATGTAAAGTTTTCACTCTGCCATCTAGTATTTCTGGAAATTGTGTGTAATCTGAAACTTCTTGCGTTTTTATTCCCGCACCTGATAGCACTTTATAAGTATTCCCTGTTGAGAGAATTTCTATTTGTTGCTGCATCAAAAACGATGCAAGTTCAATTATATTTGTCTTATCGTATACTGATATTAAAGCTCTTTTAATTTTCATATGGAAGGTTTCTTAAGATTATATCTAAGAAAAGAAAATTTGTCTATATATAGCTACTACGTCATACCACTGCGGTATCTCGTTGTAGATTCCGCTAACAAGCACATAGCTGTACGAACATTGTGATACAAGAGATCAAGAAAGATGTCATCCCAGTCCCCAGGCACTGGGATCCAGAAAACTTCACTTTAAATGAGCACACCAGGTAATAGAAACTGGATTCCAGTGTCAAGCACTGACCATCTACTACTCAAATTACCTGCAAATTGCAATGTTCGTACACCAAAACGCGGTATCTCGTTGTAGATTCCGCTAACAAGCAGCGGAATACCAAATTGTAGAAGTTGCTTTAGCTCTCCTCACTCTCCTTTCAAAGTAGTCTATTCTATAAATTTTTTTGTTAAACTTGATTTTAAGCCACGAACAAAATCTTTAATATCGCAAGGATTTCTTCCTTCCATTTGTACAACTTTAGGAATTAAAGTACCACCTTTTAAACTTATATGCATATTATCATTAATGATCTCACCTTGTCCTGAAGTGAAGGCTTCAAATTCAGCATCAAGTATCTTGATACGTTTATTCTCTACCTTAATGAATGCTTTTGGATAAAATGCTTTAACCTTTCTATAAGCAATTTCACAGGCGTCACTTGCGTAAATTTTATAGTCTTTTACTTTGTCAGCATAACACGCATCGTTATCGCTCTGTTTTAAGGGAACTTGCTTTTCAATTTCGTTTAGTACTTTCAGCAGTAAATCACTACCTAATTCAGACAATTTATCATACAACGTCTTATAATTATCGCTTTTTTCAATAAGAAATTTTTTCTGTTTTAAAATAGGGCCAGAATCTAATCCTTCATCTAGCTGCATAATGCTAACTCCGGTTTCTTGATCTCCGGCTAAAATTGTGTGCTGTATCGGAGCTGCACCGCGCCACCTAGGCAGTAATGATGGATGAATATTAATACAACCATATTTGGGAATATTTAAAATTTCTTTTGGAAGTATCAATCCATACGCAGCAACAACTGCAACGTCTGGCTTAAAATTTCCAAACTTTTCTTGCTCTATCGAAGATTTTAAAGAGGCAGGAGTACATACCTCTATGTCACTTTTTTCAGCAACGATGTGTACTGGGGATTTTGTTAACCTCTGCCCACGTCCAGAAGGTTTTGGAGCTTTGGTATATACTGCTACTATTTCACTCTGTAATTTCAATAGTAAGTTTAACGCACCAACAGCAAACTCCGGTGACCCCATGAAAATAATTCTCATGGTGTTTTTGCTTTAAGCTAACTTACTATTTACAATTTCTATTAATTTAGCAAAATCATCCTTATGATTAACAGCCATCTCAGCAAGAATTTTCCTATTTAAATCAATTTCAGCAAGTTTAAGACCATGCATAAATCTACCGTAAGTAAGTCCATGTTCTCTTACTGCTGCATTAATACGTATTATCCACAAACCACGAAAATCACGCTTGCGATTTCTTCTGTCTCTATAAGCATACTGTAGTGCTTTTTCAACCCTTTGTAATGCAATTCTATAACAATTTTTTGCCCGTCCTCTATAACCCTTTGCTAATTTTAATACCTTTTTATGACGAGCATGAGTAGCGGTTCCACGCTTTATCCGAGCCATTTTTATCTTACCTCCATTTTATTAAATACCATAAGGCATATAAAGTTTAACTATACGCGAGTCAGATTTATTGAGAATCGTTGTACCGCGTTGATTACGAATATTAGATTTACTTCTTTTTACCATGCCATGTCTCTTACCTGACTGAGTAGAGATGACTTTACCCTTAGCTGTAAGGTGAAAGCGCTTTTTGACAGAAGATTTTGTTTTTAATTTTATTTTCGTCATATTCTAAACAAATTTATAAACACCACTATTTAGTTCTTTATTAGTAATTAAGTATGAGTATAGATAATTTTATTAAAGAATCAAATTAAAATTGTATTTTAAAGCAGCTTGAATGTAATCACACCCAGTATATGTGTTATACCTTCTTCATTCCCAATTGGTAGCAATACTTGCCTTATTTTAACACTTTCACTTTCTTCCTCTTCGTTAATTGAGCATTTACTCTCTATTACAGTCTCAAGTTTATCAATAACTGCATCTATTTTATATAACCGCAAAAATGGTGCATCAATTGCATACTTATCATCGATGTACATCTTTTTTTCAAAACCATAGAATTCAATAGCTTTTTCTCCTGCATTTTCACAAATATAACCTCGATCTTTAACTTCAATGATAAAACAATGCTGCCATGACTCCATGATTTCTGCAGTGTCTATTTCATGTCTTTCTGGCCATTCTCTATCTGATCCTTTTATATCACTCCAATGTTGAGTAACTATATTCACTATTCTTCTTTCTTTGCCTGCATAATTTTCCATTCGAAATTCCACATATAAAACACAGATATGAGGTAAATTTATCGTGAATGTATTGATTTTTTCTTACTAAAGGATGTAGATTATTGAAAATTCTCATCCTGTTTACACAACAGGTAATGATAAATTAAGTATAATAATTAGAGCATAAAAATTATTAAATGAGGAAACTGTAAAAAAATAATAAAAAAATTCTATTTTTGCAATATTTTGGCTAACGAATAGAATTAGTTCCACTTTCTAAAGTTATTCCACTTAATAAATAACTAGATGGAGTTTCTTCCTGAGCACTACTATGGCTTTTATTTTTTCTATTATAAAACCAACATTTAAATGGTACAGCTGCTACCAAAGCTACTGTTACTGCTAACATACCTACTGTGAACACTATATTATTTTTCTCGTTTGAAGGTGTTTCCAATAATTTAAACTCTCTCAAGTTTGTATCATGAATCATAGGATTACCCAAAATATTCGTCGTATTTTGAACACTTTCTATATTTCGCATTGTAATTCCATTGCTAGCGTTTGATTTTTTCATTTCTTCCATTACTTGTTTTAAGTTTGGTAGTTCTGCTGTTGTATTTTCAATATCACCAGCTTCCAGCTTTTGCAAGTTCTCATTACTCAAAAACTCTTTGAGATACTTTTCATAAAACTCTTTGGCATTATATCTTTTATAACTTCGTATTTTTCCACTCTTGAGATCAGAAACAATATCATCAATCATCACTTTTGGATTTTCTGCATGCACTATTTCTCCTTCAGCAACAAGAATACGATAAGATGTATCGTCAAGCATACATACATACTTAAGTTTTAAATCACCTCCTCCCAATAGAAAATATATTGTTCTGTTTTGTTCTACATCTCGCAATTCTGATTCAATACTAATCCATCTATTCCTTTTTTCCTTATTGATTGATCTTTTTTTTCCTACAGTATTTTTAAATCTTCTTGACATATATGACCCCCAAGCTGACCAATATTTCCTTATGTATAAAAGATAAATTATTTAAGTCCACATCTTTTCACTAAGATTTTTATATTTTTATTATACTAAATAATACATATATTAATATCTGAATTTCTCATTGCAATTTATTATACCTTAGTAAAAACGATATAAAATTAGAGAAAGAGTTATAAAATTTTTTGTAAGACAGGAAAATTTCTTCTCCTTTGGTTCCAGAGCATATAAGTGCTGTAAGAGCTAAGTTGATGGCACTGTTGTGCCATCAAACTCTGGAATCTTACTCGACACTAATCTGAGAAGATAGATGTGCTACCGATGTAGCATTGCTGAGCAAAGATTCTATTTCTGATGTAGATCCGGAATGCTCAAGTTGAGCTTGTTCAGGAAGGTTTTTCATCGCTTTTTCAACATCGTAGCTACCTTCCCTATTTTTTCTATGCCATACAAAGTATCCTAATCCTGCAAAAGCTACTGCTAGCACTCCACCAAATATACCACCAGCAATCCCTGCTATTCCTATATACTGTCCTCCATTTATTTCGGGTAATTTAGGCCCTTCCACATCTGTGCTATTAAATATAGAATGATCTAACACTTCTTGTGAATTACTATCAAAACGGGAAACACTACTTATATCTTCAGGAGTAATTCCATAACTAGCATTTGATTCTTCTATTTCATTTATTACGTCATTAATCTCTTTAGTAGTTACTTTGCTTGATGCAAAATCGAATTCTTGTTTTGTTAAAGAAGCTGATTCGATAGTTACATCTTCCTGCATCTGATAATCAATTTCTTCAGTAGTAGATTCTCTCAATTGGCTATTTTCATCAGTTCTTTCTTTTAGCTTTTTTGAACTATCCTTACCCAATTCATCTACAAGGTTTTTTAGATATATTTTCTTAAATTCTCTATAATTATATTCTTTACTTTTTTCTATTTCTCCACTCTTAAGACCTAAAATAATTCCATCTATTGTCGATTCACGAATTGCTTGAGGAATGTCTATTGAATTTACTATTCCTGTAACCAAGCCTATCTCAGCTGCTCTAGAAGATATAGAGAGGTCTTTTACTGTTAAATTCTCTCCTTTAATTAAAAATTCTACTCTTCTGTTTTGTTTTATACTTTCCAAGTCAGATACAATTCTAATTGTTGGACCATCCATCTCCTGCTTATTTGTTGTTTCTCTCTTTCGCATGCTATTCTTAGTGTTTTGGAATTTTTTTGGCATTTCACACTCCTTAAATTAATTAACAAAAATATTATTTGAATTAACAAATACTTCTCTATGTTAGTGGATAAAATATTTAAACCTATATCTTTTTATTAAAATTTTTATGTAAAAGTTACTTTTATTATACTAAGTAATGTATATATTAATATTTAGATTGATAAATTGATTTTACTTCTGTTACAACTTATTATGCATAGATAACCTCAGTAAAAACGATGAAGCTAAACGAAATTAGAGAAAGATTTATAAAATTTTTTGTAAATAATAATCACGAGCAAGTTCCTTCTTCTCCTTTGATTCCAGAGCATGATCCAACACTCATGTTTACAAATGCTGGTATGGTACAGTTCAAAAACATCTTTACCGGCACGCAAAAAACTGAAATGAAACGTGCCGTCTCAAGTCAAAAGTGTCTCAGAGCAGGTGGTAAACACAATGATCTTGAAAATGTTGGCTATACATCTCGGCATCACACATTTTTTGAAATGCTCGGAAATTTTAGCTTTGGTGATTACTTTAAAGAAACTGCGATAGAATTTGCGTGGAAATTTATTACTGAAGAATTGTCTCTTGATAAAAACAGACTATCCATAACTGTTTACCACACTGATGATGAAGCATATGAAATTTGGCGTAAGATAAGTGGCTTTTCAGATGATAAAATCATAAGAATCACAACAGATGATAACTTTTGGAGCATGGGCAATACTGGTCCATGTGGCCCATGTTCTGAAATCTTTTACGATCATGGAAATTCCGCTTTACATGAAGACGACAGAATTGTTGAAATTTGGAACCTGGTGTTCATGGAATTTAATAAAGATGAAGAAGGTAATTTACAAAAATTACCAAAAAAATGCATCGATACCGGAATGGGCCTTGAAAGAATAGCAGCTGTTATGCAGAACGTTCATGATAACTATGATATTGACCTATTTTCTGCTCTGGTAAGTAAATCGCAAGAGTACTGTGGAAATACGGAAAATAAAGTAGCTCATAAGATTATCGCAGATCACCTTCGTGCAGCTGCATTTCTCATCGCAGAAGGAGTGCTTCCTGGAAATGAAGGAAGAAATTATGTACTACGCAGATTGATCAGGAGAGCAGCACGTTATATCCACCTACTTGGATATAATGATTCTCTATTGAACCTTGTTTTTCCTGCACTCATAGATGGCACAAGTTTGGCTTATATGGGAGATGCTTATCCAGAGCTAATCAGAGTTAAAAGCTTAATAGAAACAACGTTAAAATCAGAGGAAGAAAACTTTAAAGACACTTTAATGAAAGGCATTAATCTCTTGGACAAATTCACTGCAGATTTAAAATCAGGTGACACTCTATCTGGAGAATCAGCATTCAAACTATATGACACTTATGGATTTCCTTTGGATATCACACTTGATATTTTGAAAGAAAGGAAAATAAATTTTGACCAAAAAGGTTTTGATAATGCAATGAAAGAGCAAAAAGAAAGAGCACGTGCTAATTGGACTGGATCTGGTGAAAAATCTGTTGAACAAGTATGGTTTAATTTAATCGATCAGTTTGGCAAAACGGAATTTGTTGGTTATGAACGTGATGAAGTAAAGGATGCAACAGTACTCGCAATAATTTCCTCTAAAAATGAAGTAATTGATTCTGCAAAAGAAGGAGAAAAGATAACTATTATACTTGATAAAACACCTTTTTATGGAGAGTCAGGTGGACAGGTGGGAGATACTGGAAATTTTATAAAGTCTGATGGAAGTACGTTAACAGTGGAAAATACCAACAAGATTAACGACCTATATTTACACAGATGTATAGTTGAATCTGGTTCAGTTCGTAAAGGTGACACAGTTACAGCTAGTATTAATAAAAAAAGAAGACAAGACTTAAGAAGAAATCATTCAGCTACACATCTTCTACACTTTGCACTCAGAAAAATCTTAGGTGATCACGTTACTCAAAAAGGTTCTCTAGTCGCACCAAATAGACTAAGATTTGACTTTAGTCACAATAAGCCAGTCACTCAGGATCAGCTGTCTTCAGTAGAAGATATAGTAAACTCTCTAATCAGAGAAAATCTTTCTACGTCCACAAAAGTTCAAGGTATGGATGAGGCAATAGACGAAGGAGCGATGGCCTTATTTGGTGAAAAATATGGTGATAATGTTAGGGTTGTAAAAATTGGAGATTCAAAAGAATTATGTGGTGGTACACACGTGGAGCGTACCGGAGAAATTGGTTTTTTTAAGATAGCAGCAGAATGTTCCGTTGCATCTCGAGTAAGAAGAATTGAAGCTTTAACCGGTCAAGAAGCAATTAATTATGTACGCAATAACGAAATTAGCTTAAAAAAAGTTGCAGAATGCGTAAAAGCACCAGTAAATGAAATAATAAGTCGACTCAGTATTTTAAGCCAGGAGCGCAAAGAATTTGAAGTCAAAATAAAAAATCTTTATAAAAAGCTTATCAGTGTAGAAACTGTAAAAAGTACCGAAATAAATGGAATAAATTTCGTAAGCCACACTTTCAATAACGTTCCAGGAAGTATAATAAGGGAATTTGCTCTACAGCAACAAAAACCGAAAACTGTAATAGCCTTCATGGTAATAGAAAAGGATAAAACAGTTTTGATTGTTAAAGTAAGTAAAGATTTAACTAATAAGATCAATGCAAAAGAGCTAGTATCTACTTTAACCAGAAGGGATTGCGGTGGAAATGCCGAACTTGCCCAAACAGGCTGTGATAACAATAAAATAGATGATGCCATTACAGCAATCCATAGCAAAATAACAGCTTGCAAAAACTAATACACCCTACTACCTCGATATCTTTTAACCGTAAACGAAGGTATTATGCAAATAGGGGTAGAGAAGACTTAACTGTCAAATGAGCATATCAGGTAATAAGAACTAGATTACAGCTCCATGCACTGGAATGATATCTAGGTCTAAAGTCTACATAAAAATCGTTTACAATCGGCGTTCAATGTGATAAGTTGAAAGCAGTTTATTCCTCGGTAGCTCAGTGGTAGAGCAGTTGGCTGTTAACCAATTGGTCGCTGGTTCGAATCCGGCCCGGGGAGCATTGTTTTATACAATCTGTACACCCCATTTTTAGCCCAGAGTTCACTATCTTTTCTCTTTCTCTTAAACAGACAAAACGTGTGAAGTTATATAGCTTTAAAGCCTTTACTGTCAAAATGCAAAGACGTCTGTACCTCACTTAGCTTGCTATCCGGCTCCTCTCCTATTTTTCTTTTATTACATTTCCTTTTTAATTGAGGAAGGACATTTTTTGGCAATGTTTCATCAATACTGCAATAATTGTAAATGAGCGAAGTAAGACGCACCAAATTTCCACTCGCCAAAGTCTGTACATCTCTGTAATTAATGCTGTTATCATATACTTTAAGTGTAATAAGATTTTTAAGGTTTCCACTTGCTGCTAAAGCCTCTGCACCTTCATTACTGATTTCATTCCATCCTAAACTCAGTAAAATAAGCTTTTGAAGGTTTCCACTTGCTAAAGCTTTTGCCCCCCTATCGCCAATTTTATTATCATATAATTTAAGCTCAGTAAGACTTGTAAGATTTCCACTGGCTAAAGCCTCTACACCTTCATCACCAATTTCGTTTCCTCCTAAATCAAGCGAAGTAAGATTTATAAGATTCCCGCTTGCTAAAATCTTTGCACCTTCTGTACCAACACAATTGCAACTCAGATCAAGTGAAGTAAGATGTGCAAGCTTAGCTAGTTCTTTTATACCTTCATAATTAATTTTTGAATATCGTAAAATAAGTCTTGTAATGTTTGTATTGCTTTTTAAAAAGTTTACTAATCTATCAACATTAATTATAGCACCTGATGTTGCTAAAGTATTACCTTTTATATATTGGCTAGAGCTCATTTAACCTCACTATTAAAGCTATGCAAGTGTTTTAGTAAACACTTCAGCAACTGTCAATCACTTTAATAAAATATTTTATGAAAAAACTCATATACTATTGCCTCTACGCAGCTTTTTCTATCTCCTACTTTAACACAAAAGTTGTGAGAAGAGTTTATTTTTGGTATCATCGAGGGTTTTCGATGTTAATTTTTATATGAACTTTAAATCAGTCGTTTTATGTATATTAGATGGCTGGGGTAATGGAATAGAAAATAGTAAATACAACGCTATTAGCAATTCAAATCCACCTTGTTGGCAACATATTAGCTCTAATTATCCAAAGTGCAGTTTATCTGCCTGTGGAACTGATGTTGGATTACCAGAAGGCCAAATAGGCAATTCAGAAGTTGGCCATATGAATATTGGCAGTGGTAGAGTGGTAATGCAAAGCCTTCAGCGTATTAATCAAGAAATCGAAACGATAGAAAATAATGCAAATCTACAGAATTTTATTAATGATCTAAAAAGTAAGAATGGCATATGCCATATAATGGGATTGATATCAGATGGCGGTGTTCATTCGCATCAAAAGCACATTTCATCTTTAGCAAACAAAATATCACAGCACGGAATTAAAGTTGTAATACACGCATTTTTAGATGGCAGAGACACACTGCCAAATTCAGGGAAAAGATGCATTCAAGAATTTACAGAAAGCATAAAGGAAAATGATATAAGAATCTCCACTATCTCTGGGCGTTATTATGCTATGGACCGTGATAATAGGTGGGAAAGAACAATTGAAGCTTATGAAGCCATCGCATTTGCAAAGGTGCCTCGTTATGATGATGCAGTATCGCTTATTGATGAAAATTACCAAAATAATATAACCGATGAATTTATCAGGCCCGCAATAATAGGAGATTATCAAGGTATAAAACCAGAAGATGGATTGCTATTGGCTAACTTTCGTGCTGATCGAATGATACAATTGGCAAGTATTTTGCTAGGCAAAACAGATTACGCTAAGGTAGCAAAATTTTCTTCAATTTTAAGTATGATGCAATATAAAGCGGACTTAAAAATCCCTTATCTCTTTCCTCCTGAATCTTTTGCCAACACTTTGGGACAGATAATAGAAGACAATAAATTACGGCAACTGCGCATTGCTGAAACTGAGAAATACGCGCATGTGACTTTCTTTTTTAATTGTGGAAGAGAAGAACCTTTTTCTGGTGAAGAAAGAATACTCATTCCTTCACCAAAAGTTAAAACTTATGACCTGCAGCCTGAAATGTCAGCCTTTGAGCTCACAGAAGAGCTTGTAAAAAAAATTTATTCTCAAGAATTTGCGCTGATAGTTGTAAACTACGCTAACCCTGATATGGTGGGACACACAGGTAATATAAAAGCGGCCGAGCAAGCTGTGCTCGCTGTAGATGATTGCCTTGCAAAAGTACTCAGCGTTGTCAAAGAAGTGGGTAATACTGCACTCATTGTTACAGCAGACCATGGTAATGTGGAATGTATGTTCGATGAAGAAAATAACACACCTCACACAGCGCACACTCTAAATAAAGTGCCATTTATTATATCTTGTGAAAATTTAAAACTGAGAGATGGAAAATTATCTGATATTGCTCCTACTATTTTACAGCTACTTGGACTCAAAAAGCCAAACGAGATGACAGGTAGTTCGTTGATTGTATAATTTTTCGTATTACTCTCTATTCACAACTGTTGTAGTTTGAGACACCGGAAGGGTGCTATTCAAACAGCCCCTTGTCGTTCCAGTAGCTCTTTCGGTATTATTCAAGTAGCCTATTCGGTGTCATCCCAGTGCCAAGCACTGGGATGACACCATCATAAAGGAACTAGTGTTAGCTACTTGAATGATATTACATAGATATGCTTTAACTTAACCCAACTTTTAAATTTTTCGCTGTTAGTACTAATGATTCATCAAAAAAGCTATTAATATCACCAATACTATCTATATTTTTCACACTGATAGACTGATCAATTCTTTTAACTAGATTAGATAAAACTTTGTTAGGGCCAACTTCAACAAACTTATTAGTGCCATGGCTTGTCATATATAAAACCATCTCTCTCCATCTTACTCTACTTACAACTTGCTTAGCGAGCAAAGCTCTTATGATCTCTGGATCACTTTCTTCCTTAGCTGTAACGTTTGATACAAAAGGAATCGAAGGGCGAGTTATGTTGATGCTTTTTAAAAATTCCAGAAGTTTTTCATCAGCAGGTTTCATAAAAGATGAATGAAAAGGCCCACTAACTTGTAATTTTATCATTTTCTTGACACTTGAGTTTTTGAATAAATCAGGTAAGACCTCAAGAGCCTCTGCAGTACCACTCACCACTACCTGCCCACCACCATTATCGTTTGCAATTTCACAATCAATTTGAGCTGATTTTAATATACCTTCTACTTCACTTATTTCTGCTCCAAGTAGAGCAAACATTCCACCTTTGCATTTTAGTGAAGCTTCATGCATTGCTTCGCTACGAACTTTTAGCAACTTGACTGCAGACTCAAGCGTCAATGCCCCTGCAGCACACAGCGCTGTATACTCGCCAACTGAATGCCCACAAACATACTGAACGCTGTAAAGAGATTCACCAAATACGTGCTTCATAACACGTAGCGTTGCAATTGACACTGCCATTATAGCTGGCTGAGCGTTTTCCGTGATGGTTAATTTCTCAATAGGGCCATTGAAAATCAAATGAGACAGCTTTCTACCCAATATGTCATCTACTTCATCAAATACGTTCCTTGCAACTGAAAATTCATCATATAAGCTCTTTCCCATTCCTACAAATTGGGAGCCCTGACCAGGAAAAGCAAAAATCATAAAAAGTTTTTCATTCTTCATTGATAATACTACTTTATTTATTTTTTGTCAATATTTCACAATAATGATTGACCAAATGAACCAGATTCACTAAAATCTTAGCTGGTAAGAAATTTGTAAGAACAATGGCAGAAATCGACTATCACAAAGTTACTATAGTTATGACAGATGGTCAAGAGTTTGAAACTTATTCCACTTATGGAAAAGAAGGTCAAAGAATAAAGCTTGATAGAGATCCTCTTACTCATCCTGCATGGACTGGAAGTTTGACAAGCGGTTCAGGGGAGAAGGATAGTAAAATAGCTAAGTTTAATGATAAATACGGGAGTCTTTTTTAGTTCCTCCCCTCTTTATTTAACATGTATAAATATAAAAATGTAGGCTATATTGCTTCTTCGCTACCCAAGTCTCAGGAAGTATCTAAACTACTACAGAAACTCAATTTTATCAATATAGCAGAAGCAGGTAAGCATGAAGTTGATCTGCTGATAGTTGTTGGTGGTGATGGTTTTATGCTACGCACTCTGCACAACTACGTCATAGGAAATAAAGATATACATGTGTATGGAATAAATACCGGTAACGTCGGATTTTTGATGAATAAATGCTTTGAAGATCTAATTGATCATATAGAACATGCAGTTCCTACTCAGCTAACTTTACTAAAAATGGAAGCCAAAGACATAAATGGCAAAAAACACCATTACATCTCAGTAAATGAAGTGTATGTCTTTAGAAATGCAAATCAAATAGTGGAGATGAATATTACCATTAATGATAAGCTAAAAGTAGAAAAATTCAGAGGAGATGGAATTATATTGTCTACCCCAACAGGTAGCACTGCATATAACTTCTCTGCCGGTGGGCCAATCTTACCACTTAATTCAAATTTACTTGCACTGACTTCCATTAATAGCTACTACCCAAGGCGTTGGAATGGAGCGCTAATCTCAAATGATACAATAGTGCAAATTGATATCAATGATGTGAAAAATCGTCCAGCACTTGTAGTATCAGATTACAAGGAATTTCACGACATATCGCAGGTAAAAATACAGAAAGATCACGAAAATACAGTCACTCTACTTTTTGACAAAGATTGCCCTTTGAATGAAAGGATCTTTGATCAGCAGTTCTTATACTAATATTTATTCTTAAATTAGTATTCACTATATCTTAATAACTATAGCGTAATCAACATAACATTGTAATTAATTTTGGAGCGAATATGCCTGGATCAGCAAACGTAGGAAACGTCAGAATAACTGAAAGAGGTGGAATAGAACAAACAATTCCACCACAACCACAACCTCGCAAAACAACGAAACAAACAAATGGTGAAAATGAAATTTTACAACATACAAGTTCGGCTAGCGAATCAAGTTCTTATGAAGAAAGGCAAGAAGAATCGAATGTGAACAGTTCAGAACCTCTTTATGCATCCATAGAGCAAAATACAGAATCTCCAAAAAAGAGTTCAGATAGTGTATCAGTTAGCAGATCACCTTCTCAAGAAACAGTATACAGCGAACCTTGGAATAGTCAAAAAACATTAGAAAATTTAAAAGAAAGAGTGAAGGCAAATCCAACTCCTCCACCATCATATCACACAAATGGCTCTGAAGAATCTTTCCTTGGAGATAATAAAAAGACAAACAGATTTTTACAGAAAGTAAAATATACGATGCAAAAGAAGAAAGTTACAATGCCTTTCGTAGGTCTTATTACGGCATGTTGTATTACGTCAATCGTTTTAGCTGTGAAGCAAAGAGAATTCATTGGATTCATCGGCAGCATAAATCCTGTTACTATATTTGTCGGAGTATTAGCGTCTTGTTTAGCCTTGGGAATTATGTGGGAATTTATGCAAGCAGTACGTACTAAGGAGCACAAGATCACAAAAAGAGATACTCAAGAAGTTTTAGATGAGATATCAAATACACTTTCAAAAGACGAGGAATGCATCAAATCTTTGGTATTAAAATATAGCAACGGTAATCGTGTTTACTTTACGTTTCACTCTCTTCCAGAAAAAGCAAAAAGTAATCCGAACATCGTAGAACTTACAGGCCAGCCAATCTATTACAAGAGTAAAGTAAATTCATTAATCAATGATAGAATATGGCTTCCTATCTTAGGAACAGTTCTTATTACTGGAAACATAACCTTCCCTTTAGCACTTTATTCAACAGGTGGTTTGAGCAACATAGTAAGTTCATACACAAATCCTACTATTTACTGGCCAATCGTTGCAATTTCAGGCACTCTACTGCTTTTCACTTTAGCTTGCACAATTCATCATTGGAGCAAAACTGATTTTAAAGATTACTTGTTATTAGATACAAAAGATGCTAGTAGTGGAAAGCCCAATGAAACAGCTATTAGAACTATCAAAAAGAGTGAAGAAAAGATTAGTTCAAAATTGTTACAAGTAGTTGCTGAACGATGTGGCCATCCAGATATTACTTATATTATTAATTAAATCTGGCTCGTACTTCTTTTTATCGCTATTCCAGTACTGTAACTGCAACGTTTTGAAGATTTACACTTGCTAAGACCTTGCTATTTTGATAGCTTGAGATGATGACAAGGAAGGGGTTTGTTTATGAAAAAAGGTTTAATATTTATATCTTTAGTAGCGGCTTTATTGATAGTCGTTAATTTTTTATATAAAAATAGCGGAATTGATGATTCACAAGTAGTAAACGTTTATTCATCTCGTAAAGAAGAATTAGTACATAGTTTGTTTGATGATTTTACAAAAACCACTGGCATCAAGGTACGTTATATCATTGACGATTATTCCCAATTGCTTTCACGCATGGAAAATGGTGGTGAAGCTGATTTGTTTTTAACTGCAGATGCAGTGAATTTGATTTTAGCCAAAAAAAGAGGGCTCTTATCTCAAGTGGATTCAGAGACTCTAAAAAATGCCATACCTGCAAAATTTAGAGATAATGAAGATTATTGGTTTGGTCTCACAAAAAGAGCTAGAATATTGGTTTACAATAAAGAATCAGTAGATCCTAAGGAATTAAGTACCTATGAAGATTTAGCGAATGAAAAATGGAAAGGGAAAATATTAGTACGCTCTTCCACAAGTCCATATAACCGATCATTGATCGCTTTTATGATTGCAAAAAATGGTTTTGAAAAAACAAAAGAATGGGTGAGTGGAATTGTAAGCAACATGGCAAGAAAACCAAGCGGTGGTGACACAGATCAAATTTATGCTGTAGCCGCTGGTGAAGGCAATGTTGCAATAGTAAATAGCTACTACTTTGCAAGAATCCTTTCATCAGAAAATAAAAAGAATATCACAGAAAAGTTAGGAGCTTTCTTTCCGAGTGATGGTGTAATGGTGAATATTAGTGGTGCAGCAGTAACAAAAAACGCAAAACACAGAGAAAATGCCATAGCTTTATTGGAGTTTTTTGTAAGCAAACAGGCTCAAGAGCTATATGCTAAAAAAAATCAAGAATATCCTATTGTTGAAGGTATTGAAACTTCTGATGTGTTAAAATCTTGGGGAAATTACCTACAAAGTACTCTGCCTATAAGTGAGCTTGAGGAGCATCTCTTTGAGGCTGTTATGATAGCAGATGAATGTAAGTGGAAATAAAATTTTATAGCTTCCTTCTACTTTACTTTACAGTTGTGTAATTGAAATTAAGAAAGTAGAATAAGCTCAAAAAAGGAGCTATGGACAAGAGAAGGAATTTATTAAATATCTCAGACCTCACAATCGGTGATGTAGAAAATATAACTAAATTAGCCAACCAATACCTTGAAGAAAAAGTTGAAAATAGTCATGTTCTGAAAAATAAAATAGTCATAAACCTATTCTTTGAAGATTCAACACGTACGCTCGCATCTTTTGAAATAGCAGCAAAAAGCCTTGGAGCAAATGTTATAACTTTACCAATAAAATCTTCTTCTATTAACAAAGGGGAAGATCTAAAAGATATGATAAAAACACTAAATGCAATGAATCCTGACTATATGATAATCAGACATAAAAGTAGTGGTATTATTAATACATTGGCAAAGCATGTCAACTGCTCGCTAATCAACGCAGGCGATGGAAGCAGTGAACATCCAACGCAAGCTCTTGCAGATTATCTTGTAATTATCAATCATAAAAAGCAAATAAAAAACCTCAAAATTGTTATATGTGGAGATATTTTGCACAGTAGAGTTGCAAGATCAAATATAAGATTGCTAAAAATGTTTGGAGCAAAAATAAGCTTAGTTGCACCACCAGCTTTGATGTGTAAACATTTTTCTGAAGTAGATTCACTTCATTATTCATTAACTGAAGGTATAAAGGATGCTGATGTAATTATGCTCTTGAGGTTGCAGAAAGAGCGCATGAATAATAATTCTTCAGAAAAAGAATATTTTCATTTGTATGGACTTGATGCACAAAAACTATCGCATGCAAAACCCGATGCAATTGTTATGCACCCAGGACCAATAAATAGAGGTATCGAAATTAGCAATGATATAGCAGATTGTGTTATTTTACAGCAAGTAAAGTTTGGATTAGCAACGCGTAAGGCAGTACTGCACTATTTAATAAATGTTTAAGTTAAAAATTAATGTTTAAGGAATTTTAGACATAATGACCCTCCTATAAAGAAAAGATTTAGAAAAATATAACACACCTTATGACAGAAATTAAGCGTACGTGTACGCACTGAAGTAGACTGTGCTATATTTTTTTATTGAGAGATTAGTTGAAAAGTCTGCAGACTTGAATAAGGTGAATTTCGAGCTCTAAAATACCCTCATTTTCACTAATAATAATCAAACTACAAAATGTGTCAAGTAATTTTTGCACTTAATTTAGCAAATATTTATTTGCTAAAAATACTATAAACGCAAAGTGATAGATGTCATGAAAGTAGCCTGACACTGGCATCGAGTTAAATTTGCAAGTATAAAAGTTATGCTAAAATATAACGTTTCTGATAATGATAGAAACCAGTGTCAGCTACTTAGATGACACCGTTTAGTACGCAAATTACCACAATGTTCATACAGCTGTATACTGATTTCTTTAATGTCCGTACAGTTGTATGTCAGCTACTCAAATGACAATTTCAAATAAAACCTAGATAAAAGAGAAAAATAAATTTTTACATAATCATACTTGTACAATAACTAAAGCACTTTTTACTGTAGATTAATCATTTGATTATAGTATCATTTTAATTAAGCCTATATTTGCAATGTTTATGAAATATAAAGCATTCTTCATACTATTAATTGTTATATCTAACCTGCTTGCTGCAGAACAGCCTGAAGAAAATAAAAATGAAAGCAGTATAAATCAAGAAGACGTATCGAAAAGCAACACTGATGCTGAAAAAACTTCTCCGCTTCTGAGCGAACTCAAAGAAATCACAGACCCAACAAATGTAATCAATGAAGAAGTACCTTCAAGTAATCAAACAAACCTACAGTCTGAAGAGGAGACTAATATAAAAGATACCAAAGCTCTAACAAGTCCTTTATCAGAAGAAAAAAAAGAAGAACCTGAAGAGAAGAAAATCAGTCACAATAATCAAACAAACCTACAGCCTGAAGAGGAGATTAGCAAAAAAGACACCGAACTTTCAACAAGCCAATTAACAGAGAAAAAGAAAGAAGAACAGCCTGACAATATAACACCTGTGAACAAAAAAAATGAAAAAAGCGAAAAATGGACAAAGCTAAACAAAGAAATAAAAAAACATAAAAGCAAGTCTATATATAAAAGACAATATGATAGCCTAAATGAGCACCTTCCTAAAACTATATTTACTGATGATTACAGTAAGCAATTTTTTTACTGCATCAAGAAGGGCAACTTAATTTGTCTAAGAGGAGTAATAAATAAGCTAGAAAAAATTGGATTAACAATTCAAGAAATACTAAGATTTAGAAATAAATTGGGTGATACTCCTCTAATTTATGCAGTGAAACAAGGTCAAATAGACACAGTTCGCTTTCTCTTATTACAAGGTGCTGATCCTAGAGTAGTTGATAATAATTTTAAGTCCCCTATCGACATAGCAATTGAGAAAAAGAAGATCGATATAATAAATGCAATTGCTGAAATGATGCCATACCTTTTAGAGGATAA
This sequence comes from Wolbachia endosymbiont (group B) of Silvanus unidentatus, assembly GCF_964028615.1. Lineage (NCBI taxonomy): Bacteria > Pseudomonadati > Pseudomonadota > Alphaproteobacteria > Rickettsiales > Anaplasmataceae > Wolbachia > Wolbachia endosymbiont (group B) of Silvanus unidentatus. The sequence continues at coordinate 611,849 of NZ_OZ034795.1, read as the reverse complement.
AGAAATAAACAATGAAGAAGACTCAGAGATGTATAACTTTGCTATAAAAACAAAAGAAAGTACCTGCGATGCAAAAGATAATTAGACTTTTGATATTAATTTTAGTTGGTCATTTATGCTATGGAGATGATGCAATCAATGATTTTTTAAGTGCTCTGCACGATGTAAAATACATATCTTACAATACAAAAGATTTTGCTAAATTTTTAGTACAGTGTAATAAAGCCAGCATACCACAAGATTTTAAGAAAGGTTTTGGTCCTAATTTAAATGGTGCTAATTTTAGTCAATTGTATTTAAGCAAATCTATTTTTGATGGAGTAAGTTTAATTGGTGCCGATTTTTCTAACACCGATTTATCAGATGTGTCTTTTATCGATGTTGATTTGCGTGGTGCCAATTTTTCCAATGCTAATTTACATGGCGTTAAAATAAAAGGCACAAATTTAAGTTTTTCAAAATTTGCTTCTACAAATTTAACAGATATCATATTTGATCAGTCTAATATCAGTTATGCTGATTTTATCAATTCTAATCTCAACAAAGTAAGTATGCGTAATATAATTGGTTTGCATACCAAGTTTTTGAATGTAAAAATGAATTTCTCCAATTTATCAAACTCAAGTGCAAGCTACATCAATTTTAGTGATAGTGAAATAAACGACACTGTTATGCAGAAAAATAATTTCGACAACGCAAGTTTCTTTGGAGTGGATGCACATAAGCTCAAGGTACAATTTTCTTCATTAAAAAATGCTAACATATATGGTGCAGAAATAAAAAAATCGGATTTTACAGGTAGCAATCTTTCAAACGCCTATTTTAATTCTTCCATTATAGTCAACAGTAATTTCGAAAAAGCCAATTTAAGCAATTCACAAATTTCCTATGTGAAAGGGGATAATTCAAACTTCATTAAATCTATACTAAATGGTTCCAAGATAAAACATGCATATGTTTTCGAAGCAGACCTTCAGGATGCTGATTTATCTAATATTGATTTTAGTTTTAGTGAATTGTATAAAGTTAATACCTATAACGCTAACATTTGTCATGGAAAGTTTCATAATACTAAAGTTGTGAATTCTGACATGAGTGGTTCGTTCTTTGATCATTCATTGTTTACCTCTGCAAAAATAGAAGATTCAGATCTTTCTAGAACTTCAATTTATAAGACAAAAATTAAAGACTCTCAAATTTATAATAGTACTCTTTCCCACCATAATATGGATTCGAGTGAGATAGAAAATTCAATATTCTTCAAATTATTAGCTGATAATTCGAGCTGGTCTAAGTCAAAAGTCACTAATTCAAACTTTATTGAAAGTGATTTCAAATCCTCCGTGTTTTATGATAATGCCTTTAGAAAGACTAGTTTTTTTCTTAGCAATTTGAATAATTCAACAGTGAGTGATGTCTCTTTCCTCTCTTCAAGCATATATAAAAGTTCAATTGCTGATATTCATTTAACAGATTGCAAATTTGATAATTCAATTATGATTGACAATCAGGGACAGAGCAAAATTACAGGTCTAGAGAGTGCTATAACTTCAATTAAAGATCTGCAAGAGAAAATATCGCAGGGTGAAAAATTTGATGTAAATTATTCTTACTTTGAGTTTAAAGATATGAATTTAGAAAATGCTATTTTTTCTAATTCAATATTAAGCAGAGCAAAGTTTGTAAACGTTAATTTGAATAAGGCAAATCTTGAAAAAGCCGATTTACGTTATACTGTCTTTGATAATTCCTCTCTTATTGATGCCAATTTATCAAATTCTAATTTAGAGGGCTCTAGTCTTTTAAACTTTGATTTAAAAAATACAAAGTCTTAAAAAAGCTCTATAATGTACTTGTTAAATAAAGAAAAATGACCGTAAAAAATGAGGGCATACTACTGATTCTATCCTCTCCTTCTGGAGCTGGAAAAACTACTATATCAGAAAAATTACTTGAGCAATCAACTGATTTAGTTATGTCTGTTTCTATGACTACACGCAAACCTCGTCCCGGTGAAGTAAACGGAAAAGACTATTTTTTCGTTACTGAAGAAAAGTTTCACGAACTATGTAAGGCTGGTCAAATGCTTGAATATGCCAAAGTTTTTGAGAATTTTTACGGTATACCAAAAGATTTTATAGAACAAAACCTGAGCAGTGGAATAAGTGTTTTACTGAATATAGATTGGCAAGGAGCATTTCATTTGTTTGAAATCTTAAGAGAAAAAGTTGTAAGTGTTTTTATACTACCTCCCTCAATGGAAGAGCTTAGACTGCGTCTACAAAGGCGTAATAGTGATGATGAAATTGAAATAGAGCGTAGATTAGCCGAAGCGCAAAAAGAGATAAGTAAAAGTAATAAATATGATTACGTAATAATTAATGATAATCTTGATAAAAGCGTAGAAGAGATAAAATCAATACTAAGTAAAGGAATGCTTAAAAAATTAGAAGAAAAATCAAGTTTGAAAGATCTATAAAAATATTTGTTTATCTCTTTTAGCAGCATTCACGTTTCACAGTTTAGCCACATTTATTATTTTTTAAGATAAAATAGTTAAAATAGTAGACAAGTGCTAAAGTGGGGATTTGACTATGACAATAGATTTTCTAATAGAAACTAGTTTTCTGCCTTTTCACCTATATTTCGATAACATCTAGCTCAATTTAAAAGTTTAATACAATTCGTTAACGCCAAATAGCTTTTAATATTGAGGTTTTAATATGAGTATAGATTCAAGTGTATTAGTTAGTAATGCAAATAAACTAGACAAATGTATAAACAAAAATGAAAAACAAGATAAAAAAGACAAGCAATTGTATAATATTATAGAGAGAAAGGTAAAAAAAGAAAAACATAAGCATGAAAAACCAAGAAGTCGAGATGGAACACTCAAGGAATGTAAAAGGTTATTTAAGGAAGGCGCTAGTCCTGAAGTATTAACTAAATTAGAAGAATCGCTTAGAGAACAGGAAAAATATCACAGATATTATGTCCAATGTTTCCTTCCAGTGCTAGGTGAAGTAATAGAACGATCGAAAAGAATATCAAATGAAACAAAAAAACAAGTAATTTCTGAAGTCACTAAAAGTTGTTTTAGTAGGTACAGCGAACAAGACAGTGGCTACGGTAGCGATTTTGAAGATGAAATAAACGGAATATCAGATTCTGATAGCGATTTTGAAGATGGAATAAACGGAATATCGGATTCTGATAATGACGTTCAATTACTAAATGCAATCCAAAATGGAAACAACAGGAAATTTAGAAAATACCTAAAAGATTGCACAAATATCAGTGGCATAACAGATGAAAAAGTAAATAATATTTTACACCTTATTGCATCGCTCAAAAAGAAACAAAAGCTTAAGTTTCTAGATACCTTGATAAAAATAGCTAACGAGAAAAATTTAGTACAACTTGTTGATAGTGAAAATCAAGAAGGAAAGACTCCTTTTCAGGTAGCACTAATTAACAAGATAATAAAAGGGAAACATGATTCTCACACAATCCAAGATAACGATAACACACTTAAGTTTCTTGCAAAATTGTTAAAGTATGGAGCCAAGCTAAGCTTACCTACAGAGGATTTAGAAAAATTATCTAAAAAGCAAAATGAATACTATCTTAAATTTTTAGAGAAATTGGCTGAGCGAAAACCAGAAATAAAAACAAAAGTTGAAGAAGTTATAGCCCATACCATAAATACTCCAGATAGTAATGATAATTATCAATTACATTTAGCAATTAAAAATAAAGATGAGAAATCCTTTAAGGAGTTATTGCAAAAAGGAGCAGATATTAGCCTGAAAGATACAGATGGTAATAATGCTTTACATCTAATAGTTTTAGAATTAAAGCAAAAACGAAAGTTTGAATTTTCAAATATAATATTAAATGTAAGTAAGGAGGAAGAAAAAGAGTATCTTAAAGCACAGTTTAAAAAAGCTATAAATGCTGAAAATACAGCAAAACAAACACCTCTTTATTATTTATTCCAGCATATAAAAGAAAAAAATGAGGATCGATCATGTACAGATAAAAAATTTGAAAAAACAAATAGATATAAAGCCTTAGAGTTATTTCTCCAAAATAGTGCAGACATTACTGCTCAAGACAAAGAGGGTAATAATGCTTTGCACTATATTGCTTCGCTAAAAGGAGAACAAAAGGTTGCATGCTTGGAGTTGATTTCCAGTTTAGTAAAAGAAAAAGAAATATCTGAAGATCAGTTAGGTAAGGCCATAAAGGCCATTAACGAAGAAGGAAGAACACCGCTACAAGTATCATTAACAAAAAAAGCAGAAAAAGGCAACCACCTTTCGCAAATGAAAACAATTTTTGATCTAGGGAAAAAGTACGACAATACAACAAAGTTTTGTGCAAAGCTGCTAGAAATAGGTGCTGATTCCCGTTCTCTGAAACTAAAAGATCGAGAATTTCATACTGAAAAATATTATTGCACTTTACGTAATTTAGAAAATTACTCAAAAACTCCACAAGAAGGAAAGGTAAAAGCTAAAGAACTAAGGAAAAAACTTGAAAAAAAATATAACGTTAGAACTTTTTCAAAAAAATGTCAGCATATTCTACACAAAACAGGAGATGGCCTAAAAGCTGCATGGAAATGCATTGATCCGGGCAGGAGAGCTAGTGTATTGTTAGCAATCACAGTAGCAACTACTATTATTACAATGGTAACACTTTCTTGCTTCCAAGGACAAATTGCAATTGGAGCAGCGTTACCCATCATAGCTATAACAGGAGTGGTGTGTCTGATATTCACTTTGGAACTTAGCGGCATTAGGAAGTCTGTTAAGGAATTAACCAACGATAAGCAAAGCCGTAAAGATGATCACCTAGCTGCAAAACAACCTGAAAATATTACTGAACAACAAAATTTAGCTAACAACTCAGCAGAGCAAGAAGTACAAAGATCGTCAAATCAATCGGAGCATAAAGAAAGCCCAGCTACTCAAATGAGCTATGTATCAATACTACGTCAATTTATAAATAAACCAGATGGGTTAACTAATAAATTCTCTTTTCCGGGGCGATGAAATCAATCTCATCGCTCAGAGTTTTTTCAGCAACTTTTTTATAGTCAATTTCTACACTAACTTGGCTTTTCTCTTCTTTAAGCCATGCTATAGTATGCTTCATCCAGTTTTTATCATCACGTTCAGGGAAATCTTCACGAGCATGAGCACCCCTGCTTTCCTCGCGATTAGCTGCGCATTCCATGGTAATAACTGCTTGTGGAATCATATTGGCAAGCTCCAGAGCTTCAACCAAATCACTATTCCATATCATACTACGATCTTCAACTGCAATGTTAGGCATCATTTTTGCTACTTCTTTTATAGCTTTTTTACCTTCCTCTAAAACTTCAGCAACACGGAATACCGATGCATATTTCTGCATAGTGTGCTGCATTTCACTTCGTATTTTTGCTACTTTGAACTCTCCGGAAGCAAATCTCATTTTATTAAATCTATCTACTATCCAGTCTGTGCAGTCTGAATGCAATTTTTTATGTGGTGTATCAGGTTTCAATTTTTCTTTTGCCCTAAGCGCGGCAGCTCTACCAAAAACCACAAGATCAAGAAGCGAGTTGGAACCTAGTCGATTTGCACCATGTACAGAAACACATGCTGCCTCTCCTATTGCAAATAATCCTTCTACCACTTCTTCTTTACCTTTTTGCAACGTGATCACTTCCCCATGATAGTTGGTCGGAATACCGCCCATGTTGTAGTGAACAGTTGGAATAACAGGTATCGGATCTTTAGTAACATCAACTCCTGCAAAGGTTTTTGCTGTTTCACTAATACCTGGCAATCTGAGTTTGATCACTTCCGGATCAAGATGCGATATATTCAAGTACATGTGATCTTTCTTTGGCCCAACTCCCCTTCCCTCTCTAATTTCAATTGTCATTGCTCGACTTACTACATCACGAGAAGCCAAATCTTTTGCCTTTGGCGCATAACGTTCCATAAACTTCTCACCCTGAGAATTAACGAGGTACCCACCTTCACCGCGGCATCCTTCCGTCATCAAGCACCCTGAGCCATATATTCCTGTTGGATGAAATTGCACAAACTCCATATCTTCAAGTGGCAACCCAGCTCTTACCACCATGCCATTACCATCACCTGTGCAGGTGTGTGCACTTGTTGCAGAAAAATAAACACGTCCATAACCACCTGTTGCTATTACCACAGAATGTGCACGAAATCTATGCAACGTACCATCACACAGCGACCAAGCTATCACCCCACAGCATGTCCCTTTGTCCATAATCAAATCGATTACAAAATATTCGACAAAAAATTCAGCGTTAAATTTAAGACATTGCTGATATAGAGTATGAAGAATTGCATGCCCAGTTTTATCTGCTGCTGCACAAGTACGCTGAGCCGATTTTCCTTTACCAAAGTGAGTTGTCATTCCACCAAAGGCACGCTGATATATTTTTCCATCTTCCGTACGAGAAAAGGGTACACCAAAATTTTCAAGTTCAATCACAGCTTTGGCAGCATTTTTACACATATACTCTATTGCATCTTGATCGCCAAGCCAGTCTGAACCTTTTATTGTGTCATACGCATGCCAGCGCCAATCATCTTCAGCAATGTTGCTCAAGGCTGCACTAATTCCGCCTTGTGCTGCAACTGTATGACTCCGTGTAGGGAAAATCTTAGAAATACAGGCAACTGAAAAATTAGTTGCAGCCATTCCAAGTGTTGCTCTAAGCCCTGCTCCACCTGCACCTACTATCACCACATCATACTCATGCTCTATGATTTCATACGCTGACTTATCCATATCCACTTATTTTATCATCACAGGCTTATAATATCACAGAAGTAGAAAAAATCTATACAAGTTTTCTGGATGTAAGCTTCTGAAACAAATCTATAGTAAACGATGTAATAACAATCATAGGGCGTCATGAAAGTAGCTGAAATTGGAATGACACTATCATAAAGGAATAAGTGTAGTTATTTGCATAACATTGATGACTTATGCCTATTTAATTAGATCTAAAATTAGATAGAAAAAGGTAATCTTGATAAAACTCATTTACAACAAGTTCTCTCGCACTTGAATTTTCCGTTTGCACTTTTTTGTATCCTAATTTATGGCTTATTGAATCTTTATATGAACTAACTGCTTTATATATCTTACTTACCTCTCCTGGAAAGATACCACCAACAATTATAACGCATAACCCTGCAACTGTTGCAAAAGCTAGAGTTAAACTTTGCCTCCAGTTAGCTTTTTTTTCTTGTATACCAGCAGGGCACAATTCACTTGACATTTCTTTTAGATACTCATGCCACATGTGATTGCAGTTTGTACATTTCACTTTTCTTCCAGATTCACCTATTTGCCCACGAGATACTAAGTAAGTTTTAGTACAATTATGACACTGTATTTTCATAGTGCTTACGTATAAAATAATATAAATTTGATATCAATATGTATATAATAAATGAAAAATTTGCAACTAAAAAATTACAAGATGAGATAGAAAATATTTGGAAAGATAAAGAAAAACTTAACGACTATAATCTAAAACACGAAGCAAGATTAATAATCAAAGAGGTAATTGAGTTACTTGACAGTGGTAAAATTAGAGTAGCAGAAAAGCTATCAAGTGGAGAATGGATAGTACATAAGTGGATAAAGCAGTCAATATTATTACATTTCCTCACTGAGGAAAGCAAAATAATAGACAACACCAATTGCTGGTTTGACAAAATCGGTAGTAAGTTTAGTGAATGGAATGAAGAAAAATTTTACCATTCAAAAATTAGAGCAGTTCCTGGATGTTTTGTCCGCCAATCTGCTTACATAGGTAAAAATGTTGTTCTAATGCCAAGCTTTATCAACGTTGGTGCATACATTGATTCTGGCACAATAATAGACACTTGGTCAACAGTTGGTAGTTGTGCACAAATAGGAAAAAATTGCCATATTTCCGGTGGAGTGGGAATAGGCGGAGTTCTTGAGCCCATTCAAGCTTCTCCAGTCATTATAGAAGATAATTGCTTCATTGGAGCGCGCAGTGAGGTAGCCGAAGGTGTTATAATAAGAGAAGGATCAGTCCTTAGTATGGGGGTGTTTATTGGAGCATCAACAAAAATTATTGACAGAGAAACAAGCAAGATATTTTATGGTGAAGTACCACCTTACTCTGTAGTTGTACCAGGATCTACTCCACCTAAAAACAACATTTCAACCTATTGCGCAGTTATAGTAAAAAAAGTGGACGAGAAGACGAGATCAAAAACTTCTATAAATGAAATATTGAGAATCTAACTACTTACCGTCACTTTTTTTATCATTATTACTAACTATAGTAATGGCATATGCGCATAATTCTGGAAAAGAGATCCCGTTTTCTTGAGACAGCTTGTATAATTTTTGCAAACTTTCTTTAACTTTATTAGGAATGTTTCCTCCACGCTCCTTTGCAAGCCATGAATCTTGATGGTGAATTGGATGAGTATCACCCTTTGGATTTCCTATATATACTGCAAAAGGTGCATTCTGTCCTTTGAAATCACACTGTACAGTAAATTTTTTTATAGACTCAACCATTTAAAGACCTCTACTTTTCTTTTTAACCGATTTTATAGAAGATACAAGAGGTGGTTTTTTGATAAAATCTTGCCTATTAAACACACTTTCTTTGCCTTCTAAAGCTCGACGAACATCGGCTCTGCTTAGCTGTGACTCTTTTGCTACCCTCATTCCATGCTTTACCATAATATTAGTATATGCTAACACTTTTTTTACTAACTCTAGATCACCATTCAACATTTGAACCAATGCTTGAAATACCTCCGCTAAAGTTAATCCATCAGCACTTACAACCTTATTTTCTACAAAATTGATAGCTTCTTTAAATTTATATTCAATACCATCATCTTGAGGTATAAGGGTAACATAATCCGTATCTTGATTGTCCATAACCAAAGGAATACTACTCATATGTTTTTAAACTTATATTATATATATAAATACTCCACTATTTTATAGTATGGCACGCTATAGTTAAATGTTTATTAATAATATGCTCACTTATATACACGAATTAATTGATAAAAGCCAAGGATCAATATCTATCAGTGATTTTATGAACGCTGCTCTATATCATAAAGAGTACGGCTATTACATGAATAAATTACCACTTGGCAAAGATGGTGACTTCATTACTGCACCTGAAATTAGTCAGCTATTTGGTGAAACAATTGCAGTGTGGATAATGAATACATGGGAAAAATTAGGAAAGCCATCAAAATTTTCTCTAGTTGAACTTGGACCAGGTAAAGGAACACTCATTCATGATGTAATAAGAGTCACCAAAAAATATAGCTGTTTTTTTAGCTCAATGGACATTCATCTAGTTGAGATAAGCCCTATTTTACAGAAAATACAAAAGGAAAAATTAAAGGGATTAGATATTAATTGGCACACAGATGTCGACAACTTACCAAATCAGCCAACTATTTTTTTTGCAAATGAGTTATTTGACGCCCTTCCAATTGACCAATTTATTTATCGTGATGGGCAGTGGTATGAAAATAGAGTAATAAAACAAGATGATGGCAGTCTTTCATTGTCACTCCAGTGCTTAACCAGACCAAAAACTGGATTCCAGACTGGAATGACAGGGGGGTTCAATGGTGCAGTAGTGGAAGTATGCCTAGCCGGAATCGAAATATTAAAGAAACTTGAGAATAAGATAGTCAATAACGGAGGAGCTGCCCTGATTATAGATTATGGTTATGTATATCCTGAATATAAGAGCACTTTGCAATCGATAAGGCAGCATCAGTATGCTAATTTTCTTGAAAATATTGGTAACAGTGATATTACTGCACTTGTAAACTTTCAAGCGTTAAAAGATTCATTAAAACACTTAAATTGTGAGATTTTAACTCAAAGAGAATTTTTATATTTGTTTGGTATAAAGGAAAGAGCGCAAGCTTTAATGGAAAATGCAAGTAATGAACAGAAGAATAAGATCTTCAGTGAATTTTTAAGGTTAACTGAAAATATGGGTACTCTCTTTAAGGTAATGCTGATTCACCATTTGTAGTCTTGTGTAGTTCTTATGTTAAACATACAAATACTAAAAAATTTACAGAATAAAAAAGGTAAAAAAAACGTATCTGTTCAGCAGAGTAGCAAAATAAGATAGACAGATAAGACTATCATAGGAACAAATAGGTGTCATGAAAGTAGCTGACACTGGCACGACAACAAAAAAGTTACTCAAATGACACCCTTTTGATGCACAATTTTTGGTGCATCACGTACTGATTTTCATCCAAGACGATGTCATGCAAGTAGCTGACACTGGCATCCAGCCTTTTCGCGCAAAAAACGTTGTAAAGTGTTTAGTTGGATCCCAGCTGGTTGGTTATGCAAGAAATCTATTGTCAAAAAAAATTACTTCCGCATATTTTGAATCTGATTATAATGACAATTAGAGATATTTTAAGAGCTCAAAATCTATCTTTGTCTGCAGACTTTCAGTTAACTTTTCAATAAAAAACGTAGCGTATCTTTTTCAGCGGTCTGTCATATGTTCGCTGCATTTTTTTCTAATCTTTTTATACAGGAGGATTTTATGTCCAGAATTCCAGATACTTGACCTTTACTTTAGCTAATAACAGGCGCCTGTGATTTTTATAAAGAAAGTGTAGGAAAAACTGTTTCCAGGCATAAATTTGCCATGTATACCTAAAAAGTAATTATATTAGCATAATATTCATACTTATATGCCAATATTAATATTCTTTGAATGGAATACGAAATTAATGTTGAAAAAATATGTACCAAAAAATTTATGTGGGATCTATGCCGAAGCTCAAATTGCATGACACCATTTATTTTTATGGTTTTGTCTATTTTATTTTGCCACTCTGCTAAACGGATACATTTAATTCCATTTTTATCGAGCAGATAATTGTCATATATTAGCTTAGTTCTCCTGTTATACTTAAATATAAATCAGCATAGCCCTAATTTTTTTATATATTTTACTTCTTTCTCTATATTTAATAATAGGCTTGAAAATAAATGGTAAACCTATAATTGTTAAGCTTAGAGCTAGGATTGAAAGTACACAAAAGGCTTTGTGTTTACTATGTAGCTCTTTCAAGTAAAGCATCAAAAACCTACAAAATTTTTTGTAATTTTCTTCAATATTTTTTTTGCTATGAGCCTTGTCAATAAACATATCTATTGCAGTATAATCATTACTACAATTAATTGCCCCTTTTTCTATTAATAGCTGAGCTATATCAAAATAATCCTTTTGAATAGTAAGATGCAGAGGTGTAAAACCTTGTTGATCACAAATATTCATATTGGCTTTTACTGCTAACAACATTCTTACAATTTCTATATGACCTTTTTTAGCTGCAAGTAGCAGAGGAGTTCTGTTGCATCTAGTTACGGCATTAACGTTTACCTTAAGCTCCAATAAGAACTTAACTGCTTTAGTATCACCATTATAGCTAGCTTTATGTAATCTGGTGTTACCGCTACAATCTTGGTCATCTGCTTCTATTCCCTTTGAAACAAGAAATGTTACCATTTGCCTATTATTATGCTCAATAGCGCAATCCAGTGCATCAAAACCATGTTTATTTTTTGTGCAAATAAACTCTTTTAACTTAGCTTTTGCTTGCTTTACAATAAGCTTTACCAGTTGCATTTTGTTGTTATATGCTGCTAGAAAAAGCGTAGTATTATTTTCTGCATCTTTTGCTTCTATGTTTGCACCTTTCTTTATCAGATATTCTATAATCTCTGCTCTACTTTCATAATGTGTAGTACATTGATAAATGGTCAAAAATAAAGGAGTACGAAAGTTGTTATCTTCACATTCAAGATTTGCTCCGCTATCAATTAAAATCTGGACGCTCTTTTTAGAACCGTATAATGAAGCTATGTGAAGAGGAGTATAGCCTTCCTCAGCATCTTTTTCATTAATTTTTGCGCCTTTTGTTATTAAAAAATCCATTAATTCTGTATCATCTTGTAGTGTAGCAAGGTGAAGTGGAGTAAATCCATTTTTATCTCTAGAATTAATTGTCAGTTGATTAACAAGAAGTTTAGCAATTTTTTTGTGTCCATGCATAATAGCATAATGCAGTGGATTTCTATTTTCGTTGTCCACAACATTAAAGTCAGCTTCGTGTTCTAATAATGATTTTACTCCAACTAAATCGCCTTCTTTTGTAAACTTATGTAAGAGAGTGACTCCGCTTACATCTTTTGAGTTAATATCAAATCCACTTTCTACCAATTGATGTATGTCTTCCTCACACGCCATACCATTTTAATTAAACCCTTTTCGCATTAACAATACTCCCACTTAATTAAGTTTGAATGAATCTGTAAGAGAGATATAAACGTTAGGGAGATTTGTGATAAATAGTAAGAAAAAGAACAGAAAGTCAAAATCTATCTAACACAATTAAAATCACTATTTTACCCGCTTTCTCTGTACTCTATCTCTACTTTTGCATTTACATTCGCTGAATCACTTTCCTGCTTTACAATAAAGCAGCTCCATATGTTTTCTATGCACTTTTATTAAGCATTTTGCTCAAATTTGCAAAATTCACAATATTGTTCAACAACTCCATCTTACTATCCACTTGCTCATTCTCAACCTTTTTAGATTTAAGATCTTTAAGTACATTATTGAAATCATCCATGTTCACTGTCACTTTTAGCTCTTCATCTTCTGACTCTTCTTCGCAAATCTGATCTACAGCATGAAGTTTTGCTTCATTTACCAAATTTTCTAGATCAGCTCCTGAAAAACCATTAGTTTCTTCTGCAAGTTTTGCTAGATTTACATCTGGTTCCATTGGCACTTTCTCCGTATAAAGACCCAATATTTTTTCACGTAGGCTTTTATCTGGTAAAATAATTTCAATATGTTTAGAGAGGCGACCTGATCTAATTACTGCTTCATCTAAACTTTCTAGACGATTAGTTGCAGCAATGACTGTCACGCCTTCTATAGGATTAAAACCATCAAGTTCATGTAAAAACTGATTTACAATTCGGTTGCGTTCTTCGTCATTGTATGCATTATTATTACTACGTTTTGTACAAACAGCATCTATTTCATCTATAAAGACTATGCAAGGAGCATTTTCTCTCGCTTTTGCAAAAAGATCTTTTATGTAATGTGCGCTTTGTCCAGCATATTTTTGCATACATTCAGATCCAGAAACGCTAATAAATTTAGCATTAGCTTCACATGCAATTGCACGAGCAATAAGAGTTTTACCATTTCCAGGTCGACCATATAAAATATAGCCTGTTGGCATTTTGCAACTTAGCATTTCAAGAGCTTTCTTCTTCTTCTCTGATATATGACCACAAATCATTTTTAACTCTTTTCTTACTTCATCTGAAACAATAACACCATCAAGTGTTACTTTTTTCTGCTTGTCTGGATCAACTATCTCTATTCTAGAAGAGCCTTTTATTGCACAAACAAGATCATTTAATTCTTTTGAGTGCGTTGCTTTATTAACCGATTTTTTTTCATCACTCACTTCTTCAATATTTATTATGTTTGAATCTTGCTCGTTTTTAATCTCATTTTCAGCATCCAATTCAGCCGCTTTGTACGTAATATATTTAGCTATAGATGCAAATGCATACAAAATACTTACACACAATAACACCTTTAATACAGGCACATCAGGTACAATTAAATTAACCGCAACAATTGATGTTGCCATAGCAGCACCTAACAACAACATTGAGCCAAAAACGATATAACCTTGAATTTTCGCTTTTTTCAGCTGCATTAAGTATCCAGAGCCATTAGGATGCTTGAATGCATAAATATTCACTGGAGTTTTACCATAAAAATTCTTTAACCAAGGATCTGCATTTTTTCTTATTAGAATTGATATTGTTTTTCTACTTCCATTATCTGCAGCATAATGCAAAGGGGTATTGCCCTCTTTATCCATTACATTAACACTTATTCCTTTATTTAAGAAAAATTCTACTACTTCAACATGACCATTTTCAGCAGCTAAATGTAAAGGAATCTTCTCGCGCTTACTATCTTTCTTATTAACATCAGCTCCTCCTGCTACCAGGACTTTTGCTACGTTTTCAAAGCCACCTCTAGCAGCTACGTGCAACAATGTAAGTTCTTGACTAAATAAATGATTTACATCAAATTCAACTTTCTTCCACTCTTCATGTAGATCTTGATTCTGTTTCTTTAGTTCTTCTTCTATTTCCTGAATTATATTATCTTCATTTAAATCTGTCTTATCGTTAATTATACTCAGTACTTCTGCTAGTAATTGATCACTTGTCATAATCTCATCTTTAATCTTAAATGATATATTTAATTATTATATAACTAAAATAAAAATTCAATATTTATTTTAAACAAGGTAATAATTGGATTGTGAATAGCAAATTAGATCCAAGTAGCCCCATCTCACACTACTGTCATCCCAGTGCCTAGACACCAGCCTTTCTTACCAACAAAAACTTAGCATAACTTTTGTTCTCAAAAAATTTCTGGATTCCAGTGTCAAGCACTGATCTTCAATCTCCGTACATCTCTGCGTCACGCACTGAAATGACACCCTGAAGCTTTAGCTATAAATATTAAGCAAGCAAAAAAAGGCAAAAGAAGCCTCATGGAGATAGTTGCTCCACTCTTTTTACTTGATGCTGCTCAAGCAGGTCACTTGGATGTAGTAAAATACTTAGTAGAAATAGCAAACGCAGGTGTTAATTATGTAGTTAGTACTCTTAGTCTACCTCATTTTGACTATGAAAAAAACTGCTCTTGGAAAAACTGCTCTAATGTTTGCTGCTAAAAGTAGTCATTTTGTATAGTTTTATCCAACTCAGACGTAGTTTAACCTAAAATCCATTACTAATTAATTTATCCTTTGCAGTTGTAATAAGGTCTATAAACTACTGCAAATCCAAATTTCTATTTGATCTTACATTCTTATTGTAATAACCTCTATGGATCACACAGCATTAGTCGTGTATCTTAACAGATACTTTTGTACATGGATCAGCTTTATGTGTATCAATTCTGTCTACTTCAAGTTTCCAGCAAAACTACTTTTTAATGTATTGCTTTCAATCAAGTTCTTTGTTAAGCTCACTGTTAGTGGATGTTCAATTATCTTAACATAAAAATCAAGGCAGCTTTAGGTATAAATACGAGTAACTCGTATAAGTAAAGAGGCTATAAGAAGCTTCTTACCATTCTATTCAAACGGGTTTTAAACTTTTGAAATGTCATGACATTGTTGATACGTTTGTCAAGAAACGACAGGGTATCTGCAAAATCTTCTGAATAATCATTGATAAAAAAAAGTATCGTACTTAAGTACACTCCAGCTAATATTGCTCTTTTTGTATAGTAGTTAAAATCTGTTGATTGATCATGAATGCCATACCAAATCGCGCTAACAGTTCTGTACAAGAGTTTACTAGAAAAATATGTATTTTGGGGTAATATAGAGAATGATAAAACATTTTTTAAAAACTCTCTGTAATTTTGTAACTTAGCATAGTTTGAAAGGCGTATTTGGACAGCTAACTTTATCCGCTCTCTTACCTTCATATCTTCTAAATTGGAATTCCAAAGTTCAGTTTCCATTGAGCTATTTAAGTCCTCTGCTATGTACTCCAAAGCACTATATATTCCATTCTGAAATTTACAAAAACTATTGGCTAGGTTAAGGTTCGTGCACACTTTCAATAAGGTTGCATCACTTATTCCTTCAAATGGAATAACCTTAATCAGCTCATCTACTATTAACTTTTGTTCCATACAATATTATACTAAACATCACATATAATTGTACCTGAGATTTGCAAACATTCTGCAAAATGCTTCACCGCGCTCTTCAAAATTTTTCCACTGATCAAAAGAAGAACATGCAGGAGAAAGTAATATCGCTACTTCTTCTTTGCTATTTATGGCCTCTTCAAAAGCCAGTTTAAATGCGTTTTCTAGATTATAGCACTTCATATAATCTATTTTGTTCTCCATAATGTTTGCAAAAACTTCAGTTGATTCTCCAATAAGAAAAGCTTTTCTAATCTTGGTGAAATGCTTGCTTAATGATTCTATTCCGCCTTTTTTGCTTTTTCCGCCAACAATCCAATATATGTTTTTATAAGATAAAATTGCCTTTTCGGTCGATTCTGCATTGGTTGCTTTGCTATCGTTGATAAAAAGTACATTATGTATTTTGCCAAGAAATTCATTTCTGTGTCTTAGCCCTGGAAAGGATTTGATTTCATTGACAATAGTGCTGCTATCTACTCCAAGTAACTTGCACACAGCGTGTGCAGCTACTATATTTTCTACATTGGATACTAGGTTTACTTTCATATCACTCATTGATAAGTTGTGATTCTCTAGTTTTAGCGAGATCTCCTGAATCTCAGCACTCCTTTTGTCATCCAAGTAGCTGACACTGGGATCCAGATAATTTCGATCTATACCAGTAATCTGTTCACTATAATCAAGCAAATTGTTATCTGCCAATGATATTAGATCTCTTGCACTACCCTCTGTCATCTGGGTAGTTGGCAATGGTTTTTCTTTTCTGGTCACGCGCTGGAATGACACCAGGGAATATGTTACTGAAATTGGAATTTTGTTCCCAGTGAATTTATTGAATACATCAGCGGTAATTTTGTTATCACATCCTATCACGGCAATCTTGCTACTGTTTATCAGTTTTAATTTAGTTGCTATGTAGTTATTCATACTTCCATGTCTATCTATGTGGTCTGGTGTGATGTTTAGCAATACAGAAATGTCTACATTAATTTTATTTATTAGCTCCAATTGAAAAGAGGAGAATTCAATTACATAAATTTCTGCATCTCTTTCTAAATCCAAAATAGGCACACCTAAATTCCCGCCAATAGCTACTTTTTTCCCTGTGGATTTTAATATGTGCCCTATTAGTGACGTGGTGGTTGATTTGCCATTTGTTCCTGTAATGCCTATAACCTTCTGATTTGTAGTTTTAGTTTCAAGAAATAGCTCAATGTCTGATTTTATTTTGCAGTCAAAGCTTCTTGCAAGTTTTACTACCCAATGCGTTGGTATTGGCACTCCAGGGCTCAAAATTAGTGTGCTTATCTCATGCCAATTATACTCATTGGGATGAGTAAAGTTACACTCTTTATATATCTTTTTTGCATTTGCTATTTGCTCTTTATTATCATCCCATGCATATATTTTTGCACTGCTTTTTGTTAGAGCATTAATAACGGACAAACCAGTTTTACCAAGGCCGAAAACCGCAACACTTTGATTTTTGTATTTGTTTAGTTGCACTTCTAGATAACTTATGCGAACCATTTTATAAAGATATAATACAAATTATAATGACTTCTTCCATAGTTTTTGGCAGTGCTTAACTTTATTGTCATAACCTTAGCCAATAGAAAACTCCTTGACACATTTTGCCAGCTCCCTTGCCATGACAATAAGAGTATTTATCCTTTAGAATTAATTAAGAGAAAGTTTTTTCTCGACTTGTTGTATAATTTGATAAAAGTGATCAAAATCTAAGCTTGCACTACCAATTAAAACTCCCAATAGATTTGGAATACTGAGCAAGTTTCCTATATTTTCTGAGCTGACTGAGCCACCATATATAATGTGTTTTTTACCAGTACACAATTTTATTATCTCTATCACCTCAGCAATTGCGTCATTATTTGGCACATTTCCTGTTCCTATTGCCCATATCGGTTCGTATGCTATGGTATATTCACCTTGTGTTGGCAAACGGTTTTTGCATTGATATTCTATTACTTCTTTTGTTTTTTTATTTTTATAATCTTCTGAGTTTTCACCTACACAGATGATTGGGTGTAATCCTGATTCTATTGCTGTTTTCGATTTAAGTTTTATTTCACTATCTTTTTCATGAGCCCTTTCAGAATGTCCAAGTATTACGTAACTACATCCTAGTTCCTTCAACATTCCTGCACTAATTTCACCTGTGTAAGAACCGAACTCTTTATGATGGCAATTCTGTCCTCCTATTTTAATATTGTTGTTCAACTCTATATTGCTTGGAAATGATGTAAAAGGAGGGCAAATTACTAATTTAGAGGTAATTTCGTTGCTCTTGTTGTTAAGTTTGCCTATAAAGTTAACAAATGAAGAACGTGTTCCATTCATTTTCCAATTTGCTACTATTAAAAAAGACATCAATTTTTCTTATATGAATGAGAGTGCCGGCTGTCGGACTTGAACTGACAACCTACTGATTACAAGTCAGTTGCTCTACCAATTGAGCTAAGCCGGCATTAAATACACTGACAATATACAATTATTGATGAATTTTCGTCAACTAATTTTTAAAATACTGCATA
This sequence comes from Wolbachia endosymbiont (group B) of Silvanus unidentatus, assembly GCF_964028615.1. Classification (NCBI taxonomy): domain Bacteria; kingdom Pseudomonadati; phylum Pseudomonadota; class Alphaproteobacteria; order Rickettsiales; family Anaplasmataceae; genus Wolbachia; species Wolbachia endosymbiont (group B) of Silvanus unidentatus. The sequence continues at coordinate 593,393 of NZ_OZ034795.1, read as the reverse complement.
CTAAGATCATATGAAAAAATTTTTACTGAAGCCAAAAAAGAGTCTAGGGCAAAATTTTATTTTATCGAATGAGATAATAAAAAGAATAGTTGCCTTAGCTGGTAGCCTGAAAGATTTTAATGTTATTGAAATTGGTCCTGGGTATGGTGCGTTAACAAGAGAAATATTGGCATATAATCCAAAGTTTCTACTTTCTATAGAAAAAGATAGTAGTTTAGTGAAACATCACGAACAATTGCTAAATGAGCATCAGGGAAAATATAGAATTATAGAAGCAGATGCACTTAATGTTGTAGAAAAAGAGCTGGTAGAATGTCCAGTCAAAGTCATTGCTAACTTGCCTTACAATATCTCAGTAGCGTTATTTTTAAAGTGGTTAAATAATATAAAATTTTTTACGAATTTGACGTTAATGTTCCAAAAGGAGGTAGCAGAGCGTATTACAGCAGAACCTAATTCTAAAGATTATGGTTCCCTATCAGTGCTAAGCCAGTTACTATGCGACATAAAAAAGGAATTTGATATTGAACCTAAGGAATTTTTTCCAAGACCAAAAGTATATTCTTCAGTAATTACAGTAAAACCTTTACCCACTCCAAGATTTGCAGTAAATTTAGAAACCTTAACAAAGCTAACACGTGCTGTGTTCGCTCAAAGAAGAAAGATGCTGAGAAATAGCTTGCAAAGTATAACTAGTGATGTCTCAACTACTCTTGAGAATGCTAAACTGAGTGGAGACGAACGTCCAGAAAGCTTAACTATTGAGCAGTTCTGTTTGCTAGCAAATAATATAATTATGCGATAAATATATTAGGAGCTACATACCTCTTCTATCCTATTTTGATCTAAAAATAGCTGGAGCCAGGCTAATTTTGCAAAAGCTCTATTGCAATTTCATTAATTGGCGTATAAGCTTTAAATAAAGCATATGAAAAAAATGGAAGCTTGTTATTCGTTTGACGATGTACTTCTCTTACCGGCCTATTCTGATGTATTGCCTCGTGATGCAGACACAAGAACTTATCTAACAAATAATATAGAACTAAATATCCCTCTCATATCCTCTGCAATGGACACTGTCACTGAATCAGGCTTTGCAATAGCTATTGCCCAACATGGTGGAATAGGTTGCATACATAAGAATTTATCAATAGATGAACAAGTGTTAGAAGTAAGAAGGGTGAAAAAATATGAAAGCTGGATCGTGTATAACCCAATTACAATTTCCCCAGATAAAACAGTTGCAGAAGCAGTTTCATTAATGAGAGAGTATAATTATTCCGGCATTCCTGTAGTTGATCAACGCAAGTTAGTGGGAATTTTAACTAATCGAGATGTGAGGTTTATTGAAGACCAGAACATGAATATAAAAGTTTCCGAGGTAATGACAAAAGATAAGTTAGTAACAGTTCGAGAGCAGGCAGTAAATAGCGCCTCAGCAATGAAATTGTTGCATGCAAATAGAATAGAGAAGCTTTTGGTTGTTGATGAAAATTCTTGTTGCATAGGTCTAATCACAGTTAAAGACATCGAAAAATACAATAGATATCCAAATTCATGTAAAGACAGTAAAGGTCGACTCAGAGTTGCCGCTGCAATTGGTACTGGTAAAAAAGACGGTATAGAAAGATGTGAAGCTTTGGTCGAAGAAGAAGTTGATGTGGTTATTGTAGATACCGCTCACGGTCATTCCGAGAACGTTATCAGCACTATTAAGGAAATAAAAAAGATGTATCCGAATACGCAATTAATCGGCGGAAATATTACAACAAAGGAGGCTGCTGAAGCGTTGATTGATGCTGGTGTTGATGCAGTGAAAGTTGGAATAGGGCCAGGATCAATTTGTACTACCAGAATAGTTACAGGCGTTGGTATGCCACAATTCTCTGCGATCAAGAATATTGCAGAGGTTTGTAAAACAAAAAACGTCAGACTAATTGCTGATGGTGGAATAAAATATTCGGGAGATGTTGCAAAAGCTATTGCAGCTGGTGCTGATACTGTGATGATAGGTTCAATCTTTGCTGGTACTGAGGAAAGCCCAGGTGAGATTATCATGTATAAGGGTAGAGCATATAAGGAATATCGAGGAATGGGATCTATTAGTGCAATGAAACGAGGGTCAGCTAGCCGTTATTTTCAAGATTCAAAACTTGATTTAGTCCCACAAGGAGTAGAAGCAAGAGTTCCTTTTAAAGGTCCAGCTTCAGGAGTGATCTGTCAGTTAATTGGTGGGTTGCAAGCTGCAATGGGTTACACTGGCAACCGTAATATAGAAGAGATGAAAAAAAACTGCAAATTTGTCACTATTACTTCATCAGGGTTAAGAGAAAGTCATGCTCATGATATAATCATTACACAGGAAGCTCCAAATTACGCTTACCAAGCATCTAATTTATCATCTGATTCAGAGTAAATACAATCCCCTTTTGAGTGGGTCATTTCAACACTGGTACACAATTGATATTAATATTAAGAGTCAAAAAGATGTCATCTAAGTGGCTGACACTGGAAAATCGATTGTAAATAAACTGACTACATAAAATTTTTGATCAAAATCAGTGCTATAAGTTGGAATAGCAACTTAAGGTAGATTGCCAGCTTAATATATTTTGATAAATCCAAATTATTTTAGCTATAAGAGAGCTTTGCTTTTTTGCTCCATCAGAATTGGCTTACTTTTAGTGATTCATGGAGTTAAAAAAGTCAGCATTGCTCTTTGTTAAAAGTAATTTGTCACGTAAAAACTCCATTGCTTCAACAGATCCCATAGGGTTAAGTATCCTACGCAATACCCATATTTTATTTAGTATGGCCTTATCAACTAATAGCTCTTCCTTCCTTGTTCCGGATTTTGTAATATCAATAGCAGGGAATATACGTTTATCAGCAAGTTTTCTATCTAGTATAATTTCAGCATTACCTGTGCCTTTAAACTCTTCAAAAATAACATCATCCATTTTTGAACCAGTTTCTATAAGGGCTGTAGCGATGATTGTCAAAGAACCACCATTTTCAATATTACGAGCTGCTCCAAAAAAGCGTTTTGGTCTTTGCAGCGCATTTGAATCTACACCGCCGGTTAGAACCTTTCCAGACGAAGGAATGACTGCATTATAAGCACGTGCAAGACGAGTTATAGAATCAAGCAAAATCACTACATCTTTTTTGTGTTCAACCATTCTTTTAGCTTTTTCTATTACTATTTCAGCAAGTTGGACATGACGGTAGGCAGGTTCATCAAATGTAGAGCTTACCACTTCACCCTTTACAGAGCGTATCATATCTGTCACCTCTTCGGGTCTTTCATCTATAAGTAATACTATTAGTTCTATTTCAGGATGATTTGTAGCTATAGAGTGAGCCATTTGCTGAAGCAATATCGTTTTTCCTGTACGAGGTGGAGCAACTATCAATGCTCTTTGTCCTTTTCCAAGAGGTGTAACTATATCTACAGCACGCATGTTTATATCTTTTTTATTATCTCCGCTACTGTTGTTTTCAAGGATGAGGCTTTTTTCAGGATAAAGCGGAAGCAAATTATCAAAATGTACGTACTTTCTTAATTCACTGATTTCAGTAGAGTTTATACTGTGAACCTTAGTTAAAGTAAAATATCTTTCCTTATCACCAGGTGGCCTTATTTCTCCACATGCCATATCTCCTGTACGTAAATTAAACTTCTTTATTTGGCCATTGGAAATATAAACATCATCGGTACTTGGAGCATAATTTGCACTTGATGAACGTAAGAAACCAAAACCATCAGGCAATATTTCCACTACTCCACTTCCTGTGGTTATGCCTCCTTCTTCACTCATTTTCTTCATTAAACTGAATATCATTTCCTGTTTTAGCATCCTGCCATTGCCTTTACCACTAGTTGAAATTTTTCTTTCTTCAGCTAGCTCTAACAATTCTTCTGCTGTTTTCTCTTTCAATTCGCTCAGGTCCAATGTTTTCTTGTTTTTTTCAGCACCTTCACTGGTCATTTGTTTTACTGCGTCAGCATTATGAATTTGTTCGCTTTTTTCAGGTTGACCTACAACCCCTTCTTTTGCTAAGACATCTTCATTGATTGTTGTCATAATCCTCCAAAAATTTTAATTGATGCTTACTAACCTAAAACGTGAATATAAAACAATAAATTAGGCTGAGCTAGTTTTCAGTGCGTATTTAGACTTAATTATTATTAAACTAGATACTTTACTTGCATTATACTGATAAAAACTAACAAGTCAAGTCAATTTAATATTAACAAAGTACAAGAATTTGAGAATCATCAATAGCTATTATTTATATTTTTTAATCTTTGTTTCTTCTCTTCTTCTACTTTCGCTTTTTCTACTTCCGCTTCTAAATTTTCCTGGCTACATAAACCAAGTAGTACAGGATCTTGAGGTTTGATATTGAGTATGTTATGATGAGATCTATCTCTTACCTGCTCAACTGTGTAATTTGTTGTACCAACTAGCTTAGCTATTACATTATTGTTCAAGATAGGAAATTTTTTTACCAAATAATAAATCGCATTAGGTTTATCTCTACGCCTTGCTGTGGAAGCAAAGGCAAGAAAGCTAATCGTCTTTGCCCTTTTTTTCATATTTTTTATAATCAAATTTGGTACACGATTTGGATTTTTTTTGCAATTATCGATTTCTTTTTCAGTAATTATTTCAGAAATAATAGGGTCATACTTTTCAACTTCTATTTCCTCATCAGCTATGTCTTGTACTTTTTCAAGGGATAACTTGCAACATTGTGCTATTTGATCAAAAGTTAAGCTAGTGTTATCAACCAACCAAGCAGCTACTTGCATGAGAAATTGTTCATTTCTATCTTTATTGTCTTTAGAAGATTCCATTGACATCGAAAAAACATCTCCCATTTTAATATTCCTTTGCTGTTATAGAAATAAAATATAAACCATTAAAACTAAAAAAGCATTAACTTTGTCATCCAATGGCTTTTTGGTTTATATTTCTTATCTCTTAGAACCTGTTCATAATCTTTTGAAGAGGAAAGAAGCAAAAGCAAATTTGTAGGCTAGTATTAAATTTACGCTCGCAATTTTTCCAAAGTCGCCTACATTTTTCCAACCAGGCAAAAGAAGATCTCTCAACAACCCATCTTTTTGGCAATACAGCAAAGGTGCTTCACCTCAACAGTTGCACCAATAGTTACTTTTATCTGTGTTGCAAAATTTTCTCCAGTGTAGCCTGCATCAACCAGTATGTTTTTAACTTCAGAGAGACTTTCTTTAGCATTTTTAACCATTGTCAAAGCACTGCTACGATCAGTTATTTCTGCCGTTGTTATATGAATTGCGTGTGTCAAACCTTGTGTATCAACTGCGATATGACGCTTTATTACTGAAATTTTCTTGCCAGCATCATAACCTTTTTCTTCAGCAGTATCGGTATTTTTTACACTTTGGGCATCAATGATGCAGAAGCTTGTTTTGGTATTTCGACCACTGTTCTCTCCAACCAATTTTTTTAAAGACAATTTCTAGAACATTTTCTCTATCTTCATTCGTTTTTTTACTCCATTTCTTGAAGTAATCGTAAAAATTTCGCCATCTTGGAAACTCTTTTGGAAGCATTCGCCATTGACAGCCACTTTTTAGTACATAAAGCACACCACAAAATAACTCATATAAACCTAATCTTCTTGGCTTTGTTTTCTTTCGCACGCTTTCTAAAATTAGTCTAATCTTTTCGAATTTTTCACAACTTATGTCACTTGGATATGTATTCCTCATACTTTACCTCATGTCAACTATACCTCATCTTACCATATTCAGAGATCACTTACAGGCTCTTAGGTTAATATAAGCTTCCATTCAATTTAATACACTACAATATTACATATATTAGCTAATTTGTTAATAGATTTACAAATATTAAATTATTGCTATTCTAAATTTAAGTGTTAGTTAACTAAGTTTACAATGAGTATTAGAAATTTTTTTACCAAGGCAATCGTTCTCCTTTTAGTTTGCTTATTAATCTTTATGGGGATTGGCAATCTTTTATCAAATGATGATGAAAGGAAAGAATTAGCTAAAGTAGGAAAGGAAGTTATAACATCAGATGAATATAAATTACTATATCAAAATTATAAAAAGCAAATTTCTGGATCTGATGTAAGTAAAGAACAAGTAAAAAAGCTGAAATATGATTTACTTAACGCACTTATAGAGCAAAAACTATTGTTTAACCTAATTAGCGAACTTGGATTAAAAGTTGGAGAAGAATCTATCAAAAGCCACATAAAAAATACCAAGTACTTTCAGGACGATAAAGGAGAATTTGACCATAATAAATTCCATCAAACTCTAAATAGCCTGCATATAACAGAAAAGGAATATATAGAAAAACTAGAGAAAATCCTGCCTGCAATGATGTTCATGACTTCGTTATTTAAAGATAATTATCCGGTAACTTTTGGTGAGAGTGTTGATGAGCAGATATACAAAAATCGCTACCAAACTAGAGTAGTTGATATTGTTAAAATAACTGAGAATGCAATTACAGACGTTCCTGAACCAGATGATCAAGCCTTACTTGATTTGTATGAAAGAAATAAGTCCAATTTTTATTACCCTGAGTATCGAACTGCGCAATACATTTCTCTGGATCAAAAATATTTTGAAGATCAAATCAGAATTTCAGATGAAGAGGTTGATAGTATAATAGAACATCAGGAACTTAAAAATCAAAGAGACATATTCAATGTGATATTTCCTACCAAAGAAAAAGCTGAAATAGCAAGAAGAGCACTTGAAGAAAGTAAAGCAAGCTTTGAACAAATAATAGAAGAGTTTAATAAAGTGAAACTCGATGAAACCAGAGTAAATAATATAACTAAGGATTTCTTACCTGAAAATATGAGAGAAAAGGTATTTGCTCTCAAAACAGGTGAAGTAAGTGAAGTTTTAACAAGCAATTTTGGATGGCACGTAATAAAGGTAGAAAGCATACATCAAATCTCTGATGAAGACTTGGTTGATTTAAAAAAAGACATAAGGTCAGTTTTAACCAATCAAAAGTCTTTTGAAAAAGTCAATGATTTCATAAATCAAGTGAATTATAAGATATACAATGGTGCAACGATTGAAGAAATCTCCAATAATTACAATTTACCTATACAAACCATTGGTCCAGTAGATGCTAGTGGGAAAGACCAAAGTGGTAATGAAGTAGGAAATTCCAGTGATTTCATTTCTTTCATTTTTTCACGCGAGAAAGATCAGAAGAGTTATTTTAAGGGTGTTGGAGATACTGTTGTTGGTGTGAAAATCAGTGATATCGTTCCTCCTAAATTGCAAAATTTTGAAGAAAGTAGGGAATCAGCCATAAAGCTTTGGCGTAGTGAATTTATAAAAGAAAGAATGTTTAAAATGGGACAAGAAGTAGCAGTTCAACTAAGAGAAAAGACAGATTTGGAAGAAATGCAAGGTATAAAATTGGTTAAAGGCCAGCAAATACAACGCAATGAACAAAACTACCCTTTTTCTTTCATAGAAGAGATTTTCAATATGAAAACAACTAATTCGGTAACAGATCCTATTCAATACAATAATGAAATTATAATAGGCGTTCTAAAAGAAATGCATTCATCAAATGGTAAATTAAACATGCTTGATACCGGAAAACGTGTGATGATATCGCTAAAGGAACAGTTAATTAGCTATCTAAAATCAAAGTATAGAGTAGAAGTTAATCATGCTATGATTGATGATATATAAAAAAGTTTATTATCTTCCTTTTATGAGTGATTGGAGGGGGCTATATTGTATTTTTAGGTAAAAGAGGTACAATTAGTTTGACTTTAGCTGTTTATTGTATTTAAATTGTAATTAATATATGAATAAAGGTTGACATGGCAGTTAAAATAAGGTTAGCAAGGTTTGGGGCAAAGAAACGTCCTTTTTATAGGATAGTTGTAGCCGATTCACGAGCACCAAGAGATGGGCGCTTTATTGAGAGAATAGGACAATATGATCCAATGTTGCCAAAAGACAATAAAAATCGTGTTGTGGTAAAAGCTGATAGATTAAAACATTGGCTAAGTGTAGGAGCGCAAGCAACTGAAAGGGTAATGTGGTTCATTAAAAAAGGCATAGTAGATTTAGAAACAGAATCGAAAAAAATAGAAAAGAAAAAAGTTGAGAAAGTACAAGGGCAAGAAGCATAAGTCCTATTAAATGCTAAACACTGATTTAACAAAAAGTAGTAAATTAGATGATATTGTATCTTCTGATTTATTGGCTATGAATGACTTTATCTTCAAAAATGTCAATGATGAAGGTACTAAGCTTGCTACCGATATTACATCTCATCTTATTAATTCAGGAGGAAAAAAGATAAGGCCTAAGCTCATTTTTATTATTTGTAAAATGCTGAATTACTCTGGAGAGAGTAGGATCAACATTGCTGCATCGGTAGAATTTATACACAACGCTACTTTACTTCATGATGATGTGCTTGATGAAAGTAAGGCACGCCATGGAGTTGCAACAGCAAATAAAATTTGGGGGAATAAATCAAGCATTTTAGTTGGTGATCTATTATTGACCTTAGCATTTAGATGGCTTATAGAATGTGGGAATTTAAGTGTTCTCTCTATTTTATCTAAGGCATCTAATTTGCTTGTCAAGGGTGAGATAAAGCAGATGACAACGCGTTTTGACCCTAACACAATTAGGAAAAATTATTTTAATATCATTGGAGAAAAGACAGCATCTTTATTTTCTGCATGCTGCGAGGCTGCATCAGTAGTATCTGGAGCCACAAGTGACGAAACAGAGAGGCTAAGGAATTTCGGGTTTAATTTTGGTATGGCATTCCAAATAATTGATGACGTGCTAGATTATACTGCTAATCAAGGCACTTTAGGAAAGCAACTTGGAAAAGATTTCTTTGAAGGTAAAGTTACTTTACCTTCTATTATAGCATATGAAAAAGGCAGCCCATCAGAACAAAAATTCTGGGAGAAATCTTTTTCTTCAGCTAGACACAATTTTGACCAAGCATTACAATATATTAATCATCATAATGCCATTCATGTTTCTATGGAAGAAGCTAAACACTATATTAATATGGCGCAAAGTAATATTGATACTTTTTCTGATTCTCTTTATAAAACTGCTTTGATTGACTTTTTAAATGCAAGCATAGAAAGACAAGGATAGCTAACGCTTGATATTTTTAGATTGATTGTTATATATTTATTGAGTTTGTAAGGGTGAATGATATGTCAGATAGTAATAAAGAGAAAAAAAAGAAATTTGCAGATATGGTCAGTAAACGAAAAGGGGATGATCAAGAAGATCAGCAAACAGGTGATTTAAGTGAAGAGCTTAATATATTAAAAGAACGTGCAGTTCAGCTTGAAGATCATTTACGTCGCGCTGTTGCGGATAATGAAAACGTTAAACGTATAATGCAAAAGCAAATTAGCGATGCAAGTGATTATGCAGTCACAAAATTTGCACGTGATATGATCGACTCTTGTGACAATTTAAAAAAAGCAATGGAAAACTTGAAAGATGATGATCCTATTCATGAAGGAATAAAAGTGGCGCACCAAAAGATTGTGAGTGATCTAAAAAAACATGGAATAGAAGAAATAGATCCAATAGGTAACTCTTTTGACAGCAATTTACATCAAGCTGTTGTGGAAAGAGAAGATAATGAAAAAGAGCCTGGCACTATTGTAGAAGTACTACAAACTGGTTATACCATTAAAAATAGGTTGCTTCGTCCTGCAATGGTTATTCTTTCTAAAAAATCTGCTGATTGCGAAAGTAACTAATAAAACACTCAAGGTATGGAAGAAGTTGTCTTCTCAGGTATTCAGCCAAGTGGAGTATTACACTTGGGCAATTATCTTGGTGCAATTAAGCAGTGGATAGGCTTGCAGGATAAATATAAATCTCTTTTTTGTGTTGTTGATCTGCATGCAATCACAGCAAATAAGCTTCCCGCAAATGAATTAAAAAATAATATTTTTAAAGCAGCAGCAACTTATATTGCATGTGGAATAGATCCGGAAAAGTCGATTATTTTCAATCAATCCGCAGTTAGTGGTCATGCAGAATTGGGCTGGCTGCTAGGGTGCTATACACCAATTGGTTGGCTTAATCGTATGACTCAATTTAAAGATAAGGCTGGAAGCGATAGACAAAAAGCTTCTCTTGGGTTATATAGCTACCCAGTACTTATGGCTGCGGATATATTGCTGTATCAAACTAAATATGTTCCTGTTGGCGATGATCAAAAACAGCATTTAGAACTTGCACGTGATATTGCATCAGCTTTTAACAATCATTATAAATGTAGTCATTTCATCATACCTGAAATCTTAACTTTGGATTGCACATCAAGAATAATGAGCTTAAGAGATGGAGCAAGCAAGATGAGCAAATCTGATTCTTCAGAATACTCATGCATTAACCTTGACGATACAGATGACTTGATTGTCAAGAAAATAGAAAAAGCAAAAACAGATTCAATTCTAGGCTTTGATTTTGCTACTTTAAAGTGCCGTCCAGAAGTAAACAATTTGGTAAACATTTATTCAGTGCTTAGTGATTTAAATGTGGAAAAAGTGTGTGAAGAAGTGAATAAACATGATATGAAACACTTTAAAAAAGAGTTAGCTGACTTAATCATCAGTGTTATATCACCCATACGTGAGAAGTTGAACGGTCTTTTGAAGGATCAGCTCCATTTACATAAAATATTAAAAGAAGGTACAGAAAAAGCAGCAGAGATTGCAAATAACAATATAAAAAAGATCAAGGATATTATAGGGTTTGTTCAATAGGTTACAACTATTTCTTCCCATGGCTTTCAAATCGTGCAGCTATTTTCTTTACACTAACATGAGTGAGAAGAGGTTTTTTACTAACCGGAAGTTTAGAATCGGACTTTGCTGTTATGGGGTTCATTTTAGATCTTTTATTTCCTACCGGAAATGAGTGAGATTGGGAGGCAGTTTCTTGCGATGGTGCAGGATCTTTCTTCATACCGATATCTGCTTGTGTTGCAGGGGTGGCTTTGCTCTTAGCAACTTGATTTTGCTCAAACTTTCCTACTATTGACTTTACTCTACCGTCCTTCTTGCTATTTACTTTTTCTTTTATAATAACCGCTTTTACTTCTGATGATGCTTTATCAGCAGATTTTTTCAGGATTGGTTTACTTTCAGCTGATTTTTGCGAAGTCACTTCTACTATTATTGGTTTCGTGCTCACTTGTTGATCAACAATATCTAGCCTTTTAGGATTTGACAGTATTTCAGATTTATCTTCTTTAGTTTCTTGCTTAATTTCTTGATTGGTAGCGTTTAGCGCTGGTGGCTCTGGAGCCTGTCTCTTTTTATATCCTCTTCTTGTTCCTGCATTTTTCTTAGGTTTCGTTTTGTGAGTTGGCTCCTTTTTAGCTAACTTTGAGTCTTCCGAATCTTTTGTTGAAGATTTACTACTTTTCTCTTGATAATTTGATATTTCCTCATTTCCAGACTCTTCACTTAATGAACTTTCATAGCCTGAATCTTCAGGAGATACATTCTCTATTTCTGGTTTAAAGTGTACCTTTTTTGAGGCAGTAGGAGGTGGCGGAGGTGCCGTTGTTGGCCGTTTTATTTTCTTCATACCTGATTTTCCTGCCGGCTGTTTTCCTTTTTGCAGCTTAGGAGTATCTTCCTTCTGCTTTGATGTCGTTTTATTTTCCGTGCTTACTTCGTATGATTTATGTTCTTTATTGCCTTTTCCACTCTGTTTCGAATCTAAAATTTCTTTAAGTCCTTTCTTGAATAGATTAATTGTACTTAAAATATTTGTGTATTCGGCTGCTTTTTCTATAGTGAAACCTGATAATTCATCACCAACAAAATTTTTTATGTCATTATCATTAGTTGGAATATCTTTTCCCAAGACTCTATCTAATATCCCTTTTAATGTTCCAATAAAACCGAGTGGCTTTGTGCTCAAAGGTTCTACATAATTATTCAAGTCGCTATATATAACAAATTTGGCTACATCTTTTGCGTTGTTTGTAAAATTCTTCAGAGCTTGAGATAAATCTTTCAGTGTTTCATCATATTGTTCATTAATTTTTTTTGTATCCTTCAGCTTTATGACTCTTATCAAAGAATTGAGATTTTTATCATAATTGTCACTTTTAAATAGATCACTCATACCAATTACTGTTTATCGTTTACTTAAATATAAATTCAAAGTATTAAGACCGAGTAAATGTTATATGACTTATCCTCTGACTCATAAACGCTTGCGTTCCTTAATGTGCAAAAAATTTCAATAATCTTCAATCAGCAATAGTATAGAAATCCAAAAAACAAGTAGCTAACACTGGAATCTAGGAATTATGATTGGGCACAAGTTGATGAGTATAGTTGTTTTATGTTGAAATACAGCATTTATGGAAAGATTAGATGTCAGTCTAGAATGACACCCTTTCTGGAAAACTCGGATTACAGTGTTTGTATAACTTAATAATTAGAAACTAAAGGAGTTCTTTTTTAAAAAACTTAAGTTATACTTATAAGTATTTGATATCTTTTGTAGTGATTATGTCGAATTTAAGCTGCCTTTATGGCGATAATGTCGAATTTGTGGAAGAAATTTATAGCCGTTACTTGCAAGGCGATAAATCAATTGGAGAAGATTGGCACAGAATTTTTTCGAGCAATTTAGAAGTTAATAAAGCAGAACCCTGCAGGGCACAGAATGAAGCTAAGGTAGATGTTGATGATTTAGCAAATTTTTTCAGATTTTATGGTCACTTTTTTGCAGACTTAAATCCATTATCACCGCATGTAAATAAGGAAATAGATTATCAAAAATACTTGAATCTTTCTCCTACAAGTGACACTAGAATCTACAGAGATATTTACTGCAAGAATATCGGTTTTGAATTTATGCATATTTCCTCTTATGAGGAAAGAGTTTGGCTGCAGGAGAAAATTGAAAATCAGGTCTATACGCTAAGCCCTCAGGATAAAAAAGAAATACTAAGGCACTTGATTGAATCTGAGATGTTCGAGCAATTTCTCCATATGAAATTTCCTGGATATAAGCGTTTTTCTATCGAAGGTGGGGAGTCAGCCATTGTTGCAATTGAAAGAGTTATTAGTGATTCTGCAGCTTTTGGTATTGAAGAAATAGTTCTTGGTATGGCCCACCGAGGACGGCTCAATGTTCTAACCAAAGTGATGGGAAAAGATTATGCGGCAATGCTGTCTGAATTTCAAGGCAACCTTGCATATCCAAGTGGTCTTGAGGTGTCTGGTGATGTCAAATATCACCTTGGTTACTCTTCTGATCGAGCACTTGCTGGTGGTAAAAAAATACACTTAAGTTTATGTCCTAACCCATCTCACCTTGAGGCGGTAAATCCGGTTCTAGCTGGAAGAGTAAGAGCAAAACAAAATACGAGATCTGTGCTTGGCATATCAATTCATGGTGATGCAGCTTTTATCGGGCAGGGAGTGGTTGCTGAAACCCTGACTTTGAGCAACATTGAAGGTTATAAAGTTGGTGGTATCGTGCATATTGTCATTAATAACCAAGTTGGTTTTACTGCAAATCCTAATTGTGCACGCTCATCTTTTTATTGCACTGATGTAGCAAAATCAATAGAAGCTCCAATATTTCATGTTAATGGAGATAATCCAGAAGCTGTGAGTTTTGTTGCGAATTTGGCAATGGAGTATGTGCAGAAATTTAAAAAGGATGTGGTGATTGACATAATATGCTACCGCAAATATGGCCATAATGAAGGCGATGAGCCAAATTTTACTCAGCCACTTATGTATAAAGCAATATCAAAGCATAAAACTCCAGGCACGCTGTACGAAGAGAAGCTGACTGCAGAGAAAGTGCTAGGTAGCGATGAAGTAAGTAAATTACGCAGCGAATTTAGAACAAGATTGGATAAAAGCCTTACTGAGTCAACGACTTATACTCCGAAGAAAGCTGACTGGTTTGATGGAGTGTGGTTAAAACTCAGGAGAGCAAAGTTGAACGATTTGAGTGAATATTATACGGACTCTGGTGTTTCACCAGATGAGCTAAAAAAATTGGGTGTACACATAAATAGCAATATTCCAAGTAGTTTTAATCTCAATAATAAAGTCAGAAGAATACTTGATGGCAGAATAGACAGTATAAATTCCGGTAGCAACATAGACTGGGCAACTGGTGAAAGTCTTGCATTCGCGTCATTGCTTAAAGAAGGAATAGGAGTGCGCTTGTCAGGACAAGATTCTGGTCGCGGTACCTTCTCGCACCGTCATTCAAGACTTGTTGATCAAGTAACAGAAGAAACGTTTATTCCACTGAACAACATAAGTGAGAAGCAAGCTCGCTTTGAAGTTATAGATAGCGCACTATCTGAGTATGCTGTGATGGGTTTTGAATATGGATATAGCCTTGATTCTCCTTATTCACTTGTGCTCTGGGAAGGGCAGTTTGGTGATTTTGCAAATGGCGCGCAAATTATGATCGACCAATTTATCTCATCTGCAGAAACAAAGTGGTTGCGGTCAAGTGGTCTAGTTCTACTTTTGCCTCATGGTTATGAAGGGCAGGGGCCTGAGCATAGTTCTGCTCGTATAGAGAGGTTTTTGCAGCTCTGTGCAGAGGATAATATGCAGGTGGTTAATTGCTCTACTCCTGCGAATTATTTTCATGCTTTACGCCGACAAATTAATCGAGATTTTCGTAAGCCTTTAGTGGTGTTTACACCTAAATCACTATTGCGTCATAAAAGCGCAGTTTCTAACCTTTCTGACTTTGAAGGAAAATTTCTTACGGTAATTCCAGAGTGTAGAACAGGTTTAGTTGCAAGTGATAAAATACGTAAAGTTGTAATATGTAGTGGTAAAGTTTATTACGACATAATTGAAATGCTTGAAGCACAAAAAATAAACGATATAGCAGTAGTGCGTTTAGAACAATTTTATCCATTCCCGGCCGATAAACTAAACAATGAACTCGAAAAATATAAGAACGCTGAAATTATATGGTGTCAAGAGGAACCAAAAAATATGGGAGGATGGTTCTTTGTCAACCCATTGATAGAAGAGGTATTGTCTGGCCTCAATGCTCAAGCAAAAAGACCTAAGTGCATTGCAAGACCTGCTGCTGCATCTCCTGCATGTGGTTATGCTAATATCCATGCTCAGCAACAAGCAGAAATTTTGAAGCAAGTTGCGCAGGTACAACTGTACAAACACTGAGCGGCTTCAAGCAGACTTATTAATTAGACTCTAGCACTTAGATAACTTACAACAATCAAACCTTTTATATACTTATACAAATATAAAAAGACTTTTATTTTTTTATAAAAGTATAATATTTATTAACATTTTCATTTATTTTTCTTAATATAGTTAATATAGTTAATATTAATATTAACTATATTAAGATATATATGAAGACAGAAATATTTGAGAGGCTAATAGGGCAAACTAGACTACGCAGCGATAGCAAGGCTAAAATCATACGGTTAAATAGAGACAAAAAGGCTTTTATAGATGAGGATAAAAAGTCTATCGAATTAGCTGAGGCTATTTTTGCAGAAAATAATATGTTTCGTTTTCGTAAACCAGGTCCTGCTACGGATTACATTTTGCACAAACTAATAAATGATAGAAAGCTTCTCGAGGAAATGAAAGATAGAGGTACAAGTATAATACGTCTTTTTTCTTTGCTATCAATGTATCGTGGTCTTCCTAAGTGCTATGTTGTGAGAAAAGAAGGGTGTATTACTGAGTTTGGAATACTTACTTATATTGACGAATGTTTAGAATCAGTACCTTTAGAAGACTTTATACTTATTGAGTCTGCTTCGTACCTAGAGTACATTTTGTTTGAGAATGATGATATTAGAAATAGGTTAGCTGAAGATTTGACTGAAGATAAAACAAAATTAGATATTTTCGTAAATGGAATTTTAGCAATAAATAGCTCGGATTTAGTATTATCTTGTATCAACACAATCGAGGCTTTTAATGAGGAAGCTAGAAATTTTGTCAATCACATACAGAAAACCAATAGGATGGACTACCTCTTTAAGGAAAATGGTACAACACTTGTAAAGTTAGTTCTAAAAGAATTATTAAAACTTTCTATTTTACAAGAAAGAGAAAACACTACATTAGAATTTCCTCAAATTTCGAGTGTGGAACATTGTAATGGGCGATAGACTTTAAAATGTGCAAGGCTCATTTAAATATGAGCCTCAGTATCGCTTAACTTTTATGGAGCATACTTTAACTTTATTTCACTTCCACCAAGGGAATATTGTTCCAGCTATTGCTGCCATAGTTATCAATAGAAGCGTTTAGGTAATCTGTATCAAATCGTACTGGTACATCAAATTCGAAGCTTGCGGTGATTATTGTGCCTTTTGCTGGTGGTTTCATAAATGCTATTTCTCCAGTTGAATAATTCACTGAATATTTTTCTGTCTTTTCACCATCTAGGTAAATTTTTATTGTATCATGCACTGGCTTTTTAATAGTTCGTATATGCTTGTCTTTTCCACTTATGTAAGTTTTCATCAGTTGAAAGATCGTTTTTTTATCGTCTCCTATGCCAATTTCTTGATTGATAACTGTAAAGTCTGACCAATCCTTAAAACGAAATCCTATTGCTTTACCTTTTCGTGCCTGAAAAAATGTTATGAGTTCTGTTAGCTGCTCGTTTGACCTGACTCCATAAGCTATGTTATACCTGGCACGTGCACGAGACCAATTGATATTGCGCTGCTCACAACCATTATGAGTTGTTACAACGTCAGTCGAAAATTCCGGTCCTCCAGTAGAGCCATAAGATATATTTTCTGGAAATCTAATTTCTGTAAATGACATATGTCCTCCTGTAAAAATAAAATTGAGTTGATATAGATGAAGTAGGAAAGATCTTAAATTTTTGAAGCTGCTTTATCAATCAGGCTATAAATTTTAAATCCCGTTTCTTCTAAAAAAGTAAAGGTGTTGTTTTCTCCTACCTTACCTTTCAGTTCGTTAATGTCTTGATGACTCTGCGTTAACTGATATGCACAAATACATGCAACAACTAAAGCCACTCCAGCAAAACATGCTAAAGGCATTGGTTGAGTAAAAACAGCAGCTATAGCAGATGCTGTGAATGCTATAGCTGTTATTACAGCAGCTATGCTATAAATAGCTTCTCTTCTGTAACTATTGATTAATTTCTTTTCTATTTCCTCTTGTTGTGTTTCTTGCCCTTGTTGATGAGAAATAGTAATTACTGTATCTGTATGAATTGGCTCACTAGCGCTGGTATTAATTCTCTCTTTTTGTGTTTCATGATCTTGCACAATTGCTGATTTGCTAGTTCTGATATTATATTGTTCTTCTTGCTCTGATTGATCAGAAGCAGAAGCTTCTGTAACCTCACCAAAGATTTCTTCATTAGAAACTGATTGATTTTCTGTTATATCAGAAGGGATTTTGCTAAGAAGTGGCACAAAATGCCTCATGTAATTCACTACTCCTACAGTTTTTTTGCTACTATCTATCTCTAGTTGATTGAGATTTATATCTTGTATAAAAACTTCTGGATCATCATCATGTCCTGTAATTTTAGTTACCGTAACTTTTTGACTATCTTCCTCTATTGAATAAATATAAAGTTCCACTTTGTACTTGTCGCATATCATTCTCCCTTCAATCTCTGGACGACCCCATATAGCTAGAGAATTAGTTTCTGTAGACATATTTTTAATGTTGTTTAGATATTTAGAAAAAGACTTGGAATTATCTGGCTTAATAGTAACTTTTTCTCCTTTTTCTTTTCCATCTTCGCTTATTTCTTCTTCATCTTCGCTTATTTCTTCTTCTTTATCTTTACTTGTTTCATATTCGTTATAGTCTTCTAGTAACAAATCATTATCTGTGCCATATCTACTTTTCAAAATCTCTAAAATCTTCCCTTCTCTATCTTCACAATATTCCTCTAGTAACCAGCTGAAAAACTCCTCTTCTGTATATTTGGTTATTATTTCTTCATCTTTACACCAGTCTGTTTGTGCAGATATGCCTTTTTCATCTTCGCTATTTCTTTCCTTCGCTATTACTTTGCTATCCAAATTTCCTTCACCTACAAAATATCCTCCTTCTTCAGCATCTCCTGTTATTTTTTTATAAACCCACGAATTTGCATTTGCTCTAGCATAATTTTCACAATCTTCTCTTAATGATTTTGCGGTAAAACGATGACCAGGTTTTATATTTAGCTCATTCAATCCTTGAGCCACGGAGTCAAAAAAGCAATCTCCTTCTGATATAGAAGCTCCTATTTTTAGCTTTTCAGGATAAGCTCTCTTTAGCTCATTCAATAAACTACTTCTTTTTGTTTTTTGTGCCCGAAATTTATAAACTAGTCTTTCTAGCCTTTGAGAATAAAAAGAGTCTAGATTCTTAAATAAAAATTGACTTAATTTTGTGCTTTTTTCGACTTGCCGAAAAAGAGCAATTGGTTTTCTGTTGAAATTTTTCATGTTATAACTCCAAAATAATGATTGTATTTTAATAGATTAATCAGCCTAGGAAGGCTAATTACTTAAGGTCGTGCTGTGTTGCAAGCAAACATCACCTACTTTTCTTGAACTAATATGTAGCCTATACATATTGTTACTTACTATATCTTAACTATACTTAAACTCTCTTATGCTGTCAAGCAGGGAATTTATTAATCTTTTAACTCATCCACTTTTTTGCGTAGCACATTTAAATCAGTTGCTCCTACAAAAAGACTATCTCCAATTATCAAAAAAGGTGTACCGCCTACTCCTAAATTCCTTACTAAAAGTTTGCTGTTGTTTATCATTTGCTCAATTTTGTCTGCATTATTTTTCATAGAGTTATTAAAATCGTTCTCGTTAATCCCTATATTTTTCACTATACCTAATATAGTTTTATCTGAAAATTCTCCTCTGTGATCTAGTGCAGCATAGTGAAAATCTAAGTACTTTTCTTTATCGATAAAATAAGTTGCTAAAGCACCTTTTGCTGCCTTTAAAGAATTGTTACCAAGTATTGGAGCATCTCTAAAGATATACTTAATTTTGCCATCATTGATCAATTGTTTTACATCGTTCTTTATAGCTTTGCAATATCCACAAGAATAGTCAAAAAAACCTACAGCTATGATATTGCTATTTTCATTTCCTGAGTAAGGATAAGTGGAGTCGAATATTTCATTTTTATGCTGAGAAATTTTATTTTTGGTTGCATTAGCATAACTATTTTTAGCTGACTCTTCCTGGAGAGCTTTTAGAACTCTATCAAAATTTTTACTGATGTAATTATCCAATCTCTCACCTATATAATCATCATTTAAGTTCTGACTGCGGTGTGAAAGCCAATTGTTTATTACTGGTAAACTTGCTACTGCAAGTATAAAAATCAATAAAAATGGTATCTTAGACATATACTTAGTTAAAGAATACAAATATTAAAGAAATGCTTAATGTTAAAACATTTTTATCAAGAAATGCAAACTTTATAAAATGAAATTTAAGATATTTTTGTAAAGTTCATCATAAGATTTGGTGATGAAAAATTTTGCAGAGTAAGGCATTTATAAAGATTTAGATAGTCTTTACCACTATTTCTAGCAAATTGTAAGCAAAAAAGTTGATTATCTTGTAATCGCTGCATATAATATCGGTAAGCGCGTCGCTAAGTAATATGAACACACTAAGTCTTACATTTCCGATAGTGTTGTTCGGATATAATAGAATGATTTTTCAATAAATGTAAGTAAAAAATGAGGTTTTTAAAAGCTGTCTTTAACTTAGCAATGTTAGCATTTTTTGTAGCTTCGACAGCTGAAGCAAGGTGGAGTAAGTACGAAGATGCTTCTGTTGAGGTTAAGTTTTCTAATGTTAACATTAATGTTAATAGAGATGGTACCTACGAAACGGAAGTAGAACTACAAGCAAAAATACTCAAGGAGTCTGGGCGTGATAGATTTTCTCTGTATAGTTTAATCTACAATGATGATAGTGCAGATTTGACTGTTTTAGAAGCTAAAACAGCTTATAACGGAGAGGAATATATAGTCACTGAAGACATGATAGAGGATAAACCGCTAGCTAGTCCTAGTAAAGGCTTCGATCAGCTAAGGCAAGTAACTATATCGTTTCCTAAAATAGAAATTGGTACAGAAGTATATTTAAGGTATAAACAAGTTAACAAAAAGGTTCCTGTTGATAACTTTTATGGCTTGAGCTTTTCTTATCATGGGGATTATTTACAAGCAGAAAATACTAAAATCAATTCTGAATTACCCCTGGAGATTAAAGTTAATGATCCAAGAGAAGTATTAGAAATCGCTGAGGAAAAAAATGATGATATACACTCTATAAGCATTGCTTTAAAGAAAGCAGTTTATGAAAACACAACAAATGAACCACATAATGGAATATTGAACATAAAACACAACACTTGGGTATCACTTTCAAGCTTATCTGAATGGGAGGATTTAGCTAAAAAATTAGCTCCTGGATATCATAGCGTTATCAATCAGCCGCTTCCTGCAACTTTTGAAGCTATAGCAGAATTTGCTGACAATGAGAGTACCGATGAGGAGAAAATTAATGCAGTCACTTCTTTATTGAATGAAAAAGTTCAGTACATGGGAGACTGGCGTACAGTGTCAGGAAAATTTTTTCCGAGAGATTTGGAGAAAATTGCTGATTCTCAAGTCGGGGATTGCAAAGACTTTTCTGCTAGCACGGCTGCTATTCTGCAAAAACTTGGTTATAAAGTTCAACCTATTTTAGTTATGAGAGGAACTACTAGCACTTCTAATCCTGAAGCATTACCTAATATGGGTAATTTTAATCATGTGATGCTCAAAGTAACAAATAGAGATGGAAAAATATATTGGATCGATCCAACTAATACCGTCAGTATGGCACAGGGTATTTTTCCAGACATTGCTGATAGGAACGCTCTAGTACTCGATTCTGAGGAAGCAGATTACATAAAGATTCCTGCTGTACAAGGTGAAAATTCAAAAGTGATATCCCATAGTGAATTAACTATAGAAGATAATGTTGTAAATGAATATGGCCAGCTTACCGTGCAAGGGGAAGCAGCCTTAGGCTTAACAGGGGTTGGATTGTATTATTCAAATGAGCAATTAAGGGATTCTGTTTTTCGTATGATTAGTGGAGTATATCTTGATGAAGAAGAAAAGAAGTTCTTAGAATTGCCTGACCTTACTTTACGTAATGTAGAAGATCTTACAATCAAATATGAGTTTCAGCAAAAAAATAAGATTTTTAAGACAAATCTAGGACCTGCTTTGAATTTAGGAGATAATTGGCTTAATGATGTTGTCAATACAGCTTCTGACCAAGTGTCAGATCTTTTTATTGGTGTTCCTAAAACTAAGGAAAGCCATATGATAATAAAAGATATCAAAATTAAAAATTGTGAAAATTTGAATTTTGAAATAAATTCTCCTTGGTTATATGTAAATAGGTTCTGTAAATATCAAAATGATGGAACCGAATTTAGCAATTTAATAACCATAAAGAAAAGCTTTATTACCAATGAAGAATTAAAGACTGCTGAATATAAAAACTTAAAAAGCGAATTGGAGAATAATTTTTCTAGAGCCTCTATAATAATAAGTGAATGAGTTGTGCTGGGAAAAGCACTTCTTAAAAGGCTTAAAATTTTTAAAATATGTACAATAACTTACGCGACTTCATCAGAGCATTAGAAGAAAAAAAAGATCTAATTAGAATTAAAAAAGAAGTTTCAACTATTCTTGAAATGACAGAAATTCATCGTAGGGTTTTGTCAAACAAGGGACCAGCTATCATCTTTGAAAATGTTGTCACAGAAAATGGCAAAAATTCAATTCCCGTTTTAGTGAATTTATTTGGTACTATTGAGAGAATTGCATTCGGACTTGGTATAAATTCTGATGAATTAAGGGATCTGGGTAAACTTCTAGCATTTTTGCGATCACCTGAGCCACCAAAAACCTTCAAAGATGCTGTGAAAATGTTTCCTCTACTAAAAGTTGTATTGTCGATGCGGAGCAAAGTTGTGAGCAAAGCCCCATGTCAAGAGGTGGTGCTAACTGGGGATGAGGTGGATCTTAGTTTGCTACCTATTCAGACATGCTGGCCAAACGAGCCTGCACCGCTTATCACTTGGCCACTTGTGGTAACAAAAGGACCAACAGCAGACAAGCAAGATAATTTCAATCTTGGAATATATCGTATGCAGGTTGTGAATAAAAAAACGACTCTCATGCGCTGGCTTGCACATCGTGGTGGTGCAGGTCACCATAAACGGTGGAAGGAGAGGGGACAAAATATGAAGTTTCCTGCGGCTGCTGTGATTGGTAGCGATCCTGCAACAATTATTGCTGCGGTAACTCCGGTGCCGGAGACTTTATCAGAATACCAATTTGCCGGGCTGCTGCGAAAAAAACCACTTGAGCTTGTAAATTGTAAAACTATTCCTCTTCAGGTTCCAGCTCATGCTGAGATCGTTCTGGAAGGATATGTAAGTTTAGATAAGTATAGAGATGAAGGGCCATACGGAGACCATACCGGTTACTATAATGCTGTTGAACAGTTTCCTGAGTTTAACATTACTGCAATTACAATGCGCAAAGATCCAATTTATCTCAGCACTTTCACTGGCAAGCCACCAGATGAACCATCAATTCTTGGTGAAGCACTCAACGAAATTTTTGTGCCGATTCTTATCAATCAGTTTCCGGAGATAGTAGATTTTTATCTGCCTCCAGAAGGTTGTTCATATAGAATAGCGGTAGTATCGATAAAAAAGGCTTATCCAGGGCATGCAAAAAGAATTGTTATGGGCATACTCTCTTTTCTCAAACAGTTTTTATATACCAAATTTATCATAGTTGTTGATGATGATATAAATATACGTGATTGGAAGGAAGTGATGTGGGCAATGTCAACAAGAATGGACCCTGTGCGTGATACAATTACGATAGAGAATGCCCCAATTGATTATTTAGATTTTGCTTCCCCTGAAAGTGGTCTCGGAGGTAAAATAGGGTTTGATGCAACAAACAAACTTCCACCTGAAACCAAACGAGAATGGGGAAGAAAAATTGAAATGAGCGAGGAAATAATAAAGAAAGTTACAGAGAAGTGGAAGGAATATGGGTTGACAGATGATTGAGATATGATGTAGACTACCGCCGTGTATTTAGGTGTGGTTTGTGAGGCTTTTATATCTTTTATTTTTGTCGGCATGTTTTTCTCTGTATTACTATGTGGGTCCTACATTCTCGCCTTGCCCAAAAGCAACAGTTTGCTTCTCACCTGAAGAAGACTGTGCTGTACCGATAATCAGCGAGATAGACCAATCTAAAGAATCTATCTTAGTTCAAGAATATACATTTACTCTTGGAACAGTTGCAAAATCTTTGATTAACGCCAAAGAGCGTGGTGTTGATGTTAAAGTCGTCTTAGATAAATCACAACTCCATTCAAAATATAGTGTCATAAGCGAATTGTTTTCAAATGGAATACCGATTTGGATCGATAATAAGCCAAAAATTGCTCATAATAAGGTAATAATTGTTGATAATCAAAAAGTCATCACAGGATCGTTTAACCTCAGTAAGACAGCTGAAAAGGGAAACGCTGAAAATTTATTAATTATTGAAAATTATCCTGAATTAGTCCAGCAGTATGTGAAGAACTGGGAAATACGAATGTCACAATCCTATCAATATGCTCCCTAGATACTTGATATCAAAAAAAGTCTTTTTATTGATAGATTTAATTTCTTGTGATATAATAAATTAAAAGGTTTTAAGGGGTAGGTAATGGATTACATAAATGATGCTGCTGATAGTTACGCTGCCATTCATGATTTTTTTCAAAATAATGGTGTTGGAGATTACAAAGTTCAATGCAATTATGGTGGTGTACCGTATGCTACTGACAAATATGTACATTCTGGAGACAAATTTTGGAGCAATAATTTTATAGACTCACATTTTGGAAGGGAAATAAAAATGTATCCTCAAAGTGAGCTTTTAGCTAAAGAGTATGCTGGTAATACACTACCGGTTTCAATATCACTAGACAAGGATCTAATAAAAATAAAAGAATGTCAGAAAAAAACTAAATTTGTAGAACTAGAAGGGGAATCAGGTGATATAGTATATGATAAGCAAAAGCATATAAAGTGCTACACGACAAAGTTATCATATGACGATGTTTCTGTTCATAATAAAAACGAAGTTTCAATACTGAATATTAGATATGATGTGCCAAACGATCCAAGATACAGTTTAAACATAGCCTTCACAAAGGTTAATGATAATAAACCAGGGTTTTGGCAAAAGTTTAAAAATATGTTTTAATAGAGTAGCTTCTAAATCAAGGGGATTTTGTTGAAAAATGAATATCTACTTAATAATGAATTTGGTCAGTAGCTACTAAGTTTGTTTCATAGCTATGCAACAAAAGGTTTGTGCCCTCACGTTTATTCTCTGCAACACGAAAAGTTCGTACAGTTGTACATGCTATGTAGTAGATAAACTTCTACTATATTTTTTTATTCAACTTACCTCTTGTCTATTGAATAGATTTTGTATTAAACCTAAAATTCAACGCACCTAAATATATAAGCATTCCCAACAAAATCATAGGTATAGAAAGCAACTGTCCCATAGTTAAATTGAACCATAAATAGCCAATTTGATAGTCTGGCTCGCGGAAAAATTCAACCATAAAACGTGCTACTCCATACAACATAACTGCAACTCCAGTTGTTGCACCATAATACAATCTCATTTTGTTCAAGTAAAATAGTGAATTTACAACTACGAAAAGTAGCGCTCCTTCAAAAAATGCCTCATAAAGTTGGCTTGGATGGCGCAATAAATTATCACCACTTTCTGGAAATACCATACCCCACGGCATAGTTGTAACCCTGCCAAATAACTCTCCATTTATAAAATTACCTATGCGGCCTAGAAGTAAACCTATCGGAACTCCACAAGAAATTAGATCCAGTGTGTAAAATATAGGAATGTTATGTCTTCTACAGGAGATTATTACTGCAAGCAAAACTCCTATAGCACCGCCATGAAATGACATACCTCCTTCCCAGGTCTTTAGTATTTCGATAGGATTGCTTATATAGAGAACTGGATCATATATCAATACGTACCCAAGCCTACCTCCAAGGATAATGCCTATAATAACGGCTGTTAATAACGAATCGTAAAAATTCTTAGTAAATATTTTTTGATTGTCTAGCTTATGTAAATACCAATATGCAAAAACTATACCCAAAACATATGCTAAAGAGTACCAATATATAGAAACAGGACCGATGCTAAAAATAACTGGACTTAAAGACATATTTTACTACAAATTATTCTTAGACAATCTACTTTTCTCACGTTCCCACTCTCTCTGCTTTATGGTTGCTCTCTTATCATAGAGTTTTTTTCCTTTCACAATGGCAATTTTAGTTTTTGCCAACCCTTTATCATTAAAATAGATAGAAAGTGGCACAACAGTTATTCCAGAGGTTTTGATTTGACCAATTAGCTTATTTATCTCTTTTTTATGCAAAAGCAATTTTCGTTCTCTTTTTGGCTTGTGATTCTTTTGGTTTGCAGCTTTATACTCTGCGATATGCATATTGTTTAGCCATATTTCACCTTTTTTTTCAGTAACGTAAGCATCAGAAATGTTTGCTTTTCTTTCCCTTAGTGATTTCACTTCACTACTTAAGAGGATCATACCTGCTTCAAATTCTTCTAAGATAAAGTATTCAAACCTTGCTTTTCTATTTTCTGCAATAACTTCCATATCTA
Organism: Wolbachia endosymbiont (group B) of Silvanus unidentatus; assembly: GCF_964028615.1. Taxonomy (NCBI): domain Bacteria; kingdom Pseudomonadati; phylum Pseudomonadota; class Alphaproteobacteria; order Rickettsiales; family Anaplasmataceae; genus Wolbachia; species Wolbachia endosymbiont (group B) of Silvanus unidentatus. The sequence goes on along the minus strand of NZ_OZ034795.1, from coordinate 567,478 downwards.
AAGATATCTTTAAGCTTCAATATATTACAGAACTTTTGGTTTAATTCATAACAAAACAATTATCTCAGTAAATGCAAGTTTGGTTAAAAAAGCTCCAATCTTCCTGCAAGTGTAATTTGTTCCACTCTTCCTACTGCCATTTCAGCCCTAGGACTAGCATTACCTGACAAAGAACTTATCACATCTTTGCAGCCCCATTCAATAGCAAAGTGTAAAGGAGCATATCTATTATTGTTCTGTTTACTAACATATGCCCCACTTTCAATTAAAATATCTCTTATACTTTCATGATCGCTAGCAAAATGCAAAGGAGTGCGTCCACAACTATCCCACACATTAACACATGCTCCATGTTCAATCAGAGTTCTTACTATGTTTTCATTATCACTTTCAGCAGCAAAATGCAAGGGAGTGCTTCTATAATTATCCCACGCATCGACGTATGCTCCGTGTTCAATTAGAGCTATTACTATGTTCTCATAGCCACTCTTAGTAGCAAAATGTAGAGGAGTGTGTCCATCATTGTTCTGCGCGTTAACATCTGCTCCACATGCAATTAGAGCTCTTACTACACTTTCATTCCCACCTTCGGCAGCAAGATGTAAAGGTGTACATACATCATTGTCCCACGCATTAACATTTGCTCCACTTTCAATTAAAATATCTAATATGCCTTTGTGGTTCCATTCAGCAGCAAAATGTAAAGGAGTGCATCCATCGCTGTCCCATGCATCAACATATGCTCCATATTCAATTAGAGCTATTACTATGTTCTCATAGCCACTCTTAGCAGCAAAATGCAACAATGTAGTTTCTACAGGATCTAGATCACTATGTGTAGTGAATATATGATTGATATTAAATCCACTATCTTCCCACCTCCGTAAATCAATTCTTTCTAATTTTATTTTTATTCGTTCAACTATGTTGTTCTTGCTTAAACCTGAAGTATCATTTATTTCTTCAAGCATTTTTAGAAAATCATCAAGCGTCATAATCTCCACTACTTATTAAAATAACTTGGTTATTATGTTCTTTGACACAAAAATCAAGAACTTTTTATTTTTCTAAAAAATCATTTAAGTTATACTCCAAATCATGAAAGTCAGGCAAAATATTAAGTTTTTTTCTCTATCATTTGTGATTTTGTCTTCTCTATGGATTACATTGTCTGGTTATTTTGAGCCTTTTTTTATTCTCTGTGGAGTATTTTCTTCTGTGTTCACATTGATTATCTTTAAAAGGTTAATTGATGCTGAAAGTGCCCTTAGTCAAATTCTAAATGATAGTGGTAGGCTGTCACTTTATCAGCTTATAAGTTATATACCTTGGCTAATTTACCAAATTATTTTTTCAAGTATTTATGTAACAAAAAAGGTGCTACGATTCAAATCTACAGTTGAGCCAATTGTTATTGTAAGAGAATGCATAGGACATAATGATCAGACCATTGCATTATTTGCTAACTCGGTTACGATTACTCCTGGAACTTTAACTATCAATGTTGAAAAGAAGCAGAAAACATATTTATCTACCATATGTTTGATAGATAAAGATCTTGAAAGTGGCATTTCTGAAATAGAAGGTAAAGTCTTAAAAATGCTACACCTAGTTAAGTAATTGCTTTAAATAAGTTAACAGCGTCTCTGTATTCTCTTCTTAGGCTTTCAAGCATTTCTTTTGGAAGGCTATCAATAACAGTAGAACATAAATAATTGTACAAATCTTCTAGCCTTGATATGTTATTTTTCTTCTTGCTGTTGAATTTGTACGGAAAAATGCCCTCCATAATTTCAATATCAACAACCTTATTTAAAAATGCATTTTCACTTGTTATGCTTATTCTTGTAAGTATAGTATTAATTTCAGGTTCATTACTCGTATAAATATCTGATAATTCTGCCATTTTAATGACGTATAAAGTTACTACTTTTGATAAACAATTATCAGAATATTCACAATTTTTTATTACCTCCCACTGAGTAACCTGAGACTTGCTTGTTTTTGCATTGCTTGGTAATTTATTCATTGAATTTTCTCCATTTAATTCAGTGTAGTAAATTATACTAATACTTTGTTAAATAAATAATAACGCAGCCATAAAAATATGCATTTATTTACCATAAATTGTATAATATTCCTAAAATGAAATGTTAAAGTTACTTCAAACTGAATGATTTCTTTAATTCCATGTTATTCAGCAGTGTAAAATATTGCTACACAATAGTATTTATTCTAAAATAAACTTTCCTTTTGAGCTATTTTATTAATATCCATTCTTACGGCTGCACTAAAATGAAAAAGATAAAACTCGGAATACTAATTTCAGGTAGAGGATCAAACATGCAGGCTTTAATAGAAGCATGTCAAGATCAGAATTTCCCTGCTGAAACTGTGTGTGTTATCACAAATAATAGTGAAGCTGGAGGCCTTAAAATAGCAAAGCAAGCAGGAGTTTCAGCGTTTGTTGTTGAAGATAAGCCACTTGATACTGATAAAATTCATGAAATACTTGTTCAACATAAGGTTGATTTAATTTGCCTTGCAGGGTTTATGAGAATTATAAAGGCCAATTTCCTGAATAAATGGCATAACAAAGTTATAAATATTCATCCCTCTTTACTTCCGTCATTTAAGGGCCTAAATGCTCAGGAGCAAGCTCTGAAAGCGGGTGTAAAAATTACAGGATGTACTGTGCATTATGTTACTCCTGAAATTGATGCTGGAGCCATAATCGCTCAAGCTACTGTTCCAGTGTTACCAAATGATGATGTTCACAGTCTCTCAGAGCGCATTCTAGCTGAAGAGCATAAGTGTTATGTAAAAGCAGTAAGATCAATAGTAGAAGGTATTAACTATTGACCTTGAGCGTTTCTTCCAACTTCAACAAAAAATAAATTTTCAGGATTCAGTAAAGAACTTGCCAGCTTGTTTACTTTTTCCAATTGAACATCATTAATGATATTTGCATAATTATTTATATGGTTAATATCACGATCATCTATCTGCATACTATCCAGTAACGTTGCTGTATTCGCATTATTGGATAGAAAAGAGAAGATAAGGTTATTTACTAAACTGGTTTTTGCATCCTTGAATAATTGTTCGTCAATTCCTTCCTCTTTTATTCTGCTAAATGTATCTTTTACTGCTGATATAGCTTTGCTAGCAGTGGAACTATCAGTACTCATAAATCCAGATATAATATTTCCATGCTTATTAGGAACATTACGTGCACTAACACCATAAGTAATACCTAGATTTTGTCTCAACTCTTTCATCAGTATTGAGTTTAGACTCATACCACCAAGCGCATTAATCAAAACACTAGCATTATAGTAATTAGGGTCTTCATATGCTATGCCTTTTTGAGCAAAAAGTATTACACTCTGTGGTATATCCATAAAAACGCTCTTACTTTCTGCAGGCCCAAATTCATTTTTTACAGATACCTTCCTAACTTTCGATCTTTTTGATGGTAACTTAGATAAATATTTATCGAGCAGCGTACTAACTTCTTCTTTTGTTGCACAACCAACAATACTAATAACGATATTATCCTTAGTAAAACTACGCTTTATGTATGTTAAAACATCGTCTCTAGTAATGTTCATTATAGTGTCTAGAGTTCCATATGGATCTCTTGAGTAAGGATGTTTTTTGAACAACAATGTATCTAACTCTTTTGCAGCAATAAAATAAGGGTCTTTTTCAAAATTATTAAAGTTTACTTTGGCTTTTTCGAATACTCTATTTAACCCCTCAGGATCAACTTTAGGGCGCATTATAGCATCACTCAGTAGTGAAATTGCATCCTCTAGATTCTCAGATAAAGTGTTTAATGAAACCCTAAATGCTTCTAAACTAGCAGTAAAATTTAAACTAATTCCTTTATCCTCAAGCTTTTTCGCAAAATCTTTGGCATCATTTTTTCCTGCTCCTTCTTGAATTACAAGAGAAGTAAACCAAGCAAGCCCCTGCTTTTCTGCACTTTCATACACACAACCTGCATCTTTGAATGATATATTAAGTGAAACTTTTGGTAGATCATGGTTTTCAACAAATAAAAACTTAAATCCTTTATTAGTAGTAACCTCCTCTATATTTAAGTGACTGCTTGCTTGCAAATTAAAGCCTAGACAGAAAAAAAATAGAAATACATATTTACTTATCTTCATTATTACCTCCTTTTGGTAGCAAACGACCAACTAATTTATTAGTAGAAAAGATAGCGTGAACTTTATTATTTACATCCTCTAGATTGACATCATTAATTTTGCTATATGAAATGTCTATTTCATCAAGTGGAATACCTAGTGCTAGACGTGGTATATAAAACATTGCTATATTAGTTAAATCAGATAGATTATCAAGCTGTGCTGCTTTGTATTTAGACTTTGTACTTTGCAACTCTTCACTTGTTATTCCTTCAGAGTTAAAGTGATTAATAGAATTTTCTAACTCTCTTGCAACAGCATCCAAATTCACCCCGCTTTTTGGAGTTACCCGAATCTCAATGTAACCATTACTAAAAGCTAAGCTATTATAATAAGCAAACACTTCTACTGCTACATTCTTATCTAGAACTAAATCTTTATATAGCTTACTAGACTTGCCATTCCCCAAAACATCAACTGCCAAATCAACAGGAAAAGTTTCACTTATTTGCTCAAATAAAGGAACACTATAGCGAAAGTATAAAACTGGCTCTTTTACTTCAGTGCTTTCTAAAATTACCGATATATCTGCATTATGTATTGAATCTTGGTTCGGATAATGCTTCACTACAGGCTCAGCTTTAATTGCACCATATTTTTCCTTTGCTAATCCCACTACTTCTTCAAATTCTACATCACCAACAACGAGCAGTATAGCATTACCTGGATGATAATAGTTATCATGAAACCTTGTTATGTCATCTTGATTGTAAGTTTTAATATCGCTCTCCCAACCAATAACAGACCTACCATAACCATTACGATAAAATGCACTGTTCATTTCCTCCCATAGTAAAGCTTCAGGATTATTATCAAATCTCATCTTTCTTTCTTCTAATACGATATTTTTTTCTCTATCTATTTTGTCTTGAGTAACATCAAAATTGCCCATTCTATCTGCTTCAATTTCCATTGCTAGTGGTAAATCTTTTTTGAGAACTAATTCGTAGTAGCAGGTGTATTCTTTAGTGGTAAAAGCATTAAATTGGGCCCCAATGCTGCCCAAAGTGGATTCTATGTCTTTAAATTTTCCTGTAGTTTCAAACATTAAGTGTTCAAAGTAGTGAGCCAATCCTGCTTTGCCAATTGGGTCATCCATTCCCCCAACTTTATATATTATTGCATGAAAAACAGCTGGAATTCGGTGATTAGGTACTACATAAACATCCAATCCGTTACTGAGCTTAGCATGCTTTATGATTTCAGCTTCCAAAGAAATCGGACAAATGAAAAAAAACACAGATAGTATAAAAAAACTAAAGAATTTGCGAAGCATTATTTCATTCCTCATTTTGCTTAGAGATAGACCTATCATATATATACCACTTATATAACAATGTACACATTCCACAAACTATAGATAGATCTGCTAAATTAAAGGCTGGCCAATACCAATCATTGATATGAAAATATATGAAATCATATACAGCGCCCCAATAGATTCTATCAATTACATTTCCGATCGCTCCACCAATCATCAGAGAAAAACTAAGGTAAATTGACTTATCATTAGATTTATATATCAAGTATGCAAGTATACCAATTATTAATATTGAACATGCCGAAAAAAAGAAGCTGCCATGCGGCAGAGTACTACACATTCCAAAGCTAATTCCTGAATTCCAAACTTCAACTAATTTCATAAAACTAGTAATCTCGATTGACTCCCCCTCATCAATCAATGAGTTTATATACAATTTACTTGTTTGATCGAATGATACTATAATCAATATAATAACTAAACATATCCTTTTCATAAGTTTATCTTTAACTGGTAAGCCTTCATTATATCAAGGTCTATCTGTTTTGTTAACTCGTTAATACTATGGAATTTTTTTTCTGCCCTAATAAATTTTAAAAGTTGTATGTCAACCTTAAAATTGTATACATTTTCGTTGAAGTCAAATATATGCATTTCTACTATAGGTTTTTTTAAGTCCTTAAATGTAGGTCTCATACCAATGTTGACTACTCCATATAGCCAACTTGAACTATTTTCAGAAAATGCAACTTTGGCGTAATATGTACCAAGCTTAGGTTTTATCATGTAATCTTCTATCGGAATGTTTATGGTTGGAAACCCTATTTCTCTACCTCTACATGCACCTTTTGTTACAATACCAGAAACTTGATAAGACCTACCAAGCAATTTATTAGCAATTTCTATTTCGCCTTTTTGTAAACACTCTCTGATTGAGGAAGAAGAGCAAATTTTTCTATCGATTATCAATGGCTCTAATTTAGTTAAAGAATATTCATACATCTGAGAATATTTTTCTAGAGTTAATATGTTACCCAATCGTTTGTGACCAAAAGTACAACTTTCTCCAACAGTTATATGTTTAGCACCATACTTCTTTACCAAAATCTTACCAATGAAGTCATCGCAGCTAACCTCAGAAAAACCTCTATTAAAATTAATAATATACAAGTAATCTATACCATAGCTGCTGATTAGTTCCTTTTTTTGTTCTTGGTCTATTAACCTAAAATTGTTCCTACTAAATAAAACAGTTGATGGGTGAGGCTCAAAAGTTAAAACTGCAGAGGGTAATCCTCTTTCTTGTGCTACCTTCTTTAGATTGGAAATTGCAAACTTATGTCCTAAATGAACGCCATCGAAATTTCCGAAAGTTAGTGCCACATTATCTTTTATCCCTTGCTCACAGTTGTAAATAATTTTCATACAATTTGATATTTTATATATATTTTTTATATATAATAGTTGTATTTTATGAACTATGGAGATAAATCGTGAAAAACACTAAAGGAAAAGTTGTAATATATGTGAAGAAGTACTGCCCATTCTGCAAGAAAGCAAAAGAGTTATTGGATGAAAAAGGTGTGAAATACGAAGAAATTGATGTACTTAGAAACTCGGATTTGTTTGACGGTATAAAATCAAAATATAACGTCAGGACAGTTCCACAAATTTTTATTACTGATGAAAATGGTGATTATGTACATCATATTGCTGGATGTGACAAATTGATGGATCTTGAAAAAGAAGGAAAGTTGGATAATATGTTAAATAACAATGAAGATAGCATTAATGCAACAGCTTACACAAGCGGCAGTGATGAACACGAGGGATGTAATATAATACATAATGAAGATTTTATGTGATTTTTTTGTCTTACTGTTGCTGGCATACCCACTTTAAACAATTTTTAATGAATTAAAAATACAATTCATCTAGTGAGTTTTTTTAGTGGGAAAAAATGATAAAAAATATTATAATTGTTGGCAAAAACTTAATTAGTATTGAATTAATTAACAAACAAGATTTAGAGAGTTTCATCAAGATTTTCACAGTGCTTGATAAGCATATAGCAGCTAAAACTCTTTTTACAGAAGAAGTGACAATAGAGTATAAACAACACAATTGCATAGAAGTTGTTGAATTGATAAAAGATACAGGTTTTACATATCATGATGTTGAGAATGTGTTAAATCACCTAAGTAATCATGGAATGAAAGTACCAAGTAGCGTTATAGCAAGCACCCTTTCTTCTTCATACAATCACGCACTTGAGTCTAAGGATGTAGCATTTGCCTGTTCTAAAGGGTTGCCACAATTTTACATCAGGGTAAATAAGAATACCTTTATAATGACTCCTATAAGTGAAGAGAATCTGGAATTGAATTCGCAAAATAGCAAAATGCTTATAGAGTCATTAAAGAGCGAAAAAAGCACTTATGATTGCATAGTGGAAGAAAATATCATCAAAGTTATAGTGCATTCTGAAATACATCAGGCTATAAACTCGATTATAAAATCACTGATAAAGTCTTGCCTTTTAGCAAGAGATGAAGAAGAAAAATTCAAAGAGAAATTGAGACAACTTGCTTTTAAAGATCAAGCTTTCGTTGAGTATTCTAGCATCAAAACCATTCATAGATATCCGAATAACCATCCTCTGAGAAAGCATGAAAGTGTTATTAAAGATATAGAAAATATTTTATGTGATTTCATAATAAATGAGAACAGCGGGTTTGCTATAGAGCGGTTAAATAGACTGGGCTCAGAAGTCTCTCCAAATACTCCAAGAATCATCACTAAAACTATAGATAAGCTTGTTAAGTTTCACTAAAATGTTGTTGGAATGGTTTTAGCCAATGTCTACATATATCTGATTTTTACTGATTGAGTGGAGCAATTGAGCTGCTCTCTGTCATCCCAGCGTTTAACACTGGGATGATTTCGTTGTATGGTATCTTATATAGTGTTTTACAAATTCACATAGCTATTTCAAATTTACCCATATCAATGTCAGTAAATTTATTGAGAAAATATCACTTAGTTCTTTAAATTTATGTTTTTGAATATATATTAATCATTTATTTTCAAAGCCTCAATAAAAGCATTTTGTGGGATGTTTATGTTTCCTACAGAATGCAATCTTTTCTTACCTTTCTTCTGCTTTTCAAGCAGCTTCATCCTTCGTGTAACGTCTCCACCATAGAGCTTGGCTGTTACATCTTTTCTATACGGGTTAATCGTTTCTCTAGCAATAATTTTTCCGCCTACTGCCGCTTGAATCGCGATTTTATATTGCTGGCGTGGTATCAAGTCTTTCAAACGTGCACATATTTCACGGCCTCTTTTTTCTGCCCTGCTTTTATGAACAATGCAGGCTAACGCATCCACAGGTTCTCCATTAACTAAAAAACTTAATTTATCTATCTGACTTTCCTGATAATCGGATATTTCCCAATCTAAACTTGCATATCCCTTGGAAATTGATTTTAGTCTATCGTAAAAATCAAAAACAACCTCAGACAGCGGTAATTTATACTTCAGTAGTGCTGTTGTCGTATTACCAACATAAGATAAATCCTGCTGTTCTCCTCTCCTCTCTTCACACAGAGATAGAATCTCTCCTAAATATTGATCAGGTACCATTATAGTTGCAGTGATCCACGGTTCTTCCACTATTTCAATTTTTGTAGGGTCTGGCATATCGCTTGGGTTATGGATATTTAAAACTTTACCATTTTGTGTTTCAACTTTATATATAACACTCGGTGCAGTTGCTGTTAGATCTAAATCAAATTCTCTTTCGAGTCTTTCTTGAATGACTTCAAGATGTAGCATTCCTAAGAAACCGCAACGAAATCCATAACCTAGGGCATTTGACGTTTCAGCATCAAATGTAAAACTAGCATCATTTAAATGTAATTTTTCTAGTGCTTCCCTTAAATATTTAAAATCATCTGTGTTATTGGGAAAAATACTGCAAAATACTACAGGATGTACTTCTTTAAAGCCAGGTAATGCCTTGTTGCACGGCCTTTTCTCTTCAGTAATAGTGTCTCCTACTTTGCAGTCAGCTACTTCTTTCATTGAAGCAGTTATAAAACCAACTTCACCTGCTGAAAGTTCACCAGTCATAACTTTTTTAGGAGTGAAAATACCGATATTATCGACCTGATATGTAGCATTATTAGACATCATAACGATTCTCATGCCTTTTTTTAGTACTCCATTTTTAACTCGCACTAAAATTACTACTCCTAGGTAAGGATCATACCAACTATCAACTAAAATTGCTTGCAGTGGAGCATTTGTATCACCTTGAGGAGCGGGAAGTTTTGTCACTATAGCTTCAAGTACATCCTTTATCCCAAGACCAGTTTTTGCCGATATCAAAATTGACTCAGTTGCATCAATTCCGATTACCTCTTCAATCTGAAGCTTTATCCTTTCTGGATCTGCAGCAGGAAGATCGACTTTATTAAGCACAACTATTATCTCATGATTATTGTCAATTGCCTTGTAGACATTTGCCAGGGTCTGAGCTTCAACTCCTTGGCTGCTATCTACTACCAAAAGTGAGCCTTCACATGCGGCTAAGCTTCGGCTGACTTCATATGAAAAGTCAACATGACCTGGTGTGTCCATGAGGTTGAGGCAATATTTATTACCATTATTTGCAGTGTAATTGAGTCTTACCGTTTGTGCTTTGATTGTGATTCCGCGTTCACGCTCTATATCCATTGAGTCAAGTACCTGATTGGTCATTTCCCTTGTCTCAAGACCGTTACATTCTTCTATCAAACGATCAGCAAGAGTTGACTTCCCATGATCTATATGTGCTATTATTGCAAAATTTCTTATATTGTTCATAGATCTACTTATTTAAGTAGATCTATTTTACATTTTAAGTATTACAAGAGCAATTACTTATCTTCCTTTTTGCTGAAAACATTAAGCTGGCGTCTGTACTGGTCGGAAGTATTCAGTAGTTGATGGTTGACTCAGTTTGCTACTTGCCTCATTCTTTTCCTGCTTGCATGTTTTTACTGCATCAGCAAGGCTTAGGTAATCATTACCAACTTTAATTCTTACATCTTTATTTTTTTCTAAATCCGCATCAGTTGGTCTATCACTTATTATTCTAATACTACCATCACTGTTAGCACCTAATGTAATGCTAAATTCTTTTCCGTCTACATACCAGTTAAACTTTATTCCATATTGAGCTGCAGTACCTAAATTATAATATCTAACCCCCTCATGTATGTAGCCACTGATAGGTTCTTTTTGATCTCCACTTGAAAGAAGAAAACCGGCAATATTGTTTTCTTTACAAAATTCACTATTTAAAAATTCGCTTATTTTAATATCTGTGCTTTTATTGTCTTCTTTTAGCTTAATTGTTGCATAAAGAAGATTTTTATCCCCATGCTTTGTAATTGATACCGCATCAATAGTGCCGCTTTCTATGTACTCGCTAAACTTTTCTTCAATTTTCTTTTCTAATTCTTTTTGCCTTTCTGCACTTTGTTGTTGCATTTTTTCTAACTCTTCTTTCATTTTTTTCTGAAGTGATGTAATTTGATTAAGTTCTTCTTCACTCCGGTTAACACTATTAAGCAACTTTAAAGCTTCTACTATTATACTTAAATTTTCATAAGCTACTACAACATCATACTTGTCACTTAAAGGCTCATTATTAGCTAAAGAGTGTTTAAAGCTATCCCAACACTCGTGTTGAACAATAAAACCTGCTCCTATAAGCTTTTCTTTTATGTTTTTCTCTTGATCAGGATGTTTTTTAATTAGCTCCAGGCTTTCTTTAATATCATTAACTAAATTATCAGATACAGGCGACTTTACTATCGACTTGCTCTGTATTGACTCATCTAGTTCTTTTATGATATCTTGAAGCTTTTCCAAAACCATACATTTTACCTCATAAAACTATTTAATATTATATACATAAACATTAGGGAATGTTAGCACTTTCTATATGCTTGCGCACTTCCTATTATTCCTTTAACATAGCTGACACTTTTTTTGAATGAGAAATCACTTTATTAATCATATAATTCTCATGATTGTTATCTATTTTAGGCAGCTCATACAGATAATTCACCATTATTCCGGCTGACTGACTAATGCCTTTTTCAGAAGTATCAGCCATCCAGTTGATTTGTTTGATTGATGCACCATTGCTTAAATGAAAGTGTGCTACTGGATCATAAGCACCTCCACCACTGCTTTTAACCTTTAGCAAATAATGTGCACAAAGTTTCAGTAGGGACTGTTTTTCGCATTCAACGTTAGTTTTTATGCTTTCTAAAATTTCTGCACTTGATTGTTTTATATTAAGCTTACCTAATAAAGCTACGTCTTGATTTTTTAGCCATTTTGTAAATCCAGGAACTGGAGAAAGAGTTGCATACACTTTCACGCTTTTAAATTCCTGGGATAGTTTTTCTACGACTCTCTTTATTAAAAAGTTACCGAGGCTAATTCCAGATAAACCAGTTTGAGTGTTTGATATTGAATAGAATATAGCAGTACTTGCACTGCTTGGGTCACTTGAAGGAACTGACTCGTCCAAAACGTGTTGAATACTATCTGCAATCTCATTCATCAATGCAACCTCTACAAAAATTAAAGGTTCATTTGGTATTTTGTAATGAAAGAAAGCAAAACAGAGATGATCAGAATCTAGTCTGTTTTTTAAGTCACCCCAAGAGGAAATTTTATGTACAGCTTCATATTTTATAAGTTTTTCCAACAATGATGCAGGTGAATCCCAGGTGATTTGATGAAGATCAAGTAGATCAACATCAACCAAAGTACAAAGTATACTTTTTAATTCGTTTTCTAGTGGACTTAGACTTTTATATTGATTCTTCAGCTTGAGTACATCAGAACGCATATCAACAATAAACTTAAGGCCCTCCGGTAAGGAGATAAACTGCTTCAATATTTTAGAGCGTGGTGATTCAAGGACTTTTATTAAGTCTTGTTCAAACTTATAGCTCGACTCAGAATCTTGATTTTTCTTATATACTTTCATTTCTTCATCTATTTTCGTTTTATCCGGATTGAACTTTTCTGCCAGGGTTTGTAAAAATTTTATTTGACCTGCCTCTGATAAACTCAAGTACAAATTACCAAGAGATACGGTGTTCTTACGTGCTGAGACTTCACCCCCCTTTGGGTTTAAGCATTCGTTCATCTTCAAGACTAAACTATCGACATCGCGACTACTACTTAAATCAGGGCCAATATTGCCAACCCATGACCTTACAGCATCTGCTACTTCACCTAATATTTTAAAAAATCCCTTTGTTGCTTTCTTATCTTCAACTTTTACTATATCAGTTTTTGCTAATGATTCTTTTGTCATATGTTCCTTTTATCGTGTATCTATCTTAATTTAAAGAAAAATCTTAGTCTATAAAGAAGGCATATATTTTCATGGTACAACTATTTTACAATCTATTTAAAATTTTCGTAAAGAGAGTTAGATTTTTAATTTCATTATTTCTCTTACAAAAGTACTTTTATTATAAAAATGCCCTTTTGCCTCTTTCTTTTCCGGGTAAGGCTGATTTTTTAATTACCTAGTCGAAGTTACTTAATTTTTACACATCTATTGTAAAGTACAAAATCTGACTTTGGAATGAAAATGCTAGCTGATGCTTGGACTTTATTGATAATTACGCTACTTGAAACTATACTTGGTATAGACAATTTAATCTTTATTTCTCTAGCAATAGATAAGGTGCCAAATCTGCTGAGAGAAAGAGCCCGCCTTATAGGTTTTGGCTTAGCGCTATTGATGCGTTTTGTAATACTATTTTTTACATCATATATACTATCAATGCAAAAGCCTATATTTCACGCTGTATCGCTAGATATCTCAGTAAAGGATTTACTTATGATTGCAGGAGGGTTATTCCTTATTGTTAAAAGTTCTATAGAGTTATGGAGCGAAATTTTTGTACATAAGGAGAACAAAACAAAGGCAAATGTTAAATCACAATTTTTTTTAGTTGTGCTACAAATTATATTAATAGACTTAGTTTTTTCGGTTGATTCAATATTAACTGCCATAGCATTAACTCACAATATGATAATCATTGCCATAGCATTTACATTTTCCATATTAGCGATGCTATTTTCATCAAATTATACCGCTCAGGTAATAAAATCCAACCCAAGCTTAAAAGTAATTGCCATTCTATTTATTTTACTCGTCGGTGTATATCTAACACTTGAAGGGCTTCACATAGAACTACCAAAAGCATATTTGTATTCTTCATTTATGTTTGCAGTGCTTGTGGAAGCTATAAGCAAAATAAAGACAATGCGGCCTTGAAATTATTTTGCACAAGGCAAAAGTCTAATTTTTATTCCGGTGTGTGACGAATATCTGTACGAACATTTCGATGTCATCCGAGTAGCTGACACTGGTTCTTTTTTTCTGGATTCCAGCGTTACGCGCTGGAATGACATTAAATAGTTTTCCTTAAAATTTGAGTTATGCAACCAGCCTCTTTGGTGTGATTCGAGTAGCTGAAACTGGAATGAAATTATTGCTACTCCCACTCAATAGTTGCTGGTGGCTTGGAAGTTAAATCATACACAACTCGATTTACTCCGGAAACTTTGTTAACAATTATACTACTGACGTCTTGCAAAAACCTCCAAAATACTAACGAATGTTGATCTTTATTTTCAAATGGAAATGCATCAGCTGTCATGCCATCAGATGAAGTCACAGCCCTTAAAGCGCAAACATATCCGTATGTACGATTATCTCCCATAACTCCCACAGTTTTTACTGGTAACAGTACAGCAAAAGCCTGCCATATTTTATCATACAGATCATAATTTTTCATTGTGTTGATATATATTTCATCTACTTCTTGCAATATTCGTACCTTTTCTTCATCAACCTCACCTATGATCCTCACTGCAAGTCCAGGCCCAGGAAATGGATGTTGAAATATTATCTCATCTGAAAGCCCAATTTCTTTGCCAAGCAGCCTTACTTCATCTTTAAAGAGATAGCGTAAAGGTTCTACTAGTTTCAGATTCATTTTTTCTGGCAACCCACCAACATTGTGATGAGATTTAATTGTACTAGTGTTTCCTGAAGCGTGCCCTGATTCAACTACATCAGAGTAAATGGTGCCTTGCATTAAAAAATCCACATCACCTATTTTTTTTGCCTCTTCTTCAAATACTTCGATAAAAGTATTGCCGATAATTTTTCGCTTTTCTTCCGGATCAGTTATTCCCTTTAACCTACTTAAAAACAAGTTTGATTTATCAACGTAATTTATTGGAATTTCTTTTAACATAGCAGTGGTCTGGCTCTTACGCAATAACCCAGTATCGATAAAAATACAGTTTAATTGTTTTCCTATAGCTTTGTGTGTAAGAACTGCTGCAACACTTGAATCAACCCCCCCACTTACTGCAGCAATTACTTTTTTCTCCCCCACTAAGTTTTGAATTTTTTCCTTCTGTTTTTCAACGAATGACTTCATTGTCCAATCTCTCTCACAATTTGCAATATCTAAGAAATTAGAGAGAAGTTTACTACCATTTGTCGTAGGCTTAACTTCAGGATGGAACTGAGTACAGTAAATCTTCCGCTGTTCGTTGGCAATTATTGCGATTGTTTGATTTATTATACCTGAGGCAATAGCAGTAAATCCTTGCGGTATAGTTTCGACACTGTCTGCATGGTTCATTAGCACATCGACTTCGGAATTAACGTTCCAAGTATCCTTTATAATTGGGGATTCTTTTAGTATCTTGATTTTAGTTTTGCCAAATTCCTGATTGAATTCTTTTCTTACCTTTGCCCCGAAATAATGACAAATGAGTTGCTGTCCATAACATATTCCAAGTATAGGAGTGTTTATTGTTTCGTTAAGTTTTATAATTTTATGTGCTACTTCACTTACTTCAGAGCAATTGTCATTTACAGATTGCGGTCCTCCAGAAAAAATAAATCCATTGAATTTTGATACTGTTTCGAAATCGATATTGCTTGGAAATATTTCACAGTAAACGCCCATTTCCCTGATTTGTCTTGCAATAAGCTGTGTAAACTGTGAACCAAAATCAATAACGGCAATTGCTGACAATGTGCTCCTCCATATTATTTAAAGCAATATTTGATAATAAAGAAAACAATAAAGTAAGTAAACTAAGACCTGTTTAAAAACTTTAATATATGACTAAAGTAACTTAAATTTACTGCAACAGATTTATGATTAAGCTGTCTTAATTATCATTCTGATACTCTCTTCTTATCATAATAGCAACCCCAACATCTTTCCTTAAGTTGATGCCATTGCCTGAACGGATACGTTTAATATATATATAAATTCCTATCTTTTATATCTAATAAACCAAGTGTTGGTACGATTGTTGCTTTCAGGAAGATGACGGTTTCTACTGTCTTAGCCAGTTTTTTTGACTTTTGATGCAATAAGTTTTGGTTATCTTTTCTATGCTCTATAAGCCCACCAATTACCATAACTTCGCCGCTCTTAATTTTTAACGTAGAGTGCATTTCTCTGGTTTCAATAATTGGAATGTCACTATTTAATTTCATTTTATTCTGTTGTGCGACATATTCTATATTTGGGTCTTTAGTGTAATTGTTAATTCTTGATAAGGTTGGGTGTATATCCATAAATATTTCGTTAGTATCAATGTTAATGCTTGGGTGGATTATTAACACCACACCTATTGGAGTGCTATTCATCTTGGTAATTAAGGCATGATTGGAGTTTCCGGTATCTTTCTGTATATCGGAAGTAAAATAGATATGGTTTTTAGTAAATGAAATCATTGCTTGCTGATTATTTATAGCATGTACTCTAGGGCTTGAAATTACGGTTGAAGTGCCAAACTTGTCTAAAGTTTTTACTAAATTTTCTAAATCAGAGTTCATTACCAGGCTAGTAATGGAACTATCTTGATTTGTTATAGATTTTGTTTCATTATGCAAATCATTTAAGTTGATACCAGAAAGGTATTTATCGTCTAATACAACTTCAACTATTTTGGCCTCGATCATTACTTGAGAAGACGCCAATTTCTTAACTTTATTAATATATTCTTCAACAGCTTTGTGAATATCTTTTCTAGCATTTAGAATAATGACACCAGCTTCTCTGTTGGATGAAAGAAATTCACCATCATCCACTCCATTAACATCCATTATTGCATTTAAGCCTTTTTCTAATGAACTCCATAAGTCACTGCTATATTGAGACTTTCTAACATTCCTGTCAGCATCGCTGCTTGTAACATTGCCACTAACGACAAAATTGCTTTGAGCAGAGTGTTGAATATTGATGAAGTCTACGTAATAATTTTGTGCATATGGCAAATCTTGTTCAATTCTAATTACACCATTATTCATTGAGTAACGCAATTTGGCGCTGTTGGCTATATTCTGAATTACTTCGTTTATGTTCTTATCTTTTAGCTTTAAAATAATATTACCTGATATTTTGGGATCTATGTCTAAGTTAACGTCAGAAAGTTTTCCTATCTCAATCAGTAAATCCTTTACTGGTACTTTTTCATCAACATTAATCGAAAGAAACTGATTACTGGTTGTAAGATCGGGAAACTCTACCGGTAAAGGTATCATTTCTGGTATTGCTGGTTCGTTATTCTTCAAAGGAGTATTATATTGTTGCAACGAATAATCGTGCTTATAATTGTCTATATTAACAGAATTTTGCTTGTTAGGTAGATGTGTACAAGAAATAATGAAAAGGAGTATTAAACATTTTAAAATAGCCATGAGGGCAGCATACAAATCTATACTAATAGTTTTCTATAAAAATGTTAAAAATGTATTTAATTGTATCCGTTCAGGGGAGTGGTTTAAGAAATGATAGATAGGAGATTATGAAAAGGGTTTAGCCGCATGGAAGTGGGATGAAAAGAAGCACTGGTTTCACATGCGTCTGAACAGACACCATTTTACAGCATTTTAAATTTGTCCTGTGCAATGTTTGTACAGTTGCGATAAAAATTACTTGACAAATTTTGACAGCTTTGTTATTTTGATAGTGAAGATATTCTAGAGCTCGAAATCTATCTTCGTCTGCAGACTTTTCAACTTCATTAATTTATAATCTCTAGTTAAAGTATATTGTACTTATGTATAGATAACTTCTATCATAGCTATATACATTTTTCTGAGTTTTTTTGTATTACTTAGGAGGATCATCATGTTTAAAATCATGGATTACGCATATCATTGACATAAATGCCTTAAAAGGACAGATGGTACCTACGTCCTCTTTATATAGATTATGTATTTGTTCAGATACGACTAAATTGTGTCTAGTGTAGAAAAAATTAGACAAATTCAGCCTTATATAGAACCAAATTCAACGGAAGTAAAATTATCCTCATTTCCATAATAGTAAGGATTTGCTTCTTGCGTATTATTAACAGCAGTTTTTAATAGTACTTCCTTATCATTATTCCATGCAACTTTCTCCATAATTGGAATATAATCCTTACACTTTTGATTATCTTCACAATCCTTGATTTTACCATCATCATTTAGATAACGCTTCAATGCATCATAGTATACTTTAGTGTTATTACCCTCTTTATCTATCATTTGTCCTAAGGTATTAACAAGTATCAATGGTGCAACTTGTTTTGCTTTTACAACACTTGTTTCACTGGACTCTCTAAAAAGATTAGGACATGCTCCTCTGGAAAAAAAGCTCTTGTTGAATTCTGGATTACTACGGTAAACGTTCGGGTAACAGAAACTCTTAATCTCTTCTTCTTGACACGCTAACTCTATTTGATCATCCACACATTTTTCACATTCTATATTACCAAGCCAGGATATTGAATTAAGATCCTCTGTAAAGGCAAATTTAAAATTTACTGCACCATAATTACCATTTGCTCCCTCTTCTATATATTTTGCAATCTTAGGATTACTGTACATCTCAGGATATAATTCCTTTAGTAAATCAGATGAACTAAAACCTTGACAACCTATCTTATTATCAACTTTATAAAAATGAGAATACGGCCCACAATTTTCATACTTGGAACAATCTGAGGTTACTTTTCGAGATGTAATTTCTCCATTTTCATTCTCTCCTTCATCAGTAACAGGTTCGCCCGTATCAATTTCACCTTCTCTATCGGTAACAGGTTTATCTATACCACTTCCTTTTTTACATTCTTCAGCTATTTTTTATACCACTCAGTCTCTGCTGATGATTGCTCTACATTTTAATTTCCGTAGCTGTTCACAACATTACACTCTGGAACTATATACCTAATATCGCATGCTGATTTCTCTCTTTATCTTCTGCAAATTAATTAAATGAAGGGCATTAAGTATCCACACTACTAAGAAAAGTGTGGTACAAAATATAAACATTGCAATGAGTGGCAGCAGTAAAGAACCTTCTATTGCTACTCCACCTTTTCTAAAAATACTTGCTGGCTGATGAAGAGTAGACCATAAATTCACAGAAAATTTTACTATGGGAATATTTATAGCACTAAAAATGGCAAATACTGCTGATGATTTCTCTGCTCTTGCTTGATTATCAAAAGCGCTCCACAATGAAAGATAACCAACATACAGAAAAAACAAAATCAGCATTGAAGTAAGCCTTGCATCCCATACCCACCAAGTACCCCATGTTCCTTTTCCCCAGATGCTACCTGTGATTAAGCATATTGCCGAAAAGACTGTCCCTGCAGGAGCAGCGGCATGTGCTAAGACACTAGCAACACTATTGTTCCATACCAACGAAATGAAACTGAGTGATGCAATGAGTCCGTATATTCCAAGAGCAAGCCATGCAGAAGGCACATGAAGATACATAATTCGTACAATTTCTCCTTGTTTATAATCTCCTGGGGAGAAGAATAATGCCAAGAACATTCCAATTAAAAAACATGCGAAACAAATAACCCCAAGCCAAGGTAGAGCTTTTTTAGCAAAAGAAGTGAAATTTGTAGGCTTTAATAAAAACATTCGTTTTGAGAATAATTGTGTTAAGAATTTATCAATTAGTTTGAGTTTTATCAACAAGATAGTTTTTCTATATTTACGTAGTATAATAAATTAGCACAATTTCAGTAGCAGATTGCTTGCTATTATTTTTAGTATAACGTTGATGACCCTTAAAAAGCTTAACCTACACTTAGTGTCAGATTCAAGTGGTGAAACTGTTATATCAGTTGCAAAATCAGCTCTGAAACACTTTCGTTCTGTAGAAACGATCGAATATGTTTGGTCTTTCGTAAAAGGAGAAGAGCAGATTGACAAAATTTTAGAGGAAATTAATAGAAAAAGTGATGAGCATAATTTTGTTATATGCACTATTACTAATGATGAGCTAAGAAAATATCTAAAAAATAATTGTATAAAGCTAAAAATTCCCTACAGAGCGATATTATCACACATTATTAGGGAAATCTCATCCTATCTTGAAATTGAAAAAGACGAAAAACTTGACTTACATGCTGAGATAAATAACGAATATTTTCAGCGCATTGAGGCAATAAACTATACCATTAATCATGATGATGGACAAAATATTCAAGATATTGATAAAGCCGATATAATTTTGGTTGGAGTTTCACGCACATCAAAATCTCCCACCAGTATGTATTTAGCTTACCGAGGCTATAAAGTTGCAAATGTTCCTTTTGTTAGCGAGATACCCTTTTACGTCGACTTAGCAAAATTAAAAAATAAACTGACTATAGGAGTAACAATAGACGTAAGAAGGCTAATAGAAATACGCAAAAATAGACTGACTTCAATTAATAATGAAGGTAATAATATATATGCTGACCCTAGAAAAGTAGAAAAGGAAATTAAAGAAGCAGAGGAGTTCTTTAAGCAAAATAACTGGCCAATTATTGATGTCACGCAAAGGTCAATCGAAGAAGTATCAGCAACAATTATACAGTATTTTAATAAAATGTGAAAAATTTATCAATTGACTAACTCTCTGTCAGTGATCATAATGTAAGGTAATTCTATTCTTACTGTAGATATGAAAGTTAAAGGGTCACTAAAATCTCATCGTAACAGAGATAAAAATTGTAAAGTTGTGAAAAGGGGTGGTAAGGTTTATATTATAAATAAGGTAAAGCCAAGATGTAAAGCGCGTCAAGGTTCTTAGCTTTTTGTTTTCCTTTTTATGTCATATGTTTTTCATATGGAAGCATGGTTAGAAAGAAACAAAAATTGTTGCATAGCACTGCCCATTTCTTCTCTTACATTATATTTTGGTATTAACATGATTACAGGCAGACGTGGCTTGTTAACATTAATTAACTTAAAAAAAAAGAAATTAATTACGTGCGTCAACAAGTCCATGAATTTTAGTTCCACCCTAAGCCCTCTTGAGAATTTTTTCTATATATAGGCTGAGCATGAATGACATCTGATCATCAATTATGCAAATCTTGTTGTGCATACTTAAGTCATTTTGCCAAAATTCCCTTTTTGCATCACCTTTTAAACCTCTTGTGTATATTTCTGTAATTGTGGTAAATTTTTGATCATTGGCAGCCACTTCTCCACACTGCTTCCATACATATTCTCAACTTCTTCTCGCTTTTACTGTGTATTCCTTTTGTGCTCTTTAAAACGGTACCTTCTATATATATATTTATTGTCATTAGGCTAATTTACCGCTTTTTTTCCATTTTTATACTTCCTTCCCTTGATTAATTTGACCTGCTAACATTTTGTTTACAGGGCCTGCTATTAACTCTGCACAATTTATTCTTATGGTAAAAACTTCTTCTTCACTCTTATTTTTCCTTAACTTGACGCATATGGTTTGTTAAATACTCCCGTCTGTCAAGGAATTTCTACTCATGAAGGTTATGGCTTGGAAGATTACTGAAATTTTGAAAAATGTAGTCTACTTCTATATTCAAATATATCAAGCAGTAATTCAAAATTAGCTATTGTACCTTTTGCACTATTATATGCAAGGTTGAGCAATTCTCTGTCCTCATATAAATCAGCAAATTTAAACTCCATGCACCCTGATTGTTTTGTGCCTAGAATATCTCCGCTACCCCTCAGCATCATATCCTTTTCAGCAATATAAAATCCATCTTGTGACTCACACATAATCTTTAACTTTGAATACGAACTTTTACTGAGATTGTCATATAACAGTACACAAAAAGACGGTTTATTTCCTCGTCCTACTCTACCTCTTAACTGATGTAATTGCGATAACCCAAACTGTTCTGCATTCTCTATAATCATAATAGTTGCATCTGGTACATCTATGCCAACTTCTATCACAGTGGTTGCAACAAGCAGAGAAAATTCATTTCTCTTGAAGGAAAACATCACTTGATCTTTCTGCTCTTGAGTTAGTTTTCCGTGTATTATTCCAACTCTATCAAAAAATGTCTTTTGTAGTTCCTGAAAGCGCATTTCTGCTGCGGCAATATTGAGTTCTTCGTTTTCTTCTATGTATGGACAAATCCAATATGCTTTTTCGCCTCTATTTATAGCATCTTTCAGTCTTTGAATAATATCTGACACTTTTTTAACGTTCATAATAACGGTTTTTATTGGCAATCTAGATTTTGGTTTTTCCCTTAAAATAGAACATTCAACATCACCATACATAGCTTGCTGCAAGGTTCTTGGAATGGGAGTTGCAGTAACAAAAAGTATATCGGTATTTTCTCCTTTTCCTACCAACCGATTCCTCTGTATCACTCCAAATCGCTGTTGTTCGTCTATGACTGCGAGTCCTAAATTTTTAAATGTAACGTTGGCTTGAAATAATGCATGAGTACCAATTACTATATTTAAAATACCACTTGCAAGTTCGTTCATAATAATCTTTCTTTCCTTGCGCGCAGTTTTACCGGTAAGCAAAGCAACTTTTATATCAGTACAAGATAGAGCTTCTTCGATCCAATTATAATGTTGCTCAGCCAAGATAGTAGTTGGTGCCATTAGAGCTACTTGCATGTTATTTTCTACCACATTCAGCATCGCAAAGAGTGCAACTACAGTTTTGCCACTCCCAACGTCACCTTGCAGCAGACTTACCATGCGGTATCTGGATTTTTGTCTTTCTGAGATTTCATCTATCGCTCGAATTTGATCATTTGTTAATTGGAACGGTAATTCATTTAAGACCTGCTCTTTGTATTTACTCAATATTATAAATTCTTTTCCCTCTTTTTTTACATGATTTTCCCTTGCAAGCTTTAGTGCCAACTGGTACGCAAATAGCTCATCATAAGCAAGTCTTTCTCTGCAAACTTCTGCTTCTGCGAGTGAGCTCGGTCTGTGCAATCTTATGATGCTTTCTTTCCAATTCAGCCATTTCTTTTGCTTGATTAATGTTTCATCTATCCACTCTGGCAAATCAGGCAAATCTTTTAGATTAGAACTTATTATGTTTCTAA
The DNA here is from genome assembly GCF_964028615.1 of Wolbachia endosymbiont (group B) of Silvanus unidentatus. Classification (NCBI taxonomy): domain Bacteria; kingdom Pseudomonadati; phylum Pseudomonadota; class Alphaproteobacteria; order Rickettsiales; family Anaplasmataceae; genus Wolbachia; species Wolbachia endosymbiont (group B) of Silvanus unidentatus. Next base: position 544,516 of record NZ_OZ034795.1, on the reverse strand, counting down.
TGCTCTTGTTAGTAATACCGCGACATAATTGGTAAATTGGCTCTATGCAGGCTATTTCTTTAAATTGATTGATATCAGATAACATATAATCTGGGTGAGTAATTTGCCAATGTTCGGCAAACTTTTCAAGTTTACCACTGATTACTATATCTGTTCCAACTGGAAATAATTTATACAAATATTTAACTGAGTAATTAAAAAAAACTATAAATAAATACTGACTTTCACTTTCAACGATTATTTTATATGGCCTACCTCTAACGGTGGGGCGCTGGTGCTCATACACTTTTGCCATAAAAGTTGTAAATTCTCCCACTTGAGCATCAGGTAGTGATTTACTTCTATCCACATAGCTGAGCGGCCTATAAAACAGCAAGTCCATTACTCTGTCTCCACCGCAAAGTTTAGGCAATATTGCGGAATGAAACCTTGGTATATTCTCAATTTTACTATTTAGAAAAGTCAGCACACTTGACTGCTCATCAACATTCATACTGTGTAAAACCGTTTATTCATAATAGAGCCTTACTAAAATCCTGTCACCCTATTATGACTGTCTATGTTAAGTATATTATTGACATATTAACTATTTTTATGTATTATTATACTATAAGCAATTCATATCAAAGTATTAACAATGAACAACTCTACACAGGAAAAAAATGAAAATCCAGTCGTTACACTAAAAGCTCAGGCAGAAAAGTTTGATTTTAGCAAATTAAGAGCTGGTAAAGAGAATGTGGGAGCAAACTCTGGAAAACAGATGTATGACGATTTTCGAAGAATGAGGTTTGTTATTAACAAAAAGGATATAGATCAAGATTTTATTAAGCAATTATATGAAAGACATGCTGGTTTAATTGAAAATGACGAAAATGGAGAAAAGAATTATCGCCAATTTGCAAAAGAAGTTTTTCAGGAAATGTTTAAATATGCTGAAGCTCAAATCCCAAGTAATTCCATTTTGGAAGAGCTAATCACTCATTGTAATCAAGCAGGATATGTGGGTCCGTTAATGGGAAATGATGGATCTTTAACTACAATAAGCCTTAAACATGGATTAAGTTTTAGATCTATTGATTATATAATACATATTAATTGTGATAATAATAATCACGCAGCAATTACAGTTAAAGAACCAATTTCTGCATGTGTTACAGAAAAGCCAGAAGAAGAGTTATGTAAGTTGGGTAGCTCACTGGAATTTACACTTGAATCTCAAGATGGGAAAGATGATGTAGTATATCAAGATGGCAAATTGTCACTTACTGTACCTCGAAAATTGAGAGATTATAAAACTGATGGCATAAGTTTATTTGATATTATTAAAGAATATTTCTACAAATTCTGCGAGAAGTTAGGGTTCAAGTTTGAAGTAGAAATAGAGCATGATTTAGGTGATCCGATGAGCTACCTCGAAGAGGTAGCTCTGCCCATTCATAGCAATGAACACAAAAATACACCCTAAAACTAACAATTAAAATATCTCAAGTTCTGTTAGCTTATTTGCATAGTCAGTTGTACTAGACGCAACTTAATCTGACAGAAAAACTAATATCAATCTCTATGTTTGATGCTACTAATATTTTTCTAAAAAGCAATATGCTTGCTATCAAGAAAAGTCTGCATAGCAATATTTACCTAAATGAGGCCTTGTCTCAATTCCTAAATATAGCTGTGATTTTCTGGTTTATCATAGCCCATATCAGTCAAAATGCGCGATAATAGCACCATCAAAGAAAGATATATTAAAAAGATTAGCGGCAGTAATTGCAGTTTTCTCTGTTTGCCATAGCAACTCTTGAGTAGGTATCAATAATAATGATAATCTATATATCTGCTATAAAACCTCGAGATCCGTAGAATAGGGCTGACTAAGGTTCTCATACATTCCTGTATGCTGAGAACATAAAAGCTCTTTTGATTCTATTCCTAAATCCTCAAGTATTTGCTCCTGTTCAGCTATAAGTTCTAATAGCCCTGTTCCACTTTCACTTACTTCACTTCGTTCAAGACACATAAGTTCTGTTAACTCTGCTATGTCTTCTCTAGAAAGCTGATTTTTTTCAGAAAAAGTTGCTTCACTCATATGGTCCTCTTTTTGATATAAAGAGTATTTTATACAAGAGAATAACTAAAATAATCTAAACTCTTGTGTCATATTTGTAGCTTGGTGTAGTTATATGGTACATTTCAGATAAGAGTACTGATTATCTAATTGTAGGAGAAGACCTAGTCAAAATATAAAAAAGCAGTGGAATTGGGGGTGGTAAATTCAGAAGTGTCTGAATAACTGTGTGAACTAAGTTCGGAGGAGAATAGTATCAAGAAAGGAGAAAATTATATGGTCTTACCTTTATTGATGTATTAATTGAGAAGAGTTCTTAAAAGTTAATGTTTTGTTAGTTGTTTCATACTAAAATAGGCATATATAAATAATTAGGAGAATGTTATGCGGTCTAATTCCAATTCACTTAATAAATACGGATATGTATCTGATGCAAATGGATTGTCTCACCAACAAATGGGAATGTATGATGATTTAGGGAGATATGAAGTTGCTGATGAAGATATGATGTACCAAAAAAACTATGGTATTATTGGTGATAGTTTAAAAAAAATAACAAATCTGACTGGAGATACAGCAAAGAGTATAGCAGATTACCTTATTAAACCTGTTAGTGATCAGGTTGCAAAGCAAATCGTTGTTCCATTAGGAACGGAGATTATAAGTAAAATTGTCGTACCTATTACAAAGAAAGTTGCAGAACAAAATCAAGACATGATAAAAGAGCTAACAGATAAACTCATGGTTCGCGTGGAAGATTTTGCTCGGTTACAAATAGAAAAATTAAAAGAAGACGTAAAGCAAGAGATAACATCAATACCAGGTAAAGTTTTAGAGAAGATAAAACCTTCTTCATGGCTTCCATGGAAAGCAGAAAGTTTGGATGAAGCTTATTCTGACACTTATGTACCAAATGATATAGATGAATTTGCATGGTAGAGCTTCAAGGTTTAGCAAAATGTTTTTTGGTTTATATTCGCTTGAGGTTAACATCATTGGCCTTAAGCTTTTTTTAATGCTAAATGATCTTACTGTATATCTACAAATTCTTCCTGTGATTTTCAACTCTAGAGGTTATGCTTAAATTATAATATCTACCAAAAAAATAGTCATTTTGCTTGGATATTTGATATAATTTAGATCTATTAAAGCAAAAGCATGAATGAAGTAATAACATTTGGTTGTCGTCTAAATTTCTACGAGAGTGAGTTAATCAAAGAAGCATTAAAAAAAGCAAAGAGAGAAAATGTTGTTGTAGTGCATAGCTGTGCAGTGACAAACGAAGCAGAACGCCAAGTGAAGCAAAAAATACGTAAGATCTATAAAAACGACCCAAGTAAAGAAATTATCGTAGTTGGCTGTGCCGTTCAATTAGATCCTAAATCATATAGTGATATTCCTGGTGTAAGTAAAGTGCTAGGTAATCAAGACAAGCTAAGAGCTGAAAATTATCTACTAAATAATGATGAAATCTTAGTCAGTGATAACCAAGTAGAACCTATTCTCATTAATGGATTTGAAGATAAATCAAGGGCATTTATTGAAATTCAAAATGGTTGTAATCATAGTTGTACATTTTGCTCAATTACTGAGGCAAGAGGAAATAATCGATCTGTGCCAGTAAACAATATTATAGAGCAAATTAAGATTTTTATAGAAAATGGGTATCAAGAAGTGGTGTTTACAGGTGTTGATATTACTGATTTTGGTACAGATTTGTTTGGTAAGCAATCACTCAGTTCAATGATTAGAAGAGTTTTAAAGGATATACCACAGTTAAAGAGACTAAGACTTTCCTCTATTGATGTTGCTGAAGTTGATGATGAACTAATGGATTTAATAGCTAATGAGTCAAGACTTATGCCTCACTTACACTTGAGTCTACAGTCTGGTAATAATTTAATACTAAAGAGAATGAAACGTCGTCACAATAGAGAACAAGTGATAGAATTTTATCATAAAATGAAGAGCTTAAGACCTAATATAGCATTTGGCGCTGATATTATTGCTGGATTTCCAACAGAAACTGATGAAATGTTTCAGGATACAGTTGATTTACTGAAAAAAATAAATGTAGTTTATCTACATGCTTTTCCATATTCAGAGCGGAAAAACACACCTGCTGCACGGATGCCACAAATACCAGAGAATGTACGTAAAGAACGAGTAAAGCATCTAAGAGAAATAAATAAAGAAATGATGAGCAGTTTTTATCAATCTTTGCTCGGCACTGAGCAAAGCGTTTTGGTTGAGCAGAATAATATTGGTAGAACAGAAAATTTTGCATTAATAAAACTTACATCAAGAGTTCAAGCTAAAAGTATTGTGAAAGCTCATGTTAAAGGAATAGAAAATAATTGTTTAATTGGAAATATTATTTCTTAATTTTTGTACATTAAAGGAATATATGATATAGTAGTTATACTATAAGTGATAATTCATTTATGATAATTAGAATATCTATTGCTTTATTTTTCATCTTCATTCCGTGTGTCTATTTTTTTATTACTTATATCAGTAACAATACACACATTGAGCAAGTACAACCGTTAAAATTAGAAACAGATAATAATGAAAGTGTAATACGTTCTGAAGAGGTTGCTGAAAGAGAAATACCAATAAAATATCAAGAACTTAAAAGTAGTTCACCTTCTATTTTCCAAGCAGCTGGTCAGAAAAATATGTTGCCACGTATTACAGATCAAGCTGAACCTACAAAGGCAAAATCAAAAAAACTTGATTTCTATGTTAGTGCTAACGGTGGTAAGATATACAATGATAATTCAGAAACATTTGTAAAGGGTATAAAGGCAATAGGAGAAAGGTTTATTAATTTAATCAATACAGCTAATCCTAATCTTTCTTTGCAAGAAAAAGTAGTATCATTGTTTATCAAAGCGGGATTAGTGGATGAAATTCAGAGTATAGAGAAATTTAACGGCAAAATTGATTTCCAGTGGCTTAGGAGCGTATCTTTAGGTTACTATGCTGGGGAAAATGGCCGAGTTGATTTTGAAGCTATGTATTCTACAGCCAATATTAAAGATAGTAATTCTCCTCCGGTATTTGAGAAATCAGCAAGCGTGTTTGCATTTTTATTAAACTTCTATTATAACTCCAGCATTCAAGATACACAATTTGCTCCGTATATTGGTCTTGGTATAGGGCCAACAGTTTTTAGATTAAAAAAGATTAATGGGTCACCAGAAAATTCAATGCCACTGAATGTTCCTTGGTTTGCTTATCAAATAAAGCTTGGTGTTGACTACTCAATAATCCCAGAAGTTAAAACCTTTTTCGGCTATCGTTACTTTAGTATCCCAATACCTATTGCAGATGATATATCCACTCATAATATTGAAGTTGGTTTGATGTTTAATTTTTAGTAATAATATCTTTTCAATTCTAATATCCTGATTTCCATTCAGAAATTTGATAAATCTATCCATATCTTTAATCTTATGGCCATATCCTTTGTGATAGCCTGAAGATGGTTTCTGTTTCTTTTTTCCTTTTCTTCCACAAATATATTGGTTTTATGCTCACTAAATTGGTGAGCATGTTACAACGTTTTTGACGACGAAAAGACTGGATAGCTACTTTCATGACAACCATTTAGTTGTCTTTTCTCGTCTATCTTATTTTGTCACTCTGCTGAACAGATACTAAAGTACTAGCTTTTGTGGGTTGATGCACAATTCTATCAGAAGTTTTGTGACTATAATTGCAGAAAACATCGAGCATAAAACTCCTATCGATAAAGTGATAGAAAATCCTCTAATTGCTCCGCTACCAATAATGAACATTATTCCTGAAGCAATTAGTGTAGTGAGGTTTGAATCAAGAATTGTTTTTATTGCGTTTTTAAATCCTTCTTCAATGGCACGAGCTGTTCTTTTTCCTGCTCTTATTTCTTCGCGGATGCGTTCAAATATTAAAACATTTGCATCCACTGACATGCCAACAGTTAGCGCAATTCCAGCAATTCCAGGGAGAGTAAGAGTTGCTTCAAGTAAGGTAAGAATGAGTAGTATAGAGATTACATTAAAAACGAGTGCAACAGACGCTAATAAGCCTAATTTGCCGTAAGTAATGATTATAGATAAACCAACTGCTATGATAGAGATTATTGCTGCAATTTCTCCTGCTTTTATTGACTCTTCTCCAAGGCTTGGACCAATGTTTTTTTCTTCAATTATTTTAAGTGGTGCAGGTAGTGCACCTGATTTTAAAAGTATTGCAAGTTCACTCGCTTGTTTTTCAGTGAAATTACCGCTAATTTCTCCCTCTCCATTTAGAATAGGTTCACGTATTGTTGGTACAGTTAAGACTGTGTTATCTAAAACAATTGCAAAAGGCTTTCCTACATTTTCTTTAGTAATTTTTGCAAATTTTTTACTTGCTATGCTGTCGAATTTGAAATGTACTGTTGGTTTACCTAAATTGCCAAATCTAACTGATGCGTTAACTAATGAATCACCGCCTATTTCAGTTTTGCGGAATATCGGGTAGGAATTACCCAAAGAATCCTTGAGCATAATCGTAGTGTCATGATCGATATCTTGCATTTTAGCTACATTGGTGTTTGCCAAATGGAAGGCCAGCTTGGCTGTTTTGCCAAGCAGAGATTTTATCTGCTGAGTGTCTTCTACTCCAGGAACTTGGACTAATATCTTATTTTGTCCTTGTTTTTGCACACTTACTTCCTTAGTACCAAGCTTATCTAAGCGTCTTTGAACATTAACTATTGACTCTGAAACTACTTCATTGATTAATGAATTCTTATAATGCGGTTTATATGAAATGAAAATTGCAGTATTTTTTCTACTCAATTCTAAATTTTGGTTTATTTTATGTATTAACGTTGAAACTTTTTTGTAATCATCAATATTATTTAAAGTTACAACCACTTGTTTATCGTTTTTTGCGCTAAATTCAATCTTTTGTGTTAACAGACCTTCTTTTATTTCATCGGTTAGCATGCTTAGTTTCTCTTTGAAGTAAAAATCTAAGTCTACATTTAGAAGCAGAGATGATCCACCTTTCAGGTCAAGCCCTAAATTTATTCTCTTTTTTGAGGTAAAGAACTTATTATCAATAAAATTTGGCAGTATTATATATAAGGACAGCAAAAAAATTAGTAACACTGAAAGAGATTTAACTATTATCTTGTTTGGCATAAATTTAAACTATATTAGTGCATTGTAGACCGAATAGTTGCTAATCACAAGCACCTAAAAGATTAGGACCGCCTAAAGCCCTGATCTATAATTGATGGTCTGCGTTTGTTTTTCTAAAATATCATTATAAATCCATGAATGAGGTTCAGAGGTAGCTTTAAGATTCTCTATTTGTTTATTTTTTCTAATGCTATCAATCGGAAGGTAAATGCATAAACCAAGTATTGAGAAAGTAACTATGGTAGCTGGTATGTGAATAGCAAGAAATTCACTATAACTTGGATCTTTCCAACCGAGAGGACTAGATAGAGAAGGATGAGAGGAAAATCTGGGAATTGCTACTACTGCACTTAATGCTGTTAGAATAATAGCGACAGTAGTACATACAAGAGGTAAAATATTCTTTTTATTAAATCTGCCATTAGAATCTTTTAAAATATCAAACATACATACTCCTAGATTACTAAATGTTCGTGATACTAAGGGCTAATTGTAAAATGTTCAATAACTAAATTGGAGATAATAAAAAATGGGCATAGAATATAGACATATAATATGAAGGATATATGCTAGTTAAAATAGGTACGAGAGGAAGCGACCTTGCGCTCATCCAAGCTTTGGAAGCAAAACAAAGATTATTAGAGTCTTTTCCTAATCTATCCGTTGAGATCATTAAAATCAAAACTTCTGGTGATAAGTATGTTAATGTAAATCTTGCTGAAATAGGAGGTAAAGGACTGTTCCTCAGGGAGATTGAGGCTGAATTACTCAAAAATAATATAGATATGGCGATTCATTCGCTAAAAGATGTACCTGCGTTTTTCTCGAAGGACTTAACAATTCCTTGTGTTTTAGAGAGGCTAAGTCCATGTGATGTATTTATTTCTCATAAATATAAGAGCCTAAAAACTTTGCCACAGCAGGCTACAATTGCAACTTCTTCAATAAGAAGAAAAGTTCAGCTGTTAAATCTCAGGCCAGACTTAAATGTAGTGCCACTGCGTGGAAATGTGACAACTAGACTGCAAAATCAGAATTTTGATGGAATGATTTTAGCTGAAGCAGGGCTGATAAGATTAAAAAAATATCACTTAATTACAGAGGTATTGCCACCAAAAGTCATGTTAAGCGCAGTAGGGCAGGGGACAATTTGCATTCAATGCCGAAAGAATGATATAAAAGTTATCGATCTTTTAGAGAAAATTAATAATAATATGTCTTTTATAAGGGCAAAATCAGAGCGCAGTTTCATGAAGACAGTAAATGGTTCATGCTTTACACCGCTTGCAGCTTTAGCAGAATATGTGAGTGAAAACATGCTACATCTTTATTGTATGTTAGCGGGCGAGAGAGTTATATACTTTACTGAACGCACTTCGTTTGTAGAAGATGCAGAAAAAATGGGTATGGATGCAGGATTAGAGTTAAAATCAAAATGCTTATAAGCTTACCTAAAGTATGTGGAATCTACCGTTATAATGTTTCAATGTCTAAAATGACTTGGTTAAATGTTGGTGGCCAAGCTGATGTACTATTTAAGCCACGTGACATTGAAGATCTAATGTGCTTGATAAAAGATGCGGAGTTACCAATTAGCGTTATCGGTGCAACATCCAACATAATAATTCGAGATAGTGGCATTCGAGGAATAACGGTGAAATTAGGTAAGGAATTTGCGTATATTAAATGTAAAGATAATAGCTCCATAGTTGCAGGTGGTGCTGCACTGCTTAGTAACCTTGCCTACTTTGCAGGGGAACAGCAAATTAGTGGGCTTGAGTTTCTTGCTGGAATTCCAGGAACAGTTGGCGGTGGAATAGAAATGAATGCAGGTGCATATGGTAGTGATATTGCGAGTGTTGTAAAATTTATAAGGGCAGTGAATCTAGAAGATGGAAATTTATATGAATTCTCCAGCGAAGAAATGGGATATTTTTATCGTGGACATAGTCTAAAAGGCAGGTGGATTTTTATTGAAGCTGAATTTAAAGGAGTAAGTTCAGAGTATGAGCTTATATTGCAAAGATTGAAAGAAGTTATTGATAAAAAAAATAAAAGTCAACCAGTAAGAGGAAAAACTGCTGGTTGTATATTCAAAAATCCAATAGGCTGCAAGGCATGGAAACTGATTGATGAATCTGGCTGCCGAGGATTAGATAATGGTGTAGCTAAAATTTCTAAGAAACATTGTAATTTTCTACTCAATTACAATAATGCAACTGCACTTGACTTAGAAAACCTTGGCAACAGAGTAAAAGATGCAGTAAAAGATAAATTTAACATTGAACTTGAGTGGGAGATAAGGGTTTTGGGTAGGTAACTTCTAACCTTCTCTAATATGACCTATTTCAATTGAGTACACTTCAATTTAAGTCCAAGGTACACTATTTTGCGAGGATAATTTATGCTTCCTTTGAAGAAAAGCATTCTTTTATTTTTTCAATTACCGGCTCTATAATGTAGTGATTTATTTTCTTAATCATAGGTTCTACAATCATATTTCCAACAATAAGGCCTGTAATTGGGGCAATAATTCCTATTGTCGCACCCATCAAAACTGCTGATCCTGTATTTAACATTACACCAGGAAAAATAGCACCTATAGCTGCACCAAGACCAATCCCGATTGCAGTGCTAGTAACGCCCATACAAAATATAGGGAAAATGCATTCTCGATTTACTTTATCTTCCTTATAATCACAATATGTAAGGTATGCGATAGATAATATTGTAGAAACAGCAGCAATAATTCCACCTATAATGGAAGGTGATAAAATTGCGAAACTTGGACCAAGACCTACAAGCACTCCTATTGAAATATTCATTCCCATTAATATTCCAACAAGGATTAACTCTTCTTTAGTTTTTTTATCCATACCCCTCCTTAACACTTAATTAATAATAAAATGTTACTCATCTTTACTTAACCTGTAAAGTTATCTTAACCTAATTTCAAAAATTATTGTATAATATCATTTTGAGGTTTTATTTTCAATGCGCAAACTTGCAATACTCTTTTCTATACTGTTTGCGGTAATTGCTTACTATTTAAACAATGAAATAATATTTGAAATAGCAAAGCTATTTAGCGATATATTCATCAGTCTGTTGAAATTGATTAGCTTACCTTTAGTTTTTCTATCTATAGTGTCCACAATTTCAGGGCTTAAAGACTCAATTGAAATTAAAGTATTACTTAAGAAGACGCTGTTTTACACGCTGTTTACAACAATTGTAGCTGCATTTGTTGCGTTATCTTTCTATTTATTCATAGACCCAGTAAGAAAAAATTTCATAAGCAACACAATAGAAAGTGTGAGTGACAGCAATCACAATTACTTTTCATACTTAAAATCACTCATTCCATCAAATTTTGTGCAAGTTTTTCTTGAAAATAACGTTATTGGCAGCATATTGATTGCTTTTTTGATGGGTGGAGCTATTATTTCGCTCTCAAAAGAAAAACAGGATATATTACACCAAATATTCTCTGCACTGTTTGATACACTTCTTAAAATTGCTCAAGGGTTGTTAAAGTTTATTCCTCTTGCTGTATGGTCTTTTATCACATGTTTTTTATACGAGTTAAAAGGTGGCAGCGAATTCCATAGTCTTTTTTGGTATTTTGCTTGCATAATGTCTGCAAATTTCGTGCAAGCATTTGTGATTTTACCACTACTCATGTGGTATAAAGGTATATCACCAATTCAGACGCTAAGGGGAGTTATGCCGGCACTCATACTGGCATTTTTTTCTAAATCATCCAGTGCGACACTACCGACAACCATAGACTGTGTGCAAAATCAGCTAAAAGTGCCAAAGAAATTGTCATCTTTTATTCTACCAATATGTACAACTATCAATATGAATGCGTGTGCTGCATTTATTTTAATCACAGTGATGTTTGTTGCGGAGATGAATGGGCACACATTTTCCTTAAGTGAGATGTTCATATGGATTTTCTTAGCTACAGGAGCTGCAATTGGCAACGCTGGAGTGCCGATGGGGTGCTATTTTATGGCAACTAGTTATTTGGTATCAATGAACGTTCCTTTGTACATTATGGGGCTGATTTTACCTATTTATACAATCATTGATATGTTTGAAACTGCAATAAATGTTTGGTCTGATGTCTGTGTAACGCAGATAATTAATAAAGAATGTAAAACTTAGAATGATACTAGACAATCCGATAATAAAAGAGTTTGAAGAGGCTGGTGCGATTTTGCACGGACATTTTGTACTCTCGTCAGGGCTGCACAGCAACACTTACATACAATGCGCTAAAATTTTTGAAAATCCAAGCAGAGCAATGAAGGTTTGTGAGCTATTGGCAAATAAAATAAGAAAAGAGCTTGTTGAACCCATAGACTTAATACTATCTCCTGCAATTGGTGGAATAATTGTGGGTTATGAGATTGGTAGACAGCTTGGAATCCGAACAATATTTTGCGAACGTGTTAATGGTAAATTTGAATTACGCCGTGGATTTGAGATTAAACAAGGTGAGAAAATCTTACTAATTGAAGATGTGATTACCACAGGTAAATCTTCACTTGAAGCAGTAAAATGTGGAGAAGAGAAGGGAGGTAAAGTTGTTGCTGAAGCTTCTTTGATAAAGAGAAGTAGTGAGACAAAACTACCTTTTTCTGTTATATCTTTGATTGAACTAAACATTCAAAACTATAGCGAGAAAGAACTGCCAAGTGAATTAAAACAATTACCTATAATGAAACCTGGAAGTAGAGAATATTTAACAAAGTAATTCTATATATGGCTCAAGTGGTTCAGTAACTTTTACGTGTTATATTTTTTTCACCAAAGTTAGATATTACAGTTTATTTTCCCTGTATTCGTTCAGCAGAATGGCAAAATAAGATAGACAAATAAAGATATAAAGTAAAACAATAATAGGTGTCATTCCAGCGCGTGACGATGGAATCCAGAAAGGAACAATGGATCCCAGTGTCTGAGCACTGGGATGACAAGGTAGGAAGCACTGGGATGAAACCTTTTTGCTTCAATATTTTGCACAGTAGCCATGCAACTTGACAAATACTTTTCTCTTGATTTAGCTAAGGTTTTTATGAATTTTGCCCATAAAAACCCTGTTATAACTAAAAATACACTAAATCTTGGTTTGCACATGTTTCATCTTGTGCAGCAAAAGACAATAACTTTGCGCTCTCAAGGAAACTTTTTGCACTAGCTTCTAAGAGATCAGATTTTACTTCTGTAAGTTCACATTTAATCTGATCTATTTTCCCATTCAAATTTTTATGTGCATCTTCGATTAATTTATTCATTTCATCTTCTAAAAGTGTACTTACTTCTTTACTTTGTGTAGTGACAAGATCATTTATTTTGCTTGTAATTTCAGGTTTTATAAGGCTTTCAATTTTTTCTTCAGTGTATTTTTTTACTGCTTCTTCTACCTGAGTTTTTATTTCTGGCTTTAGCAGATCTGCAACTTCTGGTCCTACTTTTTTCACTGCTTGTTCAGCTGCATTTTTTGCTGCTTTTTCAGCATTTGCTTCTGCTGACTTTACTGTTTTATCAATTGAAGTCGATATTTTTTTTTCTATTTGATTAGCTTTTTCGGTAGCTATTTTGTTAGCTTTCTCTTCAGCTAAAGTTAGCATTTTTCCTTCTATTTTTTTTACTTCATCTTGAGCTGCTTTTCTAGCTTCTAGTTTTAAATCGTTACCCATTTTAGGTATTACTTGTTCTGCTGCTTTTTTTGCTGCTTTATCTATGCCCAACCATTCTCCTAATTTACCACTCACACCATATGCTAAAGTTTCAGAACTCAATTGACCTTCTGAATTTTGTGGCTGGTTCCTGTGTACTTTCCATACTGTATTCTGTGTGTCGTAACTTGGTTGATCGTTCCAATTTTTGTAATTGTGTTTTACCATAATATACTCCTTTTTTTTAAAAATAATTCCAATATTAGCATATGAATATGAACTTTATGTTAATATTCATATAACTGGTTTTCAGTTTAGTAGTATAAATTTGTAACACCTTTTAAAAAAATTCATGACTTGGTTATAAAGAGCATTATATTGGTATCATGACTAACTTGGAAAAGATGAGAGAAAAACTGCAGAACCAAATTAATTATCATAATATCTTATATTATCAAAAAAGTAAGCCAGAGATAAGTGATGCTGAATATGATGAACTGAAAAAAAAGTTAGCTGCGATAGAGCCAGAAGCTTATGCAACACAAGATAGTGTTGGTGCTCCGCCTGATGAGAGATTTTCTAAGGTGGAACATCAAGAACCTATGCTTTCTCTTGAGAATGCTTATGATGAGCAAGGTGTAGAAAAATTTTTGTCTAAAATAAAGAGATTTTTAATTGCAGATGAAATAGAGATATTATGTGAGCCAAAAATTGATGGATTGTCATTTTCTGCAATTTATGAAGATGGGAAATTTGTTAAAGCTGCAACTCGAGGTGACGGTTTTGTAGGAGAGGATGTAACCCACAATGTTGCAACAATAAAAGGCTTTCCTAAGTTTTTACAAGATGTGCAAGAAAGACTAGAAGTAAGGGGTGAAATATATATCAGTAACAGCGACTTTTTAAAGTTAAATGAAAATAATGAATTCGCTAATCCTCGAAATGCAGCTGCTGGTTCTTTAAAGCAATTGAATGCGAACATTACAGCAAAAAGGCCTCTTAGATATTTTGCTTATTCTTTAATTGGTGGAATAGAGAAAAGTCAAAGTGAGATACTAGAAAAGCTTGAGAAATTTGGTTTTTGCGTAAATGAGCATCGTTCCTTAGCAAGTAGTTTGAATGGAATGCTAAAGTTCTATAACGAGATCTATGATTATCGTTATAACTTGGATTATGATATCGATGGGATAGTCTATAAAGTGAATGATTTGGTGCTACAAAGTCGTCTGGGAAGTACAAACAAAGCGCCACGCTCAGCGCTTGCATATAAATTTTCTGCGGTTTATGCAAAGACAAAGTTAAATAAAATATTTATACAGGTGGGTAGAACGGGGGTTTTAACTCCAGTTGCAGATTTGGTACCAGTCAATATTGGCGGAGTACTAGTTAGCAGAGCAAGTCTACATAACCAAGATGAGATAAAACGTAAAGACATAAGAGAAGGAGATGTTGTAACAATTAAAAGAGCTGGAGATGTAATTCCTCAAATTGTCAAAGTAGATGAAGGTTCTCGTCATGCAAATATGCCTGAATTTGTGTTTCCTGACATATGTCCTGAATGTGGTAGTAAAGTGCAGATTGAAGGAGTTGCAGTAAGATGTCCTAAAGAATTTAATTGCAAGGCTCAAATAGTAGAAAAACTAAAACATTTTGTGTCAAAAGATGCATTTGACATTGTTGGCCTTGGTGAAAAACAAATAAAGTTTTTTTATGACCTGGAACTAATAAGACAAATTCCAGACATTTTTATTTTAGAGGAAAGATTAAAAGAGTTTTCCTTAAAAGAGCATCATGGTTGGGGCGAGAAGTCAATAGCTAATCTATTAAGTGCTATACAAAACAGAAGAGTAATCACTCTAGATAGGTTCATATTTTCTTTGGGTATCAGATTTATCGGCCAAGTTGCAGCAGAATTGCTCGCAAATTATTATGTATCTTATGATAACTGGTATAATTCGATGTCATCAAATGATGTTGAGTTGGTAGGTATAGATGGTATAGGAGAAAAAGTAGCTGAATCTTTAAAATCGTTTTTTTCTCAGGAACGTAACATTAAAATGTTAAATGATCTTACTGCATATCTGCAAATTCTTCCCGTGAGCTCCAACTCTAGCGATTCTTTTTTGAATAACAAAATTATAGTGTTTACTGGTAAGCTACGTGCTATGAGCAGAGGGGAGGCAAAAGTAAGAGCTAAAGTTTTAGGGGCAAAGATCAGTTCAAGCCTTTCTACTAAAACTGACTATTTAATTGCAGGAGAAGATCCAGGTTCAAAATATAAAAAAGCAATGGAATTGGGTGTGGAAATTTTAGATGAAGAACAGTGGAACAAATTGTGCTAAACACAACTTAATCTGACGGGAATGAATTAACTGATAGAAGAATTGAAAACTAATATCAGACTCTTATTTAATACAATTGAACACTCCTTGCTCTTTATAAACAGTTATGCAACAAAGCAAGTTAAATAGCTAAGCACCCCTCTAATATATGATTTCTCTTTAACTTTTTCTAAATATGGACTAGGTAATTCTTCCTTATCTACAGATTCGAAATCATCTTTCTCAAGAAACAACTCATGTATTATTTGTGCTAGTATCATAAAGTCTTTCTTTTTAGGGGACTGAACAAAGCCTGGATATTGCTCATCATGTGCAGTTTTTTCATAAACAGATTGAATGAAAGTAGATATTCTTTTTTCTAATTTTCTCAAATTTTCTACCAATTGCTTTTCCCCTGGTAAAGGTATTTGAAGCTTTTTTTGCTTTAACACCTCCTTTTCTGATATGTGACCAGAATCGTTAATAAACTTACGTGTTATTTGCTCTAACCTTTCCAAGTCTATTTCTGTATTATAATAAGAAAGAGCTGGATAATTTTCATCTTGGCACAGCTTATTATGATAATCAGAAGCTTCAATAAACTTATTTACTATTTCTTTTAATTCTTGTAAATCATTTAGCTTTTGATTGAAATCAAGATATTTTTTCAACTCCATCCACCACTCATATTTAGCAGATTTTTCTTGTTTTTCTATTTTATTTTCTAGCTCTTCTACTACTTTGCTATCTGCAAATGCTTTTATATATATTTCTTGAATAACAGAACAGAAATTTTTTTTAGAGAACTGTCCTGTATATATATAATTAATGGTCTGAAGACGCTCATTTTTTATCGAGTATGTTAGTATATTAACTAAACTCTTTAAAAGAACTTGCTGCCCTTCCGGATTGTTTTTTATATTCTTTTCAACTAAGTTCAACATTTTTTTTATCAGTCGTTTATTATCAATTAATGAGACTATAGCCAAAATTGTTTCGATCTGCCCTACTTTTCTACTAATGATCTGATTAAGATTTTTTTCATTGAGCTTGGCAATATCATTGCTTACAAGTATAAAGGCATTTTTATATATTTCCCGAATAATTGAGAATTGTGAATCAGGGTACTCGCGCCTATTTCTAGTAGATTTTTGTGTAAAATGTTCGTATAGGTTTGTAACAATTGAAACATCTGGTTTATTTATAGCTTCCCTTAAAGAAAGAACTAACATTTTCTTTAAGTTAGCTTGTTTATCTATATCAATTAAAAGTCTAGGATCACTTTCTACAGCTAATATCTTTTTCCACCATAAAGTCATAACTTTTTTATTAAAATAATATAGCTTAATTATTAACTATATCTATGAGAAAATCAAGAATTATGTATTTTTTTATATTTTATATAGGATTATTAATATTCACTTTAGTTTCAGAAACATACTGCAAATTAGAATCATAAAAATCTTTAATGTTCATTTTTCCAAAAACGCAAAAAAAGTACCTACCTTTATGAAAACAAGCCTATAAAAATATGGTTGTAAAAATGGAAGCCTAAAATCATTGCAACAAAGTTAGGCAAATTGGTTCATATGTAAATTTAGTGAAAGTAAACCAATATAGCTGATTTCATGGTATAGCAAAATCACTATATTGAAAAGTTTATATGGTACACCAATTGATTCTAAAAAAAATGTTTTCACACTAACTGGTTTTGGGTGCTGGAAGTGACCAAATTACTTAAGTTGTTTAATACTGAATGAGTATAAATTTATTTTCTTCTACTAATCGTACATGGCCCAGAGTGGACAAATGGGAAGATTATACTATTAAAGATCTATAATATTAGAGCTCTGCCTAAAAAGTAAATTCATTAACTTTTATTCCACAACTTTGCAGTATTACTTATTTAATGATGAGATAAGAATTACGTATTAATAAATAATATAGGTTAATATAATAATAGAAATATTGACATATTAATAATATTATTATACTCTTAATATAATTAAGTAATTAAGAGAAGTTATGAGTATTGTATTGTTTTATGAGAAGTTTAATGATGAGGCTTTAGATAATGGGGAGAGTAGACCGGCGGAACTTCCCCACCAGTCTCTCGCAGAACTGTGCATGAACCTCTCAGCTCACACAGCTCCCATTATTTAGCCTTTTGATCCTTGTCCTAGTTCCCAGTGGTAGAAAATATTTGGAGACCTTTTTCTCACCTTTCCTAGAAATTGGCTCGCTAGTCTTCCATGAGCTCGAAGTTTCTTATATTTTTTCCTAGCCCACTTTATTAGGTATCTCTCTATATTTCTGAGAGTTGGATGCATCTCTGATTTATAAAACCTGCCATAATACTGAAACCAGCCTCTGACTATGGGATTTACTTTCTTTGATATCTCCTCCATGGTTGTAGATGTTTGCCTGTGTATTTTCCATGATTTTATAGCTTGGTGGATCTTTTTCTTGGCTTTGTTGCTAATTGCAGGCATAAATAAGACTCTATAACCCTTAACTTTGTTCTTTGCTAACCTAGGTCTAAAAGTGTAGCCTAGAAAATCAAAGCTTTGTTTGGGAAATTCGCCCTTCCTGTAGTGGTCCTTACAGTACACTATTTGTGTCTTCTCAGGATGTAGTTTTAGCTTATACTCAGCCAATCTTTTTCCGATCATTACCTTGATAAATTCCGCCTGCTTCTGAGTTTTGCAGTGTACTATCGCGTCGTCTACATACCTCTCAAATGGCATGGTTGGATAGTTTTGTCTCATCCACATATCAAATACATGATGCATAAATATGTTCGAAATTATAGGGCTTATCGAACCTCCTTGCGGAACTCCTTTATCCCTAACTACCTTACTACCATCTGCTTGCTGAATAGGGACTTTCATCCACCGTTCAACGTACAGTATGACCCATTTGCAGTCTGTATGCTTCTTGATTGCTTCCAATGCTAACTCGTGATCCAAATTGTCGAAAAATCCAGATATATCCAGATCTACCGTCCAATCATTCTTCCAGCATCTCTTGCAAGTCGTACTTACCGCGTCCAGTGCAGATTTGTTTGGTCTATAGCCATACGAATCTTCATGAAACTTCTGGTCTACCAACGGCTCAAGATACATTGTGGCAGCTGTTTGTGCTATCCTATCTGTTACTGAAGGGATGCCTAATATTCTCTCTCCTCCTGTAGCTTTTGGTATTACAACAGCTTTTACTGGCTCTGGAAAATAACTTCCGGATGACATCTGATTCCATAATTTGTATAGATTATCTTTTAGATTTTCCTCAAACTTTGTTATCGAGACCCCATCTACACCTGCCGCTCCTTTATTTTTCGATACTTGTTTATAAGCTTTCCAAATAAGTTGCTTTGGTATATCAAAAGACTTTGTTTTATTCATTAACTCCTCCCTTTCGGTTGATAAATAATTAAAACTAAATAACTCAGCCCCTTCGCTCCATTTCCATTACAGAAACTTCTTCACTACTACGAGCTGATCCGTCCCTGTTTTTCGCATCGGTACTCTCACCCTCAGAGATCAGCTCTTTGGATTTCTCCCTTATCATCGAAACGACAGGTTCCCGCAGTTCCACACAATAGCCTGAAATAGATTCATGCCACCTCTATGCCGGACGCCACCTACCCAGTAAACAAGCTCCCGATAGGTTTATCCCAAGTGAATTCTACGCACCTGGTTTTGACATCATCGCATTAAGTTTCGACACGTGTTCAGTGGTTCACTTTCGTTCATCTCTCTATTTCACACATGACACATAATTGTGCCTTTTCCATAACGCTCACTACCTTGGCTCTTTACCAAAGCAGCTTATGGTTGTTTGAAGCCTGCTCTTGTAAACTGGCTTCAAGGGGCCCACCCTCATCTGTTGCGTAGCTTTTGCACTCAGCTTGTTCTTTTCTGAACAGTCTTTGTGTCTCTACGGCACACTAGAATTCTTTAAAAGCTTCTTCTTGATTTGAATCCCTACTCTTTAAACACACAAACATATCAATATCGTGATTAAAATCTCGAGCATATCCTTTGGCAAGCCCACCAAAAATAAAAGCAAACTTTAAATTTGTTCCAAAGATACTACTTACCTTAAATTTAAATTTGTCAGATATTTCAGGAATAATAGACTGTATTTTAAAAAAGTTTTCTATTTTTTACACCTCCAAAAATTTACACATTACGTAAGCATCAACATAGGTATTATTTATTTTAGCATCTTTTTTTAGTGTTCCTTCTAACTTAAAGCCCAATTTTTTATATAACTTTATTGCCCTAATGTTAGTATGAAATACTTGTAACATTATCTTTTCACACTTTAATTTTAGGCATCTGTTTATAACTTGTTCTATCATGGTTGTACCTATTCCTTTTCCCCAATATTTTTTCTTTACAGTTAACCCTAGAGTGAAAACATGGCTAGAACGCCTTCCATTAGAAATACAAGTGCTTTCACCAACAATGTTACCTGACTTATCCTTTGCTACAAGCATTACCCCATTTTTGTTCCGTAACACACTCTCTATAAAGTCCTTCTCTTCTTCAGTACTATAATGAAATTCATCTTGCTTAAATGAAAGGTTATCAGTTTCTCCTCCTACTTCATTAAGATACTCAACTAGTTTCTCAGAATCCTCCGGCATTGTATGAGATACCGTAAACTTAAAGCACATAACGCTAGTTAAAAATTTTAATATACATAATCTATTTACTTAATCAACAGAATAAAGTGACCTTACTCAAAGTAACGATTTGGAATATCATCAGCCCCAGAGCCAGTAAAAGCGAGCAGTGGACTTGAAAAGAGTACTATTTCAATAAGCCTTTGCGAGAGTAGCGTTGTTCTGTAATAAGTTGAATCTGAGGTAATAGGCATCAGTACCCCCTAGTGCGAAAATAATTTTGTACTTCTTTGAACTCTTCTTCGAAGTCATTTGGCACATTGCTATGCTGGTAATTAGTTGGTATCGCAGTTGCTTTACTACTTTTGTGTAGCCCCTCTTTTAAGCTGCCCACTTCTTCTTTAAATTTAGACAGTGGCTTACTACGCAGTTCCTCTGCTAACTTACCATCTTTGGCAATGTCAGCTATCTTTTTAACAAAAGAAGTCTTATTTTTGCCTTTTGCTATCTGCTCGTTGATATAGCGAACTTTGCTGACAGTGAGTGTATCGCAAAAATCTTGTAGATCCTGATAATCTTCACCATTTAGAACTTTTTCAGCAAACTGCTCATTGGCTTTTACCATCTCTAGAGTTTGACGATCATCATCGCTGATCGTATGCCCCTTGGCTATCGCCTCATCAAGAATGCTTTTTGTTTTTTCTACACTTTCTGCATAGAAATCATCATTAATTTCATTATTTATTTCATTCATGTTTTTCTCCTATTTAAAATTTTATTTCATATTAGTACCTAATGTAGTAGTCATAATTTTTGTCATTAATAGTTGGAACATTGAACATCGTTGTTCCCTTGTTGTTAATGTCACTTGCAATCATATCTGCGAGCTCTTCTGGTGTTGTCTCCTTGGTTGCTTTGATTTCTCTAAATTCTCTGGCAGTAACATCAGTTGGTGCTTTTCCTTCGCCACCCACACTCCACCAAATAACCATATCAAAATTGTTACCAGTATTTAAATTGTCATAAGTTTTAAGACCGATAAAGTCTCCTGCTTTCACTTCTTTAAATTTGATCACATAGAGGCATCTCTGCGTGAACAGCGCTTTATGCTGCATAGCGTAGGTTATCACCGAGTTTTTCTCAGCAAATAGCACATTTGGCTTTCCTGGTGTTCTTGCCTCCTCCGCTTTTTGCTTGTAAATAACATGATTACCCCATGATTTTACTAATAGGTTTTGAGAATTATTATTACGAAGTTTAATCTCATATGGCTCAAAGGAAGAAACAAGATATGAACCACATATTGTAGACATCGAATCTACATGCCACGGTGAAAACAAAAAATAATTTTGTGATTTACCGTAATAATACTTATCTCTTCCTTGATAAGGTTCTTGGAAAAAAGTAGCACTGATTGACGGTATCACTAAAGGAAAAGCAATATCATAAACTCTTCTGTTAAAATAAACTGGATTATAAAGAGAACGTGGACCATAAGACTCAAGATAATCAAGATTTATAGTTAAATAAAAAAATCCTTTTTTAACAGAGTAATTTGCCTTAGTCTTTTTAGTTACTACATCAATACCCTTCTTGTAAGTTATAATACCTTCTTGGTATTTTTTATAAATCATAGAAGATTTATATACAGACTGAAAATAACCTGAAAGATTAATCTGAGAATCCGCAAATCTTAACTCTCTCACACCATCACCAGTCACTACAAAATCATTACTTAGATAACCAGTACTAATATCAAACGAATGGCAACAAGTAGTAACATTTTCTGCTGCAACATACTGAAAATCATAGTTCACAGCCTCATTAGCATGAAACGTAGTCTCCAGCCACAGATGACCAATATCGTCACCTTCTGGCTCTCCATTCACTGTTCCTTTTCCATCAAAAGCAACTTTAACTTTATTGTTTAGAACAAACCTTTTAATGTACTCACTGGAGATCGCATTAAACCAATTTGGAATATCCTTGGTTTGCAGCATATCAAATGTCACTGGTGCATGATCGAGCTTCTCATAGAGCCTTTTGTATTCAATGCCGAGCGGACTCATTTCTCTTGAATCAAGGGTGCGACCATCGCACTTGAGAAGATTTATTTTTCCCTCATCAACTTTTGCCCCTTTTGGATAGGAAACTAGTTCACCGATATTATCAACAAACTTAAGACCATCAATTGCAAAAACTAGCTCATTGTAATTGTTATCAATGCTGTATTTATTTGCTTTAAACGACGAGAATAATAAATGAGATTTTGCCAAATCAGAATTTTCTGTTGGATATTTAAAATCAATAGCTGAAATTGGCGCTGAAACTTCTGCGCAATAAAAGTTCGTTGCTTTAAAATTAAATGTCCGATCTTTCGGCAATAAAAACTTCAACGTCAAACTCTGATCATCACCAATATCAGAAGGGATGACAAAGTCAATTAAATTTAAACGAGTGTCATAAACTTTTGGTGAATCAGAATCAATTAAAAATTCATCCACTATATGAGATTTAGGCGGTGTTGACGACTTTGCACCAAAATCACGAACTGCTATTAATTTAACAACTAGATTATCACCACCTTTCCAAGCATAGAACTTGAGCCTAAATGTTCCGGAAATTGCATTCCACAAAGCATTAGAATGCTTAAATACTATCGCTTTCTCAAGAGGCGAATTTTTCTCATTAGGCTTTTCACAAATAACATTTAAATAAAAACGAGGATTGCCTTCATTGATGCGTTCAGCTTCAGTAATGTCCTTAATGAAAACCCTATCGACATCAGTTCTATCCTGCATCGCAACTGAATCAGCATAAGTTCTTACAAACTGCCATGAAAGTCCAGCAATTGGCACTTGTGAAAACAGAGGTGAAACATAGCCAGGTCCCTGCCCTCGATCATCAATTTGCAGACCAATATTAAACTGCCCATCGATAAACAAATTATCAGATATTATAGCGCTAGTCGAATCAGCGCTGCGCTGCTCCTGAAAGTAAGGTAGATCAGTAAAAACAATCTCAGGAGCTGCAGCATTGCCGTAACAGCACTTCAGCTCTACGATGTAACGATCTTCGGGGTCATCTACGTCAACGAAATAGTAGAGTTTGTGGGGCAATGCACCATTTTCATCAAGTTGCAGAGGATTTGGTGCTGGTACGACATTTCCTGCTTGGTTTTTGTAATAGGCATGACGAAGAGTTGTGGGGCTTTTCTTGTCATAGAAATACATCCAGTAGCCAGCGGCTGGCATACCTTCCCTATTCCTAATAATGTCTTGCAATACTATACTTAGTATTAACTTCTGTGTCATTTCTCCCGAGCATCAGCAAAAGCCAATGACTCTGTATACTCAACCTACCATAATCTGTCAATATAATTCTTTATTGAAAATTTCATGAAAATGTTGTATAATCGTGCAGTAGTAGAAATCGGTAAACTTATGACTGATTCAGGTCTTAATATTAGTGAAAAAGTTTTAAAAAACCTTGCTCGTCTAGCTAAAGTAAAAAATCAATCAGTTCAAGAACTAGCAGAGCAATTCATACAAGAAGCAATTGAAAATGAAGAAGATATGGCAATAGCCAAACTCGCTATTCAACGCGACACTCGAAATGCAAAATTCATCAGGCATGAAGATATCAACTGGTGATAAGTATTTAATCTGCTATGAAGAAAATGTAGTTCACAAAGACATTCCAAACCTTCCAAAGACAATATGGTCAAGGATAAAAGAAATTGTAAAAGAGCGTCTTGCGCTTTCTCCTGAAAAGGCAGGAGATCCCTTGCTCGGTGAGTTCAAAGGACATCGTAGAATACGATCTGGTGATTATCGTTTGGTTTACAGGATAAGTAAATTAGAACGTACGGTAATAATTACTGCAATAGAGCATAGAGAATACATCTATAAAAGTTAGAACCTTCCTATAAGCATAGTATATTTAATTATACAGCCCTTCTTCCTGATCCATTCTTCACCTTAGGCGGCTTTGCTCAGCTCAAAAATAACTATTTTTTTGGGTACCCCCCACTATAAGTTATATTATATTATTTATATATAATATAATATAACTCATTGGGAGAGGCGACGAAAACAAGATCTTGAGTTTGAGGAGCCTCAGGTTTTAGGTGAAGAATGGATCAGGAAGGAGGGCTCAGGGTCGATGAGGACGTAAGGCCAATATTTGATTATCTCAAAGACTACAGAGACTACATCGATAAACGGCTAGCAAACCCCGACGAAATAGAGGGAATAACAACAGGAATAAAGGAGCTTACAGGTGGCTTCAAGGAAGGAGAGCTCTCTGTGCTTGCAGCACGCACTTCAATTGGTAAGACCTCAATAGCACTACACATGGCTCTAGAGGCCGCAAAGCTCTTAAATGACCACGAATATGTCTGCTTCTTCTCGCTTGAGATGTCAGCCAATCAACTCATCAACAGAATAATCAGCATCAAAGTCAATGAGACAGTCAACACTATCATTAAAAACAAGAATATGGAGCTTCTGTACCAAGGATTGAGTGAGCTTGCTTTCTTAAATCTCCTTGTCGATAGTTCAGGAAGTATGGATTTAAATGTGCTGAGGAGAAAGATCGCATCAATCTGTGATAAACACAGCATCAAATGCATCTACATTGACTACTTGCAACTGCTTAGAGGATCAGGAAGAACAGAGAACAGAACGCTTGAAGTGACAGAAATCAGCAGAACATTAAAGAACATCGCTAAAGACTTTGCAGTTCCTGTTGTCGCGCTATCACAAATTAGTCGCAGAGTAGAAGAAAGGCAAAACAAAAGACCGCAATTAGCAGACCTAAGAGAGTCAGGGAGCATCGAACAAGACGCTGACATAGTTTTGCTGCTCTACAGAGACAGCTACTATAAAATAGGCTCCAATAACGAACTGGAGATAAACGTTGCAAAGAACAGAAGTGGCTCAACCGGCAAAGTTACAGTTCCTTATCAAGTTAATACTGGTAGGATATTAATCTAGGATTCGTAAATGTCTTTCCTGTGTTTTATTGAAACAATGGTTACTTCATATTTTGCAGCATTTACATGATACATAATACGATAATCGCCAGTTCTTATTCTTCTGTGTCCTTTGAGTTTGTAACGCAACGATTCACCAAGATCAATTGGGTTAACTGTAAGGCGTTCTTTTACTATTTCTTCAATTCTTAACTTTATTGTTTTTGGAAGAGCTGGTAGATCTTTCTTACTAACATTTTTTAGGAACTTAATCTTATAGCGCTTTAGTCCCACTTGAC
Source organism: Wolbachia endosymbiont (group B) of Silvanus unidentatus (assembly GCF_964028615.1). Lineage (NCBI taxonomy): Bacteria > Pseudomonadati > Pseudomonadota > Alphaproteobacteria > Rickettsiales > Anaplasmataceae > Wolbachia > Wolbachia endosymbiont (group B) of Silvanus unidentatus. The sequence goes on along the minus strand of NZ_OZ034795.1, from coordinate 519,350 downwards.
GTCTTTTAGATCAACTGTTTCTGCACCTGGAACATTAAGTTCAGCAGCACGTTCAATTAATATTTTATCTTCCTCATTTTCAATTGCTTCTTGCATCAGCTCCTCTACTAGCTTTTTAACGGGCTTGTTTCTTATTTTAGCCAGCCCAGCAAGACACTCTGAAATTTCACTGTTGAAAGTTACGTTGATTCCTGAATCCGCCATAAGTTTTACCGAAGTTTATCAGTAATTATACAACATTTTCCTGAATTTTTCAATAAAGATCTCTCCTAAACTTAGAAGAGATCTTTGACTTATAATAAATCTGATAACTTTGTTTGCTTATAAACAACACTTCTGTGCTTTATTGAAACAATAATTACTTTGTATTCTATAACGTCCACACGATAGACAATGCGGTAATCATCAACTCTTACCCTTCTGTGTCCTTTGAAGTTACCATATAACGGTTTACCAAATTTCATTGGATCAACTGCCAGTCGCTCTTCTATGGCTTTTATGATACTTGACCTTATTTCTTTTGAGATGCGTGGAAGATCTTTCTTAAGAATATTTTTTGAATAGATAATATCGTATTTGAGCTTATGCTCCATCTTTTAGAACTGTATTCCAGTCTATGTCCTTACTTCTAATCATATCCATATCTGGAGTATCACATTCATCAACAATTTGAGATAGTGCAATATCTTCCACTTCGTCAATCGCTCTTCTAATTAACTTTTCTGCTAATTCTTGAACAGGTTTCTTAGTAGCTTTAGCTAAATCAGCAAGACACCCTGAGGTTTCATGACTGAAAGTTACATTAATCCTTGAATCCGCCATAAGTTTTACCGAAGTTTATCAGTAATTATACAACATTTTCCTGAATTTTTCAATAAAGATCTCTCCTAAACTTAGAAGAGATCTTTATGGTTAAACTACTTTGATTTGCTCGAAGTCTGTAAAGCAAAGTATGTGCTTGAATTCACGAACGAAGAAGGTAATGAACCCCCTAACTGTTCTAGCTCTCTCAGAGAAAGCTTCCCTTCCATAACAAACCTTGCGTTTTTCTCTTCCTGTGTCTCAGAAATTTTTTGATTATACTTTGAACACGAGGTACTCTCATCATTTCTTTTAAAATCTTTCATAATTAAACCCTTAAAGCTATAAAGAATACTAAACTAGTATACAGTAAAACATAATACTTTGGCAAGTTACTATCCCAGTTGATTTAGTGTTTTCTCAGATATTAAACCTTTTTTAAGTAATAATGTATTTTTCACTTCTCTTAAATCTGTAGAAGGACCTCCAAGTTGATCCACAACTTCTGAAATATCCCATTTAGTCGGATCTGGCATATGCGGTAAAAGCCTTCCCCATGAACCTCCTAATTGCTCTAACTCTTTTTCAGGATATTTTTCCTGCTGCACCTGTGAGCCCAATTCTTTAAGTGCAAACCTTGCCTCTGGACTTTTTGCTATAAAATCCTCTACTTTATTAGCTCCTTCAGATAAAAGCTTTACCTCCTCAGAACTTTCTTGTTGCAATTGTGACGCTAACGCTTCATACAAAGGCTTTGCTTTACCTTGAGGACCTAATATTACCTCTGTATTTGCTTGCAACTGTTCTTCAGTAATACCATTTCTTTCAATAAACTCGACAGGCTTGTCAGAATGAATAAGAACTTTGATCTTACATTCTTTTCCTTCAACTTCCCAATTTATAGTCATTTCATATGAATCATGAGCTACCTCATATATTCTTGTTCCATCCTCACAAAGGGACAAACGTATTCCTCTCGTTTTATTATCGTCAGGAGAGCAAAGAGTAACTGTTGTAATACCTAGTTCATTGCATGATTTACCACTCAAAAAGTCTAGCAAGTTGATTTCTTTTTTACCTTCAAACCACTCAAGCCTTATGGAAGGAAAAGCAACTCCATTTTCATCTACATGTTGTTCAAGACATAAAAATTTTAGTTTTAAACCGCTATCTTTTATTTTTCTTAATACTTCTTTTTTTGTTTCATCTGTAACAAATCCCGTAATTATAGGACGTTTACGATAATTCATATCATACAATTTGCCATTGCCCAGCATATCAACATGAAAATAACCAGAAGAAAATTTCTCCTACGAATCCTTATCTGAAAAGTGATAGCCATGTGTATTACCAGGAATAAAGTCACTTACAGAATTTCTACTAAAACCCTTATCAAGAAAAAGTGGAACTAAAGTTTCCCCAAACTTCTTTTTACTTGACCAAATTGATTTTCTTAAAGCATTTAACATACTAACCCCCGTATTTAATGCCACAATAAATTTATTATGACATTACGGAATATGCTAAGTCAACCCTTTAACTTTAAATTTTTATGATAAATAACGAAAAATTAATATTCTTTACATGGTATAGAATATGCTATAGCATACCATTTCTAGTAGAAATCAAGCTTAAAATTTAAGGGAATTTGTGTAAAGGGCACCTCTGCCCTTTACACTCATTTTATTTTTTAGTAGAATTCAAGCGCCAACAAAAAAAACTACTAACATCCTATGAAAGGAAATCAAAATAAAGAGTACCAAAACGAAAAAAAGAGTCAAGCAAAAAAAAGCTTGACTTCGCATCATTATGTCTATCACAACTTCAGCATACGAGGAAGCATTCACATAGTTAATGTAAACAGCAAGCATGTGCAGGCGCAAATAGGCTCTAGAAGGCGAATAAAAGCGCGAGAGAAGTCAATTGAGCGCAAACTTCCGACGAGAACTTTCGACGATGAAACGCGTCTCACTGGCAGTGAACTACTGCAAGTTTTAAAAAACAAGGAAGTGAGATGGTTTAAAAATGGCACTTCTGTTCCTCCGGAACATAGTACTTATCTTTTAGAGGCTTTTAGTCCACACAAAGCAAAGAAAATTTTTTCCAGTTCAGCGCAAAAAGCGGCGGAAAAATACTTTGTCAGAGTAGTAAAAGAGAAGTTTCGCGATTTAAAAACATCGAAAGCACCGGATGTGCTCGCAATTAGAGAGAAAGCAATAGAAAAAGTTCTGAAGAAGTTCAAGAATCACTGTGAATTTATATCAATAAAGGTATATATTTGTAATTTATTCATCACCTTCGATGAACATCTCTACAGCAAGATGAGCATGAAAGAAAAAGTGGACCACCACATAGATTTGATAATAAAAAACACAAGTGAAGAGAGAGAGGAAGAGCTGCTGAAGAAAGGAGTAGCGCCAGAGGAAGTATATCAAATATTCAGAACGGTCCAGGGATCGAATCTGTATCGCATCAGGCTGCTGAGCGAGCGAGGAGGAGCTTCTCTTGAGATATACATCAGGAAAGAGCTGCAGCGCCGGCTAAAACTTCTTTTCAACAGGTTCAAAGATAGAATGATCAAAATAGGTGTCGACACGGAGAAAGACTTTTTCTTGATCGCGCGCCGGCATTTTTCGTTTTTATTCACGAAGAAATACGTCAAAAACAGAAAGAAAGTAATGAGGGAGGTAGAATATATACTATCTTGCCTTAGAGAAAATCCGTTTGATGTTCTGAAAGATTACGACAAACTCTGCGAGCTACAAGGAGTTGGGCCACCTGGATAAAAACTAAAAATGGTAAAGTTTCGCCCTGAAGTGCCCCCCTTTATGCTTAATTGAAAAAAACAACGAAAAGTGCGACAATTATATTAGTTTTAGTATTAGGAAATTGTTTTTACTTAAAAAATAGTAGAATAAAATCCTTTCATTTTTCTTTAATTTTAAAAAAGTTATTCACAATACAATATGTAAAAGCTTATATTATAGTTTTTATAGTATATTCTTATTAAAGAAGTCGAAAGTACCCCTATATTATCACTATAAAGGAAGAAAGAGTTATAGAGAGGTTATTCACAGTTTAAGTACTTTCTTATTGCTTCTACTATGATAGCAGTGCTACTAGTTTTAGTTTCAAATGCTATTTTTCTTAATTCCTGATGCAAATTAAGCGGCAATCTTACCGTAAGTCTATGCGTTTGCTCCATTTTTTTTATGAAAGCATTTGCCCATTGATCATCCCTTGTACAACCTATCGTAGAGTTACTAGGAGTTTCATCCAATCTGCTTTCTGAAACCTTGGGAATCCTTTTAGACATTAACTTGGACATTTAAAACCTCTTTGTAAACAGACTCCATTTCCTCAATTGCCTTTGTATCGGCTGGTTTATACTCAACAATAGCCATACCTTTGCCAGAAGCACGCCGAACTGCAACTCGTTCACTTAAGAAATTATCACACCTCGTTAGGTTATCAAAATCACTTAAGAAATCATCACAGTCTTCGATTTCTTTTTTAGCTGTAACTGGATTAGTACTCACTCTATTAAGTAACACTTTTGCGCTTAGATTCCCTGGAACACTAGCAACCAAGTTGCTCAGAGTTTCAAATGTCCACATATCAAACTCAGAAGGAACAATAGGAAATATAGCTAAGTCAGCTAATGACAAAGCAGCTCTTAACGCTTCATTATCAGCACCACCTGCGTCAACAACAATATCTTGATATTTCGACTGTAAGGCTCGTAATTCATTTCTAATTACCGTACCAACATTAATCGTTCGTTTGTCTAGGACCTTTTGACTACTGCTAACTCTTAGTAAATCACTATTCTCATCTCGACGAGAAGCCCACAGAGTAGCTGTTCTTTGAGGATCAATATCATAGAGAAGAACATCCACTTTTTTGATAACACGCATCGTTGTTATATTTGTAGCTATGGTTGTTTTTCCACAACCACCTTTTTGACCACCAACAACTATCAACATAGAAGACCTTCGAACTTTAATCTCACTATGATGTCAATGTGTCAATGTGTCAGTATGTCAGTATGTCAGTATGTCAGTATGTCAGTATGTCAGTATGTCACAAAGAAGAAAAAGAGGATTATTCACTGAATAATCAACAATTCTGTGAATAACTAAAGATCACAAACACTCAAACAAGAAAAAGGTGCTTTTGCTCGAGTGTTTTTAGCACCGTTCTCCAAAAACGTCTTAACTACCTGTCTACTTTTTCTGGGTAAGGTTAGTGTTTAAAAAGGAATTTCGTTTAACGATGTAACATTTTTTTATTCTGATAGGGCAGCATTAAATAATGTATCATTTTCTATAGAGGTCGGCCAATCAGTATCAATTGTTGGACCATCTGATAGTGGAAAGAGCACCATTTTAAAGCTTTTGCTCCGTTTTTACGATCCAAGTAAAGGCAGCATTACTGCAGGATTACTATCGATGGGCATGACATCAAATCAATTGCGCTAAATGACCTCCGGTCATTGTTTGGTTTAGTACCACAAGATCACATGATGTTTTCTTGTTCAAGAATGGAAAATATACTATATGGTAAACCTGATGCTGAATATGAAAAAGCAAGGCAAGCAGCTGTCAGTGCGTATACGATGGACTGTATACAAAATTGGTGAAGACACAGTAGAAATTGAAAGGAAGTCTCTGTTGGCTGGTATATTATATCTGACATTCTAATTATTATTTTTTTTACCAAATTATTCTATAATAAGAATATATTATTTTAGGAGATTATTATGTACTACAATTACCTACCTAATATGGGACACTGTGGCTTCCCTGGGGTTATTCCACAATACCATCACCTCCCTTGCTGTGAGCCATCTTCTACCATTGTTAACATAAATATACCGCCTTGTCCGGGTGGTGAACCTGAACCTGAACCTCTTAATCTCGATTCTCTTACAATAGGAGTTGACAAAAATGGTGAGATGAGAAATACTTCTACTGGTGAACTTACTGGATTAAAACTTAAAGACTGTATCGAAACTATAAGTTCAGCTAAACACAATCTTAAAATTGATGGAAAGGGTAAACTCGAAGGAAAATGTGAAGAGGATAGATGTCAAAAATGCGTAGATGCAATCAATTCCGCCGTAATAGAGACAAAAAAAGAAAATGAAGAGAAAGTAGATAAAGACCAAGAAACTCCAAATCCAGAAAATCTGTACTTTATGGATGCACAAATACCGGTAGAAGATAATATTGCAATTATCTTCTAGAGGTATATTACAGAGGTGGATATTCATTTCACCTCTGCTTGTAATTAATTTTTGACAATCAAAATTTATTAATTGAGGTGCACAATGAAAAAAAATAACTTTTCTTATTTATTTCAGCAAAATAAGAACTATATAAATTATTGGCCATTTGGAGTACATGACACTTACAATACTCCACTGATAATCAACATTTTCAGGAGAGAAAATAATGAAGATTACAGAAACAATAAAGATATTAAGAAAAACAAAATACAAGAGAAAATAAAGAATAAGATAGACCCTAAACATGGTAAAGGCAGTGATGGTGACAAGGATAGCTATGATAAAGAGGGTTATGATAAGAATGGCTATAATAAAGAGGGTTATGATAAGAATGGCTATAATAAAGAGGGTTATGACAACGGTGGCTATAATAAAGAGGGTTATGATAAAGAGGGTTATGACAAGGGTGGCTATAATAAAGATGGTTATGACAAGGGTGGCTATAATAAAGATGGCTATAATAAAGATGGCTATAATAAAGATGGTTATGATAAAGAGGGTTATGATAAAGATGGTTATGATGAAGATGGTTATGATGAAGATGGTTATGATAAAGAGGGTTATGACAGGGGTGGCTATAATAAAGAGGGTTATGATGAAGATGGATACAATAGAAGAGGTTATGATAAAGAGGGTTATGATAAGAATGGATGCACTAAGAATAATCAGTGCAGAGGACATAGTGATTTCACTTCTGATGAGTCAGAGGTATTAAATACTCCTGAGAATATTGGGAAAGAGTTCCCTTATAGTGTTGTTGATAGTCAAAAAGAGATTTCTTTTTACTATAATTGCAGTAATGACCTAGTGTGATACTTTATCGATTTCACATTGAAGAAATGGCATTTTTTTGAAAAAAGATAGGTAACATAAAATGTCTTTATAAATGTTTTATGGCTTTATATAGATAATTATGTTTGTAATTGTTAATTAATTTTGTAGTTTATCCAGAAAGTAATACTATGTTGAAAAATTATCCTAATAAATATAGCAGAGGTGATGCTTGTTGTCTGCCATTTGGAGTATGTGATATGCCAGTAGTGGTTAATATTTCCGAAGAAGAATGTAAAAGAAACAGTAGGTATAGATGTGATAATGAATGTATTGAGCATGAACTGGAGAAGAAAATAAAGCGAGAAGTAAAGAATCAGATAAGTCATAAACAGAAAGACAACAGATGTATAGGTGACTACGACGAGGATGGCTTCAATAGAAAAGGTTACGACAGGAATGGCTTTGACAGAAAGGGCTACGATGAGGATGGCTTTAATAGAAAAGGTTACGACAGGAATGGCTTTGACAGAAAGGGCTACGATGAGGATGGCCTTGATAGAAAAGGCTACGACAGGAATGGCTTTGATAGAAAAGGCTACGATGAGGATGGCTTTAATAGAAAAGGTTACGACAGGAATGGCTACGATAAGGATGGCTTTAATAGAAAAGGTTACGACAGGAGTGGCTTTGACAGAAAGGGCTACGATGAGGATGGCTTTGATAGAAAAGGTTACGACAGGAATGGCTTTGACAGAAAGGGCTACGATGAGGATGGCTTTGATAGAAAAGGCTACGATGAGGATGGCTTCAATAGAAAAGGTTACGACAGGAATGGCTTTGACAGAAAGGGCTACGATGAGGATGGCTTTGATAGAAAAGGCTACGATGAGGATGGCTTCAATAGAAAAGGTTACGACAGGAATGGCTTTGACAAAAAGGGCTACGATGAGGATGGCTTTGATAGAAAAGGTTACGACAGGAATGGCTTTGACAGAAAGGGCTACGATGAGGATGGCTTTGATAGAAAAGGTTACGACAAGGATGGCTACGACAGGGATGGGTACGATAAGGATGGCTTTAATAGAAAAGGCTACGACAAGGATGGCTACGACAGGGATGGGTACGATAAGGATGGCTTTAATAGAAAAGGCTACGACAAGGATGGCTACGACAGGGATGGGTACGATAAGGATGGCTTTAATAGAAAAGGCTACGACAAGGATGGCTACGATAGGAAAGGTCACAACAAGGATGACTTTGATAGGAAAGGCTACGACAAGGATGGCTACGATAGGGATGGGTACGATAAGGATGGCTTTAATAGAAAAGGCTACGACAAGGATGGGTACGATAAGGATGGCTTTAATAGAAAAGGCTACGACAAGGATGGCTACGATAGGAAAGGTCACAACAAGGATGACTTTGATAGGAAAGGCTACGACAAGGATGGCTACGATAGGGATGGGTACGATAAGGATGGCTTTAATAGAAAAGGCTACGACAAGGATGGCTACGATAGGGATGGGTACGATAAGGATGGCTTTAATAGAAAAGGCTACGACAAGGATGGCTACGATAGGAAAGGTCACAACAAGGATGACTTTGATAGGAAAGGCTACGACAAGGATGGCTACGATAGGGATGGGTACGATAAGGATGGCTTTAATAGAAAAGGCTACGACAAGGATGGCTACGATAGGAAAGGTCACAACAAGGATGACTTTGATAGGAAAGGCTACGACAAGGATGGCTACGATAGGGATGGGTACGATAAGGATGGCTTTAATAGAAAAGGCTACGACAAGGATGGCTACGATAGGGATGGGTACGATAAGGATGGCTTTAATAGAAAAGGCTACGACAAGGATGGGTACGATAAGGATGGCTTTAATAGAAAAGGCTACGATAAGGATGGCTTTGATAAAAAAGGCTATGATAAAAATGGCAAGAAAAAAGATGATAACATTAATGATGATGGAGATACAAAAGTCATAGAAGGTATACTTATTACTAAGGAGCATGCTGATCCTAAAAACTGCGGGATTCATGCTTCAAAATATGAGTCAGAAAGTGGTGGCCATATTGGTAAGGTTGCTTGGTTTACAAGAGATCTTTTGAAACAATTTTTCCCTGATTTAATGAACAACGAGAAGATCATGAGTCATTTTAGTCAAGGAAGCCCGAACCAATATCATGCAGAAAATTTTGGTATAACTTTTTGGTGTGAAGAGAATCAAGAATGTGGAAAAAATATAAACTTTACGTTTGCTCAACCTAGTAACATGTGGTGTAATAAAGCAGGTGGAAGAGGAAATGCTGGTTTACGATGTCGAGATGAGATTCAAGACATCAAGAAAAGTGCTTGTTGTCCAACTGCTTTACCTTACAGCAGTCCTATTAATAGTGAAAACTTTTTTCTGAATGAAAAGTGTCCTAATTTGATTTTAGATCTTCCGTTAGCAAAATTAAAGGAGTGTGCAGGTAAAAATATAGTTGCAAAACTAGAGGCACCAATGGTTATCACTGATAAAACAAATTCTATAATAGATAAAAATGGTTACAAGGTTGCTGACTATAATTATTTTACGCTAAAGGATCATCTAAATTATAAAGGTAAGATAAAAAACTCAACCGGTAAGTCTCCTGAGATGTTAGCAAAAACTGAAGAGACTTTAGATAGGAGTCTGTGGACTTCTGATAAGGAAGTAAAGCTGAAAATACCTAATTTACTATCTTACTCTCCTGGTGCCAATGATAATCAAGATGAGACTTTCTTTTACTATGACAATGGGGATAATTCTTTTTCTGCTAATATGTATTAGACACAACTTAATCTGACAGATAAGATGTATTAGACACAACTTATCTGTGTGATTCATATAGGTTATTACAATAAAAATGTAAGATCAAATAGAAATTTGTACTTGTGATAGTTTATATACCTTATTACAATTATGGTGGGAAGTATATCAACAAGAAAAGCCGCAAGTAAATGGACTCTAAAGTTAAGCTACGCCTGAATTGGGTAAACCTATATAAAAAATTAGGTCATGCAGGAAGAGTATGTCAGCACTATAATATTTCACGCTTTACCTTACGCAAATGGTGTAAACGTTACAAGGAGTTTGGTGAAAAAGGATTAGAAAATCTTAGTAGCAGGCCTAAAACCTCACCTTTACAAAAAACCAATATATCTAGTGATCAACTTATTCTCCACTTAAGAAAAACTAGAAAATTAGGAGCAAGACGTATTCAAACTGAATTGAAACGTTTACATGATCTCTCTTTTTCATTGGCTACTATACACAAAGTTTTCAAAAAATATGATGTAAGTCTTTTACGTATTAAACGTCATTACCGCAAACAAATAAAGCGTTACAACTGTAAAGTACCAGGAGAGCGTATACAGATGGATGTATGCAAAATAGCTTCTGGACTTTATCAGTATACCGCTATAGATGATTGTACACGTTATAAAGTTGTTACATTGTACCCAAGACGTACTGCAGAAAACACTCTAGATTTTCTTGAACAACTAAGAGAAAAAATGCCATTTCATTGTCAAAGAATTCAAACCGATAGAGGACAGGAATTTTTTGCTTATGGGGTGCAAGAATATTTGAAAAAATGGAAAATCAAATTTCGTCCTATCAAGCCATTTTCCCCGCATTTAAACGGTAAAGTGGAAAGAGCTCAGCGTACAGATTTAGATGAATTTTACAGTAGTGTTAACATCAAGGATCCTGACCTACAAATTAAACTCAGAGATTGGGAAAACCATTATAATAGACAACGTCCTCATAGCTCTCTTCAAGGGAAAACTCCATGGGAAAAATATAAAGAGCTAGAAAGTACAATTCCTTGTTTAAGTGAAGTGCAAAAAAATTACATTCCGTCAAAGGAGCCTTTTGTCATGCAAAATTACAAGCATGATCAAAGATTAAAGTCAATTCAAAAACACAACGTTACTTAACTATTTAAAATTCAGACTTAATCTGACAAATCAGTTGTTATGACCTATATGAATCACACAAGTAAGCCCTATACCCCATGCCACTAGCGTATGTGCTTAAAACCTTTGCTTCAAGTTCCGGATGTAAGCTTGTTTGCCTTTTTTTCACTATTTGTGGTTCAAAACTTCCTTCTCTGTCTCTTGGTGTCAATAGTTCAAATGAACCTGCGCTTGTCTTCAAAGTCTTGCCATTCCTCCCGTTTCTACGATTGTTTTCTTCACTTCCAGCAGATAAATGATGTTCTATTTCACCCTCTAGACTAGCTTCAAGCAGCCTTTTTATAAATGGCGTTAATGCTCCCTCCTTTCCTGTCAACGGTCTTCCTTCTCGTATAGACGACAGGATATTTGTTTCCAACTCTTTATAATCTACCAATCCGTTAGTTCTGTTTACTATTTTCTGACTCATTTTGGCTTTGTTGCATGGCTCAAGTAAAAAAAACTGGAAGTTACTGACAGAAATCATTATAAAACAGGTATTTAACCACCAATATGCCAGTCAAAATGAAGGTCAGTAACTGCTACGAATATAACAAATTTCTTCAAAAAAGAGGAAATGTTTTTCATTTTGTTAATCAAGCCATAGAAAATTGGTATGAAAATAGTCCAAAAGTTGCAGGTGGCAATAACATTTATAGTGATAAAGTTGTAATTTTGATACATATAGTAGTCCATTTTTTTAGGATTGGCTTAAGACAAGCAGTTGGTTTCGTAAAAGGTTGTATAGAGCAAATGGGAAAAGACCTCAAAGTCATTAGCTATACTCAAGCTTCTAGAAGATTCAAAAAGCTTAACTTGAAAATTGATGATTGTAGAATTGATAAAAATGGTATGGAAAACATTGAAATAGCTATAGATAGCACCAGTATTTGTATCTATAACAACACCCATCAACGTAATAAAGAAAATGCAAAAGTAAGAAAATATAATGGATATGATCAAGTAAGAAAGTTACATATTATTTTAAGTATAAATAATAAAAAAGTTATAGATATGAAGTACACTAATGGTACTACACTTGATTATCATGCGATATGTTAAAGGGAACAGTAGATAAATATAATATTTCATCTGTTCGCGCAGATGCAGCTTATGATAAAGCTAGTATGTATAAAGTGTGTAAAGGACATAATATAAAACCAATCATTCGACCAATAAAAGGTGCGAAAATCTATGAGAAAATTGATTATCAATTAGAAAGAAATAGCAACATTAATGTGATTAAATTATGTGAAAACTATGAGAACGGTATAAAGAAATGGACACAAGAAACAAAATATGGACTAAGATCCTTTGTTGAATGTTTTTTCTATAGGTTGAAAAAAACGTTTGGGTTTAGTCTCAAGAATAAATCTGAAATAAATCGTGAAAAAGAATTACTAATTAAGTGCTATTTGCTTATTCAACCACTATGGATTAAAATCCAAAGATTGAGAGAGAGCATAGAATGCTAACTTTCGACTTGAAAGTCACCAAATTTATCTTCTTTTTTAGAGTGATTTTCAATATAATTTTTTATCATTTCGTCAGTTACATTTCCGCTAGTCCTGACAAAGTAGCCTACTGCCCACAACCCAATATCTCTTTTTTAGCTCTGGAAAGTTTTGCTGGATTTTTCTGGAACTTTTTCCTTTTATTAACTGCACTAACTTACTAATACTTAAGTATGGGGGTACAGAAACGTATACGTGTACATGACTTGACGCAACTCTACCTCTGATAATTTCTACTTGATTATTTGCACATACTTCTTGTACAACTTCTTTAGCTTTCTGTCCAATATCTCCAACTAGTACTGGATATCGATATTTTGTTATCCACACTATGTGATATATATACAGAGTGACTGCTTTTTCTATAATATTCCACATTCTTTCAGATTTTTCACCTTAAAATTATATTCTTAAAAGGATGGACTTCAAGTCCAGGGTTTTTCTCCCAAATTTGGGACAATAAATTTACTGATATAGGTATGGCTAAGTTCGAATTAGCTGCATGAATTTACTGTACCTACCTGCCTTATCAGGAGCTATGCAACAAAGCCACTCATTTTCAAACCTCCATTTTTTTATATCAATTTATTACTTTTTTTCGATTTGACACACTTTTTTGAACATTCCCTAGTGCATCAAATAAGGAACTCTCTGAAATACGTATCGAGCAAAAGTTTTCATGAATGATTTGAAAAAAATATACCGTGCTACAAGTAAAGAAATTGCAGAAAATTATTTGCTTGAGCTAGAGGAAAAATGGAGCGAAAAGTATCCATTAGTTGTGAAATCTTGGCAGAACAATTGGGAAAGTTTATCCGGTTACTTCAAGTATTCAGGTCCTGTTAGAAGGCTAATTTATACCACTAATCCCATCGAGGGGCTACACAGGCAAATTAGGAAATTTACCAAGAACAAGGGCGCATTCACCAGCATAAATGCCTTGTACAAGCTGGTATATTGTGCTATAAGAAAGGTGGAGGAAAAATGGACGATGCCTGTACATGATTGGGCATTATCTATATCTCAACTCTATATTTTTTTCCCTAGTAGATTAAAAATTGAGTTGAACTAAAAATTCGGTTTGACACACTTTTTTGAACATTCCCTTTTTCTATCAAATTTTTCGTCCTTGCAGATTTATAAAAGCTCGCATTGTCGAGAACAATAGTCTGTCCAGGTTTAAATACAGGAACAAGTACATTTTCTACATAAGCATCAAAAATCTCGCTGTTGCAGTAGCCATCAATTATCCATGGTGCTTTAACTTTTCCTTCATTCAGTGCTCCAATCATGCTTACCCTCTTTCTTTTAAACCCTGGGCAAATAACCTCTTGACTCTTTGAGACTACCCATATTCATAAAATTCATTGTCCTCTATTCCAGACTCATCTATGTATATCAAGTTTTCTTTCTTCTACTTTTTTTATGAACTCTTTGCGTTTCTCTTTCTCGATAAAGAAAAGTTTTTTTATATGTATAGTTTACTTTGCTAAGGTAGTTATATACTGTGCTTCTACACATATTACAAAATTCTTCAATTATCTTTTCAATTCTAATATCCATCCAGAAATTTGATAAATCTATCCATATCTTTAATCTTATGGCCATATCCTTTGTGATAGCCTGAAGATGGTTTCTGTTTCTTCTTTCCTTTTCCTCCACAAATATATTGTTTTTATGCTCACTTTGAATATTTGACTGATTTTTTTATCGTCATTGTTTTTTTATCGACTACTTTGAAAACACGTTCTTTCAGATCCTCACTATATGGACTTGGCATCTTCTTCTTTCTCATTACTTATTATACCATTATAACCAATTTTGCCATATAGCTAAACCTTTCTTGGGTTAGCTATAGATGATAAAATATTTGATTCTAGTTCTTTATAGTCTACTAATCCGGTAGTTCTATTTGCTTGACTCATTTCAAACCTTCATTTTTTATATCAATTTATTACTTTTCTTTTCGGCTTGACACACTTTTTTGAACGTTCCCCACTTTTTCTATCAACTTTTCAAATTCTTCTACAGTTAAGCCTGTTATATTACGAAAATTTCTTGGGTGTTTCTTTATATTGTAGTAACTAAAGCTCATTTTTTTACCTTACTCTATCTGCTTATTCCTCTTCTACCTCTCTCCCATCATTTTATCATTACCTTTTGCAGCAGGTCTATTGATGCATGAGTCTGGAATCTAGGAATTCTGATTATATATTAAGTTAGTAAGTATAAAAGTTATGTAAAAATACAACGTTTTTAGTGAGATTACGGAAAGCCAGCGTCACACGCTGGAATGACATCTTTCTTGGTGGACTCAAACCATAATGTTTGTACGGTTGTGGACTTATAACTAAAGCAATCTAGAAAATTAATGATATTTTATTCCCCGGAGAACGCTCTATTTTGTTTTCCAACTCTAGTTCTAAAAGAGCCATTAGAGCTATGTTGGCAGAAAGTCCGCTTGCTAATATAAGTTCATCTATATCAACAGGTACAGAGTTAATATGATCAACTATAACATATTTTGCCTGTTGCAATTTTTCTTGTTTTTGGTTAACAGCATAGTGCTCAACATTAAATAGGTTTTTTTGCTGCGGAGGTAAACTAAACCTAATACTCTCTATTATGTCATCAGCGGATTCGATAAGCTTAGCACCGTTTTTAATTAAATAATTACTACCACTACAGCGTGAATCTAGAGGGAAACCAGAAACTGCAAATACCTCTCTCCCTTGATTTAAAGCAAAATCTGCTGTTATTAGAGAGCCAGAACGTTTCGATGCTTCAATCACTACAACACCCAGCGATAGACCAGATATAATTCGATTCCTTTGAGGAAAATACTGAGGTTTTGGTTTAGTAGCAAATGGAAGCTCAGTCATTACTAATCCGCCATTTTCAGTAATTTTTTTGTATAGATCAAAATTTTCTCTTGGGTATACTACGTCAATTCCGCTTGCTGTAACAGCAATAGTGGGGTAATTTTTGTATATTACACTGTTTGCTGCAGTATCAATCCCTCTTGCAAGCCCAGAAATTATGATGAAACCAGCTTGGCTTAAATCGAGTGCCAACTTATTGGCAAAATTTCTTCCATTCATTGAAGAATTACGTCCACCGATTATTGCAATTATCTCACGACTTAATAATGATACATCACCAAGTGTAGTTATTACAGGAGGAAAACCAGAGATATTCCTTAAAATGTCAGGGTAATCTGGATCACATGCTGGTGTTATTTTAGCTCCAATTTTTTCTGCATTCTTAATTTCTTCTCGTGCATTTTGAATTCCATAATCCTTGTTAGTCAACTTATTAAGATATTTAAGCACTTCATATAGCGACCCACATGCTCTAAGTATACTAAAGAACTTTACTGGTCCCACAGTTCTAGCCAAGCTTAGCCATATTTCTAATTCTTCGTTATTTAATTTATTTATCTTCATAAAAGGCTTGAATTTCTTATCAATTTAGTGTACCCAAGATAATGTAAATATACAGTGTTTTATGACGCATTTTGTTACAGATAAATGCATAAAATGTAAATATACAGACTGTGTGGAAGTATGTCCAGTTGACTGCTTTTATGAAGGTAAAAATATGCTCGTGATTAACCCAGATGAGTGTATTGATTGTGGAGTGTGTATACCTGAATGTCCAGTAGATGCAATTGTAACTGATGATTCCATAAAAGATATTCTAGAGCTAGATGAAGGCTTACTGAATAATGAACAAAAAATCTTTAAATCATTTTACAATATAAACGTAGAATATTCGCAAAAATGGCCAAACATTACAGCTAAAAAGCAACCCCTAGATACAGCAGAAGAGTATAAAGAAAAAAAGGATAAGACAGCTTATTTTGATGAAAATTTAGGGTCATAGAGTACAAAAATAGACTTACATTTTTTTGATTAAATAGACATTGAATTGTAAGCGTCTATTTCATCTGCCATAGACGATAATTGTGCACTCTCAAAACGGAGATTGTTTGCAATATCTATTAATTTCTCACTAATTTGTGAACGAGGTTCAGGCACTGGAAAGAAAACGTCACATCTAGCCTTGCATAGAGGTTTGTCTGTTTCATTGAACGCCTCTTCACAGTTTTTGTGGCAAATATGAGATAGGTTACGTGCCTGAAACGTTAATGAATTCGAGTTTTGTGTAAGTATAACCATAATATACTCCTAAATTAAAAAACTAACGCCACGGTAGCATTTATGTGTTAATAAAATTGTAATATTTATATCAGCATAATTACTTTCCAGATAAGTTTACTTTATTGAAAATTTCAGGAAAATATTGTACAATTACTCATGAACTTTGGTAAAACTTACGGCAAACGCTAATGTATCTTTCAGTAAAAAAACCTTACAGCATTTTGCTAAGCTAGTTGAGTTTACTAAGCAGCCCACTCAAGAATTAGCAGAAAGACTATTTAATAGATCATGAAATGGAACTATCTGTAGTTGCTGATCAATATGACATTGAAGGTGTAGAAACAGTTGATTACAAAGATGTAAAGTGGAAATCAAGTGGATTACAAAATTAAATTTTTAAAGAATATTACTGAAAAAGATCTTCCAGTTTTACTTGCAATCTGGTGTCTGATCATAAAGGAACCAGTTTGCATGACACCATCTGCAAGTTTCAATATCTGTACAGCTGTGGAATTTTTCAAAGCGTTTTTTCTATTGAAGATAAAAGTATCTTTTATATATGATATATAGCAAAATATTAGGGTGCTTATGGTTCCAAATATAGCAATTTTAAGTGGTGGATTTTCTTGCGAAAGAGAAATATCGCTTATGAGCGGAAAAGCAGTAAAGAAGGCGCTTGATAGCCTTTCATATAATGCAATAGAAATAGATGTTGATAGCAACATTGCTCAAAAGCTTAAAAAAACTAATCCCGCTCTTGCTTTTATTGCCCTACATGGACCTTATGGTGAAGATGGCTGTATTCAAGGTTTACTGGAGATTTTAGGTATAAAATATACACACTCAGAAGTTATGGCTTCGGCTGTTGCTATGAATAAAGTGATGTCAAAGCATATATTCCATTCTCTTAATATCGACACTCCAAGAGGCTATGTAATTAGTCGAGAAGATGTGCTAAAAAATAATATTAAAGTTGATTATCCGTACGTCTTAAAACCGATTAACGAAGGCTCAAGCATTGGAGTACACATGATTTTCTCACATGAGGATTACTTAGAGCTGAAAAATAATAGTTCTACTATAATGGAAAAGATGATCATAGAAGAATACATACCGGGTATAGAGTTACATACTGCTGTATTACTGAATGAAGCAATTGGCACTATGGAAATACGACCGAAAAATAAATTCTATGATTATGAAGCAAAGTATACAGATGGATTTGCAGAACATATATTTCCTGCTGAAATTCCTAACAACATATATAGAATAACCTTGGAACACGCGTTAAAAGTTCATCAATTTTTAGGATGTAAAACTGTTTCCCGCTCAGACTTCCGTTATAATCCCCAAAATAACACTTTAAAAATGCTTGAGGTTAATACACATCCTGGCTTTACTGAATTGTCGTTAGTACCAGAAATTGCAAAATTGACAAGAGGAATTGATTTTAATGAATTAGTCAAAATTATTGTCGAAGACAGTTTACACCACAGGAATATTAGAGATCAAGCCGATGTTGAACAATGTTACTAGAAGCCAAAGAAGTTTTTTGCGCAAGTGCGCTCTTGTTATTATCACTGCACTTTTTCTCACATTAGTACTTTATAGTTCACTTGATAAAATAACAAATCGATTCAATTACTACTTTACTTGGTGTAACAATCGCTTATCGAGCTTATTACTTAGCAATGGATTTTTAATCGACAAAGTAACCGTTACTGGAAACAAATTTACAAATGAAAAGGACATTCTAAGTTTAGTAGATAGAACGCAACCTATCATGTATGTATCACTCTCAAAACTAACAGATAATATACAATCTGTAAGCAAATGGATAAAATATGTAAAAATTTATAGAATTTTACCTAATACCTTACACATTGATGTAGATGAACATACACCTTTCGCTCTTTGGAAAGATGATAACAGAACTTCAGTAATTGATTCTGAAGGTAAAGTGATCGTAAATGACTACCCGATAGATAACCTCGTTGTAATTAAAGGACAAAATTCGTTATCAAATCTAAAATTCATTAAAGATATACTAGAGAGAAAAACTCAATTAAGTGATCATATTTCTTCTTGTATTTATGTAGGAAATAGAAGATGGAATATCATACTCGATGACAGTTCCACAGTAAAATTGCCTGAAGATAATCCTTATAGCGCATGGGATTATTTAAGCCACTTGCAAAATACAACCGACTTTACTTTTAGCAATTGGAGCATAATTGATATGCGTGTTGCTGATAAGATCTTTGTGAAGAAGTGATCTGCTCGGTGCTCCTTTTCATTTCATGCAAGTAGCCCTTTCTCTGTCATCCGAGTAGCTTAAAACTGGAATCCAGATTGCAAGTAATTGATTAGGTTGGGTGAGTATGGGTTTTGCATTATAGAAGGAAGCATTAACCATTACTAAACAAAAAGCCTTGATCTGGAGTAGAATGTTTTAAAACAGAAACATCACAAAGATCTCCCTTAGACTGAGAATTTTCTTTAGCCTTTTTAAGTCGTTCAAATATTTCAGTGTCTGTACCTATATTCTTCCCAGCATAATCATATAAAAGATCTAATAACTTTTCACCAGCTTTAATAGCAATTTCAACAGTAGTATTTTCATCATTACCATCTGGAGAATAGTTTAAGCTTGGTTTGAAACCATGTTTATTTTTTGATTCCAGTAATTCTTCTATCTCTACGAGCAATTCATCTAGCTTACCTGTATTCTTTTCATTTGCCGCTTCTTTTACCTTATTAAACAACTCACCATCTTGAACTCTTTTTATAACACATTTTCTTTTATCTCCTTCACTTTTAACGGATTTGAGATCTATACAACCAACATTAATATTTGGGTCAGCAAGCAGAAGGTCAGCCACTTTGAAATGTCTAAACTTTAGTGCGAATAACAAAGAAGTACTACCTGCCTTATCCTTAGCATTAATATCAGCTCCATGATTCAGAAGAAGTGTAACTACATCATAGTGACCATTTTGTGCTGCTATATGTAAAGGAGAATAACCATTAGT
The DNA here is from genome assembly GCF_964028615.1 of Wolbachia endosymbiont (group B) of Silvanus unidentatus. Taxonomy (NCBI): domain Bacteria; kingdom Pseudomonadati; phylum Pseudomonadota; class Alphaproteobacteria; order Rickettsiales; family Anaplasmataceae; genus Wolbachia; species Wolbachia endosymbiont (group B) of Silvanus unidentatus. Next base: position 499,785 of record NZ_OZ034795.1, on the reverse strand, counting down.
CATAGCAACATCAATATCAGCTTCATTATCGAGAAGAAGTTTAACTACATTGTAGTGACCATTTTCTGCTGCCACATGTAAGGGCGTACAACCTTCCTTATCATCATTACCAACAATAGCTTCATGTTCCAGAAGAAGTTTAACTACATCATAGTGACCATTTTGTGCTGCCATATGTAAAGGAGACCGACCATTAGTCATAGCAACATCAATATCAGCTTCATTATCCAGAAGAAGTTTAACTATATTGTAGTGACCATTTTCTGCTGCCAAATGTAAAGGAGAATAACCATCAATCATAGCAACGTTAATCTCAGCTCCATTACTCAGCAGAGATTCAACTATTTCATAGCAGCCAATTTGTGCTGCCACATGTAAAGGAGTAAAATTCTTGTTCCTAGCATGAACATTAACTCCTTTCTCAATTAACCGTTTAGCCATTTTCAAATTACCATTTGCTAAAGCTGAAAATAATCCATTTGTATTTTTCTCTAATCTTTTTGATTCCTTTGCGTCATTTAAATCCTGTTTATACCTTTCATTCTGAGGCTTTTTGCTATTGTGTTTTCTATTAGTACTATCTTCTAAAGAAAGCTGTGGTTTTACCTCTTGAACTTGATGATATTTTTTAGCTTTCTTCTTTTTGTTTTTATTATGTCTACTTTCTTTACTCTGAGGTTTGCTAATATCATCTCCTTCATGTTCTGAGTTTTGTGAAGACCTAGAACTTATATCAATCCCTAACACTGAATTTGTATGCTTGTTCTTATCTAAGATCTGATCCTCTTCATGATACCCCTTAGCTCTCAATACATTCATAATCTCTTCAGCATATTCTTTTTTTCCTTCTTGCAAATTTCTTGCTATAAGTTCTGCTTGCTCTATGTTTCCTTTCTCTATTAACTCTAGTGCCCTATTTCTCCATTCTTCAAGACTCGATTTCTCTTGCTCAATATTTACATTACCTTCTTCCCTTGGCTCTATTATTTTTAATAAATTACTTTTATCATCCATAATATAGAGATTAACAGCAGCACGAGTAACTCCAACATACAGAGCGTTCATATAAAATTTATATTTCTCCAAAGACTTATCTTTCTTATCCTTATTTCTTGAAGTGTTAACTTCCTTTTCGTTATATGAATCACGAATTCTGTTAATAGTATTATCTATCTCCCCCTCACTTTTATTTGGACATGCTATATTCCATATTTCATTATAAGCTTTACATGATGTAAACTTGTAAAGAATCACATTTTCAAATTCCAAGCCTTTGGCTTCATGTATATTAAACACAAGTGGAGTATCAAACAATTTACGAGCATCTTCTTTGCTTTCATCATCCAGAACTAAAACAGCACAATTTACAGATTCATTTATTTTTTTTGCTATTTCTTCTTTTTTATCATCAATAATAAAGCCAACGTTCCCTTTGTTCTTAGTTTCACTCTTCATTAGAAAAGCGTTGTCTACTGTTATTTTATCTTCTGAAGCAAAACAATAATTCTTAAGATGTAGTATACGATTGGCTAATTCAATAACTTGCTGGCTATTTCGATAATTCTTTTCAAGAGTACAAACTGATAATTCTTTATCTGTAGTATTTTTATGGAGAAAAGACTTTAATTTGGATAAAGAGAAAAAACTAGGATGTATTACTTGATTAACATCGCCACATAATAAGAATTTGTCCTTACTTTCATCTTTCAAACTTCTCAATATTAAGCCTAACGTGCTTTCGGTTAAATCTTGAACTTCATCTACAACAATCGAATCATACATTCCTTCTGCAATACACTTATATGCAACAAGATTAGGATCATAATACTCTGAATCTTTTTCTATAGACTCCCTGTACTCTTTAAAAAAATCATAAACACTATTCCTTTCATCTACAGAAAACATAGATTGTCTGTCTCCTAATTCAGCATATCTATCTTTTCCATCTTCTTCCAATAAGCCTCCTCCACCTATCACAGCTGTAAATTCTTCGAATATTTTATCTCCGTCTTTTTTATACTTTTTAAATTTACTTTTCTTGCACATTTCATTGAACCATGAAAAAAACTTACTTCTATTGATTGGCTTCTTTCTTTTTATATCTTCTGCTTGCTTTTCAAGAAACTCATGAAGAGATAAGAAATCAATTTCTTCTGGAGCAGCAATCTTGAACTCATCATCGTAGTATTCGTATTCAAGTAACTTTTTCGATTCTTTTACAAGATTTTCGGATTTGGTAATATATAGAATTTTTCCTCCCTCAAACTTCTCTTTTATCCTTTTTAGGCTCTCTAAAGCCACTGATGTCTTTCCACTTCCAGCAGCTCCATTGATAACTAAAGGTAATTTAACCCTTTCAACTATATCTTCTTGCTTTGCACTAAAAGTAATAAATTTACCGAGATAACTAACTTGTGGAGCATCTTCAATCTCCAATGTACTTACATTATCAGAAATTTCTTCATTGTTTTTATCTACTATTTCTATGTTTTTTACTTTTTCTCTATTTGTTAAAAATTTAGACTTATGATAATCATGATTCAGAATTACTTCTAAAATAACAAAAGCATCTTTGTTATCAATCTTTATACCTGTAAAGAGTAATCTGTCACTATCACTTAATTTAGCTCGAAAATATTCAATATTCCCATCACCTTTTATTAACTTTATATTCCCTTGGCTTGTACTGTTATTTTCCTCTAAATCTTTAATTATTTCATTAAACTTTCCCCTTAAAGGAGTTTTAGTGTGCCGTAGAGACACAAAGACTGTTCAGAAAAGAACAAGCTGAGTGCAAAAGCTACGCAACAGATGAGGGTGGGCCCCTTGAAGCCAGTTTACAAGAGCAGGCTTCAAACAACCATAAGCTGCTTTGGTAAAGAGCCAAGGTAGTGAGCGTTATGGAAAAGGCACAATTATGTGTCATGTGTGAAATAGAGAGATGAACGAAAGTGAACCACTGAACACGTGTCGAAACTTAATGCGATGATGTCAAAACCAGGTGCGTAGAATTCACTTGGGATAAACCTATCGGGAGCTTGTTTACTGGGTAGGTGGCGTCCGGCATAGAGGTGGCATGAATCTATTTCAGGCTATTGTGTGGAACTGCGGGAACCTGTCGTTTCGATGATAAGGGAGAAATCCAAAGAGCTGATCTCTGAGGGTGAGAGTACCGATGCGAAAAACAGGGACGGATCAGCTCGTAGTAGTGAAGAAGTTTCTGTAATGGAAATGGAGCGAAGGGGCTGAGTTATTTAGTTTTAATTATTTATCAACCGAAAGGGAGGAGTTAATGAATAAAACAAAGTCTTTTGATATACCAAAGCAACTTATTTGGAAAGCTTATAAACAAGTATCGAAAAATAAAGGAGCGGCAGGTGTAGATGGGGTCTCGATAACAAAGTTTGAGGAAAATCTAAAAGATAATCTATACAAATTATGGAATCAGATGTCATCCGGAAGTTATTTTCCAGAGCCAGTAAAAGCTGTTGTAATACCAAAAGCTACAGGAGGAGAGAGAATATTAGGCATCCCTTCAGTAACAGATAGGATAGCACAAACAGCTGCCACAATGTATCTTGAGCCGTTGGTAGACCAGAAGTTTCATGAAGATTCGTATGGCTATAGACCAAACAAATCTGCACTGGACGCGGTAAGTACGACTTGCAAGAGATGCTGGAAGAATGATTGGACGGTAGATCTGGATATATCTGGATTTTTCGACAATTTGGATCACGAGTTAGCATTGGAAGCAATCAAGAAGCATACAGACTGCAAATGGGTCATACTGTACGTTGAACGGTGGATGAAAGTCCCTATTCAGCAAGCAGATGGTAGTAAGGTAGTTAGGGATAAAGGAGTTCCGCAAGGAGGTTCGATAAGCCCTATAATTTCGAACATATTTATGCATCATGTATTTGATATGTGGATGAGACAAAACTATCCAACCATGCCATTTGAGAGGTATGTAGACGACGCGATAGTACACTGCAAAACTCAGAAGCAGGCGGAATTTATCAAGGTAATGATCGGAAAAAGATTGGCTGAGTATAAGCTAAAACTACATCCTGAGAAGACACAAATAGTGTACTGTAAGGACCACTACAGGAAGGGCGAATTTCCCAAACAAAGCTTTGATTTTCTAGGCTACACTTTTAGACCTAGGTTAGCAAAGAACAAAGTTAAGGGTTATAGAGTCTTATTTATGCCTGCAATTAGCAACAAAGCCAAGAAAAAGATCCACCAAGCTATAAAATCATGGAAAATACACAGGCAAACATCTACAACCATGGAGGAGATATCAAAGAAAGTAAATCCCATAGTCAGAGGCTGGTTTCAGTATTATGGCAGGTTTTATAAATCAGAGATGCATCCAACTCTCAGAAATATAGAGAGATACCTAATAAAGTGGGCTAGGAAAAAATATAAGAAACTTCGAGCTCATGGAAGACTAGCGAGCCAATTTCTAGGAAAGGTGAGAAAAAGGTCTCCAAATATTTTCTACCACTGGGAACTAGGACAAGGATCAAAAGGCTAAATAATGGGAGCTGTGTGAGCTGAGAGGTTCATGCACAGTTCTGCGAGAGACTGGTGGGGAAGTTCCGCCGGTCTACTCTCCGGAGGAGAAATAGATCCTAATAATTTAGCAGAATTTAGAAATCGAAATGTGAAGAGCGATAAATCTACTATAGCAAAAGCATTAACAGGAGATTCTAGAGAAGAACACTTATTTGTACTTAAACAAGAATTTGAATTATACAACATTTATCAAGGAAAAATAGCAGAGTGTGATAGAGATATCGAAGGTCATTACAAAACATTCGAAACAAAATCTAGTAAAAATAAACAATATAGTGAAATGAAGAGTAAGTCGAAAAATAAACCAAATTTTGCTGCACATGCAGAATTATATAGAATAACAGGCATAGATTTTACTAAAATTCCTGGGCTTGATGTATCCACTGTACAAACTATTCTCTCAGAAGTTGGTTTTAATGCTAAAAAATGGTCATCAGAGAAGCAATTTACTTCTTGGTTAGGGTTATGTCCATCTAACAGAATCACAGGAGAAAAAGTGTTTAGGACAAGAACTCGTGCAGTTGTTAGCCGTGCCGCAAATGCCTTTCGAATTGCAGCTTAGTGTGTATTGAGAAGCAAAAGTGCAATAGGTGCATATAGCAGAAGGTTAAAAAAAAAGGCTAGGAACCCCAGTTATGGAAGGAGTTGAAGAGCTATCTTGTACCAGCTTGTTAATACACTTGACAATGACTGCAGTTTATGCTATAATAAGAATTCTCTGTTCATTAATAGAGGGATTGTAAAAAATGATGGAAATAGAACTTAATAAATATGTTAATAGTAATACCTTAGACTTAAATAATCTACATATACACATGGAGAAGTTAATAAACTTTTTACAAGAGAATTCAAACATTACAAGCCTCATCTTACACAACTGTTATATTGATGCTGAGGGCGCAGGAGTTTTAAATGAAACATTAAATAATGTTATCGCTCCGAATCTTACTGAGTGTAAAGTAACTTCTAGCATTATAGGTGATCAAGGTTCAATAGCAATCACTAAATTATTAGAGAATGGTAACTTTCCAAATCTTGTTAAGCTTGATTTAATTTCTAATGATATAAGCCCTGATGGTGGAATGGAATTTATAAATGCGCTAAAGAATGGTAGTTTTTCAAATATTACTGAGTTTAATTTACTTTCTGACAGTATCTGCGATAAAGCTATAGTAGCTTTACAGGAATCATTGAACAACAATAAGCTTCCAAATCTTGTTCAGTTTAATTTCCCCTTTAATCCTAAAAGTAATGAAAGCATAGAAACGTCAAGCGAACATCTATTCACTGACAGCTGTAATAGTTTAGACTTAATCTGACAGGCAAACAAAGTAAGATAAAAATATAAACAAGTTTTAAAGGAGTGTCAGATATGAGTACAACACAAGAAAAAATACTAAAACCAAAGTTGGGATTGCTAGAACTTGCAAAGCAATTAGGAAATGTATCACAGGCGTGTAAAGTAATGGGATATTCAAGGGATACATTTTATAGATTCAAAGAACTATATGAAAATGGAGGAGAAGAAGCGCTGCATGAGATAAGCAAGAAAAAAACACTTATGGCAAACAGAGTCTCTGAAGACATGGAAAACGCTAATTCTGGAGGCTTTGTTGCATAGCACTGATAGGGATGTAAGTCACAGTGAATTTAGGTGTATTAGACACAACTTAATCTGACAGATAAGAATTAACTGACAGAAGAATTGAGGTAGTTAAAACTAATATCAGTCTCTTGTTTCATGCTACTAATATGTGTGATTCATATAGGTCATAACAACTGATTTGTCAGATTAAGTCTGAATTTTAAATAGTTAAGTAACGTTGTGTTTTTGAATTGACTTTAATCTTTGATCATGCTTGTAATTTTGCATGACAAAAGGCTCCTTTGACGGAATGTAATTTTTTTGCACTTCACTTAAACAAGGAATTGTACTTTCTAGCTCTTTATATTTTTCCCATGGAGTTTTCCCTTGAAGAGAGCTATGAGGACGTTGTCTATTATAATGGTTTTCCCAATCTCTGAGTTTAATTTGTAGGTCAGGATCCTTGATGTTAACACTACTGTAAAATTCATCTAAATCTGTACGCTGAGCTCTTTCCACTTTACCGTTTAAATGCGGGGAAAATGGCTTGATAGGACGAAATTTGATTTTCCATTTTTTCAAATATTCTTGCACCCCATAAGCAAAAAATTCCTGTCCTCTATCGGTTTGAATTCTTTGACAATGAAATGGCATTTTTTCTCTTAGTTGTTCAAGAAAATCTAGAGTGTTTTCTGCAGTACGTCTTGGGTACAATGTAACAACTTTATAACGTGTACAATCATCTATAGCGGTATACTGATAAAGTCCAGAAGCTATTTTGCATACATCCATCTGTATACGCTCTCCTGGTACTTTACAGTTGTAACGCTTTATTTGTTTGCGGTAATGACGTTTAATACGTAAAAGACTTACATCATATTTTTTGAAAACTTTGTGTATAGTAGCCAATGAAAAAGAGAGATCATGTAAACGTTTCAATTCAGTTTGAATACGTCTTGCTCCTAATTTTCTAGTTTTTCTTAAGTGGAGAATAAGTTGATCACTAGATATATTGGTTTTTTGTAAAGGTGAGGTTTTAGGCCTGCTACTAAGATTTTCTAATCCTTTTTCACCAAACTCCTTGTAACGTTTACACCATTTGCGTAAGGTAAAGCGTGAAATATTATAGTGCTGACATACTCTTCCTGCATGACCTAATTTTTTATATAGGTTTACCCAATTCAGGCGTAGCTTAACTTTAGAGTCCATTTACTTGCGGCTTTTCTTGTTGATATACTTCCCACCATAATTGTAATAAGGTATATAAACTATCACAAGTACAAATTTCTATTTGATCTTACATTTTTATTGTAATAACCTATATGAATCACACACCTTAATTGATGAATAAATCGGTTGTGCGAGTAGGAGATTATTGTGCAGAAGCAACACTACATTTTTGCGTTAGTGGCAGTAACAATGTTTTTGTAAATGGTAAGCCAGTTTGCCGAAAAGGAGATAATTTTACAGAAGGTAGAGTATTAACTGAAGGATCAAAAACAGTGTTTGCAAATGGGTTTGGAGTGGGAAGAGTTGGTGATATGGTTTCTTGTGGTTCCAAGGTGATCAGTGGTAGCAGTAACATTTTTTCAGGATAAAATATGCTATACTTATCAAAAATAAAGTTATGAATATGGATATAACTACTAGCCTATTAGGAGACATTAGTAATTTAATAGATAGAGCAAAAAATCATCTTTCTGTTCAATTCAATTCTACTCTAGTATTGTTAAACTGGGAAATTGGCTCTAGAATTGATCAAGATATTCTAAAGCACAAACGTGCAGATTATGGGAAGCAAATCATCTCCCAACTTGCAAAAGAACTTCAGATTAAATATGGACGTGGTTTTGATAGAGCGTCATTATTTCGTATGGTGCAATTTTCTAAATTCTTTTCTGATCAAGAAATTGTCGCGACACTGTCACAACAATTGAGTTGGTCACATTTTGTAGAAATTATTGCAATTTCTGATGAGCTGAAGCGTAATTATTATATAGAAATGTGTCGTATTGAAAGGTGGAGTGTTAGGGCACTACGTAGTAAAATCGATACTATGTTGTATGAACGTACAGCGCTAGCAAAAAAACCTGAAGAGTTTATAAGAAGGAGTATAAAAAATTTACGTGAAGAAAATATGTTAGCACCAGAATTCATTTTTCATGACCCATACTTCCTTAGCTTCATGGAATTGCCATCAAGTTATAGTGAGACTGATCTAGAAAATACAATCTTGGATGAATTGACAAAATTTTTACAAGAGTTTGGAAATGATTTTTGTTTTGTAACACGTCAAAAAAGGATGAGTACTAAAACAACTGACAGGTATTTGGACCTGCTATTTTTTCACAGAGGATTAAAACGCCTTATAGCAATAGAACTAAAAATAGGTCGCTTTGAACCAGCTTATAAAGGACAGATGGAATGGTATTTAAATTGGTTAGATAAAAATGAACGAAAAGCAGGTGAAGAAAAACCGTTAGGGATTATTTTATGTGCTGATAAGGATCAAGAGGATATAGAATATCTTGAACTCGAAGGCTCTAATATTCATGTTGCACAGTATTTAACACAGCTTCCTTCTAAAGAAATTCTTGAAAAGAAGTTGAGAAAGGCTATTTCTATAGCACGTGAAAAACATGCAAGTATTAAGTCAAATCCATGAAAAATATATGAAAGGAATGGATGCTAAAACAGGGAAAGAATTAGAGGGAATAGAGCACTTAAAGCAATCGATAATTGATATACTGACCACTCCTATTAACAGTAGAATTATGAGGAGAAGTTATGGTTCAAGGCTATTTGAATTAGTAGATAAGCCAATAAATAAAGATTTAACACTTGAGATATATGCGGCAACTGCAGAAGCTTTGGAAAAATGGGAAAAGAGGTTTAAGTTAGAAAAAGTAAAAATGACAGAGGTGAAAGAAGGAAAAGTAACGCTTGACCTAGAAGGATTATACGTACCAAGTGGGAAAAACATTCGCTTTGATGGAATGGTTATATAAGTATGCAGTTGCCAAATATTGTAGAAAAGCTAAGTTTCGAGGAAATATTTTCCAGAATGAAGGAGGAGTTAGTGTGTAGAGATGAAACCTTTTCAGCGTTAGTAGAATCCGATCCAGCAATAAAGATTCTGGAGGTAGCAGCATGGCGAGAACTTTTACTCAGACAAAGGATGAACGAAGCAGTAAAGAGCAATTTACTAAAATTTGCAACGGGAGAAGATCTTGATAATTTAGCTGAGTTTTATGGAGTGGAGAGGCAGAAAGAAGAAGAGGACGAACGATTTAGAAAAAGAATTAAAGCAAAGATAGCAGGTTGGTCAACAGGAGGAAGTAAGGAATATTATAAATATCATGCACTGTCAGCAGATAGTAGAGTAAAAGATGCACTAGTGGAATCAACTATACCAGGGAAAGTACAAATTTCAATCTTATCAACACAATTATCCACAACTGGCATAGTGTCAGAAGAGCTACTAGAAATTGTAAAAAAGCAGGTTACTAGAGATGATATAAGGGTTTTAACCGATACAGTAACAGTGATAGGTTGCAATATTACGGAAATAGATATTCACAGCAGAATGAGCATAAGTCCTATAATATCAGAGGAAGAAATCAAGAAGCAGTTCATCAAGAAGTTTGAAGCAAGTAGAAGGTTGGGATGGAGTGTAACAAGATCGTGGATAATAGCGAATCTATTTGTAGAGGGTGTAGAAAATGTGGAATTAATTGAGCCAAGAGAGGATGTTGTGGTGCTAGGTAACGAGTGTGCAAATTTGAGAAATTTAAAGATTGAGTTGAATTAATGTTACTGCCACCAAATGCAACAAAACAAGAAAAAGCGCTAGTAGATGCAACAGATTATAGGGTTGATCCAAGCTGTATAAGAGGGTTTAAATTTAGATTAGAAGAAAGAATATTACCTTGGCTAATTGAGGAATATGAATTGGGGGAAATACTACGCTGGGTAAAAGACAAAAGAAAAGCTGTAGTAGAAGGAGTGAAATTTCAAAGACTGAGAGGAACCCCAGAATCACTCAAAATAGCACTAAAGTGGGCAAATATAGAAGATATTACAATTATCGAAGAACCACCTGGAAAGCACTTCTTTGAGCTGCAGATAGGTATAAAAGATGTTCCAAATGACTTTTTTGTAGATGCAGTAGTAGAACTTGCAAAGCTGTCATTGCCTGCAAGATCCAGATTGATGAGGATTTTTAACGATTATTATAATGCGCAGAGATTTATATTAGATGAGAGTTTATTTGGAGATCTTCTTTCTGACTATTCAGGGGTAAAAATAGAAAAAGATGGACCAGTGTTATCATTTGGAAGAGTAAATTTTTTCAGGTCTAGTGGTCCAGTTATTAGGATTATAGAAAACTATCTACGCGATCATTATGAACGAGCTTTAAGCAATGATATATATCGGTTGGATGTAGCAGTGCTTGGAGAAACCGAGCCTCACACAAAGAATTATAACAGTATTTATGAAAGAAATCATTTGTGGTACAACTTAAAAGCACTATATCCATTACCACAGAGTTTATTACCATCGATTAAATTTGCAAAAGCGCAGATTGTACTGTCAGATAGCTGGAAATTAGGAGAAATAAATAGCTGTTTTCCGGTTGGTAGAATAGAAGAAGAAGGAAATAAATTTGTATTGGGAAACGATAAACTTTCAGGGCAACGTTGGAATTTAAAACACAAGCCAATTTTAGAAAGATTCAGTATTATCCATCGTTACAAAGTAGAAAATTATACAGATCAGAAGGTCAGAAAATATGTTTTAGCAGAACACAACATTTACTATAAAAACGACTTATATTCAGAGCAAAAAGACTCAATACACGAATTAGAAAAGCACATTTTAGTGTTTTACCCGGGAGTACTGAAATGGCACGAACATCGACATTTGCACAGAAGTTGGAAAAATAGTCAAGCAATATGTGTAATAAGTTAAATACTTATATTTAGATCCTCATATATTATATTAATAATAGTTTAAAGTGTATGAAATAAAAAGAAAAGGACTTGCTTTTTTATGCTAAAACGGACATGACTTGAATAGCAGCAGGTAAATATAAGAAATTTATCTAACGCTAGAAAAGCTAATTTTGTGAGGTAAGTATGAAGTTTAGCAAAGAAAAGAGAGAATCTTTTAGTAAGTTTTTTAAAGAAGTATCAAGTAATGGGTTTAAAAACATTAATAAAAGAAATGAAGAAGGAGAGACGATATTACACCAAGCAGTAGAAATCTCCAATTACAAAACAGTGAGGTTATTAATAGAAAAAGGAGCAGATGTTAATGCAAGAGATAAAAATGGTTATACACCTCTGCACTGTGCAGTATTCGCAAAAAGTTTAGAAAATGTAAAAGTGCTGCTAAGGGAAGGAGCGGAAGTAAATGCCACTCAATATGTCAGTGGATGTACGCCACTCCACTCTGCGTGCAAAATAGGAGGAGCAAAAGTTGAAATAATAAAAGAGCTAGTAAAAGCAGGAGCTGAGGTTAATCAACTGAATAAATATGGTGCAACACCAATGTATTACATTTGGGAAAGTGAAAAGTATCGTCTATGTGATAGCAAAGAGAGTGAAGAGGCGAGTAAATTTCTGAGAGAACAAGGAGGAATAACAAAAAGTAGAGAACTGACGTGCTATGGAATAGAGGGGCTAGTGGGAGAAATAGCAGACATGTTGAATGGGAGTTATTTACCAGAGTTAAAAATAATAGAGATAGAAGAAATAAGGAAGAGAGACAAATCGCTAATAAAGAAAGAATGTCAAAATTTAGCAAGCAAGATAATCAGCCAAGTGAATGAAATGATAGATGAGGTAGAAAATGTAGTAGGAAGAAAGGCTTAAAAAGGGGACTTGATTTTAAAGAAAAGGTGAGGTGGATTATGTTAAAGCTTGGCAAATTTAATAAGTCAGCAGAAGAATTATTAGAGAACTCACATGAAAATATTTATGCAAGAGACGAGAAGGAACTGCATTATGCAATAGACGCAAAAACAGTGAGTTTATTAGTTGAAAAAGGAGTGAATGTGAATGCAGCAGATGTGAAAGGATACACAGCACTGCACCTAGCGGTAACGGAGAAACATCTAGAAATCGTGAGAGAATTGATAAAATCAGGAGCAGAAGTAAATGCTGAGGAATATGGAAATAAATGCATACCTCTACACCTTGCGTGCATGGTAGGAGAAAAAGAAATAGTGGAGGAGCTAGTAAAAGCAGGAGCAGAAATAGAGCAAGCAGATAAATTTGGAATGACAGGGATGGATTATGCGAAAACCAGTAAAGAAGTAACTGAAGTATTGAAGAAAGAAATAGACAGAATTGAGAAGCTATTTGAACAAATAGAACCTTCTATGAGAGGCTGAAAATATGGGAAGAGAAACAGAAAAGAAAGTAATGAATTTAGAGAGAAAACCTTTGAGTGAGCTGAGAAAAACGTGGAAGAAGGTATTTGGGGAAGAGGCACCTAAACATTCAAAGAAATATCTGATACCTAGATTAGCATATAGAATGCAGGAGGAAGCGTATGGAAAAATGTCAAGAAAAGGAGCAAAAAGACTAGAGTATCTGGCAGATCGGCTAGAGAAGGGAAAAAGAATAAGTAGCGATAAACTGCCAGTAGCAGGAACAGAGCTAATATTAGAGAGAGGGGAAGAAACGCATGCGGTAATGGTAACAGACAAGGGTTTAATCTACAGAGAAGAATTTTTCACATCATTATCAGCAGTAGCCGGAAAAATAATGGGAATGAGCTACAACGGACCTTTATTATTTGGAATGCGTGATAAAAATGGAAGTTGAAAATGCTAAAAGAAGTAAGGTGTGCGATATATACAAGAAAATCAAATGAGGATGGGCTAGAACAAAAGTTTAATAGCCTTGATGCCCAGCGAGTAGCATGTGAAAAGTACATAAAGAGCAGAGAAGGCTGGGTAGCATTGGCCAAAAGGTACGATGATGGAGGCTTCTCAGGAAAGAACTTAGAAAGACCAGCAATAAAGGAATTATTTGAAGATGTTAAAGGAGGAGAGATAGACTGTGTAGTGGTATATACGCTCGATAGGCTCTCAAGAGAAACAAAAGACAGCATCGAAGTTACATCATTTTTTAGAAGACATAGAGTAAATTTTGTAGCAGTAACGCAGATATTTGATAATAATACGCCAATGGGAAAGTTCGTACAAACGGTGTTATCAGGAGCAGCACAGCTAGAAAGAGAGATGATAGTAGAGAGAGTAAAAAATAAAATAGCAACATCAAAAGAACACGGACTATGGATGGGGGGAACTTTGCCGCTTGGATATGATGTAAAAGATAAAGAATTAATAATAAATGAAAAAGAAGCAAAGGTGGTAAGGTATATATTTGAGAGATATTTGGAGCTGAATTCAATGGCAGAGTTAGCAAGAGAGCTAAATAGTCAAGGTTACAGAACAAAATTAAATATCTTTAAAAAAGCGACGGTAAGGAGAATAATAACAAATCCAATATACATGGGAAAAATAAGGCATTATGAGAAACAGTATAAAGGAAAGCATGAAGCAATAATAGAAGAAGAAAACTGGCAAAAAGCGCAAGAATTAATAAAGAATCAGCCATATCAAGGGAAAAAATATGAAGAGGCACTACTAAAGGGGATAATCAAGTGCAAGAGCTGTGACGTAAATATGACACTGACATACTCAAAAAAAGAAAATAAAAGATATCGATATTACATATGTAACAATCACTTAAGGGGAAAAGGTTGTGAATCAATAAACAGAACTATAGTAGCTGGGGAAATAGAAAAAGAAGTGATGAAAAGAGCCGAATGCTTATATGGGGATGGAGAAAATTTAAGCTTCAGAGAACAGAAAGAAGCAATGAAAAAATTAATAAAGGGAGTAATGGTAAAAGAAGATGGAATAGAAGTGAGTTCAGAGGATAAGATAGAATTTATACCGATATGGTTAAAAAAGAAAGGAAACAAATGTACAGTAATAGAGCCAGAAGGTAAAACAAATAATGCGTTACTCAAAGCAGTGGTAAGAGCTCACCTATGGAAACGACAACTGGAGGTAGGAAAATATAGAAGTGTGAAGGAGCTGAGCACTAAAATTAAGATAAGCATGAGAAGAATACAGCAAATTTTAAGGTTAAATTATTTAGCACCAAAAATTAAAGAAGACATAGTAAATGGGAGACAGCCAAGTAATTTGCGGTTAGTTGATTTAAGGGAAATACCGATGCTGTGGAGTGAACAGTTGAAAAAGTTCTACGGTTAAATTACGCACATTAGATACAACAAATTTTAATAGAGATTATGAAAAAGATAAGGAAAGCTATTGCTAGAAAATTCAAAAATTGGAAGGGTTCAAAGATACAAGAGCCAAGTATTTCTAGCAGTGCAGACATAGAGCAGCAGCCCACTGTTGTAACAGCCAAAACTACTACAACTAAAAGTGAAAAAGTGCTTCAAGATACTATCGGTAATATCGAGACACCGGCTGACGCATATGAAAATAGTAATAAAAGTAGTCTTACAGAACATAAACCATGCGAAAACAGTAATGCAATAGCTACAGAGGACAAAGATATCGCTGCCTCAATAGAAAAGCTTGATAATACTGGAATATGCGAAAAAAATGAAACTGCTGTAACAGAAACTGACATACAAGAACCAAATGCTTCCAACAGCCTTTCTTCTGCTGCATGTTTCGATAATGGATCTAGCAAAGAAAATACTGCAGACAAAAAAGAAAAACTATCAATGCAACAAAGACGAGCAATCCTGGCTGGTGTTGTTGGTGCAGTGTTATTGGCAAGCGGTGTTGCATTATATATCATGAAAATGCCTGTAGTAGCAGCGGTTGTGGGAATAGCTGGATTGGTGTGGATGGGTTTCGCGCTGTATAATATCATAAATCCCAACACCAAGCTCGAGAAAGTAGAAAGTGTGGAGCAGTCTATTGTTGAGTCTTCTTTGAATCCAACATAAAAGGGTATACTTGAAAAATCATAAGCATTGAAATAACTTTTTTAGAAATTATCTTAAGCTGTTAACTTAATAGCACCATAAGATCTTGAGCATTCCCAACGGAAAACAAGAAAGGAAGGTAAAAGGTGTTCCTCCCTTCTGCTTGGGCTTTTGTTAGCAGGCTCTTTCAGATGCTTGTTGGTTAATTACTTCTGAGTCAGGTTTATCTAGCTTATCACTAGGCCTTGATACTAAATATGTAATACCACCAGCAATAACTCCTATTACTAACGCAACTGCTACAGCTATACCAATTAAAGCCAATATTGGTAATGCAACACCAGCAGCAAAAAGTCCACCACCAACTGCTAATGCGGCTATAGCAACACAAACACTACCAGCTTTTACTGCTTTGCCAATTATGTGGTTAGTTTCTGCCTCTTTTAAAAGCTGTATTATATTTTTATCTTCAGCTAGCTGTTTCGGAGTGTAACCTGCTTTATCCTTTATTAAAGGATTAGCCCCTTTTTCTAATAGAGTTGTTACTACATCTTTATGGCCATTTCGAGCAGCTATATGTAAAGGAGTCCATCCACCAGCGTGTTTCTCATTAACATTAGCCCCTTTTTCTAATAGAGTTGTTACTACATCTTTATGGCCATTGTGAGCAGCTATATATAAAGGAGTCCATCCACCAGCGTGTTTCTCATTAACATTAGCCCCTTCTTCTAATAGAGTTGTTACTACATCTTTATGGCCATTTCGAGCAGCTATATGTAAAGGAGTCCATCCATCATCTTCTTTCTCATTAACATTAGCCCCTTCTTCTAATAGAGTTGTTACTACATCTTTATGGCCATTTCGAGCAGCTATATGTAAAGGAGTCCATCCATCATCTTCTTTCTCATTAACATTAGCCCCTTCTTCTAATAGAGTTGTTACTACATCTTTATGGCCATTGTAAGCAGCTATATGTAAAGGAGTCCATCCACCAGCGTGTTTCTCATTAACATTAGCCCCTTTTTCTAATAGAGTTGTTACTACATCTTTATGGCCATTGTGAGCAGCTATATATAAAGGAGTCCATCCATCATCTTCTTTCTCATTAACATTAGCCCCTTCTTCTAATAGAGTTGTTACTACATCTTTATGGCCATTGTAAGCAGCTATATGTAAAGGAGTCCATCCACCAGCGTGTTTCTCATTAACATTAGCCCCTTTTTCTAATAGAGTTGTTACTACATCTTTATGGCCATTGTGAGCAGCTATATGTAAAGGAGTCCATCCACCAGCGTGTTTCTCATTAACATTAGCCCCTTCTTCTAATAGAGTTGTTACTACATCTTTATGGCCATTGTAAGCAGCAAAATGCAGCAACGTATATTCTTCATCAGTTTGGCCATTGTCTGTGGTTATGGTGAATGGGTGATTTATATCAAAGCCTTTCTGTTCCCACTCTTGATATGTACCTTCATCTTGCTCTCTTAATTTCGCCTTTATTTTTTTAAGTATATCATCCTCATTTGAGTTGTTGAGTTTTACTGTATTTAATATTTCGTCCCACCATTTTAACGTTAAAGTCATAGTTTCCTCATATCACAAAATAACATAATTTAATATTACATACTTTAAGTAAGAAAGTCAAGATTTGTATATTTCTTCACATTTTATATAATGTTATTACTAGTTACTTTAGTTTACTATAGCTTGATTCATGTAGAAACATACTAAAAATTAGCGTCATAAAAATCTTGAATGTTTACTTTTTCAAAAAACAGTACATATATTTGTGAGAACAAGCCACATAAATATAGGGTTACGAAAATGAAGGTTTAGAATTATTCCAACAAAGCCCAGCAAATTAGTTCATATATAAATGTGGCGAAAGTAGGCTAACATAGGTGATTTTAGCGTATAATAAAATTACCATGTAAAAAAGTTCGAACGAGTCAAGTGGTAGACCAACGCATCCCAAAACAAACTTGTTCTCGCGTATGCTAATTGTGGTTATTAGAAACAGCTAGATCACTTAAATTTTTAACACTAATTAGTTTTAAATTAACACAAAATTTATGATAATTTTCTACTTTAAATAGATAAAGTTTTTCTCCCGTTATCCTTCTCAAACTCTACTGAGAAATTTACTTGATGCAGAGTGCTGTTGTAACGATACATCCGTCACTTTTGTAGTACTTAACATACTTGCAATTCCCATACGTCCAGTTTCTCTAGCAAGATCTAAAGGTGTTTTGCCATTATTATCTTTAACTTGAGTATTGGCACCTCTATTAATTAGAAACCTTGCAGTGATTTCTTTAAAATACCCATCAACACCAGCAGTATAGTGTAGCGGAGTCAAACCATTTGCATCAATTTCATTAATGCTTACTCCCTTATTTAAGAATAGCTCTATAACATTAGGGGTTGTTCGTCCTCCTCCGCGAGCGGCAAGATGTATAGGCTTTTGACCATCAACAGTTTGAGCATGAATATCAGCCCCTTCATCTATTAGCAGTTTTACAGCCTCCAATTCAGCATGTTTAGCAGCATAATGTAGCGGAGTTAACCCATTTGTATCAGTATCATTAATACTTACTCCGCTGCTTAAGAAGCACTTTACAATATTAGCAGTATTAGCAGTTTTGTATCCTCCGCGGGCAGCAAGATGTATAGGTTTTTGACCCTTAATGGTTTTAGCATGAATATTAGCTCCTTTATTAATTAGAAACTTTGTAAGATCTAAGTGATCAAATCGAGCAGCATAGTGTAGTGGGGTTAAACCATTTTTATTGGTATTTTCAATGCTTACTCCCTTACTTAAGAACAAATCTATAATATTTACGTGCCCTGCGTAAGCAGCAAGATGTATAGGCTCGTGACCATAAGTATTATTAGCATAAATATTAGCCCCTTTATCAATTAGAAATTTTGCTATATCTAATTTATCCTCAGATGCAGCATAGTGTAATGTGGTTCTACCAATTTCATCAGCATCATTAACACTCACTCCCTTGCTTAATAAGAACTCCACAATATTTTTATGACCTCCAATGATAGCACTATGTATGGGTTTTTTGCCACCAATTCCATCCTTAAAATTAATGTTAGCTCCTTTGCCTACAAGAAACTTTACAGTATCTAACTGACCATACCTAGCAGCAAAGTGTAATGGTGTACTGTCATTACTGTTAACATCATCAATATTCATTTTTTTGCTTAAAAAAAACTCTATAATATTATTACGACCAAACTTGGCAGCTGAATGCATAGGCTTTCTGCCACTTACATCTCTAATGTAAAGACTTGCTCCATTTCTAACAAGCTCTTTAACCTTACTAAGGTTATTTTGTTCTATTGCATTATGCATAAACCCTCCCAAAACATTATACTACTACTAAAATAATAAAATAAAGCAAGATGTTTTTGAAATAGCAAAGCCAATATCTTTCGCTTCATTTTTTTGCTCATAAATTTAATATCTCCTCACGCTGACTTTTCCTTGATTCTTGTACTTTATCTGCCCAAGTTTTAGATGTACTATGAGATTGACTAGGTTTTCCATACCTTTCAAAATACCCCTGCTCAATAGCATCATAAACCGAATATCCACCAAGTAAACAATTCTTACCTAATTTTTCTCCACAATTTTTTAATTGCTCTAGCAGATCTTGATTATTTACTTCTACCCTTATTTGACCTTCATTTTGCTTATCAGGATATAATCTAACTTCTAACTCTCCCTGACTGGTAGGGAAAGTTAACACTATATCACTATTATCTGCAAGGTTAGTGTAATTCCTTATACCATTTTCTGTTATAATATCCACCTCGCTTTTTCCGATCTTTATTATATTTCTACGATATTCCACCTCTTCCTGATTTAGTTCTAGATCTCTTACTACACCTGTAATCATTGCAACATTTATTGTACTGTTCTCTGAATATTCTAAGTAAAAAACAGCATTATCCACCCTTGAATCATTCAGCCTACCATTGGTGGCACTTCTCGCAACCTTAATAAATTTATGAGAATTATCGATGTACTCCGTATAAGCACCGAAGATATTATCTTTATGATGCTTAAATTCTAATTCCAGCTTGTCAATTACATCAATACTATTTCTATTGCGGAAAATTGCTCCTCTTGATACCAAGCTACACACCATGTCACTAGCAACTTCAGGATTTCTTTTCAACTTACTTAACTCGCCAATTCTTTTTAGAGTCCAATCTGCTAGACTATACCAATTAGATGCAATAGGGTCTCCTGGAGAACAGTCTTTGTTAAAATTTAGCTGCACTCCAGATCTGATGGCCTTATCTATAACTTTTGCTAGTTTGTCCATATCTTCAGCCTTAGATACCATATTAAAATATTCATCTAATTTTCTCTGTTGATTTAACGTTAAATTATGGAATAAACCAAAATCATGTTCTGCTTTTGCTGTTGAACGAGAAACATCGTATGATGCTCCTGCTTTCAAAAATAAGTTTCTTATTTCTACACCAATAGCTTCATTAACATCAGAGATACCTGCATTACTATAACAAATAATATCAGCGTATTTAAGAAATGACGCTCCTAGAATACTTAATACCACTTTTAGGTCTGGGTTACTCTTATGTTCATCTAAAAACTTTTTTACAAGCTCTTTTAATTTATTTAAGGCAAAAAAATCTGAATGATTGAACCAAATGTTGCATAATTCTTGTTTCAATTCCTTTTGTTCTTTAGTTAAAAGGAGCTCTGCCACATTGTAATGACCATTATCGATTGCAACCTGTTGTGGAGTTTTTCCTTGTTTATCACATATATTTGCTCCCCGAAGTAGTGAGCTTACACCTTTACTATTACCAATAGCAGCAGCATAGTGCAAAGGCGTCTCTCCTGCGATGTTTTTTGCGTTGGGATCTGCTCCTGCTGCCAAGAGTAAACTTACAGCTTGATCTTCCTGATTGCGACCTACTTCATGTATATGAGCCCCTGAAACCGCATGCAGTACTGTTGCATAAGATTCCCCTCTTTATAAGGTTAAGAACAACTTTTAGATCCGGATTGCTTTTATTATTTTTTAAAAATTCTTCAAGCTCATAAACATTATCATAATCAAAGGGAACACTTTCATCATACCAGTCTAGATACTTTAAAATATTTAGCAGCTCTTTGTTTAACTTCTTTCCACTTTCTGTAAGATCATGATCTTCCGTAAACCAAACGCAAACTTGTTGACGTAGTGAACTTCTACTATCCATTAAAGATGGTGGTACATTATCTTTAAGTGTCGGCATAGTCATTTGAGTATACCAAGAATCACCCTGATTGTATATTTCATCTATCTCACTCTCTGAGTATCCTCGCTTTCTTAAGGTTTCTAACGGATCATTACACAGAACTTGTGATAGATGTTCTGATTTAATTAACTCATATTCATCATCAAATAGTTCATCTGTTTCAAAATACTCTTGCTCAAGATTTAATTTATAAAAATACTCTTGCTCAGGATTTAATTCATAATTTAGTTCTTGTGCGTTAGTTTGTTTATTACCCACTGGCAAGATATGTTCCACAGATTCTTTAACCCCAACCATACTCCCCTCCTAGTATAGATAAATAATATATTGTATATAATATATAACATGAGTCAAGCTAATTTCAACATAATATTTTTATTATTTTGCAATGTTTGAGTTTTCATAGAAGATCAGCAGTCCATATGGCAAAAGTAGGCCAATTCTGCGTTATGCTGGATTACTACAAAGAAGAGCTTGTTGTGTATACTTAATCATTTGGATGAAGCCTGCAACGTTGTAGAATGCTTAGCAGTAGATATACCAGAAAGTGTACTCTTAACAATAGCCCATTTACCTACATTAGAATCCTTTTGCTTCTCTTTACTAATTTTTTCATTCCATTCCAAATCAAGAGAAGTAAGATTTGAAAGCTTACCATCTTTTAATGCTTCACTTAAAGCTTTTACACCTTCAGCACCAATTTCATTCCATCCCAAATCAAGAGAAGTAAGATTTGAAAGCTTACCATCTTTTAATGCTTCACTTAAAGCTTTTACACCTTCAGCACCAATTTCATTCCATCCCAAATCAAGAGAAGTAAGATTTGGAAGCTTACCATCTTTTAATGCTTCACTTAAAGCTTTTGCACCTTCAGCACCAATTTTGCTACCCCTTAAATTAAGAGAAGTAAGATTTGTAAGATTGCCGTTAGCTAAAGCTTTTACACCTTTATAATCAATTTCATTTCTTATCAAATGAAGAGAAGTAAGATTTGGAAGCTTAGCTAATTTTTTCAGATCTTCAGCACCAATTTTATTCCTTACCACATAAGAAGGAGCAAGATCTGGAAGCTTAGATAAAACTTTTGCACATTCAACACCAATTTTATTCATCAAATGAGCTGATTCCTTTGCGCTTTTATCATCGATTTTTACCTCTTGTAAACTAAGTTTAGTAATATTTGTTCTATTTTGTAAAAAGCGTACCAATTTACTTATATTTATTTTAGTACCTATTATGATTAAAGAATTACCTCTAACATACTGGTCAAGAGTCATTCCAAAATCAAGAGAAGTAAGATTTGGAAGCTTACCACTCTTTGATGCTTCACTTAAGGCTTTTGCACCTTTATCACCAATCTTGCTACCCTTTAAATTAAGAGAAGTAAGATTTGTAAGATTCCCGTTAGCTAAAGCTTTTGCACCTTTATCACCAATTGTATCCCACTTCAAATCAAGAGAAGTAAGCTTTGTAAGATTGCCCTTGGCTAAAGCTTTTGCACCTTTGGCACCAATTTCATTCCCTACCAAAGTAAGCGAAGTAAGATTTGTAAGATTGCCGTTAGCTAAAGCTTTTGCACCTTTATCACCAATTGTATCCCATTTCAAATCAAAAGAAGTAAGGTTTGTAAGATTCCCGTTAGCTAAAGCTTCTGCACCTTTGGCACCAATTGTATTAAGTTCCAAATGAAGAGAAGTAAGGTTTGTAAGCTTAGCTAATTCTCTTGCATCTTCAGCACCAACCCTTGCGCTTTTTAAACTAAGTTTTGTAATGTCTGTTCTACTTTGTAGAAAGCTTACTAGCTCGTTTATATTGATTATAGCACTTGATACTACTAAAGCGTTGCCATTCACATATTGGCTAAAATCCTTTTGCTTCTCTTTACTAACTTCATCATAACCTACAACTGCACCAGCCTCTTGCTGCTTTGCTCTTTGTATAAATTTGTTGAAAGATTCTATAGATACTGGCTCTAAGGAAAACCTTCTATTTAAAGTATCTCTAGATGGCGTAGTTGCCCATTTTTTATTCTCTATTAAATGAAGAGAAGTAAGACTTGTACACTTAGTTAAAGCTTCTGTACCTTCATCACCAATTTTATTCCCTACCAAACTAAGAGAAGCAAGATTTGGAAACTTACCCTTCTTTAATGCTTTCCTTAAAGCGGTTGCACCTATATAACCAATTTTATTCCGTTCCAAATGAAGAGAAGTAAGATTTGTAAGATTGCCTTTAGCTAAAGCTTCTGCACCTTCATCACCAATTTTATTCCCTACCAAACTAAGAGAAGTAAGATTTGTAAGATTGCCGTTAGCTAAAGCTTTTGCACCTCTATGATCAATTCCATTCACCATCAAATGAAGAGAAGTAAGATTTGTAAGATTGCTGTTAGCTAAAGCTTTTGCACCTTCAGCGCCAATTGTATTCAATTTCAAATGAAGAGAAGTAAGGTTTGTAAGATTGCCGTTAGCTAAAGCTTTTGCACCTATATAACCAATTTCATTCCATCCTAAAGCAAGAGAAGTAAGCTTTGTAAGATTGCCCTTAGCTAAAGCCTTTGCACCTTCATTACCAATTTCATTCCATTCTAAATGAAGAAAAGTAAGATTTGTGAGATTGCCTTTAGCTAAAGCTTCTGCACCTTTAACACCAATTTCATTCCCTACCAAAGTAAACGAAGTAAGATTTGAAAGCTTAGCTAAAGCTCTTGCACCTATATAACCAATTTCATTCCCTACCAAAGTAAGCGAAGTAAGGTTTGTAAGCTTAGCTAAAGCCTTTGCACCTTCATTACCAATTTTATTCCATTCCAAATGAAGAGAAGTAAGATTTATAAGATTGCCGTTAGCTAAAGCTTTTGCACCTTCATTACCAATTTTATTCCATTCCAGATGAAGAGAAGTAAGATTTAAAAGATTAGCATTAGCTAAAGTTTTTGCACCTTCATCACCAATATCTAAATCGACTAGAGAAAGCTTTTTAATGTGTGTATTATTTTGTAAAAAGCTTACCAATCTTTCTATGTCCACTACAGTACCTTTAGCATTTATTCTTAAAGAATCATCTTGAACGAATTGATCAAAATCCATTTTATCCTCACACAACATTACATAACTTATATTAATACTATTATTAGGATAGAAAACCATAAATCAACTACTTTTTTAAAAAATATTTTCAGCAAAAACATTATGCTAATTAGCTTCACAAAAGATTGTATTGTTTACTTTTTCCAAAAATCACAAAAAAGTGAGGGTTTGCAAAGCTAATTGACAGGGTTTGAAAATATGTCTATTAAACTATTAGTTTTTTATGGTATATACAGTGTTTGTTTTATTCATAAATGAGGGGTAACTATGCCAAATACTTCAAAACCTTCCTCTTCTTCCAAGGGAGATGAAGCATCTAAGCCGGTCAAAAAAAGGCAAAAATCTTCCAAAACATCTGCTAAAGAAACTGGAAGTAAATCTACTGATAGATGTGAACCACCAGTTGTAAGTTCTGCAGAAGCAGAAGGAGAACGTTGGTATGAGTTATTAAAAGAAAAAATAGGTTTTGATGTTAATGCGAAAAAGTGGATGGAAGAACATCCAGAGCTAGCTTACGAAAATAAGTCTGAACTACTAATAAGGCTAGCATGCGAAGTATGTTTAGCTAAAAATACAGAATATGATCCAAAAAATGAAAATGAAGAGCAGAATAATAAATATATAAGATTTGATACGCAAAGGATATTTGCATTATTTGAAGTGGCTAATCCTCTGATAGATCCTTCAGATCGAAAGAATTTCGTGGAATTTATCTGTCAAAAGGGTAACGTGCAGTTATTGGAAATGATTTGTAAGCAAGAGAGTAAGGATCTAAAGGAAGGATGTAAGGTAGAAAGGCAATATAAATGGCAAGGAACTTTTACTGGCTATTCAAAACTAATAGACTTATTGCAATATGTAATTGACAATCGATGCTCTCCAGAAATAGTACTATGTCTTGCAGAAAAATTTTATGGATATGCACATATTTTCTGGAATGGAAAACAGTACCTTGATAGCTTCCGATTTCAACAGATGAAAGGAAGATTTAATTACCAAGATTCAGTTGTAAAAGAGCTTTTAAAGCAAGCAATTAAACTAGGTTACAAAGATGCAGTATTGGTAATGTTAAGTGGTGATATTTATCACTCTATTCGCTTAATGAAATGGAAAATATTTAAAGAGAAGCCAGAATTTCTTGCAGCCTACAATATGATAAAAGAAACAGTAGCAGATGTAATAAATTCATCGGTGGAAAGTTGCAAAGATTATGTGCTAAATTTATTAGACCAAGGAATAAAGGGAGAATTGCACAAAATGAGCAAAGAAGATCTCATACACCAACTAGAATATCTAGGAAAAGAGGTGAGAGACAAAGCTAAGATAAGCAAAAAAAAATTAGTGAAAACGCTAGAGGAACTAGGAGAGAAAAAGGGGGAAGTAATACTAAGATCAACTATAGTGGGTGCTTTAATATCAACATTATTTTTTAAATATCAGGATAAAGTGATGAAAGGCGAGCCGTTTACATTAAAAGTCACAAAAGGAGAGAAGAGTAGAAAAGGAAAAATACTTGATGAATTAAATGAAAAGATAAAGATAGGGAATGGAAAGTCTATAGAGGATATAGTATTAGAATTAATCAGACAATTGCACTTAGGTAATCATATAAAAAGTCACTGGTTCTTCAGAGAAGTGTTAGTAAAAGTTGTTAGTGAGAATTTAGATAAGTTAAAGGCAGTTTGTGCTGCTATCTGTAAAGAGCCAATGCAAGAATTGCTAAGGGGTGAAGAAATTCATGAAAATGTGACTCATGTTTTACAGTTTTTTGGTGTTGAAGTATTAACTAATCAAATTGTAAAGTCAGAAATTCCAAGTAGTTGTGCTAGTATTGCTGATCAATTTACGGAAGATATAAATGTCTATTCTAAAAAAGAAGCAAAAGAGGATTGTAGTAGTGATGAACTAGCTTTTAGTGGATTAACAAGAAAGATTATACGTGATCTTGAGGAAAAGCAGGATCTCACAGATGAAGAAAAAAAGGCCTTAATATCTAAGGTATTAAGTGAGATAAAAAAGGGGATCAATATTCTTGATGATAAGACTGCGGTTAAGATAGATATAAAAGATATATTTCTAAGCTTTGAGCTTATTAATAGTAAAATAGAAAAGGAACGAAAAAGAGAAATTGTAGAATTTATCTGTCAAAAGGGTAATGTGCAGTTATTGGAAATGATTTGTAAACAAGAAAATTCAAAAAAAATGATAAAAATACAGTACAAATGGCAAGGAATTTTCACTGGCTATTCAAAACTAATAGACTTATTGCAATATGTAATTGATAATCGATGTTCTCAAGAAATAGTGCTGTGTATTGTAAAAAAAGTATATGGATGCGCACATATTTTTTATAATGGAGAGCAGTATCTTGAACCTGTTGTTGTAGCAAATATGAAAAGAAACTTTAATTACCAAGATTCAGATATAAAAGATCTTTTAAAGCAAGTAATAAAATTGGGTTACAAAGATGCAGTATCAGTAATGTTAGCTGGTGATATTTATCACTCTATTCGCTTAATAAAATGGCAAAGATTCCAAGAGGAGCAAGAATTTATTGAAGCCTATGATATGATAAAAGAAACAGTAGCAGATTTAATAAGTTCGTGGGTAGAAAACGAAGAAAGTTGCAAAGATTCTTTACTAAATTTATTAGACCAAGGAATAAAGATAGAGATGAAGAAAATGAGCAGAAAAGATCTAGTATATCAACTAGAATATCTAGGAGAAGAGGTGGAAAAAGAAACCGCAAGAAGAAAAGAAAGATTAGTGCAAGAGTTAAAGAAATTAGGAAAGGAAAAAGGAGAAGTAAGACTAGGATCAATTATAGTGGGTGCTTTAATATCGACATTATTTTTTCGGTATCAAGATAAAGCGATAAAAGGCAGGCCTTTTACACTGAACAATACGCTTGTAGATAATAATAGAAAAGAAAAAATTTGTGGTGAATTAAAGATAAGTAATGGAAAGTCTATAGACAGCACAATGTTAGAATTAGTCAAATTATTGCACTTAGGCAATCATATAGCTAATAACTGGTTCTTTAGAGAAGTGTTAGCAAAGGTTGTGAATGAGAATTTAGATAAGTTAAAGGCAGTTTGTGCTGCTATATGTAAAGAGCCAATGGAAAAATTGCTAGAGGGTGAGAAAGTTCATGAAAATGTGGTTGATGTTTTACAGTTTTTTGGTGTTGAAAAAGATTTTTTACTAGAAAAAAGTATACCAGGAAATAGTGATGATGCATTAGTTAGGAATTCACAAGGCGTTGAAGAGACTTTAAGCAATAGGTCAGAGAAAAGTATTAGTTCATCAAGTCGACAATCATCTGCTGATCATGATCCACAAAGCAGTACAGTACCTATAAGTCAAGGAGGAAAATCTATACCTTCTGCCGCATCAAAAAAGAGCTGTTCTGCATCAAATCTACCTAGTTCAAGAGTGGCAGAAAAAAATAATGAAGGTGTTATGCAAAATAATTGTGTACAAGGTGGAAATCCTTGTTATAGTATAAATGTGGGTCAGGGGTCTTACTACCCAAATATACGAAATGATTTTATAGGAGGCAGAATGCATGGATCGAATCAATGGGAAGCTATATTAGCTGGTGGTTCTAAGAGGAAAATAAAGAAGTCATCTGATGATAAGTTACCAAAAATTAGTTACTTCAAAGATGCTCATTACGAAAGGTATAGAAAAGAATTACTACGTAGGATACTTGATTACAATCAATTGATTGATAGTCTTGCGATACCAGAGGAAAGTTCAGATAAAAAAATGGGTGACTTATCATTGGATAGTTCATTAGACATTTCAAGTATCTTAATGGATCAGTCAAATATTTCAATGGATCAATCTGACTTTGATGATGTTATTCAAGATTACGTTAGAGGAGTTGAGAAAAAAAGGGCAAGAAAGTGTAGGTAAGGATAAAATTTGTGAGGCGGCGAAGCAGCAACTCCCACATGCAATGTATGCACATGCAATAATAAAGTTCAAGGAAGTTATGGAAGGTAGTACCACTAATCAGCAAGAGCTGATCAAGGAAGCTGTCAAATATATGAATAATTCAGGGAAGTGTTTTTTCCCCTTGAGTAGTTTTGTACTTGGAATGATGGAGTTACACAATATAGAAACTTATGGCAGCTTGATTCAAAGTGAATCAGGAAAGTCATGGAAAATGCATTTTGCTGATGTCTTGCTGGCTACTGAAGGAACCAATTTTAGAGTTGGGATTGAAGCTTCCAGGGTCTTGAGTTGTATTGGATTAAGTAACCCGATTTTTTTTAAGCCAACTGAGTACTTAAATACAATGGGAGAAAAGAAAGCAATAAAAGAATTAGAATGGATGCTCCAGTATGTAAAATATGAGTTGGCGAGAGACATAGTATCAAATGAAAAAAATTCTCATACCGCACAATATCTGCTTCGAGAATTATCTTTAAGTGGTTTTGTTGATGCGAAATTTTTGTATGCGGTTGCATTGCTCAGCAATGAACTTGAAGAAATCAAAAAGGAAAAAAAAGTTTGTGATCTTCTTGAATCCGTTAGTCTTGAGCATCAAGAAGCAAAGCTTCTCTTGGGGATATTGCCTTTTAGAAAGGGATATGAATCTGTTAAGAGTAATTATTTTGATTATTTAAAAGAGTATGTAAATGTAACATGTGATAATAAGGATTTAAAGAAAACCCGTCTCAAAGAAAAGTTATCTATTTTTGTTGCTTATGAATATATTAACCGCTACAGTCCTTATGTACCATATAACGAACAAGAGGCTAGAAATATTTTGAAGATGAATGGTTACACTTTGGAATTGGACAAGTTAGAAAAAATAATACAAGAACGCAAAGCACCGTCTAAAAACGTATTACCTGATGTAGTAGAAACATTAAAAGGTGTCTATTCTATGTTTAAACAAGAGGATAATAGTAAGTCGTATATTCAACAATTATTACCTGTGCTAAAAGAGCTATATAAGGAATTAAAAGGTAGCAAAATAACTATTCAACAATCGGAAAGACTATCATCTATACTACAACAACTAAAGAGCGTATCCTTTCTTAAGGAGGAGGGTTTTTCTCTAATACAGCAACTATGTTATAATTTAAAAAAAGAAGTTAAAAAACAATCAAGTAGTAGTTTTAAAGAAAAAATATTGCCACTAATAGTAGATCTAGACGAAGGAGTGTTTTTAATAATGCAAGAGCAACGCAAAGTGAATGCTGATGTACAAAAAAGACGTACTTATAGTTTCTCATCTACCAGTACTACTAAACCAATTACTAGACGATATTCGACTGCTACAACAGTACCGAATAGGAGTGAAGGTGTGTCTGGCATTTTTACGTGTCCTTCAACTCCATCTTCAAAGGTAAAGAGATTGTCTTTGACACGAACAACGAGTAGTCCAGAGCTACCGTCTGTAATACGAGCTCA
The DNA here is from genome assembly GCF_964028615.1 of Wolbachia endosymbiont (group B) of Silvanus unidentatus. Classification (NCBI taxonomy): domain Bacteria; kingdom Pseudomonadati; phylum Pseudomonadota; class Alphaproteobacteria; order Rickettsiales; family Anaplasmataceae; genus Wolbachia; species Wolbachia endosymbiont (group B) of Silvanus unidentatus. The sequence continues at coordinate 470,823 of NZ_OZ034795.1, read as the reverse complement.
GAGTACGCGGCTTGATTTTGGAACTACGCTACCAGGAGATGATGATGTATTCTCAGGTTGCAAATTACCTTTCATTGTGAAGTGTATATATGATAATCTAGACGATCCTGAGTTTCTAAATGACATATTTAATTTGGCAGTAGACCATTGCGAGAAATATGAATACGATAAGGCTCTTCCCCTCTATCGTCAAGTACTTGAGAAAAGAGAAAAATGGCTAAAGTATGATAATTTCAATATTATAATGGTTCATCATAATATAGCACTGACGCTTTACGGACTAAAGAGAGAAGATGAGGCTTTAGAAATTTTTAGTGAAATGCTTTGCAAGTTAGGCAGGGATAGTTATCATACTAAAGCAATTAAGAATAATATTAAAGTGATATTAAATCAAGAGGATGAAAGATATTTCATGCAACTTGAGGAAGAACAAGAGCAAGTAAGGTCTAATTTCTCAGAGTCTGCATCAAGTCATTTTCAAAACACATCAACAGTAGATAACGATAAGGGCAGTTGTGGTTCAAGTTTGAGTTCATCATCTGGCTTCGATAGTGGTCTTTCTACTTTCTTAGATAGGCAGAGTATTAGTAAGAGAGGTAAGTCAGGTTCTAAATTGAGTAACTTATCCACTAGAACGGAACAAGAGCAAAGCTCGGGTAGTTCAAAACAAAATGTTTCTGAAGTGACAAAATCGAACAAGAGTAGTATTGGAGAAGTATTATGTTGGGATAACAGTACATCTGAATCCAGCCAATCGTTTTTGCGTAGTAGATCAGTCAGTGGTAAGCTTAGCGCTACAGGTATGTCTGGCTCTCGTCCCTCTAGTAGTCTAGATAATTTAGAAACAGAAAAGCATACAGCTTCTTCTAGAAGTATAGGAAAGAGGTAGATAAAAAAAGTATATTTCTACAACAGATCAATCTATATCTCCACGAGAAGCACAGGGATATGCGTTGAATATTATACAGAAATTTGAGAAAGTGTTGAATGAAACAGCCATTAAATCAGGTATATCAGTAACAAATCTAAACTTTGATCCTGTGGCAGTACAATCAGCTATAATTGGGCAAATGATAAGTAAAGAATTTTCTGAAATACCAAAAACTCTATATTCATTTGCAAAAGAAGCTTGTCCAGAATTTAAACAAACTGATAAGTTTCTAGCTCATTTAAGAAGCAATTTAAAAGAGGAAAAAGAAACAGTACTGCTACAACAGAAAGTAGAAAAGCCTTCTAAAGATTTGAGTCAGGAAGTTTTAAGAAGAGTAGAGTTATCTAAAAAGCCTGATACTTTCTTAATGGAACATAAGTAGTTAGAGGAATAAGCAGAGCGGTAAATTGAGGTAGTTATGTGGTCTTTTCTGCCTGTAACTGTTTGATCTCATCGGAAGAAAGACCTGTGGTTTGTGATATGATGTCAGTAGAGACTCCAGCACTAAGTAGATTTTTAGCCACAGCTATTTTAGCTTGTTGTTCACCCTCTTCCCTACCTTTTTCCGTACCAATTTTAATACCTTCCGCTTTACCTTTTTCATGGCCGATTTGGATGCCTTCTTGTCTACCTTTTTCTTGACCAACTTTAAGACCCTCATCAAATTTTTGAGCAAAAGCAGCTACCTCATCCATTATGCGTTTCTTCATTTGTTCATATGCTAGTAACTCTTCTTCTGACCAATTAAACTTATTCATCTCTTCATAAGCTCGTTTTATTATTACGTCACTACCAACTATCTTATCTAGATCCTCTTCCCTTGTTTCTCCTGCATAGCGAAAAAAGTAACACCATTTTTCTACTATATTTTCTAGTTGATCTTCTTTTGTCTTTGTAAATTTTGGCAGTTCTATGAATACGAAGTAAAAATCCTTTAAGTCATGTTCAAAGCTATTTTGATCTAAAATGACATGATTAGATTTGTACTCAGCCTTATCTGGAAAAATAATACAATCAGCAACAGCAATAAAGATAATTTCTTTAAGGTTATGATAATCATCACCTTGATCAGCTTGACTTGAGTAGGCTTTAGCAGCATAATACTGAGCACGCTTTTCGAAGCCTTTGGTCTTAGTAAACTGCATTTCTATGATGTATCTTGAACCTTGAGAGTCTTTACAAAGAACATCGACAATACTTTGCTTTTTAGCGGCAATTTCAGGGTCTAAAATGGTAGCTAAGAATTCAACATCGTGAATAGCAGCTAAGCCAGTAAAGCCTAAAATATCGTTCAAGAAATGAATGAGAATATCTTTATTCTTCTCGGTGCCAAATATTCTTTTAAAAGCATAATCATTGCGTGCATCAAGAAATTTAGAAAAAGCCATGACGAACTAACCTAGAAAGCATTAATAATTATACACAATTGTGAAGAAATATTCAACTAAAATGCAAACATTTTGTATATCTTTATTTGGTAGTATTAACCTGTATAATATTTATGGCAAACATCTCAATAAGGTATCAGATAGCACAAAAAGTAAGGAGCTGGAGGTTAAAGCGAGGTTATACTCAAAAAGATTTAGCGGGAAAAATTGGCGTAACGTATCAAATAGTACTACAATATGAAAAAGGAACACGAAAAATTTCAATTGAGAAGTTGTACGCTATAGCAGAGGCTTTATCGATTGGTATTATAGATCTTATTCCTGTATCGAATGAGAAAATCTGCATTAAAAATAAGGAAGAAGAGATACTATATTTAATAAGAAAATATAAAAAGATTAACGATCAGGAGTTACGTAAGATGTTTTGTTTGCTAACCAAATTTGTTCAGGTTGGTGAGAAAAGTAGTAAAAAAGCAGAGAAAGTAAAAATTGCAAAGGGTCTGGTTAAAGCAGAAATTTCTGTTGATGTTGTTTCACAAGCAATAGGCCTCCCTGCTGATGAATGTGTTGAAGAAAAAGTTGGTTCTATCTACTACCAAATAGGGAAGAAGATAAAAGAGTGGAGGGCAGTGCGGGAGTATACTCAAGAAGATTTAGCAAAGAAAATGGGTACAACACGCCACGAAATAAGTAACTATGAGCAAGGAAGGGTTGCTGTTCCACTTGATAAATTATATGGAATAGCAGAAACATTATCAATTAGTATTACAGATCTGCTAATAGAAGAAGATGAGATAGTAGAAAATGAATTACCGAATTTAATTGAAGAATACAGAAAGATTGAAAGCCAAGAATTACGTAATACATTAATAAAATCGTTGTTTGAAGGCATACGGATTTGCGAGGAGAAAGTAAAAAGAGCGGAAAAAGTAAAAATTGCGAAAGACTTAGTAAAAAAAGGAATTTCTATCAATATTATTTTAAAAACAATAGGCATCTCTTTAGACGAAATTCAACAAATTTAAGTAAAAAAATCAGTATCTATTAACATCTTTACTTTTTGATGAAAAAATAAGTAAAAAAGATTGAAAAATTGATTTGACTTCACTCGGAAGCTATGGCTCTATGCCAATGCTGATAAAAAAACAGCAGTAAATATTAAAAAAAAGTTTGTTGTTAGTGAAGGGTAAATTATATGAATAAAAGTAAAGAAGAAATAGAATTCAGAATATTAGAAAGCAAAGGCAAAGCACTACTTGATCGTGAAATAATGGAAACGTTTCTAAGTGCAGTACATGAAAGGCCGCAAGCTCAAGAAATTGCTAAAAATCTGGTGAATAGCTATACGGGAGTAGGAAGGATTTTAGGTAGAGAAATGGATGACCTGAAAGTTATAGAAGGAGTGACTGATTCTGCAGTAGCAATGATTATGTGTATTAAGGAAACACTAGAAAGGGTACTGAGAGAAAAGCTCAAAAGTGAGCCAATAATGGACTTACAAGGGCTAGTAGAGTACTTAAACGTAAGTATAGGCCACTCAGAAAGGGAATGTGTAAAAATACTATACTTGAATAAGAGGCGCCAACTAATTGGAGAAGAATCCTATATTGGTGAAATGGAAAAAGCACCAGTATACATAAAGGAAATTATAAGAAAAGCATTAATAAAGAATGCAACATTAGTAATAATGTCACACAACCATCCTGGAGGAAGCTTAGAGCCGTCAGAAGAAGATCAAGCAGTAACGAAGAGCTTAGCAGCAGCATGTAGTACTGTAAGCGTAAAATTGTTTGACCATATTATCATCACAAGTGGAGGCTATTTCAGCTTTCGAGAAAACGGATTGTTATAGTAGAAAGTATTTGCAAATCTACTCACTATAATTTATAATGAGTAGTAGAGTGTATAACAACTATACACTTAGAAAGTATATTTAATAGCGGAGGCTAATATGGGTAATAAGATAATTGTACCTTTTGATGACAAAAAAGGAGGTGTTTACGAGTTAAACGTTGATCTTGATAAATTATCAAAAGGTGAGATGTTAAATGCTATTGTAGGAATTGGTCGTACTAGCCAGCAGCCTACTTTTGTAAGCAAAATTAATAAGGCTAAAAAGCTTGGAGAAGTGCCCTTTCCTAATAGAGACGTTCAAACCAACTACGGAAAAGGGCTCGACTACATATATGGTACAAAACCTTTAAATGATCAAGCAGAAGATTTAAATCCATTTACTTCAGCATTAAAAAAAATAAAGCCAAGTGCAAGCGAAAGCAAAGAATTGAGCTGGTTTAAAAGTGCTGTAGTAGAGGCAAAAAACGTAAATGAATTGCACAAAGTTATAGACAAAGTAATAACTTCTGGAGCAAGGCTAAATGCATGTAATGATGGGGAATGGAGTTTTGCAGAATATCTAGTATTAGGTACACATTTTCATAAATTTGATAAGGCTGATCGTAAAAAGCTAATACGTAAATTAATGCTAAGCGGTGCAGAGTTTCATGATACTTTATTGGAGAATAAACTGATAGGTGAAATCTATAATGAGCTACAACCAGAAGTTCAGCCACAGATAGATGAGAGACTAGAAGAACTAGAGAAAGCTGGCGAAAGTGCTGTGCAAGAAGGAGAATTAATAGATGTTGAGATAGATAATACAACATCGTATATAGAATTTTCTAAGGATAGCAAGGTAGAGGTAGCCAAAATACTGAGAGAGTTAGGAAGTAATATTTTAAAAATTGGCAATGATGCAGTTGAAGTTAAAAGTGAAAAGGGAGGTATAAGAAACTATACTGATATATCAGATGGTAGCTCTATCATGTTAGAATTTCCTACGAGCATTGGTAAGCTAAATATTATATTGTACCATGATGTAAAAAAATATGATCAAGTACAATTGAGAGTAGAAAACAAGGAAATGTGGGCTGAGTTACAAAAAAGAGGCGAAGAGATAGGAAAGAATTGTCTTTTTGCTGGAGTAAAGCTTAAAGAAGCGGTAGAAAGAGGTAGTTTCACTAGATGTGGCATATGGAGTGAAAAGTATGCTATAAAAGAGATTAGCAATGATGAAGTATTGTCTTCATGGGTAAATAGGGTATTTGGAGGTAGTAAAGAAACCTTTAGGGAGCTTTAATTCATTTATTTTAAGGTTCCAGAGTTTACTGGAGCCTTTGAGCTATAGTAGAAAATATTATATATATGGTTTTTTGCGTGGAAAAAAGTCTAGACTGTGAAGTAGGGGAAAAAGTGAAAAATTGGAGGTTAGAGAGAGGTTATACTCAGAAGGATTTAGCGGAGAAAATTGGTGTAAAGTACTGGGTAATACTGCAATATGAGAAAGGGAACCGTAGAATTTCAATCGAAAGGTTGTACGCTATAGCAGAAGCATTGTCAGTAAGTATCACTGATCTCATTCCTGCATCAAAGGAGAAAATCGGCTTTAAGAATGAGGAAGGAGAAATATTAAATCTAGTAAGAGAATATAAAAAGATTAATGATCAGGAGTTACGTAGAATGTTTTGTTTGCTAACCAAATTTGCTCAAGTTAGTGAGAAAAGTAGTAGAAAATCGGAAAAAATAAAAATTGCAAATGGTCTGGTTAAAGCAGGAATTTCTGTTGATGTTGTTGCAAAAACAATCGGTCTCTCTGCTGATGAATGTGTTGAAGAAAAAGTTGGTTCTATATACTGCCAAATAGGAAAAAAGATAAAAGAATGGAGGCTAGTGAGAGAGTATACTCAAAAGGACTTAGCAGAGAGAATGAGTACAACACGTGACGAAATAAGCAACTATGAACAAGGACGTGTGGCTATTCCACTGGAAAAATTGTATGCAATAGCGGAAACATTATCGATTAATATTACAGATCTACTAATAGAAGAAGATGAAGGTAGTAGAGTAGAAAATGAGCTACCTGATTTGATTAAAGAATACAAAGAAATTGAGAGCCAAGAACTACGTAATGCACTAATAAAATCTTTGTTTGAAGGCATACGGATTTGTGAAGAAAAAGTGAGGAAAGCGGAAAGAATCAAAGTTGCAAGAGATCTAGTAAAAGGGGGAATTTCTATTGATATTATTTTGCAAGCGGTAGGTTTACCTGTTGATATAGTTTTAGATGGGTAGCTCGTGAAAAAATTATAGCAATAAAGTTTTTTTCTTAAAAGGAGGTATATGTGTTTGTTTCTGCAAGCAATGTTAGTTATGGAATAGGGCAAAAAATAGAAAATTGTAGGTTAATGCGAGGTCATACTCAAATAGGATTAGCAGGTCAAGTAGGTTTAACATACCAAGAAGTGAACAGCTATGAGAATGGTTATACTCCTATTCCAATTGGAGTACTATATGTAATAGCAAGAGTATTATCAGTTAATGCTGTAGATCTATTACCTAAACCAATAACAGTAAGAGAGTATAAAGATGAAGACGAAGAAATACTCTATCTAACGAAAATATACGAGAATCAAAAGTTAGGTAAGATAGTACCTTCATTAGTCAGGTTTGTTTATATTAGTGAAAAAATTGATCAAGAAGAGGCTAGGTTAGATATAGCAAAAAATCTAGTTAAAGAAGGAGTGTCAGTTGACATAATTTCCCAGGCAACGGGTTTATCTATTTACGAGTATGATAGTACAGAGAGAGAAATCTGCACTGATTCTATATATTACAGAATAGGAGAAAGAATAAGAGAATGGAGATTGATAAAAAGGTATACTCAGGAAGATTTAGCAAACAAAGTTGGTTTAACACTCAAGGAAATACACGAGTATGAAAGAGGCTATACTGCTATAACATTTGACAAATTATATCAAATAGCAGAAGGATTATCAGTGAATATTAAAGTTCTGCTGCCTAAAACAAATGAAGATAGTGAACTACTTAATTTACTAAGAAAAACTGAAGAGCAAGAACTAGTGAAGAAATTTTTATCTAGGGATATGAAGAATAGCAAAGAGAAAGTTAAAAAAACAGAAAAGATCAAGGTTGCGAAAAATCTAGCAAAGGCAGGTGTTGCTATTGATATTATTGTGCGAGCAAGTGGCCTAACTGCTGATGAGTGTGAAAATTGAATTGTGTTAAAGACGGTTGGGAGTGTTAAATAATATATTAAGATATAAGCAAAAATAGTTATATATTTAACACTTCTATGCAGAATTTCTCTATCACTTTCTGATTATCCTCTATCATTGCCTTTGCCTCCTCCTGCAGAGATTTGATATTTTTTGATGTAATATTATCCATGTCAGGTGATGCTATTTTCAATTGCGATTGTATGCGTATATATTTATCAGCTATAACTTGATTAAGTTGATAGTTCACTGCATCTAAACTTGAAGCAAACATCACATTTAACAAAGGTTTTATCCAGCCTATTTTTCCAAATCTCTTTGAATTGGCATACTCTATGCTTCTGTCTGTTCTTCCAGTACCTATCGATAACAGTACAATATCATCATTTGGAAATAACCTCTTACCACTTGCATATGCACAAGCCGCTGGATTATTGGCAAAAACCCCTCCATCCACTAATACCATTTCCTTTTGGTTAATTTTAAGATATTTCGGTGCAAAGTAAGTAGGTGCTGCAGTTGTAGCTCGTAATGCATCTTTCAATTTGATAAAATTTCTATCTTCTCTCCAGCTCTTAAAAAAGAAAGGACGGTTGTTATGAATATCGTAACTCGTAATCAACACATTACTTAAAGTATTTTTAAGGATATCATCGCCAAAATATTTATCCAGTACAAATTCAATATTTTTATGTGGGTATTGTGCACAATTAAACCAAGATAATATTGATCGCCTAAAGAATGAAGACTTAAAAATATATGGTCCATATTCCCGATAGAACTCGACTAAATCATTAGCAGAATATTGAGGTTTATCTTTTTTACATAATCCAGCAATAACAATTCCACCGGTTGAGGTCCCTGCAATAAGATCAAAGATTTCAGCTATAGGCCTTCTTGCTCTCTTCTCTATTTCTGCTAATATTATCGCTGGTATTATGCCTCTTATGCCTCCGCCGTCAACGGATAAAATGTATTTAATCAATTGTAAATTTAGGTAAAGATATTAAGATTTAATTTTTCCGCTTAAAACCTGCAATTTAAACTCATCTAATTCTTCAGAGAGATTTTTTACCCTTTCCTCAAGTACAAGAACCTTCTCCATTAAACCATATTCAATAAGTTTATCGTGAAATTGTACCCTTGAGTCTAGCTTGGATAACCACCATATGAATGCTACTGTTTGTATTAATAACGTGATAATTACTGTAATTGGGATTTTTTGATTTTTCATAATTTGTGTTATTGAAAATTTGTACTGCGTGTTGTGAGAAAATAACTATAATTTTATTGCTCTGACTTATATTGCTTTTCCGCCTGATCAAGCAGGTCTATAATTTCTCTGTAAGGTTTATCTCTATAATAAAATGATCTTTTAAATGCTCTAGCTCTTGGAGTTTGTTCTTTCCAACCTCTAATATAAGGGTTGGCTCCTCTCTTCAACAAAAGTTTTACAACTTCTAATTGACCACCGTCAGCAGCACCAAGTAGTGCTAAGCTAATATTTATATCTACTCCTTCATCTAATAGAAATGTAACAATTTCTAAGCATCCTTTCTCTGAAACATAATATAATGCCTTTTCACTAATACTTGAATCACTTCTACTTTTTTTTACTAATGATTTCACAGTTTCTAAGTCACAGTTCTTAGCTGCTACTTCTAACATTTTTTGATACTCCTCAGCAGCCTTGGGTTTTTGATAGTAATACGTAATAACAACACATACTATGACCACTATAAACCACAATGTAGCTTGTTTCTTGCTCATGTTCGGCATTTTTTTTGCATTAAATCAACAATGTACTTATTTTCTCTTAAACATAATTACTCAAAGAAGCTGATAATGTAGTACGATATCCTGAGCTATTTAAAATATGTTCTGCTCTATCAATTACCCATTCACCATCTATATCCTGATTGAACCCTACAAGATTAAGTTTTGCCTCTGCACATAACTCTGGATTACCTGGTATTGTCATCTCTAGATTCTCATTGTTACGCTGTAGTTGTTTAAATCTGGCATTTGCAGAGCTTAAAGCTGATTCTGCATTTGAGTAAACTGTTTGTATAGCGTAACTTGGTTCACCGCTACCTACTCTTTCCGATATAGTCTCTCCCTTTTCATAGTTATGCCATTTCGCTACTACTGAATTGTATTTATCACGTACAGTAAAATGCACTTTCCAATTAATTGTATCTTGAGGTCTAATAGTTGTCGTTCCTAAAGCTTTTCCCGTTGCTGACTTTGCTGCACCTTTTGGAATAAACAATATATACCCTCCTGCCAGTTTTGCCATGGCTTCGCGCTCTATAGCTATTCTAGTCAACAAACTTATATCGCTCTCTTCAGTTTGGTCAATATGTAGTATTAATATGTCTTTAAATTCCTCAGCAACTTTGTATCCATATCCATGTTTATTTGCTATTTCCTTGACTAAATTACCTAACGTAATCTGGTGCCATTCTCTGGATACTTTTTCCTTTAGCGATATCATCAAATTTGTTGCATGAGCTTTGATTATTAAGGTTTTTGGTGGACTTTGTACTGTAATTTCATTGACTCTATATATACCTATGGGTAGTACCTCTGTTTCTCTATATCCCAAAGCAATCTTTAGCTCTTTTGGAACTTTTATGTTATCATCCCTGTAATCGACACATATTTCAGCTATATCTTCTATAGTCCCTGATTCATCAGTAACATGCATTGACACCAAGCGGTCTTTTGCTAATTCATACCCTTCAATGATAAACTCTGGTTGCATCTTACCCCCAAATCTTCAAGGTTGATTTCTGTAGAGGTTTCTCAATTATAGGCAGCTTAATTTTCAGTCCTGCCGGTAAAAAACTTCCATATTCCGCAATTCCAGGGTTTTCTTCTAATACTATTTCTACTGCTCCTGAAGTAAATCCATAGTGCTTCCAGCAAATATAGTCTAACATATCATTTTCTTTTGCTAAGTAATATATAGTCATGAATAACGCTTCAAACTTAAACTGAATTCAACTTTTTTTGGCAATCCACAAGAGAAAAATGATGTTTGCTTTTCTTCAAAGCGAGTAATTACAAATTGCCCCAAAACATTTCCCATGCTATCAACTAAAGTGTGAGGTTTTTCTGCCTCTTTTATATTCTTTAATTGATCTAATCCATTATGAAGATAAATTACTCCTTCTAAATCTATATTTTCTGCTCCCTGGCCAATATTCTGTAGTAATTGCTTACCAATACACTCAACCACACTCCAACGCTTCTCTTTGCTATATTTCAAACTTATCGGAGTAAATTTATATGGACCAAGGGATAGCATCAGTAAATGGGATCTACCGTATCGAACATAACATCACGTGATTTTTCTCTTATTCTTTTTATTACTTCATCTGCAAGATTACGAATATCTTGATTTGGCTCTGCTTTAATGCTGATAGTGTAATTATTAGTGATGTTCTGAGTTTGATTCATAGTTTTCTGTTCTTTGTTTTCAAATTTACTCGTTGCAAAATCTGCAAATATCCTATCATTTTCTGTGGATTTTTTTTCCTCAATAAGGCTTTTGATTCTGAAATTATTCTGATTTCTCTTGGAAAATTCTTTAATTATACTGTTACTTAGCAAAGGATTTCCACTGTTGAGAATATTACTCTTTAGGGGAGTATGTACTGCTTTTACTTCAGTTTTTCTTTTTTCAAACTCTTTCAGTGGGCTATTCCCTAATACTTTTCCAAATACACTTTCCCCTATCCATGAAAAAGCTTCTTCTATGGGTTTTATTATCGATTTTATATACTGCCAAAAGTTAGAGAAAAAGTCTTTTACCTTTTGCCAGTTAGTTATAACAAGAGCTGCACCAGTAACAAGACCTGCTATCAAAAATCCAATCGGGTTACTCATTACAGCAAGTGTTATTGCTCTTAGTCCTGTGATTACTGTTGGTAGAGCTGATGACAGTAGAGGAAAAGCTTTCATTGCTAAGCTCAGAGTTGCAGCTTTTAAAAAACTTAGTCCAGTAATTACTGCTGGAATAGCATACGTTGATAATGATATTAATGCTGGCTTCAGTATTCCATGCAAAAAAACCGAGAAAGCAAGCATTCCACCTCTAACTAAATTCCATGCATAACCACCGCTTACTACTAGAACTTTAAGACCTATTAGTGCTGCTATGGTACTCATTATTCCTGTAGTAATAACTGGAAATTTTTCTGCAAATCGAGCTATGGGGTTAGTTATCTCTCTTAAAAGACTACTTACCGATTTTAAAGGAGGTAGCATTACTGAGCCCAAATTCATTCCTACTTCTGCTATTGCATTTCTCAGTAATCGTAAATTATTTGCTGTGGTTGCTGCACGATTGTTAAATTCTTTTTGCATGGATTTTTCAAATTCTTTTTCGTCAGCTACATGAGTTATAGCCTCTTTAAAATTTTTTAGGCTTCCAACTAGTAACGCAACGTCATCCTGATATTCTTGACCAAAGAGGTTGAGAAGAATTTGAGAACGTTCCTGTTTATCTACTTTCTCCAGAGTTTCAAAAAAATAAAGTAGTGCGCCTTGACTATTTTCACCAATCCTTTGTACCATTTCTTCTGCAGCTATTCCCATGCCTTCTAATGCTGTTTTGAACTCTTTGCTCTGTCCCTCAGCAGTCTGGAGTTTACTAAGTAGAGCGTTTATTGCAGTTGCTGCTTTTGCTGGTTGTTTACCTAAGCTAATAAAGGCATTTACTAAACTACTTGTTTCCTTAATACCAAAGCCAAACTGGTTTGCAGTACCACCAACTATTGCTAGAGCTTCAACCATATCTTTTGCTTTAGCAGCAGTCTTGTCTGATAAGTGATTTATAATGTCACCCACCCACTCCATCCTGTCTACATCTATTCCATAGATATTGGCAAGTTTAGCTATGGAATCACCTGCCTGCTCTGCAGACATATCAAATGCTGTGGACATTTTAGCCACTGTTGTCGTAAACTTAATCAGATCATCTTTTTTTACACCAAGTTGTCCACCACTTGCAGCAATTTGAGCTAACCCTGCAGCCGACAGTGGTATCGTACGGGATAGTTCCTTTAATGTCTGACCAAATTCTGCGGCTCCTTGATTGTGAGCTGCCTCATCCTCAGCAAATTGCACTACTTTCTTAACATCAGCCATAGCACTTTCAAAATCAATTGCAACTTTAATTGGTGCTGCAAACGAAAGACCTAGCCCAATAGTCTCTATAATTTGTGACTTAAAATGTGCTTTGCTTGCTAAAAAACTTTGGTGACTACGTATTGCAGATCCAAGCTTACCATACTTACCTTTTAATACTTCAATAGAAGAGCCAAGTTTATGTTGGTCACTTACTAAGTACTTAATATTTCTTCCACTTTTTCTTACTTCTTCATTAAATGAATGCAAAGCATCTCTCTTTTTCAAATATGCTTCTTTTGCTTTTATTGCGGAGGTTTTGGCCTTGTCAAATTCTGCTTTTAAAGTTTTGCTCGGTTTCTCTATTGCCTTCATTTGTTTAGCTAAAGATTTTACTTGATCTTCAAAGCCTTTCCATGACCTCTTGCTAGTCAAAACATCATGACCTAACTGCTTAAACTTTGATACTGATTTTAAAGATGAGTCAAGCTTTCTTATATTCTCACCAAGATGAGTAAGTTGACTGCTACTTCCTTTTATTACAGTACTGAAACTGCCATCTAGGACTGCTCCAATTTTTATAGATAACGTTGACATTGTACCTTCCTCGCTGCTTTATGCCATAAGATAAATTCACTGATTTCCATATCAAGCAAAGGCTCAATTCCACTACCAATAATAGAACTGAGCTCGATTACTTCTGACCTCAAGTTTTTTGGATAATTGGTGAAAAAAAATCCTTTAATACCTCTTGTACTTTTACATAATCAGCAATATCTAACTCTTCAATTGCTTCTTTTGCAACTGATGTTAGATTGGCAGTCAAAGTTACTTCCTTACTTAAATCACTACCACTAAGTCTCTCAATAGCAAGATAGTCTCTAACTTTTGGACGTCTAACGGTAAGTTCTGAAACAGAAATTCCATCAATTGTTATTGGATTATCAAGTTTTACTGTTGTCATACTTTCTCCTAAAAAATAAAATTCTAAAATCTTTTTAAAACTAAACCTAAATACCTAAAACCGTTTGCAGCAAGGCCATTTGATCAACACCATTTATCTTTCTAATCATATTTTCAGCATCGATTTCTATTAATTCATTACCACCTATAGTAAGTTTATAGTAATGAGCAGCTACAGTACACTTCAGCGTTGCTTTTTCAGCAGGTTTCCAGCTACCAAAATCAAATTCTCTGAATATGCCCCTTAAATTGATTATTACTCCTTCAATATCATTGCTACCACTTCCTTGCATTCCTCCACGGAGCGTCAAAGATACTGAATTTCCATTTATCAACCCAAATAGCCTAAAGAGTTCTGTATCGTATTCAGAAAAAGTGAAATCTGCTTCAAGCTTTTCCATGCCCATGTCAATATTTATTGGAATATCCATACCACCAGCTCTGTATTCCTCTGTTTTTATGGTAAGTTTTGGCAAGGTTATTTCATCTATTTTTCCTGCATAACCACGACCATCAACAAATACATTAAAATTCTTTAAAATCTTTGGTAGCATCTTTCTTCCCTTAATAAAATTTACGATATTTTACTATTCACCAACCGTGAACGAAAAGTAATCTGCTCAGCCGGATATGGTGGTGTAAACTCAAAGTCAAAGTATACTTTTCCACTTGCAATGTTTGTTGGTGTATTGAGTTCTGGAGTTGCGTAACATTTTCCACTGATAATTGCTCCTTGCGCTTTTAAACTTGCAAGGTAAGAATTCACCCCCTCAATCACATCATCTATATAAGTTTTGGTAATATTGCGATCAACTGCCCATAAATGAGCTCGAAGTAAACTATCATTAATTAAATCTGCAGTCCTTCTCACTGACAGAAAAGCCCATTTTGAGTCATTTGAACATGTTCTATTTCCCCAAAGCCTATAGCCATTTTGATGAATTATCGTTGTTACTTCATTTTCATTTAAATGGTTTGCTCTACAATTTGTATTACCGAGCGTAAAAGCAATAGGCCTGCTTGTTCCAACAATACCATTTATCTCTTTATTTGAAGGTGAATGCCAGAAGCCTTGTTCGCTGTCTATTTTAGCTATTAAACCAGCTACAAATGGACTCGATGGCAAGATTTTTTCTTTTCCTTCAATAAATAACTTAATCCATGGGTCAACTACGTAAACTCTTGAGCTACCTACACTTTTTCTCCATTTTATTGCTTCTTCATCATTAGTATTTGGTCCGTCTGCAACAATAATTGCTCTTAATTTTTCTGCTATGGAAATTAAAGCACTCACTACTGGATTTACTCCATCTATTTCAGGTAACTGATGAGTAAACTGAGGTGCAATTAATATTCTTGGCGCAACATGAACTATGCTTTCACTGCTGAGAAATGCCTCAATTCCCTGATATTCTCCGGTTTCTTTATCAACACCGCCAATTATATTCTTCAGCGTCTCTTCTTCTTTTAATTTTGGATCACTGTTTTCACTTTCTTTAACTCGAATTACTACTACTGTTGCACCAACTTGTGTAAAGATAGAGCTTACTGCTTGTGGAAGGGTACCTGTTTTACCAAGCTTCGCAGCCTCTTTTAAGCTTCCTGCAATTAACACTGGCTTATTCAGTGGAAATTTTTGCTCATCTGCTTCAGGAGCAGTACCAATTACACCTATCACTGATGATTTAGCTGTACGTACTGTCTTTGCTCCTGAGGTTACCTCAATAACATTTACTCCGTGTAAAAATTCTTCAGCCATTTCTTTGTATTTTTTTCCTGAAATCATCGAGCAAAGTCTGTAGCTCATTTTCACTTTTGGCTTCTGCAATTTTCTTCTTGGTAATGTCTTCCAACTCTTCACATTTAATTATTTCTTTTACTGCTTTTTTTACTTTTTCTTCAATTATTCTTGCCATTTCGATAATTGTAATACCACGGACTTTTGCTAAAGGCTCTATAATTTCTTTATCCTTTTCATCTATAGATTCTGGTGCTGCTAGAATGCTTTTTGCGGCTTCCGCTTGAATCTCATAAGATTTAGCTTTTTGGTGAGAATAACCTGCATATTGGTGAGTATGATTATCATAATAGAAACGCATACTATCAAATGCACAAAGCTTCGCATTATCCAGTAACTCCTTTTGTATATCTTCTTTAGTACGCTGAGCAATTTCTCCTCCTTCTGTTAAACAATAGCTTTTTTGCCAATCAAAATCTTCTGGTGCTTCATACCAATCATTTCCAGTTGGCTTACTTTCAAGCGTTGTTGTTTCTACTTGTTTGTTATGTTCAAATCTAATATAAATTGGCATTGGTTTTCTCCGTTTTCTAGTATCAATTCCAAATTTTATGAGTGGCATCTAATCCTGGGCATTGCCAAGCTCTTAGCGTTCTCTCTACGTCCACCTCAAGTCCTGTGGTGAGAAAATTGCTACGTATGTTATAAATTCCCCACTGAATAAATTGACCATAGGTATATACATTACCTGAGAGCACACCTTCACTAACTTTTGTTCTGGAATATAAATAAGATGATGTGTAAAGTAATATTGCAACTGTTTTTCCTGCTGGAATCTCTACATTACCAGATCCAGCTAATTTGCTATCAGAACTCGTGTATTGGTAAACATTTTTCCATATTATTCTTGAAATTCTTGATTTATTAGAATTAGTATTATCTGGTGTTCCCACAAATAATCCTGCACCTCCATACTCCGTACTCGAATACGATGATCCAACAAACTCTATAGTTTTATTTATGTTCACATTCGTTGTATTTTTTATAAATACTACTCCAAGTGCAGCATATGGGTAATAGTATATCTCATCATAACTACCCGAAAAACTTTTTGTGTATAACTCTCCGTAAATAAATGTTCCCTTACTTCCCTCTATAAAACTTAGTTGTCTTGGCCGATAAAAACTAACGTAATCTGTATCGTATGTATGGCTACCTGCTAGTAATTGCAACATATAGTCGGTTTTACTACTCCACTTTCCAAGCTCTGTCGTAAAAGTTCCGTGGCCAAAATAATTATTTTTTCTGCCAAGTACACCAAATAAGAAAGGTAATGACCCTGGTTCAACCATGTTGCGCTTTCTTATTTCATTTATAAGAGACGCTTTTAACTGTTCATCCCGAGTTTTTACCTCATTAGAGATGTTTTCAATTCGAGTTTCTATTTCTCCTATAATTGATGAGCCAGGTGGTACATTATTAACAGCACGAAAATCTTCTACTAAACCTTTAAGACCATCTTTATGACTGTTACTAATACTATTTATTGCTGCAATATTTGCATTCTTTCTCGTATCAAGTAGCGATAAATTTGTTGTTCCTTTTTCATCAATTCTCTTTAATAACTGCTTCTCTGATTCAGAGATCACTGCTAAAGAACTAGCTTTTTTATTATCCAGATCAGTTAAGTGTTTTTTTGCACTATCAAGAAGCTCTTTTAGCTTACCATCAGTCATCTGTACAATTTCAGAAACTGCACTTTTGTCGACTATTGATTCCAATGCTTTAGCAAGATATGCTAATTGATCTGGAGTACTGTTTTCTGCCAAATCCTTAAGTCTTTTTTGTAGTGCATCAATTATTTCTTTTATTGTGGTCATTTGTACAACGTTGGAAATAGCTTTTTTATCTGCTATCAATTCCAGCGATTTTGCAAGATATGCCAATTGATCAGGTGTGCTATTTGCTGCTAAATCCTTTATCCTTTGGTATATTGCTTCTTTCATTCCCAAAAATTTAAAAAAGTCTCAAAATTAAACCGCTCAAAATTACTCTTAAGTTGATTATGCTCATCTTCTCTTTCGGTAATATCTTCATCTATTTTTTCTATAGCTCTGCGAATACGTACTACATCTTCCACTGCAATATTTTCTGGATGTGGTAGTGTATATCCTCGTTTGCTTTGGTCATTTGGCATTGATTCAAGTAATAATCACTCGCAAATTTTTGACTTTAGGACGATAGACAACTGTTCCACTTAAAACCAATTTTATCCTTGTCTCATTGCCATTAAAGTTTGTCAGTATGTGTACTCTCTCTACCCAATTTTCTCCAATTGGTTTTCCTGCTGTTAAATCTACTAATTGCCATCCTTTAGCGCTTTGTTCCACATATGATTTTACATCTGCAGTACCAGGTATTAATGCATCATACGTTATGGTAATTTTAGTGTTAGCTCCTGCGGTAATGCTCCTCGTGACATAATCTCCTTCTTCCCCTATATTTCCCAGAACTAGCTGTAACCCAGGATATAGCACTGGACTTTTTTCTCGCCCTCCTTTTAGGCTTGCTTTTACCGTTAGCTCTCCAGATAATCTTTCACGCAGTGCAAGTGGCAAATTATCAGACAAAAAGTTCTCTTTTCCCTCTTCATCTGTTAAGATAAATTCTACATTGGTATCAAATGCTACTTCTTCGACGTTCGTCAAAACAATTAAATCTGAAGTATTGTTTGCTGTCACTTTGCCCAGATCAACAACATGAGAAACTTCGTTAAATTTTGCAGCTAGTAATCGAAACGTTAAATCTAAGTTCTGATGTGGAGTCCAGGTACTTGCATTGCTTGATGAAAGTAATACTCCTACTTGATATGGCTGGCTTGTTACCCAACGGCTATTTACTGCATCATATTTGCCAAGTTCTGCTATTTTTACTGCTGTGTCTGCATCATCAGTGAGTAGCACTATTGCATATTCTTGTCCTGCATGGCAAAACACTGGTGACCAAGTAATACGTGTTGCTGTGCCATCTATCTTTATATCTTTTGGCTCAATATAACTTTCAGCAATGACAGTCTGCGAGGGCATGCCCACTGCTGTTTCTCTAATCTGCACAACAACACGTTTTTTGCCGTTATTTACAAACCATAACTCTAGACCTCCTATGTGTCTGCTCTCATTTAAAGTAAATGTTTGCGCTAAAGGATCAACTCTTCTTGCTGCGATCACTCTTCTTCTTTCTTCTATAGTAATAGTTTTTTTACCAGTATAAGTTGCCTCTCCATAGCTTCCTTTATCCCCATAAAACTGTACTAATTTAGTACCGGCTGGAATGTTTGCTGGTACTTTCACCTTTCCCTTTAATTTTCCCTGGTTGTTAGCTCTTTTTTCCACTTTTTTTTCCTCTATGCCATAGGTATAATAGAAATGCCATCAAATTTTATTTCCTTAAGCTTTTCATCTGGCTCAAAACCTTCAATTTCAAAATTCTGTACTGCTTCTCTCATAAATTCAGTTTCGTATGAAGTACTTGACAGCAGCTCTGTCGTTTCTTTAACATTAAATACTCTTGTTACTGGACTTTTCCAATTTGTTTTTACCTCCGTCCAGTGATCTATATTTTTATTTAGAGTAATTTGTGCCGGTACTGGATCAAAAGCTTGGTATGGATTGATCTTTTCTCCTTTAGTCTGTAAAAGCTGCTCCAGTACCGGTTCAAGTTCATACGGCAAAAGATATCTTTCCCCACCTTTTTCAATATCTGCAACTTCTACATCTATTGGCAGAACTAGCTCTCTATTTACTATTGCTGCAGACTGCGAAATTCCTTGATCACGCATATCATCATCAAAGAATGAATCAACAAATACTCCTTTTTTGGTGGTAGGTTCTCTTGAATTTGCATCATTGCGTAGACGTTCCTCTGCAACCAGCGCATAAAGATCATTTATTCCTTTTTTCATTGCTTCAAGCTCATTCATCGGTACAGCATGAATAGCATTATTCACTATTTTTACCCCTTCGCCTTTTTTCCACGTCTGATAAATGTAGCAGAGCAAAAGTTGTCCGCTAGGTGCTTTAGGTATCGATGGTTGCCAAGGGTGAGCTATGCCTTTTATCCTTCTTATTGCGCCTTTTGCATCTATAGTAATTAAATCATAGCGGGGCATTTTCCAGGTGTAATCAATCAGAACCAAGCTGTTATCAACTGCTCCTCTTACTTTACATCCTTCTTCACTTATATCTTCAGGACTTACATGAGTGCGAGAGCGGTAGGTTATCAGGTAACTACTTCCAGGAGATGGTTCTTTTCCTGGTAATGACCAATCAACGTTTCCTGCGTTTAATTTGTAATCTATACTATTTTCATAAATAACATTGCCTTGTTTAACTTGAATAATCTCAAGTACTGCAGAGTCAGGTATCGGATCAACAGCTCCTGAGTATGAACCATGAGTAACAGTAGTGGTTTTCTGAACAGTTATATCTACTTTTTTAATTTCACTTATTGGAAAATCATTAACCTTCAGTTCCATTACTCTTTGGCTATTTGGCTGAAAAGTGTGTGGTTCTGATTCAACTGATTTTATGTCTGGATCTTCATCAAAGGAAACACGAATACTGTGAGGTAACTCAATTTCATAACCATCAACATGAGCTTTGCCCTCATTAATCACAAATATTTCTTTTTTACCCTTTTTTACCCCTTCTTCTCCCTTTTCTTCTTTGTGGAGGAACATCACTTCTAGCCCATTTACGACGTAGGAACCATTGGCTTCTTTGTCATAACGAGCAAGAGCAGTAGTTACTATATTTGCTTGTGGTGGCGGTGAATGTTCTATTAATACTCCATTTTCAATATTGTAAATTGGATAAAATTCTCCTTCAGCATTACTAGTCATACCTTCAGATTGATAACCCCAAATGGTGGAAACTTTAAGTCTTGCAGCTCCTACTTCCTGATAGTTTCTTGTACCAATAGCAGGATCACGAAGATTTTCATCCTCAAGTTCTGTAATGGTAGATTCTACGTAATAAATACCTATGCGAACTGTGGTACTTAGTGGAATAGTAAATTCTTCTTTTTCAACTTTTCTAACCGCTCCACGAAGATAGATTTTTCCTGATTCAAGCGTAACTTTACCAGTTTCTGCGTCTATAATACAATTACTTCCTGTTATAACATCACCATCACGAAATATTGCATCGCCTATGCCTTTGAGCTTTGAAAGAGCATATTCTTGCGTCTCGTTTAATTCTGCAGACTGTAGACCTCTTCCAGCAAGAAATAAGCTTTTCTCATATTCTTTGTCAGGATTAAAGCGGTTATAATAGCTATTTAAGGTCATCTTTTTTCTCTTTTTCTAAAATGTCACTACAAACGAAAAAGTTTCCCTGGTTGCTGAAGTCCTAATGAGCGGTACTGTATGTTCTAAAAGCAGCAAAATTCCAGGATTTTCCACGTCTTTTGGCTCAAAATATCTCTGTCCTTCAGGTAATTCTTCTTTTACTTTAGTACCAACCATAACCCCTAATTCCCTTATCACTTGATTTGCTGCGTCCGTGAAATCGAAAGTGAATTTGAGAAAAAGATTATTGGTTGGTACATTTGAGGACCTAAACCTTCCAGAAGGAGTTACAAGTTCGCCGTTTTCATCACCTATGCAGAATAGAACCTCGTCTGCAGTACGTCTGCCAAGTTCATTGAGTAGTTTTTGAGAAGTAATAGGCTCCGGTGGTGTGCTTTGAACGTACTCTATAGTAACTGTACTATTCTCTACAATAGAGCTGTTTTCCGTGCGCTGAATAACACCAGTACTGCTATCAACTGTATAGTCAACACTTGGCTGATGCATTGTTTGTCCTGTAACAACCTTCACATCTTTAACAGGTTGATGATCAAGTTTTATTTCACCATTAACGAAAGTTTTTTCAACTTTGTAACTGCTTTCCCAAGTAGAATCTCCAGAACCCCAAGCAAGATGTAGAGATTGCTCTTTTATACTTGCTGCTATTGCTGCTCGACCTGATTGTGTGAGTATTGACATTTGAAAGTTTGGCTCCTGTATTATATATATACACGGTTGCTCAACAATTCGTCCAAACAATATAAAAAAAGTTAAAATAATTTTAAGGTAGCTTTTGAAAACCAACTAAATCATAGAACTCTGTTTCAGTAAGATTTTTGAAAATCAGCCAGCCTTCCCATTAGCTTTTAAATTTCAGCAATTCACTTTCAATTTTCATATAAGCAGTCTGTCTTATTTAATTTTAGAGAAGTCTTATTTGATCTATTAATAAAATAATTATTGTCTTATTCTATTTTTCATAATAGACAAATTACTCTTATTTAAATTCTGCAGGGTCTCGAAAGAAGAATTAGTAATAAATCTTTGATTATTCGAGGTTTTTATGAAATCTAAAAATTCTTTTTCAGGCGTTGATCCGATAATTGTTAAATATATAAAGTACTATGCTAGCTGTCTTAATCATACTAACTGTTTTATTGATAGGAGTCTTGAAGATATAGAGCTGGAACTTTTTTGTGAGGTTTGGCCTTGCCTTAGTCTGTATGATAAAACAAGAAGTAGCTTTAATACTTTTGTTGCTAATTTAACTAGACGTCGTGCTCGTAACCTCTTGCGTAACCAACTATGCACTAAACGTCAGATTAACTTTGGTATTGATGATAACATACCAGATTCTAAATATCTTGAAGATGATATAATGGTATACATTGACGTAAAAAATATAATCTCAAAATTACCGAAATCTCATAGAAAACTATGTGAGCTGCTTAAGGTTTCTACTATTACTGAAGCTGCAAAAATAACAGGTATACCAAAAACAACTGTCTACAACATTTTAAGGCAAATACGCGATAAATTTTCATCTTTAAAATGAGATTTGCTCGATAAGTTTTGGACGAATTACCTAGGTCACCGTGTATATATATCTGAGTGATTAAACCAGGAGAAAAATGAAAATAATTGATAGAGATGAACGAATGAAGACACAAACAGGAGCAAAAATTGTGATCTTTGGTCCTTATGGAATTGGTAAAACTAGTTTACTTAAAACTCTCGATGAAGCAACAACACTTTGCCTTGATTTTGAAGCAGGACTTCTAGCTGTACAAGACTGGAAAGGAGATTCAACTGAGATTCGCACTTGGAATGAGGCCAGAGACATTGCTTGTCTTATTGGTAAACCTAATCCTGCATTAAGGTCTGATCAGGCGTATAGTCAAAAACACTATGAGCATGTCTGTAGCAAATATAAAGATCTTCTTTCTGAGGTTTCTAAATACCAATGCATCTTTGTCGATAGTATAACCGTTGCTTCACGTTTATGTCTATTATGGGCAAGGATGCAACCTGAGTGTTTTTCTGATAGATCGGGAAAAGAAGACAAAAGAGCTGCTTACGGGTTACTCGCACAAGAGATGATGGCTTGGCTCAATCAATTTCAACACATCAGAGATAAAGACATCATCATAGTTGGCACATTAGGTCAATATCTTGATGACTGCAATCGTCCAACTTGGCTACCTCAATGTGAAGGTGCTAAAACCGCAAGTGAAATTCCAGGTATTGTTGACGAAGTAATCAGTATGGTTGGAATCAAGAAAGATGATGGTACAGAGGTTCGTTCATTTGTCTGTCAGACGATTAATTCTTGGGGATACCCTGCTAAAGATCGAAGTGGTTGTCTTAACATGGTTGAAGAACCGCATCTTGGTAGATTACTTGCGAAAATTAAAGCCAAAACCTTGGCTTCTGTTGCCTAATTTTAAAAGGAGTAATATGGAACAAAGCTTTTTCAATATCGGTCAAAAAATTCCTTTTTTCAGCGTAAAGGAGTATTTAAGTGATCAAACGCCAATACCAGAAGATATAATCTCACCAAGAATTTTGACAAAAAGAGGTCTATTGGTACTGGGTGGCCCACCTAAAATTGGCAAAAGTGACTTTTTGATCTCTTGGCTTATTCATATGGCAGCTGGAGTTTCATTTTTGGGTATGACTCCAAGCAAACCTATGAAAATTTTCTATCTGCAAACTGAAATTGAATATGAATATATGAAAGAACGTTTGCAACAACTTCAACTGGATAACGAACTTTTGAATATAGCTGCCAATAACTTAATCATTACACCAAGAGTACAATTATCTTTCAGCAGTGAAGAAATAGATGAAATTAAAAATGTTATTAAAGAGCGTTTTAAACCTGATATTATTGCAATCGATCCTCTTCGTAACATTTTTAACTCAAGTGAATATGGCAATGAAAATGACAACAGCGCTATGCTATTCTTTTTGCAAAAAACGCTTGAAAGACTGAGGAACATTATTAATCCAGATGCAGGTATAATCCTCACTCACCACACAAAAAAACTGTCCAAAAAGATGCTGGAAGAAGATCCATTTCAAGGCCTAAGCGGTGCTGGATCTTTACGTGGATTTTATAGCACTGGCATGGTGATGTTTGCTCATGATGAAGAAAGCACTACCCGTCAAATAGTGTTTGAGCTGCGAAATGGTGAACGTGTGGCAAGCAAGCTTGTCGATAAGATAAATGGTCATTGGAAGGTTGTAGACCAATGGAGTTGATTCTTTTTTTTACTTAATTTATAGGGAACAATATGCTAACAGATTTTTTAACTGATTTTAATAACGCAAAACTGCAGAGCAATTTAATACCGAAAGGTACAATAGTCAAGGTAAAAATGGCAATAAAGCCTGGAGGTTATGAAAATTGGTTCACTAAAAGCTATGCTACCGGCAGCATCTATTTAAACGCTGAATTTACCGTCACTGAAGGTCAATATGCAAAACGTAAGATTTTTCAAGTAATTGGTATTAAAAGTGGCAAAGCAAGCGTTGAAGGAGAAGATACTTGGGGAGAATCTGGTCGTTCTATGCTTAGAAGCATTTTGGAGTCAGCACGAAATATTCATGCACATGACACTTCAGAGAAAGCGGTTACTGCTAGAAAAATCAACTCTATAGCTGATTTTAACGGGTTAGAGTTTACTGCAAAAGTTGGTATTGAATCTGATCGGTATGGAGAAAAAAACAAGATTGCTACTGTTATTACTCCAGAACAATCTGAAGTTGATTGGTTGCCATTTTGAAGTACGACGAAGAGAAGCTCTGGATTGCTGTAATTGAGAGAGCTATCAAAGATGCAGCAGGAAAAAATCTAGAGCTAAAGAAAGAAGCAATAAAATGGTTTGATTCAGAGTCTTTTGAAACTGTTTGTGAGCTAGCTAATCTCAGCTCTAAACGTATGAAGAGTATGTATGGGGGTTTTATGCAGAGAAAGGAAATAAAAGGATTATTGATTGATAATATTAAGAAGTGTGTACCTTACCTAATTCCAAACGGTAATTTTTATCGAGAGAGGACTTATGTTGGCAATTGTGATGGGGATACGATTACAGTTAAAATAGTGGGTAAAGAAGCTGGAAATTGGCGTAATTTTACTAAAGGAATCAGTGGTGATATCATTGATCTTTGGACTTTAGTGAAAGGTGATATAAATTCCACTAAGAAGTGGTTAAATACTAAAGAAAACACAACAGAACATAAAATTACATCGTTTTTAGCAAGGCATTACTTAAATGATAAATCACCAATGCCAAAAGATATAATAGGCCCAAGAATTCTAACTCCAAGTGGTCTTTTGGTCATAGGTGGAACTCCAAAAATAGGGAAAAGTAATTTTCTACTTTCCATGTTAGTACATTTAGCTGCTGGAGTATCATTTCTTGGTATGAAGCCTGCAAAGCCACTTAAGATATTCTATCTACAGAATGAAATGGAATATGATTACATAAGAGAGCGCTTACAGAAGCTAAGAATCAGCAAGAAAATCCTTGATGAAGGAACAGAAAACTTAGTTATTACTAAAAAAGTACAGTTAACTTTGAATGTGGAAAAAATAAAAGAAATTATGTCGGAAAATCTCGATGTAAAAACAGTTGATCTTATAGTGATAGACTCTCTTTTTGATTATAGGAGTATGATCTCTTTTCTGCAAAATAGTATTGATGAACTACGCTCTATCACTAATCCTATGGCTGGAGTAATAGTTACACATTACACCAAAAAAGTGTCAACAACCACGTTAAAAAAGAATCCATTTCAAGCATTGAGTGGTGCTAATGTTTTAAGAAGTTTATATACATCTGGAATAATGATATTTAGGCCAGAAAGGAATACTCTGCAATTGATGTACGAACTTAAAAACGGCAAACCAATACCAACAAAATTCATAAATATGGTTAACGGACGCTGGATAGCTACAGCTTAACCAAATTTCTAAACTTTAAACATATTGGAGATTTTATGGATATCTATTGTGATTTTAATACTGTGCCTTCCAAAAAAAATGGAAGTTCTAAATTATCAGAAGAGAAAGAACAGCTAAAAGATCAACTTTTACTAAATATCAGATCTTGTCTTTCATACCTATTACCAAGAGGGATTTTTCGTGGTGATAAGTTTTATGTAGGCAATATACAAGGTGATAAAGGCAAGAGTCTAGTAGTAGAATTAAGTGGCAGTGAAGCTGGCCTATGGCATGATTTTGCAACAGGAGAAGGTGGTGACATTATCGACCTTTGGGCGGGAGTAAATAGAAAAAGTACAAGAATAGAGTTTCCTGAAGTAATGGCTTCTATAGCTGAGTGGCTTGGAAAAAAACATGCTAGGAAATATAAAAGTATCGAATATCTAGAACAATTTTTAACATGCAGTTGGAACTACTACGATGAAAACAATCAAGTTATTGTCATAGTCAACCGTTATGATCTTCCCGAAGGAAAAGAATATCGTCCTTTTGATGTGAAAAAATCTATTTTTACTGCACCAGAAGTAAGGCCTCTATACAACATTCCAGAAATCTTAAAGTCTGATAAAGTTATTCTGGTTGAAGGAGAAAAATGTGCAGAAGCGCTGATAAAACAAGGTATTACAGCAACAACAGCAATGTCTGGAGCAAATGCACTTATTGAGAAAACAGATTGGACTCCACTTAAAGGTAAAAATATTATTATTTGGCCAGATAATGATGAACCAGGTAAAAAGTATGCTGAAAATGTTAAAAAAAAGCTTTTAGAGATCGGAGTTGCATCACTTATTGTTCTTAATATTCCACAAAATAAACCAAAAGGCTGGGATGCTGCTGATTGTGTGTTAGAAGGAATAAGAGCTTCTGAGTTTATTGAAAGGAGGTTAAAGAAAAATGCTCAATTCAATATTTTAGATTGGAATCTCAGCCGTTATTTAGGTGAAGTACCAACACAAAGATTCCTAGTTGAAGGGTTATTTCCTTTAGGCGTTACTTCAATAATAGCTGCTATGGGAGATACAGGCAAAGGAATGCTGCTACTTGATTTAGCTCTCAAAGTTGCAAGTGATATAGATCAGATCTGTGGTTTTGGTTCGCTTGTAAAAGAGCACGGATCAGTGGTAATTTTTTCAGCAGAAGATGATGCAGATGAGATACATCGTCGCTTAGAACGTCTTGATCCTGAAGGTAATAGAGCAAAGTACCAGGATCGTGTATTTATTGTACCTATGCCAAACACAGGAGGACCATTTTCTATAATAAAAACCAATACGCGTGGTAAATGTCCTGAAACTTCAGAAAAATTTGAAGGTATTAGTGAACAATTAAATGCGATTGAAAATTTAAAATTGATTATTTTTGATCCATTAGTATCGTTTGTTCATGCTGATATAAATTCAGATCCAGAACTTGGGTGGTATTCAACAGGATTGCTTGCAAGTTTAGCAACTGAAACAGGAGCTACTGTAATTGCTGCACATCATATGAGAAAACCTAAATGTGGATCAATTACAACCGTAGAACAAGCAAGAGATGCAATAAGAGGTACAACTGCACTTGTTGATGGAGTTAGATGCTCTTTTGCATTATGGCCTGCACCAGTAGAACATCAAAATTCAGTGTGTAATACACTAAAGCTTGAAAGAACTCATAGTACAATTTATCAGGGAGCAGTGGTTAAGTCCAATGGGGCAGCAGACAGAAGTGTAAGAACTTATTTGCGTTCACCAACAGGCTTGCTAGAAGACATATCTGAACAAATTAATGCTATTAAGTCCTCTGATAAAGAGTTAAAAAATATACTTATTCACTACATTAAACTTTCAGCCCACGAAGGCCATCCATTTACGCATACAGGTGGTCCTGGAATTTTCAAACAACGTCATAAATTACCACCTATGTTTCATAATGTTAGCAGACATAAACTTGAACGTTTAGTACAGAGTTTACTAAATGACAATAGGGTAGTAAAAGGTATGGCTGCAGATTCAAAAGAAGATAAGTGGCTTGATGTTCCAACTGGTCCTTTTGCAAGGGGTGAAGGTAAATTTAAGCTAGGTGCAGGGAAATTCAAAGTTGCTAATAGTCTTTAAAAACAGTTTACAGCCATGCTTCTGTGACAGCATAAATCTGCTATAATAAAAGGTTTTTAGGGTTTTAAGAGGATTACAGACTTGAAAAAACTTTTATTTGAAAAATGGGTCATACAAAAAGCATTTAAGCCAAATTGGGAATACAAATTCCGCAACTATAGGCAAGCTTGATGTGTTTCATTACTTTGGTTAAGCCGATCTGAGTTTTATAGTTTCCGTGATTTCCGGCAAAATTTCAAAATAAAGAAACAAAAATATAATACACCTAAACTATTGAAATTCCTTATTTTTATTCATTCAATATCTATAAGATTTTATCTTTCCAGTTCCAAAAGACTTAATAAATCAGATCACCCTAAAACCTGCCACAGTAGCTAGCTTTCCACTTTCCGAAAATCTTATATATTATTATAATATGTAAATAATACTATACATATATATATACTAATAATAAATAATAATAGGAAATAATAATAAACAATATGAAAGTATAATGAATTAATAAGGTTAAAAAGTAATACCTAGGTAATGAAAAAAAAGAAGTTAAGGGAATTGGAAAAGTTTTAAAATATTCATAAGTACAAGAAATATCCTTTAATGCGGGTTTAAAATGATTCTACCACTTTAGGGTACAATTATACCACTGAGACCTAAATTGCTCATGCAGGATAGCTTAAAACTCAATTACGAGGCATTTCTTTTGCTTTAAACTTTAATCTTTGTAAAAGAAATCCTTGTCTAGCCTATCACGTTTTTTATTCGTTGTAAAATATTTTTTCAAAATAATAAACCAGATAAACGGCAAAGAACAGAAGCGACTGCGAGACGGAATGCTTTGTGTTGAAGGCCTTGTTTTCCTTTTCTACCTTACTATAAACTACTGATTAAAGATACAAAAGTAAAAAGAAGCAAATACAGTGTTTTAAAGCATTTTATGAGTTTAGGTTTGTGTGTTTCTATCTTATACTAAAGAGCCTCTATAATACCGCTAAAAATGCGAATAAAAGGCATACAAACTCTATATGAATGTAATCCATTATAAGAGATGAATAAGTTAGAGTTTTGAGATTAACTCAAGTAAATTGCTACAAAAAACGTCCTGTAGACTTAGCAGCACCTAAAGAAAGTATAAAAGGATTGAGACGATAACCATGGTCTTTGCAAGAATATCCTGGCCAGCCAATGTTTTCAATAACGTCGTTACAATTTGCACCAAGCTCTTTGGATAAAATTTCTTTTATTGCTTTAATCATTCTATTTAGTGGCCTTCTAATCTTGTACTCTAAATTGTGAATTTCTGAATTAAAACCCAAGTGCTCTCCTAGTTGATTGATATTAAGGAACTTATATTTTTCTGCTGGCAATCCGCTTTTGAAATCTTGCCAAAACTGAGCTAACAAAACGTGCATAATACCAAGGCGTGCTACTGAATGCTTACTGATAATTTGAATGTTATTTATGTAGATTGAGTTATTTATAATATGCAAATGTAGTATCTTAGGCTGAGATAGCTCAGTGGATGGAACGAGCAACATTTATTAACTTATTATGTTTAATAAACTTATTATAGTATATTTTCAATAAAAAAGTAGAATTTTTTGGACGAATTTTGAAGTTACCGTGTATATATATTATGTACACACTACAACGTACCTCTAATTTCTAGTAATGTCAATCTTAACACTCGACCTCGGCAAACAAACTGGCTGGGCAATTCTGACAGATGGAGTAATTGAAAGTGGAAGCAAAAGTTTTCATGGTAGTCGTTTCAGTGGAGGTGGTATGTGCTTCTTGAATTTTCGTAATTGGCTCAATTCTTTGAAAGACATTTCTGCAGTGTATTTTGAGGAAGTAAGAAGACACTTAGGAACTGATGCAGCGCATTGCTACGGCGGTTTTCTTGCCGTTCTCTCTGCCTGGTGTGAGGAGAACAGTATTCCCTACCAAGGTGTTAATGTTAAAACTATAAAACGCTTTATAGCAGGCAAAGGCAATGCAAGTAAGAGTGAAGTTATTGAAGCGATACGTGAAAAAGGTTTTGTACCTAGAGATGATAATGAGGGGGATGCTTTGGCATTAATGTTCTATATTAGTAAAGATTTTAACACGTTAAAAAGCCCATAGAAAATGGGTCCTTTCGGCCAGGCTAGAGGGTTTGGTAGGGTTGACCCCAGGCCTTCTTTAGCGTCAGAGATATTTTGAATATTAACTTTTTAATTATTAAGATATGAATTTAGCAATCCACTACTATCCTGTTGAAAACCTCGTCGAATATAAGCGTAATCCTCGTAAAAATGATGACGTAGTAAATAGAATGTGTGCTTCTATTCGGGAATTTGGCTTTCGTATACCAATAGTTGCAAAAAGCGATGGAACTGTGGTTGATGGTCATTTAAGACTTAAAGCAGCAAGAAAACTTGGTATGGAAAGTATACCAGTGGTTTTAAGTGATAATTTAAATGAACCACAAATTAAAGCTTTTCGATTACTGGCCAATCAATCAGCTAATTGGGCAAAGTGGGATGATGAGCTTTTGAAGGTGGAAATTCAAGAACTAGAAGATTTACAGTTTGACCTTAAAATGACTGGATTTGAATTAGAAAAAGTTCAACATTTCCTTGATGATTTAGATAGTGAAAAAGAAGATCTTTCTGACTTAGCTGTTGATGACAAAAAGGTAACAAAACCAGGTGATCTTTGGATTTTAGGTGATCATCGAATCTATTGTGGTGATAGCTCTGTAGTTGAATCATATAAAGCGCTGTTAGATGATAAAATGGCAGACATTACTGTATGTGATCCTCCGTATAACGTTGATTATGGCGCTAGTCAAGAAAGAGAGGACAAAAAGATACTAAACGATAATCAAGGTGAAAAGTACGAGCTTTTTCTCTATGACATCTGTTCCCATATTTTAGCATATACGAAAGGTGCAATTTACATCTGCATATCATCATCAGAGTTTTCAACGTTGCAAAAAGCATTTGAGGAGGCAGGAGGAAAATGGTCAACATTTATCATTTGGGCAAAGAATCATTTTACGCTAGGAAGATCAGATTATCAAAGACAATACGAAGCAATGCTCTACGGTTGGAAAAGCGGTAATAAACGTGAGTGGCATGGAGGTAGAAATCAAAGCGATCTGTGGTTTTATGATAAGCCAACGCACAATACACTACATCCAACGATGAAGCCAGTAGAATTAATGGAAAGAGCAATAGTTAATAGCAGTAGACCAGGAGACATAGTACTTGATCCATTTAGCGGTTCTGGCAGCACACTAATTGCATGCGAGAGAACAGGAAGAATCTGCAGAACAATAGAGCTAGATTCAAAATTTGTAGATGTAACCATAAAGCGTTGGCAAGTATACACGGGAAGAGATGCCATTTTAGCCAGTACTGGTAAAACCTTTTCAGAGATTCAAGAAGAAAATTCGTAGAAAAGAGGCAAAGGAGGAAAAGAGTGGAAAAAATCACACAAACAGAATGGGCAAGAGAGATAGGAGTATCAAAGCAATACGTCTGTTATTTAGTAAAAAAAGGAATAATTGAGTTGGAGGATGGTTTAATCAATAGAGAACAAGCAAATGAAGCAGTGGCAACAATACGAGATCCAAGTCAGCCACTTAGGAGGAAAAATCCAGAAAACGAAAATACAAGTAACCTCTCCACAATGTTGCTTAAAACTCGAATAAAAAATGAAATGGAACGAGGTAAACTTCTTGAGGCGAAGGCTAAGGCTGAGATAGGAGAACTTGTCTCAGTAGAAGAAGTAAAAACTGAAGCATTTAATGTAGCAAGAGTTGTCCGTAATAATTTGCTTAATATTCCAAATAGAGTTTCAGCACTACTTGCATCACTGAGTGATACTGAAAAGATTCATATGGCGCTAACTGAAGAGATTACAAACTCGCTTGAAGAATTATCTAACACTAAATTTTAAATATAAAATGTCTGCTCACTTAAGTTTAGAATTAATAAAGTGCCTCATTAATCAACCTGGATTAGATGTTAATGTTAGAGGATTAAATGGCAAGACACCACTACATTGCGCTATAGAATTTGACGAATTAAGCATGGTGGATTTGTTACTAACAAAGAAGAATATTAATCCTTTTGTTGAAGACAATGAAGGCAAAACCTCTTTAGATTATGCAAAAGAAGGTGAAAAGACAAGGATATTAGAGGCATTAGTCAATAATAAATATGGCTCTGAGGAAGATAGCTTACTTCATTTAGCTGCAATGATAGGTGAAGTTAATGCAGTTAGATATTTGATAGGAAAAGGTATTGACGTTAATATACGAAATGCTCTGCATCATACGCCATTACATTTGGCAGCTGGTATTGGACATGTAGAAGTTGTAAAGATTTTAGTAAGAGAAGGAAATGCTGAAATAGATGTCTTTGATGCACGAAATCAGACACCAATGCACTATGCAGTTAATAATAAAAAGTTGGAGATAGTAAAGTTACTGCTGAAGCTTGGAGCAGATGTAAATAGCACGCGCATGGGACAAAACTCAATGAAATTGTCGCCTGTGCATATAGCTGTAAGTAATACTAATTATGATGAAAGAGACTTATGTCTTGATATCCTCAAATCCTTAATAAAGGAGCCTAATGCTCAAGTCAATTTGCAAGACTATGAAAATAAAACACCACTACATTATGCTGAAAGACTTAAAACAATAGAAGTTTTACTAACGCGAGAAGATATAGATCCATTGGTAAAAGACGATAGCGGCAAGACACCATTTGATTACGCTAAACCTGAGATAAAGAAGGCTTTGATAAGTAATAAATACGGTTCTGAAAAGAATAGTCTACTCCATTTAGCTGCACAAAGAGGAGAAATTGAGATTGTAGAGTCTATTTTAAAAGAAGAAATTGATATTGACGTTTCAAATAATAAAGGTCTATCACCGATTTACCTTGCTGCAGAAAAAGGGCATTTACATGTAGTAAAGTTACTGCTGAAAAAAGGGGCAAATTACACACCTGTTTTGCATTTAGCAATCAAGTCAAATAATTTAGAGTTACTTAAAGCTTTGTTTAAAGAAAAGAACGTCAAATTACCAGACGAAAGGAGAGTATCTGTAATAAATTCACCAGTTTATTGTGCTCTGAATAGGTGTATAGAACATAGAGAAGTAAAAGTAAGAAAATACAATAATGTGATCTGCATTTTTACTTCAGTAAGTGCAGTAGCAATGGCAGCATATATAGGGTTAACAGCAACAACAATAAGCAGTGCAATCATTTTTGCAACAATAACAGGGGTATTTGCGCTTATTATAGCACTAATGATAAGTGAGATGAGCAAAAGATATATAGAAAAAGAGTTTCAGAAAAAGATGTTTATGGAATTGGAGGAGTGTGGAGGAATAAACTCTACTGTTAACAATATTGAGATAGAACCAATTATGAGTAAATGCAGACAATGATATACGCTAGAGCTTTTTCTGAAGGTTTAAAACCAGATCCAGAGCTTAAAGTATCAGAGTGGGCAAATGAGTATCGAGTTTTAGCGCCAACTGCAGCGTCAGAGCCAGGTAAATGGAGAACGGAAAGAACTCCTTATTTAAAAGAAATCATGGATTCACTATCTCCTTCTTCACCGGCTGAAAAAGTAGTATTCATGAAAGGAGCGCAGATTGGGGGAACAGAAGCTGGCAACAATTGGATTGGCTATATCATCGATCAAACACCAGGACCAATGCTAGTAGTACAGCCAACAGTCGAAATGGGAAAACGTTGGTCGAAGGGAAGATTTGCACCGTTGATAGAGAGTACACCATGTTTAAAGAGTAAAGTAAAAGACCCAAGATCAAGAGACTCAGGCAATACTGTACAAAGTAAGGAGTTTCCAGGTGGAATAGTAGTAATAACTGGAGCGAATAGCAGTGTAGGACTTAGATCCATGCCAGTAAAATATCTCTTTCTTGATGAAATAGATGCCTATCCAGGAGATTCAGGAGGAGAAGGAGATCCAGTGCTGCTCAGTATTGCCCGAACTAATACATTTGCAAGGCGAAAGATTTTTTTAGTGTCAACACCAACGATTCATGGAATAAGCAGAATTGAAAAGGAATTTGAAGCAACAGATAAGAGATATTTTTTTGTACCATGTCCATATTGTAATTACTATCAAGTTCTAAAATGGTCACAAATAAAATGGGAAAATAACGATTCGAAAACAGCACATTATGTCTGCACTGAATGTAGCGGCAAAATAGAAAATCATCAAAAGACAGAGATGCTTGAGCGTGGAGAATGGAGACCTACTAATAGAGTAAAAGGTGAGAAAAAAGGATTTCATCTTTCAAGTCTTTATAGTCCAGTTGGCTGGTATAGTTGGCAACAAGCAGTAGAAGATTTTCTCCATGCCAAAGAAAGTGAACAATTACTGAAAGTTTGGATAAATACAACGCTTGGAGAAACCTGGGTAGACAAAGGAGAAGTACCGGACTGGAAGCAATTATTTAACAGGAGAGAATCTTATCAAATTGGCACAGTACCAAAGGGTGAAGTAGTTCTCACAGCAGGAGTAGATGTACAAAAAGATCGGTTAGAAGTAGAAGTTGTAGCATGGGGAAAAAGCCGCGAAAGTTGGTCAATAGACTACCGAGTATTTGAAGGAGATACTGGGAGTGGGGAAGTATGGGGAAAGCTTTCGGAGCTTCTGAGTCATCATTTTATCGGTGAAAATGGGCTTGAATATATGATAAGTATGATGGCAGTAGATGCAGGATATGCAACACAAGAAGTATACAATTGGGTAAGAGGTCATCAAGGATCTGGAAGAGTAATGGCAGTCAAAGGTGTAAATAAAGCACTAGTGCCGCTTAGCAGCCCAAGTAGAGTTGATATAACAGTTGGTGGTCAAAAGCTAAAGAGAGGAATAAAGCTCTGGCCAGTAGGAGTATCGATATTAAAGTCAGAGCTTTTTCAACTACTTAATGTTTTAAAAAACGGGGAAAAAGAAAAAGTGCCAGCAGGATATTGTCATTTTCCTGAGTATGCACCTGAATATTTTAAGCAACTAACGGCAGAGCAATTAGTCAGTAAAGTAGTGAAAGGATATACCAAACAAGAGTGGCAAAAGGTAAGAGAAAGAAATGAGGTACTAGATTGCCGAATTTATGCGAGAGCAGCATCTATTGCGCTTGGGATCGATCGTTGGCCAGAGAGTAAATGGAATAGTTTAAGTGGGAAAATGGAAAGTAAAAAGCCTAAAAAAGTAAGACAGAGTAAGTGGTTGGAAAATGTATAACGAAGAGTATTTGTTTCAAGTTGAACAAGCAATAAAAAAACTGCAAAACGGAGAGCGAGTAGTATCAATTGCATATGGTGACCATGTGGTGAGATATGCTGAAGTTCAGATAAATGATTTACTAAACTTAAGACAACGTATTAAAGCTGAGCTAAAGATTGTTGGAATGAAACCGAAGAGAAAGATTGTTTTTTCAACGAGTAAGGGAATTGACAAAATTAATTAAAAATGTAATACTATATAGTAGAAATTTTATAACTATAGGAGTTACATGAATATTAAAGAATTACAAGAAGAATTAGTTGGAAAAGTTGCGTTGATTCCTACGGAAAATGATAGAGCTAGTGTTAAAAGAGCACTAGAGATTGTCAATGAGGTAAAAGATCATATTAACGATATCATTGTTTTTGGTGATCAGCGGCTTACAGCTTTAGATTATGTGATTATTGCTGACAGCCAAGGTAGTAATCCAAAAATAAGTGAAAGGCCAAGAATAGGTAATAGAGCATTAAAAGAGCTAGAAGATGCTATTAGAAATATTGGAGGAAAAACATCAGAGGAGCTAGGGCTGGTACGAAACGTCCCCTATAGTCGAGAAGAATTTTTAAGTGCTTCAGAACGAGCATTACAAATTCTTGAAGAGGTACAGAGAGATTCAAATGGTCGAATAGTAAAAGAAACAATTCGTAATTTGGCTCATTCTGCCCTATTTGCAGGTTCGCTCTACCTAGTCTATACATCTGGAAATTATAATGATGAAGAGTTTTCAATGTCTAGGTATTTAACAGGTATATTTGGAATAGGAGTTTTTACTATGTTGCAAGTATCACAGATCATGAGTTGTTTAAGAGAGCTCACTCTTGGTCAACAGGAGAGACAACCTTTTATGAATTTAGAAAACGCCACTGTGCAACCTAATATAGAAGAAAGGAGTCTATCTTAAATTTAAGTGTACTTCTGGTAAAAATTAAATAGAGATGTGCTTGTATAGGAACTGCTTGAATAAATAACAGGTGTTGATAGCTTATTGACTGGATTTTCTAGCAGTTCACTGTAGTTACAAATAGTGCAACAATCTGTTGCGTAGTTAACAATCTAAATGTTACTAAAATCATTCAAACAATTATTCAACAAACCAAAGATAAAAAGCTCAGCATGGGATGCAGCAGGCTCAGGAAGAAGATTTTTTCACTTTCAACCAGAGTTAGGAAGTATAAACAATTTGCTGTCTCAAAACCTTGAAACTTTACGTAGTCGATCACGTGATATGGTAAGAAAAAATCCGTATGCAGCAAATATCATTGATACAATAGTGAGTAACTCTATTGGAACAGGAATAAAACCACAATCAAAAGCAAGGGATGGAGAATTTCGAAAGAAGGTGCAAGAATTATGGCTAAAATGGACAGATGAAGCAGACAGTAGCGGAGTAAGTGATTTTTATGGATTACAAGCTCTAGTATGCAGAAGTATGATAGAGGGAGGAGAATGTTTTGTACGTTTAAGAACGAGAAAGCTGGAAGATAGATTTTCTGTACCATTACAACTGCAAGTACTTGAGTCTGAACATTTAGATAATAAAACAAATCAAACTTTAGGAAATGGTAATGTAATAAGAAACGGGATTGAGTTTAACAGGCTTGGGCAAAGAGAGGCATATTACTTATTTAGAGAACATCCAGGAGAAGGCTCATTTGGAGAATCAGTGAGAGTACCAGCAAATGATGTTTTACATATTTATAGACCATTAAGACCTGGGCAAATCAGAGGGGAGCCTTGGCTTTCTAATATACTGCTGAAGCTTTATGAGCTTGATCAATATGATGATGCAGAATTAGTGAGAAAAAAGACAGCAGCAATGTTTGCTGGATTTATTACGAGACTCGATCCAGAAGCAAATATCATGGGAGAAGGTGAAGCAAGTGAGCAAGGAGTAGCACTATCTGGCCTGGAACCTGGAACAATGCAGCTTTTAGACCCAGGAGAAGACATAAAATTTTCAGAGCCATCAGATGTTGGAGGAAGTTATGAAGCATTCATGAGACAGCAACTGAGGGCAATAGCAATAGGTACAGGAATAACATATGAGCAACTAACAGGAGATTTAACGGGCGTTAATTATTCATCAATCAGAGCTGGATTAATAGAGTTTCGTCGTCGATGTGCTATGCTGCAACACAACATTATAGTATTTCAATTTTGCAGACCAGTATGGAGTAGATGGCTAGAATTAGCAGTGCTTTGTGGAGAACTGAGTATAGATGAAAAAGTAGTAAAAGCAGCGAAAGAAGAAGTAAAATGGATACCGCAGGGATTTGATTGGGTGGATCCGCTAAAAGATCAGCAAGCACAGCAAATGGCAGTAAGGAATGGCTTCAAAAGTCGAGCAGAGGTAGTATCAGAAATGGGTTACGATGTAGAAGAAATTGACCAAGAAATAGCAGAAGATCAAAAGCGTGCTGATTCTCTCAACCTTTTCTTTGATTCTGATGTCAGGACACAAACAAAATAAGTCTCGTTTACTTTATGGAAATTTTACAAACCAACTGGCTATGTAGGCCGATGATGATAGAGCAAAAAAGCTTTGACCTGTTGTCACTATATAACGGAAAACAACCTATCTTGAAAAATATAAAACATGCAGTAAATCAGAATATAGAAAAAACAGCAGTAATAGCAATACATGGAATTTTGACCAAAAAACCAGGGGCTTTTGACGATTTTCTGGGAATGACATCATATGAGAAAATTCAAGAAGAAATAGAAGAAGCATTATCAAACAAAGATATAGAAACTATTCTGCTTGATATAGATAGCTCCGGAGGAGAGGTAAACGGTATATTTGACCTAGCTGACTTTATTTATGAATCAAGAGCAAAAAAGAGGATAATAGCGATAGCAAATGATGATGCATACTCTGCTGCATATGCTATAGCCTCTAGCGCTGAGAAGGTATTTGTGAGCAGAACTTCTGGTGTTGGCAGTATAGGAGTAATAGCAAGTCATATAGATCAAAGTGGGTTTGATGAAAAATGTGGAATAAAATACACAACTATTTTTACAGGCAAGAGAAAGAATGATTTAAATCCACATGAGCCTATTAACTCTGAAGGTTTAAAAAGTTTGAGAGAGGAAATAGATCGTTTATATGAGATGTTCGTCCAGCTAATAGCACGGAATCGAAATCTTTCTATAGAAGCAATCAAATCAACGGAAGCAGGGCTATATTTTGGGGAGAAAGCAGTAGAAATAGGCCTTGCAGACGGAATGACAATTCTTTCATCTATTAATAAAAACAGGAGTATTACTATGAATGAACAAACTACAACTGACCTAGAAACTGATAATTTAACTAATAAAATCAAAAATGACAGTTATCATGCTGAAGTTCTTGAATTAATACGTTTATGCAACTTATCACGAATGCCAGAGAAAATAGGAGAATTTATAGAGCAGAATGTTAGCAGCAAACAAGCACAAGAAATATTAATGTCGATACTTGCAGAACGAACAATGAAGACTGAAATTTTAAGCACATTACCACAGAATTCGTCAGAAGATTTAATGATGCAGGTAGCAAGAAGTCGTGCACAATCTGGCATTTAGAATATTCATAGTATAACAAGAGTAAAAAATAAAGGGGAAAAGCAGAATGAGTACTATAACAGAACAAAATAACCTTGGGGATCTTCTGAAATACGAAGTTTCAAATCTATATTCAAGAGACCAAATAACAGTAGCTAAAGGTCAAAATCTTAAGCTTGGTGCAGTAGTTGCCAAAAAGACGGAAGATGGTTTTATTAGAGTCCTTAATCCCACTGGAACAGACGGCACACAAACAGCAATAGGTGCAATAGTAAGTGATGTAAATGCGACAGAAAATGCCAAAGCAGTAATTATTACTCGTGGTGCAATACTAGCAGATCATGCAGTTGTGTGGCCAGCAAATATCACTGAAGAGCAGAAAGCTGCAGCAATAAAGCAACTTGAAGCACGAGGGATCATTGTCCGCAAGGGAATTTAACTAAAATTAATAGGAAAAAAAGGAGAGAAAAAATGCAAAATCCATTTACAAATACAGCATTTAGCATGACGGCACTAACAAATGCGATGAATATATTGCCGATAAATTATGGACGTGTTGAAAATCTAAATTTGTTTCCAAGTAGGTCAGTAAGATTTCGACATATTACCATAGAAGAACACAACGGAGTATTAAGTTTACTGCCAACACAAGTTCCAGGAGCACCAGCAACAGTAGGAAAACGCGGCAAAAGAAAGGTAAGAACATTTACGGTTCCGCATATTCCACATGATGATGTAGTGCTGCCAGAGGAAGTACAAGGAATAAGGGCATTTGGATCAGAAAGTGAACTTAAAGCGTTGGCAGATGTAATAACTGATCATTTGCAGCTAATGAGAAACAAACATGCAATAACGTTAGAGCATTTGCGTATGGGAGCGCTGAAAGGAATCATTCTTGATGCTGACGGATCAGAATTATTAAATCTGTACAACGAATTTGAAATAACACCAAAAGTAGTAAATTTTGCCCTTGGAATAGCAACAACCGATGTAAAGCGTAAGTGTCTGGAAGTATTGCGGCATATTGAGGATAACTTAAGTGGTGAATATATGACAGGAATTCATGCCTTGGTAAGTCCTGAGTTTTTTGATGCACTAACTTCTCATGCTAAAGTAAAAGAAGCATATGAGAGATGGCAAGAAGGAGCAGCGCTGAGAAATGATATGAGGTCAGGATTTACGTTCTGTGGAATAACGTTTGAGGAATATAGAGGGCAAGCAACCGACCCTGAAGGAACCGTGAGAAGATTTATAGAAAGAGATACAGGTCACTGTTTTCCACTAGGAACAGCGAGCACATTTACAACATATTTTGCACCAGCAGATTTTAATGAAACAGTAAATACTCTTGGACAGCCACTATATGCAAAACAAGAACCAAGGAGATTTGATAGAGGAACTGATTTACATACGCAGTCGAATCCATTGCCAATGTGCCACCGTCCGTCCGTTTTGGTAAAAATAGTAACAACATAGTAGAGCCCTCACGTAGAAAACTCTACTTATGGTTTTAATATGTGTTGAGTATGCTAAAAAAATATAAGGATGCAATATATTTTTAGAAGCTTTTAGAAGTGAATTTGAATGAATAGAAATGGTATGCAGGAAAATGTAAAGAGGTTATTGAAAGATTGTCTTATCCATTTAGGGGAGATAGCTTTATATGAGTCAAAGGATAAGTCATATATGGTACAGGTATTAAAGCAAGAGACAGATAAATTATACGAGATTGGTGAAGGGCAATTTGTGGGGGAGATGTTGATTTTGGAGGTGAGTGTCTTTGATATATTAAAGCCAATGGTAGGAGATATCTTCGTTATTGGTAACTGTAAGTA
The DNA here is from genome assembly GCF_964028615.1 of Wolbachia endosymbiont (group B) of Silvanus unidentatus. NCBI lineage: Bacteria > Pseudomonadati > Pseudomonadota > Alphaproteobacteria > Rickettsiales > Anaplasmataceae > Wolbachia > Wolbachia endosymbiont (group B) of Silvanus unidentatus. Next base: position 430,449 of record NZ_OZ034795.1, on the reverse strand, counting down.
TAAGGTGCACTCACCACCACTTAGAGATAAATCTGGAATGATCTGGCGAATCGAAGCATCTGGGGTGTAAATGTCTATTCATATAGAAGTTAATAGTATAGAAAGTGTAAATGCTAAAAGAGGAAAAATAGAATTAGCAATGGTAAAGGCACTAAACAAAACGGCATTATGGTTAAAAGCGCAAGCAGCTAAGGAAATCAGTGAGGAAAAGAAGATAAAATTAAGTTTGATAAGAAAGAGATTAAGAATTTTTAAGGCGAAAACTAGCAGATTAGAAGTGTTAATTAGAGCAAATCTCTATGACATTAGAGCATCGGCAATTGGCAAAATACAAAAAACAAGAAGAGGATCGAAAGTAGGAAAGCATGAGTTTATAGGAGGATTTGCAGCAGTTATGCCAAAAGGAAATAGCGGTATTTTTAAACGTGAAGGAAGAGCAGCATTGCCAATACAAGAAGTAAAGCTACCAGTGAAACCAGAAGGCTCAAGAATAATAAAAGACCTTGTTAATTATGAGAGTGAGAGAGAGTTTGAGAAATACTTTAAGCATGAGCTAAACTATATTTTAAAGATATGACAAAGTTCTGGATAGATTTACATCAAACAATTTGCAGCACACTGAAGGAAGAAATACCGTCTATACAGACATGTGAAATTTATCCATCGATAAGAAAAGAATTATTAGCGCCAGCGTTATTTGTAGAGCTTGTGAGTTTAGAATCGGGAAAAGATCCAGGAACAGAAGAATTAGCATTGAAAGCCAGGTTTGAAGCGAGGATTGTCGTTGATGGAACAGTCGAGGATTCCTCGGTAGTTGTTAGAACACTAGCTGCTGAGGTTGCGAGAGTAGTAAATAAGAATACTTGGAATATGAAAAATATTTCACCAGGTGAATTTATATCTGCAGAAATTGACGGATTTAGGCCAGAATTGGATGCTTATCTTGTGTGGCTAGTTGAATGGTTTCATGAGGTACACGTGGGTAAATCAGTATGGTCAACTGGCATAATGCCACATGTTATTGAGATAGGTGAAGTGCATGTTAGACCATAGTTTTGCAATTTCAGAGCTAAATAGAAAATTAGCGAATATTATCCGTATTGGATTGGTGAAAGAAGTAGATTATGAAAAAGCAAAAGTAAGAGTTAAAATAGGAGAATTTTTAACAGATTGGTTGCCATGGATAACGAGCAAAGCAGGAAAAGATAGAAATTGGTCTCCGCCAGATATTGATGAGCAAGTAGTTATACTTTCCCCGCTGGGAGAATTATCTTTAGGAGTAGTACTTCCTGGAATATATCAACACAAGTACTCTGCACCAGAAAATAAAAAAGAGGTGAGTAGCTTAACATTTCAAGATGGAACAAAGTTGTCATACGATAAAGATAAACATCATTTAGAGATTGAAGTAGTAGACAAAATAACACTGAAAGCTGGGAGATCGAGCATAGAGATGACGAAGAGAGAAATACAACTGAAAGCAGATAGAATAGAACTTAATTAATTGGAAAAATGAATAAATCAGTTGTACGAGTAGGAGATTATTGTGTAGAAGTAACACCGCATTTTTGCATTAGTGGAAGTAACAATGTTTTTGTAAATGGTAAGCCAATGTGCAGACAAGGAGACAGTTTTAGTGAAGGAGGAGCATTAACTGAAGGATCAAAAACAGTGTTTTCAAATGGTCTTGGTATAGGAAGAGTAGGAGATATAGTTTCATGTGGGTTTAAAGTAATAAAAGGCAGTGAAAGCGTCTTTGCAAAATAGAAATGAAGGGTATGGATGCTAAAACAGGAAAGACGTTAGAAGGAATAGAGCACTTAAAGCAGTCGATAATTGATATACTGACCACTCCAGTAAACAGTAGAATAATGAGGAGAGATTATGGCTCAAGATTATTTGAATTGGTGGATAAGCCAATAAATAGAGATTTAACTTTGGAAATCTATGCAGCAACAGCAGAAGCACTGGGGAAATTTGAGAAGAGATTTAAGTTAGAAAAAGTAAAGATTGCTGAAGCTAAAGAAGGAAAAATGACTCTTGTACTTGAAGGTATGTATCTTTCAGAAGGCAAATTCATAGGTATTAGTGGAGTAGTTGTTTAGAAATGCAGACATCTAATATTATTGAAAAACTAAGCTATGAGGAAATCTTTTCCAGAATGAAGGAGGAGTTAGTGTGTAGAGATGAAACCTTTTCAGCGTTAGTAGAATCCGATCCAGCAATAAAGATTCTGGAGGTAGCAGCATGGCGAGAACTTCTGCTCAGAGAAAGAATAAACGAAGCAATAAAAAGTAATTTATTTAAATTTGCGACAGGAGAAGATCTTGATAATTTGGCTGAATTTTATGGAGTAGAGAGGCAGAAAGAAGAAGAGGATGAACGATTTAGAAAAAGAATTAAAGCAAAGATATTTGGCTGGAGAACAGGAGGAAATTATCGGTATTATGCACTCTCAGCAGATACGAGAGTTAAAGATGCATTAGTAGAATCTCTGGTACCAGGAAGTGTACGAATTTCCATATTATCCACAACACTGCCAGAAGAATTACTAGAAATTGTCAGAAATCAGCTAAACAGGGAGGATGTGAGGATTTTAACAGATACAATAGAAGTGGTAAGTTGCAATATTATAGAAATAGTTATTCACAGTAAAGTTAGCATTAAAAGACCAGATATTATTGAAACAGTGAAGAAGAAATTTATCGAAAAGTTTGAAGCAAGCAAAAGACTCGGATGGAGTATTACAAGATCATGGATTATAGCAAATTTGTTCGTAGAAGGAGTGGAAAACGTGGAATTAATAGAGCCAAGAGAGGATGTTGTGGTACTGGGTAATGAGTGTGCAGTGCTTGGCTACATCAAGTTAGATAGGATTTAAAACGTATTTTTTTGCTTTGTGGAATCATAAAAGTTTCACCAGTGAGAGGATTATGTGCAATAAGTGGTTTAAGGTTTACTGGATAAAAATGACCAATGTTATGCAGACGAAAAGATTCTCCTTCTCCTAGCTGTTGCAACTTATTTTTTAAGGTATTAACAATATAGTCAAATATCAAAGAAAGTATTTTTAATACCGAGAATATCTTTGTTTTTTATCAGTTCTGCAATGATCTCTTGCTTACTCATATGTTATCTAAATAAAAGAAAGTTAAAGCAACGTGAAAGAAAAGACAAATGAAAAGTTTATTACCGCCAAACGCAACAAAGCAAGAGCAAGCACTGGTTGATGCAATAGATTATAAGGTTGATCCAAGCTGTATCAAAGGATTTAAGTTTAATCTTAAAGAAGAAACATTGCCGTGGTTGATTGAGGAATATGAATTGGGGGAAATTCTACGCTGGGTAAAAGATAAAAGAAGAGCTATAGTAGAAGGAGTAAAATTTCAGCGTTTAAGAGGAACCCCAGCATCACTCAAAATAGCACTAAAGTGGGCAAATATAGAAGATATTACAATCATTGAGGAGCCACCTGGAAAACATTTTTTTGAACTGCAGATAGGGATAAGGGATGTTCCAAATAACTTTTTTGTGGATGCAGTAGTAGAACTTGCAAAACTATCGTTACCAGCAAGATCGCGGCTAATGAGGATTTTCAATGATCACTATAACGTTGATAGGTTTATTTTAGATGAAAGTTTATTCGGCAGCTTATTGTCAGACTATTCAGGTAGAAAAGTTGAAAAAGATGGACCAGTGTTGTCATTTGGTAGAAAGAACGCATTTGAGCTAAAAATCTTAAATCCAAGTTTTAAGTTTAGTACTTTTCGTGTTCATTATGAGCAAGCATTTAGTAATGATGTATATCGGTTAGATGTGGCAGTACTTGGAGAAACAGAGCCTCACACAAAGGATTACAAAGGCATCTATGAAAGAAGTCATCAGTGGTACAACTTAAAAGCACTATATCCACTACCACAGAGTTTATTACCAGAAATAAAGTTTGCGAAAGCGCAAGTTATATTATCGGACAGTTGGAATTTGGGAGAAATAAATGGGTGCTTTCCAGTAAGTAGCGTAGAAGAAAAAGGAAATAAATTTTTACTAGGGGATAGCAAATTATCTGAAGAACTGTGGAACTTAAAGTATAAGCCAATTTTAGAAAGGTTTAGCGTTACTCACCACTACAAGGTAGAAGATTTTACCAACCAGAAAGTTATAAGATTTGGTTTAGCAGAACACAACGTTTACTATAAAAATGATTTGGATTCAGAGCAAAAAGACTCAATACACGAATTAGAAAAGCACATTTTAGTATTTTATCCAGGAGTACTGAAATGGCACGAACATCGACATTTGAACAGAAGTTGGAAAAGTAGTCAAGTTATATCTATAATAAGTTAAGTACTTATATTTAGATCCTCATATATTATATTAATAATAGGTTAAAATGTATGAAATAAAAAGAAAAGGACTTGCTTTCTCATGCTAAAAAGGACATGACTTGAATAGCAGCAGGTAAATATAAGAAATTTGTCTGGCGCTAGAAAAGCTAATTTTGTGAGGTATGAAATGAGTTTTAGCAAGAGTAAGTTTTTTAAAGAAGTATCAAGTAACGGATTTAAAGACATTAATAAAAGAAATGAAGAAGGAGAGACGATCTTGCATCAAGCATCTGATTACAAAACAGTGAGATTATTAATAAAAAAAGGAGCAGAGGTAAATGCAAGAGATAAAAATGGTTATACACCTCTACACTGTGCAGTATTCGCAAAGAGTTTAGAAAATGTAAAAGTGCTGCTAAGGTCGGGAGCAGAAGTAAATGCCACTCAATATGTCACTGGATGTACGCCACTCCACTCTGCGTGCAAGATGGGAGGAGCAGGAGTTGAAATAATAAAAGAGCTGGTAAAGGCTGGAGCTGAAGTTAATCAACTGAATAAGTACGGCGCAACGCCAATGTATTACATCTGGGAAAGTGAAAAGTATCGTCTATGTGATAGCAAAGAGAGTGAAAAGGCGAGTAAATTTTTGAGAGAAAAAGGAGGAATAACAAAAAGTAGAGAACTGACGTGCTATGGAATAGAGAGGATAGTGGGAGAAATAGCAGACATGCTGAATGGGAGCTATATGCCGGAGCTAAAAATAATAGAGATAGAAGAAATAAGAAAGAGAGACAAATCACTAATAAAGGAAGAATGTGAAAATTTAGCAAGCAAAATAATGAGCCAAGTAAATGAGATGATAGATGAGGTGGTGAAAAGGAGGGCTTAGAAAAGGGATTAAAATTCAAAGAAAAGGTGAGGTAGGTCATGAGTAAAAAAGGAAAAGAGGAGTCACTATTAGAGAACTCATATAAAAATATTTATGCAAGAGACGAGAATGGAAGGACAGTTTTACATTATGCAGTAGACGCAAAAACAGTGAGGTTATTAGTTGAAAAAGGAGTGAATGTGAATGCAGCAGATGTAGAAGGATACACAGCACTGCACCTAGCGGTAACGGAGAAACGTCTAGAAATCGTGAGGGAATTGATAAAATCAGGAGCAGACGTAAATGCTGAGGAATATGGAAATAAATGCATACCTCTACACCTTGCGTGCATGGTAGGTGAAAAAGAAATAGTGGAGGAGCTGGTAAAAGCTGGAGGAGAAATAGAACAAGAGGATGAATGTGGGATGACAGCAATAGATTATGCAAAAAATAGTAAAGAAGTAACTGAAGTATTGAAAAAAGAAACGGACAGAATTGAAAAGTTATTTGAACAAATAGAACCTTCTATGAGAGGCTGAAAATATGGAAAGAGAAACAGAAAAGAAAGTAATGAATTTAGAGAGAAAACCTTTGGGTGAGCTGAGAAAAACGTGGAAGAAGGTATTTGGGGAAGAGGCACCTAAACACTCAAAGAAATATCTGATACCGAGATTAGCTTATAGAATGCAGGAAAAAGCATATGGAGAAATGTCAAGAAAAGGAGCAAAAAGACTAGAGTATCTGGCAGATCGACTAGAGAAGGGAAAAAGAATAAGTAGTGACAAACTTCCAGTAGCAGGAACAGAGCTAATATTAGAGAGAGGGGAAGAAACGCATGCGGTAATGGTAACAGACAAGGGTTTAATCTACAAAGAAGAGTTTTATACATCATTGTCAGCAGTGGCAGGAAAAATAATGGGAATGAGTTACAATGGGCCGCTTCTATTTGGAATGAGAGATAAGGAGAAAGAATGCTGAAAGAGGTAAGATGTGCGATATATACTAGGAAGTCAAATGAAGATGGTCTAGAACAAAAGTTTAACAGTCTTGATGCTCAGCGAGTAGCATGTGAAAAATACATAAAGAGCAGAGAAGGCTGGGTAGCATTGGCAAAAAGGTACGATGATGGAGGTTTCTCAGGAAAGAATTTAGAAAGACCAGCGATAAAGGGATTATTTGAAGATGTAAAAACAGGAGAAGTAGATTGTGTGGTAGTATATACGCTAGACAGGTTATCAAGGGAAACAAAAGACAGCATTGAAGTAACATCATTTTTTAGAAGGCACCGAGTAAATTTTGTAGCAGTAACGCAAATATTTGACAATAATACGCCAATGGGAAAGTTTGTACAAACAGTGTTATCAGGAGCAGCACAACTAGAAAGAGAGATGATTGTAGAGAGAGTAAAAAATAAAATAGCAACATCAAAAGAGCAAGGTTTATGGATGGGTGGAACTTTGCCATTTGGGTATGATGTAAAAGATAAGGAATTAATAATAAATGAAAAAGAAGCAAAAATAGTAAGGCATATATTTGAAAGATATTTGGAGCTGAAGTCAATGGCAGAGTTGGCAAGGGAGTTAAATAGTCAAGGATACCGGACAAAATCAGATATCTTTAAAAAAGCAACGGTAAGGAGAATAATAACAAATCCAATATATATGGGAAAAATCAAACATTATGAAAAAGAGTATGAAGGAAAGCACGATGCAATAATAGAAGAAGAAAAATGGCAAAAAGCACAAGAATTAATAAAGAATCAGCCATATAGAAAAGCAAAATATGAGGAAGCACTGCTAAAGGGAATAATTAGGTGCAAGAGCTGCGGTGTAAATATGACACTGACATATGCAAAAAAGGAGGATAAGAGATATCGATATTACGTATGCAACAATCATTTAAGGGGAAAAGGTTGTGAATCAGAAAACCGAAATGTAATAGCAGGAGAAGTCGAAAAAGAAGTAATGAGGAAAACAGAGCAGCTATATGAAAATTGGCAAGACAAGACCGAAGAAAAATGGGAAAATTTAAATTTTGGAAAGCAGAAAGAAATAGTGAAAAAGTTAATAAAGGGAGTAATGGTGAAAGAAGATGGAATAGAAGCAAGTTCAGAGAATAAGATAGAATTTATACCGATATGGCTGAAAAAGAAAGGAAATAAATGCACAGTAGTAGAACCAGAAGGAAAAACAAATAATGCGCTACTGAAAGCAGTGGTAAGAGCCTACCTGTGGAAACGGCAACTAGAAGAGGGAAAGTATAGAAGTGTTAAAGAGATGAGTGCCAAAATTAATATAGGTACAAGACGTATACAGCAAATTTTGAGATTAAATTATTTAGCTCCAAAAATAAAGGAAGACATAGTAAATGGGAGACAGCCAAGAGATTTGAAGCTAGCTTATTTAAGAGAAGTACCAATGTTATGGAGTGACCAACTGGAGAAGTTTTACGGCTTAGAATCTTAATTTACAAAAGCAATAGGCAATGGAAAAGACTATGTGCCAGAAAACCAATACTTTAAAACAAAGAATTAAGGTAAACTATTTTTACAGGAACTGATACTTAATTATGTAATAAAAACAGTGATAATCTTAAACATACATATGAAACGATTCCAGAACTCCAAAGTTATTGCGTAAGAGATAAATGTTCCTGATAGCCCTTCTCCCGCTGAATCATGTGGTGGGTCTGATAAAGGAAATTCTGTAGGTATCACAAAAGTCAATTCAATCAAACACAAAAGGCTATACCTATAAAAGAATAAACATCAAGAGAGAAAAATAATTTCTTTAGAAGAATCTCTAAATTATTAAGTTAACACTTATCCCCCTACTATTTCTTCTCACCTTGAGAGTATAGTTTATACCTCAAAAAATCTTACTTTGAAGATACATCAATTTTTTTACCCTCCAAGACCTTTCTTTTGTTTACTAATTTTAGTTGACTTCATTAACACACTACTATTTCTTTCGAAGCTCCCATCTTTTGCAGCTGGTCTAAACTATCGATTGGCCTCATAAGAGTAGATGGGACACCTGATTTTTTCACTACAAAATTTGATTGTTTAATAGTTTCAGCTGACTCTATAAGTATTCTACCGTTTCTTTCAAAACCTTTATCGTTAACAGCTTGTAGAACACTTTTTCCTCCTAAAAAGCAGCTTTCTCCTAGACTTGATTTATCTTTTAATTTGTTAAACTTCTCCTGGTTCTCTCCATCAAGCTTTACTTTTATTATATTACTATCACTAGGATACAGATGAATACTAATCTCGCCTACTTCAGTGGTAAAGGACATTTCAATGCTATCTCCTAAGACATCTGTATAATTTCTTTTTCCTCCTATATTTTCAACTCTTACTATACTCTCTCCAATCTGTAGGATGCTACTTTCTATACTAAAGTTTTCATTCACCTTACTATTCATAACCTTTCCAACTTCAACAATACTGTTTTTTGGCCACCTAAAAAGAACAAGATTGTTATCTACTTCTACTTTCAGATCATCATCTTGAACTTGTTCATTCTTATTTATTAAACCTTCATATGCGATACTTTTCAGTTTGTCCTTAATTTTTTTACACTCTGTAAAAATAGGCTCATCACTTCCCCACATAGTTTCACCTATCATTCTATTATTGTAAAAATCAGACTCTATTTTTGCACCTGCTAATAGTAGCTTATTGACAATATTGAATAAAGGTTCTAAAGCCTCTTCCCACTCATCTATTGCCTCTTCCCCATTGTCCTTATAACGTGATATAGTAGTAGGAGTTATACGCATAACACTGCTAGCATTAGCAATGTCAATTATTTTTTTAAATATAAAATTCGACACACTACGTTCATAGTGATCACAGCGTAAATTTAGCTTTATTTTTCTTTTCAAATGTTCATCTATTAAACGTTCCATCTTTTCTAGAGTGACCTTTGCAGAACTTTCGTATCTATTTTCATGAAACTCTTTCATTATACTTTCCATCTTGTCATGAAATTCATCAATCGAAACTTTTTCGCTCTCAGTTAACAGATTTGCTAAATTCATTAAAATTGAGTTCTCTGGAATAAAAGAACTTTCAACAACAGTATTGTTGTCTTCAACAACGAACTCATGCCAGTCATCAGTTTGTTCTTGATCTAACAATGATGGACTAGACTCCAGAGTTTGCCAGCCAAAATGTTTTGTATGCTGTTCTTCAGCAGCTAACTGACCAAGTGGCTTTTTTTCATAAACTTGCTTAGTCTCTAAAATATGTCCTAACACCATATTCCCTCAATCTATAAATACATTATGTACAATAATTAGCATAAATAAAAGCTAATGCAAGCATAATTTTTCTAATACCAATTTCCGTATTGTTTCTATTATCATGTAAAAATTCTTCAAGAGGTTCAGTATTATCAAATGAACCACAGTTAGAAGCTAAACATTTTAGAGCACTAAGTAACTTCTTGTTTAAATTTTTTTGACTTGGCGTAAGGTCATGATCTAGAGCAAACCAAACACAAATCTGTTCACTTAATCCAAGTTTGCTATCTATCAAAGATAATGGTTCATTATAGTTTCTGACTGATGGTAAGTCTCCTGAGTACCACATATCATTCATCAGCTCATTTAATAAATGCTCTTTAGATGATAGATGTTCTATAATTGATTCATATTCAAAATCAGATGGCTCTGGTTTGGATTTTGGTTTTAGTAGATTGATAATAGATTTTACTATCCCAGTAGACTCACCCATACTTATCCCTCTAAGCTAAGATATATGATACATTGTATGCGATATGTAACATTAAGTCAATAACCATAATCTTTTTACTACTCACGTCGTTAAGCTTTTGTGAAGTTTTTATGGTGAGTAATATAAGATCTTTAGACAATCAAGCAGTGTAGCATTTACCCTACAGTACGGCTTGTTGTCTGTTTTGAATTTGTTACTATCTCACACCAACTATTTTTTTTCTTTTCATTAGATAAGGTAATTTTTTCAGAAGATTGACGTAGTGTTTCATGTTTTTCAAAATATCCTCGTTTAATCGCATCATGTACTGAATATCCACCAAGTAAGCAATTTTCTCCTATTTCTTCCTTATCTTTTAATTGATCAAGTTTCTTCTTGTCATCGTCACTTATCTTTACTTCAATTTTATTGTTGTCTTTATCACTAGAACGTAGATGAATACTAATCTTTCCTACTTCAGTAGTAAAAGACATTTCAATGCCACCTTCTAAAACGTCTGTATAATTTCTTTTTCCTCCTACATTTTCAACTCTTACTATACTCTTTCCAACATGAAATATATGATGTCTAAAACTTAAATCTTTCACTTTTGGATTATTTATAACTTTTGCAACCTCAACAGTGCTATCTTGCGAATATTTTACATAAAAATATCCATTATCCATTTCTACGTGTAAAGCTTTGCCTTGGGCACTACTGTTTATAATACCTTCATCTGCTACACTTTTTAGCTTGTTATCAATTTCTTCACATTCTGCAAAAATCTCATAACTGAACCCATAAGTTGCATACAATAACTTATCATCATAAAAGGAACTGCATTTTACTCTTCCACCTTTTAATAGTAAATTACTCATGATATTGCGTATAATACCTATATTTTTATCATCTGATACACCCTCGTAGGCAGGAATATCTCTTATTCCCTTAGAAACTAAACTTGTTATAGTCTCACTATCGTCTGATAAACTCTCATAAGGTGGTAATCCCTTATGCTGTCGTATTCTATCAGGGATATTTCTTATTTCCTTAAAAATTAAACTTGTTATAGTATACTTATCATCGTTATATTTTGAATTGAGTCTTATCCCTTTTTGCAAATATTTATTTGTTATGCACTCTATACGCTCTAAAGCAGTGTTTGTAAAATTTTCATGCTTATCCCTATAACCTTGATCATTTTTTGTTACTACATCTTTTAACTCTTTACGAAATTCATCAATTAGACTTCTCTCACTTTCAGTCAGTAGTAGATCTAACTTAATTAAAGCAGAGTCTCTTGGACTAATAGGGTAATTTTTCCAATATAAATCACTATCATCAGTTTCACTCTGATACGACAATGTATGTTTTACACATGTGTCAACAGCCTCCCTAGTTTCATGTCTCTGATCAAGGTCATAACATTCCGAACGATTACTTATTCCTTGAACAAACAAACTATAATCATCTAAATCTGTTATGTCATCTTCAGGCGTTGGTCCCTCATTGCTATTACACTCAATTTTTGAATGCCATGGCTCAGTATTTAATTCCTCTCCTAGCTTTTGTTCACTGATAGATTCTACAACATATTTTACTGACTCTGTAACCATACTACCTCCTAGCCTAAATATAGAATATATTATGTACAATATATAATATTGGTCAAGCTAATTTCAACACAATCTTTTTACTACTCATATTTTTGTTAAGTTTTTATGGTGAGTAACAATGGAGTATATAGAGAGGTTAAAAGTTGCTTATGACTCCAAATTCGAGCTAATTTTACTATAAATCAACATGGTTAAGACCTATACTTGATATCACTACTATAAGAGCATGATGAATTATACTTTAAAGGAGTACGGAAACTGCTGAAGCTTATACAGTAACCTGCGGAGCCACTTCAGCAGAATAAACAAACACATGCCAGTATTAGTAGAGAATTATTTATAAGTCAACTAACTTTTTCAAAAAATATTTTAGTGAAGATACCATGCTAGCTAGTGTTATAAAGAATTGAATTATTGACTCTTCCTAAGATTGCAAAAAGGGTCGTATATTTGTGAGAACAAGCCGCGTAAAAATAAGGTTATAAAAATAGAAGATTTAAATTATTTTTATAAGCTTAGGCAAAATAGTTCGTATGTAGATATGGATGAAATGGGCTAATATGGGTAGTTTTAGCGTATAGTAAAATTATTATATTAAAAAGTTCGTATGGTACACATGGTAGACCAATGCATTCCAAAGAAAACACTTCTCACGGCCCTTGGTTTTGGTTGCTGGAAATGGTTATTTTATTTAAGTTCTTAGTAAAAAACATTAATAAATCAACATTACTCCACTTGCAAATGTATAGAATGCAATTCTTTTTATTAACACTTGTATAGAAATATTCCAAACTTCCCTATAACTTTTTCTGGCTAAGGTAACTACGTTCTACAGTAAATATTGGACATATACAGCGCATCTTACGTTTAAATTATCTGACACCCCAAAAGTTAAGAAAGACATTTTGAATGGAACACAATCATGCCATCTTAAACTAGCCGACTTAAAGAAGATACATCTGTCATAGAGCAAGCAATTTGAGATTTTTTATAGTCAAGGGATCGTTATTTGTTGGAGCAACATCAACTATGGTACTATATGACCACTCAACATAAAACCGCTGCAAAACTATATAGAATTTACAAACCCATTACTAGTGATATGGTAGGAAAACGAAATTAGTATAGTACTCCCTACCACACACTTATAAGGCCTTAACAAAACATTGAATTTTACTACTTACCCTTAGAACTACCTGCAGAATTAACCTGAACTATATTAAGGGCTTCTGTTATTTTAGTAGATACTCCATCTTTTTCAAGATCTATATCTTCCATTTTTTTTAATTTCTCTTGTTTATCTTTTAACAAATCATTCAGATTCTTGTGCATAGTGTCATCTCTTTCCAAAGACCCTCTTGCCATTACTATTGCACCTGTCAGTACTTCACATTCTTTTATTTTTAATTCTTTATAGCTATCCCTACTTTTGAACTTTTCATTATGAATTGCATCAAGAAGAGTGACAATATTATCAAATTTACCTTCAAGAATATACTCTCTCATTAATGATTTTTCTGCCTCATAAAAAGCAGTTCTTGATGTTTTACCACCTCTTATTTGGTCGTCACCTTTCATTAGGTTATTTTCCACCCATTGTGTAATCAAGTCAGGGTTATTATTATTCACTGCATCACATAAGAAATCTGAGTGTGCTTCTTCAAATGCCATCTGTAAATTACTTTTACGTTTTTTCATATAACCTCCTATATGTATATGTTCCTTAACGCCTTCTCCTTTTAAGAGTTGCTCAATATTAGTGACAACTCCTTCTTTTGGTAGTGCTGTAATATCACTTCCATCGATACCACCTTCCCCTGGCAGTTTTTTAGTGTGACTTTCATCTACAATGATACTGCTTGCTTCAGAAAAAGACTGATTTTGTTCTTGATATTTTTCAAGTGTTCGATTTACCCAATCATCATTTAGTACTTCTCCAATTCTTTCGTGAAATGGCGCATTAATATAGTCTTGCTGTACTAAATTTATAAAAGAATTTAGTACCTCTTGCATTCCATTTCCTAATCCTTCTTCCACTGCACTTTCCATAAAACCATCCTTCAAGTACCTGTATGGCACTAGATGAATAATAACATGAGAAACAATTTTACTAGATAGTATTTTTCCTATTAATTTATTAGCCATTCCTGAACGAAATATTGCTTTATCATTATAACCTTTTGCTTCATTTATTTTTAACCTTCTATATTCATCTCCTTCTTGTACTAAATATTCTGCTTCTCTTATACCACCAGCAGAAGGATATACTTTGATAGCATCCCCTGCCTCTCTTCTTGGCGCTAATACTCTTTTTTCCAACGGTTTAAAATCAAATACTTCATACAAATGTTTTGCTACATGATTATAAAGAACATCATTTAGATTATTTTTATTAATCTTCCCATTATAATTACCTAAATCTTGACTATGTGTTCTAATAGTAGAATTACACTTTTCATTATAATCATCCAAATATTTCTTACTTTCTTTTTCATTGATATTATATGAAGTAGTTTTTAGTAAAGAATTTAAAACACTCAACACACATGCTGTTCTCTTTACTATATATCCTTCATTATTCACAATTCTAATACGAAGATTATAATCTCCGACTATCTCTTGAGTGATTTCGTCATGTAGCAATACACTAAACACCTTTGCTTTAGGTTCTTTTGCATCGTTTTGGCTCTCATATAAACGAATTTCTTCTGATAGAGTATTACCTTCTTCAGGAAAAGCAGCATGTATGTCTTGATTAAACATAGTTAATATTATTCTGGCAACTCCCTCACACATTATTGTAACAGTGTTTATATCTTCTGCAGCTAATCCATCAGTTAGATAATCAATTCCATGACTTATGTATTTTCTAAGTCTTGCATTAAAACCAGTGCGAGCTTTTTTTATTTCTTCTTCTGTAAAAATTTTTTCTTTGTTAATGGTTTCGATAATCTCTTTATCGTATATTAAGTGATATCTATTGCGTTGTCCTTTTTTAGTTTTAGTCGTGAGTTTAAATTTATTATGTTCATCAGAAGAAATAATATTATTTTGTCGAAGTTGATCATACTGTCCTTCTGTCAAACACAAACCTTCTCTGCTTATTATTAGTGGAGTCATAACTTGTTCTACCATGTTTTTCACATGTAATATGTAGCCACCTTTTTCTTTTACTTTCACCGCACTTTCAATAGCACTCTTTATCGAAGAATATGGTATAACATGACGCATTTGCTTTGTAGAACTTCCCAATACCTTTGGACGTCCTACTACAGCGATTTTAGTATCATCTTTACTATCAACTATAATATCTACTAGCACATCAGGGCTCATCTCTATTTTAAGCAGATCTTCTAAAAACTTATACGCGTAAGCCTTATCATGTCCTCTAGGTATATTTCTTCGGGCAATTGGTGTAGAGGTATGTGGAGGAGAAAAAAGACCATGTGAACCTAAGCTTCCACTTAATGTTACAAATCTATTACATACATATGGATTTTTCATCTTTCTAGTAAATTCTTGTTTTTTAGAAAACGACCTACAGACTAATTCTCTCTCATTTCCTTTCTTCTCCCCCATAAACATTTTGTACTCTTTAAATGCAAATGATTGCTTAACCTCTTCAGTACTGTTACTAGGTAGTTCTTTTTCTACCAACGCCCTCTCTCTTTCACTGAATCTTGAGCCACGACTGTTGACCATATGAGAAACAGTGTAGCATCTTACAATTCGTTGATCACGTGAATCTTTTCTATTAGTTAGAACAGCAAACTTTAAATTTCTTTCTTCGATGTCATTTTGATTGTTACCTAAATAAATTTCTCTGCTGCCTGCAAAAATATTAGCAAAATGGAAAGATTCGCCAAGGTAACCTTCAATCTTTTTTTCAAGATCATTAAGAGACTTATTACTTCCTCTGTCGTTTTGTTTTCTCAATACTGGCTCAAAGTGACCAGTGCCTTGATTGACTAAACGTATAGTATCACTAGCATCGTAATCATAAGGATCCAAACCACGATCATGGACTCCTTCACTATCTACTAAAACATAATTACATTTGTCTGCACCTTTCTGCATTTCTGCGACATACAATTTTACACCATAATGCCCACAAAGTATCCTACCTTCAATGTCAGAATCACCCCATACTTTACTCTCACAAATCTCTCTTACATATTGATCTATATTTTCAAAATTTCCTTTATCAGGATTATTATGCTCTACAAGTTTTCCCTTAATAGCATTGCGAAACCAATTGTAACTTTCATCTGATGGATTACCTAATGCTTTTGATGCAAAATCTTTACACACTCCACGCAATGCTTTGACAGTTACATCTATACTCTTTGTTTCTTCTAGTCCTTGCCTGAATGAATCAAAGAAACAATCTCCTCCAGCAGCTGCTTTTCCTGCACGAAAGCCTGAAGGCAAACTTGACTCATTTTCTTGCATAAACACCCTCACAAATAAACATACAAAACTTACTTCAACCAATACAACAGCGAAACCACTATCATACAGTCAACACCACGATTAATTAATTGCTTCTAATACTGTAAGCCACTTACTTATAAAGGCATGATATCAACTATGCTTTTATTGTCAAAAATTATTTGACTCAAACAAGGATAAAAATTTTATTTAGGTTTATATCTTTTATAAAAGTGTAACTGTGGATAAGTTCTCTAATTGCATGAAAATCAATAATATTTTTTTTGTATCATGAAAAATATTTTTTGATGTAAAATTCAGCTCTAATACAACCTTTTATTTACTAAAGCATCGTATTATCTTATTCAATCAAAAGGTATCAATTCAAGCAACTGCATTAAGTTAAGGAAAGATTGTCTAATATAGCAAAATTTAAAATAGGTGTTTTATTTGTTACATTTATTTTTTAGAGCATTTTTACCTAGAGTAATCTATATAACCACTAACCTTATTAATTACTATCTAAAGTAGTTTTTCCATCCCATTTTTTCTTTATGCTACTTTCCCTTAACTTGATATATATGCTTTTTTAAATATTTCCGTATTAATCCTTTAATTTTCGGATCTCATCTAAAGAGAGGCCAGTGATTTCAGCGATAACATCAATAGAGACACCGGCCTTGAGTGAGTTTTTTGCAACTTCAATTTTACCTTCAATTTTACCTTTTTGATGGCCGATTTGGATGCCTTCTTGTCTACCTTCTTGTCTACCTTTTTCTTGACCTACTTTAAGACCCTCATCAAATTTTTGGGCTAAAGCAGCTACCTCATCCATTATGCGTTTTTTCATTTGTTCATATGCTAGTAACTCTTCTTCTGACCAATTAAACTTATTCATCTCTTCATAAGCTCGTTTTATTATTACGTCACTACCAACTATTTTATCTAGATCCTCTTCCCTTGTTTCTCCTGCATAGCGAAAAAAGTAACACCATTTTTCTACTATATTTTCTAGTTGGTCTTCTTTTGTCTTTGTAAATTTTGGTAGTTCTATGAATACAAAGTAAAAATCCTTTAAGTCATGTTCAAAGCTATTTTGATCTAAAATGACATGATTAGATTTGTACTCAGTCTTATCTGGAAAAATAATACAATCAGCAACAGCAATAAAGATAATTTCTTTAAGGTTATGATAATCATCACCTTGATCAGCTTGACTTGAGTAGGCTTTAGCAGCGTAATATTGAGCACGCTTCTCAAAACCTTTAGTTTTAGTGAACTGCATCTCTATAATGTATCTTGAACCTTGAGAGTCTTTACAAAGAACATCGACAATACTCTGCTTTTTAGCGGCAATCTCAGGATCCAAAATGGTAGCTAAGAATTCAACATCGTGAATAGCAGCTAAGCCAGTAAAGCCTAAAATATCGTTCAAGAAATGAATGAGAATATCTTTATTCTTCTCGGTGCCAAATATTCTTTTAAAGGCATAATCATTGCGTGCATCAAGAAACTTCGAAAGAGCCATGAGAAAGTAAGATAAAAAGCATTAATTATTATACACAATTGTGAGGAAATGTTCAATCTTTTTATTGTTTTAAATGTGTTGATGAAAAAACGTCTGTCAGAGATCATCTGAGAATTGCATTTAAGGCTTTAGATGAAAGAGGGGATATCATCTTTTTATAGTTGCCTTATAAAAGGCCTTAAAACCCCAGCAAATGAATTGATGAGCTATTAAGAGCTTAAAAATATTTATTTTCAGTGTGAGAGACTAACCTCCTAATAAAAATAAGAGCCTAAAAGCTCAATTACGATTTACCTAACATCGTGAGGACAGGTTTGTCAATCTCTCACACCTTATATTTTAAAATATTCAAAAAATAATATCAACATATTTTGGTAGCAAATTTACGTTGAATCTATATCCTGTAAGTATGGGCGAAAAAAAGAAGGTTATAATATATACAGATGGAGCATGTTCTGGAAATCCAGGGCCTGGTGGATGGGCAGCCGTGGTAATGTATGAAAATAAAAGTGTCTTTATCAAAAAACGTATCTCTGGAGGTGAAGAGAACACAACAAATAACAAGATGGAGCTAAAGGCTGTAATTAATGGGCTAAAGATGTTAAAAATTTCCTGCAGAGTTATTGTACACACTGATAGTCAGTATATTAAACAAGGTATAACAGGATGGATCAACAAGTGGAAAACAAATGGTTGGAAGACAGCTGATAAAAAGCCAGTAAAGAACAGGGAATTATGGCAGGAGCTAGATGAAGTTGCTTTACAGCATGATGTTAATTGGAAGTGGGTTAGAGCTCACAGTGGTAATACCTATAATGAAGAGGCAGATAGACTTGCTAGAAAGGAATCTAAAAAGCTAAAATATAGAGATTGTGAGATCAAGAAATCACAAAAAAATAGAGGGAGCTCTAAGTTTCATAGATTGGAGGGAGTGTTATGGCAATAATTCTTTTAGACACAAAAACTATAAACCGTATAGCAGCAGGAGAGGTAATAGAAAGGCCAGCGAGTGTAGTAAAGGAATTAGTAGAAAATGCAATAGATGCTGGAAGTTCAGAAATAGAGATTAAAATAGAAAGTGGTGGACGTAACCTTATAACTGTGATAGATGATGGAAATGGAATAGAAAAGAACGATCTGGAACTAGCACTTATGAGGCATGCCACTTCAAAATTAAGTGATAGTGAGTTAATAGAGATCAGACATCTTGGCTTTAGAGGGGAGGCTCTGCCTTCAATTGCAGCAGTAAGCAGAATGAAATTATCATCCAAGGCAAGTGGAGCAAAGGAAGCATGGTCTATAAGATATGAGGGAGGAGAAAAAATAAGAGAGATTACCCCTTGTTCTTTGTTGCAAGGTACATATATTGAAATTCGTGACTTATTTTTTGCGACTCCAAATAGACTAAAATTTCTAAAAACCGAAAGAGCAGAAACACAAAGTATTGTTGATATTGTGAATAACTTAGCGATGATTAATTATAGTATTGGGTTTACTCTCACTTCTGGTAATAAGAAGCTCTTAAAATATGTTAAGCAAACTTCGCTGTTCAACAGATTATGTGAAATAGAAGAAGAATTTCAAAGCAATTCACTGGAAGTTAAAGAGGAAGAAGAAGGCATCAAACTTAAGGGACACATCTGTAAACCTAATGTCAATCGTGGCAACTCAACTCAGATTTATACGTTTGTTAATGGAAGGCCAATAAAAGACAATTTACTTGTTGGTGCAATTAGATATGCGTATCACGATTTTATTCCAAACAATAGGTATCCTTTTGCAGTGTTGCATTTAGAAGTACCATATGACCAAGTAGATGTAAATGTGCATCCAAATAAATCGGAAGTAAGATTTCAAAATAAGAGGTTAATATATGAAATAGTGAGAAGAGGGCTAATAAAAGCGTTGTCAATGAGAATAGATACCTCTTCAGTGAGTGATATTGATGGATCTAGGTGTCAAGGTATTGGAGAAGAACTGGGTGGTTCGCCTTTTGATGTTAGTGAAAGTCAAAGGAATAATGAGCGTGTTAATAATGGAAAAAGCAGAGAAGTAAAGGGTCAAAAAGAATTTTACGAAAGGAGGCCAAATCTTTTAGAAAATCGTCTAATGAAAGAATTCAATGCACCAGATGAAAGAAGGCAAAGCTTACCAGAAACGTTTAAATGTGGAGAATCTCCACCCCAAAAGGGAACGATGGTTTTAGAAAGGAAGCAAATTGATTTAATAGCGGATCATCCTCTAGGATATGCACGCTGTCAGGTCTACAATACTTACATTATTGCTGAGGCTAAAGGCGAATTAATTATAGTAGACCAGCACGCAGCTCATGAGAGGTTGATCTATGAGTGCTTAAAACAAAAATCAAGCATAAAAAGGCAAAAGCTTCTTCTTCCTGAAATAGTCGAGATTAAAAACCAAGCAGGAATGGAGATGGTTGAAATGTATAAAGATAAGCTTTTCGAAATGGGTTTTGGTATTGAAATAGAATCAGAAGATAAAGTAAGGGTGAAAGAAATACCTGCAATTTTAGGAACAATAAATGTGAAAGAGATAGTGATGAATATAGTTGATAGATTAATGGAGATAGGAGATACGCTACCTATAGAAGAAAAAGTGAACAAGATACTAGCTACCATTGCGTGCCATGGGTCAATTAGAGCTGGGAGGGCAATGAAGTTGGAGGAGATGAATGAGTTGATGAGACAAATGGAGGAAACACCTTATGCTGGGCAATGCAATCACGGAAGACCAACGTATATAGAAATGAAACTAAGTGATATAGAAAAATTGTTTGAAAGGAGATGAGTTCAGTTTGTCAAAAAGGTTCCCAATTAAGTATACGTAACAGCTCTTCTGGTTATGGAGTATAAAATGTGAAAAAAGAGAATAAATGCTCTAATTTTTTAGATTACAAAGTAATAGGACAGGAAGTAAGAAATCGTAGGTTAGCAAAGGGATATACTCAAAAAGATTTAGCAAAAAAAATCGATACAACATATCAGGTAATACTGCAATATGAAAAAGGAACACGCAGAATTTCAATTAAGAAGTTATATGAATTAGCAGAAGCATTATCAACAACTGCTAGAGATCTAGCTTGCGGACAAGAAGTATCAAATGAGGAAAAGTACGAGGGAGAAGAGGTATTAAATCTAGTAAGAAGACATAGAGAGATTAAGGATCAAGAATTACGCGAAACGTTTTATTTATTAACTAAATTCATCCGTATTAGTGAGGAAGAAAGTGGAAAGGCGGTAAAAATAGAAGTAGCAAAGGGTTTAGTTAAGGAAGGAGTTTCTACTCATGTTATCTCTCGAACAACTAATTTATCTATTGGTGAATATGATAATGATGAAAAAAAAATTTCTATTCCGTATAAAGTAGGTCGAAGAATAAAAGAATGGAGGTTGAGAAGAGGATACACACAAGAAGATTTAGCAAGTAAAGTGGGCATAATAAATCAAAGAATATATGAATATGAACAAGGACGAGCTGGTGTTTCACTTGAAATGTTAGATGAAATAGCAAAGGTACTATTAATTAATATTACAGATCTGCTTCCAGAAACAGCAGAAAATGAAAATAGTGAAGTGGAACTATCAAGGTTAATAGAAGAATATAAAAAGATTAAAAGCCAAGAACTACGTAATGTACTAATAAAATCTCTGTTTGAAAGCATACAAATTTGCGAAGAAAAAGTGAAAAGAGCAGAAAAGATCAAAATTGCAAAAGACTTAGTAAAAAAAGGAATTTCTATCAATATTATTTTAAAAACAGTAGGCATCTCTTTAGACGAAATTCAACAAATTTAAAATAAAAAAATCAGCATCTATTAATATCTTTACTTTTTAATGAAAAAATAAGTAAAAAAGATTGAGAAATTGATTTGACTTCACTCGAAAGCTATGGCTCTATGCCAATGCTGATAAAAAACAGCAGTAAATATTTAAAAAAAGTTTGTTGTTAGTGAAGGGTAAATTATATGAATAAAAGTAAAGAAGAAATCGAATTCAGAATATTAGAAAGCAAAGGCAAAGCACTACTTGATCGTGAAATAATGGAAACGTTTCTAAGTGCAGTACATGAAAGGCCGCAGGCTCAGGAAATTGCTAAAAATCTGGTGAATACTTATACGGGAGTAGGAAGGATTTTAGGTAGAGAAATGGATGACCTGAAAGTTATAGAAGGAGTGACTGATTCTGCAGTAGCAATGATTATGTGTGTTAAGGAAACACTAGAAAGGGTACTGAGAGAAAAACTCAAGAGTGAGCCAATAATGGACTTACAAGGGCTAGTAGAGTACTTAAACGTAAGTATAGGCCACTCAGAAAGGGAATGTGTAAAAATACTGTATTTGAATAAGAGGCGCCAATTAATCGGAGAAGAATCTTATATTGGTGAAATGGAAAAAGCACCGGTGTATATAAAGGAGATTATAAAAAAAGCATTAATAAAAAATGCAACATCAATAATAATGTCACACAACCACCCTGGAGGGAGCTTAGAGCCGTCAGAAGAAGATCAAGCAGTAACGAAGAGCTTAGCAGCAGCATGTAGTACTGTAAGCGTAAAATTGTTTGACCATATTATCATCACAAGTGGAGGCTATTTCAGCTTTCGAGAAAACGGATTGTTATAGTAGAAAGTATTTGCAAATCTACTCACTATAATTTATAATGAGTAATAGAATGTATAATAACAAAGTTTTTGAAAAGTATTTTTAATAGTGAGGATAATATGGGTAATAAGATAATTGTACCTTTTGATGATCAAGAAGGAGGTACTTACGAGTTAAACATTGATCTTGATAGATTATCAAAAGGTGAGATGTTAAATGCTATTGTAGGAATTGGTCGTACTAAAGAGCAGTCTACTTTTGTAAGTAAAATTAATAAGGCTAAAAAGCTTGGAGAGGTGCCTTTTCCTAGCAAAAACGTTCGCGAAAACAAAATCAACTACGGAAAAGGACTTGATTATATATATGGCACAAAACCTGTAAGCGATCAAGCAGATTATCCAGAAGTGTTAAACCCATTTGCTTCAAATTTGCAAAAAATAAAACCAAGTGCAAGCGAAAGTGAAAAGTTGAGCTGGTTTAAGAGTGCTGTGGTAGAGGCAAAGAACATAAATGAATTGAACAAGGTTATAAGTCAAGTACTAGCTGCTGGAGCAAGGCTAAATGCATATAATGATGGGGAATGGAGTTTTGCAGAACATGTAGTATTAGGTACACATTTTCATAAATTAGAAAAAAGTGATCGAAAAAAGATAATGCGTAAATTAATGCTAAGCGGTGCAGAGTTTCATGATACTCTACTACAGAATAAACTGATAGGTGAAATCTATAATGAGCTACAACCAGAAGTTCAGCCACAGATAGATGAGAGACTAGAAGAACTAGAGAAAGCTGGCGAAAATGCTATGCAAGAAGGAGAATTAATAGATGTTGAGATAGATAATACAACATCGTATATAGAATTTTCTGGGAATAGTAAGGTAGAGGTAGCTAAAATACTGAGAGAGTTAGGAAGTAATATTTTAAAAATTGGTAATGATGCAGTTGAGGTTAAAAGTGAGAAGGGAGGTATAAGAAACTATACCGATATTTCAGATGGCAGCTCTGTCATGTTAGAATTTCCTACAAGCATTGGTAAGCTAAATATTATATTGTACCACGATGTAAAAAAATATGATCAAGTACAAGTAAGAGTAGAAAATAAGGAAATATGGTCTAAATTACAAGAAAGAGGAGAAGAAATTGGAAAAAATTGCCTTTTCGGGGGAGTAAAACTTAAAGAAGCAATAGAGAGAGGTAGTTTCACTAGATGTGGCATATGGAGTGAAAAGTATGCTATAAAAGAGATTAGTAATGATGAAGTATTGTCTCCGTGGGTAAATAGGATACGTGAAGGTAGTAAAGAAACTTTTAGAAAACTTTAATGTGTCTACAGTCAACTTTAAGGTTCCAGAGGTTTTTTCTTACCATTATATCTGGAGCCTTAACAAAATTGAGCTATAGTAGAAAATATTATACGCATGGTTGTTTTCGTGGAAAAAAGTCTAGATTGTGAAGTAGGGGAAAAAGTGAAAAATTGGAGGTTAGAGAGAGGTCATACTCAGAAGGATTTAGCGAGGAAAATTGGTGTAAAGTACTGGGTGATACTACAATATGAAAAAGGGAATCGTAGAATTTCAATTGAAAGGTTGTACGCTATAGCGGAAGCATTGTCAGTAAGTATTGTGGATCTAATTCCTGTATCAAGTGAGAAAATTTGCCTTGAAAATGAAGAAGAAGAGATACTCAATCTGGTAAGAAAATATAAAAAGATTAACGATAAAGAGCTACGTAAAATGTTTTGTTTACTAACCAAATTTGTCCAAGTTAGTGAAAAAAGTAGTAGGAAAGCAGAGAAAGTAAAAATTGCAAAGGGCTTGATTAAAGCAGGGGTTTCTGTTGATATTGTTGCGAAAACAATTGGTCTCTCTGCTGATGAATGTATTGAAGAAAAGGTTGGTTCTATCTACTACCAAATAGGAAAGAAGATAAAAGAATGGAGGCTAGTGAGAGAGTATACTCAAAAAGATTTAGCAGAGAAAATGAATACAACCCGTCACGAAATAAGCAACTATGAACAAGGAAGGACTGCTGTTCCACTTGATAAATTATATGGAATAGCAAAGGTGTTATCAATTAACATTATGGACCTACTTGAACTCACAGGAGATGAGATAGAAAATGAGCTACCTGATTTGATTAAAGAATACAAAGAAATTGAGAGCCAAGAACTACGCAATGCACTAATA
This sequence comes from Wolbachia endosymbiont (group B) of Silvanus unidentatus, assembly GCF_964028615.1. Lineage (NCBI taxonomy): Bacteria > Pseudomonadati > Pseudomonadota > Alphaproteobacteria > Rickettsiales > Anaplasmataceae > Wolbachia > Wolbachia endosymbiont (group B) of Silvanus unidentatus. The sequence continues at coordinate 406,154 of NZ_OZ034795.1, read as the reverse complement.
AGATCTTTATTTGAAGGCATAAGGATTTGTGAGGAGAAAGTGAGAGAGATAGAAAGGATTAAAGTTGCAAAGGATCTAGTAAAAGGTGGAATTTCTATTGATATTATTTTGCAAGCGGTAGGTTTACCTGTTGATGTAGTTTTAGATGGGTAGCTCATGAAAAAATTATAGCAATAAAGTTTTTTTCTTAAATGGGGGTATATGTGTTTGTTTCTGCAAGCAATGTTAGCTATGGAATAGGGCAAAGAATAGAAAATTGTAGGTTAATGCGAGGTCATACTCAAATAGGATTAGCAGGTCAAATAGGTTTAACATACCAAGAAGTAAACAGTTATGAAAATGGATATAGCCCTATTCCAATTGAAGTACTATATGTAATAGCAAGAGTATTATCAGTTGATGTTGTAGATTTATTACCTGAATCAGTAATAGTAAGGGAAGACAGCTATGAAGACGAGGAAATACTCTATCTAACAAAAATATACGAGAATCAAAAGTTAGGCAAAATAGTACCTTCATTAGTCAGGTTTGTTCATATTAGTGAAAAAATTAATCAAGAAGAAGCAAGATTAGAGGTAGCAAAAAATCTAGTAAAAGAAGGAGTTTCAGTTGACATAATTTCCCAAGCAACCGGCCTATCTATTTACGAGTATGATAATACAGAGAAAGAAGTCTGCACTGATTCTATATACTACAGAGTAGGGCAAAGAATAAGAGAATGGAGATTGATAAAAAGGTATACTCAAAAAGATTTAGCAAACAAAGTTGGTTTAACACTCAAGGAAATACACGAGTATGAAATAGGATACACTGCCATATCATTTGATAAATTATATCAAATAGCAGAAGGATTATCAGTGAATATTAAAGTTCTGCTACCTAAAACAAATGAAGATAGTGAACTACTTAATTTACTAAGAAAAACTGAAGAGCAAGAATTAGTGAAGAAATTTTTATCTAGGGATATGAAGAATAGCAAAGAGAAAGTTAAAAAAACAGAAAAGATCAAGGTTGCGAAAAATCTAGTGAAGGCAGGTGTTTCTAATGATGTTATTTTGCGAGCAAGTGGCCTAACTGCTGATGAGTTGGGTGAGTGTGAAAATTGAATGTCTTTAAGATATAAGTAAAGTTAGTTAATGATTTAACCAGTAGAATTTGCTAACCAACTTTTTTGGCTCAGTTGAATTTTGCTTGGTATAAATTAAGATATGAAATCGCAAAGTTTATCTATTAATTTCTGGTTGTCCTCTATCATTGCATTTGCCTCTTGCTGAAGAGATTTGATATTTTTGAGTGTAATATTGTCCATCTCAGTCGATGCTACTTTCAATTGCGATTGTATTCTTATATATTTATCGTCTATTACTTGTTCTAGTTGATAATCAACGCAATCCAATCCAGAGGCAAACATCACATTCAGTAGTGGCTTGATCCACCCTATTTTGCCAAATTTCCTTGAGTTAGCATACTTTATACTTCTATCTGTTCCACCAGTGCCTATTGATAGCAGTATAATCTCATCATTTGGAAATAACCTCTTACCACTTGCATATGCACAAGCCGCTGGATTATTGGCAAACACTCCACCATCTATCAATACTCTCTCTGTTTGGCTAATTTTCAGACGTTTTGGTGTGAAGTACGTTGGAGCAGCTGTTGTAGCTCTGAGTGCATCTTTCAACTTAATGTTTTTTTCTTTCCAACTTTTGAAGAAAAATTCACAACTATTGTGAATGTCATAACTGGTGAGTAGTAGATTACTCGCAACATCGGCCATAGTACTTTCACCAAAGTATTTGTTGAGAATAAATTCCATATTTCTATATGAGTACTGAGAACCACTCAGCCAAGAAGCAATTGATTTTCTCCAAAATGATGATTGAAAGATATATGCTCCATACTCTTGGTAAAGTTCAACCAAATCATTGGCAGAGTATTGAAGTTTATTGCTTTTACAAAGTCCAGCAACAATAATCCCACCGGTTGAGGTTCCTGCCATTAAATCAAAAATCTGGGAAATTGGCTTTTTTGTCCTAGATTCAATTTCTGCTAGAATAATGGCAGGTATTATCCCTCTAATGCCACCTCCATCTACAGATAAAATGTACTTTGTCACTGTAAAATTTATTTGTGTTTGTGAATAGCTTCAAGTTCGTTGACTTCTTCAGTGAGGTTTTTCACTCTCTCTTCAAGTCGATAGACTATTTCGATTAGTTCTTGGTTTTTTTCTATAAATTTATCATGGATGTGTACACGTAAGTCAAGTTTTGCCAACCACCATATGAATCCTACAGTCTGTAGAACTATTGTTATTATTACCGCTATTGGGATTTTTTGCTTTTTCATGTGAAAGTATTAATCTATTATGGATGGTTTTGGGAGTTTATATAGAGATCATAAAAAACTTACAGCTTTAGTGATTTCTTTATGTTATCGGTTCTCTGCTTCTGCAAGTAGCTTTATTATTTGATCGTAGGGCTTGTCTTTGTTTTGCCTTGATTCTATTACAGCTACATCTCGAGGGTTTTTTCCACTTCTATCTCTAACATTAGGATTTGCACCTCTTTCCAGTAAAAAACTCACTACTTCTAAGTGCCCTTCTAATGCAGCAAAATGTAATGCTGTCCATCTTTCATTTTCACCTAATGCACTAATGTCAGCTCCTTGGTATACTAAAAATTTAGTAACTTTCAAGCATCCTGAATCAGATGCATGATGTAATGCTGTTAATTTAGGAACTCGTGTGTTAACACTTAATAAATTTTCTACTGAAAACTTTACTACATCTAAGTTACAATTTTGAGAAGCAATGCGTAGTATCGTTTTATAATTACCTTCAGCTTTTGCCTTCATGTAGGAATAGGTAGCAATAATACATACTATTACTGTTATAAGCCACCAAAAATGCAGCTTGTTTTTTGTATCTTGACCCAATTTATCCATATTCAACATCTTTTTAATATTAAATAGATCATTTACTCATTTTTTATTAACATTACTTACTCAAAGATGCTGACAACATAGTAAGGTAACCTGAGCTATTTAAAGTATGCTCCGCTCTATTAACTATCCATTTACCATCTACCGCTTGATTAAAACCTATAAGATTAAGTTTAGCTTCTGCAAATAACTCTGGATTACCAGGCATAGTTATATCTAAAGCTTCATTGTTACGCTTCAATTGTTTCAACTTGGCATTTGCTGCACTTAATGCTGACTCTGCATTTGGATAGATTTCTAGCATAATATAACTTGGCTCGCCACTACCAACTGTTTCTTTAATAGTCTCACCCTTTTCATAGCTATGCCATTTTGCTACTACTGAATTATACTTATCACGTACAGTAAAATGCACTTTCCAATTAATTGTGTCTTGAGGTCTAATAGTCGTTGTTCCTAAAGCTTTTCCTGTGGCTGATTTTGCCATGTTTTTTGAAATAAATAATATGTACCCACCAGCTAATTTTGCCATTGCTTCACGCTCTGTTGCGATCTTTGTTAACAGACTTATATCACTTTCATCTACCTGATTAATATGGGGTATTAATACATTCTTAAATTCCTCAGCGACTTTGTATCCATATCCATGTTTTTGGGCTATTTCTTTTACTAAGTTTTCTATGGTAATTTGGCGCCATTCTTTTGATACTTTTGCCTTCAAAGATATTCTTAAATTTGTTGCATGAGCTTTGATTAGTAGAGTCTTAGGTGGGCCTTGTATCGTAACTTCGTTGACTGTATATACACCCATTGGAAAGATTCCCGTTTCCTTATAACCTAGTGCTATGTTCAATTCATTTGGAATTTCTACATTTTCATTGCCATGATCAATACATACCTCTGCAACATCATCTATAGTACCAGATTCGTCGGTAAGATGCACCGATATTACATGATCTTTTATTCCTTCAATGCTAAATTCAGGTTTCATTTATTCCCACACTTTTAACTTCGACTTTTTTAATTGCTCTTGTATTGTAGGTAACCTGATCTTTAATCCTGCAGGCAAAAAACTTCCATAATCTGCAAGTCCAGGGTTTTCCTCCAATACTATTTCTACTGCTCCAGAGCTATATCCATAGTGTTTAAAACATATGTAATCTAACATTTCATTTTCTCGGACTACATAATATACTGTCATGCATAACGCCTTAAACTTAAGCTAAATTCAACCTTTTTTGGTAATCCACAGGGAAAATACGACGTTTGCTTTTCTTCTAACCGCACAATAACAAATCTTCCCAAAACATTCCCTAAATTGTCTACTAAGATACTTGGTTCATGATTTTTCTCAGTTTCTTTCATACTTTTTAATTGATTTAAATCATTCAGATTATGGAAATAAATTATTCCTTCTAAGTCTATATTTTCTGTACCTTGGCCAATATTTTGTAATGAAGGTATTTTACCAATAGACTCAATTGTACTCCAACGATTTTCTTTACTATACCTTACACTTGTTGGAGAAAGCTTATGTTGACCAAGTGATAGCATTAGTAAATTTGCTCTATTGAATCAAATAAAACATCACGAGATTTTTCCCTTATTCTTTTTATTACTGCATCAGCAAGACTACGTACATCTTGGTTAGGTTCTGCTTTTATACTTATATTAAATGTAAAAGTTTGATTGAAAATTTTTTGTTCACACTTTTCACAGTCTTTTAAAACTTTCTCTGAATTATCTGCTACAGAACTTTTTTCTGTAATCACACTTTCAATATTCGTTCTACTATTCGAAATTCTACTAAAAGCATTATTATTCAATAAAGGATTTCCTTTACTAAAAACATTATTTTCACTAGTTGCACTGCCTATTTTTGCTTCTACTGGTTTCTCTAATGCTTTTATTGGACTATCATTAAAAAATTTTCCTATACCAATCCAATTTTCTATAGATTTTGTAATTGATTTCCAGAGACTTGAAAAAAAGTCCTTTACCTTTTGCCAATTAGCAATTACAAGCGCTGCACCAACTGATAGTCCAGCAATAGCAGCTCCTATAGGATTGGTTAGCGTTAAAGCTTTCAGTCCCATGATTACTGCTGGAATTACTCGCGCTGATAACGAAGTTAATACTGGCAAAAGTGTTCCCTGCAAAATAGCCTTAAAAGTTAGTATTCCACCTCCAGCCAATGCAAATGCATAACCAAAACCTACCACTGCAATCTTGCCAATAATAAGAGCTGAAATTATGCTCATAACTCCTGTAGTTAAAATTGGACACTTCTCTGCGAACCAAGCTATACCTGTAGATATTGACCTCAAAATCTTACTTATCCAATTTAAAGGAGGTAGCATAACTGACCCTAAGTTCATTCCTAGCTCTGCTATTGTATTTTTAAGTAGCTGCAAATTATTTGCTGTAGTACTTGCACGGTTATTAAATTCCTTTTGCATAGATTTGTTATACTTTTCTTTATCAGCCACAAAATCTATTGCTTTTTTATATTCTTCCAAACTTCCAACTATTAATGCAATATCATCTTGATATTCTTGACCAAAGAGATTGAGAAGGATTTGTGAACGTTCCTGTCTATCTACTTTTTCTAGAGTTTCAAAAAAATAAAGTAGAGCGTTTTGCCCGTTTTCAGCAACCTTTTGTGACATTTCCTCTGCAGCGATACCTATCGATTCCAATGCTGCTTTGAACTCTTTTCCTTGCCCTTCAGCAGTTTGAAGTTTAGAAAGCAGAGCATTGATAGCAGTTGCTGCTTTTTCAGGTTGTTTACCTAAACTAACGAAGGCATTTACTAAACTACTTGTCTGATTAATATCTAAACCAAATTGTTTTGCATTACCACCCACTCTAGCAAGTGCTTCAATCATATCGTTTGCCTTAGCTGCAGTATTATCTGATAGGTAATTTATAACATCACCAACTCCTTCCATCTTCTCTACTGCAATTCCATAAATGTTAGCGAGTTTAGCTATGGAATCACCAGCTTGTTCAGCAGACATATCAAATGCTGTGGCCATTTTAGCTACTGTTGTGGTAAATTCAAGTAGCTTACCTTTGTTGATACCAAGCTGTCCACCACTTGCAGCTATTTGTGCTAACTCTGAAGCTGATAATGGTATTTCACGGGATAATTTCTTCAATTTTTGAGCAAATTCTTCGGCTTCATTTGTTCCATCCTTGAAATTTACTACCTTTTTAACATCAGCCATAGCACTTTCAAAGTCAATCGCAACTTTAATTGGTGCTGCAAGTGAAAGACCTAGTCCTATAGTTTCCATTACTTGTGATCTATAATGCGCTTTTTTTGCCAAAGCATTTCGCTGTTTTTGTATTACAGATCCTAATTTACTGTATTTTCCTTTTAGTACTTCAATAGATGAACCAAGTTTAGTTTGATCTCTCACTAAAGATTTGACATCCTTTCCACTTTTCCTGATTTCTTCATTTAATGTGTGAAGTGCATCTCTCTTTTTGATATAAGCCTCTTTTGCTTTTGATGCTGATGCTTTCAATTTTTCGAATTCATTTCTCAGTGCTTTGCTTGGCTCTTTTTTTTCCTTCTTCTCTTTAGCAATTGCTGCAGCTGATTCTTTTGCTTTCTTCTCCGCTTCCTTCCAATTCTTCATTGCTTCAAGGGCATCATAATTTAGTTGCTTAAATTTGGAAACAGATTTCATTGACGAATCAAGCTGCCTTATACTATCACCCAGCTTAGAAAGCTTTGCTGCACTACCTGTCATTGCATTATTAAAACTTCCATCTAACGTCGCACCTATTTTTATTGAAAGCATTGACATTTTTTTGCTACTCCTTTACTTATTTCTACCCATGATAAAAATTCATTTACATCCATATTAGTAATCTGCTCAATTCCACTTCCTGAAATAGAACTGAGTAGTAATACATTATACTTTAAGTTCTCTGTTCCAGCGGTGACAAAAAATCTTTTAGCACCTTTTGTATTTCTACATAATCTTTAATACATAAATCCTCAACTGCTTCTTTTGGCACGGATGTTAGATTAGCAATTAAAGCTACTTCTTTCAAGGCTTCTCCTTCTATACGTTCTATAGCAAGTAAATCTCTTACTTTAGGTTCGCGCATCGATAACTCTGAGACAGAAATTCCATCAACTGTAATTGGGTTGTTTAGTGTTATAGTTTTCATAAAATTCTCCTAAAAAATAAAATATTTTTACACTTTTAAAGTTATTTTAATATGCTTCTCCTTAAAAAATAAAATTTCAAATAAGTTTTCATATTCCTAAAACCGTTTGCAGCAAGGCCATTTGATCAACACCATTTATCTTTCTTATCATATTTTCAGCATCGATCTCTATCAGCTCATTGCCACCTATCGTAAGTTTATAATAATGAGCAGCTACAGTGCATTTTAGAGTGGCTTTTTCAGCAGGTTTCCAGCTACCAAAATCAAATTCTTTGAATATGCCTCTAAGGTTGATAATTACTCCTTCAACCTCATTGCTACCACTACCTTGCATTCCTCCACGGAGCGTTAAAGATACTGAGTTTCCATCTATCAAGCCAAAAAGTCTAAATAGTTCTGAATCATACTCAGCGAAAGTAAAGTCTGCTTCAAGTTTCTCCATTCCCATGTCAATGCTTACTGGAATATCCATACCACCAGCTCTATACTCTTCCGTTTTTATGGTAAGCTTTGGTAGAGTAATTTCCTCTATTTTTCCTGCATAGCCCCTTCCATCTACAAAGACATTAAAGTTTCTCAATATTTTTGGCAGCATTTTCTTTTTTTCATTTATAAAATTTCATTATTTACAAGACGAGAGCGAAATGTTATCTGCTCCGCTGGATATGGTGGTGTAAATTCAAAGTCAAAGAATACTTTTCCACTTGCAATATTTGCTGGAGTATTAAGTTCCGGAGTTGCATAGCACTTTCCACTTAAAATTGCTCCTTGTGCTTTTAAGTTTGCCAGATAGGAATTCACCCCCTCAATTACATCATCTATATAAGTTTTGGTAATATTGCGATCAACTGCCCATAAATGAGCTCGAAGTAAACTATCATTGATTAAATCTGCAGTCCTTCTCACTGATAAAAAAGCCCATTTTGAGTCATTTGAACATGTTCTATTTCCCCAAAGCCTGTAGCCATTTTGATGAATTATCGTTGTTACTTCATTTTCATTTAAATGGTTTGCTCTACAATTTGTATTACCGAGCGTAAAATCAATAGGCCTGCTTGTTCCAACAATACCATTTATCTCTTTATTTGAAGGTGAATGCCAAAATCCTTGCTCGCTATCTACTTTTGCTATTAAACCAGCTACAAATGGACTCGATGGCAAGATTTTTTCTTTTCCTTCAATAAATAACTTAATCCATGGGTCAACTACGTAAACTCTTGAGCTGCCTACACTTTTTCTCCATTTTATTGCTTCTTCATCATTGGTATTTGGACCATCTGCTACTATTATGCTTCTTAGCTTTTCTGCTACTCCTATCAAAGCTGCTACTACTGGGTTTTTAGATTCAGGCAATTGATGAGTAAACTGAGGCGCAATTAATATTCTTGGGGCAACATGAATTATACTTTCACTGCTGAGGAATGCCTCTATTCCCTGATATTCTCCAGTTTCTTCGTCAACTCCTCCAATTATATTCTTTAGCGTCTCTTCTTCTTTTAATTTTGGATCGCTGTTTTCACTTTCTTTAACTCGAATAACTACTACTGTTGCACCGATTTGGGAAAATATTCCATTTACTGCAGAAGGTAAACTGCCACTCTTTCCGAGCTTTGCTGCTTCCTTTAAGCTTCCTGCAACTAACACTGGTTTATTTAGCGGAAATTTTTGCTCATCTGCTTCAGGTGCAGTACCAATTACACCTATCACTGATGATTTAGCTGTACGTACTGTCTTTGCTCCTGAGGTTACCTCAATAACATTTACTCCATGTAAAAATTCTTCAGCCATTTCTTTGTATTTTTTTCCTGAAATCATCTAGCAAAGTCTGTAGCTCATTTTCACTTTTGGCTTCTTCAATTTTCTTCTTGGTAATGTCTTCCAACTCTTCACATTTAATTATTGCTTTTACTGCTTTTTTCACTTTTTCCTCAATTATTCTTGCCATTTCAATAACTGTAATACCACGGACTTTTGCTAAAGGTTCTATAATTGCTGCATCTTTTTCATCCTGGTCTGCTAGAATGCTTTTCGCGGCTTTTGCTTGAATCTCATACGACTTAGCCTTTTGATGAGAGTGCCCTGAGAATCTACTAGTAAAGTTATTAAAATGAGTACGAATATTGTCAAATGCACAAAGCTTAGCATTATCCAGTAACTCCTTTTGTATATCTTCTTGATTCCGCTGAGCAATTTCTCCTCCTTCTGTTAAACAATAACTTTTTTGCCAATCAAAATTCTTTGGCGCTTCGTACCAATCATTTCCAGTTGGCTTATTTTCAAGTACTGTTACCTCTATCTGTTTGTTATTTTCAAATCTAATATAAATTGGCATTCTTTGTTACCTCCAAATCTCATACGTGTTAGATAATCCTGGACATTGCCAAGCTTTTAGCGTTCTCTCCACATCTACCTCAAGCCCTGTGGTTAGAAAATTGCTACGTATGTTATATATTCCCCACTGAATAAATTGACCATAGTTGTGTACATAATTTGATGCAAGCATACCTTGACTGACTTGTGTTCTGGAATACAGATAAGATGATGTGTAAAGTAATATTGCAACTGTTTTTCCTGCTGGAATCTCCACATTACCAGATCCGGCTAACTTGCTATCAGAACTCGTGTATTGGTAAACATTTTTCCATACTATTTTTGAAATACTTGATTTATTAGAATTAGTGTTATCAGGAGTTCCCACAAATAATCCTGCTCCCCCATACTCCGTACTAGAATACGATGATCCAACAAATTCTATTGTCTTATTTATGTTCACATTGGTTGTATTTTTTACAAATACTACTCCAAGTGCAGCATACGGATAATAGTATATCTCATCATAACTACCAGAAAAACTTTTTGTGCATAACTCTCCGTAAATAAATGTTCCTTTACTTCCCTCTATAAAACTGAGTTGTCTTGGCCGATAAAAACTAACGTAATCTGTATTGTACGTATGGCTACCTGCTAGTAGTTGTAACATATAGTCAGTTTTTGTTATATCACTACTCCACTTTCCAAGCTCTGTCGTAAAAGTTCCGTGGCCAAAATAATTATTTTTTCTGCCAAGTACACCAAATAAGAAAGGTAATGACCCTGGTTCAACCATGTTGCGCTTTCTTATTTCATTTATAAGAGACACTTTTAACTGTTCATCCCGAGTTTTTACCTCATTTATCAGGGATGTTTTTAATTGGTTATCACGAGTTTCTATTTCCCCAATAATTGATGAGCCAGATGGTACATTATTAACAGCACGAAAATCTTCTACTAAACCTTTAAGACCATCTTTATGACTATTACTAATGCTATTTATTGCTTCAATATTGGCATTCTTTCTCGTATCAAGTAGCGATAAATTTGTTGTTCCTTTTTCATCAATTCTCTTTAATAACTGCTTCTCTGATTCAGAGATCACTGCTAAAGAACTAGCTTTTTTATTATCCAGATCAGTTAAGTGTTTTTTTGCACTATCAAGAAGTTCTTTTAGCTTACCATCAGTCATCTGTACAATTTCAGAAACTGCACTTTTGTCGACTATTGATTCCAATGCTTTAGCAAGATATGCTAATTGATCTGGTGTACTGTTTGCTGCTAAATCCTTAAGCCTCTTTTGTAGTGCATCAATTATCTCTTTTATCTCAGTCATCTGCACAATGTCAGCAATAGCTTTTTTATCTGCTATCAATTCCAGCGATTTTGCAAGATATGCCAGTTGATCAGGTGTGCTGTTTGCTGCTAAATCCTTTATCCTTTGGTATATTGCTTCTTTCATTTCCAAAAATCTAAAAAAGTCTCAAAATTAAACCGCTCAAAATTACTCTTAAGTTGATTATGCTCATCTTCTCTTTCGGTAATATCTGCATCTATTTTCTTAATTGTGGTACGGATACGAACAACATCTTGCACAGCAATGTTTTCTGGATGAGGCAAAGAGTATCCTCTACTTGTTTTATCATCTGACATTCTGCTAAGTGATAATGATTCGTAGATTTTTGACTTTTGGACGATAGACAACCGTTCCACTTAAAACCAATTTTATCCTTGTATCATTACCATTAAAATTTGATAGCACATGAGTTCTCTCTACCAAATTTTCTCCAATTGGTTTTCCTGATGTTAAATTTACTAATTGCCAATCCACGTTTTTTTGTACATATGCTTTAACATCTGCAGTGCCAGGTATCAGCGCATCATATGTTATGGTAATCTTAGTGTTAGCTCCTGCTGTAATGCTTCTTGTAACATAATCTCCGAACTCTGAAAGATTACCCAGAACTAGCTGTAACCCAGGATAGAGAACAGGACTTTTTTCTCGCCCTCCTTTTAGGCTTGCTTTTACCGTTAATTCCCCATTTATTCTTTCACGCAGTGCAAGCGGCAAATTATCAGACAAAAAGTTTTCTCTTCCCTCTTCATCTGTTAAGATAAATTCTACATTGGTATCAAATGCTACTTTTTCGACGTTCGTCAAAACAATTAAATCTGATACGTTATTTGCAGTAACCTTGCCAAGATCAATAATGTGAGAAACTTCGCTAAATTTTGCAGCCAAAAGCCGAAACGTTAAGTCTAAGTTCTGATGTGGAGTCCAAGTACTTGCGTTGCTAGATGAAAGTAATACTCCTACTTGATATGGCTGACTTGTTACCCAACGGCTATTTACTGCATCATATTTGCCAAGTTCTGCTATCTTTACTGCAGTACCAGGATCATCAGTAAGCAGTACTATTGAATACTCCTCTCCTGCATGGCAAAACACTGGTGACCACTCTATACGTGTTGCTGTGCCATCTATCTTTATATCTTTTGGCTCAATATAACTTTCAGCAATGACAGTCTGCGAGGGCATTCCCACTGCTGTTTCTCTGATCTGCACAACAACACGTTTTTTGCCGCTATTTGTGAACCATAAGTTTAGGCCTCCTATGTGTCTGCTCTCATTTAAAGTAAATGTTTGGGCTAAAGGGTCAATTCTTCTTGCTGCGATAACTCTTCTTCTTTCTTCTATGGTAATTGTTTTTTTACCAGTATAAGTTGCTTCTCCATAACTGCCTTTATCACCGTAAAACTGTACTAATTTAGTACCTGCTGGAATGTTTGCTGGCACTTTCACCTTTCCCTTTAATTTTCCCTGGTTGTTAGCTGTGAGCATATTTTTACCTCTTACGCAGTGGGCTGAATGAAGATATCATCGAACTTTACCTCCTTGAGCTTTTCACCTGGCTCAAAACCTTCAATTTCAAAATCCTGTACTGCTTCTCTCATAAATTCAGTTTCGTGTGTTCTGCTTGACAATAGCTCTGTAGTTTCCATAATATTAAAACCTCTTGTCACTGGACTTTTCCAATTAGTGGTAATCTCCGTCCAGTGGTCGATGTTTTTATTTAGGGTAACTTTTGCTGGGACTGGATCAAAAGCTTGATACGGATTAATTTTAGCCTCACTGGTCTGTAAAAGCTGCTCCAATACCGGCTCAAGTTCATACGGCAAAAGATATCTTTCTCTACCTTTTTCAATATCTGCAACTTCTACATCTATTGGCAGAACTAGCTCTCTATTTACTATTGCTGCAGACTGCGAAATTCCTTGATCGCGCATATCATCATCAAAGAATGAATCAACAAATACTCCTTTTTTGGTAGTAGGTTCTCTTGAATTTGCATCATTGCGTAGACGTTCCTCTGCAACCAGCGCATAAAGATCATTTATTCCTTTTTTCATTGCTTCAAGCTCATTCATCGGTACAGCATGAATAGCATTATTCACTATTTTCACCCCTTCTTTTTCTCCGTTTTTCCATGTCTGATGAATGTAGCAGAGCAAAAGTTGTCCGCTAGGTGCTTTAGGCATTGATGGTCGCCAAGGGTGAGCTATACCTTTTATTCTCCTTACTACTCCTTTGCTATCGATAGTAATTAAATCATAGCGGGGCATTTTCCAGGTGTAATCAATCAAAACCAAGCTGTTATCAACTGCTCCTTTTACTTTGCATCCCTGTTCACTTATATCTTCAGGGCTTACATGAGTACGACAGCGGTAAGTTATTTGATAACTACTTCCAGGAGCTGGCTCTTTACTTGGTAATGACCAATCAACGTTTCCTGCATTTAACTTATAGTCTATACTATTTTCATAAATAACATTGCCTTGTTTAATTTGAATAATTTCAAGTACTGCAGAGTCAGGTATCGGATCAATGGCTCCTGAATATGAACCGTGAGTAATGGTAATAGTTTTTTGAACAGTTATATCTACTTTTTTGATTTCACTTATTGGAAAATCATTCACCTTCAGTTCCATTACTCTTTGGCTATTTGGCTGAAAAGTATGTGGTTCTGATTCAACTGATTTTATATCTGGATCTTCATCAAAAGAAACACGAATACTGTGAGGAAGTTCAATCTCATAGCCATCAACATGAGCTTTGCCCTCATTAATTACAAATATTTTTTTTCCTCCTTCCCCCTCTTCCTTTTGCAGGAACATTACTTCAAGACCATTTACAACGTAGGAACCATTTGCTTCTTTGTCATAACGAGCAAGAGCAGTAGTTACTATGTTTGCTTGTGGAGGTGGTGAATGTTCTATTAATACTCCATTTTCAATGTTATAGATTGGATAAAACTCTCCTTCAGAAAAACGTGGAGAAAGACCTTCTGCTTGATAACCCCAAATGGTGGAAACTTTAAGTCTTGCAGCTCCTACTTCCTGATAGTTTCTTGTACCAACAGCAGGATCACGAAGGTTTTCATCCTCAAGTTCTGTAATGGTAGATTCTACATAATAAACACCTATGCGAACTATAGTACTCAGTGGAATAACAAACTCTTTTGCCTCTACTTTTCTCACCGCTCCACGAAGATAGATTTTTCCTGACTCAAGTGTAACTTTACCAGTTTCTCTATCTATAATACAATTGCTTCCTGTTATAACATCGCCATCACGAAATATTGCATCGCCTATGCCTTTAAGCTTAGAGAGAGCATATTCTTGCGTCTCGTTTAATTCTGCAGACTGTAGACCTCTTCCTGCTAGAAACAAGCTTTTTTCGTATTCTTTGTCAGGATTAAAGCGGTTATAATAGCTATTTAAGGTCATCTTTTTTCTCTTTTTCTAAAATGTCACTACAAACGAAAAAGTTTCCCTGGTTGCTGAAGTCCTAATGAGCGGTACTGTATGTTCTAAAACTAATAAGATCCCTGGGTCTTCTATATCTTGTGGTTCAAAATATCTCTGTCCTTCAGGTAATCCTTCTTTTATTTTAGTACCAACCATAACCCCTAATTCCCGTATAACTTGATTTGCTGCGTCCGTGAAATCGAAAGTAAATTTAAGGTATAAATTATTGGTTGGTACATTTGAGGACCTAAACCTCCCTGTTGGAGTCAAAAGCTCTCCATTCTCATCACCTGTGCAAAAAAGAACTTCATCTGCAGTACGTCTACCAAGCTCATTGAGCAGTTTTTCAGAAGTTATCAGCTCTGGTGGTGTGCTTTCAGTATACTCTATAGTAACTGCACTATTTGCCGTGATAGAGCTATTTTCCGTACGTTTTATTACACCACTACTGCTATCAACTATATTTGGCTGATAAGTTGTTTGTCCTGTAAAAACCCTTACATCTTTAATAGTATGGTGATCTAGAGCTATTTCATCCTCAACAAAAACTTTTTCGACTTGATGACTACTTTCCCAATTGGCATCACCACTGCCCCAAGCAAGATGTATAGGCTGTTCTTTTATACTTGCCGCTATTGCTGCTCTTCCTGACTGTGTGAGTATTGACATGTTTGCCCCTCTTACTATATATATACCGGATTTCTCACAGGTTTTTCCGGAAAAAATGAAAATTTTTTTTGAAGTGCATTTCTATGCTTAAATATTCTTTTATCTTAAGAAACCAGAACTACTTTTTTCTTTCAAGAATATCAAAACAATGCTTTTTGGCATATTGAAAATTAAAGCTCACAAACAGTTTCAAAAGACTCCGAATTTAACCATTTTATCGCTTCTTCTTTCAGTTTTACGTTTTTTCCTGCTGCATCTTTGATAGCTCTCTCAATTACAGCAATCCAGTTCGTCGTACTTCAAAATGGCAACCAATCAACTTCAGATTGTTCTGGAGTAATAACCGTAGCAATCTTGTTCTTTTCTCCATACTGATCAGCTTCAATACCAACTTTTGCTGTAAACTCTAACCCGTTAAAATCAGCTATAGAGTTGATTTTTCTAGCAGTAACTGCTTTCTCTGAAGTGTCATGTGCATGAATATTTCGTGCTGACTCCAAAATGCTTCTAAGCATAGAACGACCAGATTCTCCCCAGATGTCTTCTTCACCTTCTGCTTTGCCACTTTTTATACCAATTACTTGAAAAATCTTGCGTTTTGCATATGGACCTTCAGTGACAGTAAATTCAGCGTTTAAATAGATGCTGCCAGTAGTGTAGCTTTTAGTGAACCAATTTTCATAACCACCAGGTTTAATGGCCATTTTGACTTTTACCGTTGTCCCTTTTGGTATTAAATTACTTTGTAATTTTGCAGTATTAAAATCAGTTAAAAAATCTGATAACATATTGTCCTCCTATAAATTAAGTGAAAAAAAGAATCAACTCCATTGGTCTACAACCTTCCAACGACCATTTATCTTATCGACAAGCTTGCTTGCCACACGTTCACCATTTCGCAGCTCAAACACTATTTGACGGGTAGTGCTTTCTTCATCATGAGCAAACATCACCATGCCAGTGCTATAAAATCCACGTAAAGATCCAGCACCGCTTAGGCCTTGAAATGGATCTTCTTCCAGCATCTTTTTGGACAGTTTTTTTGTGTGGTGAGTGAGTATTATGCCCGAATCTGGATTGATAACATTTCTCAGTCTTTCAAGCGTTTTTTGCAAAAAGAATAGCATAGCGCTGTTGTCATTTTCATTACCATATTCACTTGAGTTGAAGATGTTGCGAAGAGGATCGATGGCAATAATATCAGGTTTGAAACGCTCTTTGACAACATTTTTAATTTCATCTATTTCTTCACTGCTAAATGATAATTGCACTCTTGGCGTGATAATTAAGTTATTGGCAGCTATGTCCAAAAGCTCTTTATTCAGTTGAAGTTGTTGCAACCGTTCTTTCATATATTCATACTCAATTTCAGTTTGCATGTAGAAGATTTTCAAAGGTCTATTTGGTGTCATACCGAGAAATGATCTACCAGCAGCCATGTAAACAAGCCAAGAGATCAAAAAGTCACTTTTGCCGATTTTAGGTGGGCCACCCAGCACCAATAGACCTCTTTTTGTTAAAATCCTTGGTGAAATTATATCTTCTGGTATTGGCGATTGATCACTTAAATATTCCTTTACGCTATAAAAAGGGATTTTTTGACCGATGTTGAAAAAGCTTTGTTCCATATTACTCCTTTTAAAATTAGGCAACAGAAGCCAAGGTTTTGGCTTTAATTTTCGCAAATAATCTACCAAGATGCGGTTCTTCAACCATATCAAGGCAGCCACTGCGATCTTTAGCAGGGTATCCCCAAGTATTAATAGTCTGACAGACAAATGAGCGAACCTCTGTGCCATCATCTTTCTTGATTCCAACCATGCTAATTACTTCATCAACTATCCCTGGAATCTCACTAGCAGTTTTTGCTCCTTCACATTGAGGCAGCCATGTTGGACGGTTGCTGTCATCAAGATATTGACCTAATGTGCCAACTATGATGATGTCTTTATCTCTGATATGTTGAAACTGATTGAGCCAAGCCATCATTTCTTGAGCAAGTAATCCATAGGCAGCTCTTTTGTCTTCTTTTCCCGATCTATCAGAAAAACACTCAGGTTGCATTCTTGCCCATAAAAGACATAAACGTGATGCAACAGTTATACTATCAATGAAAATACATCGATATTTAGAAACTTCAGAAAGAAGATCTTTGTACTTGCCAGATACATGTTCATAGTGCTTTTGACTATATGCTTGGTCAGATTTTAACGCAGGATTAGGACCACCTATGAGACATGCGATATCTCTTGCCTCATTCCAAGTACGAATACTTACAGAATCCCCTTGCCAATCTTGAACAGCTAAAAGTCCTGCTTCAAAATCGAGACAAAGTGTTGTTGATTCATCGAGGGTTTTAAGTAGGCTAGTCTTGCCAATTCCATAAGGTCCAAAGATTACTATCTTCACACCTGTGACAATTTTCGCTCTTTCTTTGCTGTTTATTATTTTCATATTTTCCCTCCTTATAGTTAGAAATCTCGTTTTAGGTATGTTTTAAGGTGGGAAAACTCTTTGCGTAACTTGTTGATTGTGTCGTAGAGAGTTGATTTTGGTATACCAGTCCTTCTGGAAATTTCACAAATGCTGTGATCTTCTGCCAATAGTTTACATATTTTTCTTAACTCTCTAGGTAACTTTGCAATTGCTTCATTTACGTCAATGCGTACTGCGGAGCTATATTCAAGACTTTCATCGCTCTCTTCGTATAAAGCTTCATCAACAAAATTAATGGTACGTTTTTTACATAGTTCTTTCTCTTTTAAATTAAGAGCACGGCATTTAACGTACTGTTTTATAAAATGTCCTTCAAGTTCATTAAGGCCAGGCAAACAGTCAAGTAAAAGATCTTGCTCAATATCTTCAATTTCTTTATAAGCAAAAGCTTTTCCTCTCTTCAGAAGTTTAGCATAGTGTCGTATGTGTTTAACAACTTTTGGATTAATACCAGTATAGGAATTTTTAGAATGCATATTTTCTCCCTCTAATTAAGAAATGATTAAAGTGTTAATTGTGATAAACCCAAGTATTTGGATTTTCTACAGGAATTACGCTGCCATAATGCGGTGATTTGTAGTGTGTAGGTAGTAACCTGTGATAGACTGTAACCTTTTTGTTCTTCTCTGGATCAAGTATTTTTTGCCCAAATTCCATACCTTCAACGCAAAGTACTCCGTATTTGTTTCTTGCAGCATTTTTGCCTTCTTTGTTGAATTTAACGTAGCCTTTGGTAGCAAGAACATCGAGACGATCACGTATAGAATGTGTACTGCCAAGACCTTCTTTATTTTCAAATGCCTGACAAAACTGATTAATTGTATAAACATGACCCTTACGTCCTTCTGCAAATATTAAGTCCAAGATGATGTCATATCTGCGAGAACGTTCGGCATCTAGTTTTTCACCATAGTCTTTATTTATTAACCTTTGTGACTCAGCGTCAACTTCGTACCAATGACCATTAATTTTATCAACAAATTTTGGCATAACAGAATTTCCATTACGTAACTCAAACATTAGTTGACGATAGCTGTTCTTCTCATCAGGCCTAAACATGATCATTCCAGTGGTATAGAATCCTCGTAAGCTGCTAGCGCCACTAAAACTTTGAAATGGATCTTCTTCTAATAGTTTCTTTTGCATTTTCTTTGTATGGTGCACAAGAATAACTCCAGCATCTGGATTGATTAGAGAACGCAGTTTTTCAACTCTCTCCTGGAGAAAGAAAATCATGGCATTATTATCATTTTCGTTACCGTATTCATCAGCATCAAAAACGTTACGCAATGGATCTACCGCTATGATATCAATGGTGTTTAGGTCAAAGTTTCTTTCTGCTTCAGTTACGATATCTTTAATGCCATTTTCATTTAAAAGCAGCTTAGTCTGTGGTGTAATAACTAAATTGTTTGCAGCAAGTTTAATAAGTTCTTCACTAAGTTTCATCTGTTGCAACCGTTCACGCATATAGTGGTAACCGATTTCAGTCTGAAGGTAGAAGATTCTTAAGGGCCTCTTTGGCACCATATCAAAAAATGGAGTTCCAGATGCCATATGAAAAAGCCAAGAAATAAGAAAGTCACTTTTTCCCACTTTAGGCGCGCCAGCAAAAACTAAAAGACCACTAGGAGTTAAAACTCTAGGAGCAATTATGTCTTCTGGCATTGGTGATTTGTCATTTAGGTACTGCAATACAGGAAATGAAGTAACGTTTTTTGTATATGGGAGAGAAACAGTTGAGGTTAAAAATCTTTTTACGTCTACTCCTTCTTTAATACAATCAGCAGCATCCCAAGCTTTTGGTTTATCTTGTGAAATTTTAAGAATAGAAAGCGATGCAACGCCTATATCTAAAAGCTTCTTTGCAACATTTTCAGCATATTTCTGACCTGAACTATCGTTGTCTGGCCATATGGTTATGTGTTTACTTTTTAGTGGAGCCCAATCTGTTTTATTTACAGGTGAATTTGCTCCAAACATCATTGTTGTGGCTGTTATGCCCTTACTGATTAAACTTTCAGCACATTTTTCACCTTCAACGAAAACAATTTTATCGGATTTAATTATACCTGGAACATTGTACAAAGGCCTTGGATCTGGAGCAGTACTACTTGAGTTTTTTACATCAAAACAGCTATATCGTTTTTTCCCTGAAGTGCTATCATAACGGTAAATTTTAGCTATTACTTGATTATTTTCATCATGATAGTCCCAACATGCTATTAAATGTTCTGAAAATTCTTCTTTATGGTTTGTTGAGTGACCAAGCCATTTTTCTATATCTTCTATGGTCTCAAGAAACTTAGTCTGACTAGTAACATCCCACCAGAGATTAAGTATATCTCCGCCTTCACCAGTAGCAAAATCGTGCCATAATCCGGCTCTTTCTCCTCTTGTTTCTACTACTAAACTTTTCCCTTTATCTCCTCTAATATTACCAACATAGAACTTACCACCGTGGAAAGTACCATTTGGTAATAAGTAGGATAAAGATGATTCTATTCTTGAGAGTAGTTCTGCTTTTACTTCTGCTGCTCTTTCAAATAAAGTTTGCTTGTCATGCATATTGTTTTCTCCTGTTAAAATAAGCTATGTTTGTTGACAGAATGTCTCTGCTACATAGCTCATGATGATGTTCTTAAAGGCTGGTAATTTAAAATACAGTTATAAATGGGTAGAGAGATGTCTCTGTACCTTTTACTATAGTAATACCGGATTTCTCATAGGTTTTTCCGGAAGAGTGGAGAAATTTTTTTCAAGCGTAAGTTGACACTGTCCATATTTACCCTAAATATTTACAATTCAGAAGACCAGGTCTGCTAGGTCTTACTATAGTAAGTTCAACAAAATTACAAAAACTGTTCACTTTTTAGAAAATTTTGCACAACTCCGTTCTCTTATCTTTCATATTCCCCTGTAGTATATATACACGTTCAATTTCAAATTCGTCCGAAAAACTACAAAAATATATAGGCAACACTAAAAAAGTTCTCTTCTGTAGAGGTAAATGGTGGTATTGAAAATTTAACTCTGCTCTCAACTTACACTCCTCAAAAAAATTACAAAATTTAATTTCATTTTAACTTTAAACAAAAAGGCCGCCTATAAGTTGCATCTGCATTATGTTGCAAAATATACTATACTTTGCTTATGAGAATAACCAAATAAGCCATCCTTTTTTCTCTTCCATAACAGATATATACTAGAAATGCAGTCCAAAATATGAATTGCTCTAAAATTTTTTTCATTACGATTTTGCTATTAAACTTTAATAGAGCTTAACGTGTTTACAATATACCCAGGGGAGAGATTTTCCGTCCATAAGAAGTAGCCATAAAAATGCTGTATTAGTAAAACTATTCATAATAATTATTTGTGAATTAAGTACTTTAGATTCGAGATTACATAGATTTTTGGCAGTTTTAGCCATTTTAGATTGGAAAATGAAATCTCCTAAAAGGAAAAACACGGCTATATTAAAGGGTTAAGAGTAATTTAAGTTTGAAATTCAAAAAAACTTCTTAATTGCTTTAAAAGCTAGGATTATAGAGGGTTTTTGAGTGTAGCCCAGTTTCAGGTAAAACCTTATATATTATATATATAATAAATAATAATATATAATAATAGAACATATAGGATATGTACCTTTCATAATACCTACCTAAATATTATTAACGCGCTTAAGTGTTTAATTTATTACTTTTTTAATTTTTAAATAACAAGTTAAGCAAAAAAACATGAACTGTAATAAGTTTATTATAATATAAACCTTAACCCGGTGGCCGTCTGCTCAACTGAAATGGTTTTCAAAAAGGCTAATATACCGTCCATTTAAATTTTTAACCGAAATATAAAAGTCATTTAAAAAATAAACTCAAGTGGCAACTAACCGGTTTTTTAAAGCCGCCTATAACCTACTCTAACTACTTATGCATACAGGTGGACCAGCTGCATTTCATGATATTAGTAGACATAAACCGAGTTATTGTAAGATAATTAAAGGTATCACTAAACTTTAATAGCCTTTAAAAATAGCTAAAGGTAACATTTTTATGGTAAATCCCTAATCTACTACTGTGGCCTATTCTTCAAAGTAAGGTTTTAAGGAGTAAAAAGCCGTTCTGAGTTTTCCAGCAAAATTTCAAAATAAGGAAATAGAAATATAATACACTTAAACCATTGAAATTCTGCATTTTTATCCATTTAATACCTATAAGACGTTATTTTTCCATTTCCAAAAGACTTAATGAATCAGATCGCCCTAAACAAAAATACAACACAGGGACAAAAATATGAAAAACCTACTATTGCATTTTGGATAACCTGAAAAAGATAAATGCTTACAAAAGACAAGATGGCTAATAATAGCGTTTTAAAGAGACTCTAGTGTGCCGTAGAGACACAAAGACTGTTCAGAAAAGAACAAGCTGAGTGCAAAAGCTACGCAACAGATGAGGGTGGGCCCCTTGAAGCCAGTTTACAAGAGCAGGCTTCAAACAACCATAAGCTGCTTTGGTAAAGAGCCAAGGTAGTGAGCGTTATGGAAAAGGCACAATTATGTGTCATGTGTGAAATAGAGAGATGAACGAAAGTGAACCACTGAACACGTGTCGAAACTTAATGCGATGATGTCAAAACCAGGTGCGTAGAATTCACTTGGGATAAACCTATCGGGAGCTTGTTTACTGGGTAGGTGGCGTCCGGCATAGAGGTGGCATGAATCTATTTCAGGCTATTGTGTGGAACTGCGGGAACCTGTCGTTTCGATGATAAGGGAGAAATCCAAAGAGCTGATCTCTGAGGGTGAGAGTACCGATGCGAAAAACAGGGACGGATCAGCTCGTAGTAGTGAAGAAGTTTCTGTAATGGAAATGGAGCGAAGGGGCTGAGTTATTTAGTTTTAATTATTTATCAACCGAAAGGGAGGAGTTAATGAATAAAACAAAGTCTTTTGATATACCAAAGCAACTTATTTGGAAAGCTTATAAACAAGTATCGAAAAATAAAGGAGCGGCAGGTGTAGATGGGGTCTCGATAACAAAGTTTGAGGAAAATCTAAAAGATAATCTATACAAATTATGGAATCAGATGTCATCCGGAAGTTATTTTCCAGAGCCAGTAAAAGCTGTTGTAATACCAAAAGCTACAGGAGGAGAGAGAATATTAGGCATCCCTTCAGTAACAGATAGGATAGCACAAACAGCTGCCACAATGTATCTTGAGCCGTTGGTAGACCAGAAGTTTCATGAAGATTCGTATGGCTATAGACCAAACAAATCTGCACTGGACGCGGTAAGTACGACTTGCAAGAGATGCTGGAAGAATGATTGGACGGTAGATCTGGATATATCTGGATTTTTCGACAATTTGGATCACGAGTTAGCATTGGAAGCAATCAAGAAGCATACAGACTGCAAATGGGTCATACTGTACGTTGAACGGTGGATGAAAGTCCCTATTCAGCAAGCAGATGGTAGTAAGGTAGTTAGGGATAAAGGAGTTCCGCAAGGAGGTTCGATAAGCCCTATAATTTCGAACATATTTATGCATCATGTATTTGATATGTGGATGAGACAAAACTATCCAACCATGCCATTTGAGAGGTATGTAGACGACGCGATAGTACACTGCAAAACTCAGAAGCAGGCGGAATTTATCAAGGTAATGATCGGAAAAAGATTGGCTGAGTATAAGCTAAAACTACATCCTGAGAAGACACAAATAGTGTACTGTAAGGACCACTACAGGAAGGGCGAATTTCCCAAACAAAGCTTTGATTTTCTAGGCTACACTTTTAGACCTAGGTTAGCAAAGAACAAAGTTAAGGGTTATAGAGTCTTATTTATGCCTGCAATTAGCAACAAAGCCAAGAAAAAGATCCACCAAGCTATAAAATCATGGAAAATACACAGGCAAACATCTACAACCATGGAGGAGATATCAAAGAAAGTAAATCCCATAGTCAGAGGCTGGTTTCAGTATTATGGCAGGTTTTATAAATCAGAGATGCATCCAACTCTCAGAAATATAGAGAGATACCTAATAAAGTGGGCTAGGAAAAAATATAAGAAACTTCGAGCTCATGGAAGACTAGCGAGCCAATTTCTAGGAAAGGTGAGAAAAAGGTCTCCAAATATTTTCTACCACTGGGAACTAGGACAAGGATCAAAAGGCTAAATAATGGGAGCTGTGTGAGCTGAGAGGTTCATGCACAGTTCTGCGAGAGACTGGTGGGGAAGTTCCGCCGGTCTACTCTCCCGACTTCAGGGTACAATTGTACAATCAGAACCTAAGTTACTCATGTAAGGCAGCTCAAAACCCGGTTAAGAGTCATTTTTAAATTATTTCTTACCTTAAACTTTTACTTGCTATAAAAAAGCCTTACTCTAGTCTATCACGTTTTTTATTTGTTGTAAAATATTTTTTCAAAAAAGTGGACGATCTTTTAAATCGGCGCAATAAAAGCTGGTTATTTTAGATAATCTCTATAAATAAATTGTAGGTGAAGTTAAAGAAAAAAAGTTTTGCCATAAACATAAGCTATGGAGCTCGTAAACTGCTTAAAATGGAGATAAAGATCTAAATTTATTTATTTACGTCTCCAATTTCATCGCGTACAATGGAGACAAAGATTTATGTTTTCACTATTTATTGGCAGATAGGGCTTTCTAAAGGGTGGGTCACCCCCCTTGAAATTAAAACAAAAGGTGGTAGACAAGATGTCAAACACAGATAACTCAACTACAAGCTGGTCTTTGTTGTAGTTATTTTCTCACCTGCTTTAATTAATTCATCAAAATCAGATTCATACTCTATATAGCCTTTCTTATAATAGTCCGAATGCGATAAGATATGTGTTAGCAGGCCAAATGTTGTTTTTTTACATTTTTAAGATAAGAAGTGGATAGCTGAACTTGTTTTTTATACAGCATTTCTTATATTGATCAAATCTTTCAATTGATTATTGCTAAATTCTGTAATCCAACTTTCACCGCTACTTATAGTTAAGTTTGCTAACTCTTTCTTGCTTTGAATCATCTCATCAATACGCTCTTCAAAAGTACCTGTTGAAAGTAGCCTGTACACCATAACATTACGTTCTTGTCCAATACGGTACGCTCTATCTGTTGCTTGTGCTTCCACTGCTGGATTCCACCATAAATCGTAATGTATTACATGGTTTGCTGCTGTTAAATTAAGCCCTGTTCCACCAGCTTTTAAAGATACTATGAGAATATTTGATCGAAATGAGTTTTCAAAATCATTAACCATTTTGTCTCGTGCTTTACGGGATAAACTTCCATGCAAAAATGGCACTTTTGATTCAAACTTTTCTTCAAGTAGCCTAGCTATAATCTCACCCATTTCAGTGTATTGAGTAAATATCAATGATTTTTCTGCAAGCTCACTAATTCCTATCAATATCTCTTCTAGCATCTGCATCTTTCCTGACTGTTCAATACTTGCACGCTTTTTCTTGCCAAAATGCGATGGATGGTTACAAACTTGCTTTAAAGCATTGATAAGCTTAAGAATTAGACCCTTACGTTCAATTCCTTCACTCCTTTCTATCTTTTTCATAGTTGTGTTAACTACTTCTTGATAAAGTGCTGTTTGCTCTGGAGTTAGAGAACAATAACGATTATTTTCAATTTTATCTGGTAGATCCTCTATAATGCTTTTATCACTTTTTACCCTACGTAGCATAAAGGGATGAGTAACTTTCATGAACCTCTCTAGACAAACTTTATCTCTCGCTTTTTCAATTGGCGTTGCAAAACGAGTTTTAAATTCCTTAGGAGTACCAAGGTAATATTTATTAGTAAAATCAAAAATACTCCAATATTCTAGTAGCCTATTTTCAACAGGTGTACCACTCATAGCTATTTTATTTTTTGCTGCAATAGCTTTTATAGCTTTACTCTGTTCACTATGGGGATTCTTTATATTTTGGGCTTCATCAATCACGAGCAAAAACCATCCTACTCTGTTAAGCTCTTTTTTATCACGACGTGCAAGACCATAGGATGTGAGAGCTACATCATAATCATTTGCCAATTCTCGATTTTGTCCATGATAGATAAAAAGCTTTAATTCTGGTGCAAAACGTTCCATCTCTCGTTGCCAATTGCTTAATATGCTTGTTGGTGCTACTATCAAGACTTTATCTTCATCTAAAAATCCTGCATTCTTACAGTATAAAATGGCTGCAATAACTTGTAGTGTTTTACCAAGACCCATGTCATCAGCAATTATACTACCAAACCCCGTCTCTATGTTCTGCACAAGCCAACTAAATCCACGTTTTTGATATGGACGTAACTGTGCTGTTAGGTTACTTGGTACATCAACAGGTACATAAGTGTTAAGCTTTTCAAATAGGCTTTTAATCTGCTGATCAAGTCCTACCTTTGCTCCATCTAGTTCACCTCCTAAAGCAGCTTGCATCAGCTCTGCTTGACTCAAGCGTTCAGGTAACTTATCAAATTTTTTCAGTAGAGCTTCTACCTCCTTATCATCCAAAAGCACATATTGGTCTATAATCTTTATAAGTCCACGAGAATCTTTCAGTAGCTTTTTAAATTCTGTAATGCTTATCTCTTTATCACCTATCGCTATTTTCCAATCAAACTTCAATAATTTCTCAAGCGTTAAGAAACTTTTCCGATCTTCTTCAATTTTGCCTTTAGCAGATAAATTAAGACTCAACTTTGGCTTTAGGATTTTTTCCAGTGATTTCGGTAAGATAACTATAACGCCAATTGCTTTTAACACCGGCAAGATATTTAAAAACAATGGTGCAAAATCATCTAAGCTAAACAGTAATCTACTGCTGTCGTCAATCGATCTTTCTAGCTCAGGTATGTATTCGGACAGCATTCCCATATCAGATAAAATGCTCAGTTTTGTGCTGCAGTTAGACAATGCTTTTTTCAGCTTTATTATCGATTTTCCATCATCTAAAGATACCTGTATATCAAGTTCAAATCTTTCATAATAATCTTTTACCATTAAGTAAAGTTTGTATGGTTTATCTGTTAAATAAAGCCGTGATAACCAGAGATTAATTGCTTGAGGTATTTCTCTGTTGCTAAACTCACTAAACTTGTATGCTGATCCAGTAAAAAATAATGCAAAGATGTGCTTGTCTCTATACTTATCCATCGATGAAGGAAAGGTATTCTTTTCTCTATACTTATCAAGTGCTGCAGGAAAATTATTTGCCATGTATCCCAAAAGGATTAAAGAAATTGCAATATTAACCTGTTCTTCAGGCTCTATAGAAGTTTTCTGATATTGAATTAGTAGAGGTGGACACATAGATGATATTTTTCTATGAATTTCTTTAACTGATTCATTAAACAACGCAGGGATCCACCTAATTATAAATTCTCCTCTTTTATTTTGTAGTATTTGTGGTACTAGTGCTGATTTTTCCATGAGCATACGTGCAAACTGTGAAATCATATGCATGAAGCGAAGCTCAGGATTAAGCTTATGCAGTAATGAAATAGGAATATCGTTTAAAAATTGTGCTATATTCCTCGAAACACTTTCGCTAAGCATAAATGAATTAGCTATACCATTGCTTACTTGAATAACTTGGTATTGGTCATTGATAAATAATTGAAATGTTTGCCAGTGTTCAATACTTCCCCATTTGCTAGTAAACAATTCTTCTTCCGATAGCTTTTTCTTGGAAGAGTAGAAAAAATAATCTGATTTCCCCGTAGGATATTTTTGCCAATGCTTGTAAGCTGTTTGCAGAATACTGTGAAAATTTTTTTCAAAAAAGAGTGGATTATTCGTCAAGATATTTTCGATACAGCTGGCAAGGTTAGGAATAGTCGATAGATCAATATCATTTAAGGTTACTTGGTCATATACTTTAACTTTAGAAGACGATTTAAATAGATCATTAATTTTTAGAATACTTTGAATGTTTTCTAATTTTCCATTTCCAAAATCATCAATCAGCGACAACAAGTCACAATTATGAATATTGAAAATTACGAAAGGGTTTTTATCAATTTCTGCAGCAATAAGATAAATTACAGCAGCAATATGTTTACAAGGCATAGCCCAATCAGGACAATTGCAACTTGCGTTCATTTCTTCCCAATTCGAAGGAAATAATTTAATACCTGAGTCGTTAAGCTTATCAAACAAAAGTGTTGGTAATTGTCTATTTATTAATTTAGGCAATATAGAGGGCGAATTTTCAATAATACAACGGATAGCTGATGAATTTAATTCATTGAGTGTTATTTTAACTTTATATGGATGAGATCTTGAACCACTAACTTTGGCTGTAATTGTATTGCCGTTGATTTGAATACCAAAAGCTCGACCAGTATTAGCATAAGTTCTACCACGTGAAAGGCGGTTATCGTAATCAACTTCACTGAAAGATTGAAGCCATTTCTTACCCCACCATGTTCTCCCGTAAATAGACATTATATATATTTTAGCCTAAATAAACTCAAGTAATCTAACATAAATCACTACAAAATGCCAAGAAAACAACAGAAAAGGCAATATGAACCCCTTTTTTTTCTACAGTCTCTTCATTTTTTGTGATTAAAAATTATTTTAACTTTTTTTTAGAAAATCCCGGAAAAAGTAGTAAGAAATCCGGTATATATATAATAGAAGGGTATTGTTTCAACGAGGTTAGTTTACCTCCATGCGCTTCAACACAAAAGTTTCAAATAAATGTCAATCCTAACACTGGACCTCGGCAAACAAACGGGCTGGGCAATTCTAACAGATGGAATAATTGAAAGTGGGAGCAAAAGTTTTCATGGTAGCCGTTTCAGTGGAGGTGGAATGTGTTTCTTAAACTTTCGTAATTGGCTTAATTCTTTGAAAGACATTTCTGCAGTGTATTTTGAGGAAGTAAGAAGACACTTAGGAACTGATGCTGCTCATTGCTACGGTGGTTTTCTTGCCGTTCTATCTGCTTGGTGTGAAGAGAACAATATTCCCTACCAAGGTGTTAATGTTAAAACTATAAAACGCTTTATAGCAGGCAAAGGCAATGCAAGTAAGAGTGAAGTTATTGAAGCGATACGTGAAAAAGGTTTTTCACCTAGAGATGATAATCAAGCAGATGCTTTAGCTTTGATGTTCTATGTTATGGAAAGATATTAATAAGCTCATAAAAAGTGGGTCCTTTCGGCCATACTGGCGGGTTTGGTGGTGCTGACCCCAGGCCTTCTTTAGCGTCAGAGATATTTTGAATATTAACTTTTTAATTAGTACAGTAATTATATGAATTTAGCAATCCACTACTATCCTACTCAAAATCTGGTCGAATATGAGCGTAATCCACGTAAGAATGATGACGTAGTAAATAGAATGTGTGCTTCAATCAGGGAATTCGGCTTTCGTATACCAATAGTTGCAAAAAGCGATGGAACTGTGGTTGATGGTCATTTAAGACTTAAAGCAGCAAGAAAACTTGGTATGGAGAGTATTCCAGTGGTCTTAAGTGATAATTTAAATGAACCACAAACTAAAGCTTTTCGGTTACTGGCAAATCAATCAGCTAATTGGGCAAAGTGGGATGATGATCTTTTAAAGGTAGAAATTCAAGAGTTAGAAGATTTGCAGTTTGATCTTAAAATGACTGGATTTGAATTAGAAAAAGTTCAACGGTTTCTTGATGATTTAGATGGTGAAGAAGAAGATCTTTCTGACTTAGTTGTTGATGACAAAAAAGTAACAAAACCTGGTGATCTTTGGATTTTAGGTGATCATAGAATCTATTGTGGTGATAGCTCTGTAGTTGAATCATATAAAGCGCTGTTAGATGATAAAATGGCAGACATTACTGTTTGTGATCCTCCATATAACGTTGATTATGGTAGCAGTCAAGAAAGAGAGGATAAAAAGATACTAAACGATAATCAAGGTGAAAAGTACGAACTTTTTCTCTACGATATCTGTTCCCATATTTTAGCATATACGAAAGGTGCAATTTACATTTGCATATCATCATCAGAGTTTTCAACGTTGCAAAAAGCATTTGAGGAAGCGGGAGGAAAATGGTCAACATTTATCATTTGGGCAAAGAGTCACTTTACGCTAGGAAGGTCTGATTATCAAAGACAATACGAAGCAATGCTCTATGGATGGAAAAGGGGCAATAAACGTGAGTGGCATGGGGGTAGAAATCAAAGTGATCTGTGGTTTTATGATAAGCCAACACATAATACACTACATCCAACGATGAAGCCAGTAGAGCTAATGGAGAGAGCAATAGTAAACAGCAGCAGATCAGGAGACATAGTACTTGATCCATTTAGCGGTTCTGGAAGTACACTGATTGCATGTGAGAGAACAGGAAGAATTTGCAGAACAATAGAGCTAGATTCAAAATTTGTAGATGTAACCATAAAACGTTGGCAAGTATACACGGGAAGAGATGCAATTTTAGCCGGTACTGGCAAAACCTTTTCAGAGATTCAAGAAGAAAATTCGTAGATAAAGAGACACAAAAGAGAGAAGAGAAAAAAAAGTGGAAAAGATAACACAAACAGAATGGGCAAGAGAACAAGGATTTTCAAAGCAATATGTCTGTTATTTAGTAAAGAAAGGAATAGTTGAGCTGGAGGATGGACTCATTGACCGAGAACAAGCAAACAGGGCTATAGAAACAATAAGAGATCCAAGTCAACCACTGAGGAGAAAAAACTATTCAGAAAGCGGAGAAAAACTTTCCACGATGTTGCTAAAAACTAGAATAAAAAATGAAATGGAACGTGGTAAATTGCTTGAGGCAAAAGCTAAGGCTGAAATAGGAGAACTTGTAGCAGTAGAGGAAGTAAAGCGCGATGCATTTAACGTAGCAAGAGTTGTCCGTAATAATTTGCTTAATATTCCAAATAGAGTTTCAGCACTGCTTGCATCACTGAGTGACACTGAAAAGATTCATATGGCGCTAACTGAAGAGATTACAAACTCATTACAAGAATTATCTAATACTAAATTTCAAATATAAAAAAGATTTTGAATATAAAATGGCTGATAACCTAAGTTTGGAGTTAATAAAGTGCCTCATTAATCAACCAGGGGTAGATATAAACATTAGAGGATCAAACGGAAAAACCCCACTACATTGCGCTATAGAGTTTGATGAATTAAGTATGGTAGATCTGTTACTCACGAAAAAGAACATTAATCCTTTTGTAGAAGATAATGATGGTAAAACATCTCTTGATTACGCCAAAGAAGGGAAAAAAGCAGAAATATTACAAGCGCTAATTAATAACAAGTACGGGTCAGAACAAGATAGCTTACTTCATTTAGCTGCAATGATAGGTGAAATTAATGCAGTTAGATATTTGATAGGAAAAGGTATTGACGTTAATGTACGAAATACTTTGCATCATACTCCATTACATCTAGCAGCAGGAATAGGACATGCAGAAGTTGTAAAGATTTTGATAAGAGAAGGAAATGCTGAAATCGAGGTTTTTGATGCACGAAATCAGACACCGATGCACTATGCAGTTAACAACAAAAAATTGGAGATAGTAAAGTTATTACTGGAGCTAGGAGCAGATGTAAATAGCGCACGTGTAGGACAAAACTCGATGAAATTATCACCTGTGCATATAGCTGTAAGTAATACTAATTACGATGAAAGAGATTTGTGTCTTCAAATGCTTAATAAAGGAGCCTAATGCTCAAGTCAATTTGCAGGACTACGAAAATAAAACACCACTACATTATGCTGAAAGACTGAAAACAATAGAAGTTTTACTAACGCGAGAAGATATAGACCCTCTGGTAAAAGACGATAGCGGCAAGACACCATTTGATTACGCTAAACCTGAGATAAAGAAGGCTTTGATGAGTAATAAATACGGTTCTGAAAAGAATAGTCTACTACATTTAGCTGCACAAAGAGGAGAAATTGAGATTGTAGAATCTATTTTAAAGGAAGAAATCGATATTGATATTGTAAATAATAAAGGTCTATCACCGATTTACCTTGCTGCAGAAAAAGGACATTTACATGTAGTAAAATTACTACTGAAAAAAGGAGCAAATTATACACCTGTTTTGCACTTAGCAATCAAATCAAATAATTTGGAGTTACTTAAAGTTTTATTTACTGAAAAAAATGGTGCATTGCTCTGCAGAGATACCGTTATCAATTTTCCAACCCTTCATAATAAATATATAGCACAGAGAGAAATAGCAGATAAAAGGATGAAAAAACATAATAATATTATCTGCATCTGTATTACAGTTAGCGCAGTAGTAATGGCAGCATATATAGGTTTAACAGCAACAACAATAAGCAGTGCAATCATTTTTGCAACAACAACAGGGATATTTGCGATTATTATAGCACTAATGATAAGTGAGATGAGCAGAAGATATATAGAAAACAAATTTCAGAAAAAGATGTTTATGGAGATGGAGAAGTGTAGTTCTATTGTTGAGGAGTGTAGTTCTATTGTTAATGATGTTGAGATAGAACCAGTTATGAGTAGATGCAGACAATGATATACGCCACATCTTTTTCTGAAGGTTTAAGACCAGATCCAGAGCTTAAGGTGTCAGAGTGGGCAAATGAGTATCGAGTTTTAGCGCCAACTGCAGCATCAGAGCCAGGTAAATGGAGAACAGAAAGAACTCCTTATTTAAAAGAAATCATGGATTCACTTTCTCCGTCCTCGCCAGTAGAAAAAGTAGTATTCATGAAAGGAGCGCAGATTGGAGGAACAGAAGCAGGTAACAATTGGATAGGCTATATCATCGATCAAACACCAGGTCCAATGCTAGTTGTGCAGCCTACAGTTGAAATGGGAAAGCGTTGGTCGAAGGGAAGATTTGCACCACTGATTGAAAGTACACCATGTTTAAAAAGTAAAGTAAAAGACCCAAGGTCAAGAGACTCAGGCAACACTGTACAAAGTAAGGAATTTCCAGGTGGAATTGTAGTAATAACAGGTGCAAATAGCAGTGTAGGACTTCGCTCTATGCCAGTAAAATACCTCTTTCTTGATGAAATAGATGCATATCCAGGAGACTCAGGAGGAGAAGGAGATCCAGTACTGCTCAGCATAGCTCGTACCAATACATTTGCACGGCGAAAGATCTTTTTAGTATCAACGCCAACGATTCATGGAATAAGCAGAATTGAGAAAGAATTTGAAGCAACAGATAAGAGATATTTTTTTGTACCATGTCCGCATTGTAATTATTACCAAATATTAAAATGGTCACAAATAAAATGGGAAGATAAAAATCCAAATACAGCACACTATATATGTATAGAATGTGGTGAAAAGATAGAAAATCATCAAAAGACAGAGATGCTTGAGCGTGGAGAATGGAGGCCTACTAATAGAGTAAAAGGTGAGAAAAAAGGATTTCATCTTTCAAGTCTTTATAGTCCAGTAGGCTGGTATAGCTGGACTCAAGCAGTAGAAGATTTTCTTCATGCAAAAGAAAGTGAACAATTACTGAAGGTTTGGATAAATACTACACTTGGAGAAACCTGGGTAGATAAAGGAGAAGTACCAGACTGGAAGCAATTATTTAACAGGAGAGAATTTTTTCCCGTAGGCACAGTACCTAGGAGAGAAGTGGTGCTTACTGCAGGAGTAGATGTCCAAAAAGATCGTTTAGAAGTAGAAGTTGTAGCATGGGGAAAAAGCCGCGAAAGTTGGTCAATAGAATACCGAGTATTTGAAGGTGATACTGGAAGAGGAGAAGTATGGGGAAAACTCTCTGAGCTCTTAAATCATCATTTTATCGGTGAAAATGGTCTTGAATACATGATAAGTATGATGGCGGTTGATGCTGGGTATGCGACACAAGAAGTATACAACTGGGTAAGAGGTCATCAAGGCTCTGGAAGAGTGATGGCAGTGAAAGGTGTAAATAAAGCGCTAGTACCACTTGGCAGCCCAAGTAGAGTAGATATAACAGTTGGTGGGCAAAAGCTGAAAAGAGGAATAAAGCTCTGGCCAGTGGGAGTATCGATATTAAAATCAGAGCTTTTTCAGCTACTTAATATTTTAAAAGAAGGTGAAGAAGCTCCAGCAGGATACTGTCATTTTCCGGAGTATGCACCTGAATATTTTAAGCAGCTAACGGCAGAGCAATTAGTCAGTAAGGTAGTAAAAGGATACACCAAACAAGAGTGGCAAAAGGTAAGAGAAAGAAATGAAGTACTAGATTGCCGAATTTATGCGAGAGCAGCATCTATTGCACTTGGAATTGATCGTTGGCCAGAGAGTAAATGGAATAGTTTGAGTGGAAAAACGGAAAGCAAAAAGCCTAAAAAAGTAAGACAGAGTAAGTGGCTGGAAAATGTATAACGAAGAGTATTTGTTTCAAGTTGAACAAGCAATAAAGAAGCTGCAAAGCGGAGAGCGAGTAGTATCAATTGCATATGGTGACCATGTTGTGAGATATGCTGAAGTGCAAATAAACGATCTTTTAAACTTAAGACAAAGAATCAAGGCTGAGCTCAAGGTTGAAGGTCAAAAACCAAAAAGAAAGATTGTTATTTCAACGAATAAAGGAGTGGTATGAGAAGTTGCATGGTAGAAAATGGATACCCAGATTTTCTAGAGCATTTGAGGTATATGATAGCTACCGCTACACCAGGTATGCTTATAAATGCAGTAATAGATTTGTCGCACTGGAATGAAAACATAAATTTTAAATTAGCAAAAGAAGATGGAATATTGGGAGTTATTCATAAAGCAACCCAGGGGCTAAAATACATAGATCCAACTTATACAGAAAGAAGGAAAGCCGCTGAAAAAGAGGAATTGCTTTGGGGTGCATACCATTTTGGTGTCGGGGAAAAAAGCGGCAAAGACCAAGCTGAGCATTTTCTCGAAACAATTGGTGATAGTTCAAATATATTGTTAGCCCTTGACATTGAGGAAAACAAAGATGGAAAAAGCATAATGCCAAAACAAGCAGAGGACTTTGTAAATAGGGTCTATTTAGTAACCGGACGTTTGCCGTTAATTTATGGAAGCCCTAGTTTTCTCAAGGATTTTGCCACCCCAACTTTAACAGAATGTCCACTATGGTTAGCAAAATGGGGAACAAAACTGACATTACCAATAGGATGGAGGAACTGGACTCTATGGCAATATACCGACGGTCAAACAGGAGCAAAGCCGCATGAAGTAGAAGGAATCGGAAAATGTGACAGAAATAAATTTAACGGAACTTTGAAAGAATTAAGAGAATTTTGGTTATCAGGATGTTAAAAACCTTCAAACAATTATTTGGCAAGCCAAAAATCAAAAGTTCTGCATGGGATGCAGCAGGCTCAGGAAGAAGGGTAATGTATTGGCAAGGAGAAGCAGGAAGCATAAATAATTTGCTTTCTCAAAGCCTTGAGCACTTGCGTAGTCGATCACGTGACATGGTGAGAAAAAATCCTTACGCTGCAAATATAATTGATACGATAGTAAGCAACTCTATTGGAACAGGAATAAAACCACAATCAAAAGCAAGAGATGGGGAATTTCGAAAGAAAGTTCAGGAATTATGGCTAAATTGGACAGACGAAGCAGATAGCTGTGGAATAAGTGATTTTTATGGATTACAAGCTCTAGTATGCAGAAGTATGATAGAGGGAGGAGAATGTTTTGTACGTTTAAGAACGAGAAAGCTGGAAGATAGATTTTCTGTGCCATTACAACTGCAAGTACTTGAGTCTGAACATTTAGACAATAAAACAAATCAAACTTTAGCAAATGGTAATGTAATAAGAAACGGGATTGAGTTCAATAGACTTGGGCAAAGAGAAGCTTATTACCTTTTTAGAGAACACCCTGGTGAGAGTACTTTTGGTGAGTCTGTAAGAGTACCAGCAAATGATGTTTTACATATTTATAAACCCTTAAGACCTGGGCAAATTAGAGGAGAACCGTGGCTTTCCAATGTACTTTTGAAACTTTATGAACTTGATCAATATGATGATGCAGAACTCGTTCGAAAGAAAACTGCAGCGATGTTTGCTGGATTTATTACCAGACTTGATCCAGAAGCAAATATCATGGGAGAAGGTGAAAGTAATGAGCAAGGAGTAGCACTATCAGGTTTAGAGCCAGGAACTATGCAGCTTTTAGACCCAGGAGAAGACATAAAATTTTCAGAGCCATCTGATGTTGGAGGAAGTTATGAAGCATTCATGAGACAGCAGCTGAGAGCTATTGCAATAGGCACAGGAATAACATATGAGCAACTAACAGGAGATTTAACAGGTGTTAATTATTCATCAATCAGAGCGGGATTAATAGAGTTTCGTCGTCGATGTGCTATGCTGCAACACAACATTATGGTATTTCAATTTTGCAGACCAGTATGGAATAGATGGCTAGAGTTAGCAGTACTGTGTGGAGAACTCTGTATAGATGAAAAAGTGGCAAAAGCAGCGAAAGAAGAAGTAAAATGGATACCACAGGGATTTGATTGGGTGGATCCACTGAAAGACCAGCAAGCACAGCAAATGGCAGTAAGAAATGGATTTAAGAGTCGATCGGAAGTAGTATCAGAAATGGGTTACGATGTTGAAGAAATTGACCAAGAAATAGCAGAAGATCAAAAGCGTTCTGATTCTCTCAACCTTTTCTTTGATTCTGATGTCAGGACACAAACAAAATAAATCTCGTTTACTTTATGGAAATTTTACAAACCAACTGGCTATCTAGGCCGATGATGATAGAGCAAAAAAGCTTTGACCTGTTGTCACTATATAACGGAAAACAACCTATCTTTAAAAACGTAAAACACTATGTAAAGAACAATATAGAAAAGACAGCAATAATACCAATACATGGAATTTTAACCAAAAAACCAGGAGCTTTTGACGATTTTCTGGGAATGACATCATATGAGAAAATTCAAGAAGAAATAGAAGAAGCATCATCAAACAAAGATATAGAAACTATTCTGCTTGATATAGATAGTCCAGGCGGAGAAGTAAACGGTTTATTCGACTTGGCTGATTTTATTTACGAATCAAGAGCAAAAAAGAGAATTGTGGCAATAGCAAATGATGATGCGTACTCTGCTGCATATGCTATAGCTTCAAGTGCTGAAAAGGTATTTGTGAGCAGAACTTCTGGTGTTGGCAGTATAGGAGTAATAGCAAGTCATATAGATCAAAGTAGGTTTGATGAAAAGCAAGGAATAAAATACACAACTATTTTTGCAGGCAAGAGAAAGAATGATTTAAATCCACATGAACCTATAAGTTTAGAAAGCTTAAAAAGTTTAGAGGAGGAAGTAAATCGCTTATATGAAATTCTGACTGAACTTATAGCACGAAACAGAGGACTTTCTGTACAAGCAATAAAAAATACTGAAGCAGGTCTATATTTTGGTGAGAAAGCAGTAGAAATAGGTCTTGCAGATGGAGTTACAACATTTTTTGAATTTATTAACAAAGGAGAAAATACTATGAATAAACAAACTACAACTGACCTAGAAACTGATAATTTAACTAAGTATCGTACTGAAGTTGTTGAATTAATACGTTTATGTAACTTATCACGAATGCCAGAGAAAATAGGAGAATTTATTGAGCAGGGTGTAAGTATTGAGCAAGCAAGGGAAGTTTTAATGGAATTACTTGCAGAGAGAACGAAGAAGACAGAGATACTGAGTGCAATACCACAGAATTCAGGAGAAGATTTGATGATGCAAGTAGCAAGAAGTCGTGCGCAATCTGGCATTTAGAATATTCGTAGTATAACAAAAGTAGAAAATAAAGGAGAAAAGCAAAATGAGTACTATAACCGAACAAAATAATCTAGGTGACCTATTAAAATATGAGGCATCAAGTCTATATTCAAGAGATCAGATAACAGTAGCCAAGGGACAAAATCTTAAACTTGGTACAGTAGTGGCTCTCGATAAAGATAACATGATTAAGATAATAAATCCAACTGCCACAGATGGTACACAAACAGCGATAGGTGTGATAATAAGCGATGTAAACGCAAAGGAAAATACCAAAGCAGTAATTATTACTCGTGGTGCAATGCTAGCAGATCATGCAGTGGTGTGGCCAGCAAATATCACTGAAGAGCAGAAAGCTGCAGCAATAAAGCAACTTGAAGCACGAGGGATCATTGTCCGCAAGGGAGTGTAACTTAAATTAATAAGGAGAAAAAGAATGCAAAATCCATTTACAAATACAGCATTTAGTATGACGGCACTAACAAATGCGATGAATATATTGCCGATAAATTATGGACGGGTTGAAAATTTAAACTTGTTTCCAAGTAGGTCAGTAAGATTTAGACATATTACCATAGAAGAGCAAAACGGAGTATTAAGTTTACTACCAACGCAGTTACCCGGAGCACCAGCAACAGTAGGAAAACGCGGCAAAAGAAAGGTAAGAACATTTACAATTCCACATATTCCACATGATGATGTAGTTTTACCTGAAGAAGTTCAAGGAATCCGTGCTTTTGGCTCAGAAAACGAACTTGTAGCGTTTGCCGATGTAATTACAGATCACTTGCAAACAATGAGAAACAAACATGCAATCACGCTAGAACATCTTCGTATGGGAGCTTTAAAGGGAATAATTTTAGATGCAGATGGGTCTGAATTACTTAACCTATATACAGAATTTGGTATTACAGCAAAAACAGTAAACTTTGCTCTTGGCACAGCAACAACGGATGTAAAGCGTAAGTGTATGGAAGTACTAAGGCATATTGAAGATAATTTAAGTGGCGAGTATATGGAAAGAGTACATGCTCTGGTAAGTCCTGAATTTTTTGATGCATTAACCTCTCACCAAAAAGTAAAAGAAGCATACGAAAGATTGTAAGTTAAAAATGTGATATAAAAGAGATAAGAGGGAAAGATAACCCTACTCACTATAGGAATAGGGCTATCACGGGCGTGTGCGACCGAATGAAAGTTGGTATTACAACCGTAGCCATCAAGGTAAACTAGCCCCATCTCTCGATACGTTTGAATAGTTGCATGGGACATATGTATGCACCCGTTTACAATCTTAAATTAATTAAACTATCGAGGTTATTTATTATGATTACATCTTATCAAAATTTCATTGGCATTGATATCGGAAAATTTAAAAATGTTGCTGCAGCTTATAACCAAAGGAGAGCTATCAAGTTTGACAATGATGCTACTGGTTGGCAACAGTTGTTTCAAAAATTTTCAGATATCCTACCTAATTCTCTAGTAACTTTAGAAAACACTGGAAAATATGAGCTTGGCTTAGCACATTTTCTTGTTGATAAGAATGTTGCTGTACATCGAGCTAATACTCGTAAAGTAAAAAGTTTTATCATATCACATGGAACTTTAGCAAAGACAGATCAATCAGATGCAAGAGCCCTTGCTCAATATGGTTTTGAACGCTATAGTGCTCTATCTCTATTTGTGCGTATGTCAAAAGAACAAACCGCCTTAGTTGCACTCTGTCAACGTCGTGATGACATTACGCAAATGAGAACTCAAGAGAAATGTAGGCTTGCAGCACCTGAAAACGACTATATAAAGGAAAGTTGCCAAAAAACAATAGACTTTTTTACCAGTCAGATAAATGAGTTCAACGATGCCATACAAAGAATTATTGATAAAAATCCAGAGTTACAAAAGCGTCAAAAAATCTTGAGAACAGTGCCAGGAATAGGTCTCAAGTTATCACAAGTTTTTGTGTGTCTAATGCCAGAACTTGGCCACCTAAACAAAAAAGAAGTTGCAAGTCTTGCTGGAGTTGCTCCACATCCAAAAGAAAGCGGTAAAACTATTGGTTATCGAAGGATAACAGGTGGTAGAAGCAACGTTCGTGCAAAGCTTTTCACAGCTGCTATGGCTGCTGCAAGATCTAAATCTGCACTTGGTGCTTTTTATTCTGATCTTATTGGTAGAGGTAAAAAGAAGATGGTAGCTATAACAGCTCTAATGCGAAAAATCATAGTAATTGCCAATGCAAGACTTAAAGAAGCAATTAATATGAAATAAAAAAAATCTGTATAGAAAATAGGTTAACGAATATGTGCGTCTACACACATTTAAAGCACATATTCGTTAACCATAAAATCTAAGCAGTGCTTGCTGTTTGATATAAATTTCTTTCTGTATAAACTAGGGTTTTTGTTGCCAAAATACATTTTTCAATTGAATAAAAATACAAAATTATCAACAAATGAGACTAAATTCAAAAAATTTTAAAAAACATAGTTGATGGCAGGAGGGAGCAGCACTTCGAGACGATATGAGATCAGGATTTACGTTTTGTGGTATAACATTTGAGGAATATAGAGGACAAGCAACTGACCCTGAAGGAACCGTGAGAAGATTTATTGAGAAAGATACAGGGCACTGTTTTCCACTAGGAACAGCAAGCACATTTACAACATATTTTGCACCAGCAGATTTTAATGAGACAGTAAATACACTAGGAAAACCACTTTATGCAAAACAAGAGCCAAGGAGGTTTGATAGAGGGACTGATTTGCATACACAGTCGAACCCTCTGCCAATGTGCCACCGCCCGGCCGTTTTGGTCAAGGTCGTTGCAACATAAAAATACTGATAGAGCAACAAAAAGGCAGTTAGTATTCTATCAGCATATAGCGTACTGATGAAAACTTAATGAATAAAATAGAAGAATGCAAGAGAGTATTAAGCGATTATTTAAAGATTGTCTTATCCATTTAGGGGAGTTAGCTTTATATGAGTCAAAGAATAAGTCATATATGGTACAGGTATTAAAGCAACAGCCAGATAAATTATACGAGATTGGTGAAGGACAATTTGTGGAAGAAACTTTAGCGTTAGAAGTAAGTGCGTTTGATGGTGCGTCCAGAGAAGGTAAGTATGTTCAGTAGGAGTCAAACCTACCAGGATAAGAGTCGGAGTCCTGTAGCTTGGGTAGCAGTATGGAGGGAAACCAAGATACTGAAGCCTACCGACAACGTTATCGTAAGGATAAAGGCGAGTTATCGGGCCATAACGGAAGTGAACACATAGGTGGCCTCGAAAACACAGTACTGAAGGCCGAACCAGCCGTCAAATGGTGAAGGCAGTACAGAAGGTTGAAAAACGACTGATACAACTGTTCTACTTCAGCGGGGTGATAGTGATGGCACGATAACAAGGACATACAAAACAACTGGAGAAGCCCTCCTCATCCCAAGGAGAAATATCTTGGAGAGGTAGGTTCTATAACTGGAAACAGGAAATGAACCGAAGATGAAAGGGTGGCGGATGGGTGCGTAGTAGCGAAGAAGTGAGGTAATGCTCATGGAGCAAAGGTACCCTACTAGTAGAAATCTTTTAACAAAAGGGAGGTAAAGGTAAAATGATAAAAATGCCAATAAAATTACAAGACCTGAGAAGAAAGATATATACCAAAGCGAAGGCAGAACCGGAATGGCGATTCTGGGGAATCTATGTTCATGTTTGCAAAATGGAAACACTGAAAGAAGCCTACAAGCTAACAAAGAGGAGTAATGGGGCACCAGGAATTGACAGAGTGACATTCGAATTGATAGAAGCAGAAGGCTTAGAAAAGTATCTCCAACAAATAAGATATGAACTAATAACCAAGACCTATAGCCCAAATAGGAACCGGAGAAAGGAAATACCAAAAGCTGGGGGAAAACTCAGAGCATTGAACATACCCTGCATCCGTGATAGAATAGTGCAAAGTGCACTAAAGCTAATAATTGAACCAATATTCGAATCTGACTTTCAGGACGGATCATATGGATATAGACCTAAGAGAAAAGCGCATGAAGCAATAAAAAGGGTAGAGAAAGCAGCAATCAAAGACAATACAAAAGCTATTGACATAGATCTGAAATCCTACTTTGATAATGTGCGACATCATATTCTTATGGAAAAGATTGCCAAGAGAATAAATGATAAAGAAATCATGCACTTGATCAAGCTAATCCTCAAGATGGGAGGAAAACGAGGAATAGCGCAAGGATCAACGATTTCGCCGTTATTGAGCAATATATACCTCAATGAGGTAGATAAAATGCTAGAGAAAGCAAAAGAGGTGACCAAAGAAGGAAAATATCAACATATAGAATACGCAAGATGGGCAGACGATTTAGTAATACTGATAGATAGACACCCAAAATGGGAATGGCTGGAAAAGTCAGTATACAAAAGGTTACAAGAGGAATTAGCAAAAATAGAAGTAGAAGTAAATGAAGAAAAGACAAAAGTTGTTAACCTAAAAGAAGGGGAAAAGTTCAGCTTTCTAGGATTCAATTTTCGAGAGAAAATTACAAAACAAGGAAAATGGACGGTAGAAACAACACCACAGATGAAAGCACGAACAAACCTACTTCACAAGTTGAAGGAAGTATTTCGTTGGCATAAATCGCAACCAATAGAGAGAGTGATTCATATCATTAATCCGATATTGAGAGGGTGGATAAACTATTTTAGGATTGGAAACTCAAGTCGAAGCTTTCACTACGTGAAGCATTGGGTAGAGAAGAAAATAAGACGCAATTTAATGAAAGCCAGAAAAGCAAGAAAAGGATTTGGCTGGAAGAGGTGGAGTAGAGAATGGATATATAAAACCCTGGGTCTATATTCGGACTACAGAATAAGATATTACATTCCGAAAGCATCACCAGCACAATATGTTATAAATTTTGGTAAAGAATCTACTAGGAAAGCGTAGTGCGGGAAAACTGCATGCTGCGTTTGATGAGGCGGGAGCTGGAAACGTGAATATGGGAATTTTGGATTGAGGCCCAACATGAAAATAATGGATCAGCCACCAAACCCTAAAGAGGCGCGCCAGTTCTCGACCCTACTGTTAAAGCCAATAGTAGGAGATGTTTTTGTTATAGGTGATCGAAGATATAAAGTACACTCACCGCCACTTAGAGACAAGTCTGGAATAACGTGGAAAATAAAAGCGTCTGGGGTGTAAAATGTCTATTCATATAGAAGTTGAGGTAATAGAAAGTGTAAATGCTAAAAGAAGAAAAGTAGAATTAGCAACGGTAAAGGCATTAAACAAAACGGCACTATGGTTAAAAGCGCAAGCAGCTAAGGAAATTAGTGAGGAAAAGAAGATAAAATTGACGTTAATGAGAAGAAGGCTAAGAATTTTTAAGGCGAAAACTAGCAGATTAGAAGTGTTAATTAGAGCAAATCTCTATGACATTAGAGCATCGGCAATTGGCAAAATACAAAAAACAAGAAGAGGATCGAAAGTAGGAAAGCATGAGTTTATAGGAGGATTTGCAGCAGTTATGCCAAAAGGAAATAGCGGTATGTTTAAACGTGAAGGAAGAGCAGCATTGCCAATAAAGGAAGTTAAATTGTCACTCGAACCTGAGGCTTCAAGGATAGTAGGGAATCTTGTTAATTATGAAGTTGAGAAAGTCTTTACAAAATTTTTTGAACGTGAATTGAGCTATAAAGGATGAATTTGAAAGATTTACATGATAAAATTTGTACCACGCTGAAGAGAGAAATACCAGCAATTCAAACTTGTGA
Source organism: Wolbachia endosymbiont (group B) of Silvanus unidentatus (assembly GCF_964028615.1). Classification (NCBI taxonomy): domain Bacteria; kingdom Pseudomonadati; phylum Pseudomonadota; class Alphaproteobacteria; order Rickettsiales; family Anaplasmataceae; genus Wolbachia; species Wolbachia endosymbiont (group B) of Silvanus unidentatus. The sequence continues at coordinate 363,215 of NZ_OZ034795.1, read as the reverse complement.
AATTTATCCATCGATAAGAAAAGAATTATTAGCGCCAGCGTTATTTGTAGAGCTTGTGAGTTTAGAATCGGGAAAAGATCCAGGAACAGAGGAATTAGCACTGAAAGCAAGATTTGAAGCACGAATTGTGATTGATAGCACAATAGAAAATGCCCCTATTATTGTCAGAACATTAGCAGCAGAAGTAGCAAGAGTAGTGAATAAAAATACTTGGAACGTGGAAAATGTTTCACCAGGAGAATTTATCTCTGCGGAAATTGACGGATTTAGGCCAGAATTAGATGCGTATCTCGTGTGGATGGTTGAATGGGTGCATACAATACACGTAGGACGATCTATTTGGAAAGAAGGAAAATTTATGCCACACAAAATAGAAATCGGTGAAATAAATGTTAGAAAATAATTTTGCAATTTCGGAACTACAGAGGAAAGTGGCCAACATTGTTCGTATAGGAGTTGTAAAAGAAATAGATTATGAAAAAGCAAAAGTAAGAGTTAAAATAGGAGAATTTTTAACAGATTATTTACCATGGATAACGAGCAAAGCAGGAAAAGATAGAGATTGGTCTCCACCAGATATCGGTGAACAGGTTATGATATTTTCTCCTCTTGGCGAATTATCGTTAGGAGTGGTGTTAGGAGGGATATACCAGGAAAAATACCCTGCATCAGAGAATAAAAAAGAGGTGAGTAGCTTAACATTTCAAGATGGAACAAAGTTGTCATACGATAAAGATAAACATCATTTAGAGATTGAAGTAGTAGATAAAATAACACTGAAAGCTGGAGAATCGAGTATAGAAATGACAAAAGAAAGAATAAAACTTAAGGGAAGGAGAATAGATCTAAACTAGCATATGGGTAAAGCAATCGTTTGTGTAGGGGATAATTGTACAGGAATACCGGTTCATGTTTGTATGAGTGGAAGTGAAGACGTATTTGTAAATAGTAGATCTGTGTGTCGTAGGGGTGATATCTTGACTATAGGGGAGACACTAACGCAAGGGTCAAACAGCGTATTTGTGAACGGTATGGGAGTAACAAGAACAGGAGACTTGGTATCGTGTAGTTTTAAAGTGATAGGTGTTAGCAAAAATGTATTTGCAGAATGAGAGGCATGAATGCTAGCACGGGAAAGGAATTGGAAGGAATAGAACATTTAAAACAATCAATTACTGATATTTTAACCACTCCTATTGGATCACGTATTATGAGAAGAGAGTATGGTTCTCGATTATTTGAATTAGTAGATAAGCCAATAAATAGAGATTTAACTTTGGAAATCTATGCAGCAACAGCAGAAGCACTGGGGAAATTTGAGAAGAGATTTAAGTTAGAAAAAGTAAAGATTGCTGAAGCTAAAGAAGGAAAAATGACTCTTGTACTTGAAGGTATGTATCTTTCAGAAGGCAAATTCATAGGTATTAGTGGAATAGTTGTTTAGAAATGCAGACATCTAATATTATTGAAAAACTAAGCTATGAGGAAATATTTTCGAGAATGAAAGAAGAGTTAGTAAATCGAGACACAAGTTTTACAGCATTAGTTGAAAGTGATCCAGCGATAAAGATTCTGGAGGTGGCAGCATGGAGAGAGTTGTTACTCAGAGAAAGAATAAATGAAGCAGTAAAGAGTAACTTACTTAAATTTGCGACAGGAGAAGATCTTGATAATTTGGCTGAGTTTTATGGAGCAGAGAGGCAAGATGGAGAAGAAGATGAACGCTTCAGAAAAAGAATCAAGGCAAGAATAGTTGGCTCAAGCACAGGAGGGAGTAAAGAGCATTATCGGTTTCAAGCACTCTCAGCAGATAGTAGAGTAAAAGATGCACTAGTAGAATCACCTATACCAGGAAAAGTACAAATTTCAATCTTATCAACACAATTATCCACAACTGGCATAGTGTTAGAAGAGCTACTTGAAATTGTAAGAAAGCAAGTTACTAGAGATGATATAAGGGTTTTAACCGATACAGTAAAAGTGATGGGTTGCAATATTACGGAAATAGATATTCACAGCAGAATGAGCATGAGTCCTGTAATATCAGAGGAAGAAATCAAGAAGCAGTTTATTAAGAAGTTTGAATTAGCAAAAAGATTAGGGTGGAGTGTGACAAGATCTTGGATAATAGCGAATTTATTTGTAGATGGTGTAGAAAACGTAGAATTAATCGAGCCAAAAGAGGATGTTGTGGTTCTGGGAAATGAATGTGCAAATTTGAGAAATTTAAAGATTGAGTAATGTTACTGCCACCAAATGCAACAAGGCAGGAAAGAGCGCTAGTAGATGCGATAGATTATAAAGTAGATCCAAACTGTATCAGAGGATTTAAGTTTAGTCTTAAAGAAGAAACATTGCCGTGGATAATAGAAGAATATGGTTTAGAAGAGATACTGCGTTGGGTAAAAGATAGAAGAAAAGCCGTAGTAGAAGGAGTAAAATTTCAAAGACTACGTGGAACCCCAGCATCACTCAAAATAGCACTCAAGTGGGCAAATATAGAAGATATTACAATTATTGAAGAGCCACCCGGTAAACATTTTTTCGAGTTGCAAATAGGAATAAAGGATGTTCCAAATGACTTTTTTGTGGATGCAGTAGTAGAACTTGCAAAACTATCATTACCAGCAAGATCAAGGCTAATGAGGATTTTCAATGATCACTACAATGTTGACAGGTTTATTTTAGATGAAAGCTTTTTTGGAAGTTTGTTGTCGGATTACTCAGGTAGAAAAGTTGAAAAAGATGGGCCAGTGTTATCGTTTGGAAGAATAAATTTTTTCAGGTCTAGTGGTCCAGTTATTAGGATTATAGAAAACTATCTACGCGATCATTATGAACGAGCTTTAAGCAATGATATATATCGCCTAGATGTAGCAATCCTTGGAGAAACCGAGCCTCACACAAGGGATTATAAAGGCATCTATGAAAGAGATCATTTGTGGTACAACTTAAAAGCACTATATCCATTACCACAGAGTTTATTACCATCGATTAAATTTGCAAAAGCGCAGATAGTATTATCAGACAGTTGTGATTTAGGAGACATAAATACGTGCTTTCCAGTTAGTAGCGTAGAAGAAAGAGGAAATAAATTTGTATTGGGAAGCGATAAACTTTCAGGGCAGCATTGGAGTTTAAAACACAAGCCAATTTTAGAAAGGTTTAGCGTTACTCACCACTACAAAATAGAAAACTATACAGATCAGAAGATTACAAAATATGGTTTAGCAGAACACAATATTAAGTATGAAAACGATTTAGATTCAGACCAAAAAGATTCGATACATGAATTAGAAAATTACATTTTAGTATTTTACCCAGGAGTACTGAAGTGGCACGAACATCGACATTTGCACAGAAGTTGGAAAAATAGTCAAGTAATATGTCTAATAAGTTAAGTACTTATATTTAGATCCTCATATATTATATTAATAATAGGTTAAAATGTATGAAATAAAAAGAAAAGGACTTGCTTTCTTATGCTAAAACGGACATGACTTGAATAGCAGCAGGTAAATATAAGAAATTTGTCTGGCGCTAGAAAAGCTAATTTTGTGAGGTATGAAATGAGTTTTAGCAAGAGTAAGTTTTTTAAAGAAGTATCAAGTAACGATATTAATAAAAGAAATGAAGAAGGAGAGACGATCTTGCATCAAGCAGTAGAAATCTCTGATTACAAAACAGTGAGATTATTAATAAAAAAAGGAGCAGAGGTAAATGCAAGAGATAAAAATGGTTATACGCCACTACACTGTGCAGTATTTGCGAAAAGCTTAGAAAATGTAAAAGTGCTGCTAAGGTCGGGAGCAGAAGTAAATGTCACTCAATATGTCAGTGGATGTACGCCACTCCACTCTGCGTGCAAAATAGGAGGAGTTGAAATAATAAAAGAGCTAGTAAAAGCGGGAGCTGAAGTTAATCAACTGAATAAGTACGGTGCAACACCAATGTATTACATCTGGGAAAGTAAAAAGTATCGTCTATGTGATAGCAAAGAGAGTGAAGAGGCGAGTAAATTTCTGAGAGAACAAGGAGGAATAACAAAAAGTAGAGAACTGACGTGCTATGGAATAGAGAGGCTAGTGGGAGAAATAGCAGACATGTTGAATGGGAGTTATTTGCCGGAGTTAAAAATAATAGAGATAGAAGAAATAAGGAAGAGAGACAAATCGCTAATAAAGAAAGAATGTCAAAATTTAGCAAGCAAGATAATGAGCCAAGTGAACGAAATGATAGATGAGGTAGCGAAAAGGAAGGTTTAAAAGAGGGATTTAAATTTAAAGAAAAGGTGAGGTGGATTATGTTAAAGCTTGGCAAATTTAATAAGTCAGCAAAAGAATTATTAGAGAACTCATATGAAAATATTTATGAAAGAGACAGAACAGCTCTACATTATGCAATAGACGCAAAAACAGTGAGGTTATTAGTCGAAAAAGGAGCGAATGTGAATGCAGCAGATGTAGAAGGACACACAGCACTGCACCTAGCGGTAACGGAGAAACGTCTAGAAATCGTGAGGGAATTGATAAAATCAGGAGGGAATGTAAATGCGGAAGAATATGGAAATAAATGCACACCGCTGCACCTTGCATGCATGATAGGCGAAAAAGAGATAGTGAAAGAATTAGTGAAGGCTGGAGGAGAAATAGAACAAGCGGATAAATTTGGAATGACAGCAATGGATTATGCGAAAAACAGTAAGGAGATCACTGAAATATTGAAGAAAGAAATAGACAGAATTGAAAAGCTATTTATGAAGGGCTAAAAATATGGAGAAAGAAATAGAAAAGAAAGTAATGAATTTAGAGAGAAAACCTTTGGGTGAGCTGAGAAAAATGTGGAAGAAGGTATTTGGGGAAGAGGCGCCTAGATACTCAAAGAAATATCTGATACCAAGATTAGCTTATAGAATGCAGGAAAAAGCGTATGGAGAAATGTCAAGAAAGGGGACAAAAAGACTAGAGTATCTGGCAGATCGGCTAGAGAAGGGAAAAAGAATAAGTAGTGACAAACTGCCAGTAGAGGGAACAGAGCTAATATTAGAAAGAGGAGAAAAGACACATGCAGTAATGGTAACAGATAAGGGTTTAATCTACAGAGAAGAATTTTTTACGTCATTGTCAGCAGTAGCCGGAAAAATAATGGGAATGAGTTACAATGGACCTTTATTATTTGGAATGCGTGATAAAAATGGAAGTTGAAAATGCTAAAAGAAGTAAGATGTGCAATATATACGAGAAAATCAAATGAAGATGGTCTAGAACAAAAATTTAATAGTCTTGATGCGCAACGTGTAGCATGTGAAAAGTACATAAAGAGCAGAGAAGGCTGGGTAGCATTGGCAAAAAGGTACGATGATGGTGGATATTCAGGGAAAAATTTAGAAAGACCAGCAATAAAGGAATTATTTGAAGATGTGAAAGCAGGGGAAGTAGATTGTGTAATAGTATATACGCTAGATAGGCTCTCAAGAGAAACAAAAGACAGCATAGAAGTTACATCATTTTTTAGAAGGCATCGAGTAAATTTTGTAGCAGTAACACAGATATTTGACAATAATACGCCAATGGGAAAATTTGTACAAACAGTATTGTCAGGAGCAGCACAACTAGAAAGAGAAATGATAGTAGAGAGAGTAAAAAACAAAATAGCAACATCAAAGGAGCAGGGATTGTGGATGGGTGGAACTTTGCCGCTTGGATATGATGTAAAAGATAAAGAATTAATAATAAATGAGAAAGAAGCGAAAATAGTAGGGCACATATTTGAAAGATATTTGGAGCTGAAGTCAATGGCAGAACTAGCAAGGGAATTGAATAGTCAAGGTTACAGAACGAAATCAGATATCTTTAAAAAGGCAACGGTGAGAAGAATAATAACAAATCCAATATATACGGGAAAAATCAGACATTATGAGAAAGAGTATGAAGGAAAACATGAAGCAATAATAGAGGAAGAAAAGTGGCAAAAAGCGCAGGAATTGATAAAGAATCAGCCATATAGAAAAGCAAAATATGAAGAAGCTCTGCTAAAGGGAATAATTAAGTGCAAGAGCTGTGGTGTAAATATGACACTGACATATGCAAAAAAGGAGAATAAGAGATATCGATATTACGTATGCAACAATCATTTAAGGGGAAAAGGTTGTGAATCAGAAAACCGAAATGTAATAGCAGGAGAAGTAGAAAAAGAAGTGATGAAGAGAGCTGAACAGCTATATGAAAATTGGACAGAAAAAGCAGAAGAATGGAAAAATTTAAGTTTTGGAAAGCAGAAAGAAGTAGTGAAGAAGTTAATAAAGGGAGTGATGGTAAAAGGAGAGGTGATAGAGGTGAGTTCAGAGAATAAGGTAGAATTTATACCAATAAAAAAGAAAGGAAACAAATGCACATTAATCGAACCAGAAGGAAAAACAAATAATGCGTTACTGAAAGCAGTGGTAAGAGCCCATTCGTGGAAACGGCAACTAGAAGAAGGTAAATACGCAAATATAAAAGAGCTGAGTACCAAAATTAATATAGGTACAAGACGTATACAGCAAATTTTGAGGTTGAACTATTTAGCACCAGAAATTAAAGAAGATATAGTAAGTGGAAGACAGCCAAGAGGTTTGAAGTTAGTGGAATTGAGAGAAATACCGATGCTGTGGAGTGAGCAGATGGAGAAGTTTTACGGGTTTAAGCAAGCTGTCTGCCAGTAAAAAATAAGATAATTTCTTTAAAAGAAGCTATAAATTATTAACTAAATACTCAAATCCCCTGCCATTTTCCCCTTAATTTAAGCTTATAAAACTTTTAGCATTCCAGAGAAATCCTTACCTATTAAGAATTTAATAAACTATCCAAAATAACGACAAAGAGGACACATAATATTACATACCATAACAAAAGCCTCTTTTCTGACCTCCCACATTAAAACTGTATACCATACAGATACACTTTCAAGTTTGGTATGGGAGGTACAGTAACTATTTATTTCCACATTCCAGTCTTGTTACCACTGATTTTCACTTCATCCATGTCAGTGTTAGGATCTCTAAGATCTTCTTCAGCCTGTTGTATAGATCTTATAATCATGTTCTCATCTATGTTATTCAACCTCATCGACTGTTCTCTTGGTGACAAAAGATTTTCATGAATTGGTTGCTTATGTTGTGTTTTGTTAAACAGACCAGTGGCTAGAATGCCTAGCATGATTGTGTTATTTACTACAGTAGTATTTATTTCCGGTACGGCTGTAACAGTAGTATTATCATGCCCTCTAGAAGTAAGTAGAGCTGGAGCTTCTGTAGAACCCTTAACCCAATTGACAATACTGCTCATCCATAATGGTAGCTTACTTGTCCCATTTATGGGCTGACTCAAGTCTTTAGATTCAATACTACGGCGGTTACGACTAGCACTTAAACCTCGTAGATATTCATCAATGTTGCTCTTCTTTACAAGGTCTAAAGGTGTTTTATTATCATCGTTTTTAGCATTAACATCAGCCCCTTTCTCTACAAGGTATCTCACTACATCTAAGCGGCCATTGTTAGCGGCGTTATGTAAAGCTGTGTTTCCATAGCTATCTTTAGCATTAATATCAGTACCATTTTCTATAAGATACTTCACCATATCTAAATTACCATTCATAGCGGATGAGAGCAAAGCTCTATTGCAATGCCCTTCTCGAACGTTAATATCAACTACTGACTCTATAAGATATTTTACTACATCTAAGTGACCTTTTTCAGCAGCTAAATGTAAAGGTGCATCTCTATATACATTCCTAGCATCTAAGTCAGCCCCTTTTTTTACAAGATATTCTACTACATCCAAGTGACCTTTTGCAGCAGCTAAATGTAAAGGAGTGTAGCCATAATCACTTTTAGCAGCCATTAAATCAGTGTTTTCTACAAGATATTCTACTACATCCAAGTGACCTTTTTCAGCAGCTACGTGTAAAGGAGTGTAGCCAACATTATTTTTAGAATAAATATAAGCTCTTTTTCCCATAAGATACTTTACTATATCTAAGTGACCACATCCAGCAGCTAAATGTAAAGGTGTATCACCATATCTATTTTGATCGCTAACATAAGTACGTTCTTTTTCCACAAAATATTTTACCATACCTAAATCACCTAGCGCAGCGGCTGAGTGTAAAGATACGTATCTATACCTGTCCGCAGCGCACTTTCCATCTGTAACACGTGGCGCTTCTGTAACTTGTTGTACTTCTGTCGTAACATGCTGTCCTTCCGTAGTATGTTGCCCTTCTGTAGCCTGTGGTACTTCTGTAACTTGCTGCACTCTCTCCGCAAGATATCCAACTATATCTAAGTGACCTTTCTGAGCAGCCCTTTGCATAGGAGTTTTGCCATTACTATCAGTAGCTTTTGGGTTAGCGCCCTTCTCTATAAGGTATTTTACTATATCTAAGTGACCTTTTGCAGCAGCCAAGTGAAGAGGAGTGCTATAACCCCATCCGCCTTGATAAACATCAACATCAGCCCCTTTTTCTATAAGGTATTTTACTATATCTAAATTACCTTGCTTAGCAGCCAAATGCAGAGGTGTGTAGCCCATTTCATTTTGAGCACCAATGTCAGCCCCTTTATCTAATAAAAACTTTGCTATATCTAAAAGACCTCTCCTAGCAGCTATATGCAAAGGTGTTTTACCATGATTATCTTTAGTATTTATATCAGCTCCTTTATTAATGTACTCTTTAACCTCATTAAGATTAGATCGTTTTACAGCATTAATTAGCTCTAAGTTAAGCTGTTCTAGAGACATCACTGTTTGGCTATTTTGAGTAGTAGCCCCCTGTGACGTTCTGTTGTAAATAAGTTGATCTTCATAACCATCAAAATAATCTGCAGCCTCGCCTACTATTTCCCGATCTCTCTCCCTATTCTTCTTCGTATTCCACCTATTCCGTACACGCTGTTTATTTAAACCTTTCTTACCTTTTTTACTTCGCTTTGAACGACTAAGTTTAACTGTATCATCTATTAGCCCACTTACCCCTACATCACTAATTTTATCACTAAGACTTTTTTGCTTTAAAGTGCTAGACCGTAACAACTGAATGGTATTATCTCTTGTAGCTGTGCCACCAGTTGACTGTTGCTGACCTATACCCATTTCACCCTCCCTTAAGTGTAACTAAAAAATTACCCCCACTATAAAACTAAATGATTGTAAACAATTTATGTAAATACTAAGTATAGCCTTACTTGTAACGCAGATATTTTTAATGTCAACAATTTTTTTTGACAAATTCCACATGGATTAGAAAATTGATTTTATTGCAAGAAATCACGTAGTTTATTTGGCATTGAAAGAATCACATCAACCACAGTAGGCATGTAACGTACAGCAAGGAGAAAAATTATCTTGAAGATTTGTGATATATTGCCACTGTCTTTGCAATTTTATCATGAAAAAACTGTTTACGTTGATCAGATATTGCACACATAAAAATTAGCATTATGGTCATAAGGATTAAATCTGGTAAAGGATCAAACCACCATTCATAAGCAAACATAACAGAAAATCTCCTCATAATGAATATGGATGAGCAAATCACTTCAAACGAAACGCACCGGATTATTGCTTGTGTTAGAGTGACATTTTCAATTGTATCTGCATCTTTTATACGAATACGGCACAGCAATTGTCCTGGAGTGCCACCAAATCTTTTCACCATTAATACTTCTAAAAGAATTGATAGCAAAATACGTAAACACATGATCAATACTTTAAATTTAAAGGGTAAAAAAGTCATTTCTGCAAGAAAAAAAACAAAGACTAAAAGAGTTCCCTTAATAATGAAATGATCAATAATATATGCTATAGCGCGTCTAGTGATCCCCACATATACACAGTTTAATTTTGGATAGCATTCTTCAGATCTATAATCCATTACTACTGTTTTTGCAATTTTATCGTAGAAAAACTGCTTACGTTGATCAAATATTACAGGCACAAGTATTAGGATCAATATTGGTAAAATTAAAAACCACTCATAAGTATCAAAAAATACAAACAAAAACGTCTTGAAAGTGCTTCTTATTACTACTTGCATAAAAGCAATATTTTTCAGTGTGGTTGCATCCTTTATGTATATACCAAATAGTAATTTTCCTGGAGTCCAACCAAGTTTTGTTATCATTAATACTTCTAATGCTATATATACTAAATCTTCCAATAATATATCTAAGTCTTCTAATATTTCATATCGCTCTGATATAAGGTCTGTATCAGTATCAGTATCAGTATCAGGAAAGATATAATTAAAAAAGTTAGTAAAAGATTCTTCTGGTAATATAAATGAAATTAATAAAAAAAAGAAAGAACAGCAGACTAGGAATATTGCTTGGTCAACTAAATACGCTGCAATACGTTTAGTAACTTTTGCATAGTTCATTCTAACACCCATTTGTGTACCCAACACCATTATCTAATGTTATTATGTTAGTGCTTAAATAATAGTAAAATTGCTGCTGGTTGAAAGCATGAAAAATATTTACATTCATATAGAGAACATGGGTTCCTTTAGCATCACAACAAATTGAATTATTTACTTCCTCCAAAAGACATAAAAAATGATCGTGTATTTGTGAGAACGCGTTGTGTAAAAATGGGGTTATAAAAGTAAAAGCTTGAAATTATTTGCACCGAAGCTAGGTAAATTAGTTCATATGTGAATTTAGCTGAAGTAGGCTATTATAGCTGGTTTTGCGGTATAGTAAAATTACTATATAGAAAAGTTCGCACGTATCGTTTGGTAGTCCAATCCATACCAAAAAAACTTGTTCTCACCGCACTTGGTTTTGAGCGCTGAAAATGGTTGATTTACTTGAGATATTAATAATATAGTTTACTGAATTAATAGTAATTCATTTGAGAATAAAAAGAAAAATTTATGATAATTTTACATTTCAAATCGATATTGTTCTTTTTATAAAAAATATTCCTATACTGCGCAAGGTCAAGTTTTAACCACATCAATTTTTCTTTCAAATTAAATCTTATCTTTTACAATGGGTCTTACGTTTAAATTATTTGATACCCAAAATTAAGGAAGCCATTTTAAACGGCACACAACCTCAGCATCTAAAACTAGCTGATTTGAAGGAAATATCACTCTCATGAGAGGAGCAAATGAAGGTGCTTTACGGACAAGAGTCTTAATAATAGTCTTCTATATTATTGTTAATAAACACCACCATAAAATATCTTACTATTACCCACAAATAAAAACATAGTATTGTATTTACTCAAATAATTTAATTTTATTAACCTGAAAGCTTATTGGATTAAAATTATTAAACTAAGAGTTATAATTTTAGCAACTAAAAGCTGTAAATTGCACCATATAAACAGTTATTTCAAGCAAAAGTTATGCCATTAAGAGCTACGCAACAAACATTTATATTTGTGGGTAATAGTAAGATAAAATATGCAGAAACAACCTAGAAGACCGATTACAACCAATGCGTAAATATAGAGTAAAGAAAACTTCATCCACCTATTAACTTCTACCTACTACCTCTACTATTGCTATGGTTATAAACTCTACTCACTCCATCAATTTTATCTAATGCAGACTGCGGGTTACCAAAATCAATTGATATCACTCTTTCTCCGCCTAATTGTAATGCTCCTCCACCTCCACGCTGTGGGTATTGGAGTCCTAAAAATTGTAATAGTAATGGATCAATTTCATGTTGAATTCCTGGATGATCTTGAATCAGTCTACCCCTAGGAGAAGATAGAGGATCATTTTGGAATAATTGTGAAATATTTCTTCTCCGATTTTTAAAGTATTGTTCATTTCTTTGAGATTGTCTAGTGTCATTTCCAATGCCTACACTAAGAAGACCACGTATATAACCTATAATACCCTCACCTTTCTCTCCAAAGTTATTATTTCCCTGTAAAGCTTGATCAATAGCTTGGTTAATATCCCTAGCATTTTCGTATACCCATATGCCACAATTATGGCCATCTGTTTGCTGATGAACGGAAACATTATGGACATTATCATCGTTAATATCACATTCTCTTAAAGCTCCTCGAATATTATTGTCAATACCACTATCTGGACCAAGTGAATCAGCATAATACCCATAATAATTTCCATTTTGGTGTACAATAACTAATGTAACCCAATGACGATTACCTACATTAATAATAGCAATTAATCTATCTTTTTCACCCGAATCTACTTTTTGTTTAAAGTTAGCTATGTGACTACTTAATAAGCCCCTACCTGTTGGATCATTTTGATTTCCATCGACTCCTACTGAAGTTATTGTAAAATCATGACGATTATTAGTTGGATTAGATCGATCATCATAGAAAGTATATTGTTGTGCAGCGAAAAACATGTCATGAGTTTGTAGCCAATAACGATAATTTTGATTATCTGTTGCAAAGTCTAGTGCAAGTAGATCATGCACATCTTCTATCTCACGAGCGTTGTTTCTACGAAGGATAGCATTTATTTGTTGTAATATTCCTTGTGCTGTAGGAGTACCACCTCCCCTTATTCTTGACTTTAATGTTTCTATTACCTGTGCTCTAGTACCTTGCAAGTAACTAAACGGAACATGTAGATTGTCGCCTATATCAAGCAAAAAAATCGAATTTTGTCCTGGTGCTTTTTCTTCGTAAAAACGCCTAAAGTTTTCACGAGTCTGATCTGATAATAGACCTTCTGGTGGATTCTCATCAATAACACTTTCAGGTCCCACTAATCCTCCTGGTCTTGAACCGCGAACATGACGATCAAGCTTGTGTACATACTCTTCTCTTCCTATCCCTTCTGGGAAAAGTATAAGATTACCTGCTTCGCGTGCATCTCTATTAAACACAATAGGAAACAAAACCACCTCATTTCCAGAAGTAATAGGTATAAATCCTCTGTGTTGTTTCTTAAGTCTTCCGATTTCTTGTCTCGCATCATTTTGCTGTTGTCCTACTTCTTCTGCATTATTAGCAAGTCTTAACACATATCCAATTGGGTGAGTATCTAGGTCATTCTCTCTAGGTTGTCTTAATAATAAAAGATCTAATCTCTGTTCTGTAATTCTTGTGAGTATTACCCTTTCTCCTTCTTCTTCCTGCCCCCTTTTTAAACTATATGTTTGACCAACTTTATACATAGCAAGCACTTTATAAGGATTATCACTAGCATAAAATGTACCATGTAGTATAGAACGGAACTTATCCTCACTATTAACATTTATTGTATCCACAAGCGGCATCAATGCTCCAGAGATCTCTTGAAATAATCCTCTATGCTGAGCTATATTTTTCCAGCCATCATTCACAACTTGATTTAAAGTATTATGTACATTTTCAGTATTGGGCACTTGTACAAGATCACCAGCAAGAAAATTATTTGCATTATTATTTTGGTAATCGTGATATAAACCAAGGTCATTTGGTAGATCAATATCTAGTTCAAGTTGATTATTAAGTGTGCATGAAACTTCCCACACATGAACATCATTTCCATTAACATTAAGAGTCTGTAAATTGATGGCTCCTTGTTGTTGCGCATCGTGAGCTCTAATATGAAGTATAACTATATCAGAACCTTCAGCATGAAAGACCATAGTTAAACATCTTAAACCCTCATCACCATGTCTAAATATGTACTTTGTTATAGGTGCTTCGTCTTCCTCTTCTAGTTCTAAAGGGTGCCTATCAAAAGCACTACTTCCAAAAGCAAAGCCAGTTATGCAATCAAATATTCTATTATAATTCTCTGCATTTCTTGGTATTTCAGCAGGAAGATGGTGAAGCAAGAAATCTCTAACATTTTCTCTAATGCCTTCATTCTCCAAACACTCAAATAATCTTTGTACTAAAGGAAATCTATCCTGTTGAAGTTCTACTGTATCAACACTAAAAGGATCTAGATCTAAATTAAAATTTAATCCAACACAGACAGTATTTCTTGATTCAGTATGGATAGGTATAAATGAAGAAGTGTGTAACCTTCCAGCGTAGCCTATGGCACAGTTTAATGTAACATCTGACGGTGTGTCAAATATAGCAAGATTAATAACAATAGGAATATTTTCTCTTTCTGCTTGATGACGTACAAGAAATGCAACATGTGTGTTTCTAGGAGATAAATCAAGATCGATGCCTATTGTATAGCGATGACTAAAATTTGCTAAGAAACCTAATAAAAACCCGTGACCCTCAAATCTTTGATTGCGATTTTCAATATTATTTTCCAGTACTTGTCTGTAATTATTATAGATGTCAGTTATGTATGGCAAAATTTCTCTGCGTATTCTATCTCTTACATCTTGTCTTCTATCACTCGCTAGCATTTCCATAAAATTATCAATTCCTTGTTGACCCTGTGCTACTTGCGCAAAATTGACCAACCTACCAAGTTGTCTACGCTGATTTTGATTGAGTTGTCTTCCTTCTATTTCCTTAATTGTTAGTCTGTGATCTCCTAAGAGCCGTCTAATAAGATTGATTTCAGATGCTGAATATTTGGCAAATTTATCCCTACCTTGACGATCTTTTTCACGAATTACCTCGAATACCGTTGCAATTGCCTCTCCCTGACTCTTGCCCTTTCCGTGCATGCATACTTTGTATTGCTCAAAATTTAGGTCTTCTTCCCTTAAATTTGGATTTTGCCGTCTAATCTCTTGTACTAGAGCATTTCTCTCCCTTGTACTGAACCTCAACCCATCACTATTAGGACGATCAGAAATACTGTAGCATCTGACAACTTGCTGTCCGTCACGATAAACAGCAACTTTTAGGTTTGCCGTATTTCGATTTTCACCATTACGTGGATTAACACCATGGTTATCAAAACGAAAATAGACTCTCTCATTTGCATTTAAGATATTAGCATCATGTGCAGTAGAAAACATACTAAAAAAGAATACAGGAAGGAAACGACCTGCACTTACATGATACAAGAAAGATGGACATTGATCTAAAAAAGATTCAAATCCTTGTCTGAATCCTTCAAGATCTCCATCCACCAAACTCCTAATAAGTCCATCACCATTACTCATACAAAATACCCCTTATTTACTACGACCAGAAACACCAAGAGTTCATAAGTGGATTACTTATTACCACTAAGCGTAAAGACGCTTTTTTTCTTATAAGAAGAAACACCACTTACACTAGGAGTTCCAAGCTCAGACTGCGGACTATCATCAACTGGCAAAGTTGTTTTCTTACTACCATGAGCTTTAGATCGTGATCGCAAATTACTGCAAGGACCATCACCTACAGGACCAGGTGGTAAAATTGTTTTCTCTAACTCAGAGAATAATTCTTCTGCAAACAGACCGTAATCTACATTTACTCTTTTACCTTCCCTACCGCATAATCTAAGGTCTCTTATTATTAGTTTTTTAAAGAGCTCAAACTTTTCAGGAAAGCAATCTTTGGCAAATGACATCATATCTAATATTTCTTTTTTCTCTATTTCTTTTTCTTCATCAGTCTTATAAATGTCTTCTCGTCTCCAATTGACTATTAACTCTGCAAATACACCACTTGTAGGAACTGTATAATTAGAAGTATTAACAGCAGCTTTTCTGTATTGATACAAGCTACCACATTCCCAAAATTCCATAATAAGAGATCTAGCTTGAACATTTGATTCAGGATTTTTCAACATCACATCTGAAAGAGAGGAAAGAAAAAGCTCATAGTCTCGCTGTGAGAATATTTTGTCCGAACAGTCTCCTCTTGCTGAAACTTCTTTATAACACCAGCACTGTACCAAATCATGAACCGTATCAAAAAAACATGACTCTATTAATTCAGCAAAAAGGGAATATACTCCTTTATCTTTCTGTGATAATTTCTGTAAAAGAGTATCTTTATCGACTATCTTATTTACACAAAAATCTAAAATAGGGGCGTCTTTCTCAACAGATTGAACGCGAGAAAGAGCAAGAATAGCTTCTGTGAGCTTCTTTTCCTTATCTTCTTCTTTTAAATGATTATAAAAATACTCTACCCCTTCACTCCACTTAAGTTTTACAGCACTGTCAAAACCTTCTACTGCATCATACTTCTTTAATTCCCCAGATTCTCTATCGATCCAGAAATCAAATACAGGACCTTTCCTCTTTATGCTATCTAGTAACGAGTTTCGTACGTATTTGCCAAATTCAGTTTCAGTTTTACCATCAAATGCACCAGGAGGAAACTTGTTCCTATAAGATTCAAATCTTTTTTGAAAGAGAGGATGAATTTTATCCACTACACAGTAACTACAAGCCATCTCATATTTGCGAAGTGGATTATCTATTCCACCTATTTTTTCTTCAGTAAACCTTTGACCTAAAGCAGCATTATCCAACCTTACACCTGACCAGCAACCTTCATCTTGAAATACATTGTGCAAAAACTTCAACTTATCACCCTTAAAGTATTTTATGTGCTCCATAAAGTTATCTTGAAGGACTCCCACCCATCTCTTGATAGCTGACTTCCTCCCGGCAACAACTGCTGGATCTGGATGTTTAATAGCTTCCTGTAATTTTTTGGACATCGTAGCCCGAAGCTCTTTCTGTGTTGGCATTATCCCCCCTATTAAGTATTAACAGTGTCATGTAAAAAAGGCATTATACAGAAATTAGAATGGATTGCAATATTAAAATTACCAGAATAGAGGGTTTAATAAAAAAACGTTATGGCTAAAACTTCTTTTCTTGAATTTTCTCAATATAATCAACAGAAAGACCAGTAGTTTGAGTTATAATGTCAATAGAAACTCCTGCTTTAAGTAGATTCTTTGCAACCTCAATTTTCTCTGCTTTTCTGCCTTTTTCATGGCCGATTTGGATGCCTTCTTGTCTACCTTTTTGAGTGGCATCATCGAGTTTTTGAGCGAGGACAGCCTGTTCATCACGAATACGCTTTATCTCTTGTTCATAGGCTATAAATTCTTTTTCTGACCAGTTGAACCTATTTAATTCATCATATGCTAGCTTTATTATCGGAGCTTCTGCTGCTATCTTTTTTAGATCTTCTTCAGTTGTATCTTCTGCGTATTTAAAAAAGAAACACCATCTCTCTGTAGTATTCTCTAATTGCTCTACCTTATTTTTTGTAAATTTAGGCAACTCAATAAAGACAAATTGTAAATCTTTCAAGTAATGCCCATTGGTTTTGATATCGCGTATATTATGAGTAGAAATATAGTCAACTTCTTCAGGCAGAAGGTTACAATTGGAAATAGCAATAAAGAAGACTTTCTGAAGATGAATGTAATTACCAGATTTATCTAATTGCCGAGAGTAAGCTTTAGCAGCATAAAGTTGAGCACGTTTCTCAAAGCCTTTATCACGAGCGAGTTGCATTTCGATAACAAATCTATTACCAATAGAGTCTTTGCAAAGAACATCAACAATGCTTTGTTTGTCAGAGGCAATTTCAGGATCCATAATGGTACTAAGGAATTCAATTTCCATTATTTGATCAGAAGTAGAAAAACCTAAGATATCGTTGAGGAAGTGAATTAAGATATTTTTATTCTTTTCAGAGCCAAAGATACGGCGAAATGCGACATCATTCTTGGGATCCAGAAACTTCGAGAGAGCCATAGCAAGAGTACCTAAAAAGCATTAATAATTATACACAATTCTGAAGAAATATTCAACTAAAATGCAAACATAGAAGTTTTTGTATATCTTTGTTTGGTAGTATTAACATGTATAATATTTATGGCAAACATCTCAATAAGGTATCAGATAGCACAAAAAGTAAGGAACTGGAGGTTAAAGCGAGGATATACTCAAAAAGATTTAGCGAAGAAAGTCAGTGTAACGTATCAAGTAGTACTACAATATGAAAAAGGAACACGTAAAATTTCGATTGAAAAGTTGTATGCTATAGCAGAGATATTGTCGATTGGTATTGTAGACCTAATTCCTGTATCAAATGAAAAAATCTGTTTTGAAGATAAGGGAGAGGAAATATTAAATCTAGTAAGAAAATATAAAACGATTAATGATCAAGAGTTGCGCAAGGTGTTTTACTTGCTAACAAAATTTACCCGAGTTGGTGAGAAAAGTAGTAAAAAAGCAGAGAAAGTAAAAATTGCAAAGGGCCTGGTTAAAGCAGGGATTTCTGTTGATATTGTTTCACAAGCAATTGGCCTCTCTGCTGATGAATGTGTTGAAGAAAAAATAGGTTCTATATACTGCAAAATAGGAAAGAAGATAAAAGAATGGAGACTAGTGCGGGAATATACTCAGAAGGATTTAGCAAAGAAAATGAGTACAACACGTGACGAAATAAGCAATTATGAGCAAGGAAGAGTTGCTGTTCCACTTGATAAATTATATGCAATAGCAGAAACATTATCGATTAGTATTACAGATCTTCTAATAGAGGAAGGTAGTAAAGTAGAAAATGAATTACCGAATTTAATTGAAGAATACAAAAAGATTGAAAGCCAAGAACTACGTAATGTACTAATAAAATCTATGTTTAAAAGCATACAAATTTGTGAGGAGAAAATTAGAGAAGAAGAAAGAATCAAAATTGCAAAGAACTTAGTTAAAAAAGGAATTTCTACCGATATTATTTTGCAAATAACAGGCCTCTCTTTAGGCGAAATTCAACAAATTTAAGTAAAAAAATCAGTATCTATTAACATCTTTACTTTTTAATGAAAAAATAAGTAAAAAAGATTGAAAAATTGATTTGACTTCACTCGGAAGCTATGGCTCTATGCCAATGCTGATAAAAAAACAGCAGTAAATATTTAAAAAAAGTTTGTTGTTAGTGAAGGGTAAATTATATGAATAAAAGTAAAGAAGAAATAGAATTCAGAATATTAGAAAGCAAAGGCAAAGCACTACTTGATCGTGAAATAATGGAAACGTTTCTAAGTGCAGTACATGAAAGGCCGCAAGCTCAAGAAATTGCTAAAAATCTGGTGAATACTTATACGGGAGTAGGAAGGATTTTAGGCCGAGAAATGGATGACCTGAAAGTCATAGAAGGAGTAACTGATTCTTCAATAGCAATGATTATGTGCGTTAAGGAAACACTAGAAAGGGTACTGAGAGAAAAGCTCAAAAGTGAGCCAATAATGGACTTACAAGGGCTAGTAGAGTACTTAAACGTAAGTATAGGCCACTCAGAAAGGGAATGTGTAAAAATACTGTACTTGAATAAAAGGCGTCAACTAATTGGAGAAGAATCCTATATTGGTGAAATGGAAAAAGCACCAGTATACATAAAGGAAATTACAAGAAAAGCATTAATAAAGAATGCAACATTAGTAATAATGTCACACAACCACCCTGGGGGAAGTTTAGAACCTTCAGAAGAAGATCAAGAAGTAACAAAGAGCTTAGCAGCAGCATGTAGTACTGTAAGCGTTAGATTATTTGATCATATTATCATTACAAGTGGGGGTTATTTTAGCTTTCGAGAAAACGGATTGTTATAGCAGAAAGTATTTGCAAATCTGCTCACTATAATTTATAATGAGTAATATAATGTATAATAACAAAGTTTATTGTACACTTAAAAAGTATTTTTAATATGAGGTTTATATGACTAGTAAAGATCAGAATAAAAAGACTAATGTTAATCACAAGAAAATATTTGGTGCTCTTGAAAGCGTTGATATAGAGCAGTCTAAATTTGTGAGTAAAATTAATAGCCAGAAGGAGATAAAACTGGAAGATACAATGCCTTTCCCTAGCAGAAACGTTCAAATCAACTACGGAAAAGGACTTGATTATATATATGGCACAAAACCTGTAAGTGATCAAGAAGATAAAAATCCATTTGCCTCAGCTTTGCAAAAAATAAAGCCAAATACAGAGAAGCTGAGCTGGTTTAAGAGTTCTATAGTAGAGGCAAAAAACGTAAATGAATTGCACAAAGTTATAGACAAAGTACTAGCTTCTGGAGCAAGGCTAAATGCATGTAATGATGGAGAATGGAGCTTCGCGGAATATGTGATACTGGGCACACATTTTCATAAATTTGATAAGGCTGATCGTAAAAAGCTAATACGTAAATTAATGCTAAGTGGTGCAGAGTTTCATGATACTCTACTGCAGAATAAACTGATAGGTGAAATCTATAATGAGCTACAGCCAGAAGTTCAGCCACAGATAGATAAGCAACTAGAAGAGCTAGAGGAAGCTGGCGAAAATGCTGTGCAAGAAGGAGAATTAATAGATGTTGAGATAGATAATACAACATCGTATATAGAATTTTCTGGGAATAGTAAGGTAGAGGTAGCCAAAATACTGGAAGCAAACAGAAAGTTAGGAAGTAATATCTTAAAAATTGGTAATGATGCAGTTGAAGTTAAAAGTGAGAAGGGAGGTATAAGAAACTATACCGATATTTCAGATGGCAGCTCTATCATGTTAGAATTTCCTACAAGCATTGGTAAGCTAAATATTATATTGTACCAAGAGGCAGATCAGGTGCAAGTGAGAGTAGAAAATAAGGAAATGTGGGCTGAGTTACAAAAAAGAGGCGAAGAAATAGGAAAAAACTGTCTCTTTGGAGGAGTGAAACTTAAAGAAGCGGTAGAAAGAGGTAGTTTCACTAGATGTGGCATATGGAGTGAAAAGCAGAAGGAAGTAAGTGAAAAATTGTTTTCATGGGCAGACAAAGTACGTGAAAATAGTAAAGAAACTTGTAGGGCACTTTAATTTAAAGGTTCCAGAGTCTGGCTATTATATCTGGAGCCTTTGAGCTATAATAGAAAATATTATATGCAAGGTTCTTTTTGTGGAAAAAAGTCTAGATTATAAAGTGGGAGAAAAATTAAAAAGCTGGAGGTTAGAGCGAGGGTACACTCAGAAAGATTTAGCAGAGAAAATTGGTGTAAAATACTGGGTGATATTGCAATATGAGAAAGGGAATCGTAGAGTTCCAATTGAAAGGTTGTATGCTATAACTGAGGCACTATCAATCAGTATTACGGATCTTATTCCTGTATCAAAAAGCTGTCTTGAAGATGAAGAAGAAATATTAAATCTAGTAAGAGAATATAAAAAGATTAACGATCAGGAGTTACGTAAGATGTTTTGTTTGCTAACCAAATTTGTCCAAGTTAGTGAGAAAAGTAGTAGAAAATCGGAAAAAATAAAAATTGCAAAGAGTCTGGTTAAAGCAGGAGTTTCTGTTGATATTGTTGCAAAAACAATTGGTCTGTCTGCTGATGAATGTGTTGAAGAAAAAGTTGGTTCTATCTACTACCAAATAGGCAAAAAGATAAAGGAATGGAGACTAGTGAGAGAGTATACTCAAAAGGATTTAGCGGAGAAAATGAGTACAACACGTGACGAAATAAGCAACTATGAACAAGGACGCGTAGCTACTCCACTGGGAAAATTATATGAGATAGCAGAAACATTATCGATTAGTATTACAGATCTACTAACAGAGGAAGATGAAGGTAGTAAAGTGGAAAATGAGCTACCGAATTTGATTAAAGAATACAAAGAAATTGAGAGCCAAGAACTACGTCATGCACTAATAAAATCTTTGTTTGAAGGGATACGTATTTGTGAGGAGAAAGTGAGAGAGATAGAAAGGATTAAAGTTGCAAAGGATCTAGTAAAAGGGGGAATTTCTATTGATACTATTTTGCAAGCGGTAGGTTTATCTATTGATATGGTTTTAGATGGATAGCTCGTAAAAAAATTATAGCAATAAAGTTTTTTTCTTAAATGGAGGATAAATGTTTGTTTCTGCAAGCAATGTTAGTTACGGAATAGGGCAAAGAATAGAAAATTGTAGGTTAATGCGAGGGCATACTCAAATAGGATTAGCAAGTCAAATAGGTTTAACATACCAAGAAGTAAACAGCTATGAAGATGGGTATATTCCTATTCCAATTGAAGTACTATATATAATAGCAAGAGTATTATCAGTTGACGTTGTAGATTTATTACCTGAACCAGTAATAGTAAGGGAAGACAGCTATGAAGACGAGGAAATACTCTATCTAACGAAAATATACGAGAATCAAAAGTTAGGCAAAATAGTACCTTCATTAGTCAGGTTTGTTCATATTAGCGAAAAAATTAATCAAGAAGAGGCAAGGTTGGAAATAGCAAAAAATCTAGTGAAAGAAGGGGTTTCAGTTGACATAATTTCCCAAGCAACCGGCTTATCTATTTACGAGTATGATAATACAGAGAAAGAAGTCTGCACTGATTCTATATACTACAGAATAGGGCAAAGAATAAGAGAATGGAGATTGATAAAAAGGTATACTCAGAAAGATTTAGCAAACAAAGTTGGTTTAACACTCAAGGAAATACACGAGTATGAAATAGGATACACTGCCATATCATTTGACAAATTATATCAAATAGCAGAAGGATTATCAGTGAATATTAAAGTTCTGCTGCCTAAAACAAATGAAGATAGTGAACTACTTAATTTACTAAGAAAAACTGAAGAGCAAGAATTAGTGAAGAAATTTTTATCTAGGGATATGAAGAATAGCAAAGAGAAAGTTAAAAAAACAGAAAAGATCAAGGTTGCGAAAAATCTAGTGAAGGCGGGTGTTTCTACTGATGTTATTTTGCGAGCAAGTGGCCTAACTGCTGATGAGTGTGAAAATTGAATTGTGTTTAAGATACAAGTAAAAATAGTCAATATATTAACCATTCTAAATCCTTGTTTAGCTAACTCAACTGAAGCATTTTCATAAAGTTTTGCTGCTAATTCGTGTTGTTTGATAAACTTCAAATTTAATGCTTTTAAAATTGATGCTGAAAACACATATTGCTAATGCTAGCAGAGGAGCTAGTTGGTAAAATCGCCACAGCCGTCAGTACTCCCGATTACTTTTCCTGATAATGTGATAGTATTCGCAAGTATTATCATATATTACAAAAAAATCAGTTAGCATTTCTGTTTATTAAAATTATGCAATAAAGCTGCATTTTATATAACACTTCTCAAATTATTTCTACTAAATATTTATGAATATGGTTAAACAGTAGATAGAAGAAACCTTTTCTATTATTGATCTTTTGTACAGTAAAGTTATCTCATAAAATATTAAATTTGGAGTTTTATGGATCACAGACTAAGAGCTTATTTGCTTGGAGTTACCTGGTTTATACTCAGTTTACTTAGTAGTGTAGTTAATGATACTATATCAAAGTGTCTCGGTTTACACCTTCAAAGTTTTAAGATAATCTTTTTCCGTTTTTTATTTAGCACTATTACTCTTATACCTTTTATATTTTACTATGGAATAGGAGTTTGTAAAACAAGTCGAATATCTATTCAAATAACTAGAGGTGCATTGTTGTTTTGTGGAATGACCTTATGGACCTATGGGTTGACTATTTGCCCAATAGTAACTGCAACAATTATAGGTTTCTCAATACCATTATTTGTTATGCTTCTTGCAATTCCTTTTCTGGAAGAAAATATAATTTGGCAAAGATGGGTAGTAGCTGTCATTGGTTTTATTGGTATTGCTATTACTACTAAAGCTTATAGTGAGGATTTTAATCCTAAAATTCTTATTTTTATTGTATCCGCATTAATCTTCGCTATACTAGATGTACTTAATAAGAAGCTTGTAATGAAGGAGACAATAATAAGTATATTATTTTACTCAGCTCTAACAACAACAATTTTTTCCACTCCATCTTTGTTATTTTATTGGCATATGCCTTCCTTGTTGGAGTTAGTATTACTGCTGATTTTAGGAATAAGTTCAAACCTAATTCTGTTCTTCATGTTAAAAGCTTTTGCTCTTACTGATGCTACTGCACTTGCACCTTATAGATACATAGAGCTAATAATTTCTGCAATAGTAGCATACGTTATATTTAATGAATTACCTGATAAAAGTGCTTTATATGGTACTTTGATATTAATACCATCAACCTTATTTATAGCTTATTCGGAAGGTAAGGCAATTAAGAAAAATAATGTAACAACAAAAGTTTATAATTGTTAATGGTATTTATTTTAGATGCTAAGCTATATTTTTAAGGTGATAATAAAATGCACATAACTATTATAGGAGTAGGGTATGTAGGCTTAGTATCTGGTACAATGTTATCGGAGCAGGGCCATAAAGTTGATTGCATTGACATAAATACTGAGAAGATTGAACTTTTGAAATCAGGGAAAATTCCCTTATATGAACCTGGATTAGCAGATTATTTAGAGAATAATATAAAGTCACAAAGGATAAGATTTTTTGATTCGTATTCTCAAATAAATCCCAATACAGAAGTAGTATTTGTAACTGTAGATACTCCATCAGACTCCCTAGGAAATGCAAATTTAAAGAATGTATATAATGCAGTAAGTGAAGTTTCTGAGAGGGTTAATCAAGATTGCTTAATAGTGATAAAGTCAACTATTCCTCCTGGTACTGCAGAAAATATACATAATTATTTATCTAATAAGGGCTATAACTTTGATTTGGGAGTTAATCCAGAGTTTCTCAAGCAAGGCTCTGCAGTATCAGATTTTTTATACCCAGATAGGATAATAATAGGAGTAAAAACTAAGCTAGCTAGGGCAAAACTAGAAGTTATATATAGATCATTTATAGATAAGAATATTCCGTTAATAGTCACTGATACAGTTACTGCTGAAATGATTAAATATGCTTCTAATGCCTTTCTAGCAACAAAGGTTGCTTTTATCAATGAGATGGCAGGTTTATGTGAGCTATTAGGAGCAGACATTGACCTTTTAGCTAACAGTATGGGAATGGACCATAGAATAGGTAAGGAATTTCTCAAAGCTGGTCCAGGATTTGGAGGATCATGTTTTCCTAAAGATTTGTCAGCTTTAATAAGGCTTGCTGAAGACCACAATGTTAAGCTACAAATTTTAAATTCAGTTAAAGAATCTAACTATAATCATATAACAAACATTGCTAAAAAGGTAGAATATGTATTAAATGGAGTCCAAAATAAAAAAATAGCAATATGGGGGCTAACTTTTAAGTCTGGTACTGATGATGTAAGAAATAGCCCAGCTATAGACGTTGCAAAATTGCTAGTGAATAACAAGGCTAAAATTACTGCATATGATCCAATGGGGATGGATAATGCTAGGCAAGTTCTAAAGGATATAGAGTACGCGGACAGCGCTATAGGAGCTGCAAGAGACGCGGAAGCCTTATTATTATTAACGGAGTGGAAAGAATTTAAAAATCAAGATTTTGCAAGTTTAAAGAGTATTATGGCTGCACCTAATATTTTTGATTTCCGTAATTTATTAGATAGCGAGCTATTACTAAGATATGGTTACCATATTTATTCCTTGGGTAAAAAATCTATCTACAAAGTTTAACTGTTGAGAAATTTTTTTTACACCGCTTTACTTAGTTTTTTAAGATCTTTGCTTGATAGTATGGAAAAGCAAACGAGTGCAACAACAGAGCAAATGGAAAAAAATGAAAACATAATACTGTTACCACAGTGCTTAACAAGTACTCCTAAGAGCACGCATGAAAATATTGAACTTGCAATATACCCAAATAATCCTGTTAAGCTTACAATTGCACATACATTATTTTGTGGAGCAATTTCTACAGCTATAACACCTGTCAGTACTTGCACTCCAAATATAAAGAATCCTGATAAGATTGCACCAAGGTTCATAAGAATTATGTTTTGACCAAAGTTCATTGCAATAAAAGTGAGTGCTATACCCAACATATAAAGTGATGCCAGCAAGCTTCTATTTTGAAAGAAGTACATATCACTAATTCTTCCTGTTATTAAAGTTCCAAGGATTCCACCTAAATCATATACGCCTGTTATTAGTGAGGATTGTACAAGAGAAATTTGTAATTTATTCTTTAAAATTATAGGAAACCAAAAGAAGATTCCCATTTTTATAATATAAGCACAAAAAGTAGCACAACATAGAAACCATATGGAACTTGTTACCTTGATACCTATTTGAGATTTCTGCACCTTATAATAGGTAGTAAAGTTGGCACTTTCTTTGTAATATGCTTTTAATATTATATAAATTCCAAAAAGTAAGCATAAGAGACCAGAGTACAAAAATGCACTTTTTGCATCATATATTTTAATTATACTTGGTAATACAATTAAAGTAATACAAGAACCAAGTTGCTGAGATGCGCTCATAACTCCCCATGATGATGCAATTGAAGAGATGCTAGAGTTTGTAACCATAAACTTGGTAATAGCTGGCCAACCTAACCCTTGTGTCCAAGCTAATAATATTAATGTTAACAGTAATAAAGTTAGATTATTATATGATAAAGTTATACCAATGGTTAATAATCCAGTTGCAATATTGCATAGCCCAAACATAAATAATGGATTATTTTTGGAGTCCATGATTATTCCATTAACAAATTTTGATACTCCATAAAAAAAAGAAAAGCAGGCAAAAAAATAGCTTAATTTTACATGGTCAGTATCTATTAACAGTGGTAGAGCAATTGGTATACTTTGTCTTGATAAATAAAGCAGCATATATCCACAGAAGAATAGTAAATATTGAAAGAAGACAAAGTTCACACCTATTCCCAAATAGCTCTATGCAGATGCTAGCATAATACTATATTGGTATAATATTGTTTGACAAGAAGTTTGCAAACAATTAGTGCAGAAAATTACTTAGTATCTTTCTTATAGCAGATACAGTAGTATTAATATCTTCATAGCTTATATCTCTATGTGTTATAGCTCTGATTTTACCTTTGATGTTAGCCATTCTAATTCCATAATTTGTAACTAGTACGTTTATTAATTCTTGAGTAGATATACAATTAGTACGTAATGAAAAATACGCTATATTAGTTTTGTATAGGTCGATATCAATTATAACTTGATCTATGGAGTCTAGGCCTTCTATAAGGTGCTGCATCTTTTTATGATCTTCCTCTAAACAATTTATATTATTATGTAAAGCATATAAACATGCAGCTGAAATAATGCCAGCTTGGTGCATACCTCCGCCAATTTGAAACTTATAGTACCAAGCTTTTTCAATAAACTCTTCACTTCCAAGCAATATTGCGCCCATTGGAGCACCTAATCCTTTACTAAAATCAATGAATACCGAATCAAAATAACTTGCATACTCTTTTGGAGATATTTTAGTATGAGCACAAGCGTTGAACAGTCTTGCTCCATCTAAATGAGTGAATACGTCATTCTCTTTGCAGAGACTTGAGATCTCTTGAATATATTCTAAAGGCCACACAGCTCCACCACCAAAATTTGTCGTTTGTTCGATAGAAACAAGCCCAACTCTCGGAATATTTCTTAAACTAGGACGAGTAATAAACTCAACAATTTGTTCTCCAGTAAATATTCCTCTCGTACCTTTGATGGGCAAAGGAGTGGCATGTGCCTGGGCTGCGATCAAGCCAGATTGTACTATGAGCGGATGTGAAGTTTCATCAAGCAGCAAGTAATCACCAGGTCTTTGAATGTGTACTTTATAAGCAATGACATTGGACATCGTTCCTGAAATCAAAAAGATTCCTGCAGGTTTACCTAATATTTTACATGCGGTTGCCACTAATTCGTTCACAGTTGGATCTTCACATGCAGCTTCGTTTCCAACTTTTGCTTTAGCCATCGCTTCCCTCATTTTAGCTGAAGGGTCAGTGTTTGAATCGCTAAAGAAATCTATTTTTATTCTCATATTAAATTTAACACAACTTCCTTTATAATTTCAGCAGCTTTCATGATGTCTGTTTCCTTTGTGCCAAGATGGGTAACTGCTCTTATATGAGACTCGAGCCAAGGAAAAAGCAATAAACCATAAGCTTGGCACTTACTCAAGAAAACCTCATTAGTTACATTTAGTGCTTTTATACTAAAGCTTACTATATTAGTTTCTGGATAAGGTAGTACCAGTTTTATGTGTGGAATTTCTTTAATCTTATCTGCAAACAATTTAGCGAGCTTATTATCTTCTTTAAGCCTAGAGATATTATTCTGTAGTACGTATTTTGCTGCATTAGCACAATACCCTATCTGATGATAACCACTACCTAGCCAAACCTGTAGCTTTTTAGCCCTTTCAATTATCTCTCTTTTACCCATAAGCATTGAACCAAAAGGAGCGCCAAGTCCTTTAGTAAAAGAAAAGCTCATTGTATCCACATATTTAGCATAATCTGCTAAAGCAATATTTGTTTCGATATGAGCATTAAATATTCTTGCACCGTCTAAATGAAGATTTACATTGTGAGCTTTTAAAAAGTGATATAACTCGACTTGTTTTTCAAAAGGATAAATTTTACCATTAAACCCATTTATACTATTTTCTATAGAAACAAGACTCACCTGAGCAAAAATTTTATACCTCGGCTTAGAATTAATAGCATATTCTACTTCATCAACATCTAAGATTCCGCTATTATTTCTAATACAATTAAATACGATATTATTTACTTTTGCATTGCCTGCACTATCGAAAAAATTAATGTGATAATTATAATTAGTTATTAGTTCATCACCAGGACTTGTTTGAATGGCAATGGCTAATCTATTTGCAAGCATACCGCTGGTTACAAATAATGCTTCTTCTACTTTGAATAATTGTTTGCAATATTCTGATAAGTCATTACAGCTTTTGTCTTCACCATAAGCAAAATCTCCAACAGTTGCATTACTTATTGCATGTATAACGTTGGAGCTCTGCAGAGTTGTAGTGTCACTTCTCAGATCAATAATTTTTTCCATCTTATTTCTTGCCATTCAAACAACCAATTTGAGCATTCCAAAGTTCCTTGTAAAGACCTTGCTTAGAAACTAATTCAGCGTGTTTACCATCTTGGACAATTTTTCCTTTGTTAAATACTATAATTCGGTCCATGTGTAAAAGTGTAGAAATACGGTGTGCTATAGTAATCGTAGTTTTATTTTTCATCAATTTGAATAAACTCATTTGAATTGTTTTTTCTGTTATAGAATCTAACTGACTAGTTGGTTCATCGAGAAATAATATTGGAGCGTTTTTTAAAAATGCCCTGGCTATTATTATTCTTTGTCTTTCTCCTCCAGATAGCTTGATGCCTTTTTCTCCAACTGTAGTTCCATATTGATCTGGTAGAGTCATAATGAAATCGTGAATACCAGCCAGCTTTGCAGCTCTCATTATTTCTTCGATAGTAGATTGAAGTTTACCATATATGATGTTTGCTAAAATAGTATCATGAAATAACAATGGGTCTTGAGGTATTACAGATATTTGTTGCCTCAAAGAACTCTGTGTAACTTCTGATACTATTTGATTATCAATCTGTATATTACCTTTTTTAACATCAAATAGCCTTAGAATTAAGTTTATAAAAGTAGATTTACCACCTCCAGAATAACCAACTAGACCTACCTTTTCGCAAGGATTAATGGTAACTGAGAAATCTTGAAATAATGGCTCCTGACCTTCATAAGAAAAAGAAACATTGTTAAACGTTATTCTTCCACTTAATAAATTTAATTCTTTAGCATTTTCCTTATCTTGAATTTCTGGTACGGTAGTCAAGATTGGCAATGCATCTGAAACTTTGCCGAAATGAGTAGAAAATTGGGTAAGATTCCTAGTTAGATGGTTAAGAAACTCTATAATCGATATATTAATTCCAAGTACAAGAACAATATCTCCTATTGCGATTTTGTTCAATTGATAATCATGAATTAAAAAATACAAGTTTACTGCTTGGAGTATATCAAATGAATAGCCGTATATAAACCAAAGCCAAAAGTATGCCCATTGTAATTTTCTCTCTGCAATAGTTCTTTTCTTGCATATTTGAAAAAATTTGTGTCTCTCATGTGCTTGCTGAGAAAATAACCTTACTGATATAACATTTAAAATACTATCTGCTATACTAGCTATTACCTGTGAATTTTGTTTAGAGTAATTATCAGCTAATTCAGTAAGCACACGAAAGCTGAAAATCGAGACTAAAATAAAAATGCTTACCCAAGTGAATGTAGCGATTGCAAACTTTATGTTTACTAATGATAAGGTATAAATAGCTAAGACTAATGCTATACTGTAACCGAAAAAACAATCTATAAGCAATCTTATTAACTCTATCACACTATCCATTAAGCTACTGACCTTATGTACTAAGCTTCCAGATAAATTGTTCTGATAATAGGAATGGTCTTGTTGGAGTAGCCTACAAAAAGATATATCAGCTATCTTTTGACGCATTAAGGTAAACATTTGAATGTCAACAAAATAGCCATAGAATCTAAAAGCAGTAGTGATAAGTAATGCCATACCAAGATAAGCGCTTACAGGTAATAAAAGATTTTCAATTACATTACCTTCCTGATATTTTACAGCTGTATCTAGAATATTTTTTACTAAATACTTTCTAAAAGACAAATCAACAGCTACCACCAGGGCAACTAAAGACATTATAAGTACATTAAGTTTGAATTTAGATGCTATATTCAAGATGAACATCAATACACATTTGAAGCTATCAACTCTACTTCTGTTCATTTATAATGCTAGCTCCACTACGTTGACTTTTTTATTGAGAAATACAAGTAGTGAAAACCATAAATTTTTGTATATTTTTCCTGAGATGTCTCCAGCATCATGTAGTGCTGATGCTCGATTCAGAATAAGTAGCTTATATAAATCTCGCTTAGCCTCAGTAGTGTCGATCTCAGAAATATTTGTAGTTGTGTCTGTAATAAAGGCTAACCAGCTCTTGATAAGTTCTTCCATGTTTTTTACTTTTATACTTTCCTGGTAGCAAAATAATGACAAGCATTCTCTCAGTATAGATTCTGTTAACCCACCACAATTGAGTATACCAAAAACTGAAGGCTGAGGTTTTGGCACATAGGGAAGATCTTGATCTTTTACAATCCACCTTGTTACATAAGCAAATCTATCTTTAGCATCTGTATTCTTATCACTACCATGCCATAACCGTGAATCAAAAACTATCGCATCTCCTGCTGAAATAGGTAGTGACTTAATTTTGTAATTTTCCCGATTACTTGAGTACTGATCAAAAAAATATGGGTACCAAAAATCAACTAAAGGCTGTATTTCCCATTTATGACTGTTTTCTATAATTTGCAGTGCACCTGAAGTTTCACTTACATTATTCAAAGCTAACCAAACAGAAAAGTGGTAAGGATCATTGAAACTATAGGAGATGTCTTGGTGAAAGGGAACTGCATCTATTAAATCAGCAGTTTTACATATAACATTTGATTTTTTCTGCAGTATCTGACACTGAAGTGACTTTTCAAGGTAATTTTTAATAATTTCATCTAATGCTTGAGAGATAATTCTAGTTACTTGAGATGACGTGCCCCATCTGCCGGTACAGTTTAAGTAGTCAGAAGTTGAAACACTTAGTTCTTGGGATAGCTTTGATATCTTATTTGTTATATCACTTAAAGACTGAGTTATTAGCTCTAAAGGAACCAGATTTTTGATAATAAAAAAACCATTTTTTTGTAATGTTTCCATATGATTAACACCTGACATCAATAACTGATAAGTAATCTGTTAAAGGTATAACAGCAAAAATTTTGAATCCTTTTACTTGTTTGAGTATTTTTTCCCAATTGCTTAATGTTCTTAGTTTACCTCCTGTTTCAACCATTACATTAATATCTACAGAGCCTCCATCTGGAGAGCGGTAATCTAAAATAGTTTCTATCAATAAAATACGAGATATTCCTTTGACCAATTTTAAATAAGATAATACTTTATCATCATCATAATGCTGTAGAAAGCGGCAAAAGACACCTAATTCATAATTTGTAGCTGATAGTTCTTCCTGAGTTATAAGTTTGACTTTTAAATTTTCTACTAACTGTCTTGGCACTTTATGTTCGTTATATAGGCCTATGGAACCTTTATTGTGTATATCAGAATAAGCAAGAAATAAAGAGTGTACACCAAATAGCAATATATTCTTAGCATCATCTATATTAATTCTAGAATTAAACTCTTTAGTATCAAACCTAGAATATCCTAGTAATGCTTGGTAAAATGCTATTTTCTTATCTTCTGATGCTTCTCTTTCCTTAAAAGATTCAAATGAAGAGATAGACTTCTGTTTTAGTATATCGGCCATCTTTAACCAATTCTTTTCAGCGGCAACTCTTGCCCACATTGTTGCTGCTTTTGGCAAAAATGGTATTTCCTTAAAACACTTACCTTTTGATGATAGTTTCCATAAGTCCTCGTCCTTATCGTAATCAATAAACCCTATTTCCCACAACGCCCTTAACAGCCTTTCTAGATTTGGTACGATAATGTTTAACTTTTTAGATAAAAACGGCACAGTTGCAGGTAAAATATTTAACAAATCAAGTTCAATAGCAACGCTTGTTAGGTAAGTTTTCCAAAAGGCTGAAAGTTCTGCAGAAATCCTATGCACTTGAGATTCTTTACCTAAATCAAAAATACTAAACTTTACATTTCCGGTAATATCGATTTGTCCTAACACACCTTCAAAAGTTTCAACTTTTGCCATCCCATTATAAAATGCTTCTACCATTTTAAATCTCTGCTGGTAAACAGGATCACCATTAATATCTATATGAAACCAACCATGTTGATCTTCTGCAATAGAATACCCTTTATGAAAAACATTAAGTTTTTTATACCATTTATTATGTACTAACTTTCCATGATGATTAATATGTGTAGCTTTACCATCCTTATAGACTACAGCGATACCATCCTTAAAATCTCCAACATAATCATATTCCTCCTGATAAATCCTGTTGCCATTTAAATTAATATGAAAACATTTATCATGTCTTCTAACTACACAAATATCTTCCTGATAATTTCCAATCCATTGATACGACTGTTTGTATACTCTACATCCAGATGAATCAATATGGTAACACCCTGTATCATCTTCTACGGCCGCTCTATTAAAGTAGAATCCAAAAGTTTTTAGAAATCTATGATGATAAACTGCTTCTCCTCTTACATTGATATGATAAGCACCTGTCTGATCATAAACCGGTGCAAGACCGGGCTCATGAAATTTACCAACCTTTATAAACCTATCTTCATACAAAGGATTTCCTAGTAATTCGTGAAAACTCTCACACGGTGAAATTTTAATAGATTTAAGATTATCTTTGATTAATTGATCAAAGGTTTTCTCATGTTGCATGTTTTGCATAATTTGTAATTTAAATAATTCTTTTGTAAGCTTAGGTACTCACTACTCTGCCATATTTCCTCGAGTTTAACCTCATTAACATTACCAAAATTTCCTAATGTCTTACGGAGTTCATCTGGAGCACAGCAAGGACTAAACTTTCCTTCATTGTTTATCCATGCTTCTTTACCTAAAAATGGGCATTGACCACCTGGAGCCAAATCCTTAATACCTTCTTGAGAAAGAATTGTAAAATTTTCTAATTTTATCTTTTTACCATTTGGTAATAGCATATTATCTCTAAGCTCATATAACCTTCTCACCTCTGTATTCCATCTACTAATTGCTAACTCATCTCTTCTCATAGATAGATCCTTAATTTCCTCAAAATGTGCCCAAAGATGATGTCCTTTAACTCTATCTATGCCATTTTTTATGGCCATCTTAACTATGTCATAGAGTTCATGTAAATTACTTTCCAAAAATGTTAATTGTAAAGTAACGGTACACCTTTCACCTGTATCGCTAAAGTATTTATCTCTAACTTCAAGGAAAGTTTTTAAATTTTCTGTCACTACTTCCCATTTTGAACCTTTCATGATTCTTTCATGAGTTTCTTTAGTTGCCCCATTCCAGGAAATCTTAACATCAGATAAAATTGGTACCAATAGTTCAGCCCATTTTCTAGCTCCTTTAATGGGAAAAGAACCATTGGTTGTGAGGTTAAGCTTAAGGCCGAACTCATGGCACAAATTGATTATTTCATCAAAGCTTTTATACATTAAAGGCTCACCCATAGTAGAAGGAATGATTTCCCTTAAAGGTGTGCCAGCTGCTTCCTTAATTACTTTTCTGATAGTTTCTATCGACAGTATCTTAGGTTTTATTCCTTTAGCTTTCTTCTCTTCTTTAACTTTGCTGTATGGTGAAAAACATTCGCACATTATACAAGCAAAATTGCAGTAATCTGGATTAGTATCAAAAGTAATTCTCCAAGGACCAGGTTTCACAGCTACTGATTTGCCTTTCTTTTCAATAGCATTACGGTAAATCTTGTTAAGTTTCTCAGTATGCTCACCTATAGAAGGTATATTTCCATTTTTAGTATAAGGATAGCCTTTTTGGGTAAGTTTATTGTATAACTCCTGATTTGTAGATAGGACTTGCATTTTTTCTGACAAACTACTTGCATCTCTGTGCTTAAATAATAGTCCATCTCTTACATATTCTGCCATACCACCATAATCGGCTGTTATAACTGGT
Source organism: Wolbachia endosymbiont (group B) of Silvanus unidentatus (assembly GCF_964028615.1). Classification (NCBI taxonomy): domain Bacteria; kingdom Pseudomonadati; phylum Pseudomonadota; class Alphaproteobacteria; order Rickettsiales; family Anaplasmataceae; genus Wolbachia; species Wolbachia endosymbiont (group B) of Silvanus unidentatus. The sequence continues at coordinate 328,799 of NZ_OZ034795.1, read as the reverse complement.
ATTCTAAGTTGCTGTGCTTCATGTATTACTAACGGTGAATTTTCACCCCAAATTGAAGGAACGACTATTGCATCAACTTTATTAAATACGTCAGTAACTATATTCTTATTATCATAACTTCCCATCCACTCTATTCTTTCTTTAACAACAGGTGAAAACTGATCGGCAATCGCTTTTAAAGCTTTAGTTTCTTCTCTTGCTGCTCCCCAAATTCTAAGTTTTGCTTTAGATGATAAGTGAGAAAAAGCTTTCAATAATAGATCAACACCTTTTTCGGGAGTATGAGTACCAATATAACCGAAAATAAACTCTTTTTCTTGTACTCTATTTCTATTCTTAAGACGATTGAGATCAAAACCATAATCAAGATAAGAAATTTTGTTTATCGGAACATAAAAATCCTGAGTAAATTTATCCATCAAGAATTTCGATGGGGAAATAAAGTAATCTATATAGTCTATTATTTTCCTTGTGTGCTTCATTCTAGTTGCAACCCATTGTTCCCAATAATTTAGGTCTGAATTCAGGAATTCTTCATCTCCTGTAAAATATCCCTTGTAACATTGGGTTGCACATTTTTGATCCTTTTGTCCATCACAAAGCTGTAATAAATCTTCAGAATTGCGTTGAATAAACCTTCCTCTTGGACACATTAACCAAAAGTCATGTAGCGTAAAAATTGTAGGTATATTTTCTTTAAAAGCAATTTCTGGTAAAGTAATTGATAGATGATTAAGATGACCAAAATGTATAAGATCTGGCTGAAAGTTATCTATTACTCTTTTAAATTTTATATCTACTTCTTCATTAATAAATTTATAACGATATTTAGCTATGGGTATATTAATTAAATGCAGTAAGATTCGAGAATCACTACGATCTAGGACTGTAGTGTAATAAAAATCAGGTAAAAAGCTATTTTCATACCTAGTAAATACTTGTACCTCATTGTTATTTGCTAGTTCATGAGCAAGAGTTTGGCTGTAAACCTCTGAACCAGCGCTATAATAAGGAGGGTAACCATGAATAACTTTTAATATTTTCATATATTACCATATCTATATTGTTAGGATACTCTTGTATATTGTTTTGTAGACTTTTTATAAAATTGCTTAATCCTACTTCTAATGAATGCTTTGGAGACCAACCAAGTAGCTCTTTAGCTCTAGTAAAATCACCATGGAACTTAGTTACGTCAAAATTTCTTGGAGGATAAAAATCAATTCTAGAATCACTTTTCGTGACTTTTAATATTGTTTTTGCTAAGTTTTCTAAAGTACATGGGCTATTAGTAGTAAGATGAATAGCAGGAAGAGAAGATTTTTCACTTTGTAAATATTTAACAGTTAAGCATATACCCTCTATAACATCATCCAAGTAGGTAAAATCAAAAACACATTCTTTACCTTCTATTTTAATTGGATCACCTCTTAATGCATTAATACAGAGTGCGGGAATTACTCTACTGTTATGATCTAGTAAACCACCGTATACATTTGAAAAGCGTAATATTGCTACATTAAAATCTTTTAAACTTGTTATTTGCTTCTCAATAAATGCTTTACCTTTGGCATAATTATTTATTGGATCGATACTAGCAGATTCTGTAACCGGCAGTTCCTTCTGCTCTCCATAGACTTCCCTACTACTTGCATATATAAACCATGGTTTATTTGGAAGTGACTTACATAACCCTAAAAACTGCATTGTACCATCAACATTAATTTTTTTACACAGTTCAGGATAAAGTTCACCATGTATAACTCGAGAAATTGCAGCCAGATGAATAATTCCTGTACACTTAGCAAGTAGTGGTACTATATCTTCTGAAAAAAAACTGAGTGGATTGTTGCGAAACCTAATATCACAGCTTATTACTTCATGGCCCTGGTTTTCTAACTTTTTCACCAAGGTTGACCCTATCAAACCTGCAGCACCTGTTATTAATATCCCCATGTATACCCTCTCACTACAAATAGGAAAATTTGTCGTACCAATTATCTTACAAGTAAGAATCAAAAGGTATTATAAAACCAGTATAAAACAAATGTCAACTTAAATTAATGAATAAAAAAATGTAGTTATGAAAGAAAAGTTGGCTGCCTTCTTTCTTGAAAATAGTGTTCGGCTTTAATCAAATCCTCTTTATTATTTACTCCCATTGCTTCTCTTTCATCAGAAACTACATAACCTACACTCAAGTTATTGTTTGCTGCAATGGGCACTATATCATTAAGACAATATTCATTGGTCGAATTATTGAATTTTATTTCTTTTACTAAGGTAAAGAGATCTTTAGCATATAAAGCCATTATTCCAGAGTTTGCAAGAAGCATTTTATCTCCATTTTTTAGGATTTTTTGAACATTTCCGTAATTATCAATTACTAATCTTCCATATTGTTCATCTTGACTATTGAATCCAAGAAGAACTAAATTATTATACTTTAAACAATCAGTCATTTTCATAACTGTATCGCTAGATATAAAAGGAGTGTCTCCATACTGTATTAAAACTATGTCTTGATCAGATAACTCCTCCAGATTTTCTAGAGCAATTTTAACTGCAGTGCCAGTGCCTGTAATATCTTCTTGAATTATTAGTTTTATATTGTATTGATCGATTATACTTTTTAGAGTATCAAAGTTTTCTAAATCTTTTAGAAGGGAGTTGTTAACAACAATTGATAAGCTTTTTAGACTCAGCGATTTTGCATTAGAAATTATATGTTCTAAAAGAGTAAGATTTCCCACTTGGTGCAACGCTTTTGAATATTCAGAATTCATTCTACTGCTCTTTCCTGCTGCTAATATTATCAAAATTTTACTCATACATAATTCAGGAATTGATTAGGTAGTAAGTTAATTTATAATTAGTAAGATGTAAAGTCCACTTTGATTTTCTAGAGGAAAATAACTACCATCGAACAGACAAAATTCGTTAAATTAGCATCTGTAGTAATTCTTAAGTAAAATTTTAGAAAGAGACGCCCCATAGTTATAATTGAGTGTGTGCTACTTTCAAGTATGGTTTTTATTGATGAAACCTCTTAGACCACTCTGTTTGAAATAAGGTAACTACTGCTTAATTCACCAAAAAGCCTGTAATTAAGTTCTAAAGCGAGTGTGTCCAACCCAATCGATTGTATCTCTTTAGCGTCTGTAATGCCCTTTAAAATTTGAATAAAATGTACTTATACTAATTCTATTAGTATAAAATAAACTTGCACATGATTTTATCGTCATTTTTATTCATTGTAAAGAAAATTTTGTATGAAGGTTTTTTAGAAAACTCACTTGCCCCTCTTAAATGCTCTCAACATCCTGAAAATTTGAATAAAAGTAATTGCTATTTTCAGAAACTTTTTGAAAAATTACCACAAAACATCTAAATCTTTAATAGGCAAGACCGCACCATTTGCTTGTAGATAGTAATGTGTTGGCTTTATTAACTTGTGCTCTACTTTATCTCCTACTGAAACTTTAAATTCCATATCCTGCACACAAAGAAATCCATATTTAGAATTGGTCCCATATCCTGCAGCATTACGAAAGAATTTAATCTGTCCAAGAGTTGCAAGATTATTTATTCTTTCTCTAATATTGCGCTCACTGCCAAGCCCCTCTTCTCCTTCAAAACGCTTTGCAAATTGTCCAGCAGTATAAATATTACCTTGATATGCGCTACTGCGAATTAAATTCAAGATAACCTCATGTTTTCTCATCCGTTCTAAATCCAACTTTTTACTATATTGATCTCTGATTATTGGTTCTGAATTTAAAACTGAATTGTCATGTACAAATGCCCCATTTTTCCAGTAAAGTGTCATTTGCCCGTTATTGCACTGCGAATAGTTAGATTTTTTGCGCGATAAAATTCTCTCATCAGGAGAAGCATTAGCTTTATCTGGTCTAGTCAAATACCAACGAGACCTTACTGTATTATTCCATGCTGTTGAACCGCCTGTGCCAGTTTTACGTATTATTCCCGCATCAGAAGGGTGGGCAAGTAATAAAACAGCTCCTTTTATTGCTTGAGCTATTCGACCACAACAACCTTGAATAAATTGTCTCACATGAGAACGGTCGTTTTCATTTCCTCCAAATAGGTCTGCTGCTGTATCTAATATCACAAGCTTCGGCTGAAACGATTCAATATCCTCAAGTAACTCTTGAAAGTACGTAGTTAATTGACCAGTATCTTTGTTATTAAAAACCATAAGTTGATTATTGTGCCCTGCTCGTGACCATAAGCCAACATTATCCTGAAAATCAGAAGATTCCATACCTGATTGATAAAATTCATTTATTGCGCATTGCCGACGCCAAAGTTCTTCTTCATCATCTTCACAGAACACACCATATGTCTTTATTTTTTCCAGATCTATTCCAAGCCAAGGTTTACCAAAAGCAGCGGCTGTCATTAATTGTTGAGCAAGGAGAGATTTTCCAACACCACCATCACCATAAAGAGCTGTAACACTTCCTACAGGGAGCCAATCCTTAATAACCCACTTTCTTTCTGGAGGGATATTGGTCCAAACTGTAGTATCAATTCTTTTTGACTTTCTTGAAGAATAAGGGCTTTTGTTGTTAAGGATAAATTCTTCAACGTTCATTCCTTCTAGCACACTATCTGCAGCATCCCAAGATTTTGGCTTATCTTGAGGAATCTTGAGAATAGAAAGTGATGCAACTCCAAAACCAGAAAGCTTTTTTGCGGCTTCTTGAGCATAATCTTTTCCAGGATCATCGTTATCTGGCCATATAATAATGTGTTTACCTTTAAGTGGAGTCCAATCAGTTTTCTCAATAGGTGCTTTTGCTCCAAACATTGCTGTTGTTGCAGTGATCCCTTGTTCTATGAGTAGCTCAGCACATTTTTCCCCTTCTACCAATATCACTCTATCAGATTTAGTGATGCCTGGAATGTTATACAGAGGCCTGATCTCAGGTGCAGTAAAGGTAGATTTTTTAGCATCAAATGGTTGATAACTTTTTCCTGAAGCAGTATCATAACGATATTTGCTGGCAATCAACTGATTATCCTGATCGAGATAGTCCCATTGAGTTATTCTCTTTTGCTCTTTAGTAGGTCGCTTGTTACATCCTATCCATTCACTTATCGAAGAAATTACTTCAACAAATTCTATTTTAGCGTTTTTCCCATGTGCAGCTGCCCAAAGATCAATAATGTCACCACCGTCCCCAGTTGCAAAATCAATCCATAATCCGACCTTGCCATACGCTAATTCAACTTTGAGGCTTTTGCCTTTATTACCTTGTACATCACCTATCTGAAATTTGTCACCATGAAAAGTTCCTCTTGGAAATAAATAAGAAAGGCATGATCTGATGTTTAATAATAGTTGTCTTTTTATTTCTTCTACATCAAATTGTTCTAATGGTTCTAAATGTGAGACAGCGTCGTTAAAATCATAATTTAAAGTATTTTTTTCTTTGACATCAGTTAAAAAATCTTGTACCATAGGTTGAAGCTCCTTTTAAAGTTAAGTGTTTGAAAGGTTTTTGAGCAAGGCTGTATTGGTTGCGGTCTTGTTCTCTTATCATGAAGTAAAAAATGTAGTAGGTGGTTCTCTTGGCAAAGCTTGAAAAATATATTAATAAGTGAAGGAAGTCAGTTCAGGTTTACAGTAAAGGTAAGATTGAAGGCTCTTAGAGTTTTCTTTCTTTTAAGACAAAATACTCTAATATAATTCTACAATATTTTCCTCACTATGTCAACTTCCTATTAAATAATCATAATGCTTCTATTTTGTCACATTGATATATTACATATTTATAGTATGTAATATATATTATATATAAGGAAATTTGCCATTTAACATTTTGGTTAAACCTCCACATATACGCAGCTTTGGAGCCGATTGGCAATTTTGCCAAATGAAATTTTATTTGCCATTTGAAATTCTCTTAAGGTATTGATTTTCTTGTATTTCTCTTTGTAAGTTCATCTGGTTATTTGGTAGGTTTGCCAAATGATTTGCATTTTGAAGCTTACTTTAATAAGTAAATATACCTATATGCTAGAAAATTTATAACAGTTGCTTACTGCATAAACTAAGTTCACTTATTAACATAACTCAAGAGATGCTTATATTTCTGTACCATTGACTATAGTATACCGGATCCCTTATCGATCTTTCCGGAAGTGAGGGAAATTTTTCCAAAACACGTTTACTCCTTATTATAAAAACATCTGACTTTAAACTTACACTATTTCCTTACTATATATGTTCACAAAAATTCTAAAAACTGTTCACTTTTTTAAAAAATTTTGCACAACTCCGCTTTCATACTCCACTAAATGACCTACTTTTCTAACGACTAAAAATGCAGTCCGAAATATGATTTGCTCTAAAAATTTTTCATTGAAATTACAAAAATGAACAGGTAACGCAAATTCTGTAAAGGACAATGGTGGTATTGAAAATTTAGCTCTGCTCTCAACTTACACTCCTCAAAAAAATTACAAAATTTAATTTCATTTTAACTTTAAACAAAAAGGCCACCTATAAGTTGCATCTGCATTATGTTGCAAAATATACTATACTTTCCTTATGAGACACTTACATAATCAAATAAGCTATCTACTACTTTTCTTCTCCTCCATAACAGATATATACTGTAAATGTGGTTTGAAATATGAATTGCTCTAAAATTTTTTTTATTACGATTTTTCTATTAAACTTTAATAGAGCTTAACGTGTTTACAATATACCCAGGTGAGAGATTTTCCGTCTATAAGAGGTAGCCGTAAAAATGCTATATTAGTAAAACTATTAATAATAATTATTTGTGAATTAAGTACTTTAGATTCGAGATTATATAGACTTTTGGCAGTTTAAGCCATTTTAGATTGGAAAATGAAATCTCATTAAGCTGAGAAGTGGGCTACTGTAGGGGAGTTTAACATAATTTAAGGTTACAAGTCAAGCAAACTACTATAATATCATAAAAGGCTGTTCCTTGGCTGATTTTGAGTGTTTCTTAGTTTAGAGAAAAACCCTATTATTATAAATAATAAAAATAAGGTATATAATAATACCCTATTTATATTTTATATTTTTCATTCTTATTTATTCTTTAATTTTTTAACTCTTATAGATAGCTCTCTAAAAAAAAAGGATTTGAGACAGGAAACGTTAAATTCTTTTTAAAAAATTTTCTTTACAAGGCATGAAAACCGTGTTAAACTTATATGTAAGTTTCTTTCGTGATAGTAAGATTAATTAAAATACCTTTTAGTTGAGTTTAGAGTTGTTTTATAAGCGATCTTTAATCAGGGGAGTATTTTTTTGCTTAAAAGTTGTGGCTAGCTTTAAAACATAGGTTTTCTCCTTTAGTTATTAAATTTCTGCTTTGCTTATAATATAAATGTCCTAACAATTAAATTACAATATGTATTCCGTTCAAGATTTCAGCCAATTTATTGAGTATTCCGGAAAAAGAGGATATGATTTGTTTGTTCTTTAGGCATAGGTGTCTAAAATTACAGAAATGAATCATTTTTTTCTATTGAGCTTTTTCTGCATCTAAAACTTATGTACCGCTTAAAATGGAGACAAAGATCAAAATTTATTTATTTACGTCTCTAATTTTATCTCGTATAATGGAGACAAAGATTTATGTTTTCACTATTTATTGGCAGATAGGGCTTTCTAAAGGGTGGTTCACCCCCCTTGAAATTAAAACAAAAGCAAGATGTCAAACACAGATAGCTCAACTACAAGCTGGTTTTTGTTGTAGTTATTTTCTCACTTTCTTTACTTGCTTTAATTAATTCATCAAAGTCAGATTCATGTAATTTATCTTGTATAACTCTATACTTTTCGTATTCTCCTTCAGCTAGAGCTTTTGCAACTTCAGCACTCAGCATCTTTAAGTACTTCATAATCATTGAACAATAGAAATGCATCCAACTTTTCAACCCAATTCTGCATTTTCATTAGCCGATGCTTTCTTGCTTGAAGTTCTGCATAATCTAGATACATTGAGACAATGTGATTTAGTTCACTTAATTCTTTTTCAGTCAAGTAGTTTTTTGCAACACTTACATCACTCTTATGAATTTTATTACCTAGACCATCTTTCCAAGTAGTTAGTCCCATATGTGGTTTTTTATGATCAACTCGATAGCTCTGCTGCAGTCAAGCCGTAAATCGCCCAATATAATTTATTCTGTACTTTTGCATAAAATTGTTTTGTTATTTCTGAATTTGGATCATAGTCTGCAGAGCATTCAGCATAAATGTCGGTAATCTTCTGGTAAAACCTACGTTCGGATGCTCCTGATTTTTTCAAGTAATTCATTGAAGTAGTCTTTGCCAAACTTTAGGCCGTTTTTTAGCCGTTCGCTATCTAATGCAAATCCTTTGATGATGAAATCTCTCAAAATTTTTGTAGCCCATACTCTGAAAGATGTAGCCTTTTTAGAATTAACTCGATAACCAATAGCTATCCAAATTATAAAATTGTGTAGGGTACTGTTTACCATCTTCAGCAGTATTCCGGGAAATCCGGATAACTGAATCTTTATCTAACTCTTGACTAGCAAATATGTTCTGTAAATGCTCACTAATTGTTCTAATATTAACATCAAACAACTCCGCCATTCTTTTTTGTGTAAGCCAAATGTTTTCATCTCGATACAAAACATCAATTCTCACGTCTCCATCTGGAGTTGTATATAATAAAATTTCGTTTTCATTTATTATCATATCTACTCTACCTTACTTCAAGTAGCATATAGGTTATTTGTAAAAAAGACAAGCAACTGTAAAACTCTAAAAATAGAGAACTATCTACTTTATTCTTTAGCTGGTGAGCAGTTTTGAAATTATTTTAACTTTTTTTTTAGAAAATCCCGGAAAAAGTAGTAAGAAATCCGGTATATATATAATAGAAGGGCATTGTTTCAACGAGGTTAGTTTACCTCTATACGCTTCAAACACAAAGAAAATGTCAATCCTAACACTCGACCTTGGCAAGCAAACGGGCTGGGCAATTCTAACAGATGGAGTAATTGAAAGTGGAAGCAAAAGTTTTCATGGTAGTCGTTTCAGTGGAGGTGGCATGGTATTTCTAAATTTTCGTAAGTGGTTGAATGAAATGAAAGAAAAATTTCCAAGTATTGAAACAGTTTATTTTGAGGAAGTAAGAAGACACCTTGGAACTGATGCAGCGCATTGTTATGGTGGTTTTCTTGCAGTTCTCTCTGCTTGGTGTGAAGAGAATCATATTCCCTATCAGAGTGTTCCTGTTAAGACTATAAAACGCTTTATAACAGGCAAAGGCAATGCAAGTAAGAGTGAAGTTATTGAAGCGATACGTGAAAAAGGTTTTTCACCTAGAGATGATAATCAAGCAGATGCTTTAGCTTTGATGTTCTATGTTATGGAAAGATATTAATAAGCTCATAAAAAGTGGGTCCTTTCGGCCATAATGGCGGGTTTGGTGGTGCTGACCCCAGGCCTTTTCTAGTGTCAGAGATATTTTGAATATTAACTTTTTAATTATTAAGATATGAATTTAGCAATCCACTACTATCCTGTTGAAAACCTCGTCGAATATAAGCGTAATCCTCGTAAAAATGATGACGTAGTAAACAGAATGTGTGCTTCAATCAGGGAATTCGGCTTTCGTATACCAATAGTTGCAAAAAGCGATGGCACTGTGGTTGATGGTCATTTAAGACTTAAAGCAGCAAGAAAACTTGGTATGGAGAGTATTCCTGTGGTTTTAAGTGATAATTTAAATGAACCACAAACTAAAGCTTTTCGATTACTGGCAAATCAATCAGCTAACTGGGCAAAGTGGGATGATGAGCTTTTAAAAGTGGAAATTCAAGAGTTAGAAGATTTACAGTTTGATCTTAAAATGACTGGATTTGAATTAGAAAAAGTTCAAAACTTTCTTGATGATTTAGACAGTGAAAAAGAAGATCTTTCTGACTTAGTTGTTGATGACAAAAAAGTAGAAATAACAAAACCAGGGGATTTATGGATTTTAGGTGATCATCGAATCTATTGTGGTGATAGCTCTTTAGTTGAATCATATAAAGCGGTATTAGACAATAAAATGGCAGATATTACCGTATGTGATCCTCCATATAACGTTGATTACGGTAGCAGTCAGGAAAGAGAAGATAAAAAAATACTAAACGATAATCAAGGTGAAAAGTACGAACTTTTTCTCTACTACATCTGTTCCAATATTTTAGCATATACGAAAGGAGCAATTTACATCTGCATATCATCATCAGAGTTTTCGACGTTGCAAAAAGCATTTGAAGAAGCAGGTGGTCGTTGGTCAACATTTATCATTTGGGCAAAGAATCACTTTACGCTAGGAAGATCAGATTATCAAAGACAATACGAAGCAATGCTCTATGGATGGAAAAGCGGCAATAAACGTGAGTGGCATGGAGGAAGAAATCAAAGTGATCTGTGGTTTTATGATAAGCCAATACATAACTCACTACATCCAACGATGAAGCCAGTAGAGCTAATGGAGAGAGCAATAGTAAACAGCAGTAGATCTGGAGACATAGTACTTGATCCATTTAGCGGTTCTGGCAGCACACTGATTGCATGTGAGAGAACAGGAAGAATTTGTAGAACAATAGAGCTAGATTCAAAATTTGTAGATGTAACCATAAAACGTTGGCAAGTATACACGGGAAGAGATGCCATTTTAGCCGATACTGGTAAAACTTTTGCAGAAATTCAAGAAGGAAATTCGTAAAAAGGGGCAAAAAAAGTGGAAAAAATAACACAAACAGAGTGGGCAAGGGAGATAGGAGTATCAAAGCAATATGTCTGTTATTTAGTAAAAAAAGGAATAGTTGAGCTGGAGGATGGACTCATTGACCGAGAACAAGCAAACAGGGCTATAGAAACAATAAGAGATCCAAGTCAGCCACTGAGGAGAAAAAATCCAGAAAACGAAAATACAAGTAACCTTTCCACAATGTTGCTTAAAACTCGAATAAAAAATGAAATGGAACGAGGTAAACTACTTGAGGCGAAAGCTAAGGCTGAGATAGGAGAACTTGTAGCAGTAGAGGAAGTAAAGCGCGATGCATTTAATGTAGCAAGAGTTGTCCGTAATAATTTGCTTAATATTCCAAATAGGGTTTCAGCACTGCTTGCATCACTGAGTGACACTGAAAAGATTCATAAGACGCTAACTGAAGAGATTACAAACTCACTTGAAGAATTATCTAACGCTAAATTTTAATAATGTCTGCTAAGTTAAGTTTAGAATTAATAGAGTGTCTCATTAATCAGCCAGGAGTAGATGTAAACGTTAGAGGATTAAATGGAAGGACACCGCTGCATTATGCAGTAGAAATTAACGAGCTTAGTATGGTTGCACTCTTACTGAACAGGAAAAATATTAATCCACTGATCGCTGATGATGATGGTAAAAGTGCGCTTTCTTGTGCAAGAGAAGAAATATTACAAGCACTAATCAATCATAAATATGGATCAGAGGGAGATAGCTTACTTCACTTAGCTGCGATGTTGAATGAAGCAAATGCTGTAAGGTTTTTACTCAACAAAGGAGTTAATGTTAATGAGCAGAATGCTTTACTACATACACCATTACACTTAGCGGCAGGAGCTGGACATGAAGAAATAGTAGAAATTTTAATTAGAGAAGGAAACGCGGATAAGGATGTTCTTGACGTGAGAAATCATGCAGCAATTCATTATGCAGTGAACAACAAGAAGCTAGAAGTAGTAAAATTACTTTCAAATCTTGGTGCGAATGTCAATATAGCTGGTAGCGGCAGAAATGCAATGAAATTATCTTCTTTGCACGTAGCTATAAGTAGTAGTAATTACGACGAAAGGGACTTATGTTTAGATATTGTAAGATGCTTAATAAATGTTCCTAATGCTGGGGTTAATTTACAAGATTATGAAAATAAAACACCTCTACATTACGCTGAAAGACTTAAAACAATAGAAGTTTTACTAACTCGAGAAGATATAGATCCTTTAATTAAGGATGATAATGGCAAGACACCATTTTGTTATGCAAAAGAAGCAAATAGATTAGATATAGTAAAGATTTTAGCAAGTAATAGATACGGAGCTGATAAAAACAGTTTGCTTCATTTAGCTGCCAGAAAAGGATATGAAGACCTAATAGACGGTATTCTTGGTGAAGGAGTTGAAATAGATGCTGTAGATGAGAGTGGAAAAACGGGAATTTATGTTGCTGCAAAGCATGGTCACTTTAACGTAGTAAAGTTGTTGCTAAAGAGAGGAGCAGATGCCACGGATGTTTTTCAGTATGCAATAATAACGAACAACGCAAAATTAATAAAATTACTGAGCAAAGAGAAGGAAATAGTGTTATTTGGAAGACAGAAGAACTTTCCAACATTTCATTTATTGAGCAATAAATATTTTGAAGAAAGGAAAATAGCAGACAAAAAAATAAAGAAATATACCAATATCATCTGTGTCACTATAACAATATGCGCAATAGCGATAGTAGGAATTTACCCTAACATTATAGCTGCGGTAATGGTGGGAATAGTTGCGCTCATAGCTGCAATAACAATGAGTAATTTAACTCAGAAGTACATAGAAGAAGCACTTGAAAAGAAAATGTTTATTGAACTCGAAAGTGAGAAAACAAGTGAGTGCAGTTCTATTTTAAGTGATGTTGAAGTATCATCTAATGATGGTGAAGAGGTAGCAATATGATATACGCTACATCTTTTTCTGAAGGTTTAAGACCAGATCCAGAGCTTAAAGTATCAGAGTGGGCAAATGAGTATCGAGTTTTAGCAGCAACTGCAGCATCAGAGCCAGGAAAATGGAGAACAGAGAGAACTCCTTATTTAAAAGAAATCATGGATTCACTTTCTCCGTCCTCACCAGCAGAAAAAGTAGTATTCATGAAAGGAGCGCAGATTGGAGGAACAGAAGCTGGCAACAATTGGATTGGCTATATCATCGATCAAACACCAGGACCAATGCTAGTAGTACAGCCAACAGTTGAAATGGGAAAGCGTTGGTCAAAAGGAAGATTTGCGCCACTGATTGAAAGTACACCATGTTTAAAAAGTAAAGTAAAAGACCAAAGATCAAGAGATTCAGGCAATACTGTACAAAGTAAGGAGTTTCCAGGTGGAATAGTAGTAATAACCGGAGCAAATAGCAGTGTAGCACTGAGATCTATGCCAGTAAAATATCTCTTTCTTGATGAAATAGATGCCTACCCAGGAGATTCAGGAGGAGAAGGAGATCCAGTTTTACTCAGCATAGCCCGAACTAATACATTTGCACGGAGAAAGATTTTTTTAGTATCAACACCAACGATTCATGGAATAAGCAGAATTGAGAAGGAATTTGAAGCAACAGATAAGAGATACTTTTTTGTACCATGTCCACATTGTAATTACTATCAAGTTCTGAAATGGTCACAAATAAAATGGGAAAACAACGACTCAAGAACAGCACATTATGTCTGCACTGAATGTAGCGGCAAAATAGAAAATCATCAAAAGACAGAGATGCTAGAACGTGGAGAATGGAGAGCTACAGAGGCAAAAGAAGGGGAGAAAAAAGGATTTCATCTTTCAAGTCTTTATAGTCCAGTTGGGTGGTATAGTTGGCAACAAGCAGTAGAGGATTTTCTGCATGCAAAGGAAAGTGAACAATTACTGAAAGTTTGGATCAACACAACGCTTGGAGAAACCTGGGTAGATAAGGGAGAAGTACCAGACTGGAAGCAATTATTCAACAGAAGAGAATTTTTTCAGATTGGCACAGTACCAAAAGGCTAAGTAGTTCTCACAGCAGGAGTAGATGTCCAAAAAGATCGTTTAGAAGTAGAAGTTGTAGCATGGGGAAAAAGCCGCGAAAGTTGGTCAATAGACTACCGAGTATTTGAAGGTGATACTGGAAGAGGAGAAGTATGGGGAAAGCTTTCAGAGTTACTCAATCATCATTTTATCGGTGAAAATGGGCTTGAATACATGATAAGCATGATGGCGGTTGATGCAGGGTATGCAACACAAGAAGTATACAATTGGGTAAGAGGTCATCAAGGCTCTGGAAGAGTAATGGCAGTTAAAGGTGTAAATAAAGCCCTAGTGCCACTTAGCAGCCCAAGTAGAGTTGATATAACAGTTGGTGGTCAAAAGCTAAAAAGAGGAATAAAGCTCTGGCCAGTAGGAGTATCGATATTAAAGTCAGAGCTTTTTCAGCTACTTAATATTTTAAAAGAAGAAGAGAAAGTGCCAGCAGGATATTGTCATTTTCCCGAGTATGCACCTGAGTATTTTAAGCAGCTAACGGCAGAGCAATTAGTCAGCAAGGTAGTAAAAGGATACACCAAACAAGAGTGGCAAAAAGTAAGAGAAAGAAATGAAGTACTAGATTGCCGAATTTATGCGAGAGCAGCATCTATTGCGCTTGGAATCGATCGTTGGCCAGAGAGTAAATGGAATAGTTTGAGTGGAAAAATAGAAAGTAAAAAACCTAAGAAAGTAAGACAGAGTAAGTGGCTGGAAAATGTATAACGAAGAGTATTTAGTTCAAGTCGAAGAAGCGATAAAGAAGCTGCAAAACGGAGAGCGAGTAGTATCAATTGCATATGGTGACCATGTAGTGAGATATGCTGAAGTTCAGATAAATGATTTACTAAACTTAAGACAACGTATTAAAGCTGAGCTAAAGATTGTTGGAATGAAACCGAAGAGAAAGATTGTTTTTTCAACGAGTAAAGGGATCATATAATGATAAAAATCGTTAAAAGGAACCGTATGACAAAAATTATAGCAAAAGAATATACAGAATTTTTAGAGCAGCTCAAAGAACAGATTGCTACTAGTCGTTATAAAGCAGCACTAGCAGTAAATAGCAAACTCATTGTGCTTTATCACTATATTGGTACAGAGATCTTAAGGCGCCAAAAAGAACATGGTTGGGGTGCTAAAATCATAGATCAGCTAAGTAAGGATTTGAGAAGCGCATTTCCAGAAATGAAGGGATTTAGTGCTAGGAATCTTACTTATATGCGTCAATTTGCTGCAGAATATCAAGATACTGAATTTACGCAGCAGGTTGCTGCACAATTGCCTTGGTTTCATATTGTAGTTATTTTAGATAAAGTAAAAGATCCAAAAGAAAGACTATTTTATTTTCAAAAAGCTATAGAGCACGGTTGGTCACGTAGTATAATGGTGATGCAAATCGAACGTGAATTGCACAAACGTCAAGGAAAAGCTGTTACTAACTTCAAAGATAAGTTACCTTCTCCCCAGTCAGATTTAGCACATTATACATTAAAAGATCCATATATTTTTGATTTTTTGAGTATAGGAGATGACGCTCATGAAAGAGAAGTAGAAAAAGGTCTTGTAGGCCATGTAGAGAAGTTTTTGCTTGAGCTAGGGGAAGGATTTGCATTTGTAGGTAGGCAATTTCATTTAGATGTTGGTGATGAAGACTTCTTTGTCGATCTATTATTCTACCATCTAAAATTACGTTGTTTTATAGTAATTGAATTGAAAGATAATAAGTTTAAACCAGAATACGCCGGTAAAATGAATTTCTACCTTTCAGCAGTAGATGACTTGCTAAAACACGAGACAGATCAACCATCTGTAGGGTTGATTTTATGTAAATCTAAAAATGATGTACTAGCAAAATACACTCTAAAAGATATGACAAAACCAATAGGACTAGCAGAATACCGAATAACTGAAAGTCTACCAGAGAATATAAAGACAGCTTTACCAACAGTAGAAGAGCTAGAGGCTGAGTTATCAAAAATTTCAGATAAGGAGAAGTAATGCTACTCAAATCATTCAAACAACTATTTAGTAAGCCAAAAATCAAAAGTTCAGCGTGGGATGCATCAGGTTCAGGAAGAAGATTTTTTCACTTTCAACCAGAGTTAGGAAGTATAAACAATTTGCTGTCTCAAAACCTTGAAACTTTACGTAGTAGATCACGTGATATGGTGAGAAAAAATCCTTACGCTGCAAATATAATTGATACGATAGTAAGTAACTCTATTGGAACAGGAATAAAACCACAATCAAAAGCAAGAGATGGAGAATTTCGAAAGAAGGTGCAAGAATTATGGCTAAGATGGACAGATGAAGCAGACAGTAACGGAGTAAGTGATTTTTATGGATTACAAGCTCTAGTATGCAGAAGTATGATAGAGGGAGGAGAATGTTTTGTACGTTTAAGAACGAGAAAGCTGGAAGATAGATTTTCTGTACCATTACAACTGCAAGTACTTGAGTCTGAACATTTAGATAATAAAACAAATCAAACTTTAGGAAATGGTAATGTAATAAGAAACGGGATTGAGTTTAACAGGCTTGGGCAAAGAGAAGCATATTACCTATTTAAAGAACACCCTGGTGAAGGCTCGTTTGGTGAATCAGTGAGAGTACCAGCAAATGATGTTTTACATATTTATAGACCTTTAAGACCTGGGCAAATCAGAGGGGAGCCTTGGCTTTCTAATATACTGCTGAAGCTTTATGAGCTTGATCAATATGATGATGCAGAGCTGGTGAGAAAGAAAACTGCAGCAATGTTTGCAGGGTTTATTACAAGACTTGATCCTGAAGCAAATATTTTAGGAGAAAGTGAAAGTAATGAGCAAGGAGTAGCATTATCAGGTTTAGAGCCAGGAACAATGCAGCTTTTAGACCCAGGAGAAGACATAAAATTTTCAGAGCCATCAGATGTTGGAGGAAGTTATGAAGCATTCATGAGACAGCAACTGAGGGCAATAGCAATAGGTACAGGAATAACATATGAGCAGCTAACAGGAGATTTAACAGGTGTTAATTATTCATCCATTCGAGCAGGATTAATAGAGTTTCGTCGTCGATGTGCTATGCTGCAACATAACATTATGGTATTTCAATTTTGCAGACCAGTATGGAGTAAATGGCTAGAGTTAGCAGTACTTTGTGGAGAACTGAGTATAGATGAAAAAGTAGTAAAAGCAGCGAAAGAAGAAGTAAAATGGATACCACAGGGATTTGATTGGGTAGATCCACTGAAAGACCAGCAAGCACAGCAAATGGCGGTAAGAAATGGCTTCAAGAGTCGCTCAGAAGTAGTATCAGAAATGGGTTACGATGTAGAAGAAATTGACCAAGAAATAGCAGAAGATCAAAAGCGTGCTGATTCTTTCAACCTTCTCTTTGATTCTGATGTCAGGACACAAACAAAATAAATCTCATTTACATTATGAAAATTTTACAAACCAACTGGCTATGTAGGCCGATGATGATAGAGCAAAAAAGCTTTGACCTGTTGTCACTATATAACGGAAAACAACCTATCTTTAAAAATATAAAACATGCAGTAAATCAGAATATAGAAAAAACAGCAGTAATAGCAATACATGGAATTTTGACCAAAAAACCAGGGGCTTTTGACGATTTTCTGGGAATGACATCATATGAGAAAATTCAAGAAGAAATAGAAGAAGCATTATCAAACAAAGATATAGAAACTATTCTGCTTGATATAGATAGCCCCGGAGGAGAGGTAAACGGTATATTTGACCTAGCTGACTTTATTTATGAATCAAGAGCAAAAAAGAGGATAATAGCGATAGCAAATGATGATGCATACTCTGCTGCATATGCTATAGCCTCTAGCGCTGAGAAGGTATTTGTGAGCAGAACTTCTGGTATTGGCAGTATAGGAGTAATAGCAAGTCATATAGATCAAAGTGGGTTTGATGAAAAACAGGGAATAAAATATACCACAGTATTTGCAGGAAGTAGAAAAAATGATTTAAATCCACATGAGCCAATGACGTCTGAAAGTCTGGAAAGCTTACAAAAAGAAGTAGACCGACTATATGAAATGTTTGTGCAGCTAATAGCGAGGAACAGAGGTCTTTCAATTGAAAAGATTCGATCAACGGAAGCAGGGCTATATTTTGGGGAGAAAGCAGTAGAGATAGGTCTTGCAGACGGAATTACAATTCTTTCATCTATTAATAAAAACAGGAGTATTACTATGAATGAACGAACTACAACTGACCTAGAAACTGATAATTTAACTAAGTATCGTAATGAAGTTCTTGAATTAATACGTTTATGTAACTTATCACGAATGCCAGAGAAAATAGGAGAATTTATTGAGCAAAGCGTAAGTGTTGAGCAGGCAAGGGAGGTTTTAATGGAGTTACTTGCAGAGAGAACGAAAAAGACAGAGATACTGAGTGCAATACCACAGAATTCAGGAGAGGAGTTGATGATGCAAGTAGCTAAAGCTAGAGCACAATCAAGTATTTAAGTTTTTTTATAACCGCCTGGTACAACAACTACAAACATGGCGGTAAACTAAAGGGAAAAAAGGAGAAAAGAAAATATGACATGTATAACTGAACAAAATAATCTATCAGACGTCATTGGCTCATGGTGACTTATTAAAGTATGAGGCATCAAGTCTATATTCAAGAGATCAAATAACAGTAGCTAAAGGTCAAAATCTTAAGCTTGGTACAGTAGTTGCCAAAAAGACGGAAGATGGTTTTATTAGAGTCCTTAATCCCACTGGAACAGACGGCACACAAACAGCAATAGGTGCAATATTAAGTGATGTAAATGCGACAGAAAATGCCAAAGCAGTAATTATTACTCGTGGTGCAATACTAGCAGATCATGCAGTTGTGTGGCCAGCAAATATCACTGAAGAACAGAAAGCTGAAGCAATAAAGCAACTTGAAGCACGAGGGATCATTATCCGCAAGGGAGTTTAACTAAAATTAATAAGGAGAAAAAGAATGCAAAATCCATTTACAAATACAGCATTTAGCATGACGGCACTAACAAATGCGATGAATATATTGCCGATAAATTATGGACGAGTTGAAAATTTAAATTTGTTTCCAAGTAGGTCAGTAAGATTTAGACATATTACCATAGAAGAACACAACGGAGTATTAAGTTTATTACCAACACAAATACCAGGAGCACCAGCAACAGTAGGAAAAAGAGGAAAAAGAAAGGTAAGAACGTTTACGATTCCGCACATTCCGCATGATGATGTAGTGCTGCCAGAAGAAGTACAAGGAATAAGGGCATTTGGATCAGAGAGTGAACTTAAAGCGCTTGCAGATGTAATAACTGATCATTTGCAATCAATGAGAAACAAACATGCAATAACATTAGAGCATTTGCGAATGGGAGCGCTGAAGGGAATTATTCTTGATGCTGATGGGTCAGAATTATTAAATCTGTACAACGAATTTGAAATAACACCAAAAGTAGTAAATTTTGCACTAGGAACTGCAACAACTGATGTAAAGCGTAAGTGTATGGAAGTACTCCGGCATATAGAAGATAATCTAAGTGGTGAATATATGACAGGAGTACATGCCTTGGTAAGCCCTGAATTTTTTGATGCATTAACTTCGCATAGTAAAGTGAAAGAAGCATATGAAAGATTGTAAGTTAAAAATGTGATATAAAAGAGATAAGAGGGAAAGATAACCCTACTCACTATAGGAATAGGGCTATCACGGGCGTGTGCGACCGAATGAAAGTTGGTATTACAACCGTAGCCATCAAGGTAAACTAGCCCCATCTCTCGATACGTTTGAATAGTTGCATGGGACATATGTATGCACCCGTTTACAATCTTAAATTAATTAAACTATCGAGGTTATTTATTATGATTACATCTTATCAAAATTTCATTGGCATTGATATCGGAAAATTTAAAAATGTTGCTGCAGCTTATAACCAAAGGAGAGCTATCAAGTTTGACAATGATGCTACTGGTTGGCAACAGTTGTTTCAAAAATTTTCAGATATCCTACCTAATTCTCTAGTAACTTTAGAAAACACTGGAAAATATGAGCTTGGCTTAGCACATTTTCTTGTTGATAAGAATGTTGCTGTACATCGAGCTAATACTCGTAAAGTAAAAAGTTTTATCATATCACATGGAACTTTAGCAAAGACAGATCAATCAGATGCAAGAGCCCTTGCTCAATATGGTTTTGAACGCTATAGTGCTCTATCTCTATTTGTGCGTATGTCAAAAGAACAAACCGCCTTAGTTGCACTCTGTCAACGTCGTGATGACATTACGCAAATGAGAACTCAAGAGAAATGTAGGCTTGCAGCACCTGAAAACGACTATATAAAGGAAAGTTGCCAAAAAACAATAGACTTTTTTACCAGTCAGATAAATGAGTTCAACGATGCCATACAAAGAATTATTGATAAAAATCCAGAGTTACAAAAGCGTCAAAAAATCTTGAGAACAGTGCCAGGAATAGGTCTCAAGTTATCACAAGTTTTTGTGTGTCTAATGCCAGAACTTGGCCACCTAAACAAAAAAGAAGTTGCAAGTCTTGCTGGAGTTGCTCCACATCCAAAAGAAAGCGGTAAAACTATTGGTTATCGAAGGATAACAGGTGGTAGAAGCAACGTTCGTGCAAAGCTTTTCACAGCTGCTATGGCTGCTGCAAGATCTAAATCTGCACTTGGTGCTTTTTATTCTGATCTTATTGGTAGAGGTAAAAAGAAGATGGTAGCTATAACAGCTCTAATGCGAAAAATCATAGTAATTGCCAATGCAAGACTTAAAGAAGCAATTAATATGAAATAAAAAAAATCTGTATAGAAAATAGGTTAACGAATATGTGCGTCTACACACATTTAAAGCACATATTCGTTAACCATAAAATCTAAGCAGTGCTTGCTGTTTGATATAAATTTCTTTCTGTATAAACTAGGGTTTTTGTTGCCAAAATACATTTTTCAATTGAATAAAAATACAAAATTATCAACAAATGAGACTAAATTCAAAAAATTTTAAAAAACATAGTTGATGGCAAGAAGGAGCAGCGCTAAGAAACGATATGAGATCAGGATTTACGTTCTGTGGCATAACATTTGAGGAGTATAGAGGGCAAGCAACTGACCCTGAAGGAACCGTGAGAAGATTTATTGAGAAAGATACAGGGCACTGTTTTCCAGTAGGAACAGCAAGCACATTTACGACATATTTTGCACCAGCAGATTTTAATGAAACAGTAAATACTCTTGGACAGCCACTATATGCAAAGCAAGAACCAAGGAGGTTTGATAGAGGGACTGATTTACATACGCAGTCAAATCCTCTGCCAATGTGCCATAGACCAGGGGTATTAGTAAAAGTCGCTATAGCATAACATACTGGTAGAGTAATTACAAGTTGGTGAGGCACAGAACGACTCTACCGGTATGCGCTTTCTTAGCATGTAAAGGTTAGTATATCAAAAAGAAATATGCAAGAGAATATTAAGCGATTATTAGAAGATTGTTTTGCCCATTTAGGAGAAGTGGCTTTGTATAAATCAAAGGATAAGTCATACATGGTACAAGTATTAAAGCAACAGCCAGATAAATTATACGAGATTGGTGAAGGACAATTTGTGGAAGAAACTTTAGCGTTAGAAGTAAGTGCGTTTGATGGTGCGTCCAGAGAAGGTAAGTATGTTCAGTAGGAGTCAAACCTACCAGGATAAGAGTCGGAGTCCTGTAGCTTGGGTAGCAGTATGGAGGGAAACCAAGATACTGAAGCCTACCGACAACGTTATCGTAAGGATAAAGGCGAGTTATCGGGCCATAACGGAAGTGAACACATAGGTGGCCTCGAAAACACAGTACTGAAGGCCGAACCAGCCGTCAAATGGTGAAGGCAGTACAGAAGGTTGAAAAACGACTGATACAACTGTTCTACTTCAGCGGGGTGATAGTGATGGCACGATAACAAGGACATACAAAACAACTGGAGAAGCCCTCCTCATCCCAAGGAGAAATATCTTGGAGAGGTAGGTTCTATAACTGGAAACAGGAAATGAACCGAAGATGAAAGGGTGGCGGATGGGTGCGTAGTAGCGAAGAAGTGAGGTAATGCTCATGGAGCAAAGGTACCCTACTAGTAGAAATCTTTTAACAAAAGGGAGGTAAAGGTAAAATGATAAAAATGCCAATAAAATTACAAGACCTGAGAAGAAAGATATATACCAAAGCGAAGGCAGAACCGGAATGGCGATTCTGGGGAATCTATGTTCATGTTTGCAAAATGGAAACACTGAAAGAAGCCTACAAGCTAACAAAGAGGAGTAATGGGGCACCAGGAATTGACAGAGTGACATTCGAATTGATAGAAGCAGAAGGCTTAGAAAAGTATCTCCAACAAATAAGATATGAACTAATAACCAAGACCTATAGCCCAAATAGGAACCGGAGAAAGGAAATACCAAAAGCTGGGGGAAAACTCAGAGCATTGAACATACCCTGCATCCGTGATAGAATAGTGCAAAGTGCACTAAAGCTAATAATTGAACCAATATTCGAATCTGACTTTCAGGACGGATCATATGGATATAGACCTAAGAGAAAAGCGCATGAAGCAATAAAAAGGGTAGAGAAAGCAGCAATCAAAGACAATACAAAAGCTATTGACATAGATCTGAAATCCTACTTTGATAATGTGCGACATCATATTCTTATGGAAAAGATTGCCAAGAGAATAAATGATAAAGAAATCATGCACTTGATCAAGCTAATCCTCAAGATGGGAGGAAAACGAGGAATAGCGCAAGGATCAACGATTTCGCCGTTATTGAGCAATATATACCTCAATGAGGTAGATAAAATGCTAGAGAAAGCAAAAGAGGTGACCAAAGAAGGAAAATATCAACATATAGAATACGCAAGATGGGCAGACGATTTAGTAATACTGATAGATAGACACCCAAAATGGGAATGGCTGGAAAAGTCAGTATACAAAAGGTTACAAGAGGAATTAGCAAAAATAGAAGTAGAAGTAAATGAAGAAAAGACAAAAGTTGTTAACCTAAAAGAAGGGGAAAAGTTCAGCTTTCTAGGATTCAATTTTCGAGAGAAAATTACAAAACAAGGAAAATGGACGGTAGAAACAACACCACAGATGAAAGCACGAACAAACCTACTTCACAAGTTGAAGGAAGTATTTCGTTGGCATAAATCGCAACCAATAGAGAGAGTGATTCATATCATTAATCCGATATTGAGAGGGTGGATAAACTATTTTAGGATTGGAAACTCAAGTCGAAGCTTTCACTACGTGAAGCATTGGGTAGAGAAGAAAATAAGACGCAATTTAATGAAAGCCAGAAAAGCAAGAAAAGGATTTGGCTGGAAGAGGTGGAGTAGAGAATGGATATATAAAACCCTGGGTCTATATTCGGACTACAGAATAAGATATTACATTCCGAAAGCATCACCAGCACAATATGTTATAAATTTTGGTAAAGAATCTACTAGGAAAGCGTAGTGCGGGAAAACTGCATGCTGCGTTTGATGAGGCGGGAGCTGGAAACGTGAATATGGGAATTTTGGATTGAGGCCCAACATGAAAATAATGGATCAGCCACCAAACCCTAAAGAGGCGCGCCAGTTCTCGACCCTACTGTTAAGGCCAATAGTAGGAGATGTTTTTGTTATAGGTGATCGAAGATATAAAGTACACTCACCGCCACTTAGAGACAAGTCTGGAATAACGTGGAAAATAAAAGCGTCTGGGGTGTAAAATGTCTGTTCATATAGAAGTTGAGGTAATAGAAAATGTAAATGCTAAAAGAAGAAAAGTAGAATTAGCAACGGTAAAGGCATTAAACAAAACGGCACTATGGTTAAAAGCGCAAGCAGCTAAGGAAATCAGTGAGGAAAAGCAGATAAAATTAAGTTTGATAAGAAAGAGATTAAGAATTTTTAAGGCGAAAACTAGCAGATTAGAAGTGTCAATTAGAGCAAATCTCTATGACATTAGAGCATCGACAATTGGCAAAATACAAAAAACAAGAAGAGGATCGAAAGTAGGAAAGCATGAGTTTATAGGAGGATTTGCAGCAGTTATGCCAAAAGGAAATAGCGGTATGTTTAAACGTGAAGGAAGGGCAGCATTGCCAATAAAGGAAGTTAAGTTGCCACTAGAACCTGAGGCTTCAAGGATAATAGGGAATCTTGTTAATTATGAAGTTGAAAAGGTATTTGAAAAATATTTTATACATTACATGAGTTAAATTATATGCATGACAAAGTTCTGGAAAGATTTACATCAAGAAATTTGCACTAAGTTAAAGGAAGAAATATCAGCAATACAGACATGTGAAATTTATCCAGCAATAAGAAAAGAATTAGTAGCACCGGCAGTATTTGTGGAACTTAGCAGCTTTGAAAAAGGACATGATCCTGGAACAGAAGAATTAGCCTTGAAAGCCAGGTTTGAAGCAAGGATTGTAGTTGATGGAACAGTCGAGGATTCCTCGTTAGTTGTCAGGTCATTAGCAACAGAAGTAGCAAGAGTAGTAAATAAAAATACTTGGAATGTGAAAAATGTTTCACCAGGAGAATTTATCTCTGCAGAAGTTGACGGATTTAGGCCAGAGTTAGATGCGTATTTAGTGTGGTTGATTGAGTGGGTGCATACAATACACGTAGGGCGATCTATTTGGAAAGAAGGAAAATTTATGCCACACAAAATAGAAATCGGTGAAATAAATGTTAGAAAATAATTTTGCAATTTCGGAACTACAGAGGAAAATGGCCAACATTGTTCGTATAGGAGTTGTAAAAGAAATAGATTATGAAAAAGCAAAAGTAAGAGTTAAAATAGGAGAATTTTTAACAGATTATTTACCATGGATAACGAGCAAAGCAGGAAAAGATAGAGATTGGTCTCCACCAGATATCGGTGAACAGGTTATGATATTTTCTCCTCTTGGCGAATTATCGTTAGGAGTGGTGTTAGGAGGGATATACCAGGAAAAATACCCTGCATCAGAGAATAAAAAAGAGGTGAGTAGCTTAACATTTCAAGATGGAACAAAGTTGTCATACGATAAAGATAAACATCATTTAGAGATTGAAGTAGTAGATAAAATAACACTGAAAGCTGGAGAATCGAGTATAGAAATGACAAAAGAAAGAATAAAACTTAAGGGAAGGAGAATAGATCTAAACTAGCATATGGGTAAAGCAATCGTTTGTGTAGGGGATAATTGTACAGGAATACCGGTTCATGTTTGTATGAGTGGAAGTGAAGACGTATTTGTAAATAGTAGATCTGTGTGTCGTAGGGGTGATATCTTGACTATAGGGGAGACACTAACGCAAGGGTCAAACAGCGTATTTGTGAACGGTATGGGAGTAACAAGAACAGGAGACTTGGTATCGTGTAGTTTTAAAGTGATAGGTGTTAGCAAAAATGTATTTGCAGAATGAGAGGCATGAATGCTAGCACGGGAAAGGAATTGGAAGGAATAGAGCACTTAAAGCAATCTGTCGTAGATATTTTAACTACCCCTATTAATAGCAGAGTAATGAGGAGAGATTATGGGTCAAGATTATTTGAATTAGTAGATAAGCCAATAAATAGAGATTTAACTTTGGAAATCTATGCAGCAACAGCAGAAGCACTGGAAAAATGGGAAAAAAGATTTAAGTTAGAAAAAGTAAAAATAACAGAAGTGAAAGAAGGAAAAGTAACGTTTGACCTAGAAGGATTGTACTTACCAAGTGGAAAAAATATTCGCTTTGATGGAGTTGTGGTATAAAGATGGAGCAGCCTAACATTATTGAGCCACTGAACTTCGAAGAAATTCTGTCTCGGATGAGGGAAGAATTGGTGAAGCGTGACGCAAGTTTTACAGCATTAGTTGAAAGTGATCCAGCGATAAAGATTCTGGAGGTAGCAGCATGGCGAGAACTTTTACTCAGACAAAGGATAAACGAAGCTGTAAAGGGTAATTTACTGAAATTTGCAACGGGAGAAGATCTTGATAATTTGGCTGAGTTTTATGGAGTGGAAAGACAAAAAGAAGAAGAGGACGAAAGATTTAGAAAGAGGGTAAAAGCAAAAATAGTGGGCTCAAGCACGTGTGGAAGCAAAGAACACTATCGATATCATGCACTGTCAGCAGATAGTAGAGTAAAAGATGCACTAGTGGAATCAACTATACCAGGGAAAGTACAAATTTCAATCTTATCAACACAATTATCCACAACTGGCATAGTGTCAGAAGAGCTACTAGAAATTGTAAAAAAGCAGGTTACTAGAGATGATATAAGGGTTTTAACAGATACGATAACAGTAATTGGTTGCAATATTACGGAAATAGATATTCACAGCAGAATGAGCATAAGTCCTGTAATATCGAAGGAGGAAATCAAGAAGCAGTTTATTGAGAAGTTTGAAGCAAATAGAAGGCTGGGATGGAATGTTACAAGATCATGGATAATAGCCAATTTATTTGTAGATGGTGTAGAAAACGTAGAATTAATCGAGCCAAAAGAGGATGTTGTAGTATTGGGGAATGAGTGTGCTGCCTTAAGAAATTTAAAGATTGAGTTGAATTAATGTTACTGCCACCAAATGCAACAAAACAAGAAAAAGCGCTAGTAGATGCAACAGATTATAGGGTTGATCCAATCAGGATAAGAGGGTTTAAATTTAGATTAGAAGAAAGAATATTACCTTGGTTAATCGAAGAATATGGCCTAGAAGAAATTCTACGCTGGGCAAAAGACAAAAGAAGAGCGATAAAAGAAGGGGTAGAATTTCGGCGTTTAAGAGGAACCCCAGAATCACTCAAAATAGCACTAAAGTGGGCAAATATAGAAGATATTACAATCATTGAGGAGCCACCTGGAAAACATTTTTTTGAACTGCAGATAGGGATAAGGGATGTTCCAAATAACTTTTTTGTGGATGCAGTAGTAGAACTTGCAAAACTATCGTTACCAGCAAGATCGCGGCTAATGAGGATTTTCAATGATCACTATAACGTTGATAGGTTTATTTTAGATGAAAGTTTATTTGGAAGTTTGTTATCAGACTACTCTGGTATAAAAGTTGAAAAAAATGGGCCAGTGTTATCGTTTGGAAGAATAAATTTTTTCAGTTCTAGAGGTCCGTTAGTAGAGATTGTAGACAACTATTTAAGAGAGCATTATGAACAAGCATTTAGTAATGACATATATCGGTTGAATGTAGCAGTGCTTGGGGAAACAGAGCCTCACACAAAGGATTACAAAGGCATTTATGAAAGAAGTCATCAGTGGTATAACTTAAAAGCCCTGTATCCTCTAACTCAAAGCTTATTACCATCGATTAAATTTGCAAAAGCGCAGATTGTACTGTCAGATAGCTGGAAATTAGGAGAAATAAATAGCTGTTTTCCAGTTGGTAGAATAGAAGAAGAAGGAAATAAATTTGTATTGGGAAACGATAAACTTTCAGGGCAACGTTGGAATTTAAAACACAAGCCAATTTTAGAAAGGTTTAGCGTTACTCACCACTACAAAATAGAAAACTATACAGATCAGAAGATTACAAAATATGGTTTGGCAGAACACAACGTTTACTATAAAAATGATTTGGATTCAGAGCAAAAAGACTCAATACACGAATTAGAAAATTACATTTTAGTATTTTACCCAGGAGTACTGAAGTGGCACGAACATAGACATTTGCACAGAAGTTGGAAAAATAGTCAAGTAATATGTCTAATAAGTTAAGTACTTATATTTAGATCCTCATATATTATATTAATAATAGGTAAAAGTGTATGAAATAAAAAGAAAAGGACTTGCTTTCTCATGCTAAAACGGACATGACTTGAATAGCAGCAGGTAAACATAAGAAATTTATCTGGCGCTGGAAAAGCTAATTTTGTGAGGTAAGTATGAAGTTTAGCAAGAGTAAGTTTTTTAAAGAAGTATCAAATAACGGGTTTAAAAACATTAATAAAAAAAATGAAGAAGGAGAGACGATCTTGCACCAAGCAGTAGAAATCTCCGATTACAAAACAGTGAGATTATTAATAAAAAAAGGAGCAGAGGTTAATGCAAGAGACAAAAATGGTTATACACCTCTGCACTGTGCAGTATTCGCAAAAAGTTTAGAAAATGTAAAAGTGCTACTAAGGGAAGGAGCAGAAGTAAATGCCACTCAATATGTCACTGGATGTACGCCACTCCACTCTGCATGCAAAATAGGAGGAGTTGAAATAATAAAAGAGCTAGTAAAAGCAGGAGCTGAGGTTAATCAACTGAATAAATATGGTGCAACACCAATGTATTACATTTGGGAAAGTGAAAAGTATCGTCTATGTGATAGCAAAGAGAGTGAAAAGGCGAGCAAATTTCTGAGAGAAAAAGGTGGAGTAACAAAAAGTAGAGAACTGACATGCTATGGAATAGAGAGGCTAGTGGGAGAAATAGCAGACATGTTGAATGGGAGTTATTTACCAGAGCTAAAAATAATAGAGATAGGAGAAATAAGGAAGAAAGATAAGTCACTAATAAAGGAAGAATGTAAAAATTTAGCAAGCGAGATAATGAGCCAAGTAAACGAAATGATAGATGAGGTGGTGAGAAGGAAAGCTTAAAAAAAAGGTCAAAGAAAAGGTGAGGTAAATTATGTTAAAGCTTGGCAAATTTAATAAGTCAGCAAAAGAATTATTAGAGAACTCATATGAAAATATTTATGAAAGAGACAAGAAGGAAAGAACAGCTCTGCATTATGCAGTAGACGCAAAAACAGTGAAGTTGTTAGTTGAAAAAGGAGTGAATGTGAATGCAGCAGATGTGAAAGGATACACAGCACTGCACCTAGCGGTAACGGAGAAACGTCTAGAAATCGTGAGAGAATTGATAAAATCAGGAGGGAATGTAAATGCGGAAGAATATGGAAATAAATGCACACCGCTGCACCTTGCATGCATGATAGGCGAAAAAGAGATAGTGAAAGAATTAGTGAAGGCTGGAGGAGAAATAGAACAAGCGGATAAATTTGGAATGACAGCAATGGATTATGCGAAAAACAGTAAAGAGATCACTGAAATATTGAAGAAAGAAATAGACAGAATTGAAAAGCTATTTATGAAGGGCTAAAAATATGGAGAAAGAAATAGAAAAGAAAGTAATGAATTTAGAGAGAAAACCTTTGGGTGAGCTGAGAAAAATGTGGAAGAAGGTATTTGGGGAAGAGGCACCTAAACATTCAAAGAAATATCTGATACTGAGACTAGCATATAGAATGCAGGAGGAAGCGTATGGAGAAATGTCAAGAAAGGGGACAAAAAGACTAGAGTATCTGGCAGATCGGCTAGAGAAGGGAAAAAGAATAAGTAGCGATAAATTACCAGTAGAAGGGACAGAGCTAATATTAGAGAGAGGGGAAGAAACGCATGCGGTAATGGTAACAGATAAGGGTTTAATCTACAGAGAAGAATTTTTTACGTCATTGTCAGCAGTAGCAGGGAAAATAATGGGAATGAGCTACAACGGGCCGCTTCTATTTGGAATGAGAGATAAGGAGAAAGAATGCTGAAAGAGGTAAGATGCGCGATATATACAAGAAAATCAAATGAAGATGGTCTAGAACAAAAGTTTAATAGTTTAGATGCGCAGCGAGTAGCATGTGAAAAGTACATAAAGAGCAGAGAAGGCTGGGTAGCATTGGCCAAAAGGTACGATGATGGAGGTTTCTCAGGAAAGAACTTAGAAAGACCAGCGATAAAGGAATTATTTGAAGATGTCAAAGGAGGAGAGATAGACTGTGTAGTGGTATATACGCTCGATAGGCTCTCAAGAGAAACAAAAGATAGTATAGAAGTGACATCATTTTTTAGAAGGCATAGAGTAAA
The DNA here is from genome assembly GCF_964028615.1 of Wolbachia endosymbiont (group B) of Silvanus unidentatus. NCBI lineage: Bacteria > Pseudomonadati > Pseudomonadota > Alphaproteobacteria > Rickettsiales > Anaplasmataceae > Wolbachia > Wolbachia endosymbiont (group B) of Silvanus unidentatus. The sequence goes on along the minus strand of NZ_OZ034795.1, from coordinate 299,070 downwards.
TTTTATAGCAGTAACGCAGATATTTGACAATAATACGCCAATGGGAAAGTTCGTACAAACGGTGTTATCAGGAGCAGCACAACTAGAAAGAGAAATGATAGTAGAAAGGGTAAAAAATAAAATAGCAACATCAAAGGAACAAGGTTTATGGATGGGAGGAACTTTGCCGCTTGGATATGATGTAAAAGATAAAGAATTAATAATAAATGAGAAAGAAGCAAAGACGGTGAAACATATATTTGAGAGGTATATGGAGCTGAGATCAATGGCAGAATTGGCAAGGGAGTTAAACAGAGAAGGTTATAGAACAAAATCAGATATCTTTAAAAAAGCGACAGTAAGGAGAATAGTAACAAATCCAATATATGTGGGAAAAATCAGACATTATGAGAAAGAGTATGAGGGAAAGCACGATGCGATAATAGAAGAGGAAAAATGGCAAAAAGCACAAGAATTGATAAAGAATCAACCATATAGAAAGGCGAAATACGAGGAAGCGTTGCTAAAGGGAATAATTAAGTGCAAGAGCTGTGGTGTAAATATGACACTAACGTATGCAAAAAAAGAAAATAAAAGGTACCGATATTACGTGTGCAATAACCATTTAAGGGGAAAAGGTTGTGAATCAATAAACAGAACTATAGTAGCGGGAGAGGTGGAAAAAGAAGTGATGAAAAGAGCCGAATGCTTATATGGGGATGGAGAAAATTTAAGCTTCAGAGAACAGAAAGAAGCAATGAAAAAATTAATAAAGGGAGTAATGGTAAAAGAAGATGGAATAGAAGTGAGTTCAGAGGATAAGGTGGAATTTATACCAATAAAAAAGAAAGGAAACAAATGTACAGTAGTAGAGCCAGAAGGAAAAACAAATAATGTACTACTGAAAGCAGTGGTAAGAGCTCATTTGTGGAAACGGCAACTAGAAGAGGGAAAATACGAAAGTGTGAAGGAGCTGAGTGCCAAAATTAATATAGGTACAAGACGTATACAGCAAATTTTGAGGTTGAACTATTTAGCACCAAAGATTAAAGAAGACATAGTAAATGGGAGACAGCCAAGAGATTTGAAATTAGTTGATTTGAGAGAAATACCGATGCTGTGGAGTGAGCAATTGGAGAAATTTTACGGCTCAGCGTCGTAACGTTTATAAAAACAACAATATGAAAAAACATCGAAAAAAGTATGTACCAGAAAATTAAAAAAGGTTATTGCAAAAGGAGCTACTACAAAGGGCCACACAAAAAGATGTTGAAATTGATATAGAAGAGCAAATAAATGTTACAAAATCAATTATGTAAAAATATCAATATAAGTGATGAAGATTTTAGCATATCGGACACAACAGTGATAGAAAATGTATCCAATTTTAGCTGCATATTTTAATAGTAAACCTGGAGTATAAAAGGCAGCTCAGCCAATTGTATGTTCCATATCCTCATTTTGTAGCCAGCTTAAAAACAATATAAAAGAGTATTCTTAGAAGACATTGGTACAATTTCCTTAATCTATAAATTATAGTAGTTTGTATTTAAATAATAATCGGGAGTGTTAAACAAACTGTGTCAAACCAAGAAATGATGTATTTTAGTTAATATAAAAACGGAGGTTTTACACATGAGTGAAAAAATAGCAAATAACTATGTTGGGTTAGTAAATTATCAAGAGTTAGAGTCAAATATCCTGTCATCTATACGAGAAGGTAGGCCACTTACCGGAAGAGATGGTACCATTGATAAAGAAGCTGCTAGAGGCAAGTTTAGAAGGTGAAATGGAGAGCCATCTATCAAATAATAGGAACGAAGAAAACAATCGCAGAAACGGCAAAAACTCAAAGACTTTACGAACAAGTATTCGAGCTGCTAACACCAAGAGATAGAGAAGGAAGTTTTGAGCCACAAATAGTCAAAAAAAGACAAACAAGCCTGCATTCTGAACTTGAAACAAAGATCTTGAGCATGTTTGCCAGCGGTATGGGATATAGAGACATAATGTCACACGTCGAAGAAATTTATGACAATAAGGTATCGGTTGCTGAAATATCCAGTATTACTGATAAATTATTGCCAGTGATTAACGAATGGCGCAGTCGTCCTTTACAGGCAGTTTATCCGATAGTTTTTATGGTTCTTTAAAGTAAAAGAGGACGGACGATGTGTAAGCAAGTGCATGTATAATATATTGGGCATAGATCAGAATGGCAGAAAAGAGGTATTAGGCTTCTATTTGGCTGAAAGCGAAGTTCTGGTTAGGTGTGCTAAACGACCTCAAGGAAAGAGGTGTAGAAGATATTCTAATAGCCTGTGTTAAAAAGTTTTCCTACAGCTATAAACAGCGTCTTTCCTAATACAGAAATGTATAGTGCATCAGATACGCAATTCATTGAAGTATGTGGCTAGCAAAGATACAAAGAGCTTTTTAAGTGATTTGAAGAGGGTATATCAAGCACCAAGCAAGGAAATTGCTGAGAATTATCTACTAGAACTGGATGAAAAATGGGCCCTACGGTTATAAAATCGTGGCAGAGTAACTGGGAAAATTTGTCTAGTTATTTCAAGTATTCTGATCCAATGAGGAGAGTAATTTACACCACTAATCCAATTGAGGGGTTGCATAGACAAATTAGGCAAGACCAAGGGCTCATTTACCAGTATAAATGCTTTGTACAAGCTGGTATATTGTGCTATAAAAAAGGTGGAAGAAAAGTGCTGTACGTATTAACTATGTCCCAGCTCGACATTTTCTTTCCTGATAGATTGAAAATTGAGTTGAATTAAAATGTGGTTTGACACAGTTTATTTAACACTCCCTAATAATCTTCAACTTTTTTAGCAAATTAATCTACCTAGAAACTTCTCTCCTAGGATCAGAAGTCCTTCTTAACTCTTCACGTTCTGTCCATTTGTTGTTAGACTCGCTTATTACTTCAGGACGCATTAATCCACCAGATCTAACAAAAAAACCTCGGTTTATAGCTTCAATAACTGATAAACCTCCCAATAAGCAATTTTGTCCTATTTCTTCATTATAACTTTCTATGTCCTCCAGTAGATCTTCATCACTCACTTCTACTCTTATCAAGTTTTTATTTGTTTCATGAGGATATAATCTAACTTCTAATTCTCCCAAACTAGTATAGAAAGTTAATACCACATCACTACCTTCTGTAAGATCTACATAATTTCTTTTTTCTCCTCTATTATCAATTTTTACTGTACTTTTTCCTATTTTTAATATGTGAACTCTGAGTCCTCGATCTATTATTTCTTGATTGGCTATGATTTTTATGGGTTCAATTATACTAGTTTGTGGATATCTTATATAAAAGTAGATATTATCAATCTCTACTTCTAATTTGTCTTGAGTTTGCTCGCTCTTGTTTACAACACACTCATATGCTATACCCTTTAACTTTTTTTTCATTTCTTTATACTGTTCAATGAGATATTCATCAAATTGTTTATAAGAATTGTTATCTATAAAAGCAGTGGTCGAATATCTTATCCTATCATGATAAAAGAGGCTCTCTTTTACTTTTCCTCCTTTTTGTAATAAACCATGAGCAATCTCTCTTATGATATCCAAGTTGTAGTAATCTTCTTCATCATCGTCAGAAGAATCATAGGGCTTCATTTCAGGAGCTACAGTGCGGGAATTTATAAATACAATATTATCGAGAACACCTGCGATTTCTTTAAATATTAAATTTACTATAACCTCACCATCATTATCACAGTATGAGTTTATTCTTATCCCTCTCTCTAAATATTTATCCGTTATGGATTTAATATATTCTAAAGCACTTTTTGTATTAGCTTTGCTTTTAGCATCTTGCATTTCTTTATAAAACTCACTAATCAGCTTCCTTTCATTTTCAATTAAAGTTACTTCTTGCTCAATTAAGAGTGAACTTTCTTCAAAGAAAAAGGTTTGCTGACTATCATCTTTTGTTTGGTATGGATCATCTTCTAACTGTGAGTGCGTGTTACTAAAATTATGATTGTTTAGATCTTGCAACACAAATTCAGCGCATTCTTGAGCAAGCTTTTTATTTTTTATATCATATTCATCTGTATTTTCCGCTTTACCTTCAAGGATTTTTTTGTCATCACTTCTGTCTTGCCAATAGTTAATTACTAATGGCCCTTGATTTTGATGTACTAAGTCGTTAGAATTCTCTTTACTATTTAATTTAACCTCACTCATATATATGTGTATTACTTACCTACCTATTAAAGTGTATTATAATACATATATAAATCAATAAATTTATATTAGACCTCTTTCATAACTCATATGGATAATTCCAATTTTTTTTTGCCTCTCTATTGATATTTCTGTTCCATCTACTATCCATAACCTGATACTCTACATTCGAATCTAATAGCTCTTTTTCTTCCAGAAGTGTAAATGTTTTATTAACGTATCCTCAATCCAACCGATAACAGGCACTTTAGCTTATTCCATACCAATATGAAATATGTCACGCAAATATTCTAGCGCCATTAACAAACATGCATTGTTTATTTGGTTTTCCTCCTCTTGCCTTTTTCTTACTCCATTAAAATTTCTGTTATTTTTTCGAATGTTTTTCTTTTTACTTCTGTTAATCTTCGAAACTCCTCTTCATCTAGGTTACTTATTTGTTCAAATTTCATACCTTCACTAATATTACTTTTGGTATTATTTCCTCAGTTATGCAAGAAGTCTAATCTATGCCTGTTTTACTTCATCATCTAAAAATTCTTAATTTTTGTTGATTTTTTAATGAACAGACTTAGTATGATAAAGAGAATAAAAGATAGGAGGCATGTATCATGAAAATATTTGTCATATATGTTGGAGGTAAAACTGAAACCTCTTTAATCGAGCTACATGATATATTTTTTGTAGTAGCAGAAAAGATCGAAGATACTTATGAAGAAGTAAAAGCAAAATGGTGGGGTGTAAAAAAAGGTTTCCATATTGATGCTTGGGGTATATTAGAAAGTGCTGAAGATTATAATATTACCTTAACGAGACAACCTACCCACGTTGAAGAAAAGCTTTATTTTGTCAACCTTGGTGGTTACGATAGTAAAAAATTTACGGAGTTGCATAAAAATGTATTTGTTATTGCAAAGAATGAATCGAAAGCTAAAGTGAAAGCACTACGCCAAATACTTAATTGGGAATCACATCATAAGGATTACCTGTATGAAGTTGAAAATTGTTGCTGTGTGAACAACGTTACAGAGAATAAAGAACTTTATATTCACTTAGAAAAGACAGATAAACCTAAAGAATTTGAATTTACCTGTAAATATACACCATTATCTAATTAGTATTGCTATAATAGCGTAAAGAATTCTGTCCATAAAAAATCTATTTCAATTGTTTCCTAGCTTGATTGATTAAACAGTGTAATACTACAGAAGAAAAATTCATCATACTCCAAAAATCATAAGCATCGGAATAACTTTTTTAGAAATTATCTTAAGTTATTAACTTAACAAGGCATTCCATACAAAAAAACACGAAAGGAAGGTAAAAGATGACCCTCCCTTCTGCTTGACTGTAAAGCTTTTGTTAACAAACTTCTGGAACCACTTGCTGTTTAGCTATTTCTGAGTCAGGGTTATCTAGCTTATCACTAGGATTAAATACTAAATATATAATACCACTAGCAATAGTTTCTATTATTAAAAACGTAGCTACTGCAGCTATAGCCAATATTGATAATTCAACACCGGCAGCAAAACATCCACCACTAACTACTAATGCAGCTATAAAACCATAAACACTACCAATCATTATTGATCTATTAATAGTTTTTACTGTGTCTTTCTGAGGATATTTGTCACTATTCTCTCTTTTGGATATATTACTTTCAATTTTAAAAGTATCTTTCATACCTTCATTATTAGCTATATTTTCTTCAGCTTTAGGTATGCTACTTTCGGGCGCTAAAGGCTGTTTATCACTTTTGTGACTACTAGATACGTTCTTTGTAAGTATTTCTAGCCAACCATCAATTTTAGTTTTTTGCTCTTCATTCTGCTCTTGATTTTTTAATGTTTCTAAAATCTTCTTAAGTTTTGTATGATCATATTCTTCTATACCAACAAAAACTTCTTCTAACACACTATTATCTTGAGCTACATCTAAAATAACTTTGATTATTTCCTCAAAATCATTGAAATTCATAGCATAGGCAAGGGGTGTTAGATTATACTCTATACCATTTGATAACTTTTGAGTTATACTTGCATTAGTAAGAACTTGCTGTAAATCCTGCTTTGAAACGTCTTTAAGAATAGAAAAAATATCCTCTTGTTTTTCTATTGCAGTCTTTAACTTATCATATAATTCTTTTTGCTTTCCTGTTAAATCTTTATACTGTGGCATATCAAGCTCTTCTATTAAAAATAATAATATACTTTAATTATCAAATATTTTAATAAAAAAGTCAAGATTTTATATAAGATTATTAATAGCCACTTTAGATTGATTAGTATAGAAACATACTAAAAATTAGCGCCATAAAAATCTTGAATGTTTACTTTTTAAAAAACATAAAAAAGATCGTATATTTTTGAGAACTTTTTACGTAAAAGCGGTGTTATGAAAATAAAAGTTTGAAATCTTTGCAACAAAGCTAAGCAAATTAGTTCGTATGTAAATATGGCTGAAACAAGCTAATATAGCTGACTTTGCAATGTAGTAAAATTACTATAAATAAAAGTTCGTATGGCACACTTGGTAGTCCAATCCATACCAAAAAAACTTGTTCTCACCGCACTTGGTTTTGAGCGCTGAAAATGGTTGATTTACTTGAGATATTAATAATATAGTTTACTGAATTAATAGTAATTCATTTGAGAATAAAAAGAAAAATTTATGATAATTTTACATTTCAAATCGATATTGTTCTTTTTATAAAAAATATTCCTATACTGCGCAAGGTCAAGTTTTAACCACATCAATTTTTCTTTCAAATTAAATCTTATCTTTTACAATGGGTCTTACGTTTAAATTATTTGATACCCAAAATTAAGGAAGCCATTTTAAACGGCACACAACCTCAGCATCTAAAACTAGCTGATTTGAAGGAAATATCACTCTCATGAGAGGAGCAAATGAAGGTGCTTTACGGACAAGAGTCTTAATAATAGTCTTCTATATTATTGTTAATAAACACCACCATAAAATATCTTACTATTACCCACAAATAAAAACATAGTATTGTATTTACTCAAATAATTTAATTTTATTAACCTGAAAGCTTATTGGATTAAAATTATTAAACTAAGAGTTATAATTTTAGCAACTAAAAGCTGTAAATTGCACCATATAAACAGTTATTTCAAGCAAAAGTTATGCCATTAAGAGCTACGCAACAAACATTTATATTTGTGGGTAATAGTAAGATAAAATATGCAGAAACAACCTAGAAGACCGATTACAACCAATGCGTAAATATAGAGTAAAGAAAACTTCATCCACCTATTAACTTCTACCTACTACCTCTACTATTGCTATGGTTATAAACTCTACTCACTCCATCAATTTTATCTAATGCAGACTGCGGGTTACCAAAATCAATTGATATCACTCTTTCTCCGCCTAATTGTAATGCTCCTCCACCTCCACGCTGTGGGTATTGGAGTCCTAAAAATTGTAATAGTAATGGATCAATTTCATGTTGAATTCCTGGATGATCTTGAATCAGTCTACCCCTAGGAGAAGATAGAGGATCATTTTGGAATAATTGTGAAATATTTCTTCTCCGATTTTTAAAGTATTGTTCATTTCTTTGAGATTGTCTAGTGTCATTTCCAATGCCTACACTAAGAAGACCACGTATATAACCTATAATACCCTCACCTTTCTCTCCAAAGTTATTATTTCCCTGTAAAGCTTGATCAATAGCTTGGTTAATATCCCTAGCATTTTCGTATACCCATATGCCACAATTATGGCCATCTGTTTGCTGATGAACGGAAACATTATGGACATTATCATCGTTAATATCACATTCTCTTAAAGCTCCTCGAATATTATTGTCAATACCACTATCTGGACCAAGTGAATCAGCATAATACCCATAATAATTTCCATTTTGGTGTACAATAACTAATGTAACCCAATGACGATTACCTACATTAATAATAGCAATTAATCTATCTTTTTCACCCGAATCTACTTTTTGTTTAAAGTTAGCTATGTGACTACTTAATAAGCCCCTACCTGTTGGATCATTTTGATTTCCATCGACTCCTACTGAAGTTATTGTAAAATCATGACGATTATTAGTTGGATTAGATCGATCATCATAGAAAGTATATTGTTGTGCAGCGAAAAACATGTCATGAGTTTGTAGCCAATAACGATAATTTTGATTATCTGTTGCAAAGTCTAGTGCAAGTAGATCATGCACATCTTCTATCTCACGAGCGTTGTTTCTACGAAGGATAGCATTTATTTGTTGTAATATTCCTTGTGCTGTAGGAGTACCACCTCCCCTTATTCTTGACTTTAATGTTTCTATTACCTGTGCTCTAGTACCTTGCAAGTAACTAAACGGAACATGTAGATTGTCGCCTATATCAAGCAAAAAAATCGAATTTTGTCCTGGTGCTTTTTCTTCGTAAAAACGCCTAAAGTTTTCACGAGTCTGATCTGATAATAGACCTTCTGGTGGATTCTCATCAATAACACTTTCAGGTCCCACTAATCCTCCTGGTCTTGAACCGCGAACATGACGATCAAGCTTGTGTACATACTCTTCTCTTCCTATCCCTTCTGGGAAAAGTATAAGATTACCTGCTTCGCGTGCATCTCTATTAAACACAATAGGAAACAAAACCACCTCATTTCCAGAAGTAATAGGTATAAATCCTCTGTGTTGTTTCTTAAGTCTTCCGATTTCTTGTCTCGCATCATTTTGCTGTTGTCCTACTTCTTCTGCATTATTAGCAAGTCTTAACACATATCCAATTGGGTGAGTATCTAGGTCATTCTCTCTAGGTTGTCTTAATAATAAAAGATCTAATCTCTGTTCTGTAATTCTTGTGAGTATTACCCTTTCTCCTTCTTCTTCCTGCCCCCTTTTTAAACTATATGTTTGACCAACTTTATACATAGCAAGCACTTTATAAGGATTATCACTAGCATAAAATGTACCATGTAGTATAGAACGGAACTTATCCTCACTATTAACATTTATTGTATCCACAAGCGGCATCAATGCTCCAGAGATCTCTTGAAATAATCCTCTATGCTGAGCTATATTTTTCCAGCCATCATTCACAACTTGATTTAAAGTATTATGTACATTTTCAGTATTGGGCACTTGTACAAGATCACCAGCAAGAAAATTATTTGCATTATTATTTTGGTAATCGTGATATAAACCAAGGTCATTTGGTAGATCAATATCTAGTTCAAGTTGATTATTAAGTGTGCATGAAACTTCCCACACATGAACATCATTTCCATTAACATTAAGAGTCTGTAAATTGATGGCTCCTTGTTGTTGCGCATCGTGAGCTCTAATATGAAGTATAACTATATCAGAACCTTCAGCATGAAAGACCATAGTTAAACATCTTAAACCCTCATCACCATGTCTAAATATGTACTTTGTTATAGGTGCTTCGTCTTCCTCTTCTAGTTCTAAAGGGTGCCTATCAAAAGCACTACTTCCAAAAGCAAAGCCAGTTATGCAATCAAATATTCTATTATAATTCTCTGCATTTCTTGGTATTTCAGCAGGAAGATGGTGAAGCAAGAAATCTCTAACATTTTCTCTAATGCCTTCATTCTCCAAACACTCAAATAATCTTTGTACTAAAGGAAATCTATCCTGTTGAAGTTCTACTGTATCAACACTAAAAGGATCTAGATCTAAATTAAAATTTAATCCAACACAGACAGTATTTCTTGATTCAGTATGGATAGGTATAAATGAAGAAGTGTGTAACCTTCCAGCGTAGCCTATGGCACAGTTTAATGTAACATCTGACGGTGTGTCAAATATAGCAAGATTAATAACAATAGGAATATTTTCTCTTTCTGCTTGATGACGTACAAGAAATGCAACATGTGTGTTTCTAGGAGATAAATCAAGATCGATGCCTATTGTATAGCGATGACTAAAATTTGCTAAGAAACCTAATAAAAACCCGTGACCCTCAAATCTTTGATTGCGATTTTCAATATTATTTTCCAGTACTTGTCTGTAATTATTATAGATGTCAGTTATGTATGGCAAAATTTCTCTGCGTATTCTATCTCTTACATCTTGTCTTCTATCACTCGCTAGCATTTCCATAAAATTATCAATTCCTTGTTGACCCTGTGCTACTTGCGCAAAATTGACCAACCTACCAAGTTGTCTACGCTGATTTTGATTGAGTTGTCTTCCTTCTATTTCCTTAATTGTTAGTCTGTGATCTCCTAAGAGCCGTCTAATAAGATTGATTTCAGATGCTGAATATTTGGCAAATTTATCCCTACCTTGACGATCTTTTTCACGAATTACCTCGAATACCGTTGCAATTGCCTCTCCCTGACTCTTGCCCTTTCCGTGCATGCATACTTTGTATTGCTCAAAATTTAGGTCTTCTTCCCTTAAATTTGGATTTTGCCGTCTAATCTCTTGTACTAGAGCATTTCTCTCCCTTGTACTGAACCTCAACCCATCACTATTAGGACGATCAGAAATACTGTAGCATCTGACAACTTGCTGTCCGTCACGATAAACAGCAACTTTTAGGTTTGCCGTATTTCGATTTTCACCATTACGTGGATTAACACCATGGTTATCAAAACGAAAATAGACTCTCTCATTTGCATTTAAGATATTAGCATCATGTGCAGTAGAAAACATACTAAAAAAGAATACAGGAAGGAAACGACCTGCACTTACATGATACAAGAAAGATGGACATTGATCTAAAAAAGATTCAAATCCTTGTCTGAATCCTTCAAGATCTCCATCCACCAAACTCCTAATAAGTCCATCACCATTACTCATACAAAATACCCCTTATTTACTACGACCAGAAACACCAAGAGTTCATAAGTGGATTACTTATTACCACTAAGCGTAAAGACGCTTTTTTTCTTATAAGAAGAAACACCACTTACACTAGGAGTTCCAAGCTCAGACTGCGGACTATCATCAACTGGCAAAGTTGTTTTCTTACTACCATGAGCTTTAGATCGTGATCGCAAATTACTGCAAGGACCATCACCTACAGGACCAGGTGGTAAAATTGTTTTCTCTAACTCAGAGAATAATTCTTCTGCAAACAGACCGTAATCTACATTTACTCTTTTACCTTCCCTACCGCATAATCTAAGGTCTCTTATTATTAGTTTTTTAAAGAGCTCAAACTTTTCAGGAAAGCAATCTTTGGCAAATGACATCATATCTAATATTTCTTTTTTCTCTATTTCTTTTTCTTCATCAGTCTTATAAATGTCTTCTCGTCTCCAATTGACTATTAACTCTGCAAATACACCACTTGTAGGAACTGTATAATTAGAAGTATTAACAGCAGCTTTTCTGTATTGATACAAGCTACCACATTCCCAAAATTCCATAATAAGAGATCTAGCTTGAACATTTGATTCAGGATTTTTCAACATCACATCTGAAAGAGAGGAAAGAAAAAGCTCATAGTCTCGCTGTGAGAATATTTTGTCCGAACAGTCTCCTCTTGCTGAAACTTCTTTATAACACCAGCACTGTACCAAATCATGAACCGTATCAAAAAAACATGACTCTATTAATTCAGCAAAAAGGGAATATACTCCTTTATCTTTCTGTGATAATTTCTGTAAAAGAGTATCTTTATCGACTATCTTATTTACACAAAAATCTAAAATAGGGGCGTCTTTCTCAACAGATTGAACGCGAGAAAGAGCAAGAATAGCTTCTGTGAGCTTCTTTTCCTTATCTTCTTCTTTTAAATGATTATAAAAATACTCTACCCCTTCACTCCACTTAAGTTTTACAGCACTGTCAAAACCTTCTACTGCATCATACTTCTTTAATTCCCCAGATTCTCTATCGATCCAGAAATCAAATACAGGACCTTTCCTCTTTATGCTATCTAGTAACGAGTTTCGTACGTATTTGCCAAATTCAGTTTCAGTTTTACCATCAAATGCACCAGGAGGAAACTTGTTCCTATAAGATTCAAATCTTTTTTGAAAGAGAGGATGAATTTTATCCACTACACAGTAACTACAAGCCATCTCATATTTGCGAAGTGGATTATCTATTCCACCTATTTTTTCTTCAGTAAACCTTTGACCTAAAGCAGCATTATCCAACCTTACACCTGACCAGCAACCTTCATCTTGAAATACATTGTGCAAAAACTTCAACTTATCACCCTTAAAGTATTTTATGTGCTCCATAAAGTTATCTTGAAGGACTCCCACCCATCTCTTGATAGCTGACTTCCTCCCGGCAACAACTGCTGGATCTGGATGTTTAATAGCTTCCTGTAATTTTTTGGACATCGTAGCCCGAAGCTCTTTCTGTGTTGGCATTATCCCCCCTATTAAGTATTAACAGTGTCATGTAAAAAAGGCATTATACAGAAATTAGAATGGATTGCAATATTAAAATTACCAGAATAGAGGGTTTAATAAAAAAACGTTATGGCTAAAACTTCTTTTCTTGAATTTTCTCAATATAATCAACAGAAAGACCAGTAGTTTGAGTTATAATGTCAATAGAAACTCCTGCTTTAAGTAGATTCTTTGCAACCTCAATTTTCTCTGCTTTTCTGCCTTTTTCATGGCCGATTTGGATGCCTTCTTGTCTACCTTTTTGAGTGGCATCATCGAGTTTTTGAGCGAGGACAGCCTGTTCATCACGAATACGCTTTATCTCTTGTTCATAGGCTATAAATTCTTTTTCTGACCAGTTGAACCTATTTAATTCATCATATGCTAGCTTTATTATCGGAGCTTCTGCTGCTATCTTTTTTAGATCTTCTTCAGTTGTATCTTCTGCGTATTTAAAAAAGAAACACCATCTCTCTGTAGTATTCTCTAATTGCTCTACCTTATTTTTTGTAAATTTAGGCAACTCAATAAAGACAAATTGTAAATCTTTCAAGTAATGCCCATTGGTTTTGATATCGCGTATATTATGAGTAGAAATATAGTCAACTTCTTCAGGCAGAAGGTTACAATTGGAAATAGCAATAAAGAAGACTTTCTGAAGATGAATGTAATTACCAGATTTATCTAATTGCCGAGAGTAAGCTTTAGCAGCATAAAGTTGAGCACGTTTCTCAAAGCCTTTATCACGAGCGAGTTGCATTTCGATAACAAATCTATTACCAATAGAGTCTTTGCAAAGAACATCAACAATGCTTTGTTTGTCAGAGGCAATTTCAGGATCCATAATGGTACTAAGGAATTCAATTTCCATTATTTGATCAGAAGTAGAAAAACCTAAGATATCGTTGAGGAAGTGAATTAAGATATTTTTATTCTTTTCAGAGCCAAAGATACGGCGAAATGCGACATCATTCTTGGGATCCAGAAACTTCGAGAGAGCCATAGCAAGAGTACCTAAAAAGCATTAATAATTATACACAATTCTGAAGAAATATTCAACTAAAATGCAAACATAGAAGTTTTTGTATATCTTTGTTTGGTAGTATTAACATGTATAATATTTATGGCAAACATCTCAATAAGGTATCAGATAGCACAAAAAGTAAGGAACTGGAGGTTAAAGCGAGGATATACTCAAAAAGATTTAGCGAAGAAAGTCAGTGTAACGTATCAAGTAGTACTACAATATGAAAAAGGAACACGTAAAATTTCGATTGAAAAGTTGTATGCTATAGCAGAGATATTGTCGATTGGTATTGTAGACCTAATTCCTGTATCAAATGAAAAAATCTGTTTTGAAGATAAGGGAGAGGAAATATTAAATCTAGTAAGAAAATATAAAACGATTAATGATCAAGAGTTGCGCAAGGTGTTTTACTTGCTAACAAAATTTACCCGAGTTGGTGAGAAAAGTAGTAAAAAAGCAGAGAAAGTAAAAATTGCAAAGGGCCTGGTTAAAGCAGGGATTTCTGTTGATATTGTTTCACAAGCAATTGGCCTCTCTGCTGATGAATGTGTTGAAGAAAAAATAGGTTCTATATACTGCAAAATAGGAAAGAAGATAAAAGAATGGAGACTAGTGCGGGAATATACTCAGAAGGATTTAGCAAAGAAAATGAGTACAACACGTGACGAAATAAGCAATTATGAGCAAGGAAGAGTTGCTGTTCCACTTGATAAATTATATGCAATAGCAGAAACATTATCGATTAGTATTACAGATCTTCTAATAGAGGAAGGTAGTAAAGTAGAAAATGAATTACCGAATTTAATTGAAGAATACAAAAAGATTGAAAGCCAAGAACTACGTAATGTACTAATAAAATCTATGTTTAAAAGCATACAAATTTGTGAGGAGAAAATTAGAGAAGAAGAAAGAATCAAAATTGCAAAGAACTTAGTTAAAAAAGGAATTTCTACCGATATTATTTTGCAAATAACAGGCCTCTCTTTAGGCGAAATTCAACAAATTTAAGTAAAAAAATCAGTATCTATTAACATCTTTACTTTTTAATGAAAAAATAAGTAAAAAAGATTGAAAAATTGATTTGACTTCACTCGGAAGCTATGGCTCTATGCCAATGCTGATAAAAAAACAGCAGTAAATATTTAAAAAAAGTTTGTTGTTAGTGAAGGGTAAATTATATGAATAAAAGTAAAGAAGAAATAGAATTCAGAATATTAGAAAGCAAAGGCAAAGCACTACTTGATCGTGAAATAATGGAAACGTTTCTAAGTGCAGTACATGAAAGGCCGCAAGCTCAAGAAATTGCTAAAAATCTGGTGAATACTTATACGGGAGTAGGAAGGATTTTAGGCCGAGAAATGGATGACCTGAAAGTCATAGAAGGAGTAACTGATTCTTCAATAGCAATGATTATGTGCGTTAAGGAAACACTAGAAAGGGTACTGAGAGAAAAGCTCAAAAGTGAGCCAATAATGGACTTACAAGGGCTAGTAGAGTACTTAAACGTAAGTATAGGCCACTCAGAAAGGGAATGTGTAAAAATACTGTACTTGAATAAAAGGCGTCAACTAATTGGAGAAGAATCCTATATTGGTGAAATGGAAAAAGCACCAGTATACATAAAGGAAATTACAAGAAAAGCATTAATAAAGAATGCAACATTAGTAATAATGTCACACAACCACCCTGGGGGAAGTTTAGAACCTTCAGAAGAAGATCAAGAAGTAACAAAGAGCTTAGCAGCAGCATGTAGTACTGTAAGCGTTAGATTATTTGATCATATTATCATTACAAGTGGGGGTTATTTTAGCTTTCGAGAAAACGGATTGTTATAGCAGAAAGTATTTGCAAATCTGCTCACTATAATTTATAATGAGTAATATAATGTATAATAACAAAGTTTATTGTACACTTAAAAAGTATTTTTAATATGAGGTTTATATGACTAGTAAAGATCAGAATAAAAAGACTAATGTTAATCACAAGAAAATATTTGGTGCTCTTGAAAGCGTTGATATAGAGCAGTCTAAATTTGTGAGTAAAATTAATAGCCAGAAGGAGATAAAACTGGAAGATACAATGCCTTTCCCTAGCAGAAACGTTCAAATCAACTACGGAAAAGGACTTGATTATATATATGGCACAAAACCTGTAAGTGATCAAGAAGATAAAAATCCATTTGCCTCAGCTTTGCAAAAAATAAAGCCAAATACAGAGAAGCTGAGCTGGTTTAAGAGTTCTATAGTAGAGGCAAAAAACGTAAATGAATTGCACAAAGTTATAGACAAAGTACTAGCTTCTGGAGCAAGGCTAAATGCATGTAATGATGGAGAATGGAGCTTCGCGGAATATGTGATACTGGGCACACATTTTCATAAATTTGATAAGGCTGATCGTAAAAAGCTAATACGTAAATTAATGCTAAGTGGTGCAGAGTTTCATGATACTCTACTGCAGAATAAACTGATAGGTGAAATCTATAATGAGCTACAGCCAGAAGTTCAGCCACAGATAGATAAGCAACTAGAAGAGCTAGAGGAAGCTGGCGAAAATGCTGTGCAAGAAGGAGAATTAATAGATGTTGAGATAGATAATACAACATCGTATATAGAATTTTCTGGGAATAGTAAGGTAGAGGTAGCCAAAATACTGGAAGCAAACAGAAAGTTAGGAAGTAATATCTTAAAAATTGGTAATGATGCAGTTGAAGTTAAAAGTGAGAAGGGAGGTATAAGAAACTATACCGATATTTCAGATGGCAGCTCTATCATGTTAGAATTTCCTACAAGCATTGGTAAGCTAAATATTATATTGTACCAAGAGGCAGATCAGGTGCAAGTGAGAGTAGAAAATAAGGAAATGTGGGCTGAGTTACAAAAAAGAGGCGAAGAAATAGGAAAAAACTGTCTCTTTGGAGGAGTGAAACTTAAAGAAGCGGTAGAAAGAGGTAGTTTCACTAGATGTGGCATATGGAGTGAAAAGCAGAAGGAAGTAAGTGAAAAATTGTTTTCATGGGCAGACAAAGTACGTGAAAATAGTAAAGAAACTTGTAGGGCACTTTAATTTAAAGGTTCCAGAGTCTGGCTATTATATCTGGAGCCTTTGAGCTATAATAGAAAATATTATATGCAAGGTTCTTTTTGTGGAAAAAAGTCTAGATTATAAAGTGGGAGAAAAATTAAAAAGCTGGAGGTTAGAGCGAGGGTACACTCAGAAAGATTTAGCAGAGAAAATTGGTGTAAAATACTGGGTGATATTGCAATATGAGAAAGGGAATCGTAGAGTTCCAATTGAAAGGTTGTATGCTATAACTGAGGCACTATCAATCAGTATTACGGATCTTATTCCTGTATCAAAAAGCTGTCTTGAAGATGAAGAAGAAATATTAAATCTAGTAAGAGAATATAAAAAGATTAACGATCAGGAGTTACGTAAGATGTTTTGTTTGCTAACCAAATTTGTCCAAGTTAGTGAGAAAAGTAGTAGAAAATCGGAAAAAATAAAAATTGCAAAGAGTCTGGTTAAAGCAGGAGTTTCTGTTGATATTGTTGCAAAAACAATTGGTCTGTCTGCTGATGAATGTGTTGAAGAAAAAGTTGGTTCTATCTACTACCAAATAGGCAAAAAGATAAAGGAATGGAGACTAGTGAGAGAGTATACTCAAAAGGATTTAGCGGAGAAAATGAGTACAACACGTGACGAAATAAGCAACTATGAACAAGGACGCGTAGCTACTCCACTGGGAAAATTATATGAGATAGCAGAAACATTATCGATTAGTATTACAGATCTACTAACAGAGGAAGATGAAGGTAGTAAAGTGGAAAATGAGCTACCGAATTTGATTAAAGAATACAAAGAAATTGAGAGCCAAGAACTACGTCATGCACTAATAAAATCTTTGTTTGAAGGGATACGTATTTGTGAGGAGAAAGTGAGAGAGATAGAAAGGATTAAAGTTGCAAAGGATCTAGTAAAAGGGGGAATTTCTATTGATACTATTTTGCAAGCGGTAGGTTTATCTATTGATATGGTTTTAGATGGATAGCTCGTAAAAAAATTATAGCAATAAAGTTTTTTTCTTAAATGGAGGATAAATGTTTGTTTCTGCAAGCAATGTTAGTTACGGAATAGGGCAAAGAATAGAAAATTGTAGGTTAATGCGAGGGCATACTCAAATAGGATTAGCAAGTCAAATAGGTTTAACATACCAAGAAGTAAACAGCTATGAAGATGGGTATATTCCTATTCCAATTGAAGTACTATATATAATAGCAAGAGTATTATCAGTTGACGTTGTAGATTTATTACCTGAACCAGTAATAGTAAGGGAAGACAGCTATGAAGACGAGGAAATACTCTATCTAACGAAAATATACGAGAATCAAAAGTTAGGCAAAATAGTACCTTCATTAGTCAGGTTTGTTCATATTAGCGAAAAAATTAATCAAGAAGAGGCAAGGTTGGAAATAGCAAAAAATCTAGTGAAAGAAGGGGTTTCAGTTGACATAATTTCCCAAGCAACCGGCTTATCTATTTACGAGTATGATAATACAGAGAAAGAAGTCTGCACTGATTCTATATACTACAGAATAGGGCAAAGAATAAGAGAATGGAGATTGATAAAAAGGTATACTCAGAAAGATTTAGCAAACAAAGTTGGTTTAACACTCAAGGAAATACACGAGTATGAAATAGGATACACTGCCATATCATTTGACAAATTATATCAAATAGCAGAAGGATTATCAGTGAATATTAAAGTTCTGCTGCCTAAAACAAATGAAGATAGTGAACTACTTAATTTACTAAGAAAAACTGAAGAGCAAGAATTAGTGAAGAAATTTTTATCTAGGGATATGAAGAATAGCAAAGAGAAAGTTAAAAAAACAGAAAAGATCAAGGTTGCGAAAAATCTAGTGAAGGCGGGTGTTTCTACTGATGTTATTTTGCGAGCAAGTGGCCTAACTGCTGATGAGTGTGAAAATTGAATTGTGTTTAAGATACAAGTAAAAATAGTCAATATATTAACCATTCTAAATCCTTGTTTAGCTAACTCAACTGAAGCATTTTCATAAAGTTTTGCTGCTAATTCGTGTTGTTTGATAAACTTCAAATTTAATGCTTTTAAAATTGATGCTGAAAACACATATTGCTAATGCTAGCAGAGGAGCTAGTTGGTAAAATCGCCACAGCCGTCAGTACTCCCGATTACTTTTCCTGATAATGTGATAGTATTCGCAAGTATTATCATATATTACAAAAAAATCAGTTAGCATTTCTGTTTATTAAAATTATGCAATAAAGCTGCATTTTATATAACACTTCTCAAATTATTTCTACTAAATATTTATGAATATGGTTAAACAGTAGATAGAAGAAACCTTTTCTATTATTGATCTTTTGTACAGTAAAGTTATCTCATAAAATATTAAATTTGGAGTTTTATGGATCACAGACTAAGAGCTTATTTGCTTGGAGTTACCTGGTTTATACTCAGTTTACTTAGTAGTGTAGTTAATGATACTATATCAAAGTGTCTCGGTTTACACCTTCAAAGTTTTAAGATAATCTTTTTCCGTTTTTTATTTAGCACTATTACTCTTATACCTTTTATATTTTACTATGGAATAGGAGTTTGTAAAACAAGTCGAATATCTATTCAAATAACTAGAGGTGCATTGTTGTTTTGTGGAATGACCTTATGGACCTATGGGTTGACTATTTGCCCAATAGTAACTGCAACAATTATAGGTTTCTCAATACCATTATTTGTTATGCTTCTTGCAATTCCTTTTCTGGAAGAAAATATAATTTGGCAAAGATGGGTAGTAGCTGTCATTGGTTTTATTGGTATTGCTATTACTACTAAAGCTTATAGTGAGGATTTTAATCCTAAAATTCTTATTTTTATTGTATCCGCATTAATCTTCGCTATACTAGATGTACTTAATAAGAAGCTTGTAATGAAGGAGACAATAATAAGTATATTATTTTACTCAGCTCTAACAACAACAATTTTTTCCACTCCATCTTTGTTATTTTATTGGCATATGCCTTCCTTGTTGGAGTTAGTATTACTGCTGATTTTAGGAATAAGTTCAAACCTAATTCTGTTCTTCATGTTAAAAGCTTTTGCTCTTACTGATGCTACTGCACTTGCACCTTATAGATACATAGAGCTAATAATTTCTGCAATAGTAGCATACGTTATATTTAATGAATTACCTGATAAAAGTGCTTTATATGGTACTTTGATATTAATACCATCAACCTTATTTATAGCTTATTCGGAAGGTAAGGCAATTAAGAAAAATAATGTAACAACAAAAGTTTATAATTGTTAATGGTATTTATTTTAGATGCTAAGCTATATTTTTAAGGTGATAATAAAATGCACATAACTATTATAGGAGTAGGGTATGTAGGCTTAGTATCTGGTACAATGTTATCGGAGCAGGGCCATAAAGTTGATTGCATTGACATAAATACTGAGAAGATTGAACTTTTGAAATCAGGGAAAATTCCCTTATATGAACCTGGATTAGCAGATTATTTAGAGAATAATATAAAGTCACAAAGGATAAGATTTTTTGATTCGTATTCTCAAATAAATCCCAATACAGAAGTAGTATTTGTAACTGTAGATACTCCATCAGACTCCCTAGGAAATGCAAATTTAAAGAATGTATATAATGCAGTAAGTGAAGTTTCTGAGAGGGTTAATCAAGATTGCTTAATAGTGATAAAGTCAACTATTCCTCCTGGTACTGCAGAAAATATACATAATTATTTATCTAATAAGGGCTATAACTTTGATTTGGGAGTTAATCCAGAGTTTCTCAAGCAAGGCTCTGCAGTATCAGATTTTTTATACCCAGATAGGATAATAATAGGAGTAAAAACTAAGCTAGCTAGGGCAAAACTAGAAGTTATATATAGATCATTTATAGATAAGAATATTCCGTTAATAGTCACTGATACAGTTACTGCTGAAATGATTAAATATGCTTCTAATGCCTTTCTAGCAACAAAGGTTGCTTTTATCAATGAGATGGCAGGTTTATGTGAGCTATTAGGAGCAGACATTGACCTTTTAGCTAACAGTATGGGAATGGACCATAGAATAGGTAAGGAATTTCTCAAAGCTGGTCCAGGATTTGGAGGATCATGTTTTCCTAAAGATTTGTCAGCTTTAATAAGGCTTGCTGAAGACCACAATGTTAAGCTACAAATTTTAAATTCAGTTAAAGAATCTAACTATAATCATATAACAAACATTGCTAAAAAGGTAGAATATGTATTAAATGGAGTCCAAAATAAAAAAATAGCAATATGGGGGCTAACTTTTAAGTCTGGTACTGATGATGTAAGAAATAGCCCAGCTATAGACGTTGCAAAATTGCTAGTGAATAACAAGGCTAAAATTACTGCATATGATCCAATGGGGATGGATAATGCTAGGCAAGTTCTAAAGGATATAGAGTACGCGGACAGCGCTATAGGAGCTGCAAGAGACGCGGAAGCCTTATTATTATTAACGGAGTGGAAAGAATTTAAAAATCAAGATTTTGCAAGTTTAAAGAGTATTATGGCTGCACCTAATATTTTTGATTTCCGTAATTTATTAGATAGCGAGCTATTACTAAGATATGGTTACCATATTTATTCCTTGGGTAAAAAATCTATCTACAAAGTTTAACTGTTGAGAAATTTTTTTTACACCGCTTTACTTAGTTTTTTAAGATCTTTGCTTGATAGTATGGAAAAGCAAACGAGTGCAACAACAGAGCAAATGGAAAAAAATGAAAACATAATACTGTTACCACAGTGCTTAACAAGTACTCCTAAGAGCACGCATGAAAATATTGAACTTGCAATATACCCAAATAATCCTGTTAAGCTTACAATTGCACATACATTATTTTGTGGAGCAATTTCTACAGCTATAACACCTGTCAGTACTTGCACTCCAAATATAAAGAATCCTGATAAGATTGCACCAAGGTTCATAAGAATTATGTTTTGACCAAAGTTCATTGCAATAAAAGTGAGTGCTATACCCAACATATAAAGTGATGCCAGCAAGCTTCTATTTTGAAAGAAGTACATATCACTAATTCTTCCTGTTATTAAAGTTCCAAGGATTCCACCTAAATCATATACGCCTGTTATTAGTGAGGATTGTACAAGAGAAATTTGTAATTTATTCTTTAAAATTATAGGAAACCAAAAGAAGATTCCCATTTTTATAATATAAGCACAAAAAGTAGCACAACATAGAAACCATATGGAACTTGTTACCTTGATACCTATTTGAGATTTCTGCACCTTATAATAGGTAGTAAAGTTGGCACTTTCTTTGTAATATGCTTTTAATATTATATAAATTCCAAAAAGTAAGCATAAGAGACCAGAGTACAAAAATGCACTTTTTGCATCATATATTTTAATTATACTTGGTAATACAATTAAAGTAATACAAGAACCAAGTTGCTGAGATGCGCTCATAACTCCCCATGATGATGCAATTGAAGAGATGCTAGAGTTTGTAACCATAAACTTGGTAATAGCTGGCCAACCTAACCCTTGTGTCCAAGCTAATAATATTAATGTTAACAGTAATAAAGTTAGATTATTATATGATAAAGTTATACCAATGGTTAATAATCCAGTTGCAATATTGCATAGCCCAAACATAAATAATGGATTATTTTTGGAGTCCATGATTATTCCATTAACAAATTTTGATACTCCATAAAAAAAAGAAAAGCAGGCAAAAAAATAGCTTAATTTTACATGGTCAGTATCTATTAACAGTGGTAGAGCAATTGGTATACTTTGTCTTGATAAATAAAGCAGCATATATCCACAGAAGAATAGTAAATATTGAAAGAAGACAAAGTTCACACCTATTCCCAAATAGCTCTATGCAGATGCTAGCATAATACTATATTGGTATAATATTGTTTGACAAGAAGTTTGCAAACAATTAGTGCAGAAAATTACTTAGTATCTTTCTTATAGCAGATACAGTAGTATTAATATCTTCATAGCTTATATCTCTATGTGTTATAGCTCTGATTTTACCTTTGATGTTAGCCATTCTAATTCCATAATTTGTAACTAGTACGTTTATTAATTCTTGAGTAGATATACAATTAGTACGTAATGAAAAATACGCTATATTAGTTTTGTATAGGTCGATATCAATTATAACTTGATCTATGGAGTCTAGGCCTTCTATAAGGTGCTGCATCTTTTTATGATCTTCCTCTAAACAATTTATATTATTATGTAAAGCATATAAACATGCAGCTGAAATAATGCCAGCTTGGTGCATACCTCCGCCAATTTGAAACTTATAGTACCAAGCTTTTTCAATAAACTCTTCACTTCCAAGCAATATTGCGCCCATTGGAGCACCTAATCCTTTACTAAAATCAATGAATACCGAATCAAAATAACTTGCATACTCTTTTGGAGATATTTTAGTATGAGCACAAGCGTTGAACAGTCTTGCTCCATCTAAATGAGTGAATACGTCATTCTCTTTGCAGAGACTTGAGATCTCTTGAATATATTCTAAAGGCCACACAGCTCCACCACCAAAATTTGTCGTTTGTTCGATAGAAACAAGCCCAACTCTCGGAATATTTCTTAAACTAGGACGAGTAATAAACTCAACAATTTGTTCTCCAGTAAATATTCCTCTCGTACCTTTGATGGGCAAAGGAGTGGCATGTGCCTGGGCTGCGATCAAGCCAGATTGTACTATGAGCGGATGTGAAGTTTCATCAAGCAGCAAGTAATCACCAGGTCTTTGAATGTGTACTTTATAAGCAATGACATTGGACATCGTTCCTGAAATCAAAAAGATTCCTGCAGGTTTACCTAATATTTTACATGCGGTTGCCACTAATTCGTTCACAGTTGGATCTTCACATGCAGCTTCGTTTCCAACTTTTGCTTTAGCCATCGCTTCCCTCATTTTAGCTGAAGGGTCAGTGTTTGAATCGCTAAAGAAATCTATTTTTATTCTCATATTAAATTTAACACAACTTCCTTTATAATTTCAGCAGCTTTCATGATGTCTGTTTCCTTTGTGCCAAGATGGGTAACTGCTCTTATATGAGACTCGAGCCAAGGAAAAAGCAATAAACCATAAGCTTGGCACTTACTCAAGAAAACCTCATTAGTTACATTTAGTGCTTTTATACTAAAGCTTACTATATTAGTTTCTGGATAAGGTAGTACCAGTTTTATGTGTGGAATTTCTTTAATCTTATCTGCAAACAATTTAGCGAGCTTATTATCTTCTTTAAGCCTAGAGATATTATTCTGTAGTACGTATTTTGCTGCATTAGCACAATACCCTATCTGATGATAACCACTACCTAGCCAAACCTGTAGCTTTTTAGCCCTTTCAATTATCTCTCTTTTACCCATAAGCATTGAACCAAAAGGAGCGCCAAGTCCTTTAGTAAAAGAAAAGCTCATTGTATCCACATATTTAGCATAATCTGCTAAAGCAATATTTGTTTCGATATGAGCATTAAATATTCTTGCACCGTCTAAATGAAGATTTACATTGTGAGCTTTTAAAAAGTGATATAACTCGACTTGTTTTTCAAAAGGATAAATTTTACCATTAAACCCATTTATACTATTTTCTATAGAAACAAGACTCACCTGAGCAAAAATTTTATACCTCGGCTTAGAATTAATAGCATATTCTACTTCATCAACATCTAAGATTCCGCTATTATTTCTAATACAATTAAATACGATATTATTTACTTTTGCATTGCCTGCACTATCGAAAAAATTAATGTGATAATTATAATTAGTTATTAGTTCATCACCAGGACTTGTTTGAATGGCAATGGCTAATCTATTTGCAAGCATACCGCTGGTTACAAATAATGCTTCTTCTACTTTGAATAATTGTTTGCAATATTCTGATAAGTCATTACAGCTTTTGTCTTCACCATAAGCAAAATCTCCAACAGTTGCATTACTTATTGCATGTATAACGTTGGAGCTCTGCAGAGTTGTAGTGTCACTTCTCAGATCAATAATTTTTTCCATCTTATTTCTTGCCATTCAAACAACCAATTTGAGCATTCCAAAGTTCCTTGTAAAGACCTTGCTTAGAAACTAATTCAGCGTGTTTACCATCTTGGACAATTTTTCCTTTGTTAAATACTATAATTCGGTCCATGTGTAAAAGTGTAGAAATACGGTGTGCTATAGTAATCGTAGTTTTATTTTTCATCAATTTGAATAAACTCATTTGAATTGTTTTTTCTGTTATAGAATCTAACTGACTAGTTGGTTCATCGAGAAATAATATTGGAGCGTTTTTTAAAAATGCCCTGGCTATTATTATTCTTTGTCTTTCTCCTCCAGATAGCTTGATGCCTTTTTCTCCAACTGTAGTTCCATATTGATCTGGTAGAGTCATAATGAAATCGTGAATACCAGCCAGCTTTGCAGCTCTCATTATTTCTTCGATAGTAGATTGAAGTTTACCATATATGATGTTTGCTAAAATAGTATCATGAAATAACAATGGGTCTTGAGGTATTACAGATATTTGTTGCCTCAAAGAACTCTGTGTAACTTCTGATACTATTTGATTATCAATCTGTATATTACCTTTTTTAACATCAAATAGCCTTAGAATTAAGTTTATAAAAGTAGATTTACCACCTCCAGAATAACCAACTAGACCTACCTTTTCGCAAGGATTAATGGTAACTGAGAAATCTTGAAATAATGGCTCCTGACCTTCATAAGAAAAAGAAACATTGTTAAACGTTATTCTTCCACTTAATAAATTTAATTCTTTAGCATTTTCCTTATCTTGAATTTCTGGTACGGTAGTCAAGATTGGCAATGCATCTGAAACTTTGCCGAAATGAGTAGAAAATTGGGTAAGATTCCTAGTTAGATGGTTAAGAAACTCTATAATCGATATATTAATTCCAAGTACAAGAACAATATCTCCTATTGCGATTTTGTTCAATTGATAATCATGAATTAAAAAATACAAGTTTACTGCTTGGAGTATATCAAATGAATAGCCGTATATAAACCAAAGCCAAAAGTATGCCCATTGTAATTTTCTCTCTGCAATAGTTCTTTTCTTGCATATTTGAAAAAATTTGTGTCTCTCATGTGCTTGCTGAGAAAATAACCTTACTGATATAACATTTAAAATACTATCTGCTATACTAGCTATTACCTGTGAATTTTGTTTAGAGTAATTATCAGCTAATTCAGTAAGCACACGAAAGCTGAAAATCGAGACTAAAATAAAAATGCTTACCCAAGTGAATGTAGCGATTGCAAACTTTATGTTTACTAATGATAAGGTATAAATAGCTAAGACTAATGCTATACTGTAACCGAAAAAACAATCTATAAGCAATCTTATTAACTCTATCACACTATCCATTAAGCTACTGACCTTATGTACTAAGCTTCCAGATAAATTGTTCTGATAATAGGAATGGTCTTGTTGGAGTAGCCTACAAAAAGATATATCAGCTATCTTTTGACGCATTAAGGTAAACATTTGAATGTCAACAAAATAGCCATAGAATCTAAAAGCAGTAGTGATAAGTAATGCCATACCAAGATAAGCGCTTACAGGTAATAAAAGATTTTCAATTACATTACCTTCCTGATATTTTACAGCTGTATCTAGAATATTTTTTACTAAATACTTTCTAAAAGACAAATCAACAGCTACCACCAGGGCAACTAAAGACATTATAAGTACATTAAGTTTGAATTTAGATGCTATATTCAAGATGAACATCAATACACATTTGAAGCTATCAACTCTACTTCTGTTCATTTATAATGCTAGCTCCACTACGTTGACTTTTTTATTGAGAAATACAAGTAGTGAAAACCATAAATTTTTGTATATTTTTCCTGAGATGTCTCCAGCATCATGTAGTGCTGATGCTCGATTCAGAATAAGTAGCTTATATAAATCTCGCTTAGCCTCAGTAGTGTCGATCTCAGAAATATTTGTAGTTGTGTCTGTAATAAAGGCTAACCAGCTCTTGATAAGTTCTTCCATGTTTTTTACTTTTATACTTTCCTGGTAGCAAAATAATGACAAGCATTCTCTCAGTATAGATTCTGTTAACCCACCACAATTGAGTATACCAAAAACTGAAGGCTGAGGTTTTGGCACATAGGGAAGATCTTGATCTTTTACAATCCACCTTGTTACATAAGCAAATCTATCTTTAGCATCTGTATTCTTATCACTACCATGCCATAACCGTGAATCAAAAACTATCGCATCTCCTGCTGAAATAGGTAGTGACTTAATTTTGTAATTTTCCCGATTACTTGAGTACTGATCAAAAAAATATGGGTACCAAAAATCAACTAAAGGCTGTATTTCCCATTTATGACTGTTTTCTATAATTTGCAGTGCACCTGAAGTTTCACTTACATTATTCAAAGCTAACCAAACAGAAAAGTGGTAAGGATCATTGAAACTATAGGAGATGTCTTGGTGAAAGGGAACTGCATCTATTAAATCAGCAGTTTTACATATAACATTTGATTTTTTCTGCAGTATCTGACACTGAAGTGACTTTTCAAGGTAATTTTTAATAATTTCATCTAATGCTTGAGAGATAATTCTAGTTACTTGAGATGACGTGCCCCATCTGCCGGTACAGTTTAAGTAGTCAGAAGTTGAAACACTTAGTTCTTGGGATAGCTTTGATATCTTATTTGTTATATCACTTAAAGACTGAGTTATTAGCTCTAAAGGAACCAGATTTTTGATAATAAAAAAACCATTTTTTTGTAATGTTTCCATATGATTAACACCTGACATCAATAACTGATAAGTAATCTGTTAAAGGTATAACAGCAAAAATTTTGAATCCTTTTACTTGTTTGAGTATTTTTTCCCAATTGCTTAATGTTCTTAGTTTACCTCCTGTTTCAACCATTACATTAATATCTACAGAGCCTCCATCTGGAGAGCGGTAATCTAAAATAGTTTCTATCAATAAAATACGAGATATTCCTTTGACCAATTTTAAATAAGATAATACTTTATCATCATCATAATGCTGTAGAAAGCGGCAAAAGACACCTAATTCATAATTTGTAGCTGATAGTTCTTCCTGAGTTATAAGTTTGACTTTTAAATTTTCTACTAACTGTCTTGGCACTTTATGTTCGTTATATAGGCCTATGGAACCTTTATTGTGTATATCAGAATAAGCAAGAAATAAAGAGTGTACACCAAATAGCAATATATTCTTAGCATCATCTATATTAATTCTAGAATTAAACTCTTTAGTATCAAACCTAGAATATCCTAGTAATGCTTGGTAAAATGCTATTTTCTTATCTTCTGATGCTTCTCTTTCCTTAAAAGATTCAAATGAAGAGATAGACTTCTGTTTTAGTATATCGGCCATCTTTAACCAATTCTTTTCAGCGGCAACTCTTGCCCACATTGTTGCTGCTTTTGGCAAAAATGGTATTTCCTTAAAACACTTACCTTTTGATGATAGTTTCCATAAGTCCTCGTCCTTATCGTAATCAATAAACCCTATTTCCCACAACGCCCTTAACAGCCTTTCTAGATTTGGTACGATAATGTTTAACTTTTTAGATAAAAACGGCACAGTTGCAGGTAAAATATTTAACAAATCAAGTTCAATAGCAACGCTTGTTAGGTAAGTTTTCCAAAAGGCTGAAAGTTCTGCAGAAATCCTATGCACTTGAGATTCTTTACCTAAATCAAAAATACTAAACTTTACATTTCCGGTAATATCGATTTGTCCTAACACACCTTCAAAAGTTTCAACTTTTGCCATCCCATTATAAAATGCTTCTACCATTTTAAATCTCTGCTGGTAAACAGGATCACCATTAATATCTATATGAAACCAACCATGTTGATCTTCTGCAATAGAATACCCTTTATGAAAAACATTAAGTTTTTTATACCATTTATTATGTACTAACTTTCCATGATGATTAATATGTGTAGCTTTACCATCCTTATAGACTACAGCGATACCATCCTTAAAATCTCCAACATAATCATATTCCTCCTGATAAATCCTGTTGCCATTTAAATTAATATGAAAACATTTATCATGTCTTCTAACTACACAAATATCTTCCTGATAATTTCCAATCCATTGATACGACTGTTTGTATACTCTACATCCAGATGAATCAATATGGTAACACCCTGTATCATCTTCTACGGCCGCTCTATTAAAGTAGAATCCAAAAGTTTTTAGAAATCTATGATGATAAACTGCTTCTCCTCTTACATTGATATGATAAGCACCTGTCTGATCATAAACCGGTGCAAGACCGGGCTCATGAAATTTACCAACCTTTATAAACCTATCTTCATACAAAGGATTTCCTAGTAATTCGTGAAAACTCTCACACGGTGAAATTTTAATAGATTTAAGATTATCTTTGATTAATTGATCAAAGGTTTTCTCATGTTGCATGTTTTGCATAATTTGTAATTTAAATAATTCTTTTGTAAGCTTAGGTACTCACTACTCTGCCATATTTCCTCGAGTTTAACCTCATTAACATTACCAAAATTTCCTAATGTCTTACGGAGTTCATCTGGAGCACAGCAAGGACTAAACTTTCCTTCATTGTTTATCCATGCTTCTTTACCTAAAAATGGGCATTGACCACCTGGAGCCAAATCCTTAATACCTTCTTGAGAAAGAATTGTAAAATTTTCTAATTTTATCTTTTTACCATTTGGTAATAGCATATTATCTCTAAGCTCATATAACCTTCTCACCTCTGTATTCCATCTACTAATTGCTAACTCATCTCTTCTCATAGATAGATCCTTAATTTCCTCAAAATGTGCCCAAAGATGATGTCCTTTAACTCTATCTATGCCATTTTTTATGGCCATCTTAACTATGTCATAGAGTTCATGTAAATTACTTTCCAAAAATGTTAATTGTAAAGTAACGGTACACCTTTCACCTGTATCGCTAAAGTATTTATCTCTAACTTCAAGGAAAGTTTTTAAATTTTCTGTCACTACTTCCCATTTTGAACCTTTCATGATTCTTTCATGAGTTTCTTTAGTTGCCCCATTCCAGGAAATCTTAACATCAGATAAAATTGGTACCAATAGTTCAGCCCATTTTCTAGCTCCTTTAATGGGAAAAGAACCATTGGTTGTGAGGTTAAGCTTAAGGCCGAACTCATGGCACAAATTGATTATTTCATCAAAGCTTTTATACATTAAAGGCTCACCCATAGTAGAAGGAATGATTTCCCTTAAAGGTGTGCCAGCTGCTTCCTTAATTACTTTTCTGATAGTTTCTATCGACAGTATCTTAGGTTTTATTCCTTTAGCTTTCTTCTCTTCTTTAACTTTGCTGTATGGTGAAAAACATTCGCACATTATACAAGCAAAATTGCAGTAATCTGGATTAGTATCAAAAGTAATTCTCCAAGGACCAGGTTTCACAGCTACTGATTTGCCTTTCTTTTCAATAGCATTACGGTAAATCTTGTTAAGTTTCTCAGTATGCTCACCTATAGAAGGTATATTTCCATTTTTAGTATAAGGATAGCCTTTTTGGGTAAGTTTATTGTATAACTCCTGATTTGTAGATAGGACTTGCATTTTTTCTGACAAACTACTTGCATCTCTGTGCTTAAATAATAGTCCATCTCTTACATATTCTGCCATACCACCATAATCGGCTGTTATAACTGGTATTCTAAGTTGCTGTGCTTCATGTATTACTAACGGTGAATTTTCACCCCAAATTGAAGGAACGACTATTGCATCAACTTTATTAAATACGTCAGTAACTATATTCTTATTATCATAACTTCCCATCCACTCTATTCTTTCTTTAACAACAGGTGAAAACTGATCGGCAATCGCTTTTAAAGCTTTAGTTTCTTCTCTTGCTGCTCCCCAAATTCTAAGTTTTGCTTTAGATGATAAGTGAGAAAAAGCTTTCAATAATAGATCAACACCTTTTTCGGGAGTATGAGTACCAATATAACCGAAAATAAACTCTTTTTCTTGTACTCTATTTCTATTCTTAAGACGATTGAGATCAAAACCATAATCAAGATAAGAAATTTTGTTTATCGGAACATAAAAATCCTGAGTAAATTTATCCATCAAGAATTTCGATGGGGAAATAAAGTAATCTATATAGTCTATTATTTTCC
Organism: Wolbachia endosymbiont (group B) of Silvanus unidentatus; assembly: GCF_964028615.1. Classification (NCBI taxonomy): domain Bacteria; kingdom Pseudomonadati; phylum Pseudomonadota; class Alphaproteobacteria; order Rickettsiales; family Anaplasmataceae; genus Wolbachia; species Wolbachia endosymbiont (group B) of Silvanus unidentatus. The sequence continues at coordinate 268,226 of NZ_OZ034795.1, read as the reverse complement.
TTGTGTGCTTCATTCTAGTTGCAACCCATTGTTCCCAATAATTTAGGTCTGAATTCAGGAATTCTTCATCTCCTGTAAAATATCCCTTGTAACATTGGGTTGCACATTTTTGATCCTTTTGTCCATCACAAAGCTGTAATAAATCTTCAGAATTGCGTTGAATAAACCTTCCTCTTGGACACATTAACCAAAAGTCATGTAGCGTAAAAATTGTAGGTATATTTTCTTTAAAAGCAATTTCTGGTAAAGTAATTGATAGATGATTAAGATGACCAAAATGTATAAGATCTGGCTGAAAGTTATCTATTACTCTTTTAAATTTTATATCTACTTCTTCATTAATAAATTTATAACGATATTTAGCTATGGGTATATTAATTAAATGCAGTAAGATTCGAGAATCACTACGATCTAGGACTGTAGTGTAATAAAAATCAGGTAAAAAGCTATTTTCATACCTAGTAAATACTTGTACCTCATTGTTATTTGCTAGTTCATGAGCAAGAGTTTGGCTGTAAACCTCTGAACCAGCGCTATAATAAGGAGGGTAACCATGAATAACTTTTAATATTTTCATATATTACCATATCTATATTGTTAGGATACTCTTGTATATTGTTTTGTAGACTTTTTATAAAATTGCTTAATCCTACTTCTAATGAATGCTTTGGAGACCAACCAAGTAGCTCTTTAGCTCTAGTAAAATCACCATGGAACTTAGTTACGTCAAAATTTCTTGGAGGATAAAAATCAATTCTAGAATCACTTTTCGTGACTTTTAATATTGTTTTTGCTAAGTTTTCTAAAGTACATGGGCTATTAGTAGTAAGATGAATAGCAGGAAGAGAAGATTTTTCACTTTGTAAATATTTAACAGTTAAGCATATACCCTCTATAACATCATCCAAGTAGGTAAAATCAAAAACACATTCTTTACCTTCTATTTTAATTGGATCACCTCTTAATGCATTAATACAGAGTGCGGGAATTACTCTACTGTTATGATCTAGTAAACCACCGTATACATTTGAAAAGCGTAATATTGCTACATTAAAATCTTTTAAACTTGTTATTTGCTTCTCAATAAATGCTTTACCTTTGGCATAATTATTTATTGGATCGATACTAGCAGATTCTGTAACCGGCAGTTCCTTCTGCTCTCCATAGACTTCCCTACTACTTGCATATATAAACCATGGTTTATTTGGAAGTGACTTACATAACCCTAAAAACTGCATTGTACCATCAACATTAATTTTTTTACACAGTTCAGGATAAAGTTCACCATGTATAACTCGAGAAATTGCAGCCAGATGAATAATTCCTGTACACTTAGCAAGTAGTGGTACTATATCTTCTGAAAAAAAACTGAGTGGATTGTTGCGAAACCTAATATCACAGCTTATTACTTCATGGCCCTGGTTTTCTAACTTTTTCACCAAGGTTGACCCTATCAAACCTGCAGCACCTGTTATTAATATCCCCATGTATACCCTCTCACTACAAATAGGAAAATTTGTCGTACCAATTATCTTACAAGTAAGAATCAAAAGGTATTATAAAACCAGTATAAAACAAATGTCAACTTAAATTAATGAATAAAAAAATGTAGTTATGAAAGAAAAGTTGGCTGCCTTCTTTCTTGAAAATAGTGTTCGGCTTTAATCAAATCCTCTTTATTATTTACTCCCATTGCTTCTCTTTCATCAGAAACTACATAACCTACACTCAAGTTATTGTTTGCTGCAATGGGCACTATATCATTAAGACAATATTCATTGGTCGAATTATTGAATTTTATTTCTTTTACTAAGGTAAAGAGATCTTTAGCATATAAAGCCATTATTCCAGAGTTTGCAAGAAGCATTTTATCTCCATTTTTTAGGATTTTTTGAACATTTCCGTAATTATCAATTACTAATCTTCCATATTGTTCATCTTGACTATTGAATCCAAGAAGAACTAAATTATTATACTTTAAACAATCAGTCATTTTCATAACTGTATCGCTAGATATAAAAGGAGTGTCTCCATACTGTATTAAAACTATGTCTTGATCAGATAACTCCTCCAGATTTTCTAGAGCAATTTTAACTGCAGTGCCAGTGCCTGTAATATCTTCTTGAATTATTAGTTTTATATTGTATTGATCGATTATACTTTTTAGAGTATCAAAGTTTTCTAAATCTTTTAGAAGGGAGTTGTTAACAACAATTGATAAGCTTTTTAGACTCAGCGATTTTGCATTAGAAATTATATGTTCTAAAAGAGTAAGATTTCCCACTTGGTGCAACGCTTTTGAATATTCAGAATTCATTCTACTGCTCTTTCCTGCTGCTAATATTATCAAAATTTTACTCATACATAATTCAGGAATTGATTAGGTAGTAAGTTAATTTATAATTAGTAAGATGTAAAGTCCACTTTGATTTTCTAGAGGAAAATAACTACCATCGAACAGACAAAATTCGTTAAATTAGCATCTGTAGTAATTCTTAAGTAAAATTTTAGAAAGAGACGCCCCATAGTTATAATTGAGTGTGTGCTACTTTCAAGTATGGTTTTTATTGATGAAACCTCTTAGACCACTCTGTTTGAAATAAGGTAACTACTGCTTAATTCACCAAAAAGCCTGTAATTAAGTTCTAAAGCGAGTGTGTCCAACCCAATCGATTGTATCTCTTTAGCGTCTGTAATGCCCTTTAAAATTTGAATAAAATGTACTTATACTAATTCTATTAGTATAAAATAAACTTGCACATGATTTTATCGTCATTTTTATTCATTGTAAAGAAAATTTTGTATGAAGGTTTTTTAGAAAACTCACTTGCCCCTCTTAAATGCTCTCAACATCCTGAAAATTTGAATAAAAGTAATTGCTATTTTCAGAAACTTTTTGAAAAATTACCACAAAACATCTAAATCTTTAATAGGCAAGACCGCACCATTTGCTTGTAGATAGTAATGTGTTGGCTTTATTAACTTGTGCTCTACTTTATCTCCTACTGAAACTTTAAATTCCATATCCTGCACACAAAGAAATCCATATTTAGAATTGGTCCCATATCCTGCAGCATTACGAAAGAATTTAATCTGTCCAAGAGTTGCAAGATTATTTATTCTTTCTCTAATATTGCGCTCACTGCCAAGCCCCTCTTCTCCTTCAAAACGCTTTGCAAATTGTCCAGCAGTATAAATATTACCTTGATATGCGCTACTGCGAATTAAATTCAAGATAACCTCATGTTTTCTCATCCGTTCTAAATCCAACTTTTTACTATATTGATCTCTGATTATTGGTTCTGAATTTAAAACTGAATTGTCATGTACAAATGCCCCATTTTTCCAGTAAAGTGTCATTTGCCCGTTATTGCACTGCGAATAGTTAGATTTTTTGCGCGATAAAATTCTCTCATCAGGAGAAGCATTAGCTTTATCTGGTCTAGTCAAATACCAACGAGACCTTACTGTATTATTCCATGCTGTTGAACCGCCTGTGCCAGTTTTACGTATTATTCCCGCATCAGAAGGGTGGGCAAGTAATAAAACAGCTCCTTTTATTGCTTGAGCTATTCGACCACAACAACCTTGAATAAATTGTCTCACATGAGAACGGTCGTTTTCATTTCCTCCAAATAGGTCTGCTGCTGTATCTAATATCACAAGCTTCGGCTGAAACGATTCAATATCCTCAAGTAACTCTTGAAAGTACGTAGTTAATTGACCAGTATCTTTGTTATTAAAAACCATAAGTTGATTATTGTGCCCTGCTCGTGACCATAAGCCAACATTATCCTGAAAATCAGAAGATTCCATACCTGATTGATAAAATTCATTTATTGCGCATTGCCGACGCCAAAGTTCTTCTTCATCATCTTCACAGAACACACCATATGTCTTTATTTTTTCCAGATCTATTCCAAGCCAAGGTTTACCAAAAGCAGCGGCTGTCATTAATTGTTGAGCAAGGAGAGATTTTCCAACACCACCATCACCATAAAGAGCTGTAACACTTCCTACAGGGAGCCAATCCTTAATAACCCACTTTCTTTCTGGAGGGATATTGGTCCAAACTGTAGTATCAATTCTTTTTGACTTTCTTGAAGAATAAGGGCTTTTGTTGTTAAGGATAAATTCTTCAACGTTCATTCCTTCTAGCACACTATCTGCAGCATCCCAAGATTTTGGCTTATCTTGAGGAATCTTGAGAATAGAAAGTGATGCAACTCCAAAACCAGAAAGCTTTTTTGCGGCTTCTTGAGCATAATCTTTTCCAGGATCATCGTTATCTGGCCATATAATAATGTGTTTACCTTTAAGTGGAGTCCAATCAGTTTTCTCAATAGGTGCTTTTGCTCCAAACATTGCTGTTGTTGCAGTGATCCCTTGTTCTATGAGTAGCTCAGCACATTTTTCCCCTTCTACCAATATCACTCTATCAGATTTAGTGATGCCTGGAATGTTATACAGAGGCCTGATCTCAGGTGCAGTAAAGGTAGATTTTTTAGCATCAAATGGTTGATAACTTTTTCCTGAAGCAGTATCATAACGATATTTGCTGGCAATCAACTGATTATCCTGATCGAGATAGTCCCATTGAGTTATTCTCTTTTGCTCTTTAGTAGGTCGCTTGTTACATCCTATCCATTCACTTATCGAAGAAATTACTTCAACAAATTCTATTTTAGCGTTTTTCCCATGTGCAGCTGCCCAAAGATCAATAATGTCACCACCGTCCCCAGTTGCAAAATCAATCCATAATCCGACCTTGCCATACGCTAATTCAACTTTGAGGCTTTTGCCTTTATTACCTTGTACATCACCTATCTGAAATTTGTCACCATGAAAAGTTCCTCTTGGAAATAAATAAGAAAGGCATGATCTGATGTTTAATAATAGTTGTCTTTTTATTTCTTCTACATCAAATTGTTCTAATGGTTCTAAATGTGAGACAGCGTCGTTAAAATCATAATTTAAAGTATTTTTTTCTTTGACATCAGTTAAAAAATCTTGTACCATAGGTTGAAGCTCCTTTTAAAGTTAAGTGTTTGAAAGGTTTTTGAGCAAGGCTGTATTGGTTGCGGTCTTGTTCTCTTATCATGAAGTAAAAAATGTAGTAGGTGGTTCTCTTGGCAAAGCTTGAAAAATATATTAATAAGTGAAGGAAGTCAGTTCAGGTTTACAGTAAAGGTAAGATTGAAGGCTCTTAGAGTTTTCTTTCTTTTAAGACAAAATACTCTAATATAATTCTACAATATTTTCCTCACTATGTCAACTTCCTATTAAATAATCATAATGCTTCTATTTTGTCACATTGATATATTACATATTTATAGTATGTAATATATATTATATATAAGGAAATTTGCCATTTAACATTTTGGTTAAACCTCCACATATACGCAGCTTTGGAGCCGATTGGCAATTTTGCCAAATGAAATTTTATTTGCCATTTGAAATTCTCTTAAGGTATTGATTTTCTTGTATTTCTCTTTGTAAGTTCATCTGGTTATTTGGTAGGTTTGCCAAATGATTTGCATTTTGAAGCTTACTTTAATAAGTAAATATACCTATATGCTAGAAAATTTATAACAGTTGCTTACTGCATAAACTAAGTTCACTTATTAACATAACTCAAGAGATGCTTATATTTCTGTACCATTGACTATAGTATACCGGATCCCTTATCGATCTTTCCGGAAGTGAGGGAAATTTTTCCAAAACACGTTTACTCCTTATTATAAAAACATCTGACTTTAAACTTACACTATTTCCTTACTATATATGTTCACAAAAATTCTAAAAACTGTTCACTTTTTTAAAAAATTTTGCACAACTCCGCTTTCATACTCCACTAAATGACCTACTTTTCTAACGACTAAAAATGCAGTCCGAAATATGATTTGCTCTAAAAATTTTTCATTGAAATTACAAAAATGAACAGGTAACGCAAATTCTGTAAAGGACAATGGTGGTATTGAAAATTTAGCTCTGCTCTCAACTTACACTCCTCAAAAAAATTACAAAATTTAATTTCATTTTAACTTTAAACAAAAAGGCCACCTATAAGTTGCATCTGCATTATGTTGCAAAATATACTATACTTTCCTTATGAGACACTTACATAATCAAATAAGCTATCTACTACTTTTCTTCTCCTCCATAACAGATATATACTGTAAATGTGGTTTGAAATATGAATTGCTCTAAAATTTTTTTTATTACGATTTTTCTATTAAACTTTAATAGAGCTTAACGTGTTTACAATATACCCAGGTGAGAGATTTTCCGTCTATAAGAGGTAGCCGTAAAAATGCTATATTAGTAAAACTATTAATAATAATTATTTGTGAATTAAGTACTTTAGATTCGAGATTATATAGACTTTTGGCAGTTTAAGCCATTTTAGATTGGAAAATGAAATCTCATTAAGCTGAGAAGTGGGCTACTGTAGGGGAGTTTAACATAATTTAAGGTTACAAGTCAAGCAAACTACTATAATATCATAAAAGGCTGTTCCTTGGCTGATTTTGAGTGTTTCTTAGTTTAGAGAAAAACCCTATTATTATAAATAATAAAAATAAGGTATATAATAATACCCTATTTATATTTTATATTTTTCATTCTTATTTATTCTTTAATTTTTTAACTCTTATAGATAGCTCTCTAAAAAAAAAGGATTTGAGACAGGAAACGTTAAATTCTTTTTAAAAAATTTTCTTTACAAGGCATGAAAACCGTGTTAAACTTATATGTAAGTTTCTTTCGTGATAGTAAGATTAATTAAAATACCTTTTAGTTGAGTTTAGAGTTGTTTTATAAGCGATCTTTAATCAGGGGAGTATTTTTTTGCTTAAAAGTTGTGGCTAGCTTTAAAACATAGGTTTTCTCCTTTAGTTATTAAATTTCTGCTTTGCTTATAATATAAATGTCCTAACAATTAAATTACAATATGTATTCCGTTCAAGATTTCAGCCAATTTATTGAGTATTCCGGAAAAAGAGGATATGATTTGTTTGTTCTTTAGGCATAGGTGTCTAAAATTACAGAAATGAATCATTTTTTTCTATTGAGCTTTTTCTGCATCTAAAACTTATGTACCGCTTAAAATGGAGACAAAGATCAAAATTTATTTATTTACGTCTCTAATTTTATCTCGTATAATGGAGACAAAGATTTATGTTTTCACTATTTATTGGCAGATAGGGCTTTCTAAAGGGTGGTTCACCCCCCTTGAAATTAAAACAAAAGCAAGATGTCAAACACAGATAGCTCAACTACAAGCTGGTTTTTGTTGTAGTTATTTTCTCACTTTCTTTACTTGCTTTAATTAATTCATCAAAGTCAGATTCATGTAATTTATCTTGTATAACTCTATACTTTTCGTATTCTCCTTCAGCTAGAGCTTTTGCAACTTCAGCACTCAGCATCTTTAAGTACTTCATAATCATTGAACAATAGAAATGCATCCAACTTTTCAACCCAATTCTGCATTTTCATTAGCCGATGCTTTCTTGCTTGAAGTTCTGCATAATCTAGATACATTGAGACAATGTGATTTAGTTCACTTAATTCTTTTTCAGTCAAGTAGTTTTTTGCAACACTTACATCACTCTTATGAATTTTATTACCTAGACCATCTTTCCAAGTAGTTAGTCCCATATGTGGTTTTTTATGATCAACTCGATAGCTCTGCTGCAGTCAAGCCGTAAATCGCCCAATATAATTTATTCTGTACTTTTGCATAAAATTGTTTTGTTATTTCTGAATTTGGATCATAGTCTGCAGAGCATTCAGCATAAATGTCGGTAATCTTCTGGTAAAACCTACGTTCGGATGCTCCTGATTTTTTCAAGTAATTCATTGAAGTAGTCTTTGCCAAACTTTAGGCCGTTTTTTAGCCGTTCGCTATCTAATGCAAATCCTTTGATGATGAAATCTCTCAAAATTTTTGTAGCCCATACTCTGAAAGATGTAGCCTTTTTAGAATTAACTCGATAACCAATAGCTATCCAAATTATAAAATTGTGTAGGGTACTGTTTACCATCTTCAGCAGTATTCCGGGAAATCCGGATAACTGAATCTTTATCTAACTCTTGACTAGCAAATATGTTCTGTAAATGCTCACTAATTGTTCTAATATTAACATCAAACAACTCCGCCATTCTTTTTTGTGTAAGCCAAATGTTTTCATCTCGATACAAAACATCAATTCTCACGTCTCCATCTGGAGTTGTATATAATAAAATTTCGTTTTCATTTATTATCATATCTACTCTACCTTACTTCAAGTAGCATATAGGTTATTTGTAAAAAAGACAAGCAACTGTAAAACTCTAAAAATAGAGAACTATCTACTTTATTCTTTAGCTGGTGAGCAGTTTTGAAATTATTTTAACTTTTTTTTTAGAAAATCCCGGAAAAAGTAGTAAGAAATCCGGTATATATATAATAGAAGGGCATTGTTTCAACGAGGTTAGTTTACCTCTATACGCTTCAAACACAAAGAAAATGTCAATCCTAACACTCGACCTTGGCAAGCAAACGGGCTGGGCAATTCTAACAGATGGAGTAATTGAAAGTGGAAGCAAAAGTTTTCATGGTAGTCGTTTCAGTGGAGGTGGCATGGTATTTCTAAATTTTCGTAAGTGGTTGAATGAAATGAAAGAAAAATTTCCAAGTATTGAAACAGTTTATTTTGAGGAAGTAAGAAGACACCTTGGAACTGATGCAGCGCATTGTTATGGTGGTTTTCTTGCAGTTCTCTCTGCTTGGTGTGAAGAGAATCATATTCCCTATCAGAGTGTTCCTGTTAAGACTATAAAACGCTTTATAACAGGCAAAGGCAATGCAAGTAAGAGTGAAGTTATTGAAGCGATACGTGAAAAAGGTTTTTCACCTAGAGATGATAATCAAGCAGATGCTTTAGCTTTGATGTTCTATGTTATGGAAAGATATTAATAAGCTCATAAAAAGTGGGTCCTTTCGGCCATAATGGCGGGTTTGGTGGTGCTGACCCCAGGCCTTTTCTAGTGTCAGAGATATTTTGAATATTAACTTTTTAATTATTAAGATATGAATTTAGCAATCCACTACTATCCTGTTGAAAACCTCGTCGAATATAAGCGTAATCCTCGTAAAAATGATGACGTAGTAAACAGAATGTGTGCTTCAATCAGGGAATTCGGCTTTCGTATACCAATAGTTGCAAAAAGCGATGGCACTGTGGTTGATGGTCATTTAAGACTTAAAGCAGCAAGAAAACTTGGTATGGAGAGTATTCCTGTGGTTTTAAGTGATAATTTAAATGAACCACAAACTAAAGCTTTTCGATTACTGGCAAATCAATCAGCTAACTGGGCAAAGTGGGATGATGAGCTTTTAAAAGTGGAAATTCAAGAGTTAGAAGATTTACAGTTTGATCTTAAAATGACTGGATTTGAATTAGAAAAAGTTCAAAACTTTCTTGATGATTTAGACAGTGAAAAAGAAGATCTTTCTGACTTAGTTGTTGATGACAAAAAAGTAGAAATAACAAAACCAGGGGATTTATGGATTTTAGGTGATCATCGAATCTATTGTGGTGATAGCTCTTTAGTTGAATCATATAAAGCGGTATTAGACAATAAAATGGCAGATATTACCGTATGTGATCCTCCATATAACGTTGATTACGGTAGCAGTCAGGAAAGAGAAGATAAAAAAATACTAAACGATAATCAAGGTGAAAAGTACGAACTTTTTCTCTACTACATCTGTTCCAATATTTTAGCATATACGAAAGGAGCAATTTACATCTGCATATCATCATCAGAGTTTTCGACGTTGCAAAAAGCATTTGAAGAAGCAGGTGGTCGTTGGTCAACATTTATCATTTGGGCAAAGAATCACTTTACGCTAGGAAGATCAGATTATCAAAGACAATACGAAGCAATGCTCTATGGATGGAAAAGCGGCAATAAACGTGAGTGGCATGGAGGAAGAAATCAAAGTGATCTGTGGTTTTATGATAAGCCAATACATAACTCACTACATCCAACGATGAAGCCAGTAGAGCTAATGGAGAGAGCAATAGTAAACAGCAGTAGATCTGGAGACATAGTACTTGATCCATTTAGCGGTTCTGGCAGCACACTGATTGCATGTGAGAGAACAGGAAGAATTTGTAGAACAATAGAGCTAGATTCAAAATTTGTAGATGTAACCATAAAACGTTGGCAAGTATACACGGGAAGAGATGCCATTTTAGCCGATACTGGTAAAACTTTTGCAGAAATTCAAGAAGGAAATTCGTAAAAAGGGGCAAAAAAAGTGGAAAAAATAACACAAACAGAGTGGGCAAGGGAGATAGGAGTATCAAAGCAATATGTCTGTTATTTAGTAAAAAAAGGAATAGTTGAGCTGGAGGATGGACTCATTGACCGAGAACAAGCAAACAGGGCTATAGAAACAATAAGAGATCCAAGTCAGCCACTGAGGAGAAAAAATCCAGAAAACGAAAATACAAGTAACCTTTCCACAATGTTGCTTAAAACTCGAATAAAAAATGAAATGGAACGAGGTAAACTACTTGAGGCGAAAGCTAAGGCTGAGATAGGAGAACTTGTAGCAGTAGAGGAAGTAAAGCGCGATGCATTTAATGTAGCAAGAGTTGTCCGTAATAATTTGCTTAATATTCCAAATAGGGTTTCAGCACTGCTTGCATCACTGAGTGACACTGAAAAGATTCATAAGACGCTAACTGAAGAGATTACAAACTCACTTGAAGAATTATCTAACGCTAAATTTTAATAATGTCTGCTAAGTTAAGTTTAGAATTAATAGAGTGTCTCATTAATCAGCCAGGAGTAGATGTAAACGTTAGAGGATTAAATGGAAGGACACCGCTGCATTATGCAGTAGAAATTAACGAGCTTAGTATGGTTGCACTCTTACTGAACAGGAAAAATATTAATCCACTGATCGCTGATGATGATGGTAAAAGTGCGCTTTCTTGTGCAAGAGAAGAAATATTACAAGCACTAATCAATCATAAATATGGATCAGAGGGAGATAGCTTACTTCACTTAGCTGCGATGTTGAATGAAGCAAATGCTGTAAGGTTTTTACTCAACAAAGGAGTTAATGTTAATGAGCAGAATGCTTTACTACATACACCATTACACTTAGCGGCAGGAGCTGGACATGAAGAAATAGTAGAAATTTTAATTAGAGAAGGAAACGCGGATAAGGATGTTCTTGACGTGAGAAATCATGCAGCAATTCATTATGCAGTGAACAACAAGAAGCTAGAAGTAGTAAAATTACTTTCAAATCTTGGTGCGAATGTCAATATAGCTGGTAGCGGCAGAAATGCAATGAAATTATCTTCTTTGCACGTAGCTATAAGTAGTAGTAATTACGACGAAAGGGACTTATGTTTAGATATTGTAAGATGCTTAATAAATGTTCCTAATGCTGGGGTTAATTTACAAGATTATGAAAATAAAACACCTCTACATTACGCTGAAAGACTTAAAACAATAGAAGTTTTACTAACTCGAGAAGATATAGATCCTTTAATTAAGGATGATAATGGCAAGACACCATTTTGTTATGCAAAAGAAGCAAATAGATTAGATATAGTAAAGATTTTAGCAAGTAATAGATACGGAGCTGATAAAAACAGTTTGCTTCATTTAGCTGCCAGAAAAGGATATGAAGACCTAATAGACGGTATTCTTGGTGAAGGAGTTGAAATAGATGCTGTAGATGAGAGTGGAAAAACGGGAATTTATGTTGCTGCAAAGCATGGTCACTTTAACGTAGTAAAGTTGTTGCTAAAGAGAGGAGCAGATGCCACGGATGTTTTTCAGTATGCAATAATAACGAACAACGCAAAATTAATAAAATTACTGAGCAAAGAGAAGGAAATAGTGTTATTTGGAAGACAGAAGAACTTTCCAACATTTCATTTATTGAGCAATAAATATTTTGAAGAAAGGAAAATAGCAGACAAAAAAATAAAGAAATATACCAATATCATCTGTGTCACTATAACAATATGCGCAATAGCGATAGTAGGAATTTACCCTAACATTATAGCTGCGGTAATGGTGGGAATAGTTGCGCTCATAGCTGCAATAACAATGAGTAATTTAACTCAGAAGTACATAGAAGAAGCACTTGAAAAGAAAATGTTTATTGAACTCGAAAGTGAGAAAACAAGTGAGTGCAGTTCTATTTTAAGTGATGTTGAAGTATCATCTAATGATGGTGAAGAGGTAGCAATATGATATACGCTACATCTTTTTCTGAAGGTTTAAGACCAGATCCAGAGCTTAAAGTATCAGAGTGGGCAAATGAGTATCGAGTTTTAGCAGCAACTGCAGCATCAGAGCCAGGAAAATGGAGAACAGAGAGAACTCCTTATTTAAAAGAAATCATGGATTCACTTTCTCCGTCCTCACCAGCAGAAAAAGTAGTATTCATGAAAGGAGCGCAGATTGGAGGAACAGAAGCTGGCAACAATTGGATTGGCTATATCATCGATCAAACACCAGGACCAATGCTAGTAGTACAGCCAACAGTTGAAATGGGAAAGCGTTGGTCAAAAGGAAGATTTGCGCCACTGATTGAAAGTACACCATGTTTAAAAAGTAAAGTAAAAGACCAAAGATCAAGAGATTCAGGCAATACTGTACAAAGTAAGGAGTTTCCAGGTGGAATAGTAGTAATAACCGGAGCAAATAGCAGTGTAGCACTGAGATCTATGCCAGTAAAATATCTCTTTCTTGATGAAATAGATGCCTACCCAGGAGATTCAGGAGGAGAAGGAGATCCAGTTTTACTCAGCATAGCCCGAACTAATACATTTGCACGGAGAAAGATTTTTTTAGTATCAACACCAACGATTCATGGAATAAGCAGAATTGAGAAGGAATTTGAAGCAACAGATAAGAGATACTTTTTTGTACCATGTCCACATTGTAATTACTATCAAGTTCTGAAATGGTCACAAATAAAATGGGAAAACAACGACTCAAGAACAGCACATTATGTCTGCACTGAATGTAGCGGCAAAATAGAAAATCATCAAAAGACAGAGATGCTAGAACGTGGAGAATGGAGAGCTACAGAGGCAAAAGAAGGGGAGAAAAAAGGATTTCATCTTTCAAGTCTTTATAGTCCAGTTGGGTGGTATAGTTGGCAACAAGCAGTAGAGGATTTTCTGCATGCAAAGGAAAGTGAACAATTACTGAAAGTTTGGATCAACACAACGCTTGGAGAAACCTGGGTAGATAAGGGAGAAGTACCAGACTGGAAGCAATTATTCAACAGAAGAGAATTTTTTCAGATTGGCACAGTACCAAAAGGCTAAGTAGTTCTCACAGCAGGAGTAGATGTCCAAAAAGATCGTTTAGAAGTAGAAGTTGTAGCATGGGGAAAAAGCCGCGAAAGTTGGTCAATAGACTACCGAGTATTTGAAGGTGATACTGGAAGAGGAGAAGTATGGGGAAAGCTTTCAGAGTTACTCAATCATCATTTTATCGGTGAAAATGGGCTTGAATACATGATAAGCATGATGGCGGTTGATGCAGGGTATGCAACACAAGAAGTATACAATTGGGTAAGAGGTCATCAAGGCTCTGGAAGAGTAATGGCAGTTAAAGGTGTAAATAAAGCCCTAGTGCCACTTAGCAGCCCAAGTAGAGTTGATATAACAGTTGGTGGTCAAAAGCTAAAAAGAGGAATAAAGCTCTGGCCAGTAGGAGTATCGATATTAAAGTCAGAGCTTTTTCAGCTACTTAATATTTTAAAAGAAGAAGAGAAAGTGCCAGCAGGATATTGTCATTTTCCCGAGTATGCACCTGAGTATTTTAAGCAGCTAACGGCAGAGCAATTAGTCAGCAAGGTAGTAAAAGGATACACCAAACAAGAGTGGCAAAAAGTAAGAGAAAGAAATGAAGTACTAGATTGCCGAATTTATGCGAGAGCAGCATCTATTGCGCTTGGAATCGATCGTTGGCCAGAGAGTAAATGGAATAGTTTGAGTGGAAAAATAGAAAGTAAAAAACCTAAGAAAGTAAGACAGAGTAAGTGGCTGGAAAATGTATAACGAAGAGTATTTAGTTCAAGTCGAAGAAGCGATAAAGAAGCTGCAAAACGGAGAGCGAGTAGTATCAATTGCATATGGTGACCATGTAGTGAGATATGCTGAAGTTCAGATAAATGATTTACTAAACTTAAGACAACGTATTAAAGCTGAGCTAAAGATTGTTGGAATGAAACCGAAGAGAAAGATTGTTTTTTCAACGAGTAAAGGGATCATATAATGATAAAAATCGTTAAAAGGAACCGTATGACAAAAATTATAGCAAAAGAATATACAGAATTTTTAGAGCAGCTCAAAGAACAGATTGCTACTAGTCGTTATAAAGCAGCACTAGCAGTAAATAGCAAACTCATTGTGCTTTATCACTATATTGGTACAGAGATCTTAAGGCGCCAAAAAGAACATGGTTGGGGTGCTAAAATCATAGATCAGCTAAGTAAGGATTTGAGAAGCGCATTTCCAGAAATGAAGGGATTTAGTGCTAGGAATCTTACTTATATGCGTCAATTTGCTGCAGAATATCAAGATACTGAATTTACGCAGCAGGTTGCTGCACAATTGCCTTGGTTTCATATTGTAGTTATTTTAGATAAAGTAAAAGATCCAAAAGAAAGACTATTTTATTTTCAAAAAGCTATAGAGCACGGTTGGTCACGTAGTATAATGGTGATGCAAATCGAACGTGAATTGCACAAACGTCAAGGAAAAGCTGTTACTAACTTCAAAGATAAGTTACCTTCTCCCCAGTCAGATTTAGCACATTATACATTAAAAGATCCATATATTTTTGATTTTTTGAGTATAGGAGATGACGCTCATGAAAGAGAAGTAGAAAAAGGTCTTGTAGGCCATGTAGAGAAGTTTTTGCTTGAGCTAGGGGAAGGATTTGCATTTGTAGGTAGGCAATTTCATTTAGATGTTGGTGATGAAGACTTCTTTGTCGATCTATTATTCTACCATCTAAAATTACGTTGTTTTATAGTAATTGAATTGAAAGATAATAAGTTTAAACCAGAATACGCCGGTAAAATGAATTTCTACCTTTCAGCAGTAGATGACTTGCTAAAACACGAGACAGATCAACCATCTGTAGGGTTGATTTTATGTAAATCTAAAAATGATGTACTAGCAAAATACACTCTAAAAGATATGACAAAACCAATAGGACTAGCAGAATACCGAATAACTGAAAGTCTACCAGAGAATATAAAGACAGCTTTACCAACAGTAGAAGAGCTAGAGGCTGAGTTATCAAAAATTTCAGATAAGGAGAAGTAATGCTACTCAAATCATTCAAACAACTATTTAGTAAGCCAAAAATCAAAAGTTCAGCGTGGGATGCATCAGGTTCAGGAAGAAGATTTTTTCACTTTCAACCAGAGTTAGGAAGTATAAACAATTTGCTGTCTCAAAACCTTGAAACTTTACGTAGTAGATCACGTGATATGGTGAGAAAAAATCCTTACGCTGCAAATATAATTGATACGATAGTAAGTAACTCTATTGGAACAGGAATAAAACCACAATCAAAAGCAAGAGATGGAGAATTTCGAAAGAAGGTGCAAGAATTATGGCTAAGATGGACAGATGAAGCAGACAGTAACGGAGTAAGTGATTTTTATGGATTACAAGCTCTAGTATGCAGAAGTATGATAGAGGGAGGAGAATGTTTTGTACGTTTAAGAACGAGAAAGCTGGAAGATAGATTTTCTGTACCATTACAACTGCAAGTACTTGAGTCTGAACATTTAGATAATAAAACAAATCAAACTTTAGGAAATGGTAATGTAATAAGAAACGGGATTGAGTTTAACAGGCTTGGGCAAAGAGAAGCATATTACCTATTTAAAGAACACCCTGGTGAAGGCTCGTTTGGTGAATCAGTGAGAGTACCAGCAAATGATGTTTTACATATTTATAGACCTTTAAGACCTGGGCAAATCAGAGGGGAGCCTTGGCTTTCTAATATACTGCTGAAGCTTTATGAGCTTGATCAATATGATGATGCAGAGCTGGTGAGAAAGAAAACTGCAGCAATGTTTGCAGGGTTTATTACAAGACTTGATCCTGAAGCAAATATTTTAGGAGAAAGTGAAAGTAATGAGCAAGGAGTAGCATTATCAGGTTTAGAGCCAGGAACAATGCAGCTTTTAGACCCAGGAGAAGACATAAAATTTTCAGAGCCATCAGATGTTGGAGGAAGTTATGAAGCATTCATGAGACAGCAACTGAGGGCAATAGCAATAGGTACAGGAATAACATATGAGCAGCTAACAGGAGATTTAACAGGTGTTAATTATTCATCCATTCGAGCAGGATTAATAGAGTTTCGTCGTCGATGTGCTATGCTGCAACATAACATTATGGTATTTCAATTTTGCAGACCAGTATGGAGTAAATGGCTAGAGTTAGCAGTACTTTGTGGAGAACTGAGTATAGATGAAAAAGTAGTAAAAGCAGCGAAAGAAGAAGTAAAATGGATACCACAGGGATTTGATTGGGTAGATCCACTGAAAGACCAGCAAGCACAGCAAATGGCGGTAAGAAATGGCTTCAAGAGTCGCTCAGAAGTAGTATCAGAAATGGGTTACGATGTAGAAGAAATTGACCAAGAAATAGCAGAAGATCAAAAGCGTGCTGATTCTTTCAACCTTCTCTTTGATTCTGATGTCAGGACACAAACAAAATAAATCTCATTTACATTATGAAAATTTTACAAACCAACTGGCTATGTAGGCCGATGATGATAGAGCAAAAAAGCTTTGACCTGTTGTCACTATATAACGGAAAACAACCTATCTTTAAAAATATAAAACATGCAGTAAATCAGAATATAGAAAAAACAGCAGTAATAGCAATACATGGAATTTTGACCAAAAAACCAGGGGCTTTTGACGATTTTCTGGGAATGACATCATATGAGAAAATTCAAGAAGAAATAGAAGAAGCATTATCAAACAAAGATATAGAAACTATTCTGCTTGATATAGATAGCCCCGGAGGAGAGGTAAACGGTATATTTGACCTAGCTGACTTTATTTATGAATCAAGAGCAAAAAAGAGGATAATAGCGATAGCAAATGATGATGCATACTCTGCTGCATATGCTATAGCCTCTAGCGCTGAGAAGGTATTTGTGAGCAGAACTTCTGGTATTGGCAGTATAGGAGTAATAGCAAGTCATATAGATCAAAGTGGGTTTGATGAAAAACAGGGAATAAAATATACCACAGTATTTGCAGGAAGTAGAAAAAATGATTTAAATCCACATGAGCCAATGACGTCTGAAAGTCTGGAAAGCTTACAAAAAGAAGTAGACCGACTATATGAAATGTTTGTGCAGCTAATAGCGAGGAACAGAGGTCTTTCAATTGAAAAGATTCGATCAACGGAAGCAGGGCTATATTTTGGGGAGAAAGCAGTAGAGATAGGTCTTGCAGACGGAATTACAATTCTTTCATCTATTAATAAAAACAGGAGTATTACTATGAATGAACGAACTACAACTGACCTAGAAACTGATAATTTAACTAAGTATCGTAATGAAGTTCTTGAATTAATACGTTTATGTAACTTATCACGAATGCCAGAGAAAATAGGAGAATTTATTGAGCAAAGCGTAAGTGTTGAGCAGGCAAGGGAGGTTTTAATGGAGTTACTTGCAGAGAGAACGAAAAAGACAGAGATACTGAGTGCAATACCACAGAATTCAGGAGAGGAGTTGATGATGCAAGTAGCTAAAGCTAGAGCACAATCAAGTATTTAAGTTTTTTTATAACCGCCTGGTACAACAACTACAAACATGGCGGTAAACTAAAGGGAAAAAAGGAGAAAAGAAAATATGACATGTATAACTGAACAAAATAATCTATCAGACGTCATTGGCTCATGGTGACTTATTAAAGTATGAGGCATCAAGTCTATATTCAAGAGATCAAATAACAGTAGCTAAAGGTCAAAATCTTAAGCTTGGTACAGTAGTTGCCAAAAAGACGGAAGATGGTTTTATTAGAGTCCTTAATCCCACTGGAACAGACGGCACACAAACAGCAATAGGTGCAATATTAAGTGATGTAAATGCGACAGAAAATGCCAAAGCAGTAATTATTACTCGTGGTGCAATACTAGCAGATCATGCAGTTGTGTGGCCAGCAAATATCACTGAAGAACAGAAAGCTGAAGCAATAAAGCAACTTGAAGCACGAGGGATCATTATCCGCAAGGGAGTTTAACTAAAATTAATAAGGAGAAAAAGAATGCAAAATCCATTTACAAATACAGCATTTAGCATGACGGCACTAACAAATGCGATGAATATATTGCCGATAAATTATGGACGAGTTGAAAATTTAAATTTGTTTCCAAGTAGGTCAGTAAGATTTAGACATATTACCATAGAAGAACACAACGGAGTATTAAGTTTATTACCAACACAAATACCAGGAGCACCAGCAACAGTAGGAAAAAGAGGAAAAAGAAAGGTAAGAACGTTTACGATTCCGCACATTCCGCATGATGATGTAGTGCTGCCAGAAGAAGTACAAGGAATAAGGGCATTTGGATCAGAGAGTGAACTTAAAGCGCTTGCAGATGTAATAACTGATCATTTGCAATCAATGAGAAACAAACATGCAATAACATTAG
This sequence comes from Wolbachia endosymbiont (group B) of Silvanus unidentatus, assembly GCF_964028615.1. NCBI lineage: Bacteria > Pseudomonadati > Pseudomonadota > Alphaproteobacteria > Rickettsiales > Anaplasmataceae > Wolbachia > Wolbachia endosymbiont (group B) of Silvanus unidentatus. The sequence continues at coordinate 249,486 of NZ_OZ034795.1, read as the reverse complement.
AGCATTTGCGAATGGGAGCGCTGAAGGGAATTATTCTTGATGCTGATGGGTCAGAATTATTAAATCTGTACAACGAATTTGAAATAACACCAAAAGTAGTAAATTTTGCACTAGGAACTGCAACAACTGATGTAAAGCGTAAGTGTATGGAAGTACTCCGGCATATAGAAGATAATCTAAGTGGTGAATATATGACAGGAGTACATGCCTTGGTAAGCCCTGAATTTTTTGATGCATTAACTTCGCATAGTAAAGTGAAAGAAGCATATGAAAGATTGTAAGTTAAAAATGTGATATAAAAGAGATAAGAGGGAAAGATAACCCTACTCACTATAGGAATAGGGCTATCACGGGCGTGTGCGACCGAATGAAAGTTGGTATTACAACCGTAGCCATCAAGGTAAACTAGCCCCATCTCTCGATACGTTTGAATAGTTGCATGGGACATATGTATGCACCCGTTTACAATCTTAAATTAATTAAACTATCGAGGTTATTTATTATGATTACATCTTATCAAAATTTCATTGGCATTGATATCGGAAAATTTAAAAATGTTGCTGCAGCTTATAACCAAAGGAGAGCTATCAAGTTTGACAATGATGCTACTGGTTGGCAACAGTTGTTTCAAAAATTTTCAGATATCCTACCTAATTCTCTAGTAACTTTAGAAAACACTGGAAAATATGAGCTTGGCTTAGCACATTTTCTTGTTGATAAGAATGTTGCTGTACATCGAGCTAATACTCGTAAAGTAAAAAGTTTTATCATATCACATGGAACTTTAGCAAAGACAGATCAATCAGATGCAAGAGCCCTTGCTCAATATGGTTTTGAACGCTATAGTGCTCTATCTCTATTTGTGCGTATGTCAAAAGAACAAACCGCCTTAGTTGCACTCTGTCAACGTCGTGATGACATTACGCAAATGAGAACTCAAGAGAAATGTAGGCTTGCAGCACCTGAAAACGACTATATAAAGGAAAGTTGCCAAAAAACAATAGACTTTTTTACCAGTCAGATAAATGAGTTCAACGATGCCATACAAAGAATTATTGATAAAAATCCAGAGTTACAAAAGCGTCAAAAAATCTTGAGAACAGTGCCAGGAATAGGTCTCAAGTTATCACAAGTTTTTGTGTGTCTAATGCCAGAACTTGGCCACCTAAACAAAAAAGAAGTTGCAAGTCTTGCTGGAGTTGCTCCACATCCAAAAGAAAGCGGTAAAACTATTGGTTATCGAAGGATAACAGGTGGTAGAAGCAACGTTCGTGCAAAGCTTTTCACAGCTGCTATGGCTGCTGCAAGATCTAAATCTGCACTTGGTGCTTTTTATTCTGATCTTATTGGTAGAGGTAAAAAGAAGATGGTAGCTATAACAGCTCTAATGCGAAAAATCATAGTAATTGCCAATGCAAGACTTAAAGAAGCAATTAATATGAAATAAAAAAAATCTGTATAGAAAATAGGTTAACGAATATGTGCGTCTACACACATTTAAAGCACATATTCGTTAACCATAAAATCTAAGCAGTGCTTGCTGTTTGATATAAATTTCTTTCTGTATAAACTAGGGTTTTTGTTGCCAAAATACATTTTTCAATTGAATAAAAATACAAAATTATCAACAAATGAGACTAAATTCAAAAAATTTTAAAAAACATAGTTGATGGCAAGAAGGAGCAGCGCTAAGAAACGATATGAGATCAGGATTTACGTTCTGTGGCATAACATTTGAGGAGTATAGAGGGCAAGCAACTGACCCTGAAGGAACCGTGAGAAGATTTATTGAGAAAGATACAGGGCACTGTTTTCCAGTAGGAACAGCAAGCACATTTACGACATATTTTGCACCAGCAGATTTTAATGAAACAGTAAATACTCTTGGACAGCCACTATATGCAAAGCAAGAACCAAGGAGGTTTGATAGAGGGACTGATTTACATACGCAGTCAAATCCTCTGCCAATGTGCCATAGACCAGGGGTATTAGTAAAAGTCGCTATAGCATAACATACTGGTAGAGTAATTACAAGTTGGTGAGGCACAGAACGACTCTACCGGTATGCGCTTTCTTAGCATGTAAAGGTTAGTATATCAAAAAGAAATATGCAAGAGAATATTAAGCGATTATTAGAAGATTGTTTTGCCCATTTAGGAGAAGTGGCTTTGTATAAATCAAAGGATAAGTCATACATGGTACAAGTATTAAAGCAACAGCCAGATAAATTATACGAGATTGGTGAAGGACAATTTGTGGAAGAAACTTTAGCGTTAGAAGTAAGTGCGTTTGATGGTGCGTCCAGAGAAGGTAAGTATGTTCAGTAGGAGTCAAACCTACCAGGATAAGAGTCGGAGTCCTGTAGCTTGGGTAGCAGTATGGAGGGAAACCAAGATACTGAAGCCTACCGACAACGTTATCGTAAGGATAAAGGCGAGTTATCGGGCCATAACGGAAGTGAACACATAGGTGGCCTCGAAAACACAGTACTGAAGGCCGAACCAGCCGTCAAATGGTGAAGGCAGTACAGAAGGTTGAAAAACGACTGATACAACTGTTCTACTTCAGCGGGGTGATAGTGATGGCACGATAACAAGGACATACAAAACAACTGGAGAAGCCCTCCTCATCCCAAGGAGAAATATCTTGGAGAGGTAGGTTCTATAACTGGAAACAGGAAATGAACCGAAGATGAAAGGGTGGCGGATGGGTGCGTAGTAGCGAAGAAGTGAGGTAATGCTCATGGAGCAAAGGTACCCTACTAGTAGAAATCTTTTAACAAAAGGGAGGTAAAGGTAAAATGATAAAAATGCCAATAAAATTACAAGACCTGAGAAGAAAGATATATACCAAAGCGAAGGCAGAACCGGAATGGCGATTCTGGGGAATCTATGTTCATGTTTGCAAAATGGAAACACTGAAAGAAGCCTACAAGCTAACAAAGAGGAGTAATGGGGCACCAGGAATTGACAGAGTGACATTCGAATTGATAGAAGCAGAAGGCTTAGAAAAGTATCTCCAACAAATAAGATATGAACTAATAACCAAGACCTATAGCCCAAATAGGAACCGGAGAAAGGAAATACCAAAAGCTGGGGGAAAACTCAGAGCATTGAACATACCCTGCATCCGTGATAGAATAGTGCAAAGTGCACTAAAGCTAATAATTGAACCAATATTCGAATCTGACTTTCAGGACGGATCATATGGATATAGACCTAAGAGAAAAGCGCATGAAGCAATAAAAAGGGTAGAGAAAGCAGCAATCAAAGACAATACAAAAGCTATTGACATAGATCTGAAATCCTACTTTGATAATGTGCGACATCATATTCTTATGGAAAAGATTGCCAAGAGAATAAATGATAAAGAAATCATGCACTTGATCAAGCTAATCCTCAAGATGGGAGGAAAACGAGGAATAGCGCAAGGATCAACGATTTCGCCGTTATTGAGCAATATATACCTCAATGAGGTAGATAAAATGCTAGAGAAAGCAAAAGAGGTGACCAAAGAAGGAAAATATCAACATATAGAATACGCAAGATGGGCAGACGATTTAGTAATACTGATAGATAGACACCCAAAATGGGAATGGCTGGAAAAGTCAGTATACAAAAGGTTACAAGAGGAATTAGCAAAAATAGAAGTAGAAGTAAATGAAGAAAAGACAAAAGTTGTTAACCTAAAAGAAGGGGAAAAGTTCAGCTTTCTAGGATTCAATTTTCGAGAGAAAATTACAAAACAAGGAAAATGGACGGTAGAAACAACACCACAGATGAAAGCACGAACAAACCTACTTCACAAGTTGAAGGAAGTATTTCGTTGGCATAAATCGCAACCAATAGAGAGAGTGATTCATATCATTAATCCGATATTGAGAGGGTGGATAAACTATTTTAGGATTGGAAACTCAAGTCGAAGCTTTCACTACGTGAAGCATTGGGTAGAGAAGAAAATAAGACGCAATTTAATGAAAGCCAGAAAAGCAAGAAAAGGATTTGGCTGGAAGAGGTGGAGTAGAGAATGGATATATAAAACCCTGGGTCTATATTCGGACTACAGAATAAGATATTACATTCCGAAAGCATCACCAGCACAATATGTTATAAATTTTGGTAAAGAATCTACTAGGAAAGCGTAGTGCGGGAAAACTGCATGCTGCGTTTGATGAGGCGGGAGCTGGAAACGTGAATATGGGAATTTTGGATTGAGGCCCAACATGAAAATAATGGATCAGCCACCAAACCCTAAAGAGGCGCGCCAGTTCTCGACCCTACTGTTAAGGCCAATAGTAGGAGATGTTTTTGTTATAGGTGATCGAAGATATAAAGTACACTCACCGCCACTTAGAGACAAGTCTGGAATAACGTGGAAAATAAAAGCGTCTGGGGTGTAAAATGTCTGTTCATATAGAAGTTGAGGTAATAGAAAATGTAAATGCTAAAAGAAGAAAAGTAGAATTAGCAACGGTAAAGGCATTAAACAAAACGGCACTATGGTTAAAAGCGCAAGCAGCTAAGGAAATCAGTGAGGAAAAGCAGATAAAATTAAGTTTGATAAGAAAGAGATTAAGAATTTTTAAGGCGAAAACTAGCAGATTAGAAGTGTCAATTAGAGCAAATCTCTATGACATTAGAGCATCGACAATTGGCAAAATACAAAAAACAAGAAGAGGATCGAAAGTAGGAAAGCATGAGTTTATAGGAGGATTTGCAGCAGTTATGCCAAAAGGAAATAGCGGTATGTTTAAACGTGAAGGAAGGGCAGCATTGCCAATAAAGGAAGTTAAGTTGCCACTAGAACCTGAGGCTTCAAGGATAATAGGGAATCTTGTTAATTATGAAGTTGAAAAGGTATTTGAAAAATATTTTATACATTACATGAGTTAAATTATATGCATGACAAAGTTCTGGAAAGATTTACATCAAGAAATTTGCACTAAGTTAAAGGAAGAAATATCAGCAATACAGACATGTGAAATTTATCCAGCAATAAGAAAAGAATTAGTAGCACCGGCAGTATTTGTGGAACTTAGCAGCTTTGAAAAAGGACATGATCCTGGAACAGAAGAATTAGCCTTGAAAGCCAGGTTTGAAGCAAGGATTGTAGTTGATGGAACAGTCGAGGATTCCTCGTTAGTTGTCAGGTCATTAGCAACAGAAGTAGCAAGAGTAGTAAATAAAAATACTTGGAATGTGAAAAATGTTTCACCAGGAGAATTTATCTCTGCAGAAGTTGACGGATTTAGGCCAGAGTTAGATGCGTATTTAGTGTGGTTGATTGAGTGGGTGCATACAATACACGTAGGGCGATCTATTTGGAAAGAAGGAAAATTTATGCCACACAAAATAGAAATCGGTGAAATAAATGTTAGAAAATAATTTTGCAATTTCGGAACTACAGAGGAAAATGGCCAACATTGTTCGTATAGGAGTTGTAAAAGAAATAGATTATGAAAAAGCAAAAGTAAGAGTTAAAATAGGAGAATTTTTAACAGATTATTTACCATGGATAACGAGCAAAGCAGGAAAAGATAGAGATTGGTCTCCACCAGATATCGGTGAACAGGTTATGATATTTTCTCCTCTTGGCGAATTATCGTTAGGAGTGGTGTTAGGAGGGATATACCAGGAAAAATACCCTGCATCAGAGAATAAAAAAGAGGTGAGTAGCTTAACATTTCAAGATGGAACAAAGTTGTCATACGATAAAGATAAACATCATTTAGAGATTGAAGTAGTAGATAAAATAACACTGAAAGCTGGAGAATCGAGTATAGAAATGACAAAAGAAAGAATAAAACTTAAGGGAAGGAGAATAGATCTAAACTAGCATATGGGTAAAGCAATCGTTTGTGTAGGGGATAATTGTACAGGAATACCGGTTCATGTTTGTATGAGTGGAAGTGAAGACGTATTTGTAAATAGTAGATCTGTGTGTCGTAGGGGTGATATCTTGACTATAGGGGAGACACTAACGCAAGGGTCAAACAGCGTATTTGTGAACGGTATGGGAGTAACAAGAACAGGAGACTTGGTATCGTGTAGTTTTAAAGTGATAGGTGTTAGCAAAAATGTATTTGCAGAATGAGAGGCATGAATGCTAGCACGGGAAAGGAATTGGAAGGAATAGAGCACTTAAAGCAATCTGTCGTAGATATTTTAACTACCCCTATTAATAGCAGAGTAATGAGGAGAGATTATGGGTCAAGATTATTTGAATTAGTAGATAAGCCAATAAATAGAGATTTAACTTTGGAAATCTATGCAGCAACAGCAGAAGCACTGGAAAAATGGGAAAAAAGATTTAAGTTAGAAAAAGTAAAAATAACAGAAGTGAAAGAAGGAAAAGTAACGTTTGACCTAGAAGGATTGTACTTACCAAGTGGAAAAAATATTCGCTTTGATGGAGTTGTGGTATAAAGATGGAGCAGCCTAACATTATTGAGCCACTGAACTTCGAAGAAATTCTGTCTCGGATGAGGGAAGAATTGGTGAAGCGTGACGCAAGTTTTACAGCATTAGTTGAAAGTGATCCAGCGATAAAGATTCTGGAGGTAGCAGCATGGCGAGAACTTTTACTCAGACAAAGGATAAACGAAGCTGTAAAGGGTAATTTACTGAAATTTGCAACGGGAGAAGATCTTGATAATTTGGCTGAGTTTTATGGAGTGGAAAGACAAAAAGAAGAAGAGGACGAAAGATTTAGAAAGAGGGTAAAAGCAAAAATAGTGGGCTCAAGCACGTGTGGAAGCAAAGAACACTATCGATATCATGCACTGTCAGCAGATAGTAGAGTAAAAGATGCACTAGTGGAATCAACTATACCAGGGAAAGTACAAATTTCAATCTTATCAACACAATTATCCACAACTGGCATAGTGTCAGAAGAGCTACTAGAAATTGTAAAAAAGCAGGTTACTAGAGATGATATAAGGGTTTTAACAGATACGATAACAGTAATTGGTTGCAATATTACGGAAATAGATATTCACAGCAGAATGAGCATAAGTCCTGTAATATCGAAGGAGGAAATCAAGAAGCAGTTTATTGAGAAGTTTGAAGCAAATAGAAGGCTGGGATGGAATGTTACAAGATCATGGATAATAGCCAATTTATTTGTAGATGGTGTAGAAAACGTAGAATTAATCGAGCCAAAAGAGGATGTTGTAGTATTGGGGAATGAGTGTGCTGCCTTAAGAAATTTAAAGATTGAGTTGAATTAATGTTACTGCCACCAAATGCAACAAAACAAGAAAAAGCGCTAGTAGATGCAACAGATTATAGGGTTGATCCAATCAGGATAAGAGGGTTTAAATTTAGATTAGAAGAAAGAATATTACCTTGGTTAATCGAAGAATATGGCCTAGAAGAAATTCTACGCTGGGCAAAAGACAAAAGAAGAGCGATAAAAGAAGGGGTAGAATTTCGGCGTTTAAGAGGAACCCCAGAATCACTCAAAATAGCACTAAAGTGGGCAAATATAGAAGATATTACAATCATTGAGGAGCCACCTGGAAAACATTTTTTTGAACTGCAGATAGGGATAAGGGATGTTCCAAATAACTTTTTTGTGGATGCAGTAGTAGAACTTGCAAAACTATCGTTACCAGCAAGATCGCGGCTAATGAGGATTTTCAATGATCACTATAACGTTGATAGGTTTATTTTAGATGAAAGTTTATTTGGAAGTTTGTTATCAGACTACTCTGGTATAAAAGTTGAAAAAAATGGGCCAGTGTTATCGTTTGGAAGAATAAATTTTTTCAGTTCTAGAGGTCCGTTAGTAGAGATTGTAGACAACTATTTAAGAGAGCATTATGAACAAGCATTTAGTAATGACATATATCGGTTGAATGTAGCAGTGCTTGGGGAAACAGAGCCTCACACAAAGGATTACAAAGGCATTTATGAAAGAAGTCATCAGTGGTATAACTTAAAAGCCCTGTATCCTCTAACTCAAAGCTTATTACCATCGATTAAATTTGCAAAAGCGCAGATTGTACTGTCAGATAGCTGGAAATTAGGAGAAATAAATAGCTGTTTTCCAGTTGGTAGAATAGAAGAAGAAGGAAATAAATTTGTATTGGGAAACGATAAACTTTCAGGGCAACGTTGGAATTTAAAACACAAGCCAATTTTAGAAAGGTTTAGCGTTACTCACCACTACAAAATAGAAAACTATACAGATCAGAAGATTACAAAATATGGTTTGGCAGAACACAACGTTTACTATAAAAATGATTTGGATTCAGAGCAAAAAGACTCAATACACGAATTAGAAAATTACATTTTAGTATTTTACCCAGGAGTACTGAAGTGGCACGAACATAGACATTTGCACAGAAGTTGGAAAAATAGTCAAGTAATATGTCTAATAAGTTAAGTACTTATATTTAGATCCTCATATATTATATTAATAATAGGTAAAAGTGTATGAAATAAAAAGAAAAGGACTTGCTTTCTCATGCTAAAACGGACATGACTTGAATAGCAGCAGGTAAACATAAGAAATTTATCTGGCGCTGGAAAAGCTAATTTTGTGAGGTAAGTATGAAGTTTAGCAAGAGTAAGTTTTTTAAAGAAGTATCAAATAACGGGTTTAAAAACATTAATAAAAAAAATGAAGAAGGAGAGACGATCTTGCACCAAGCAGTAGAAATCTCCGATTACAAAACAGTGAGATTATTAATAAAAAAAGGAGCAGAGGTTAATGCAAGAGACAAAAATGGTTATACACCTCTGCACTGTGCAGTATTCGCAAAAAGTTTAGAAAATGTAAAAGTGCTACTAAGGGAAGGAGCAGAAGTAAATGCCACTCAATATGTCACTGGATGTACGCCACTCCACTCTGCATGCAAAATAGGAGGAGTTGAAATAATAAAAGAGCTAGTAAAAGCAGGAGCTGAGGTTAATCAACTGAATAAATATGGTGCAACACCAATGTATTACATTTGGGAAAGTGAAAAGTATCGTCTATGTGATAGCAAAGAGAGTGAAAAGGCGAGCAAATTTCTGAGAGAAAAAGGTGGAGTAACAAAAAGTAGAGAACTGACATGCTATGGAATAGAGAGGCTAGTGGGAGAAATAGCAGACATGTTGAATGGGAGTTATTTACCAGAGCTAAAAATAATAGAGATAGGAGAAATAAGGAAGAAAGATAAGTCACTAATAAAGGAAGAATGTAAAAATTTAGCAAGCGAGATAATGAGCCAAGTAAACGAAATGATAGATGAGGTGGTGAGAAGGAAAGCTTAAAAAAAAGGTCAAAGAAAAGGTGAGGTAAATTATGTTAAAGCTTGGCAAATTTAATAAGTCAGCAAAAGAATTATTAGAGAACTCATATGAAAATATTTATGAAAGAGACAAGAAGGAAAGAACAGCTCTGCATTATGCAGTAGACGCAAAAACAGTGAAGTTGTTAGTTGAAAAAGGAGTGAATGTGAATGCAGCAGATGTGAAAGGATACACAGCACTGCACCTAGCGGTAACGGAGAAACGTCTAGAAATCGTGAGAGAATTGATAAAATCAGGAGGGAATGTAAATGCGGAAGAATATGGAAATAAATGCACACCGCTGCACCTTGCATGCATGATAGGCGAAAAAGAGATAGTGAAAGAATTAGTGAAGGCTGGAGGAGAAATAGAACAAGCGGATAAATTTGGAATGACAGCAATGGATTATGCGAAAAACAGTAAAGAGATCACTGAAATATTGAAGAAAGAAATAGACAGAATTGAAAAGCTATTTATGAAGGGCTAAAAATATGGAGAAAGAAATAGAAAAGAAAGTAATGAATTTAGAGAGAAAACCTTTGGGTGAGCTGAGAAAAATGTGGAAGAAGGTATTTGGGGAAGAGGCACCTAAACATTCAAAGAAATATCTGATACTGAGACTAGCATATAGAATGCAGGAGGAAGCGTATGGAGAAATGTCAAGAAAGGGGACAAAAAGACTAGAGTATCTGGCAGATCGGCTAGAGAAGGGAAAAAGAATAAGTAGCGATAAATTACCAGTAGAAGGGACAGAGCTAATATTAGAGAGAGGGGAAGAAACGCATGCGGTAATGGTAACAGATAAGGGTTTAATCTACAGAGAAGAATTTTTTACGTCATTGTCAGCAGTAGCAGGGAAAATAATGGGAATGAGCTACAACGGGCCGCTTCTATTTGGAATGAGAGATAAGGAGAAAGAATGCTGAAAGAGGTAAGATGCGCGATATATACAAGAAAATCAAATGAAGATGGTCTAGAACAAAAGTTTAATAGTTTAGATGCGCAGCGAGTAGCATGTGAAAAGTACATAAAGAGCAGAGAAGGCTGGGTAGCATTGGCCAAAAGGTACGATGATGGAGGTTTCTCAGGAAAGAACTTAGAAAGACCAGCGATAAAGGAATTATTTGAAGATGTCAAAGGAGGAGAGATAGACTGTGTAGTGGTATATACGCTCGATAGGCTCTCAAGAGAAACAAAAGATAGTATAGAAGTGACATCATTTTTTAGAAGGCATAGAGTAAATTTTATAGCAGTAACGCAGATATTTGACAATAATACGCCAATGGGAAAGTTCGTACAAACGGTGTTATCAGGAGCAGCACAACTAGAAAGAGAAATGATAGTAGAAAGGGTAAAAAATAAAATAGCAACATCAAAGGAACAAGGTTTATGGATGGGAGGAACTTTGCCGCTTGGATATGATGTAAAAGATAAAGAATTAATAATAAATGAGAAAGAAGCAAAGACGGTGAAACATATATTTGAGAGGTATATGGAGCTGAGATCAATGGCAGAATTGGCAAGGGAGTTAAACAGAGAAGGTTATAGAACAAAATCAGATATCTTTAAAAAAGCGACAGTAAGGAGAATAGTAACAAATCCAATATATGTGGGAAAAATCAGACATTATGAGAAAGAGTATGAGGGAAAGCACGATGCGATAATAGAAGAGGAAAAATGGCAAAAAGCACAAGAATTGATAAAGAATCAACCATATAGAAAGGCGAAATACGAGGAAGCGTTGCTAAAGGGAATAATTAAGTGCAAGAGCTGTGGTGTAAATATGACACTAACGTATGCAAAAAAAGAAAATAAAAGGTACCGATATTACGTGTGCAATAACCATTTAAGGGGAAAAGGTTGTGAATCAATAAACAGAACTATAGTAGCGGGAGAGGTGGAAAAAGAAGTGATGAAAAGAGCCGAATGCTTATATGGGGATGGAGAAAATTTAAGCTTCAGAGAACAGAAAGAAGCAATGAAAAAATTAATAAAGGGAGTAATGGTAAAAGAAGATGGAATAGAAGTGAGTTCAGAGGATAAGGTGGAATTTATACCAATAAAAAAGAAAGGAAACAAATGTACAGTAGTAGAGCCAGAAGGAAAAACAAATAATGTACTACTGAAAGCAGTGGTAAGAGCTCATTTGTGGAAACGGCAACTAGAAGAGGGAAAATACGAAAGTGTGAAGGAGCTGAGTGCCAAAATTAATATAGGTACAAGACGTATACAGCAAATTTTGAGGTTGAACTATTTAGCACCAAAGATTAAAGAAGACATAGTAAATGGGAGACAGCCAAGAGATTTGAAATTAGTTGATTTGAGAGAAATACCGATGCTGTGGAGTGAGCAATTGGAGAAATTTTACGGCTCAGCGTCGTAACGTTTATAAAAACAACAATATGAAAAAACATCGAAAAAAGTATGTACCAGAAAATTAAAAAAGGTTATTGCAAAAGGAGCTACTACAAAGGGCCACACAAAAAGATGTTGAAATTGATATAGAAGAGCAAATAAATGTTACAAAATCAATTATGTAAAAATATCAATATAAGTGATGAAGATTTTAGCATATCGGACACAACAGTGATAGAAAATGTATCCAATTTTAGCTGCATATTTTAATAGTAAACCTGGAGTATAAAAGGCAGCTCAGCCAATTGTATGTTCCATATCCTCATTTTGTAGCCAGCTTAAAAACAATATAAAAGAGTATTCTTAGAAGACATTGGTACAATTTCCTTAATCTATAAATTATAGTAGTTTGTATTTAAATAATAATCGGGAGTGTTAAACAAACTGTGTCAAACCAAGAAATGATGTATTTTAGTTAATATAAAAACGGAGGTTTTACACATGAGTGAAAAAATAGCAAATAACTATGTTGGGTTAGTAAATTATCAAGAGTTAGAGTCAAATATCCTGTCATCTATACGAGAAGGTAGGCCACTTACCGGAAGAGATGGTACCATTGATAAAGAAGCTGCTAGAGGCAAGTTTAGAAGGTGAAATGGAGAGCCATCTATCAAATAATAGGAACGAAGAAAACAATCGCAGAAACGGCAAAAACTCAAAGACTTTACGAACAAGTATTCGAGCTGCTAACACCAAGAGATAGAGAAGGAAGTTTTGAGCCACAAATAGTCAAAAAAAGACAAACAAGCCTGCATTCTGAACTTGAAACAAAGATCTTGAGCATGTTTGCCAGCGGTATGGGATATAGAGACATAATGTCACACGTCGAAGAAATTTATGACAATAAGGTATCGGTTGCTGAAATATCCAGTATTACTGATAAATTATTGCCAGTGATTAACGAATGGCGCAGTCGTCCTTTACAGGCAGTTTATCCGATAGTTTTTATGGTTCTTTAAAGTAAAAGAGGACGGACGATGTGTAAGCAAGTGCATGTATAATATATTGGGCATAGATCAGAATGGCAGAAAAGAGGTATTAGGCTTCTATTTGGCTGAAAGCGAAGTTCTGGTTAGGTGTGCTAAACGACCTCAAGGAAAGAGGTGTAGAAGATATTCTAATAGCCTGTGTTAAAAAGTTTTCCTACAGCTATAAACAGCGTCTTTCCTAATACAGAAATGTATAGTGCATCAGATACGCAATTCATTGAAGTATGTGGCTAGCAAAGATACAAAGAGCTTTTTAAGTGATTTGAAGAGGGTATATCAAGCACCAAGCAAGGAAATTGCTGAGAATTATCTACTAGAACTGGATGAAAAATGGGCCCTACGGTTATAAAATCGTGGCAGAGTAACTGGGAAAATTTGTCTAGTTATTTCAAGTATTCTGATCCAATGAGGAGAGTAATTTACACCACTAATCCAATTGAGGGGTTGCATAGACAAATTAGGCAAGACCAAGGGCTCATTTACCAGTATAAATGCTTTGTACAAGCTGGTATATTGTGCTATAAAAAAGGTGGAAGAAAAGTGCTGTACGTATTAACTATGTCCCAGCTCGACATTTTCTTTCCTGATAGATTGAAAATTGAGTTGAATTAAAATGTGGTTTGACACAGTTTATTTAACACTCCCTAATAATCTTCAACTTTTTTAGCAAATTAATCTACCTAGAAACTTCTCTCCTAGGATCAGAAGTCCTTCTTAACTCTTCACGTTCTGTCCATTTGTTGTTAGACTCGCTTATTACTTCAGGACGCATTAATCCACCAGATCTAACAAAAAAACCTCGGTTTATAGCTTCAATAACTGATAAACCTCCCAATAAGCAATTTTGTCCTATTTCTTCATTATAACTTTCTATGTCCTCCAGTAGATCTTCATCACTCACTTCTACTCTTATCAAGTTTTTATTTGTTTCATGAGGATATAATCTAACTTCTAATTCTCCCAAACTAGTATAGAAAGTTAATACCACATCACTACCTTCTGTAAGATCTACATAATTTCTTTTTTCTCCTCTATTATCAATTTTTACTGTACTTTTTCCTATTTTTAATATGTGAACTCTGAGTCCTCGATCTATTATTTCTTGATTGGCTATGATTTTTATGGGTTCAATTATACTAGTTTGTGGATATCTTATATAAAAGTAGATATTATCAATCTCTACTTCTAATTTGTCTTGAGTTTGCTCGCTCTTGTTTACAACACACTCATATGCTATACCCTTTAACTTTTTTTTCATTTCTTTATACTGTTCAATGAGATATTCATCAAATTGTTTATAAGAATTGTTATCTATAAAAGCAGTGGTCGAATATCTTATCCTATCATGATAAAAGAGGCTCTCTTTTACTTTTCCTCCTTTTTGTAATAAACCATGAGCAATCTCTCTTATGATATCCAAGTTGTAGTAATCTTCTTCATCATCGTCAGAAGAATCATAGGGCTTCATTTCAGGAGCTACAGTGCGGGAATTTATAAATACAATATTATCGAGAACACCTGCGATTTCTTTAAATATTAAATTTACTATAACCTCACCATCATTATCACAGTATGAGTTTATTCTTATCCCTCTCTCTAAATATTTATCCGTTATGGATTTAATATATTCTAAAGCACTTTTTGTATTAGCTTTGCTTTTAGCATCTTGCATTTCTTTATAAAACTCACTAATCAGCTTCCTTTCATTTTCAATTAAAGTTACTTCTTGCTCAATTAAGAGTGAACTTTCTTCAAAGAAAAAGGTTTGCTGACTATCATCTTTTGTTTGGTATGGATCATCTTCTAACTGTGAGTGCGTGTTACTAAAATTATGATTGTTTAGATCTTGCAACACAAATTCAGCGCATTCTTGAGCAAGCTTTTTATTTTTTATATCATATTCATCTGTATTTTCCGCTTTACCTTCAAGGATTTTTTTGTCATCACTTCTGTCTTGCCAATAGTTAATTACTAATGGCCCTTGATTTTGATGTACTAAGTCGTTAGAATTCTCTTTACTATTTAATTTAACCTCACTCATATATATGTGTATTACTTACCTACCTATTAAAGTGTATTATAATACATATATAAATCAATAAATTTATATTAGACCTCTTTCATAACTCATATGGATAATTCCAATTTTTTTTTGCCTCTCTATTGATATTTCTGTTCCATCTACTATCCATAACCTGATACTCTACATTCGAATCTAATAGCTCTTTTTCTTCCAGAAGTGTAAATGTTTTATTAACGTATCCTCAATCCAACCGATAACAGGCACTTTAGCTTATTCCATACCAATATGAAATATGTCACGCAAATATTCTAGCGCCATTAACAAACATGCATTGTTTATTTGGTTTTCCTCCTCTTGCCTTTTTCTTACTCCATTAAAATTTCTGTTATTTTTTCGAATGTTTTTCTTTTTACTTCTGTTAATCTTCGAAACTCCTCTTCATCTAGGTTACTTATTTGTTCAAATTTCATACCTTCACTAATATTACTTTTGGTATTATTTCCTCAGTTATGCAAGAAGTCTAATCTATGCCTGTTTTACTTCATCATCTAAAAATTCTTAATTTTTGTTGATTTTTTAATGAACAGACTTAGTATGATAAAGAGAATAAAAGATAGGAGGCATGTATCATGAAAATATTTGTCATATATGTTGGAGGTAAAACTGAAACCTCTTTAATCGAGCTACATGATATATTTTTTGTAGTAGCAGAAAAGATCGAAGATACTTATGAAGAAGTAAAAGCAAAATGGTGGGGTGTAAAAAAAGGTTTCCATATTGATGCTTGGGGTATATTAGAAAGTGCTGAAGATTATAATATTACCTTAACGAGACAACCTACCCACGTTGAAGAAAAGCTTTATTTTGTCAACCTTGGTGGTTACGATAGTAAAAAATTTACGGAGTTGCATAAAAATGTATTTGTTATTGCAAAGAATGAATCGAAAGCTAAAGTGAAAGCACTACGCCAAATACTTAATTGGGAATCACATCATAAGGATTACCTGTATGAAGTTGAAAATTGTTGCTGTGTGAACAACGTTACAGAGAATAAAGAACTTTATATTCACTTAGAAAAGACAGATAAACCTAAAGAATTTGAATTTACCTGTAAATATACACCATTATCTAATTAGTATTGCTATAATAGCGTAAAGAATTCTGTCCATAAAAAATCTATTTCAATTGTTTCCTAGCTTGATTGATTAAACAGTGTAATACTACAGAAGAAAAATTCATCATACTCCAAAAATCATAAGCATCGGAATAACTTTTTTAGAAATTATCTTAAGTTATTAACTTAACAAGGCATTCCATACAAAAAAACACGAAAGGAAGGTAAAAGATGACCCTCCCTTCTGCTTGACTGTAAAGCTTTTGTTAACAAACTTCTGGAACCACTTGCTGTTTAGCTATTTCTGAGTCAGGGTTATCTAGCTTATCACTAGGATTAAATACTAAATATATAATACCACTAGCAATAGTTTCTATTATTAAAAACGTAGCTACTGCAGCTATAGCCAATATTGATAATTCAACACCGGCAGCAAAACATCCACCACTAACTACTAATGCAGCTATAAAACCATAAACACTACCAATCATTATTGATCTATTAATAGTTTTTACTGTGTCTTTCTGAGGATATTTGTCACTATTCTCTCTTTTGGATATATTACTTTCAATTTTAAAAGTATCTTTCATACCTTCATTATTAGCTATATTTTCTTCAGCTTTAGGTATGCTACTTTCGGGCGCTAAAGGCTGTTTATCACTTTTGTGACTACTAGATACGTTCTTTGTAAGTATTTCTAGCCAACCATCAATTTTAGTTTTTTGCTCTTCATTCTGCTCTTGATTTTTTAATGTTTCTAAAATCTTCTTAAGTTTTGTATGATCATATTCTTCTATACCAACAAAAACTTCTTCTAACACACTATTATCTTGAGCTACATCTAAAATAACTTTGATTATTTCCTCAAAATCATTGAAATTCATAGCATAGGCAAGGGGTGTTAGATTATACTCTATACCATTTGATAACTTTTGAGTTATACTTGCATTAGTAAGAACTTGCTGTAAATCCTGCTTTGAAACGTCTTTAAGAATAGAAAAAATATCCTCTTGTTTTTCTATTGCAGTCTTTAACTTATCATATAATTCTTTTTGCTTTCCTGTTAAATCTTTATACTGTGGCATATCAAGCTCTTCTATTAAAAATAATAATATACTTTAATTATCAAATATTTTAATAAAAAAGTCAAGATTTTATATAAGATTATTAATAGCCACTTTAGATTGATTAGTATAGAAACATACTAAAAATTAGCGCCATAAAAATCTTGAATGTTTACTTTTTAAAAAACATAAAAAAGATCGTATATTTTTGAGAACTTTTTACGTAAAAGCGGTGTTATGAAAATAAAAGTTTGAAATCTTTGCAACAAAGCTAAGCAAATTAGTTCGTATGTAAATATGGCTGAAACAAGCTAATATAGCTGACTTTGCAATGTAGTAAAATTACTATAAATAAAAGTTCGTATGGCACACTTGGTAGACCAACCCATCCCAAAAAAACTTGTTCTCGCGTATGCTGATTGTGGTTATTAGAAACAGCTAGATCACTTAAATTTTTAACACTAATTAGTTTTAAATTAACACAAAATTTATGATAATTTTCTACTTTAAATAGATAAAGTTTTTCTCCCGTTATCCTTCTCAAACTCTACTGAGAAATTTACTTGATCCAGAGTGCTGGTGTAATGATACATCCGTCACTTTTGTAGTACTTAACATACTTGCAATTCCCATACGTCCAGTTTCTCTAGCAAGATCTAAAGGTGTTTTGCCATTATTATCTTTAACTTGAGTATTGGCACCTCTATTAATTAGAAACCTTGCAGTGATTTCTTTAAAATACCCATCAACACCAGCAGTATAGTGTAGCGGAGTCAAACCATTTGCATCAATTTCATTAATGCTTACTCCCTTATTTAAGAATAGCTCTATAATATTAGGAGTTGTGCGTCCTCCTCCGCGAGCGGCAAGATGTATAGGCTTTTGACCATCAACAGTTTGAGCATGAATATCAGCCCCTTCATCTATTAGCAGTTTTACAGCCTCCAATTCAGCATGTTTAGCAGCATAATGTAGCGGAGTTAACCCATTTGTATCAGTATCATTAATACTTACTCCGCTGCTTAAGAAGCACTTTACAATATTAGCAGTATTAGCAGTTTTGTATCCTCCGCGGGCAGCAAGATGTATAGGTTTTTGACCCTTAATGGTTTTAGCATGAATATTAGCTCCTTTATTAAGTAGAAATTTTGTAAGATCTAAGTGATCAAATCGAGCAGCATAGTGTAGTGGGGTTAAACCATTTTTATCGGTATTTTCAATGCTTACTCCCTTACTCAAGAACAAATCTATAATATTTACGCGCCCTGCGTAAGCAGCAAGATGTATAGGCTCTTGACCACAAGTATTATTAGCATAAATATTAGCCCCTTTATCAATTAGAAATTTTGCCACTTCTAATTTATTCTCGGATGCAGCATAGTGTAATGTGGTCCTACCAATTTCATCAGCATCATTAACACTCACTCCCTTGCTTAATAAGAACTCCACAATATTTTTATGACCTCCAATGATAGCATCATGTATAGGTTTTCTGCCACCAATGCTATTCTTAAAATTAATGTTAGCTCCTTTGCCTACAAGAAACTTTACAGTATCTAACTGACCATATCCAGCAGCAAAGTGTAGTGGTGTACTGTCATTACTGTTAACATCATCAATACTTACTTTTTTGCTTAACAAAAACTCTATAATATTATTACGACCAAACTTGGCAGCTGAATGCATAGGCTTTCTGCCACTTACATCTCTAGTGTGAATACTTGCTCCATTTCTAACAAGCTCTTTAACCTTACTAAGGTTGTTTTGTTCTATTGCATTATGCATAAATCCTCCCAAAATATTATACTACTACTAAAATAATAAAATAAAGCAAGATGTTTTTGAAATAGCAAAGCCAATATCTTTCGCTTCATTTTTTGCTCATAAATTTAATATCTCCTCACGCTGACTTTTCCTTGATTCTTGTACTTTATCTGCCCAAGTTTTAGATGTACTATGAGATTGACTAGGTTTTCCATACCTTTTAAAATACCCCTGCTCAATAGCATCATAAACCGAATATCCACCAAGTAAACAATTCTTACCTAATTTTTCTCCACAATTTTTTAATTGCTCTAGCAGATCTTGATTATTTACTTCTACCCTTATTTGACCTTCATTTTGCTTATCAGGATATAATCTAACTTCTAACTCTCCCTGACTGGTAGGGAAAGTTAACACTATATCACTATTATCTGCAAGGTTAGTGTAATTCCTTATACCATTTTCTGTTATAATATCCACCTCGCTTTTTCCGATCTTTATTATACTTCTTCTATATCCTACCTCTTTCTGATTTAGCTCTAGATCTCTTACTTTATCTGTGATCATTGCAACATTTATTGTGCTATCTTTTGAATATTCCAAATAAAGAACAGAGTTATCCATTCTTACATCATTCAGCTTATTATTGGCTGCACTTCTTGCAATTTTAACAAGTTTATAAGCATTATCGACGTAGCTCGCATAAGCATCAAAGATATTATTTTTATGATACTTAAATTCTAATTCCAGTTCGTTAATTACATTAATACTATTTTCATTATACAATACTGCCCCTGCTGATACCAAATTATACACTATATCACTAGCAACTTCAGAATTCCTTTTTAACTTATTTAACTCACCAATTCTTTTTATCACATAATCTGTGAAACTATACCAGTTACATGCAATAGGGTCTTCTGGAGAAAAGTCTTTGTTAAAATTTAGCCGCACTCCAGATCTGATTGCCTCATCTACAACTTTTTCTAGTTTGTCCATATCTTCAGCTTTAGATACCCTGTCTAAAAAATCATCTAATTTTTTCTTTTGATCTGGCATTAAATGGTGCCATAAAACGAGGGGACGTTTTTCCTCTGCTATGCAATGAGGTACATCACATGATGCACCTGCCTTCAAAAATAAGTCTCTTATTTCTGCACCAATAGCTTCATTAACATCAGAAATACCTGCGTTACAATAACAAATATCATCAGCGTATTTAAGAAATAACGCTCCCCAAATATTTAATACCACTTTTAGGTCTAGGTTACTCTTATGTTCATCTAAAAACTTTTTTACAAGCTCTTTTAATTTATTTAAGGCAAAAAAATCTGAATGATTGAACCAAATGTTGCATAATTCTTGTTTCAATTCCTCTTGTTCTTTAGTTAAAAGAAGCCCTGCCACATTGTAATGACCATTATCAATTGCAACCTGTTGTGGAGTTTTTCCTTGTCTATCACATATATTTGGATTAGCACCTCCCCGAAGTAGTGAGCTTACACCTTTACTATTACCACTAGCAGCAGCATAGTGCAAAGGCGTCTCTCCTTCGATGTTTTTTGTGTTGGGATCTGCTCCTGCTGCCAAGAGCAAACTTACAGCTTGATCTTCCTGATTGCGACCCACTTCATATATATGAGCCCCTGAAACCGCATGCAGTACTGTTGCATCAGATTCCCCTCTTTTAAGGTTAAGAACAACTTTTAGATCCGGATTGCTTTTATTATTTTTTAAAAATTCTTCAAGCTCATAAACACCACCATTATCATAATCAAAGGGAACACTTTCATCATACCAGTCTAGATACTTTAAAATATTTAGTAGCTCTTTGTTTAACTCCTCTTCACTTTCTGTAAGTTTATGTTCTTCAGTAAACCAAACACACACTTGTTTACGTAATGAATCTCGACTATCCATCAAAGATGGTGGCACCATATTATAACTTTCAAATGGCGAAATGACTGTTTGAGTCCACCAAGAATCACCCTGATTGTATATTTCATCTATCTCACTCTCTGAGTATCCTCGCTTTCTTAAGGTTTCTAACGGATCATTACACAGAACTTGTGATAGATGTTCTGATTTAATTAACTCATATTCATCATCAAATAGTTCATCTGTTTCAAAATACTCTTGCTCAAGATTTAATTTATAAAAATACTCTTGCTCAGGATTTAATTCATAATTTAGTTCTTGTGCGTTAGTTTGTTTATTACCCACTGGCAAGATATGTTCCACAGATTCTTTAACCCCAACCATACTCCCCTCCTAGTATAGATAAATAATATATTGTATATAATATATAACATGAGTCAAGCTAATTTCAACATAATATTTTTATTATTTTGCAATGTTTGAGTTTTCATAGAAGATCAGCAGTCCATATGGCAAAAGTAGGCCAATTCTGCGTTATGCTGGATTACTACAAAGAAGAGCTTGTTGTGTATACTTAATCATTTGGATGAAGCCTGCAACGTTGTAGAATGCTTAGCAGTAGATATACCAGAAAGTGTACTCTTAACAATAGCCCATTTACCTACATTAGAATCCTTTTGCTTCTCTTTACTAATTTTTTCATTCCATTCCAAATCAAGAGAAGTAAGATTTGAAAGCTTACCATCTTTTAATGCTTCACTTAAAGCTTTTACACCTTCAGCACCAATTTCATTCCATCCCAAATCAAGAGAAGTAAGATTTGGAAGCTTACCATCTTTTAATGCTTCACTTAAAGCTTTTGCACCTTCAGCACCAATTTCATTCCATCCCAAATCAAGAGAAGTAAGATTTGGAAGCTTACCATCTTTTAATGCTTCACTTAAAGCTTTTGCACCTTCAGCACCAATTTCATTCCATCCCAAATCAAGAGAAGTAAGATTTGGAAGCTTACCATCTTTTAATGCTTCACTTAAAGCTTTTGCACCTTCAGCACCAATTTCATTCCATCCCAAATCAAGAGAAGTAAGATTTGGAAGCTTACCATCTTTTAATGCTTCACTTAAAGCTTTTGCACCTTCAGCACCAATTTTGCTACCCCTTAAATTAAGAGAAGTAAGCTTTGTAAGATTGCCGTTAGCTAAAGCTTTTACACCTTTATAATCAATTTCATTTCCTATCAAATGAAGAGAAGTAAGATTTGGAAGCTTAGCTAATTTTTTCAGATCTTCAGCACCAATTTTATTCCTTACCACATAAGAAGGAGCAAGATCTGGAAGCTTAGATAAAACTTTTGCACATTCAACACCAATTTTATTCATCAAATGAGCTGATTCCTTTGCGCTTTTATCATCGATTTTTACCTCTTGTAAACTAAGTTTAGTAATATTTGTTCTATTTTGTAAAAAGCGTACCAATTTACTTATATTTATTTTAGTACCTATTATGATTAAAGAATTACCTCTAACATGCTGGTCAAGAGTCATTCCAAAATCAAGAGAAGTAAGATTTGGAAGCTTACCACTCTTTGATGCTTCACTTAAGGCTTTTGCACCTTTATCACCAATCTTGCTACCCTTTAAATTAAGCGAAGTAAGATTTGTAAGATTCCCGTTAGCTAAAGCTTTTGCACCTTTATCACCAATTGTATCCCATTTCAAATCAAGAGAAGTAAGATTTGTAAGATTGCCCTTGGCTAAAGCTTTTGCACCTTTGGCACCAATTCTATTCCCTATCAAACTAAGAGAAGTAAGATTTGTAAGATTCCCGTTAGCTAAAGCTTTTGCACCTTTATCACCAATTGTATCCCATTTCAAATCAAAAGAAGTAAGGTTTGTAAGATTGCCGTTAGCTAAAGCTTTTGCACCTTTGGCACCAATTGTATTAAGTTCCAAATGAAGAGAAGTAAGGTTTGTAAGCTTAGCTAATTCTCTTGCATCTTCAGCACCAACCCTTGCGCTTTTTAAACTAAGTTTTGTAATGTCTGTTCTACTTTGTAGAAAGCTTACTAGCTCGTTTATATTGATTATAGCACTTGATACTACTAAAGCGTTGCCATTCACATATTGGCTAAAATCCTTTTGCTTCTCTTTACTAACTTCATCATAACCTACAACTGCACCAGCCTCTTGCTGCTTTGCTCTTTGTATAAATTTGTTGAAAGATTCTATAGATACTGGCTCTAAGGAAAACCTTCTATTTAAAGTATCTCTAGATGGCGTAGTTGCCCATTTTTTATTCTCTATTAAATGAAGAGAAGTAAGACTTGTACACTTAGTTAAAGCTTCTGTACCTTCATCACCAATTTTATTCCCTACCAAACTAAGAGAAGCAAGATTTGGAAACTTACCCTTCTTTAATGCTTTCCTTAAAGCGGTTGCACCTATATAACCAATTTTATTCCGTTCCAAATGAAGAGAAGTAAGATTTGTAAGATTGCCTTTAGCTAAAGCTTCTGCACCTTCATCACCAATTTTATTCCCTACCAAACTAAGAGAAGTAAGATTTGTAAGATTGCCGTTAGCTAAAGCTTTTGCACCTCTATGATCAATTCCATTCACCATCAAATGAAGAGAAGTAAGATTTGTAAGATTGCTGTTAGCTAAAGCTTTTGCACCTTCAGCGCCAATTGTATTCAATTTCAAATGAAGAGAAGTAAGGTTTGTAAGATTGCCTTTAGCTAAAGCTTTTACACCTATATAACCAATTTCATTCCATCCTAAAGCAAGAGAAGTAAGATTTGTAAGATTGCCGTTAGCTAAAGCCTTTGCACCTTCATCACCAATTTTATTACATTCTAAATGAAGAAAAGTAAGATTTGTGAGATTGCCTTTAGCTAAAGCTTCTGCACCTTTAACACCAATTTCATTCCCTACCAAAGTAAACGAAGTAAGATTTGAAAGCTTAGCTAAAGCTCTTGCACCTATATAACCAATTTCATTCCCTACCAAAGTAAGAGAAGTAAGATTTGTAAGATTGCCGTTAGCTAAAGCCTTTGCACCTTTATCACCAATTCTATTCCATTTTAGATGGAGAGAAGTAAGGTTTGTAAGATTGCCGTTAGCTAAAGCTTTTGCACCTTCATTACCAATTTTATTCCATTCCAGATGGAGAGAAGTAAGATTTATAAGATTAGCATTAGCTAATTCTCTTACACCTTCATCGCCAATATCTGAACTGGCTAGAGAAAGCTTTTTAATGTGTGTATTATTTTGTAAAAAGCTTACCAATCTTTCTATGTCCACTACAGTACCTTTAGTATTCATTATTAAGGAATCACCTTTAACATATTGGTCAAAATTCATTTTATCCTCCATTCAACATTACATAATAAATATACTTGTGCTAATACTATTATTAGGATAGAAAACCATAAATCAACCACTTTTTTAAAAAATATTTTCAGCAAAAACATCATGCTAATTAGCTTCACAAAAGATTTTATTGTTTACTTTTTCCAAAAATCACAAAAAAGTGAGGGTTTGCAAAGCTAATTGACAGGGTTTGAAAATATGTCTATTAAACTATTAGTTTTTTATGGTATATACAGTGTTTTTTATTCATAGATATAAGGGGTAACTATGCCAAATACTTCAAAACCTTCCTCTTCTTCCAAGGGAGATGAAGCATCTAAGCCGGTCAAAAAAAGGCAAAAATCTTCCAAGAAATCTGCTAAAGAAACTGGAAGTAAATCTACTGATAGATGTGAACCACTAGCTACAAGTTCTGCAAAAGTGGTTGCGGAAGGAGAACGTTGGTATGAGTTATTAAAAGAAAAAATAGGTTTAGATATTAATGCAAAAAAGTGGATGAAAGAACATCCAGAGTTGGCTTCCCAAAATAAGTCTGAACTACTAATAAGGCTAGCATACGAACTATGTTTAGCTAAAAATACAGAATATGATCCAGAAAACGAAAATGAAGAACAGGATAATAAATACGCAAAGTTTGATGCAAAAAGGATATTTGCATTATTTGAAGTGGCTAATGATCTAATAGAGCAATCAGATCGTAAGAATTTCGTGGAATTTGTATGTCAAAAGGGTAACGTGCAGTTATTGGAAATGATTTGTCAAAGAGAGGAGAAGGATAAAGGAGACAAGAAGTTAGAAAGGCAATACAAATGGAAAGGAACTTTTACTGGTTATTCAAAACCAATAGACTTATTACAATATGTACTTAAGCAGCCATGTCCTCCTGAAATAGTACTATGTATTGCAAAAAAAATATATAGAAGAGCACATATTTTGTGTAATGGAGAACAATATCTTGGTAGCAAACAAGCTGCAAGGATAAAAGGAAACTTGCATTATGCTGTACAAGATTCAAAAGAGGTTTTAAAGCAAGCAATAAAATTAGGTTACAAAGATACAGTATCAGTAATATTAAGTGGTGATATTTATCATTGTATTCGCTTCATGAGATGGAAAGTGTTTCAAGAGAAGCAAGAATTTCGTGAAGCCTACAATATGATAAAAGAAACAGTAGCAGATGTAATAAGTTCATGGGTGGAAGATAAACAATCTTACAAAAGTTCTATACAAGATTTGTTAGATCAAGGAATAGAGAAAGATATGAAAAAAATGAGCAGTGAAGATCTCGTATATCAACTAGAATATCTAGGAAAAAAGGTAATAAATAAAAACAGGATTAGCAAAGAAAAACTCATGAACGAGCTAGAGGAACTAAGAAAGGAAAAAGGAGAAGTAAAACTAAGACCAACTATATTAGGTGCTTTAATATCAACGTTGTTTTTTAAGCATCAAGATGAAGCGATAAAAGGCGAGTCATTTACACTAAAAAACACAAGAGTGGAGAAGAGCGAAAAAGAAAAGAAACTTAATGAATTAAATCAAAAGATAAATAGTGGAGAACGTATAGACGGCATAGTATTAGAGTTAATCAAATCATTGAACTTAGGTTCTCATTTGTCTAGTAACTGGTTCTTTAGAGAAGTGTTAGCAAAAGTTGTGAATGAGAATTTAGATCAGTTAAAGGCAGTTTGTGCTGCTATATGTAAAGAGCCAATGGAAGAATTACTAAAGGGTGAAGAAATTCATGAAAATGTGATTGATGTTTTACAGTTTTTTGATGTTGAAATATTATCCAGTCAAATTACAACGTCAGAAATTCCAAGTAGTTGTTGTTTAGCTAGTATTAGTGATCACTTTATGAGGGATGTAAATGAGATGTCCTCTGAGAAAAAAGCAAAAGAGGATTGTAGTAGTGATGAACTAGCTTTTAGTGGATTGACGAGAAGAACTATACTTGATCTCAAGCAAAAGAAGGGTGAAGGAGGACCTACAGATGAAGAAAAAGAGGATTTAATATCTAAGGCAGTGAGTGAGATAAAAAAAGGAATCAATATTCTTGCTGTTGGTAGTAAGACTTGTGTAGATGTAGAAGATACATTTAAACACTTTGAGCTTATTAACGACGAAATAACAAAAGAGAAGCGTAAAGAAATTGTAGAACTTGTATGTCAAAGGGGTAACGTACAGTTACTGGAAATGATTTGTCAAAAAGAGGAGAAAAATAAAGGAAAAAATATAGTAGAGAGTCAATACAAATGGAAAGGAACTTTTACTGGTTATTCAAAACCAATAGACTTATTACAATATGTACTTAAGCAGCCATGTCCTCCTGAAATAGTACTATGTATTGCAAAAAAAATATATAGAAGAGCACATATTTTGTGTAATGGAGAACAGTACCTTGATAAAAGCCGAGTTGTGCAGATGAAAAAAAACTTTGATTACCAAGATTCAGTTATAAAAGAGTTTTTAAAGAAAGCAATTAAATTGGGTTACAAAGATACAGTATCAGTAATGTTAAGTGGTGATATTTATCATTGTATTCGCTTCATGAGATGGAAAGTGTTTCAAGAGAAGCAAGAATTTCGTGAAGCCTACAATATGATAAAAGAAACAGTAGCAGATGTAATAAGTTCATGGGTGGAAGATAAACAATCTTACAAAAGTTCTATACAAGATTTGTTAGATCAAGGAATAGAGAAAGATATGAAAAAAATGAGCAGTGAAGATCTCGTATATCAACTAGAATATCTAGGAAAAAAGGTAATAAATAAAAACAGGATTAGCAAAGAAAAACTCATGAACGAGCTAGAGGAACTAAGAAAGGAAAAAGGAGAAGTAAAACTAAGACCAACTATATTAGGTGCTTTAATATCAACGTTGTTTTTTAAGCATCAAGATGAAGCGATAAAAGGCGAGTCATTTACACTAAAAAACACAACACAGGATAAGAGTATAAAAGAAAAGAAACTTAATGAATTAAATCAAAAGATAAATAGTGGAGAATCTATAAACGGCACAGTATTAGGATTAATCCAATTATTGAACTTAGGTAGTCATGTGAGTAATAACTGGTTCTTTAGAGAAGTGTTAGCAAAGGTTGTGAATGAGAATTTAGATAAGTTAAAAGCAGTTTGTGCTGCTATATGTAAAGAGCCAATGGAAGAATTGCTAAAGGGTGAGGAAGTTCATGAAGATGTGATTGATGTTTTACAGTTTTTTGGTGTGGAAAAAGATTTTTTACTAGAAAAAAGTATACCAGGAAATAGTGATGATACATTAGTTAGGAATTCACAAAGCGTTGTAGAGACTGTAAGCAATAGATCAGAGAAGAGTATTAGTTCATCAAGTCGACAATCATCTGCTGATCATGATCCACAAAGCAGTACAGTACCTATAAGTCAAGGAGGAAAATCTATACCTTCTGCCGCATCAAAAAAGAGCTGTTCTGCATCAAATCTACCTAGTTCAAGAGTGGCAGAAAAAAATAATGAAGGTGTTATGCAAAATAATTGTGTACAAGGTGGAAATCCTTGTTATAGTATAAATGTGGGTCAGGGGTCTTACTACCCAAATATACGAAATGATTTTATAGGAGGCAGAATGCATGGATCGAATCAATGGGAAGCTATATTAGCTGGTGGTTCTAAGAGGAAAATAAAGAAGTCATCTGATGATAAGTTACCAAAAATTAGTTACTTCAAAGATGCTCATTACGAAAGGTATAGAAAAGAATTACTACGTAGGATACTTGATTACAATCAATTGATTGATAGTCTTGCGATACCAGAGGAAAGTTCAGATAAAAAAATGGGTGACTTATCATTGGATAGTTCATTAGACATTTCAAGTATCTTAATGGATCAGTCAAATATTTCAATGGATCAATCTGACTTTGATGATGTTATTCAAGATTACGTTAGAGGAGTTGAGATGTTAAAAAAAGGGCAAGAAAGTGTAGGTAAGGATAAAATTTGTGAGGCGGCGAAGCAGCAACTCCCACATGCAATGTATGCACATGCAATAATAAAGTTCAAGGAAGTTATGGAAGGTAGTACCACTAATCAGCAAGAGCTGATCAAGGAAGCTGTCAAATATATGAATAATTCAGGGAAGTGTTTTTTCCCCTTGAGTAGTTTTGTACTTGGAATGATGGAGTTACACAATATAGAAACTTATGGCAGCTTGATTCAAAGTGAATCAGGAAAGTCATGGAAAATGCATTTTGCTGATGTCTTGCTGGCTACTGAAGGAACCAATTTTAGAGTTGGGATTGAAGCTTCCAGGGTCTTGAGTTGTATTGGATTAAGTAACCCGATTTTTTTTAAGCCAACTGAGTACTTAAATACAATGGGAGAAAAGAAAGCAATAAAAGAATTAGAATGGATGCTCCAGTATGTAAAATATGAGTTGGCGAGAGACATAGTATCAAATGAAAAAAATTCTCATACCGCACAATATCTGCTTCGAGAATTATCTTTAAGTGGTTTTGTTGATGCGAAATTTTTGTATGCGGTTGCATTGCTCAGCAATGAACTTGAAGAAATCAAAAAGGAAAAAAAAGTTTGTGATCTTCTTGAATCCGTTAGTCTTGAGCATCAAGAAGCAAAGCTTCTCTTGGGGATATTGCCTTTTAGAAAGGGATATGAATCTGTTAAGAGTAATTATTTTGATTATTTAAAAGAGTATGTAAATGTAACATGTGATAATAAGGATTTAAAGAAAACCCGTCTCAAAGAAAAGTTATCTATTTTTGTTGCTTATGAATATATTAACCGCTACAGTCCTTATGTACCATATAACGAACAAGAGGCTAGAAATATTTTGAAGATGAATGGTTACACTTTGGAATTGGACAAGTTAGAAAAAATAATACAAGAACGCAAAGCACCGTCTAAAAACGTATTACCTGATGTAGTAGAAACATTAAAAGGTGTCTATTCTATGTTTAAACAAGAGGATAATAGTAAGTCGTATATTCAACAATTATTACCTGTGCTAAAAGAGCTATATAAGGAATTAAAAGGTAGCAAAATAACTATTCAACAATCGGAAAGACTATCATCTATACTACAACAACTAAAGAGCGTATCCTTTCTTAAGGAGGAGGGTTTTTCTCTAATACAGCAACTATGTTATAATTTAAAAAAAGAAGTTAAAAAACAATCAAGTAGTAGTTTTAAAGAAAAAATATTGCCACTAATAGTAGATCTAGACGAAGGAGTGTTTTTAATAATGCAAGAGCAACGCAAAGTGAATGCTGATGTACAAAAAAGACGTACTTATAGTTTCTCATCTACCAGTACTACTAAACCAATTACTAGACGATATTCGACTGCTACAACAGTACCGAATAGGAGTGAAGGTGTGTCTGGCATTTTTACGTGTCCTTCAACTCCATCTTCAAAGGTAAAGAGATTGTCTTTGACACGAACAACGAGTAGTCCAGAGCTACCGTCTGTAATACGAGCTCAGAGTACGCGGCTTGATTTTGGAACTACGCTACCAGGAGATGATGATGTATTCTCAGGTTGCAAATTACCTTTCATTGTGAAGTGTATATATGATAATCTAGACGATCCTGAGTTTCTAAATGACATATTTAATTTGGCAGTAGACCATTGCGAGAAATATGAATACGATAAGGCTCTTCCCCTCTATCGTCAAGTACTTGAGAAAAGAGAAAAATGGCTAAAGTATGATAATTTCAATATTATAATGGTTCATCATAATATAGCACTGACGCTTTACGGACTAAAGAGAGAAGATGAGGCTTTAGAAATTTTTAGTGAAATGCTTTGCAAGTTAGGCAGGGATAGTTATCATACTAAAGCAATTAAGAATAATATTAAAGTGATATTAAATCAAGAGGATGAAAGATATTTCATGCAACTTGAGGAAGAACAAGAGCAAGTAAGGTCTAATTTCTCAGAGTCTGCATCAAGTCATTTTCAAAACACATCAACAGTAGATAACGATAAGGGCAGTTGTGGTTCAAGTTTGAGTTCATCATCTGGCTTCGATAGTGGTCTTTTTACTTTCTCAGATAGGCAGAGTATTAGTAAGAGAGGTAAGTCAGGTTCTAAATTGAGTAACTTATCCACTAGAACGGAACAAGAGCAAAGCTCGGGTAGTTCAAAACAAAATGTTTCTGAAGTGACAAAATCGAACAAGAGTAGTATTGGAGAAGTATTATGTTGGGATAACAGTACATCTGAATCCAGCCAATCGTTTTTGCGTAGTAGATCAGTCAGTGGTAAGCTTAGCGCTACAGGTATGTCTAGCTCTCTTCCCTCTACTAATATGGATAATTTACAAACAGAAAAGCATAGAATATTACAAAGGGATTTGAGAAAGTAGTAGAGCAAGCTGCAAGGGATAGCAAAATATCAACGCATCGATTGGATATTGATTTTATGGAAATACAGAAAGAAGTTACAGGAAAAATCATGAGTGGTAAATTTGATGAGATTTCAGGGATTTTAAAATCGTATGTAGAGAAAGCATGTCCTGATGAGGAAGCTGGTAAATTAAGTCCGAAAAAATTTGAAAAGTTTATAGCTCAATTTAATAAGGGGCCGCGAAATCAATCAATAGAGCAGGTATTACACAATGGAGATGATACATTAGAAGTTGATGGTGTAAAGCAAATGAGTTTAGAGCCTCAAAGTTATTTAAGAAATGCTTCAGTTCAAGGCCATTTGACTCGGGATAAGGTTAAATTAATTTCTTAATCTCATCTACCGAAAGGCCAGTGATTTCAGCGATAACATCAATAGAGACACCGGCCTTAAGTGAGTTTTTGGCAACTTCGATTTTTTCTTCTTGTCTACCTTCTTGTCTACCTTTGTGAGTAGCATCATCGAGTTTTTGAGCAAGGATAGCCTTTTCATCAAGAATACGCTTAATTTCTTGTTCATAGGCAATAAATTCTTTTTCTGACCAGTTGAACCTATTTAGTTCTTCATATGCTCTTTTAATTATTAGATCACTTCCTATTATTCTCTCTAGCTCTTCTTCACTAGTTTCGTCTGCATATCTAAAGAAGTAGACCCATTTTTCAACTATACTTGAAAGCTGATCTTCTTTGGTTTTTGGAAATTTAGGCAACTCAATAAATATA
Organism: Wolbachia endosymbiont (group B) of Silvanus unidentatus; assembly: GCF_964028615.1. Lineage (NCBI taxonomy): Bacteria > Pseudomonadati > Pseudomonadota > Alphaproteobacteria > Rickettsiales > Anaplasmataceae > Wolbachia > Wolbachia endosymbiont (group B) of Silvanus unidentatus. Next base: position 218,467 of record NZ_OZ034795.1, on the reverse strand, counting down.
AAGTAAAAATCTTTTAGATCATGTTCATTAGTATCTTCATCGCGAATAGTATGCTTTGATTTGTACTCAGACTTGTCAGGGAATAAAATACAATCTGCTATAGCAATAAAGATAATTTCCTTAAGGTCATGGTATTGATCACCTTTATCAGACTGTCTTGAGTAAGCTTTAGCAGCATAGTATTGTGCACGTTTTTCAAAGCCCTTAGTTTTAGCGACCTGCATTTCAACTATGACTTGCAGCCCATTTTCATCTCTACAAAGAACATCAACAATGCTTTGTTTTTTAGAAGCAATATCAGGGTCTTGAATAGTACTTAAAAACTCTATATCCTGTATTGCGTTTTTTCCAGCAAAGCCGAGAATATCATTAAGAAAGTGAATAAGGATATCTTTATTTTTTTCAGTGCCAAAGATGCGCTTGAACGATATATCATTTTTTGGATCGAGAAACTTAGAAAGAGCCATGAGAAAGTAAGATAAAAAGCATTAATAATTATACACAATTGTGAAGAAATATTCAACTAAAATTCAAACATAGAAAGAAGTATCCCTTTTGTATATCTTTATTTGGTAGTATTAACCTGTATAATATTTATGGCAAATATCTCAATAAGGCATCAGATAGCACAAAAAGTAAGAAATCGTAGATTAGCAAAGGGGTATACTCAAAAAGATTTAGCAAAAAAAATCGGAACAACATATCAGGTAATACTGCAATATGAAAAAGGAACACGCAGAATTTCAATTAAGAAGTTATATGAATTAGCAGAAGCATTATCAACAACTGCTAGAGATCTAGCTTGCATACAAGAAGTATCAAATGAAAAAAGGTATGAGGAAGAGGAGGTACTAAATCTAGTAAGAAGACATAAAGAGATTAAGGATCAAGAATTACGTGAAACGTTTTATTTATTAACTAAATTCATCCGTATTAGTGAGGAAGAAAGTGGAAAGGCGGTAAAAATAGAAGTAGCAAAGGGTTTGGTTAAGGAAGGAGTTTCTGCTCATGTTATCTCTCAAACGACCAGTTTATCTATTGATGAATATGATGAAAAAAAAATTTCTATTCCGTATAAAGTAGGTCGAAGAATAAAAGAATGGAGGTTGAGAAGAGGATACACACAAGAAGATTTAGCAAGTAAAGTGGGCATAATAAATCAAAGAATATATGAATATGAACAAGGACGATCTGCTGTTTCACTTGAAATGTTAGATGAAATAGCAAAGGTACTATTAATTAATATTACAGATCTGCTTCCAGAAACAAGAGAAAATGAGAATAGTGAAGTGGAACTATCAAGGTTAATAAAAGAATACAAAAAGATTAAAAGCCAAGAATTACGTCATGTACTAATAAAATCTCTGTTTGAAAGCATACAAGTTTGCAAAGAGAAAGTGGAGAGAGTAGAAAGGATGAAAATTGCAAAGAATTTAGTTAAGGAAGGAATTTCTATCAATATTATTTTAAAAACAGTAGGTATCTCTTTAGACGAAATTCAACAAATTTAAAATAAAAAAATCAGTATCTATTAACATTTTTACTTTTTGATGAAAAAATAAGTAAAAAAGATTTAAAAATTGATTTGACTTCACTCAAAAGCTATGGCTTTATGCCAATGCTGATAAAAAACAGCAGTAAATAATTAAAAATATTTTGTTATTAGTGAAGGGTAATTTTTATGAATAATAAGAAAGATCGTAGAGAAGAAATAGAATTCAGAGCATTAGAAAGCAACGGTAAAGCACTACTTGATCGTGAAGTAATAGAAACGTTTCTAAGTGCAGTGCATGACAGGGAAGAAGCTCGAATTATTGCTAGAAAGCTAATAGATAATTTTGGAATAGGAGGAGTTTTAGGCCAGGAAATAGATGACTTGAAAACTATAGAAGGGATAACCGACTCTACAGTAGCAGTAATTTTATGCCTAAAGGAAGCTGCAAAGAGGGTACCAAGAGAAGAGTTAAAGAAAGGACCTGTAATGGATAACTTGGAAACCATCGTAAAATATTTAAGGGTGAGTATTGGTTATTCAGAGGAGGAAAAGATGAAAATAATATATTTTGATCAAAAGTGCCGTTTAAAGGGGGAAGAAGTGTTCACTGGTACAGTGGATAAGGTACCTTTTTACATAAGAGAAGTAACAAGAAAGGCATTAATAAGAAAAGCGACGTCAATAATAATATCGCATAACCACCCAGAAGGAAGGTTAAAGCCATCTGATGAGGATGAAGCTGTAACTAAAGACTTGGCTAAAGCTTGTCAGACTATAGGGATTAGGTTACTGGATCACATTATCATCACAAGTGTTGGGTATTTTAGCTTTAAAGAGCAAGGACTGTTATAAAGCAGATATTTGAAGATTTTCATGAGTTGTTTAACTACTTGAATGAAGAAAGTATTTGCAAGTGCATTAATCATTGCTTACAATTAATGAGAAAGTATATATTAAATTAATAATAAAGTAATAAAGTCGGTTATAGACTTAGTTAAATATATTTAATAGCGGAGGCTAATATGAGTAATAAAATAATTGTACCTTTTTATGATCAAGAAGGAGGTACTTACGAGTTAAACATTGATCTTGATAGATTATCAAAAGGTGAGGTGTTAAATGCTATTGTAGGAATTGGTCGTACTAAGGAGCAATCCACCTTTGTAAGCAAAATTAATAAGGCTAAAAAGCCTGAGGAAATAGCACCTTTCCCTGGTAGAGAAGTTCGCGAAAACAAAATCAACTGTGGGAAAGGATTTGACTATGTTTATGGCACAAAACCTGCAAGTGATCAAGAAGATAAAAATCCATTTACCTCTGCCTTGCAAAAAATAAAGCCAAGTATAAGCGAAAGTGAAAAGTTGAGCTGGTTTAAGAGTGGAGTGGTAAAAGCAAAAACCCCAAAAGAGATGAACAAAGTTATAGATGAAGTAATAGGTGATGGAACAAGGCTAAATGCATGTAATGATGGGGAATGGAGTTTCTCAGAGTATGTAGTATTAGGTACACATTTTCATAAATTTGATAAGGTTGATCGTAAAAAGCTAATACGTAAATTAATGTTAAGCGGTGCAGAGTTTCATGATACTCTACTACAGAATAAACTGATAGGTGAAATCTATGATGAGCTACAACCAGAAGTTCAGCCACAGATAGATAAGCAACTAGAAGAACTAGAAAAAGCTGGCGAAAGTGCTGTTCAAGAAGGATCCTTAATAGATCTCGAGATAGACAATACAACATCATATATAGAATTTTCTGATAATAGCAAGGTAGAGGTAGCCAAAATACTGGAAGCAAACAGAAAGTTAGGAAGTAATATTTTAAAAATTGGTAATGATGCAGTTGAGGTTAAAAGCGAGAAGGGAGGTATAAGAAACTATATCGATATGTCAGATGAAAGCTCTATTATATTACAATTTCCTACAAGCATTGGTCAGCTAAATATTATATTGTACCACGATGTAAAAAAATATGATCAAGTACAAGTCAGAGTAGAAAACAAGGAAATGTGGTCTAAATTACAAGAAAGAGGAGAAGAAATAGGAAAAAATTGTCTTTTTGGAGGAGTGAAACTTCAAGAAGCAGTAGAGAAAGGTAATTTCACTAGATGTGGCATATGGAATGAAAAGTATGCTATAAAAGAGGTTAGCAATAATGAAGTATTGTCTCCGTGGGTAAATAGAATACGTGCAGGTAGTAAAGAAACCTTTAGAGAACTTTAATGTGTCTATAGCCAACTGTAAGGTTCCAGAGGTTTTTTCTTACCGTTATATCTGAGCTATAGTAGAAAATATTATATATGGTTCTTTGTATGGAAAAAAGTCTAGACTATGAAGTAGGGCAAAAAGTGAAAAGTTGGAGGTTAGAGAGAGGGTATACTCAGAAGGATTTAGCGGAGAAGGTTGGTGTAAAGTACTGGGCAATACTGCAATATGAAAAAGGGAGTCGTAAAATTCCAATTAAGAAATTATATGCTATAGCAGAAGCGTTATCAGTAAATGTTAAAGGTCTAGTTTGTGGAGAGATGCTACCAAATGAAAAAAGATATTTTGAAGATGAAGAAATATTAAATTTAGTAAAGGGGTATAAGGATAAAGAATTAAGCGAGGTATTTTATTTATTAATCAAATTTATTCGTTTGAGTGAGGAAAGAAGCAGAAAAGCGGTAAAAATGGAAGTAGCAAGGGGTTTGATGAAAGTAGGAGTTTCTGCTCATGTTATCTCTCGAACAACTAACTTATCTATTGGTGAGTATGAGGAGAACAAAATTCCCATTCCATACAAAGTAGGGCAAAGGATAAAAGAGTGGAGATTGATACGAGGATATACACAAAAAGATTTAGCGAATAAAGTTGGCATAACAAATCAAGGAATATACGAATATGAACAAGGGAGAGCTGCTGTCTCACTTGAAATGTTAGATGAAATAGCAAAGGTATTATCAATCAGTATCATAGATCTACTTCCCGAATCAGATGAAGATAGTGAAGTGGAAGAAAAGCTATCAAACTTGATAGAAGAATACAAAAAGATTGAGAGTCGGGAATTACGAAATGTGCTAATCAAGTCTTTATTTGAAGGTATACATGTTTGTAAAGAAAAGGTCAGAGAGGAAAAGAAGATTGAAGTTGCAAGGAATTTAGTGAAAGAAGGAATTGCTGTTGATATTATCTTGCAAACGACAGGCTTATCAAATTATATGATTGAGAAATTTTTGTGATTTCATAAAAACTTAGCCAATAGTGGATTTTTTGTGATAGAATATATGTTTGCTTCTGTAGGAAAAACAGCTTTTAGAGGATTTATCTATGATAATTCAGAGCATGTTGGCTCAGTAAGCTACGAGCTAGGGAAAAAAATAGAAGGTTGTAGGATAGTACAAGGGTATACTCAGGCAAAATTAGCAAGAAAAATTGGTTTAACACATAAGGAAATACATAACTTTGAACTAGGGTGCAAGGCTATTACAATCAAAGAATCGTATATAATAGCAGGAGCATTGTCAGTTAATGTTATAGATCTACTTCCAGAACCAACAGTACTAAGAGAAAACAGTTGGTATGAAGATGAGGATAAAGAAATAGTCTATCTAACAAAAATACATAGAGAAATTAAGGATCAGGAATTACGCAAGAAGCTGTATCCATTAGTAAGGTTTGTATATATTAGCGAGAAAATTAGTCAAGAAGAAGCAAAAATAGAAGTAGCAAAGAATCTAGTGAAAGAAGGAGTTTCAGTTGATATTATTTCCCAAGTGACTCGCTTATCTACTTACGAATATGATGATATAGAGAAAGAAATTTGTACTGATTCTATACTCTACAAAGTGGGGAAAAGGATAAAAGAGCAGAGATTAATACGGGAATACACTCAGGAGGACTTGGCAAATAAAATCGGTTCAACACCTAAAGAAATACACGACTATGAACGAGGATATACAGACATTCCAATTGAAATATTATATAAGATAGCAAAAACATTATCAGTTAACATTAAAGCTCTTGGACTAACAGAATATGAAAATGAGCCAGTTTTGAGGTTTGTAGGTAAATGCGAAAAAATTGAGGATCAAGAATTACTGGATACGGTAGCCAGATCTTTATCTGAAGGAATGCAAACTGGTAAAGAAAAGGTTAAAAAAGCAGAGAAAATCAAGATTGCAAAAGATCTAGTTAAGGAAGGTGTTGCTATTGATATTATTGTGCGAGCAAGTGGCCTAACTGCTGATGAGTTGGGTGAGTGTGAAAATTGAATGTCTTTAAGATATAAGTAAAGTTAGTTAATGATTTAACCAGTAGAATTTGCTAACCAACTTTTTTGGCTCAGTTGAATTTTGCTTGGTATAAATTAAGATATGAAATCGCAAAGTTTATCTATTAATTTCTGGTTGTCCTCTATCATTGCATTTGCCTCTTGCTGAAGAGATTTGATATTTTTGAGTGTAATATTGTCCATCTCAGTCGATGCTACTTTCAATTGCGATTGTATTCTTATATATTTATCGTCTATTACTTGTTCTAGTTGATAATCAACGCAATCCAATCCAGAGGCAAACATCACATTCAGTAGTGGCTTGATCCACCCTATTTTGCCAAATTTCCTTGAGTTAGCATACTTTATACTTCTATCTGTTCCACCAGTGCCTATTGATAGCAGTATAATCTCATCATTTGGAAATAACCTCTTACCACTTGCATATGCACAAGCCGCTGGATTATTGGCAAACACCCCTCCATCCACTAATACCATTTCCTTGTGGTTGACTTTTAAATATTTAGGTGCAAAGTAAGTAGGTGCTGCAGTTGCTGCTCTTAATACATCCCTTAATTTAATAAAATTTCTATCCTCTTTCCAGCTTTTGAAAAAAAATGGGTAGTTATTGTGAATATCGTAACTCGTAATCAACACATTACTTAAAGTGTTTTTAAAGACATCATCGCCAAAATATTTATGAAGTACATACTCAATATTTTTATGTGGGTATTGTGTACAGTTAAACCAAGATAATATTGATCGCCTGAAGAATGAAGATTTAAAAATATATGACCCGTATTCTTGGTAAAACTCAACTAAATCATTGGCTGAATATTGAGGTTTATCTTTTTTACATAATCCTGCCACAACAATCCCACCGGTTGAAGTACCAGCCATTAGATCAAAGATTTCAGCTACTCTCTTTCTTGTTCTTTTTTCTATTTCTGCTAGAATGATGGCTGGTATTATGCCCCTTATGCCTCCACCATCTACTGAAAGGATATATTTAGTCATGTTTAGATATTTATTAATTTTATTAACTAGTTCTCTTTTATCAGGTTGTGTTTCTTGTCCAAGTACTACTGTATGTTTCACTCCTAGAGAAAATTGCACCAATCTAATAATTGATTCCGTAGAGCATGCTAAAGGGTCTGTATTGGTTCAAGCATATTCATTTACTTCTAAATCTATTGCAAAGTCGCTAATCGAAGCTAAGGAACGTGGTGTTGATATTAAGGTTATCCTAGATGAATCACAAACTAGTTCAAAACATAGTGTAATTAACGAATTATTTGAGCACAAAATCCCGATATGGATTGACTTTAAACCCGCTATTGCTCATAGCAAGGTAATTATTATTGATGATCAAAAAGTCATAACTGGATCATTTAACTTTTCAGATGCCGCTCAGCAAAGAAATGCTGAAAATCTACTGATTATAACAGGGGATCCTCCACTAGTTGAGCAATATGTTGAAAATTGGAGAGATCGTCAATTGCAATCTAGGCCTTATACGCCATTAATAGAAAATTGATTACCCACATTTTAAGTTGCTAGCTTTAAAATCATCCAGTTCTTCAGAAAGATTTTTTACCCTTTCCTCAAGTACTAACACTTTTTCCATTAAACCATATTCAATAAGTTTATCGTGAAGCTGTACCCTTGAGTCTAGCTTGGACAACCACCATATGAATCCTACAGTCTGTAGAACTATTGTTATTATTAACGCTATTGGGATTTTTTGCTTTTTCATGTGAAAGTATTAATCTATTATGGATAGTTTGAGGATTTATATAGAGATCATAGAAAACTTACAGCTTTAGTGATTACTTTTTGTTGATTCGTATTGATCCTCTGCTTTAGCAAGTAGCTTTATGATTTTATCGTAATGTTTGTTATTTTTATTGTGTCGCGATTCCACTACAGCCATATTTCTAGGTCTTCTTCCGTCTTGGGCTGTAGCTGTAGGATTTGCTCCTTTGCTTAGTAAAAACTCAACGATTTCCAAATGTCCCTTATCTGCTGCATGGTGCAAAGCTGTCCATCCCATATACCCACCTGTAGCATTTATATTTGCTTTTTCTTTCACTAAAAACTCAACAATTCTTAGACACCCAGAATCAGATGCATGATGTAATGCTGTTAACTTATTAATCTGTACGCTAGTATCTAACAAATTTTCTACTGAGAATTTAACAATCTCTAAGTTACAATTTTCAGATGCAATTTGTAATATTGTTTTATAATTATCTGTAGCTTTTGCTTTCATATAGCAATAAGTAATAATAACACATACTACTGTTACTATAAACCACCAAAAATGTAGCTTATTTCTTGAGTCTCTATTCATATTCAATACCTTTTTCAATATTAAACATTTGTTTTACTGATTTTTCTTTAACGTTGATGCTGATAACACAGTGCGATAACCTGAACTATCTAACACATGTTCTGCTCTGTCGATTACCCATTCACCATCTATGTCTTGATGAAATCCTAACAAGCTAAGTTTTGCCTCTGCAAATAGTTCTGGATTACCAGGCATAATGACATCCAATACTGCATTATTTCGCTTTAATTGTTTTAACTTAGCATTTGCTACACTTAATGCTGATTCTACATTAGAGTAAAGCGTTTGTATAGTATAACTTGGACTACCAGAACCAGCTATTTCTGATATAGTTTCACCTTTTTCATAGCTATGCCATTTTGCAATTACTGAGTTGTACCTACTCACGGTAAAGTGAACCTTCCAATTTATTGTGTCTTGAGGTCTAATAGCTGTTGTTCCTAAAGCTTTTCCAGTTGCCGACTTTGCTTTGCCTTTTGGAATAAAGAGTATATATCCGCCAGCTAGTTTTGCCATTGCTTCGCGTTCTATTGCTATTTTTGTTAGTAAACTTATATCACTTTCTTCTGTTTGGTTAATATGTGGAATCAACACATTTTCAAATTCTTCTGCAACTCTGCACCCATATCCGTGTTTTTCTGCTATTTCATTAACCAAGTTACCTAGAGTAATTTGATGCCATTCTTTAGATACTTTTTCCTTTAATGATAGTCTTAAATTTGTTGCATGAGCTTTGATTAGTAGAGTCTTAGGTGGACTTTGTATTGTAACTTCGTTGACTGTATATATGCCCATTGGTAAGACTCCAGTTTCTCTGTAACCTAGAGCGATATTTAATTCATTCGGAACATCTGTGTTTTCATCCCTATAATCAACATGTACTTCAACTACATCATCTATAGTTCCAGATTCATCTGTAAGGCGCAATGATATAACTCTATCTCTAATTGATTCACATTTATCTATTATAAAATCTGGCTGCATTTATTCCCATACTTTTAATTTTGACTTTTGTAGAGGTTTTTCTGTTACAGGCAATTTAATTTTTAGTCCTACCGGTAAAAAACTTCCATGTTCTGCAAGGCCTGGATTTTTAAGCAATACTTCCTCCACTATTCCATCGGTAAATCCATAATGTTTCCAGCAAATCAGATCTAGCATTTCTCCTTCTTTAGTTAAGTAATATATAGTCATCTATAGCTCTTCAAACTCAAACTAAATTCAACTTTTCTTGGTAGTCCATTAGGTAAAAAATACATCTGCTTTTCTTCTAACCTAGTAATTACGAATTGTCCTAAAATATTACCTAGACTATCTACTAAAACATGCGGTTTTTCAGCTTCTTTCGTATTCTTTAATTGATTTACTCTGTTGAGAATATTAAGGTAAATAACTCCTTCTATATCTACATTTTCCACTCCTCGACCAATATTTTGTAGTGACGGCATTTTATCGATACATTCAATTACACTCCAACGATTTTCTTTACTATACTTCAAACTTATCGGAGTAAATTTATATGGACCAAGAGATAACACAAATAAAAAATTTTTAAAAACATAGTTGATCAATAAAACGTCTCTACTGTATCAAATAAAACATCACGTGATTTTTCTCTTATCCTTTTTATTACTTCATCTGCAAGACTACGAACATCTTGATTTGGCTCTGCTTTAATGCTGATAGTGTAATTATTAGTGATGTTCTGAGTTTTATTTTGTTCTTTATTTTCAAATTTACTCCTTCCAAAATCTGCAAATATCTTATCATTATCGCTCTCTGTAAACTTTTTCTCCTCAATAAGGCTTTTGATTCTGAAATTATTCTGATTTCTCTTGGAAAATTCTTTAATTATACTGTTACTTAGCAAAGGATTTCCACTGTTGAGAATATTACTCTTTAGGGGACTATGTACTGCTTTTACTTCAGTTTTTCTTTTTTCAAACTCTTTCAGTGGGCTATTCCCTAATACTTTTCCAAATACACTTTCCCCTATCCATGAAAAAGCTTCTTCTATGGGTTTTATTATCGATTTCCAAAAGCTAGAGAAAAAGTCTTTCACCTTTTGCCAGTTAGTGATAACAAGAGCTGCGCCAGTAACAAGTCCAGCAATTAAAAGCCCTATAGGATTACTCATTACAGCAAGCGTTATTGCTCTTAGTCCTGTTACTACTGCAGGAAAAACTGTAGCTGATAAAAATGAAAATACTCCAAGTAGGTTTGCTTTCAGACCAAAAATCGTACTTCCTAGCAATGTAAATCCGTATCCTAGTCCTACTGCTGCAATTTTTAAACTTATCAAAGCTGCTACAGTACCCATGATCGTCGTGGTTAAAGTTGGATATTTTTCTGCAAAAGAAGCTATATGCTCTGTTATTGTTTTCAAACTTCCAGCTACATAATTCAAGGTAGGTAACATTACTGACCCTAGATTCATGCCAGCTTCAACTATTGCATTTTTAAGTAATTGTAATTTATTAGCTGTAGTGTCTGCACGATTTTTGAATTCTTCTTGCAGAGAGCTTCCGTACTTTTCTGTATTAGCCAGTAACTTTATTGCATCCTCATACTTATTAAAACTTCCAGCTAATAATGCAATATCATCTTGATATTCCTGACCGAAAAGTTTCATCAGGATTGTAGAACGTTCCTGATTATCCATTTTCTTTAGAGTTTGAAAAAAGTGAAGTAGTGCTTCTTCTCCGCTTTCACTGATCCTTTGTACCATTTCTTCCGCGGTTATGCCCATTTCTTCTAGTGCTGCTTTGAATTCTTTTCCTTGACCTTCAGCAGTTTGAAGTTTGCTAAGCAGTGCATTTATAGCAGTTGCAGCTTTTGCTGGTTGTTTACCTAAACTAATAAAAGCATTTACTAAGCTGCTTGTTTGTTCAAACTTTAATCCAAACTGCTTTGCAGTACCACCAACTATTGCTAGAGCTTCAACCATATCTTTTGCTTTAGCAGCAGTGTTATCTGATAAGTGGTTGATTACATTACCAACATGCTCCATTTCACTAACATCAATTCCATAAACGTTAGAAAGTTTAGCTATGGAATCACCTGCTTGCTCTGCAGACATATCAAATGCTGTAGACATTTTTGCTACTGTTTCTGTAAACTTAAAAAGATCTTCTTTCTTGATACCAAGTTGACCACCGCTTGCAGCTATTTGTGCTAATTCTGCGGCTGATAATGGTATTGTTCTTGACATTTCCTTTAACCCTTCAGCAAATTTAGTTACTTCATCTTTTTTATTATCAAACTTTACTACCTTCTTAACATCAGCCATAGCCGATTCAAAATCAATCGCAACTTTAACTGGAGCTGCAAGCGAAAGACCTAGCCCAATAGTCTCTATAATTTGTGACTTAAAATGTGCTTTACTTGCTAAAAAACTTTGGTGACTACGTATTGCAGACCCAAGCTTACCATACTTACCTTTTAGCACTTCAATAGAAGAACCAAGTTTATATTGATCACTTACTAATGACTTAATATTTCTTCCACTTTTTCTTACTTCTTCATTAAATGAATGTAAAGCATCTCTCTTTTTTAAGTATGCTTCTTTTGCTTTTGTTGCGGAGGTTTTGGCCTTGTCAAACTCTGCTTTTAAAGTTTTGCTTGGTTTCTCTATTGCTTTCATTTGTTTAGCTAAAGATTTTACTTGATCTTCAAAGCCCTTCCACGACCTCCTGCTGGTCAAAACATCATGACCTAACTGTTTAAACTTTGATACTGACTTTAAAGATGAATCAAGCTTTCTTATATTCTCACCAAGACGAGTAAGTTGACTGCTACTTCCTTTTATTACAGTATTAAAACTGCCATCTAAGACTGCTCCGATTTTTATAGATAACGTTGACATTTAGACCTCTTTGCTGTTTCTTCCCATAAGATAAATTCGTTAAATTCCATATCAAGAATGTGCTCAACTCCACCACCTATGATAGAGCTAAGCACGAGTACTTCTAATCTCAAGTCTTTTGAATAATTGGTGAAAAAAAATCCTTTAATACCTCTTGAATTTTCACATAATCAGCAATATCTAACTCTTCAATTGCTTCTTTTGCAACTGATGTCAGGTTGGCAGTCAAAGTCACTTCCTTATTTAGGTCACTACCATTAATGCGTTCTATTGCCAAATAGTCTCTAACTTTTGGACGTCTAATGGTAAGTTCTGAAACAGAAATTCCATCAACTGTTATTGGGTTATTAAGTGTTATAGCTTGCATGTTCCTCCTTAAAAAGTTAATTAAATAAAAGTCTATATCGGCTTTTACATAACTAATTTTTTTTACTATAGTTTTTGTGTTTGATTAACGATCCTTCATACTAAATTTCTCAATATAAAGATGATAGTAGGGTTTATTTTTCCTCAACTTGAATTAATTCTTGAACTTCATCGACAGAAAGACCTGTACACTTGACAATAGTGCTAATATCAACATTATTAGTCAACATCGCTTTTGCAACTTCAATCTTTCCTTCAATCTTTCCTTCAATCTTTCCTTCAATCTTTCCTTCAATCTTTCCTTCAATCTTTCCTTCTTTTTGGCATCATCAAGTTTTTGAGCAAGGACAGCCTGTTCATCACGAATACGCTTGGTCTCCTGTTCATATGCTATAAACTCTTTTTCTGACCAGTTAAACCTGTTTAGCTCTTCGTACGCTTTTTTGATTATTACGTCACTTCCTGTTATTCTTTCCAATTCTTCTTCACTTGTTTCATCAGCGTACTTAAAAAAATACACCCACTTCTCAACTATATTTGAAAGCTGATCTTCTTTAGTTTTGGAAAATTTAGGCAATTCAATAAATACAAAATAAAAATCTTTTAGATCATGTTCATTAGTATCTTCATCGCGAATAGTGTGCTTTGATTTATACTCGGACTTATCAGGAAACAGTATACAATCTGCTATAGCAATAAAGATAATTTCCTTAAGGTCATGGTATTGATCACCTTTATCTGCTTGTCTTGAATAGGCTTTAGCAGCGTAATATTGGGCACGTTTTTCAAAGCCTTTGGTTTTAGCAACCTGCATCTCAATTATCCATTGTACTCCTGTTGAATCTTTACATAGCACATCAACAATACTTTGTTTTTTAGCGGCAATTTCAGGATCTTGAATAGTACTTAAAAACTCTATATCCTGTATTGCATTTTTGCCAGTAAAGCTCAAAATATCATTGAGGAAGTGAATGAGGATGTCTTTATTCTTTTCAGTACCAAAGATACGGCGAAATGCTATATCATTTTTAGGGTCGAGAAATTTAGATAAAGCCATAGCACAAATGCTTAAAAAACATTAATAATTATACAGTATTATCAGTAATTTTTCAATAAAAAAGTGGTTATATGAAAAGGCATCCATCTATTCCATTAAATCCCTAAAATCGTTTGCAGCAAGGCCATTTGATCAACACCGTTTATCTTTCTTATCATATTTTCAGCATCGATCTCTATCAGTTCATTACCACCTATAGTAAGTTTATAGTAATGAGCAGCTACAGTACACTTCAGCGTTGCTTTTTCAGCAGGTTTCCAGCTACCAAAGTCAAATTCTTTGAATATGCCTCTAAGGTTGATAATTACTCCTTCAACCTCATTGCTGCCACTGCCTTGTAATCCGCCCCTTAGCGTCAAAGCTACTGAATTTCCATCTATCAAACCAAAAAGTCTAAAAAGTTCTGAATCATATTCTGCAAAAGTAAAATCTGCTTCAAGCTTTTCCATGCCCATGTCAATATTTATTGGAATATCCATACCACCAGCTCTATATTCTTCAGTTTTTATGGTAAGCTTCGGTAAGGTTATTTCATCTATTTTTCCTGCATAACCCCGACCATCTACGAATACATTAAAATTCTTTAAAATCTTCGGTAACATCTCTTTCTCCCATTTTTATAATATTGTACCACTCACAAGATGTGACCTGAAAGTAATCTGTTCTGCCGGATATGGTGGTGTAAACTCGAAGTCAAAATACACTTTCCCGCTTGCAATGTTTGCCGGTGTATTGAGCTCTGGAGTTGCGTAACATTTTCCGCTAATAATCGCTCCTTGTACTTTTAAATTGGCCAAATAAGAATTCACCCCCTCAATTACATCATCTATATAAGTTTTGGTGATATTGCGATCAACTGCCCATAAATGAGCTCGAAGTAAACTATCATTGATTAAATCTGCAGTCCTTCTCACTGACAAAAAAGCCCATTTTGAGTCATTTGAACATGTTCTATTTCCCCAAAGCCTGTAGCCATTTTGATGAATTATCGTTGTTACTTCATTTTCATTTAAGTGGTTTGCTCTGCAATTTGTATTACCGAGCGTAAAATCAATAGGCCTGCTTGTTCCAATAATACCATTTATCTCTTTATTTGAAGGTGAGTGCCAAAATCCTTGTTCGCTATCTACTTTTGCTATTAAACCAGCTACAAATGGGCTTGCTGGCAAGATTTCTTCTTCAATAAGTACCTTCACCCATGGATCAACTACGTAAACTCTTGAGCTGCCTACACTTTTTCTCCACTTGATTGCTTCTTCATCATTGGTATTTGGACCATCTGCTACTATTATAGCTCTTAATTTTTCTGCTATAGAAATTAATGCTGCAACCACTGGATTTTTGCCATCTTCTGGTAGTTGGTGAGTAAATTGAGGCGCAATGAGTATTCTTGGCGCAACATGAACTATGCTTTCACTGCTGAGAAATGCCTCAATTCCCTGATATTCTCCAGTTTCTTCGTCAACTCTACCAATTATATTCTTCAGCGTCTCTTCTTCTTTTAATTTTGGATCACTTTCTTCAACTCGAATAACTACTACTGTTGCACCAATTTGGGAAAATACTCCATTTACTGCTGAAAAAAGAGTCCCCTTTTTGCCAAGTTTTACCGCTTCTTTTAAGCTTCCTGCTATCAGTACTGGTTTATTTAGTGGAAACTTTTGCCCGTCAGCATCAGGTGCAGTACCAATTACTCCAATTACCGATGATTTAGCTGTTCGTACTGTCCTCGCTCCTGAGGTAACCTCGATAACATTTACCCCATGTAAAAATTGTTCTGTCATTTTTTGCTTTTTCCCCTTTAGCTTTCTAAAACCTTTTGCATTTTTTGCTTAAAATCGTTGAGTAAACTCTGCAACTCTTCTTTATCCCTGACTTCCTTAATTTTCTTCTTGGCTAAATCTTCAAGCTCTTCACATTTAATTATTGCTTTTACTGCTTTTTTCACTTTTTCCTCAATTATTCTTGCCATTTCAATAACTGTAATACCACGGACTTTTGCTAATGGTTCTATAATTTCTGTATCCTTTTCATCTATAGATTCTGGTGCTGCTAGAATGCTTTTTGCGGCTTCCGCTTGAATCTCATAAGATTTAGCTTTTTGGTGAGAATGACCTGCATATTGGTGAGTATGATTATCATAATAGAAACGCATACTATCAAATGCACAAAGCTTCGCATTATCCAGTAACTCCTTTTGTATATCTTCTTTAGTACGCTGAGCAATTTTTCCTCCTTCTGTTAAACAATAGCTTTTTTGCCAATCAAAATCTTCTGGTGCTTCATACCAATCATTTTCAGTTGGCTTGCTTTCAAGTGTTGTTGTTTCTACTTGTTTATCATTTTCAAATCTAATGTAGATAGACATTGTTTGTTACCTCCAAATCTCATACGTGTTAGATAATCCTGGACATTGCCAAGCTTTTAGCGTTCTCTCCACATCTACTTCAAGTCCTGTAGTTAGAACATTGCTACGTATGTTATAAATCCCCCACTGAATAAATTGACCATAGTTGTGTACATAATTTGATGCAAGCATACCTTGACTAACTTGTGTTCTGGAATACAGATAAGATGATGTGTAAAGTAATATTGCAACTGTTTTTCCTGCTGGAATCTCCACATTACCAGATCCGGCTAACTTGCTATCAGAACTCGTGTATTGGTAAACATTTTTCCATACTATTTTTGAAATACTTGATTTATTAGAATTAGTGTTATCAGGAGTTCCCACAAATAATCCTGCTCCCCCATACTCTGTACTCGAGTACGATGATCCAACAAATTCCATTGTCTTATTTATGTTCACATTGGTTGTATTTTTTACAAATACTACTCCAAGTGCAGCATACGGGTAATAGTATATCTCATCATAACTACCTGAAAAACTTTTTGTGCATAACTCTCCGTAAATAAATGTTCCTTTACTTCCCTCTATAAAACTTAGTTGTCTTGGCCGATAAAAACTAACGTAATCTGTATTGTACGTATGGCTACCTGCTAGTAGTTGTAACATATAGTCAGTTTTTGTTATATCACTACTCCACTTTCCAAGCTCTGTCGTAAAAGTTCCGTGGCCAAAATAATTATTTTTTCTGCCAAGTACACCAAATAAGAAAGGTAATGACCCTGGTTCAACCATGTTGCGCTTTCTTATTTCATTTATAAGAGACGCTTTTAACTGTTCATCCCGAGTTTTTACCTCATTAGAGATGTTTTCAATTCGAGTTTCTATTTCTCCTATAATTGATGAGCCAGATGGTACATTATTAACAGCACGAAAATCTTCTACTAAACCTTTAAGACCATCTTTATGACTATTACTAATGCTATTTATTGCTGCAATATTGGCATTCTTTCTCGTATCAAGTAGCGATAAATTTGTTGTTCCTTTTTCATCAATTCTCTTTAATAACTGCTTCTCTGATTCAGAGATCACTGCTAAAGAACTAGCTTTTTTATTATCCAGATCAGTTAAGTGTTTTTTTGCACTATCAAGAAGTTCTTTTAGCTTACCATCAGTCATCTGTACAATTTCAGAAACTGCACTTTTGTCGACTATTGATTCCAATGCTTTAGCAAGATATGCTAATTGATCTGGTGTACTGTTTGCTACTAAATCCTTAAGTCTTTTTTGTAGTGCATCAATTATCTCTTTTACCTCAGTCATCTGCACAATGTCAGCAATAGCTTTTTTATCTGCTATCAATTCCAGCGATTTTGCAAGATATGCCAGTTGATCAGGTGTGCTATTTGCTGCTAAATCCTTTATCCTTTGGTATATTGCTTCTTTCATTCCCAAAAATTTAAAAAAGTCTCAAAATTAAACCGCTCAAAATTACTCTTAAGTTGATTATGCTCATCTTCTCTTTCGGTAATATCTTCATCTATTTTTTCTATAGCTCTGCGAATACGTACTACATCTTCCACTGCAATATTTTCTGGATGTGGTAGTGTATATCCTCGTTTGCTTTGGTCATTTGGCATTGATTCAAGTAATAATCACTCGCAAATTTTTGACTTTAGGACGATAGACAACTGTTCCACTTAAAACCAATTTTATCCTTGTCTCATTGCCATTAAAGTTTGTCAGTATGTGTACTCTCTCTACCCAATTTTCTCCAATTGGTTTTCCTGATGTTAAATTTACTAATTGCCAATCCACATTTTTTTGCACATATGCTTTTACATCTGCAGTGCCAGGTATTAGCGCATCATATGTTATGGTGATCTTGGTGTTAGCTCCTGCTGTAATGCTTCTTGTAACATAATCTCCTTTTTCCCCTATATTACCTATAACTAGCTGTAACCCAGGATATAGCACTGGACTTTTTTCTTTTGACCCTTTTAAATTTGCCTTTACTGTTAGCTCTCCAGATAATCTTTCACGCAGTGCGAGCGGTAAATTATCAGACAAAAAGTTTTCTCTTCCCTCTTCATCTGTTAAGATAAATTCTACATTGGTATCAAATGCTACTTTTTCGACGTTCGTCAAAACAATTAAATCTGATACATTATTTACAGTAACTTTGCCCAGGTCAACAACATGAGAAACTTCACTAAATTTTGCAGCTAGTAGTCGAAACGTTAAATCTAAATTTTGATGTGGAGTCCAGGTGCTTGCATTGCTAGATGACAGTAATACTCCTACTTGATATGGCTGACTTGTTACCCAACGGCTATTTACTGCATCATATTTGCCAAGTTCTGCTATTTTGACTGTTGTCTCTGAATCATCGGTAAGTAAAACTATTGCATATTCTTGTCCTGCATGGCAAAACACTGGTGACCAAGTAATACGTGTTGCTGTGCCATCTATCTTTATATCTTTTGGCTCAATATAACTTTCAGCAATGACAGTCTGCGAGGGCATGCCCACTGCTGTTTCTCTAATCTGCACAACAACACGTTTTTTGCCGTTATTTACAAACCATAACTCTAGACCTCCTATGTGTCTGCTCTCATTTAAAGTAAATGTTTGCGCTAAAGGATCAACTCTTCTTGCTGCGATCACTCTTCTTCTTTCTTCTATAGTAATAGTTTTTTTACCAGTATAAGTTGCCTCTCCATAGCTTCCTTTATCCCCATAAAACTGTACTAATTTAGTACCTGCTGGAATGTTTGCTGGTACTTTCACCTTTCCCTTTAATTTTCCCTGGTTGTTAGCTCTTTTTTCCACTTTTTTTTCCTCTATGCCATAGGTATAATAGAAATGCCATCAAATTTTATTTCCTTAAGCTTTTCATCTGGCTCAAAACCTTCAATTTCAAAATTCTGTACTGCTTCTCTCATAAATTCAGTTTCGTATGAAGTACTTGACAGCAGCTCTGTCGTTTCTTTAACATTAAATACTCTTGTTACTGGACTTTTCCAATTCGTGGTAACCTCTGTCCAGTGGTCAATGTTTTTATTTAGAGTAATTTGTGCCGGAACTGGATCAAAAGCTTGATATGGATTGATCTTTTCTCCTTTGGTCTGTGAAAGCTGCTCCAGTACCGGTTCAAGTTCATACGGCAAAAGATATCTTTCCCCACCTTTTTCAATATCTGCAACTTCTACATCTATTGGCAGAACTAGCTCTCTATTTACTATTGCTGCAGACTGCGAAATTCCTTGATCACGCATATCATCATCAAAGAATGAATCAACAAATACTCCTTTTTTGGTGGTAGGTTCTCTTGAATTTGCATCATTGCGTAGACGTTCCTCTGCAACCAGCGCATAAAGATCATTTATTCCTTTTTTCATTGCTTCAAGCTCATTCATCGGTACAGCATGAATAGCATTATTCACTATTTTTACCCCTTCTTTTTCTCCGTTTTTCCATGTCTGATGAATGTAGCAGAGCAAAAGTTGTCCGCTAGGCGCTTTAGGCATCGATGGTCGCCAAGAGTGGGAAATTCCTTTTATTCTTCTTACCACCCCTTTGCTATCGATAGTAATTAAATCAAAGCGGGGCATTTTCCAGGTGTAATCAACCAGAACCAAGCTATTATCAACTGCTCCTTTCACTTTACATCCCTTTTCATTTATATCTTCAGGGCTTACATGAGTGCGGCAGCGATAGGTTATTAGGTAACTACTCCCAGGAGCTGGTTCTTTGCCAGGTAATGACCAATCGACGTTTCCTGCATTTAACTTATAGTCTATACTATTTTCATAAATAACATTGCCTTGTTTAACTTGAATAATCTCAAGTACTGCAGAGTCAGGTATTGGATCAACAGCTCCTGAATATGAACCGTGAGTAACAGTAATAGTTTTCTGAACAGTGATATCTACTTTTTTAATTTCACTTATTGGAAAATCATTAACCTTCAGTTCCATTACTCTTTGGCTATTTGGCTGAAAAGTATGTGGTTCTGATTCAACTGATTTTATATCCGGATCTTCATCAAAAGAAACACGAATACTGTGAGGAAGTTCAATCTCATAGCCATCAACATGAGCTTTGCCCTCATTAATCACAAATATTTTTTTTCCTCCTTCTCCCTCTTCCTTTTGCAGGAACATTACTTCAAGACCATTTACGACGTAGGAACCATTTGCCTCTTTGTCATAACGAGCAAGAGCGGTAGTTACTATATTTGCTTGTGGTGGAGGTGAATGTTCTATTAATACTCCATTTTCAATATTGTAAATTGGGTAAAATTCGCCATTTGTAGAGTTAACAGTAACACTTTCTACTTGGTATCCCCAAATGGTGGAAACTTTAAGCCTTGCTGCTCCTACTTCCTGATAATTTCTTGTACCAATTGCAGGATCACGAAGGTTTTCATCCTCAAGTTCTGTAATGGTAGATTCTACATAATAAACACCTATGCGAACTATAGTACTCAGTGGAATAGTAAATTCTTCTTTTTCGACTTTTCTAACTGCTCCACGAAGATAGATTTTTCCTGATTCAAGCGTAACTTTACCAGTTTCTCTATCTATAATACAATTGCTTCCTGTTATAACATCACCATCACGAAATATTGCATCGCCTATGCCTTTAAGCTTAGAGAGAGCATACTCCTGAGTCTCGTTTAATTCTGCTGACTGTAGACCTCTTCCTGCAAGAAACAAGCTTTTTTCGTATTCTTTATCAGGATTAAAGCGGTTATAATAGGCGTTTAAAGTCATTTTGTTTCAAAAAGTTACAACAAATGAAAAAGTTTCCCGAGTTGCAGATGTTCTGATAAGTGGTACGGTATGTTCCAAAACCAATAAAATCCCATGGTCTTCTATATCTTGAGGTTCAAAATATCTCTGTCCTTCAGGTAATTCTTTTTTTACTTTAGTACCAACCATAACCCCTAGCTCTCTGATTACTCGATTTGCTGCATCCGTGAAATCGAAAGTGAATTTGAGAAAAAGATTATTGGTTGGTACATCAGAAGGCCTAAACCTTCCAGAAGGAGTTATAAGTTCGCCGTTTTCATCACCTGTGCAGAATAGCACTTCATCTGCAGTACGTCTGCCAAATTCATTCAAGAGCTTTATAGAATTTATAGGTTCAGGTGGTGTGCTTTGAATGTACTCTATGGTAACTTTATCACTTACTGGAATAGAGCTATTTTCCGTACGTTTAATTACACCAGTACTGCTATCAACTGTATAGTCAACACTTGGCTGATGCATTGTTTGTCCTGTAACAACCTTCACATCTTTAACAGGTTGATGATCAAGTTTTATTTCACCCTTAACGAAAGTTTTTTCTACTTTATGGCTACTTCCAGAGCTTCCATCACCACTTCCCCAAGCAAGATGGATAGATTGCTTTTTTATGCTGGCTGCTATTGCTGCTCTGCCTGATTGCGTTAGAATTGACATTATCTGTTTTCAACCCTCCTATTATATATAATCGCTTTTTCTCTTCAATTTGTTCAATTTTTTTTTATTATTTTTTTATGGTAGTATTGACGCAACTGTTTAATATACTACAGTTGTCATAATATTTTTTCTTTTGGACAATGATTGCCAATCAAGAATTCTGGGAAGATGATCTTGAAGTTCCTGCTACTGAGTTACTATTGAGTTTTCAAAATCCTGATTTGTGCAAAAGTTGGATTAACTCTCTTAATAATAAGCAATTAAATGTTATTCTTAAACAACACTTCAATTATCAACAGCATTTGTTTGATAATAGTCCTTATTATGACTATAGGTCAGTTCAGCAAAAGCGTAAATTCCTTATCGACAGCAACCTTGATTATTTACCTAATTATTATTTAATCAGCTACTTTAGCCGTTTGAAGTCTGATTCAGCCATAATTGAGATAGCAAAGCCTATATTGAGTGGCGATGTAAAATATGATAAAAAATCTATACTATTTACTCTCTTTCTTATTGACCATAACTTGCTGAAGCACGTCTTTCTTTTTAATAAAGTTCAAAAAAGAAGTTTTTCATCATTTATTTTAAATAATCCTCCAAGACAAAGACAGAGCTCATTTAAAGATTTTTTGTCGAAAGAGGTACTGCGAGAGATATTAACTCAACATGATTCTCTAGCAAATGACAACTTTGAAAGTAAGTTCAAAGGTTTTTTTTACTACCAAGACCGCATTTACTTATTTATACGTCGTGCTAGTGATTCAGACCTGGTACTTAGCTCAAACCAAGTAATACACGGTTACAAACCTGACTGGATTATTCTTGACTTCTCTTTAAATAGCAATCAGGTAAATTTGTGTACTAAAAACCTCAAACGTGGCTTAGAAATAGCAAACAGCATTGCCAGTCGATATTTTCAACGTGAATGCTCATTTATTAATCTACGTAATCAGAATAAAGTTGCCCAAGTGCGTACATTCTTGACTGACTGTGTACATGAATTAATAAAAGACATCAAATTAATTGAATTAAAGTTTACGTCACCTGAACCAAGCACTTATTTTACATTAAACACAAATTCCATAGAAAAGTGGTTAAAGGTGTTAGAGCCTTCAATTGGCAGTATAATCTACAATATTAGTCTTGTTCAACATATAAAGGTGATATTTAGAAACAAAAAAGTTACTCTATCTTTTCATGCCAATACAGACTATATAGCGATCAATTATTCAGAACACGTACTTGATAAAAAAGAACGTGAAGATTTTAAGTTAATGTTTTCCAATACTTATGGACTTACCATTCTGTCAAAAGCAAAATCCAACTTTCTACAGGCAAATAGTTACTAATCTGCTACGGTGGAGTGACTCTTATGATACACCTAGCAGAGATTATTTAGAAGTTGCACAATACCTGTCAAGTCTTGGGTTTGTAAATTTAAGAGAATATTACTTTATAATCTGTGCTAATGATGAAGATGAGTTTGATTTTCATGTAATAAATCCTTTCTGCAACAATAGATTAGAAATTGTCAGCGATTATGATGAAGATTATGATAACCCAATAATGTGTGACCTCTGTGAACGTGATATTTTACCTGATACTTATAAAAAACAGCGTTACTTTTCTTTAGAGGTAAAAGTTAATCATTTGAAAGTTATAGAATGGTTTGAAAAGCAATTAGCAAGTTTAAAGATTACTTGTAATAAAGTAGCAACCGGAGTTTATTATGTTATTGTTGACACAAGCCTTATCAGCTTAATTATTCCCGAATGCTGTCCTGATAACTCATACTCTGCTGTGGATAAGTTAAAAACCACCCCTACTGCTTTAATAACTTTTAATAAGGAGAGTCTTAAGCCACCACTGAATCTACACATTGTTCCTATAGCAGATCTAATTTGCGAAGATCAAAGTTTAAATGAAGTATTGCATCAAACAGTAGAAAAAGGAGTACCAGAATTATTACCTAATGTTTCTTTTCAGGCATTCAATTGCTATTCTTACATTCCATTGCAACAGACTAAGTCTACTCCAGCAGAAAAGACTTTTCAGCTCCATATTAAAGGCAATGACATTTGTGTTAATGGTATAGGAGTTATCGAAACACAGTCAAAGTCTGGAAGAATATTTTTTATTTTCTTAGATCAATTTTTTCATGACTTTAAAAGTGGAATTTCTCCAGAGCAATACAAAACTTTAAACGTTGGAGAAATTGCAAATCGCTTAGAAAACATTCACGATGTTGAACAACAAATTCGCAAACCAATAAATAGAATGCAAAAAACTATAGCAGAGAAATTGGCTATAACTTTAGGTTTAAATGTCAAAAAAGACGATATTATTCAAACTCTGCCATGGTCAGGGATAGGTACTAAGGAATATGGCTACAGGCTTAATCCTTTTACTATTGTTCTTAAAAAATGAGTGTTATTAAATATCTCTCCTCGTTAAATGCTCAGCCATCAACTATGTTTTTTAAAATTTTTTGAATTTAGTCTCATTTGTTGATAATTTTGTATTTTTATTCAATTGAAAAATGTATTTTGGCAACAAAAACCCTAGTTTATACAGAAAGAAATTTATATCAAACAGCAAGCACTGCTTAGATTTTATGGTTAACGAATATGTGCTTTAAATGTGTGTAGACGCACATATTCGTTAACCTATTTTCTATACAGATTTTTTTTATTTCATATTAATTGCTTCTTTAAGTCTTGCATTGGCAATTACTATGATTTTTCGCATTAGAGCTGTTATAGCTACCATCTTCTTTTTACCTCTACCAATAAGATCAGAATAAAAAGCACCAAGTGCAGATTTAGATCTTGCAGCAGCCATAGCAGCTGTGAAAAGCTTTGCACGAACGTTGCTTCTACCACCTGTTATCCTTCGATAACCAATAGTTTTACCGCTTTCTTTTGGATGTGGAGCAACTCCAGCAAGACTTGCAACTTCTTTTTTGTTTAGGTGGCCAAGTTCTGGCATTAGACACACAAAAACTTGTGATAACTTGAGACCTATTCCTGGCACTGTTCTCAAGATTTTTTGACGCTTTTGTAACTCTGGATTTTTATCAATAATTCTTTGTATGGCATCGTTGAACTCATTTATCTGACTGGTAAAAAAGTCTATTGTTTTTTGGCAACTTTCCTTTATATAGTCGTTTTCAGGTGCTGCAAGCCTACATTTCTCTTGAGTTCTCATTTGCGTAATGTCATCACGACGTTGACAGAGTGCAACTAAGGCGGTTTGTTCTTTTGACATACGCACAAATAGAGATAGAGCACTATAGCGTTCAAAACCATATTGAGCAAGGGCTCTTGCATCTGATTGATCTGTCTTTGCTAAAGTTCCATGTGATATGATAAAACTTTTTACTTTACGAGTATTAGCTCGATGTACAGCAACATTCTTATCAACAAGAAAATGTGCTAAGCCAAGCTCATATTTTCCAGTGTTTTCTAAAGTTACTAGAGAATTAGGTAGGATATCTGAAAATTTTTGAAACAACTGTTGCCAACCAGTAGCATCATTGTCAAACTTGATAGCTCTCCTTTGGTTATAAGCTGCAGCAACATTTTTAAATTTTCCGATATCAATGCCAATGAAATTTTGATAAGATGTAATCATAATAAATAACCTCGATAGTTTAATTAATTTAAGATTGTAAACGGGTGCATACATATGTCCCATGCAACTATTCAAACGTATCGAGAGATGGGGCTAGTTTACCTTGATGGCTACGGTTGTAATACCAACTTTCATTCGGTCGCACACGCCCGTGATAGCCCTATTCCTATAGTGAGTAGGGTTATCTTTCCCTCTTATCTCTTTTATATCACATTTTTAACTTACAACTTTCATAACTTTTACGCGCTCTGGTATTTCTTTTTCATAGAATTTAATATAACCTGAAGCAACTAATGCGTTAACATATCTACGAATGGAATGACAACTCTTCAAACCAAATGTATCTTCAAATAAATAGCAAAATTGGCTTTTAGTATAAAATTTTCCCTTAGCTGCTCTCTCATTAATTAACCGTAAAATGATGTCATAACTTTTTTTTCGACGTTGTTTTACAGTTGGTTTTTCTGATACAGTTTGCCAACTGTCATTTACTTTTTCGATCTGCATAGGTAAAATAGATTTACCATTTCTAAGTTCAAATATCAATTGACGAGTATTTTGTTCTCCGTTTGGCTTGATCATCATTATCCCTGAAGTATAAAAACTTCTTAAAGCCGATGCTCCGCTAAAGTTTTGAAATGGTTCCTCTACTAATGACTTTTTCGATACCTTGTTAGTATTGTGCGTTAAAATGATTCCACAACTAGGGTTTGTTATAGACCTCAATTTTTCAACTCTATCTTTTAAAAAACAAAACATCGAGCTATTACTATTTTCTCCTTTATATTGATTGAAATCAAAAACACCACGTAGTGTATCTATAGCAATGATATCAACTGTTTTAACGTCTAGTCTCTCTGCTATAATATCTTTTACTTCTTCTACTCCTTGAGAATTCAAAAGTAAGCTTGTTTTTGGTGTAATAATTAAATTTTTTGATATTAATTCTAGAGATTTATCATCAAATTTCAATTGTTGTAGCCGTTCCTTAATGTAGGGATATTCAAGATCAGTTTGAAGATAAAAGATCTTTAATGGTCTAATTGGAACCATACTCAAAAACGGTAGTCCCGCTGACAGATGTGCTAACCAAGAAAGCAGTAGATCAGTCTTGCCAACCTTTGGAGCTCCTCCAAGTAGTAAAAGTCCTCCAGGAGTAAGAATTCTCGGTAAAATTATATCCTCTGGTGATGGAGATTTATCATTTAGATAATGACTAGCAGGAAATGCTTTTTTCTCAGATAATACACTTAAACTTTCACGGTTCTCAGATGATATACCTAAACTTTCAGGATTCTCACAGGACATACCTAAATTGTCTAGTTCCACTGCTACTTTTTTAACATATTGTTCATCTTTTTCCGGCCAAATTATTATATGCTTATCTGTTAGCATAGACCAATCCGTTTTCTCAATATCATCATCTATTGCAGTTGTTGCTGTAAAACCTCTCTTTATTAAACTATCAGCACGGTTTTCACCTTTAACTATAATCACTTCATCAGACTTAATAATACCGGGAATGTTATATAATGGCTTCAGACCATTCCTAGAGGTTCTTAGATTCCATATATGTCTATAATTGTTTTTATACAAATAAACATAAGCTATAGCCTCATTATTTTTATCAAGGTAGCTATATTTTGCTATTATACGCTCACTAAGCCACTTGGTTATAAGGCTGGTAATCTCAGAAAAATCAGTTTTATTGGTTATTATGCTCCAGAGTTCAATAATATCTCCGTTAGTTTTCTTATCACAGTTATACCAAGTG
Organism: Wolbachia endosymbiont (group B) of Silvanus unidentatus; assembly: GCF_964028615.1. Taxonomy (NCBI): domain Bacteria; kingdom Pseudomonadati; phylum Pseudomonadota; class Alphaproteobacteria; order Rickettsiales; family Anaplasmataceae; genus Wolbachia; species Wolbachia endosymbiont (group B) of Silvanus unidentatus. The sequence goes on along the minus strand of NZ_OZ034795.1, from coordinate 191,852 downwards.
CCAGTTTGCTTACCTTCTGCCACTACCATCAAGTGGTCTTTATTAATATTTCCAGAATAGAACCCATAACCAAATTTACCACCAGGCAATAAGTAAGACAGACACTCTTTAATATTGTGAGCCAATAACATTTTTATCTCTTGTCTTGATTCAGTAATGCAAAACTCCATGTAACCTCCGATTAATTTACTATAAAAATAGTTGCAATTTATTTAGAATGGTATCCAATCAGCGTCTGAATTTTTCTCTTGTTCAGGAGTAATGACCGTAGCAATTCTGTTCCTATCTCCATAGGTATTATTAGCCTCAATGCCTACTTTTGCTGTGAACTCCAGGCCGTTTAAATCTGCAATTGAGTTGATTTTTCGCGCAAGAACTGCTTTTTCTGATGTGTCATTTGTATGAATATTACGAGCTGACTCTAAAATACTGCGAATCATAGAACGTCCAGATTCTCCCCAAGTATCTTCTTTACCTTCTGATTTGCCACTTTTAATACCAATTATTTGGTAAATCTTACATTTTGCGTATGGACCTTCAATGACGGTAAATTCAGCGTTTAAATAGATGCTGCCAGTATCATAGCTTTTAGTGAACCAATTTTCGTAACCACCAGGCTTAATTGCCATTTTTACCTTGACTATTGTACCTTTAGGTATTAAACTACTCTGTAGTTTTGCATTATTGAAATCAGTTAAAAAATCTTGCAGCATAAGTTGCCCCCTATATATCAATTGATTTTTAAAAAAAGCTCAGTTATTCCATTGATCAAGAAGCTGCCAGCTACCGTTGATCTTATCGATAAGTTTATTTGGCACACGTTTACCATTGCGTAGCTCAAGTACTATTTGACGTCTGGTACTTTCCTCATCATAAGCAACCATCACCATGCCAGTAGTGTAAAATCCCCTGAGAGATCCAGCACCACTTAAGCCCTGAAATGGATCTTCTTCGAGCATTTTCTTGGATAATTTTTTCGTGTGATGCGTTAATATTATTCCAGCATTTGGGTTAATAGCATTACGTAGTTTTTCAAGAGTTTTTTGCAGAAAGAATAGCATAGCGCTATTATCGTTTTCATTGCCATACTCACTACTAAAGATGTTGCGCAGAGGGTCCACTGCCAAAATATCAGGCTTAAAGCGTTCCTTCGCAATTTCTTTTATGTAATTTATTTCTTCATGGCAAAATGATAAATGCACTTTTGGCGTAATTATTAGGTTATTAGCAGCTATTGCCAAAAGTTCTGGATCAAGTTGAAGACATTGCAAACGTTCCTTCATATATTCGTATTCAATTTCAGTTTGCATGTAGAAGATTTTCAAAGGTCTACTTGGAGTCATACCAAGAAAAGAAACACCTGCAGCCATATGGACAAGCCAAGAGATCAAAAAGTCACTTTTACCTATTTTAGGAGGGCCACCTAGAACCAATAAACTTCTCTGAGTTAAAATTCTTGGTGAGACGATGTCTTTCGGTATAGGTGATTGGTCATTCAAATATTCTTTCATACTGAAAAAGGGAATCTTTTGACCAGTAGTTAAAAAGTCTTGTAACATATGTAACCTCCAAAAGTTAGTTGTGTGGCATAAATTGAGTAGAAGTAGAAAAGGTTTTAGTTTTGATTTTTGTAAGTAATTTACCTAAATGCGGCTCTTCAACCATATCAAGGCAACCACTACGATCTTTAGCAGGATATCCCCAAGAATTAATAGTATGGCAAACAAAGGAACGTACCTCTGTACCATCATCCTTCTTGATGCTTACCATGCTAATTACTTCATCAACAATACCAGGTATTTCACTGGCAGTTTTAGCTCCTTCGCATTGTGGTAGCCAAGTTGGGCGATTGAAGTCATCTAAATATTGACCTAACGTACCAACTGTAATGATATCTTTATTGGGAATATGTTGAAACTGATTGAGCCAAGCCATCATTTCTTGAGCAAGTAACCCGTATGCAGCTCTCATGTCTTGTTTGCCATTTCTGTCAGAGAAAGCTTCTGGTTGCATTTTTGCCCATAAAAGACATAACCGCGAGGCTACTGTAATACTGTCGATAAAAATACAGCTATATTTAGAGAATTCTAGATCTTTGTACTTACTGAATACATGCTCATAGTGTCTTTGACTATATGCTGAATCAGATTTTAATGCAGGATTAGGTCCACCAATTAGGCAGGCAATATCGCGAGCTTGATTCCAGGTACGAATACTTATAGAATCCCCTTGCCAATCTTGAACAGCAAGTAGCCCAGCTTCAAAATCAAGACAAAGTGTCGGTTCATTCAAAGTTTTAAGCAGACTGGTCTTACCAATTCCATATGGTCCGAAGATTACTATCTTCACACCTGTTACCATTTTTACTCTTTGTTCACTATTTATTATTTTTAAAGTCATAGTTTTATTACCCCTTCATAATATGTAATCGCAAAATGACGACGATTTGTTCAAAAATTTTCATAAATATATTTTGAGATGAGCAAGTTTAGCGCGTATTTGTTCTCTAATGTCATAGATGGTTGTTCTAGATATTCCATGTATTTCTGCGATTTCAGAGATACTATGAGATTCAAGCTGATAACAAATGTCCTGCCAGAGCTTTGGTAGTTTTGAAATTGCTTCGTTTATATCAACACTAGCTGCTACTTTATCTGCAAAATTACTATTTTCATCAATAACATCATCCAAGTCAGTAATATCAACAAATGCTACGCCTGCTTTACTACCACGTTTAGCACAGGATTGTTTGCGTAGAAGGCTTATTGCATGGTTTTTTATGACACTATGAATAAATGCATTTCTACCACTTTCTTCACCATTATACTGGCTTAAATCAGACCAAGTTTCACATAAGAGCTGCTGCTTTATATCTTCAATATCAGAATTAACACAGCATTTATAAGATTTAATTTGTCTAGCACGTTTTCGTATTTGTTTAATGATTGAAGGATCAATACCAGGATATTTATTTTTAGATTGCATATAGCACTCCATGAAAGATTGAAAGGAATAAGGATGAAGGGTTTTAACCTCACTTTGTACGGCATGGGAAAAATTCGTTCCCCCATATGAAAAAATAAAACTATTGATATTCTGGCCTTTTTTCTTGAAGCATCCCCCATGTGAAAAATTTGTTCAGACATGGTTCGGTGAAAAGAAGAAAAATAGGTTGATCCAATAAGATTTCTACTAAAGAATTAAAGATTTTATAAAACTTTTTTAACCCTATAAAGAAAGGTGAATTTTTTTGTCAGGCTTGTAAGAAATTTCTTTACAAACAACAAGCGTTATTGCATAGAGGTGGTATAATTCATTACAGAATCGTCTTGAAACGCAATTGAAGGTCATTTTATTTTTTTCTAAGCATTTGTTTAACCGCTTCTTTCTGGAGCATCTAAAATTCATAGTCCTCTATAATAATTATACCGGATTAGTCACAACTTTTTCCGGAAATTTTTCAAAAAAAGTTTAAATAATTTTAAAATTGGTTCGATAAAGCTCATCAAAAAGACAAAAATGATTAGGCCTTTTAAATCTACTAAAGACTTTGATTTTAAAACTCAGCATGTTTATCCTTCCACTGTTTGTTAGGTTTTTTATGTTCTTTCAAGTTAATTCAGCTTTAAAAAAAATTTCTTTATAACTAAAATAAAACATGATAAAGTTGGGTAGGAATCTTTTGCGAAGTTAAAATGTAGTGTTAATTGCCTTTTAATCGGTTTTAATGTGGTTTATAAGCGTTCTTTAGTTCAAGGTAGTATAATTGACCTTAAAGTCGTAGAATCTTTTAAAAACGCTATTGTGAGCCATTTGTTCTTTTTTATTCAATTTAAATATCTTAGTAATATTTTTGTAGTCTTTTTACTTTCATTAACATTTTATACTGTTTGTAATTTACTATTATTTATTATTACTTTTATTTATTACTCATATATATTATATAATAATATAAGGGTTTTAGGAACGTAGAATCAGCCATAATGGCCAACTTTAGAGGGGTGCTTTCTAGGAACACTTTTAGGAATAGAGAGTATAAAGTTTAGGTTTCTAGAGGTATTTTTCATTCCTTAATTTCTGATTACTGATTCAGTAACGCAGGAATAGGAACATAATTCAATTATTAGTGGTATGATTTTTTATATATTCTATCAACTTCTAGTTGAAGTTATAATATATAATGTATTCCAATGCTTGTAATAAAAAAATAGGGTAAACCCTCAGATGCTTGAAGAGCTTACCCGTAATTTTATCTACAACTAATTTTGTTATTGGAAAGACAAATAGAACATATTATGAATTTGCTTAAACTCTTCAATTATAGTCAAAAAGGGCTGTTTCTAATTTGTCTTGTTAGCAATGAGATTTGGTATAATACCTTCAGCTCCATGAATAAATTTTCCAACACCACGAGCAAAAGGGCCTTCTCTAACATCAAGCCATTTATCTTCTCTCGAGCCTGTAGACATTCCTTTTACTAACTTCTTTGTTTGTAGAAGTTCTTGTACTATACGCTCTAGTCTATCTCTCCCTAGACCATGAAGAATATCAGGTAATCTGTGCCGTTGTTTGTATACTCCTGTATTTCCTGTATGAGTGAATGGATGCCCTGCAACAGCAGATCTTGCAATTGCATCAACAAGATACATTTTAAGGTCTTTTTCACTAGCATTTTTACCTTTTAGTTGCACTGTTATATCTTCTAATAGCCCTGTTTCTTGGTTTCTCAGGTAAGTACGTACAGTTCGGTCAGCTAAACCATTTGCCTTAACAACTGCTCCATAAAATAACGCATTCTGTCTTGGAGCTTCTCCTATTGATTGAAAGATCTCTGGCTTAGCTGTACCTTCTACTGGCCAAAAAGCATATGAGCATCTGACACCATTAACAAGAGCAGATGTGCCTCTAATTGCATCACGTGCTTGTTCAGCAGTTAATATAGGCTTTTCTCCTTTTGGTTTTCTCAGATGATGAGCAGTAACTATCGAAGCTCCGGTACTACATGCTAAATCAGACAATAAACACATTAGATAATCTCCTACAGCAGGATCAGCATTTATGTCTGCATGAATAAACGATGCAAGAGGATCAAACACAACTAATTTCAGATCTTTAATTTTATCAAGTTGTTTTATTATAGACTCAAATTCAGGCGAAACTTCAATAATTTTACCACGAATACTTCTCAGTATTGTCAGTGATCCTCTTACGTTTGGTAGTGGTACTATAAACAGCTTATCTTTAAATTTTAATCTTTTACATTCAGGATCAAGACGTTCAAGCCGACGGTGTACCTCGCCTGCATCATCTTCTGCTGAAAAGATTACTACTGATCCATGTTCAGTAACAGGTGAACCAAAACCACATATCTGATCTGTGTCACTTGCAACCTTAAGCGCCAAATCGAGGAGTAGCATACCCTTACCTGTATCTCCCATAGCAGCTACTATTGAAGTAACACCCAAGGGAAATATTCCTTCAACAAGAAACTTTTGCTCTGGTACTGGACCTACAAAACGATCTGCACTCCAGTCTAAAATGTTCAGTGGTGGTCTAATAATTACCTTTTTCAAGTTATTTTCAATGAAGTCAGAAACATTTGTGTTTTCTTGTACATAGTCCGCAGCATCCCAACCTTTTGGTTTACCTTCTGGAATTTTGACTATAGAAAGCGATGCAATACCTAAGCTGAGAAGTTTTGTAGTAGCATTTTCAGCATATTGTTTACCAGGCTCATCGTTATCCGGCCAAATAACAATATGCTTGCCTTTAAGTTGTGACCAGTCAGTTTTGTCCGCATCTGCATTTGCTCCAGACATTGTGGTTGTTGCAGTAATTCCTTTTTCTATTAGTGCTTCTGCGCATTTTTCACCTTCAACAAGAATGATTTTATCAGACTTCAAAATACCAGGGATATTGTATAGTGGTCTTGTATCAGGTGCTTTATAACTCAACGTTTTAACATTAAAAGGCTTGTATACTTTTTTCTTTCCAGGAAAATCAGAACGGTAAACTTTTACAATCACCTGACCATTTTCATCATAATAATTCCAACTGTAGGTAATAAATTTCTCAAAGTCTTCGTCAATGTATTGCTTCTCTGTATATTTTTTGTTATACCCAAGCCACTCAGCTATAGAAGCCATTATCTCATGAAATTCTGTTTTGGAGTGTACTTCTGCCCAAAGATCAATAATATCACCACCTTGATTTGTTGCAAAATCTTTCCAAAGCCCAGCTTTACTACCAGTTAATTCTACTACTAAACTTTTTCCTCGATTACCATGTACATCACCTACATAAAACCTATTACCATGAAAAACCCCATTTGGTAGCAAGTAAGAAAGACAAGATCTGAGATCGGCCAGAAGCCTTAATTTTATGTTCGCTGTTTCTTCTGATGATGGTAGATAACTTTGTGAAATAGTATTGTTGAAATCGCATGAAATATTCATAAATTCTCCATTAAAACTTATCAGGGATTTTTTCTGTTTCCTCATAAGTAATTAATCGCAAAATGAAATGAATTTGTTCAGCGTAATTTGAAAAAACATAAAAAATAATATTTTTTTGAACATTCTGTGAAGTTTTTGCGATATATATTAGTAGAGGGGTATGAAAGTTTGAAACTCGTAATTTTCACTCCCACTATTTTCAAGAGGTAACTTAAGTGTCCATGTTATTGCTTAGGCTACCTCCAAACAAATATCTTACAGAATGTCAATACTAACACTAGATTTAGGGAAACAAACCGGATGGGCTATTCTACATGATGGAATAGTTCAAAGTGGCAGTGAGAGTTTTCATACTAGTCGTTTTAGTGGAGGTGGCATGGTATTTCTAAATTTTCGTAAGTGGTTGAATGAAATGAAAGAAAAATTTCCAAGTATTGAAACAGTTTATTTTGAGGAAGTGAGAAGACACCTTGGAACTGATGCAGCGCATTGTTATGGTGGTTTTCTTGCAGTTCTCTCTGCTTGGTGTGAAGAGAATCATATTCCCTATCAGAGTGTTCCTGTTAAGACTATAAAACGCTTTATCACAGGCAAAGGCAATGCAAGTAAGAGTGAAGTTATTGAAGCGATACGTGAAAAAGGTTTTTCACCTAGAGATGATAATCAAGCAGATGCTTTAGCTTTGATGTTCTATGTTATGGAAAAATATTAACAAGACGAAAAATCCATAAAAAGTGGGTCCTTTCGGCCATAATGGCGGGTTTGGTGGGTTTGACCTCAGGCCTTCTTTAGCGTCAGAGATATTTTGAATATTAACTTTTTAATTATTAAGATATGAATTTAGCAATCCACTACTATCCTGTTGAAAACCTCGTCGAATATAAGCGTAATCCTCGTAAAAATGATGATGTAGTAAACAGAATGTGTGCTTCAATCAGGGAATTCGGCTTTCGTATTCCAATAGTTGCAAAAAGTGATGGTACTGTGGTTGATGGTCATTTAAGACTTAAAGCAGCAAGAAAACTTGGTATGGAAAGTATTCCAGTGGTCTTAAGTGATAATCTAAATGAACCACAAACCAAAGCTTTTCGATTACTGGCAAATCAATCAGCTAATTGGGCAAAGTGGGATGATGATCTTTTGAAGGTGGAAATTCAAGAATTAGAAGATTTACAATTTGATCTTAAAATGACTGGATTTGAATTAGAAAAAGTTCAAAACTTTCTTGATGATTTAGATGGTGAAGAAGAAGATCTTTCTGACTTAGTTGTTGATGACAAAAAAGTAGAAATAACAAAACCAGGTGATCTTTGGATTTTAGGTGATCATCGAATCTATTGTGGTGATAGCTCTGTAGTTGAATCATATAAAGCGCTGTTAGATGATAAAATGGCAGACATTACTGTTTGTGATCCTCCATATAACGTTGATTATGGTAGTAGTCAAGAGAGAGAAGATAAAAAAATATTAAATGATAATCAAGGTGAAAAGTACGAACTTTTTCTCTATGACATCTGTTCCAATATTTTAGCATACACCAAAGGTGCGATTTATATCTGTATATCATCATCAGAGTTTTCAACGTTGCAAAAAGCATTTGAGGAAGCGGGAGGAAAATGGTCAACATTTATTATTTGGGCAAAGAATCATTTTACGCTAGGCAGGTCTGATTATCAAAGACAATACGAAGCAATGCTCTATGGATGGAAGAGTGGCAATAAACGTGAGTGGCATGGCGGTAGAAATCAAAGTGATCTGTGGTTTTATGATAAGCCAACGCACAATACATTACATCCAACGATGAAGCCAGTAGAGCTAATGGAGAGAGCAATAGTAAACAGCAGCAGACCAGGAGACATAGTACTTGATCCATTTAGTGGCTCTGGCAGCACACTGATTGCATGTGAGAGAACAGGAAGAATTTGCAGAACAATAGAGCTAGATTCAAAATTTGTAGATGTAACCATAAAACGTTGGCAAATATATACCGGAAGAGATGCCATTTTAGCCAGTACTGGTAAAACTTTTGCAGAAATTCAAGAAGAAAATTCGTAAAAAGGAGCAAAAAGAGTGGAAAAAATCACACAAACAGAATGGGCAAGAGAGATAGGAGTATCAAAGCAATATGTCTGTTATTTAGTAAAAAAAGGAATAGTTGAGCTGGAGGATGGACTCATTGACCGAGAACAAGCAAACAGGGCTATAGAAACAATAAGAGATCCAAGTCAGCCACTTAGGAGGAAAAATCCAGAAAATACAAATAACCTTTCTACAATGTTGCTAAAAACGCGAATAAAAAATGAGATGGAGCGGGGTAGATTATTGGAGGCAAAAGCAAAAGCTGAGATTGGTGAACTTGTAGCAGTAGAGGAAGTAAAGCGCGATGCATTTAATGTAGCAAGAGTTGTCCGTAATAATTTGCTTAATATTCCAAATAGGGTTTCAGCACTGCTTGCATCACTGAGTGACACTGAAAAGATTCATAAGACGCTAACTGAAGAGATTACAAACTCACTTGAAGAATTATCTAACGCTAAATTTTAATAATGTCTGCTAAGTTAAGTTTAGAATTAATAAAGTGTCTCATTAATCAGCCAGGAGTAGATGTAAACGTTAGAGGATTAAATGGAAGGACACCGCTGCATTATGCAGTAGAAATTAACGAGCTTAGTATGGTTGCACTCTTACTGAACAGGAAAAATATTAATCCACTGATCGCTGATGATGATGGTAAAAGTGCGCTTTCTTGTGCAAGAGAAGAAATATTACAAGCACTAATCAATCATAAATATGGATCAGAGGGAGATAGCTTGCTTCACTTAGCTGCGATGTTGAATGAAGCAAATGCTGTAAGATTTTTACTTAACAAAGGAGTTAATGTTAATGAGCAGAATGCTTTACTACATACACCATTACACTTAGCGGCAGGAGCTGGACATGAAGAAATAGTAGAAATTTTAATTAGAGAAGGAAACGCGGATAAGGATGTTCTTGACGTGAGAAATCATGCAGCAATGCATTATGCAGTGAACAACAAGAAGCTAGAAGTAGTAAAATTACTTTCAAATCTTGGTGCGAATGTCAATATAGCTGGTAGCGGCAGAAATGCAATGAAATTATCTTCTTTGCACGTAGCTATAAGTAGTAGTAATTACGACGAAAGGGACTTATGTTTAGATATTGTAAGATGCTTAATAAATGTTCCTAATGCTGGGGTTAATTTACAAGATTATGAAAATAAAACACCTCTACATTACGCTGAAAGACTTAAAACAATAGAAGTTTTACTAACTCGAGAAGATATAGATCCTTTAATTAAGGATGATAATGGCAAGACACCATTTTGTTATGCAAAAGAAGCAAATAGATTAGATATAGTAAAGATTTTAGCAAGTAATAGATACGGAGCTGATAAAAACAGTTTGCTTCATTTAGCTGCCAGAAAAGGATATGAAGACCTAATAGACGGTATTCTTGGTGAAGGAGTTGAAATAGATGCTGTAGATGAGAGTGGAAAAACGGGAATTTATGTTGCTGCAAAGCATGGTCACTTTAACGTAGTAAAGTTGTTGCTAAAGAGAGGAGCAGATGCCACGGATGTTTTTCAGTATGCAATAATAACGAACAATGCAAAATTAATAGAACTACTGAGTAAAGAGAAAGAAATAGTGTTATTTGGAAGACAGAAGAACTTTCCAACATTTCATTTATTGAGCAATAAATATTTTGAAGAAAGGAAAATAGCAGACAAAAAAATAAAGAAATATACCAATATCATCTGTGTCACTATAACAATATGCGCAATAGCGATAGTAGGAATTTACCCTAACATTATAGCTGCGGTAATGGTGGGAATAGTTGCGCTCATAGCTGCAATAATAATGAGTAATTTAATTCAGAAGTATATAGAAGAAGCACTTGAAAAGAAAATGTTTATTGAACTCGAAAGTGAGAAAACAAGTGAGTGCAGTTCTATTTTAAGTGATGTTGAAGTATCATCTAATGATGGTGAAGAGCTAGCAATATGATATACGCTACATCTTTTTCTGAAGGTTTAAGGCCAGATCCGCACCTTAAAGTATCAGAGTGGGCGAATGAGTATCGAGTTTTAGCGCCAACTGCAGCATCAGAGCCAGGAAAATGGAGAACAGAAAGAACTCCTTATTTAAAAGAAATCATGGATTCACTTTCTCCATCTTCACCTGCAGAAAAAGTAGTATTCATGAAAGGAGCGCAGATTGGGGGAACAGAAGCTGGCAACAATTGGATTGGCTATATCATCGATCAAACACCAGGTCCAATGCTGGTAGTACAGCCAACAGTTGAAATGGGAAAACGTTGGTCGAAGGGAAGATTTGCACCGTTAATAGAGAGTACACCATGTTTAAAAAGTAAAGTAAAAGACCCAAGGTCAAGAGATTCAGGGAATACTGTACAAAGTAAGGAGTTTCCAGGTGGAATAGTAGTAATAACTGGAGCAAATAGCAGTGTAGGCCTCCGATCTATGCCAGTAAAATATCTCTTTCTTGATGAGATAGATGCGTATCCAGGAGATTCAGGAGGTGAAGGAGATCCAGTACTGCTCAGTATTGCTCGAACTAATACATTTGCACGGCGAAAGATTTTTTTAGTTTCAACACCAACGATTCATGGAATCAGCAGAATTGAGAAGGAATTTGAAGCAACAGATAAGAGATACTTTTTTGTTCCATGTCCGCATTGTAATTACTATCAAGTTCTGAAATGGTCACAAATTAAATGGGAAGATAAAAATCCAAATACAGCACACTATATATGTATAGAATGTGGTAAAAAGATAGAAAATCATCAAAAGACAGAGATGCTGGAACGTGGAGAATGGAGAGCTACTAATAGAGTAAAAGGTGAGAAAAAAGGATTTCATCTTTCAAGTCTTTATAGCCCAGTTGGCTGGTATAGTTGGCAACAAGCAGTAGAAGATTTTTTACATGCAAAAGAAAGTGAACAATTACTAAAAGTATGGATAAATACCACTTTAGGAGAAACCTGGGTAGATAAAGGAGAAGTGCCAGATTGGAAGCAATTATTTAACAGGAGAGAATTTTTTCCCGTAGGCACAGTACCTAGGAGAGAAGTGGTGCTTACAGCAGGAGTAGATGTACAAAAAGATCGCTTAGAAGTAGAAGTTGTAGCATGGGGAAAAGGCAGAGAAAATTGGTCAATAGATTACCGAGTATTTGAAGGTGATACTGGAAGAGGAGAAGTATGGGGAAAGCTTTCGGAGCTCCTCAATCATCATTTTATTGGTGAAAATGGGCTTGAATATATGATAAGCATGATGGCAGTGGATGCAGGGTATGCAACGCAGGAAGTTTACAACTGGGTAAGAGGTCATCAAGGATCTGGAAGAGTAATGGCAGTCAAAGGTGTAAATAAAGCCCTAGTGCCACTGAGCAGCCCAAGTAGAGTAGATATAACAGTTGGTGGTCAAAAGCTAAAAAGAGGAATAAAGCTCTGGCCAGTAGGAGTATCGATATTAAAGTCAGAGCTTTTTCAGCTACTTAATATTTTAAAAGAAGAAGAGGGAAAAGCTCTACCTGGATATTGTCATTTTCCTGAGTATGCACCCGAATATTTTAAGCAGTTAACGGCAGAGCAATTAGTCAGCAAAGTGGTGAAAGGATACACCAAACAAGAGTGGCAAAAGGTAAGAGAAAGAAATGAAGTACTAGATTGCCGAGTTTACGCAAGAGCAGCATCGATAGCACTGGGAATAGACAGATGGCCAGAGAGTAAATGGAATAGTTTAAGTGAAAAACCAGAAAGTAAAAAACCTAAAAAAGTAAGACAGAGTAAGTGGCTTGGTAATCAAAATGTACAGTGAAAAATATTTAACTCAAGTTGAGAAAGCAATTCAAAAACTGCAAAGCGGAGAAAGAGTTGTCTCAATTGCATATGGTGACCATGTTGTGCGGTACGGGGAAGTTCAAATAAAGGATTTATTGGATCTCAGGCAACGAATAAAAGCGGGGTTAAAAGTTGCAGGCATGAGGCCAAAGAGGAAAATTGTTTTTTCAACGAGTAAAGGAATTTTATAAATGCTGCTCAAAACCTTCAAGCAATTATTTAACAAACCAAAGATAAAAAGCTCAGCGTGGGATGCAGCAGGCTCAGGAAGAAGATTTTTTCACTTTCAACCAGAGTTAGGAAGCATAAATAATTTACTTTCTCAGAGCCTTGGGCACTTACGTAGCCGCTCTCGGGATATGGTAAGAAAAAATCCATATGCAGCAAATATAATTGATACAATAGTAAGTAACTCTATTGGAATAGGAATAAAACCGCAATCAAAAGCAAGAGATGGAGAATTTCGGAAAAAGGTGCAAGAATTATGGCTGAAATGGACAGATGAAGCAGACAGTAGCGGAGTAAGTGATTTTTATGGATTACAAGCTCTAGTATGCAGAAGTATGATAGAAGGTGGAGAGTGTTTTATACGCCTCCGACATCGAAAACTCGAAGATGGATTTTCTGTACCATTGCAACTTCAAGTATTAGAATCAGAACATTTAGATAACAAAAGCAATCAGACTCTTGCAAATGGCAATATTATTCGTAGTGGTATTGAATTTAACCGACTTGGTCAAAGAGAAGCATATTACCTATTTAAAGAACACCCTGGTGAAGGCTCGTTTGGTGAATCAGTGAGAGTGCCAGCAAATGATGTTTTACATATTTATAGACCATTAAGACCTGGGCAAATCAGAGGAGAGCCTTGGCTTTCTAATATACTGCTGAAGCTTTATGAGCTTGATCAATATGATGATGCAGAGCTGGTGAGAAAGAAAACTGCAGCAATGTTTGCTGGATTTATTACGAGACTCGATCCAGAAGCAAATATCATGGGAGAAGGTGAAGCAAGTGAGCAAGGAGTAGCACTATCTGGCCTGGAACCTGGAACAATGCAGCTTTTAGACCCAGGAGAGGACATAAAATTTTCAGAGCCATCAGATGTTGGAGGAAGTTATGAAGCATTCATGAGACAGCAGCTGAGGGCAATAGCAATAGGTACAGGGATAACATATGAGCAACTAACAGGAGATTTAACAGGCGTTAATTATTCATCAATCAGAGCTGGATTAATAGAGTTTCGTCGTCGATGCGCTATGCTGCAACATAACATTATGGTATTCCAGTTTTGCAGACCAGTATGGAGTAGATGGCTAGAGTTAGCAGTACTTTCTGGAGAACTCTGTATAGATGAAAAAGTAGTAAAAGCAGCGAAAGAAGAAGTAAAATGGATACCACAGGGATTTGATTGGGTGGATCCACTGAAAGACCAGCAAGCACAGCAAATGGCAGTAAGGAATGGATTTAAGAGTCGATCGGAAGTAGTATCAGAAATGGGTTACGATGTTGAAGAAATTGACCAAGAAATAGCAGAAGATCAAAAGCGTTCTGATTCTCTCAACCTTTTCTTTGATTCTGATGTCAGGACACAAACAAAATAAATCTCGTTTACTTTATGGAAATTTTACAAACCAACTGGCTATCTAGGCCGATGATGATAGAGCAAAAAAGCTTTGACCTGTTGTCACTATATAACGGAAAACAACCTATCTTTAAAAACGTAAAACACTATGTAAAGAACAATATAGAAAAGACAGCAATAATACCAATACATGGAATTTTAACCAAAAAACCAGGAGCTTTTGACGATTTTCTGGGAATGACATCATATGAGAAAATTCAAGAAGAAATAGAAGAAGCATCATCAAACAAAGATATAGAAACTATTCTGCTTGATATAGATAGTCCAGGCGGAGAAGTAAACGGTTTATTCGACTTGGCTGATTTTATTTACGAATCAAGAGCAAAAAAGAGAATTGTGGCAATAGCAAATGATGATGCGTACTCTGCTGCATATGCTATAGCTTCAAGTGCTGAAAAGGTATTTGTGAGCAGAACTTCTGGTGTTGGCAGTATAGGAGTAATAGCAAGTCATATAGATCAAAGTAGGTTTGATGAAAAGCAAGGAATAAAATACACAACTATTTTTGCAGGCAAGAGAAAGAATGATTTAAATCCACATGAACCTATAAGTTTAGAAAGCTTAAAAAGTTTAGAGGAGGAAGTAAATCGCTTATATGAAATTCTGACTGAACTTATAGCACGAAACAGAGGACTTTCTGTACAAGCAATAAAAAATACTGAAGCAGGTCTATATTTTGGTGAGAAAGCAGTAGAAATAGGTCTTGCAGATGGAGTTACAACATTTTTTGAATTTATTAACAAAGGAGAAAATACTATGAATAAACAAACTACAACTGACCTAGAAACTGATAATTTAACTAAGTATCGTACTGAAGTTGTTGAATTAATACGTTTATGTAACTTATCACGAATGCCAGAGAAAATAGGAGAATTTATTGAGCAGGGTGTAAGTATTGAGCAAGCAAGGGAAGTTTTAATGGAATTACTTGCAGAGAGAACGAAGAAGACAGAGATACTGAGTGCAATACCACAGAATTCAGGAGAAGATTTGATGATGCAAGTAGCAAGAAGTCGTGCGCAATCTGGCATTTAGAATATTCGTAGTATAACAAAAGTAGAAAATAAAGGAGAAAAGCAAAATGAGTACTATAACCGAACAAAATAATCTAGGTGACCTATTAAAATATGAGGCATCAAGTCTATATTCAAGAGATCAGATAACAGTAGCCAAGGGACAAAATCTTAAACTTGGTACAGTAGTGGCTCTCGATAAAGATAACATGATTAAGATAATAAATCCAACTGCCACAGATGGTACACAAACAGCGATAGGTGTGATAATAAGCGATGTAAACGCAAAGGAAAATACCAAAGCAGTAATTATTACTCGTGGTGCAATGCTAGCAGATCATGCAGTGGTGTGGCCAGCAAATATCACTGAAGAGCAGAAAGCTGCAGCAATAAAGCAACTTGAAGCACGAGGGATCATTGTCCGCAAGGGAGTGTAACTTAAATTAATAAGGAGAAAAAGAATGCAAAATCCATTTACAAATACAGCATTTAGTATGACGGCACTAACAAATGCGATGAATATATTGCCGATAAATTATGGACGGGTTGAAAATTTAAACTTGTTTCCAAGTAGGTCAGTAAGATTTAGACATATTACCATAGAAGAGCAAAACGGAGTATTAAGTTTACTACCAACGCAGTTACCCGGAGCACCAGCAACAGTAGGAAAACGCGGCAAAAGAAAGGTAAGAACATTTACAATTCCACATATTCCACATGATGATGTAGTTTTACCTGAAGAAGTTCAAGGAATCCGTGCTTTTGGCTCAGAAAACGAACTTGTAGCGTTTGCCGATGTAATTACAGATCACTTGCAAACAATGAGAAACAAACATGCAATCACGCTAGAACATCTTCGTATGGGAGCTTTAAAGGGAATAATTTTAGATGCAGATGGGTCTGAATTACTTAACCTATATACAGAATTTGGTATTACAGCAAAAACAGTAAACTTTGCTCTTGGCACAGCAACAACGGATGTAAAGCGTAAGTGTATGGAAGTACTAAGGCATATTGAAGATAATTTAAGTGGCGAGTATATGGAAAGAGTACATGCTCTGGTAAGTCCTGAATTTTTTGATGCATTAACCTCTCACCAAAAAGTAAAAGAAGCATACGAAAGATTGTAAGTTAAAAATGTGATATAAAAGAGATAAGAGGGAAAGATAACCCTACTCACTATAGGAATAGGGCTATCACGGGCGTGTGCGACCGAATGAAAGTTGGTATTACAACCGTAGCCATCAAGGTAAACTAGCCCCATCTCTCGATACGTTTGAATAGTTGCATGGGACATATGTATGCACCCGTTTACAATCTTAAATTAATTAAACTATCGAGGTTATTTATTATGATTACATCTTATCAAAATTTCATTGGCATTGATATCGGAAAATTTAAAAATGTTGCTGCAGCTTATAACCAAAGGAGAGCTATCAAGTTTGACAATGATGCTACTGGTTGGCAACAGTTGTTTCAAAAATTTTCAGATATCCTACCTAATTCTCTAGTAACTTTAGAAAACACTGGAAAATATGAGCTTGGCTTAGCACATTTTCTTGTTGATAAGAATGTTGCTGTACATCGAGCTAATACTCGTAAAGTAAAAAGTTTTATCATATCACATGGAACTTTAGCAAAGACAGATCAATCAGATGCAAGAGCCCTTGCTCAATATGGTTTTGAACGCTATAGTGCTCTATCTCTATTTGTGCGTATGTCAAAAGAACAAACCGCCTTAGTTGCACTCTGTCAACGTCGTGATGACATTACGCAAATGAGAACTCAAGAGAAATGTAGGCTTGCAGCACCTGAAAACGACTATATAAAGGAAAGTTGCCAAAAAACAATAGACTTTTTTACCAGTCAGATAAATGAGTTCAACGATGCCATACAAAGAATTATTGATAAAAATCCAGAGTTACAAAAGCGTCAAAAAATCTTGAGAACAGTGCCAGGAATAGGTCTCAAGTTATCACAAGTTTTTGTGTGTCTAATGCCAGAACTTGGCCACCTAAACAAAAAAGAAGTTGCAAGTCTTGCTGGAGTTGCTCCACATCCAAAAGAAAGCGGTAAAACTATTGGTTATCGAAGGATAACAGGTGGTAGAAGCAACGTTCGTGCAAAGCTTTTCACAGCTGCTATGGCTGCTGCAAGATCTAAATCTGCACTTGGTGCTTTTTATTCTGATCTTATTGGTAGAGGTAAAAAGAAGATGGTAGCTATAACAGCTCTAATGCGAAAAATCATAGTAATTGCCAATGCAAGACTTAAAGAAGCAATTAATATGAAATAAAAAAAATCTGTATAGAAAATAGGTTAACGAATATGTGCGTCTACACACATTTAAAGCACATATTCGTTAACCATAAAATCTAAGCAGTGCTTGCTGTTTGATATAAATTTCTTTCTGTATAAACTAGGGTTTTTGTTGCCAAAATACATTTTTCAATTGAATAAAAATACAAAATTATCAACAAATGAGACTAAATTCAAAAAATTTTAAAAAACATAGTTGATGGCAGGAGGGAGCAGCACTTCGAGACGATATGAGATCAGGATTTACGTTTTGTGGTATAACATTTGAGGAATATAGAGGACAAGCAACTGACCCTGAAGGAACCGTGAGAAGATTTATTGAGAAAGATACAGGGCACTGTTTTCCACTAGGAACAGCAAGCACATTTACAACATATTTTGCACCAGCAGATTTTAATGAGACAGTAAATACACTAGGAAAACCACTTTATGCAAAACAAGAGCCAAGGAGGTTTGATAGAGGGACTGATTTGCATACACAGTCGAACCCTCTGCCAATGTGCCACCGCCCGGCCGTTTTGGTCAAGGTCGTTGCAACATAAAAATACTGATAGAGCAACAAAAAGGCAGTTAGTATTCTATCAGCATATAGCGTACTGATGAAAACTTAATGAATAAAATAGAAGAATGCAAGAGAGTATTAAGCGATTATTTAAAGATTGTCTTATCCATTTAGGGGAGTTAGCTTTATATGAGTCAAAGAATAAGTCATATATGGTACAGGTATTAAAGCAACAGCCAGATAAATTATACGAGATTGGTGAAGGACAATTTGTGGAAGAAACTTTAGCGTTAGAAGTAAGTGCGTTTGATGGTGCGTCCAGAGAAGGTAAGTATGTTCAGTAGGAGTCAAACCTACCAGGATAAGAGTCGGAGTCCTGTAGCTTGGGTAGCAGTATGGAGGGAAACCAAGATACTGAAGCCTACCGACAACGTTATCGTAAGGATAAAGGCGAGTTATCGGGCCATAACGGAAGTGAACACATAGGTGGCCTCGAAAACACAGTACTGAAGGCCGAACCAGCCGTCAAATGGTGAAGGCAGTACAGAAGGTTGAAAAACGACTGATACAACTGTTCTACTTCAGCGGGGTGATAGTGATGGCACGATAACAAGGACATACAAAACAACTGGAGAAGCCCTCCTCATCCCAAGGAGAAATATCTTGGAGAGGTAGGTTCTATAACTGGAAACAGGAAATGAACCGAAGATGAAAGGGTGGCGGATGGGTGCGTAGTAGCGAAGAAGTGAGGTAATGCTCATGGAGCAAAGGTACCCTACTAGTAGAAATCTTTTAACAAAAGGGAGGTAAAGGTAAAATGATAAAAATGCCAATAAAATTACAAGACCTGAGAAGAAAGATATATACCAAAGCGAAGGCAGAACCGGAATGGCGATTCTGGGGAATCTATGTTCATGTTTGCAAAATGGAAACACTGAAAGAAGCCTACAAGCTAACAAAGAGGAGTAATGGGGCACCAGGAATTGACAGAGTGACATTCGAATTGATAGAAGCAGAAGGCTTAGAAAAGTATCTCCAACAAATAAGATATGAACTAATAACCAAGACCTATAGCCCAAATAGGAACCGGAGAAAGGAAATACCAAAAGCTGGGGGAAAACTCAGAGCATTGAACATACCCTGCATCCGTGATAGAATAGTGCAAAGTGCACTAAAGCTAATAATTGAACCAATATTCGAATCTGACTTTCAGGACGGATCATATGGATATAGACCTAAGAGAAAAGCGCATGAAGCAATAAAAAGGGTAGAGAAAGCAGCAATCAAAGACAATACAAAAGCTATTGACATAGATCTGAAATCCTACTTTGATAATGTGCGACATCATATTCTTATGGAAAAGATTGCCAAGAGAATAAATGATAAAGAAATCATGCACTTGATCAAGCTAATCCTCAAGATGGGAGGAAAACGAGGAATAGCGCAAGGATCAACGATTTCGCCGTTATTGAGCAATATATACCTCAATGAGGTAGATAAAATGCTAGAGAAAGCAAAAGAGGTGACCAAAGAAGGAAAATATCAACATATAGAATACGCAAGATGGGCAGACGATTTAGTAATACTGATAGATAGACACCCAAAATGGGAATGGCTGGAAAAGTCAGTATACAAAAGGTTACAAGAGGAATTAGCAAAAATAGAAGTAGAAGTAAATGAAGAAAAGACAAAAGTTGTTAACCTAAAAGAAGGGGAAAAGTTCAGCTTTCTAGGATTCAATTTTCGAGAGAAAATTACAAAACAAGGAAAATGGACGGTAGAAACAACACCACAGATGAAAGCACGAACAAACCTACTTCACAAGTTGAAGGAAGTATTTCGTTGGCATAAATCGCAACCAATAGAGAGAGTGATTCATATCATTAATCCGATATTGAGAGGGTGGATAAACTATTTTAGGATTGGAAACTCAAGTCGAAGCTTTCACTACGTGAAGCATTGGGTAGAGAAGAAAATAAGACGCAATTTAATGAAAGCCAGAAAAGCAAGAAAAGGATTTGGCTGGAAGAGGTGGAGTAGAGAATGGATATATAAAACCCTGGGTCTATATTCGGACTACAGAATAAGATATTACATTCCGAAAGCATCACCAGCACAATATGTTATAAATTTTGGTAAAGAATCTACTAGGAAAGCGTAGTGCGGGAAAACTGCATGCTGCGTTTGATGAGGCGGGAGCTGGAAACGTGAATATGGGAATTTTGGATTGAGGCCCAACATGAAAATAATGGATCAGCCACCAAACCCTAAAGAGGCGCGCCAGTTCTCGACCCTACTGTTAAAGCCAATAGTAGGAGATGTTTTTGTTATAGGTGATCGAAGATATAAAGTACACTCACCGCCACTTAGAGACAAGTCTGGAATAACGTGGAAAATAAAAGCGTCTGGGGTGTAAAATGTCTATTCATATAGAAGTTGAGGTAATAGAAAGTGTAAATGCTAAAAGAAGAAAAGTAGAATTAGCAACGGTAAAGGCATTAAACAAAACGGCACTATGGTTAAAAGCGCAAGCAGCTAAGGAAATTAGTGAGGAAAAGAAGATAAAATTGACGTTAATGAGAAGAAGGCTAAGAATTTTTAAGGCGAAAACTAGCAGATTAGAAGTGTTAATTAGAGCAAATCTCTATGACATTAGAGCATCGACAATTGGTAAAATACAAAAAACAAGAAGAGGATCGAAAGTAGGAAAGCATGAGTTTATAGGAGGATTTGCAGCAGTTATGCCAAAAGGAAATAGCGGTATTTTTAAGCGTGAAGGAAGAACAGCATTACCAATAAAGGAAATTAAGTTGCTACTAGAACCAGAGGCTTCAAGGATAATAGGTAATCTTGTTAATTATGAAGTTGAAAAGGTATTTGAAAAATTCTTCCACCGCGAATTAAGTTACATTACATCTATATGAATTGGCAAGATTTACATAAAGCAATTTGCACTAAGTTAAAAGAAGAAATATCAGCAATTCAAACTTGTGATATTTATCCATCGATAAGAAAAGAATTATTAGCGCCAGCGTTATTTGTAGAGCTTGTGAGTTTAGAATCGGGAAAAGATCCAGGAACAGAGGAATTAGCACTGAAAGCAAGATTTGAAGCACGAATTGTGATTGATAGCACAATAGAAAATGCAGCTATTATTGTCAGAACATTAGCAGCAGAAGTAGCAAGAGTAGTAAATAAAAATACTTGGAATGTGGAAAATGTTTCACCAGGAGAATTTATATCTGCGGAAATTGACGGATTTAGACCCGAATTAGATGCGTATTTGGTGTGGTTGGTTGAGTGGAGTCATCAGCTTCATTTAGGTAAATCGATATGGACAGAAAATACGATTAAGCCACATACGATTACAATAGGAGAAAATGTTAGAGAGTAATTTTGCTATTTCAGAGCTGCAAAGAAAGTTAGCAAACATTGTACGAATAGGAATTGTAAAAGAAATAGATTATGAAAAAGCAAAAGTAAGAGTGAAAATAGGAGAATTTTTAACAGATTGGTTGCCGTGGATAACAAGTAAAGCAGGAAAAGATAGAGATTGGTGTCCGCCAGATATTGATGAGCAAGTAGTTATACTTTCCCCGCTGGGAGAATTATCTTTAGGAGTAGTACTTCCTGGAATATATCAACAAAAGTACTCTGCTCCAGAAAATAAAAAAGAGGTGAGTAGCTTAACATTTCAAGATGGAACAAAGTTGTCATACGATAAAGATAAACATCATTTAGAGATTGAAGTAGTAGACAAAATAACACTGAAAGCTGGGGAATCAAGTATAGAAATGACAAAAAGTGGAATAAAATTGAAGGCAGATAAAATAAACCTTAATTGATGAATAAATCGGTTGTGCGAGTAGGAGATCATTGTGCAGAAGCAACACCACATTTTTGCATTAGCGGCAGTAATAATGTTTTTGTGAATGGTAAACCAGTTTGCCGAAAAGGAGATAATTTTACAGAAAGTAGAGTATTAACTGAAGGGTCAAAAACAGTGTTTACAAATGGGTATGGTATAGGAAGAGTTGGAGATTCAATATCTTGTGGTTCTAAAGTAATGAGTGGTAGTAATAATGTTTTTTCAGGATAAAAATAAACCATCTGTTATACTTACAAAAAGTAAGGTTATGAACATGGATATAACTACTAGCCTATTAGGAGACGTTAGTAATTTAATAGATAGAGCAAAGAATCATCTTTCTGTTCAATTCAACTCTACTCTAGTATTGCTAAACTGGCAAATTGGCTCCAGAATTGACCAAGATATTCTAAAGCACAAACGCGCAGATTATGGGAAGCAAATCATCTCCCAACTTGCAAAAGAACTTCAGATTAAATATGGACGTGGGTTTGATAGAGCGTCATTATTTCGTATGGTGCAATTTTCTAAATTCTTTCCTGATCAAGAGATTGTCGCGACACTGTCACAACAATTGAGTTGGTCACATTTTGTAGAAATTATTGCAATTTCTGATGAGCTGAAGCGTAATTATTATATAGAAATGTGTCGTATTGAAAGGTGGAGTGTTAGGGCACTACGTAGTAAAATCGATACTATGTTGTATGAACGTACAGCACTAGCAAAAAAACCTGAAGATTTCATAAGAAGGAGTATAAAAAATTTACGTGAAGAAAATATGTTAGCACCAGAATTCATTTTTCATGACCCATACTTCCTTAGCTTCATGGAATTGCCATCAAGTTATAGTGAGACTGATCTAGAAAATACAATCTTGGATGAATTGACAAAATTTTTACAAGAGTTTGGGAATGATTTTTGTTTTGTAACACGTCAAAAAAGGATGAGTACTAAAACAACTGACAGGTATTTGGACCTGCTATTTTTTCACAGAGGATTAAAACGCCTTATAGCAATAGAGCTAAAAATAGGCCGTTTTGAACCAGCTTATAAAGGACAGATGGAATGGTATTTAAATTGGTTAGATAAAAATGAACGAAAAGCAGGTGAAGAAAAACCGTTAGGGATTATTTTATGTGCTGATAAGGATCAAGAGGATATAGAATATCTTGAACTCGAAGGCTCTAATATTCATGTTGCACAGTATTTAACACAGCTTCCTTCTAAAGAAATTCTTGAAAAGAAGTTGAGAAAGGCTATTTCTATAGCACGTGAAAAACATGCAAGTATTCAGTCAGAGCCATGAAAAATATATGCGAGGAATGGATGCTAAAACAGGAAAAGCATTAGAAGGAATAGAGCACTTAAAGCAGTCGATAATTGATATACTGACCACTCCTATTAACAGTAGAGTAATGAGAAGAGATTATGGTTCTCGATTATTTGAATTAGTAGATAAGCCAATAAATAGAGATTTAACTTTGGAAATCTATGCAGCAACAGCAGAAGCACTGGGGAAATTTGAGAAGAGATTTAAGTTAGAAAAAGTAAAGATTGCTGAAGCTAAAGAAGGAAAAATGACTCTTGTACTTGAAGGTATGTATCTTTCAGAAGGCAAATTCATAGGTATTAGTGGAGTAGTTGTTTAAAAATGCAGCAGCCTGAATCACTGAACTTCGAAGAGATTTTTGCTCGGATGAAAGAAGAATTAATAAGTCGAGATAAAAGTTTTACAGCACTAATTGAAAGTGACCCAGCGATGAAGATTTTAGAAGTAGCAGCATGGCGAGAACTTTTGCTTAGAGAAAGAATAAACGAAGCAATAAAAAGTAATGTACTGAAGTTTGCAAGGGGAGAAGATCTTGATAATTTAGCTGAGTTTTATGTTGTAGAAAGAGAAAAAGGGGAAGATGATGAACGATTTAGAAAAAGAATTAAAGCAAAGATAGCAGGTTGGTCAACAGGAGGAAGTAAGGAATATTATAAATATCATGCACTGTCAGCAGATAGTAGAGTAAAAGATGCACTAGTGGAATCAACTATACCAGGGAAAGTACAAATTTCAATCTTATCAACACAATTATCCACAACTGGCATAGCGTTAGAAGAGCTACTTGAAATTGTAAAAAAGCAGGTTACTAGAGATGATATAAGGGTTTTAACAGATACAGTAACAGTAGTTGGTTGCAATATTATGGAAATAGATATTCACAGCAGAATGAGCATAAGTCCTTTAATATCAGAAGAAGAAATCAAGAAGCAGTTTATTGAAAGGTTTGAATTAGCAAAAAGATTAGGGTGGAGTGTGACAAGATCTTGGATAATAGCGAATTTATTTGTAGATGGTGTAGAAAATGTGGAATTAATCGAGCCAAAAGAGGATGTTGTGGTACTGGGGAATGAGTGTGCAAATTTGCGAAATTTAAAATGCTATTGCCACTAAACGCAACAAAACAAGAAAAAGCATTGGTAGATGCGATAGATTATAAAGTAGATCCAAACTGTATCAGAGGATTTAAGTTTAGTCTTAAAGAAGAAACATTGCCGTGGATAATAGAAGAATATGGTTTAGAAGAGATACTGCGTTGGGTAAAAGATAGAAGAAAAGCCGTAGTAGAAGGAGTAAAATTTCAAAGACTACGTGGAACCCCAGCATCACTCAAAATAGCACTCAAGTGGGCAAATATAGAAGATATTACAATTATTGAAGAGCCACCCGGTAAACATTTTTTCGAGTTGCAAATAGGAATAAAGGATGTTCCAAATGACTTTTTTGTGGATGCAGTAGTAGAACTTGCAAAACTATCATTACCAGCAAGATCAAGGCTAATGAGGATTTTCAATGATCACTACAATGTTGACAGGTTTATTTTAGATGAAAGCTTTTTTGGAAGTTTGTTGTCGGATTACTCAGGTAGAAAAGTTGAAAAAGATGGGCCAGTGTTATCGTTTGGAAGAATAAATTTTTTCAGGTCTAGTGGTCCAGTTATTAGGATTATAGAAAACTATCTACGCGATCATTATGAACGAGCTTTAAGCAATGATATATATCGCCTAGATGTAGCAATCCTTGGAGAAACCGAGCCTCACACAAAGAATTATAACGGTATTTATGAAAGAAATCATTTGTGGTACAATTTAAAAGCACTATATCCATTACCACAGAGCTTATTGCCAGAAATAAAGTTTGCAAAAGCGCAGATAGTATTATCAAACAGTTGGGATTTAGGAGACATAAATACGTGCTTTCCAGTTAGTAGCGTAGAAGAAAGAGGAAATAAATTTGTATTGGGAAGCGATAAACTTTCAGGGCAACATTGGAGTTTAAAACACAAGCCAATTTTAGAAAGATTCAGTATTATCCATCGTTACAAAGTAGAAAATTATACAGATCAGAAGGTCAGAAAATATGTTTTAGCAGAACACAACATTTACTATAAAAACGACTTATATTCAGAGCAAAAAGACTCAATACACGAATTAGAAAAGCACATTTTAGTGTTTTACCCGGGAGTACTGAAATGGCACGAACATCGACATTTGCACAGAAGTTGGAAAAATAGTCAAGCAATATGTATAATAAGTTAAATACTTATATTTAGATCCTCATATATTATATTAATAATAGTTTAAAGTGTATGAAATAAAAAGAAAAGGACTTGCTTTCTCATGCTAAAACGGACATGACTTGAATAGCAGCAGGTAAACATAAGAAATTTATCTGGCGCTAGAAAAGCTAATTTTGTGAGGTATGAAATGAGTTTTAGCAAGAGTAAGTTTTTTAAAGAAGTATCAAGTAAAGATATTAATAAAAGAAATGAAGAAGGAGAGACGATCTTGCATCAAGCAGTAGAAATCTCCGATTACAAAACAGTGAGGTTCTTAATAAAGAAAGGAGCAGAGGTAAATGCAAGAGATAAAAATGGTTATACACCTCTACACTGTGCAGTATTCGCAAAGAGTTTAGAAAATGTAAAAGTGCTGCTAAGGGAAGGAGCAGAAGTAAATGCTACTCAATATGTCACTGGATGTACGCCACTGCACTCTGCGTGCAAAGGAGCAGGAGTTGAAATAATAAAAGAGCTAGTAAAAGCAGGAGCTGAGGTTAATCAACTGAATAAGTATGGCGCAACGCCAATGTATTACATCTGGGAAAGTGAAAAGTATCGTCTATGTGATAGCAAAGGGAGTGAAAAGGCAAGTAAATTTTTGAGAGAAAAAGGAGGAGTAACAAAAAGTAGAGAACTGACATGCTATGAAATAGAGAGGCTAGTGGGAGAAATAGCAGACATGTTGAATGGGAGTTATTTACCGGAGCTAAAAATAATAGAGATAGGAGAAATAAGGAAGAGAGACAAATCACTAATAAAGGAAGAATGTGAAAATTTAGCAAGCAAAATAATAAGCCAAGTAAGTGAAATGATAGATGAGGTGGTGAAAAGGAGGGCTTAAAATTCAAAAAAAGGTGAGGTAGGTTATGAGTAAAAAAGGAAAAGAGGAGTCACTATTAGAGAACTCATTTAAAAATATTTATGCAAGAGACAAGAAGGAAAGAACAGCTCTGCATTATGCAGTAGACGCAAAAACAGTGAAGTTGTTAGTTGAAAAAGGAGTGAATGTGAATGCAGCAGATGTGAAAGGATACACAGCACTGCACCTAGCGGTAACGGAGAAACGTCTAGAAATCGTGAGAGAATTGATAAAATCAGGAGCAGAAGTAAATGCTGAGGAATATGGAAATAAATGCATACCTCTACACCTTGCGTGCATGGTAGGAGAAAAAGAAATAGTGGAGGAGCTAGTAAAAGCAGGAGCAGAAATAGAGCAAGCAGATAAATTTGGAATGACAGGGATGGATTATGCGAAAAACAGCAAAGAGATAACTGAAATATTGAAGAAAGAAACAGACAGAATTGAAAAGTTATTTGAGAAATTATAAAAGGCTAAAAATATGGAGGAAGAAATAGCAAGAAAGGTAAAAGGTTTGGAGAAAAAAACATTGGAAGAGCTGAGGAAAATATGGAAGAAGGTATATGGAGAAGAAGCGCCTAGATACTCAAAGAAATACCTGATACCAAGATTAGCATATAGAATACAGGAGGAAGCATATGGAGAAATGTCAAGAAAAGGAGCAAAAAGACTAGAGTATCTGGCAGATCGGCTAGAGAAGGGAAAAAGAATAAGTAGTGACAAATTACCAGTAGCAGGAACAGAGTTGATACTAGAGAGAGGAGAAGAGACGCATGCGGTAATGGTGACAGATAAGGGTTTAATCTATAGAGAAGAATTTTTTACGTCATTATCAGCAGTAGCCGGAAAAATAATGGGAATGAGCTACAACGGACCTTTATTATTTGGAATGCGTGATAAAAATGGAAGTTGAAAATGCTAAAAGAAGTAAGGTGTGCGATATATACAAGAAAATCAAATGAGGATGGGCTAGAACAAAAGTTTAATAGCCTTGATGCCCAGCGAGTAGCATGTGAAAAGTACATAAAGAGCAAAGAAGGCTGGGTAGCATTGGCAAAAAGGTACGATGATGGCGGATATTCAGGAAAAAACTTAGAAAGACCAGCAATAAAGGAGTTATTTGAAGATGTTAAAGGAGGAGAAGTAGATTGTGTAATAGTATATACGCTAGATAGGCTCTCAAGAGAAACAAAAGACAGCATAGAAGTGACATCATTTTTTAGAAGGCATCGAGTAAATTTTATAGCAGTAACACAAATATTTGACAATAATACGCCAATGGGAAAATTTGTACAAACGGTATTGTCAGGAGCAGCACAACTAGAAAGAGAAATGATAGTAGAGAGAGTAAAAAATAAAATAGCAACATCAAAGGAGCAGGGGTTATGGATGGGTGGAACTGTGCCACTTGGGTATGATGTAAAAGATAAGGAATTAATAATAAATGGAAAAGAAGCAAAGACGGTAAAACATATATTTGAGAGGTATATGGAGCTAAAATCAATGGCAGAATTGGCAAGGGAGTTAAATAGTCAAGGTTACAGAACGAAAGCAAGGTTTGATATCTTTAAAAAAGCAACGGTGAGGAGAATAATAACAAATCCAATATATATGGGAAAAATACGGCATTATGAGAAAGAGTATGAGGGAAAGCATGAAGCAATAATAAAAGAGGAAAAATGGCAAAAAGCACAAGAATTGATAAAGAATCAACCATATAGAAAAGCAAAATATGAGGAAGCACTGCTAAAGGGAATAATAAAGTGCAAGAGCTGTGATGTAAATATGACGCTGACATACTCAAAAAAAGAGAACAAAAGGTATAGATATTACGTATGTAACAATCATTTAAGGGGAAAGGGTTGTGAATCAGTAAATCGAAATGTAGTAGCAGGAGAAGTGGAAAAAGAAGTAATGAGGAAGACAGAGAAGCTATATGAAAAATGGGAAGAAAAAGCGGAAGAGTGGAAAAATTTAAGTTTTGGAAAGCAGAAAGAAGTAGTAAAAAAGTTAATAAAGGGAGTAATGGTAAAAGAAGATGGAATAGAGGTGAGCTCAGAGGATAAGGTGGAATTTATACCAATAAAAAAGAAAGGAAACAAATGCACAGTAGTAGAGCCAGAGGGGAAAACAAACAATGCATTACTGAAAGCAGTGGTGAGGGCTCACCTATGGAAACGTCAGCTAGAGGAAGGAAAATACGCAAATATAAAAGAGCTGAGTGCTAAAGTTAATATAGGTACAAGACGTATACAACAAATTTTAAGATTAAATTATTTAGCACCAAAAATTAAAGAAGATATAGTAAATGGGAGGCAGCCAAGGGGTTTGAGGTTAGTGGATTTAAGAGAAATACCGATGCTGTGGAGCGAGCAAATAGAAAAATTTTATGGATTAGCGATGTAACGTTTATAAAAGTAACAAGAAGAGATGACAATGAAAAAAGAAAATATTTCAGTTTATTACTGAAAAATAAGAAACACTACAAAAGAGCTGCTATAGAGATTTTTATTAAAATTTAGCTCAAAATTAATTAAAAGTTTATGCAAAAAAAATTGTTGATTTGTGGTTTAATGATAGTTAAGGTATGCTATATTGTATAGCTAGAGAGGTAGTATGCCTAATTTTTTTGACAAGCAATTTAGTGAACGGGTAAAAGAAGCGATAGATAGAAATGATCCTAAGTTACTGCAGATATTATTGAGCACTAAATATTGTCAATTATGGGAAGATTGGCTTACTCACTCCATACTTTCTTATAAAGTTATTGGAATAACTCAAACTTTAAAATATCAGTTGCCTATTAATATAATTGCTGCACAAAAACAAGTTTTAGACAAAAACTTCGGCCGTCTTATACATGGCAGGTTACCGACCAGAAGTAACATTGCACAGCCTGATGAACTTTTAGATGTAAGAGCGAGTAATTATGATGTAGAAAAAGTAAATAAAGAATTAGAAAATGTGGAGCGGGAAATACTAGAAAGATATAAGGGTTTTAAGCATGAAACTGTAGAAAATAAATATCAAGTATTCAACGTGCAAGACATGTTTGATCCAGCAGGAAGATTTGTTTATTCTTATGATGGCGATGATTATACAGAAGGGAATAAGTATTTAAAGGAAATTACTGAAGCATTTAAGAGCCATCTTGCTTTGCAGCCAGTATTAAAGTTAGATGTATCCGATCATTATAATAAAGTATATGGTGATATGTATACAAAGATTACTCAAGAATATCAGTTGAGAATTAGAAATGGTCAGGCAATTCGTCTTTTATATGAAGGTAATGAATCACTAGTAAAAAAGCTTGATGGTTTAAGGGATGGTGATGATAAATTAAGGTCGATATTAACCAGTATTAGTAAAGAAGTAGTGAATGGAATACGTAATGGTGAATTTATTGAGGAAGTTTATGATAAACTAATTGATAACGTACTCAATGCTGCAATTGAGGAAGGACATCATCCTTTATATCAAGAATGCAACAACACGGAAGGAGATAAGGAGCAAAAGATTGGAATAATAAAAGAAAGAATAAAGGAACAGGTCAAGAAAAACAATAGGCATGAACTTTTGAAAGAGTATATGGAATATGCTGCTGATAAAGATCAACCTAGTATGCATATCATCAGTGTGTTGATAGTCAATGGTGCATCTTTATTAGCAAGTTGTGTTATAGATCCGAGCACAAATCAATCAATTACAATAAAGGAGAGGTTGCAAGGATTGGGGGGAGAATATAAAGCTCTAATAGATAAATCGATTTTTACAGTAATGAGAAAGGTTCATAAATTGCTATTTGATTTTTCGATTGTAGGAAAGGAAGAAGTAGATTTACTTAAACTAGTATCAGAAACTCCTTCTGAGGACGGGTCTTTTGTAAAAAGTGGGGAGAAGGTGCCATTACTAAATGAGATAGGTGGTCAGGGTGAAAGAGAGTTTATGAGTCTATTGAAAACTTGCGTAGAAAATATTAATACTCGTAATACTTCATTTTTCGGTTCAATTGTAGAATTTTTTGTAGGTAAAGCTGAGCCATCTGAAAAAGATCGTGAAGAGGCATATGCCAAACTTTATGAGTGTATTGAGGTTGGTTACTTAGCAATAAGAACAGGATGTGACAGAGTAATAGTGGATTATATAAATGAGATAGAAGAGGAAGCAAGAAAATCTAACAATCCATATCTGAAGAAGTTGTATAAGAACTTTCTTACGCTTTTATATGATTATAATGACCTGCCTAAATCAATGTATATTGCTAGGTTTTGTAGATATATTTCCCGTACAATAACCTGGAGTCCAGCATGGGAGGAAATATTAACAGGACCTGATTATCGTACAGATGTAGGAGAATGGTCAAAAAACAAGTTTGAAGAGGTAGAAAAAGCAGAGAGACATGAAGAGAGTGTAAGACTAGCAGAGTCGGGAGCTAGGGAGAGAGCACTAGAGCAAAGTATTGAACAGTCAGATCAAGCGAGACAAAGGGCAGAGCAAAGGGCAGAACAAGAAGCTCAAAGGTCAGCTAAACTTGAAGAGATGTTGAGAAGAATGGGAGTCGATCCAGGTACTGCTTTGGATGATGTGAATGTAAGCCAAGGTGCAAGTGCAGGAATTGAGAGAAATTAATGGAACCAATTTTTCCTGAATATACATTTGGTAGTGTTAGTTTACCTTTATGGCAAAACAATATAATTAGACGTTTTTCTGAACATAGAAAATATCGGGTACTTTTGTGGGAGTTTGGTCCTACTTTATTTGAGCATTTATGCAAACAAAAGGGTTTTGATTCTAAGGTACTACTACAAAAGAATAAAAATGGTGAGGTATCAGAAAATGAATACCTGATGTTACTTGAAGCATTTGGTGAAATGAGAGTTTATTGGTGGTGGCCATGGAGCAAAAAAATCAAAGATGTTGAGCTAACTAAAGAACAGTGTGAAAGAGCGATAAATTACGATAGCTACTCTTTTTTGCAGAGATTAGTGCTTAGTGTATTTACAAATGTGATAGTACATCAATGGCATATTGTTCAATATGGATATATTTATAATTATCAACAGCTAACAAAGGAGGGATACATGCTAGATGCTGGAAAAGATATGGGAAAAAAAATGTTAGGAGCAGGAGCTACGGCATTAGGTGCAGGAGTAACAATATGTGTAGCAGGAATTATAGCTGCAGGTTCTTCTTATCTTGCTGGTAGACATACTGCAGAAGTAGGAACGCTAGCAATAGCAGATAAGTTTAGTAATCTGATTAGAGCAGTTATTTTAAGTAATAACATTGATAATGATTCTAATGCAACTTTAAATGAAGTACTGGAATCATTTGAATTAAAATGGTTACTGATGAATCTTGATATAAGCCTGAAAGATGTAGAAGTGGGTAAAAAGAGCAAAGAAGAACATAATAGATATGCTAAGGATAGAATTAATGATGTTAAGAGACTATCGTTAAAGTATCATCCAGATGTGCAAGCAGGTATACAAAATGCAAATAGTATGCAACAGAGAATTAATGCAATACTGAAAGCACTAAATAATGTACATGATTATGTAATGAAAGAAAAGCAAGGGTATGGTTACATATATAGATTATTTGGAGAAATTTCAGTCAATCTAATTAATAGCGGTCAAGATTTATTTAAGATAATCAATATAGCTGCATGTAATAAGTTGCATTATATAGCGTATTGGGAAGAAGGAAGGTTAATGGAATCAAGGAATCAATATTTGGAAGAAGTAAGAGAACACTATATAAAGCCATTAAAAAATAACTTAGGTTTTGTGAAAAAGATACTTGATGAGGAAATGTCTATAAGAGAAGCAAGAAACATTCTTGACTCAACAAAAGAGATAAGAAAGAAATTTGAACAACGTAATGAAGAGTATCAAAAATTCTATGAAGAGATTTGGATAGAAAATCTAAAATCGTTAAGTAAGGAATGTAAAAATTGTAAAGAGTTGGAGATAATAAAATTGGAAGTGGGTAAGTTATTAAAAGAAGGTGAAACACAATATAAAATATTAAAGAGTCACAAAAAAGATAAAGTACAACCTGACGAAATATTTGTAGAGCCAATATTGGAGTATTCTGATTTGATAAATTCATACTACAAATTGATAATAAAATTGTGTGAGAATATAGAAAGTTGTTTCTGTTGGGATAATAGTGATTTTTTTGAGCAACAGAAATTTGTGTTAGGAGCAGATGAAACTGAATTTACTGAAATAAGTAAGGAGTATATAAAAAAGCTCTCGTGTCAGGAATTATTCAAATTTGCAAACCTTATGGTAAATTATTATTATAATAAGGAAAATGGCAAAGGGTTACAAGAGGTGGTAGGTCAGTATTACAACGGTGGCAATCCAAAAAGGAGAGAAATAGGAAGTATATCAGTTTTTGCGCTAAATCAGTTAACAGAGTTGCTTGAAAAAAAGTTTGAGAAAAAAGAAACCTTTTTTGAAAAAGAAAAGAAAAGAACAAAAAAAGCAATAGAAGAATCAAATGATATAAGGAGGCGCATAGAAGAAATAGAAGTTAGAATTAGAGCATTAGAGCAAAGTAGAGAACAGTCAATTCAGGCAAGACAAAGGGCAGAGCAAACGGCAGAACAAGAAGCTCAAAAGGCAACAAAATTTGAAGAAATGTTAAGAAGAATGGGGGTAGATCCAGAAACTGTTTTAGATGATGTGAATGTAAGCCAAGGTGCAAGTGTAGGAATTGGGAAAGGTAGTGGGGCTGGTGTATAAGTTTTTTGAGTAGTTTTTTCAAGTATGCAAGAGAGAGCACTAGGTAGGAGATACAAGCTTTTTTATTGGTTGAATATTTTCAAAAGGTTCTCTCATTTAGCATCACAAAAAATTCAATTATTGACTCTTTCTAAAATTACAAAAAAGATCGTATATTTTTGAGAACTTTTTACGTAAAAGCGGTGTTATGAAAATAAAAGTTTGAAATCTTTGCAACAAAATTAGGCAAACCAGTTCGTATGTAGATATGGATAAAATGGGCTAATATGGCTAATTTTAGCGTTATAGTAAAGTTACTATATTAAAAAGTTCGTATGGGTCAAGTGGTAGACCAATCCATCCCAAAGAAAAGTCTTCTCACGGGTAGCAGTATTGGTTGCTGGAAATGGTTGTAGTGATATGTGAAATTGTTTTAGTTTTTGTTAAATTAGTATTTAGAAATAGAAAAAGTACATTGTAGTAAAAGAATAGACGTGTTTTTACAAGCACTGGCTTTAGTTTTAAAAAAATATTAAAACATGAAAAAAGTTCTTGTTCTGCTAGATTTCTTTAGCTATAGTCGAGTTTAACATAATAAATACATGGGGTATTGAGTCAGATGCATTGTATTGTGTACATCATTCAGAAAGCAATCCTGGCTTTTTTAAGAATATATCTAGTTTAGTAAGAAATCAAAAGAAAAGCACACTGTTACTCAGCAATCAAAGTTACTTGAAATTAACTTAAGGTTTCTACAGCAAATTGTTTTGGTACAGCTGTATAAGAATCAAATGTTGAAACCAATCTTTAGAAAAGAGGTTTACGACAAAATCATCAAAATATGAATATTAAAATATAGGGGGCTTTATGTTAGGTAAAGAAAATACAAAGGAACAAGTAATAGATAATCAATCTAGGTTAATAAGAATGCAAAAAGAAGACACACTACTATCTAGCAGTCAGCAAATATTAAAGCTGCCAGAAGGTTTTACAATAGGAAAAGCAATTGGAGGAGGAGATTGTTTCTTTGATGCAGTTGCACAGGGACTTAAGCAATTAAATCCTGGAACAAACTTTACTGTGAAATCTTTGAGAGAAGTTTGTAGGAAGCAAGCTTTAATTAGTCAAGAAATGAAAGAAAAGATTATAGCAGATGCTAGAAACCGTGAAGATTCTACAGTAATACTCCCAGAGCCTGGTATTAATGATGATGAATTATGGAAGACTTATTTGATTGGTATAGAATACAGTATTGAAGATATAGAAAAAATGCAGAGGGACAATAAAGACGTGTTTTTATCGTTAACTGATTTAAAGTATGGAAGTACGTTGCAGATTCCTATATGGGGTAGGCCTGAAATTGAGGGAAGTATGATTTGTAATGAATATAATATTAAGCTGCATGTTATTGAAGATCTTCATATATGTGGATGGTCAGGGTATCTTATTGATGAGTTAACATCCAAACCTGTAAGTACAGATTATAATGAAAAAAATACTATACATATAATAAATAAAGGAGGTTTCCATTTTGAGCCAATCTTGAGCGAGACACTATTAATAAGAGAGTTTACTAATATTATAGAGGATTCTAGTATTCTAGAAGATAGAAAGCTTGAAAAGCTGAAAAGTTTTTTTAAGGTATATCCGAGTCTAAACGTTAATTTTCGAGTGAATCAATGCAGTGATACACCGCTGCATATTGCTGTTTGCCTGGGAGAGTTAACAATTGTCAGATTTTTGCTAAAGATAGGAGCGCAAGTTGATGTTTTAGATGGAGAGGGAAAGACTCCTATAGATATTGCTAAAGATAATAACAGAAAAGATATCGCTAAGATACTGCAACCACTTATTTCATATGAAGAAGTTGATGTACCGGGAGATGGCAGCTGCTTATTTTGGTCTGTTGCTTTAGCTTACTTAGCTCCCGTAAAATTTGATGATTATGCCTTTCATGAAAGGTTTAAAGAATTATTTGCGAGCGACCATGATGTACATTCAATTCAAAGGCTAATGCAAAGTAATGCAAATATTTATGAAGATAGTGTAATGAAGCAATTAGTAACGAAGACATTTCGTTGTGAGGTTGCTGATGCAGTATGTTTCAGCCAAAGAAGATTTGAAAATAAGGTTGAAATTATGGATCTTTTTGAGAGTCACAGTGGAAGTTATTTTACAGGAGGTACCTTTAAAAAAGAGTTTGAACATGAATTCGGTGCTGAAAAAATTAAGCAGTATAATATTGATATTAGTAAACTCCAACCCAATTTTTTTGATGAAAATGCAGTAAAGGAAATTTGTACTGAACTTAATAAGATAAAAAAACGTAATCAAGTTCAAGAATTTGTATTTGACACATACTTAAAGTGCATGGAACTTACTGGAGTTTGGGGTGGAAAGCATGAAATAAATTCAATGTCTGATCTACTAAATACAGCGATAATAGTGTCTCAGAAAGATTCAAAAGATCTTATATACAATGAAGAGAAAAAATACTGTAATAAAATACACTTATCCTACAAAGGAGGTAATCATTATCAATTTTATCAAGTAGAGTATTCGAATTTGATGAAGTTTGTTCTGAGTTTCATTCAATCATTTGAAACGAGGATCATTATATATGATGTGCTTGCGAGTATGCTGAGAGAGGGGAACAGAATATTTTTTGATGGAATGAACACTAATAGATCTGTGCGGAGTATTTTTGGATGTTCAATACATACAGATGACTTGGCAATGTTTGGTATGAGGGCATCTTTGAGAACAGGTAATGTAATAAAAGCGACAAAAAATTTTATTAATCTATCAGACTTAATAGAAACATTTAATGAATATAAACTGGGCTTTAGAAAAATATTAGTAGATGCTGGATGCAATATTTTTCAAAGTTTTGAAATGCAGTTTGAGAAAATAGGCTTTGATCATGTTTCAAAGATAGCAGATGACATTGTAGATAAGATCATCGAATATTATATTCAGAAAGAATACAAGGGAGATTTGAGCAAGCTAGGGATAGCTGAAACCCTTGTTCTAAATACATATTTGCAAGAGGTGTCTGCGCAGTATGGAGAAATAAGTTATAACCTTAAAGATTTATATGAAAATATCGGAATTGCAGAAGGAAGTGAAGGCTCTTTTATATATTATAGAAAAAGAAGTGAAGATAAATCTAGTCAGTATGGTTATCGCCGTTCCCTTATGGGTGAAAAGTCGAAAAGAACATATGAGACAAGATATATTAGAGTAGAAACCACAAACGTAGAACTTGAAAATTATGTGTATACCTTAGACGCTTTAGGCCTACAAGACTTTAAGGCTAAAGTGGAGAAGGTATTTTATATTGTCAATGAAGAAATTCAAATGCCAAGCAAAAAAGTAATTGAGGATCTTATAGTAAAAATTAAATCTCATATTGAACGAGAGGTAAGCGTTTTAAGCGAGTATATCTTACTTTTCTGTCAAGGATGCAAACAAAGTTTAGATATGAATATGAGATACTTAGTTGAAGGAGAAGGAATAAGGAAAGGCAAAAAGATAATAGAAAGGGCTGGAAAAAATAGTGATGTTATATATTCGATGGAAAACAATTTAAAAACAATTCCAAATTTATCTTATTATCTAAAAGTAAAAGAAGCATTTGTAAAGCATGCTGAAACAGTCGCTCAAGACTATAGCAACCTACTTGAATCAGAGCATGATAATGCAGCAAGATCTAGGAGTTTTCGGTCTAGTATAAAAAGATTATCAAATGTAAAAAAATTAGGATTTCTATTTGGTAAAATGAATTTTCAGGATGTATGTGATCCAGTAGAAGAATTCACTGGAAGGCAAGAACAAATAGATGAGATATATACAAAATTGCAGGGGGGAGCGGTAGTAATAGTAGGTCCATCTGGTATTGGTAAAACTCAATTAGCTAGAAAGTTTGTTGAAGAAAACAAAGGAGCTTATCTTCATGCCTATGAGGTGAGTACTCAAGATATATTATCCATAGAAAGTTCTTTTGCTTCCTTTACCCGAGATAGGTTAGCCATGTTTATGGAAGGAGGAGTAGGAAATAAAGAAAAGAAAAAATGCCTATTCCTTTTTCAGGGAGTTAAAAAAGAAGATCTAGAGAGGATTTTAAAGATCAGAGGTCAAAGAGGTGGTTTTGATTGCCTGTTTACTTCTTCTGATCAAGATTATCAAGATATAGCAGAAGTATCTTTAGATAGTCTTGAAGAAAAAGAAGCTGTACAACTTGTCAAAATAATTTTAGAGATGGCAGATAGATCGCAAGATGAACAAATAAAAGCGCTCATAAGAAAACTAAAATGTTTTCCATTGGCTATAAATCTAGCAGCAGCATGTATTAAAAACAAAGGATCAAGCTCTTTGAGCGAAGCATTTGGAATTTTTGAATATTTAATAGAATACGAAAGGTTTAATCAGAAATTTCCACGAAACACTGGACAAAATGAATACGATAGAATATTGCAAATAACATTACTAATCTCGATGGAAACAATAGAAAAGATGAGTTCTGGAGAGAAAATTCTAAAAATTTTAAGTATTATGGCTTATTTTGATCATAGTGCAATTGATCCCAGTTTATTTCTTACCTGGATTAGATATGAGGATGGACTATACTCCATTTTCGAATTGCTAGAGCAGTATTCCATAATTTATGTAGAAGGATCAGATAAATACAAGGTTTACATTATGCATGAATCGGTCAAAAAAGTAGTGCGTTCATGGCTTAGCATAGATGAGGAAAAACACATATTAAGTTGTGTCATAGAACTGGTATCTGAAGCTGAAGGAGGATTTTTAGATGTAGTGCATCTCTTATCCTTGTTTGATCATAGTCAAAAATATGACTATCTAATAGAAGAAAATAAGAATTTTCCTTGTTTAGTTTTGAGTAGCTTAAATGAGTTACATGAGTACAAAAAAGTTATCAATCTCACGTCACAATTATATCAATTACTTGCTGTAGATGATAGATATTCAAGATTAATTAAATATGAGTTTGCCTGCGCGCAAGCTGGTTTGGGACTATACGATAGAGCGTTAAAAATCTTTCTGGATTTAAAAAAACTCGAGAAGGTAAATGATACATTTCCTTCTCTTACTTTGGATAAAAAAATACTTTCTACTTATCTCAAACAAAAAAATTATAAAGAAGCATTGTCATACGTTAAATACAATAACTTTATAGTCAATAGTTTATATGGAGAAGACATCATGGAA
The DNA here is from genome assembly GCF_964028615.1 of Wolbachia endosymbiont (group B) of Silvanus unidentatus. Taxonomy (NCBI): domain Bacteria; kingdom Pseudomonadati; phylum Pseudomonadota; class Alphaproteobacteria; order Rickettsiales; family Anaplasmataceae; genus Wolbachia; species Wolbachia endosymbiont (group B) of Silvanus unidentatus. The sequence continues at coordinate 153,728 of NZ_OZ034795.1, read as the reverse complement.
CTTATGGAAGAACATCTAGATATAGCAGTTATTATAGCTGAAGTATTTGTGATGCAAAAAAGATATACTGATGCATTTACAACTTTGTACTATGTAAGACGACTGAGAGATGAAATTTTCCTTAAAATAGGTGATTTTTACTCCGATGATGATCCTTATCTTTATCCTTCCGAGATGTATGAACTTTATAATTTAGATACAAAATATATCTATGCCCTAGCATATTTCTTTATGGTTCAAGAAAGAAAAAAAGTAACTATAAATGAAGGAGAGTTATCACATAAAGAGGATTTACCTCGTGAATTGAGTATACAAGCTTTATTTAGGAATCTACAAGATGTTCTAATAAATCAAGAAGGTAGTCAGTACTTACAACCTGCTCCTTATTTTGTTGAAATAGAAGTAGAAAAAGTCATTCAGAGGGAATTAAGAGAAAAAACATTGCGATATTTTGAGGAAGTACTGAAGCTACAAAAAAATTATGGATTTTTAGATAATCATCCTAACGTACTATCTGTGAAGTTTTATATAGCTGTTTTACATAGCTGCTTAGGGGATAAGGAAAAAGCATTACAAGAACTCCAACAATTGCAAGAATTACAGGAGAAAGTGATAGGAGTAAATCATCCTGACACTTTAGGAACTGTAAATGCTATACAAGAATTATTTACTGAAGGTGAAGACAAGTTAACATATTTAAGAAATGAGATAGAAAAAAGAGAATCGCTCTTACAATTTGAAAAATCTGATTTGAATGCTAAGGGTGTCTCAATTTTAAAAGAGCTTTATGTAGAAAAAAATAGCGAAAGTTCTTCTTCAGTATCAAGTGAAGAATTACTGCTAGAAAACAAAAGTTTTCTAGACACAGAGAGTACAAAAACTAAAAGGAGAAAAATGGATAATCAGCAGCAAGTCTCAGAGTTGCAAGATTGTACTTTATCAGGCTCAGTGAAGGGTCAGTGTATATCACCTAAAAGAAGAAATTTGGAAAATATGAGAGTGACATCTCTAGGTGTTCAGAAGACTGTAAATCTATCACTAGACAGAGAAGGGTCACTCATTGAGCTGAAATATAAACTGAATCATTATGACGATCAAATACAAAGATTTATACAATGGGAAAATAGCAATTTGAAAAAGTCACAGCGGCCAATATCTTCACTTAACAGCATTACTATAGAACCTACGGATAATAAGAGCCTGAGAGGAGTTACTTCTGCTGGTCAAGTTGCTTAATTTTATCTGTGTGATTCATATAGGTCATAACAACTGATTTGTCAGATTAAGTCTGAATTTTAAATAGTTAAGTAACGTTGTGTTTTTGAATTGACTTTAATCTTTGATCATGCTTGTAATTTTGCATGACAAAAGGCTCCTTTGACGGAATGTAATTTTTTTGCACTTCACTTAAACAAGGAATTGTACTTTCTAGCTCTTTATATTTTTCCCATGGAGTTTTCCCTTGAAGAGAGCTATGAGGACGTTGTCTATTATAATGGTTTTCCCAATCTCTGAGTTTAATTTGTAGGTCAGGATCCTTGATGTTAACACTACTGTAAAATTCATCTAAATCTGTACGCTGAGCTCTTTCCACTTTACCGTTTAAATGCGGGGAAAATGGCTTGATAGGACGAAATTTGATTTTCCATTTTTTCAAATATTCTTGCACCCCATAAGCAAAAAATTCCTGTCCTCTATCGGTTTGAATTCTTTGACAATGAAATGGCATTTTTTCTCTTAGTTGTTCAAGAAAATCTAGAGTGTTTTCTGCAGTACGTCTTGGGTACAATGTAACAACTTTATAACGTGTACAATCATCTATAGCGGTATACTGATAAAGTCCAGAAGCTATTTTGCATACATCCATCTGTATACGCTCTCCTGGTACTTTACAGTTGTAACGCTTTATTTGTTTGCGGTAATGACGTTTAATACGTAAAAGACTTACATCATATTTTTTGAAAACTTTGTGTATAGTAGCCAATGAAAAAGAGAGATCATGTAAACGTTTCAATTCAGTTTGAATACGTCTTGCTCCTAATTTTCTAGTTTTTCTTAAGTGGAGAATAAGTTGATCACTAGATATATTGGTTTTTTGTAAAGGTGAGGTTTTAGGCCTGCTACTAAGATTTTCTAATCCTTTTTCACCAAACTCCTTGTAACGTTTACACCATTTGCGTAAGGTAAAGCGTGAAATATTATAGTGCTGACATACTCTTCCTGCATGACCTAATTTTTTATATAGGTTTACCCAATTCAGGCGTAGCTTAACTTTAGAGTCCATTTACTTGCGGCTTTTCTTGTTGATATACTTCCCACCATAATTGTAATAAGGTATATAAACTATCACAAGTACAAATTTCTATTTGATCTTACATTTTTATTGTAATAACCTATATGAATCACACAAATAAGCATTGTTCAGGAAATGTGAAAATATTAGATTTCTTGTCATTCCAGTTTCTGCTCCTGTCATTCCAGTACTGGAATCTACCGTCTTAAGCGTCAAGATAAAAACTATTGTTTTTTACCATGGCATTTAAACAAATAATGATTTTTCTTATGACAGCAACTAATGCAACTTTAGTGGCTTTGCCAGAAGCAACTAAGCACTGATAAAGAGCTTTCATTTTCCTGTTATGACGCATTGCGACCACAGCAGACATGTATAATGCTTTTCGAGCATAAAACCTGCCACCTATGATTTGAGCTTTGCTTACCTCTTCCGCTTTCATTAGTTTTTGGTGCAACTCCAATTAGACAGGCTATTTCTTTATTATCTAATCTACCAAGCTCAGGTACTTCTATGAGTAGGATACTCGCAATTTTGCGTCCAATACCTTTATAGCTAGTTAGAAGTTTGCTTTTTTCCTTCAAACCAGGGTCAGAGTCTATTATGTCTTCTATGTCTTGCCTAACTTGCTCTAATTGTTTTTTGGCAAATTCTATCTGCTTTACTATATATTTTCTGGCTTTTCCTGTCACATTATGTAAACGACACATATTTGCATCGCTTAGATTACGCTCAATTGCTCTTAGTTCTTTTAGTTCTTCTTGTTTTTGTGAAACTATACATTCTACTACCTCATCGTTTTTTGTGATAAATTCAGCATACTTTTCTAGCAATTTTGCATCTAATTTGTCTGTTTTTGCAAAATGGTTACAAGCTTTCGCAAACGCATATACCCGGTTTGGGTGAGCTCTATGAACAACTATACTATGTTCTTGTAACAATTTTACGACAAGTTTTTCATAACCGCCTGTTTACACATAATTCAACAAATATATTAACTATTTTTGACTTTATAAACTCAGATATAGCTTTTTCTGCATTTTCTATACGCTGATGTTTATTGTTGATTGAAATATCAAGTGTCTCTTTTGAAACATCAATACCCATAAAAACTGTTCTAGCCATTTTTGCACCTATAAATTATAATCAAATAACAATATAAATGATGTACAGGATTGTGATTCGATCTTTTAGGTCCCCCTACCGTTCGTACTACATTTTTTAAGCAAGGAGTGTACCGAGATTCCTACGATTTCTATCAATCCAATTGACAGCTTGCTCATTATAGCGTTGCAACTTTGATTTAATATACAATCCAATAGTAAGAGGCTAGTATCAGTACTATGGCAGGTTTTACCAATCGGAGGTGTATAAACCTCTTAACAATGTAGAGCAACATCTAGAAAAGTGGACAAGAAAGAAATATCCGAAACTTGGAAAAAGACTAGCAAGGCAACTTCTAGGAAAAATAAAAGAAGAGAATCCAAAGACTTTCTACCACTGGACATTAGGGTTAGGTCAAAAGGCTGAATAATGGAAGCTGTATAAATCGAGAGATTTACGTACAGTTTTGCGAGAGACTGACTGGGGAAGTTCTGCCGGTCTACTCTCCAAGATTTCACTTAATTCTACCAAGAGAAGCAGTACCTAATTCTTTCGCTTTGAATCTTTTATCTTTGCTTAGTAAGGGAAATGAGCTGGCTTTACCTATTATATTAAAATACCTTTCTTGCAGAACTGTATTTAAAGATTTTGGTCAAAAACTACAGGCTAAAATGGATCAAGATATAAAAGAACAAAACGATTCTAAAATTTCTCAGGAGATTGAGTTATGCAAAAAAGACATTTTAAATCTTCTCAATGGTGGTAAATCAGTATTAGACGTTCAATTGAAGCAGCGGTATAAAAAATACTATTCGTTAATAGATAATGAGATTGAAGAGTTAAAGACTCAAATTTTAAAAGAACTAGAAGATTATATTAGCAATACTAACGTTAATAAAATGTATCGAAGCCTTAATAATAAAAAGAAAAACGAAAAATCATTAAAAGAAGTAGCGTTAGGATCTTGTTCATTGGGTGGAATTTGCTTGTTAATATTTTTTTCACTTGACTTTTTATTTTTTTAGCAACAACCATTGACCCACCTGCTCATATGAGTATGTATAAAGTAAAGGTTTTTAGGTGTATAGGAGCTTCACCTTTAGTTTTTGCATCATTAGCACTCACAGTAGCAGGTGTAGCTTACTTAACAAGTTGTTATCTAAATCATAGTTTTACAAAAGAAATACAAGACTATATAGAGCAACCAGTAAAATGTATGGATAAGGCAACTAATAATAAAGAATCAGACAATTTTCCTTCTGACAATTATGAAAAAGTACAACCTTCAGCACCGCTTGAGGAACTACTACCTTCATACGAGGAATCGTGTTCATCACCACCGTCATACGAAGAATCGTGTCACAGTAGTTTAGGTTATATTCAACCATCTAATCCAATACAGCAAAATCAGTTGTTGTGATGAAGGTATTAAAGAAAACAAGCAAAATTACATTTGTAATTTTGCTTCCTTTATCATCACTTAGAAATAGCTGGTTATGTTATGCTTGCCTATACTTGATTAAGTATATCAATAGGTAAATAAATCTTAATACAACTTTATTATACTGGTAAATACATTTTATAGAATGAAAGCATGGAAGATTTTATAACGGCAAGAAGGAAAGATGATGCTGTGATATCTGTTTCTCAGGATAATGAGAAAAAAAACGTGTTAATCTTGGGACTCAATCAAGCAGCAAGGAATTTATTAAAATGTGAAGAAGGGAATTTACTTAATAAGCCGTTAATCAATATTTTAAGTGCAAGAGCAGCTGAAGATATGAAAAGCTATTTGGAGTATACTGAAGATGGGCGCGATTTGCCCGATATATTGCCAAAAGTGATAGGCTTTTCTTTAATCGACGCTAAAGGAGAAGATATAAAAACAAAGGTAAAAGTTTTTCGCACAACGCAATTTACTAATAGCAAGATTAATTATGAGCTATTGATACGTGACATTAGCCTGTTTCATAAGCTAGCAATGTTTAGGGATAAATATCTGATGGGTAAGAAATATAAAAAACACAACTTGTTTGATATACCAGACAATGATTCAACGATTTTGGAGTTATATGTCATATTGAATTTTGCCTTTGAATATCAAATTAATGCAGTTATAGGAATAATAGGTTTAAACAGCAGTTGTAATAAGGAAAATGATACACTAAAAATTATCATAGAACATTTTTATAAAAATTGCCGTAGTGATGATTTTTTAGGATGTATTGATGAGAATAAGGTACTTTTTATTTTGATGAACTGTGATGCAAATAACACATCTAAAATAGTTAATCGTATACATTCTTCCATTAACAAGCAGTTATTAAAGCGAAAACTATCAAGCATATCAATTATTTATGGAAATATAATTCAAAAACATAGTGTGAAGAATGCTTAAACGCTTTTGTCATTAATTGGTTTGTAGTATCTAAGTTCTACACAATATAAGGATTGTTTTTTATTTCTGTTAAGCTTATATTAAGAATTTAAGCTTACCTATGAGGTTACTAATCACACTATTTTTATCATTACTTGTGGGAGGAAGTGCTAACGCTAGGGTAATTCTGGATAAGGAGATGTTTTATGTAGAACTAGATGGAAAAGTAGATTTAAGATTTGGCTACGCTTTCAATAAAGATTCTTTTAGCTCTACAAAAGACAAGACCTCAAGCTATTCAGACCTGCGCTTTCTTTATTTGCAGCAAGTTTATCCAAATACACAAATGGGGTTTAATGTTAAGGTAGGAGTTTCTGGTATTGCAAACTTAAAGGCACTAGACATAGAAAAGTTAGAAATGGAGAAGTGGTATTTTATCATAAAGAACCAGGAATTTGGATCAATTGAATATGGTAAAGGAAGTTTAGTTAGTCAGAGTATGTTAATTAACACTTCAAAAATTTACACAGCTGCCGGAGGAATAAATGGTCATTGGACAAATTACTCAAATTTGCGCGGTAATGAAAAAAAAGATAATGATCCTGGGTATGATAAAGATGAGGTATTTTGGGTAAAACCCAATATTTACAGCGACTATAATGGACTAGAGCTGAAGTTAAAACAACCAACGATAAACTATATTTCTCCTGAAATCTATAACTTTCAACTTGGACTCAGTTATGTTCCAGGAAAAAATAATTTGCAATATAACAATCTAATAGCCGCTGGTCTTTCCTATAAAAATGGCTTATCAGATGAAATAAATTTTACTACTGCTTTTACTGGTGAGTTTGCAAGAGAAAATTTAACTGATTGCTCGGATGGTACTTCTGAAAATTATAAATGCCGTAATCAATTGCTACACTGGAATTTTGGCTTGAAGCTAAAACTTTTTGAACTTGATTGCATTTTTTCGTACGGTAATGGCGGTAAATCTGGTGAGAAACGTAGTCCTGAAACAAGTAATATGAATTATATAAATGCAGGTGTTGCTTATCATTCTGATTCTCGTAAAGTGAGCTTAACATATTTTAGTAGTAGCAGGGATATTGTAGGCAAAGGTACAAACGAATTAACATCACAGGCTTTCAGTCTTGAATATCCATTAGCTCTTGGCACTTCATACTACTTCGATATTGTAAAATTTAGTACCAAAGAACCTGAAATCGAAAGTAATAACTCCGGGTATGTGCTTTTGGCTGGGCTGAAGCTAAGTTTTTAATGAAATAACCGGTTTGTAAGTGTTGTAATGTGGTAAATAGTAAGCAATGAGAGTAAAATCGAGTTGTTAATATATGTGCTATTTGATATGATAAAAATAACTATTATATAAGATTTTTAATAAAAAGACATTATGTCACTAATCCAAGTGTAGGCGATTATTAATTAGTAAACCAAATCCTTCACAAAAGAGTACCTCATTTGATTCTCTTTTTTCTTTTTTATATATAGAAAAATTAGATAGTATTGTGAGTGCGGTTTTTTCTGTATTCTGATGCTTCTCAATTCTATAGTTCTCGGGTTAAATTTTCTTTTTTTACTGTTATTTCTCTTTTTCGTCGTAAAAAAGAATAGAAAGCTAAGTGAGGAGAAAGCAAATCTTGAACTTAAATTAGAGCGTGAGCTTCAAGAGGCAAAGCGAACTTTACTGAATAAGGATGAAGAGATAGTTGGGTTGAAAGTCAAAAAAGCAGAGCTTGAAGTAATTCTAGTGTGCCGTAGAGACACAAAGACTGTTCAGAAAAGAACAAGCTGAGTGCAAAAGCTACGCAACAGATGAGGGTGGGCCCCTTGAAGCCAGTTTACAAGAGCAGGCTTCAAACAACCATAAGCTGCTTTGGTAAAGAGCCAAGGTAGTGAGCGTTATGGAAAAGGCACAATTATGTGTCATGTGTGAAATAGAGAGATGAACGAAAGTGAACCACTGAACACGTGTCGAAACTTAATGCGATGATGTCAAAACCAGGTGCGTAGAATTCACTTGGGATAAACCTATCGGGAGCTTGTTTACTGGGTAGGTGGCGTCCGGCATAGAGGTGGCATGAATCTATTTCAGGCTATTGTGTGGAACTGCGGGAACCTGTCGTTTCGATGATAAGGGAGAAATCCAAAGAGCTGATCTCTGAGGGTGAGAGTACCGATGCGAAAAACAGGGACGGATCAGCTCGTAGTAGTGAAGAAGTTTCTGTAATGGAAATGGAGCGAAGGGGCTGAGTTATTTAGTTTTAATTATTTATCAACCGAAAGGGAGGAGTTAATGAATAAAACAAAGTCTTTTGATATACCAAAGCAACTTATTTGGAAAGCTTATAAACAAGTATCGAAAAATAAAGGAGCGGCAGGTGTAGATGGGGTCTCGATAACAAAGTTTGAGGAAAATCTAAAAGATAATCTATACAAATTATGGAATCAGATGTCATCCGGAAGTTATTTTCCAGAGCCAGTAAAAGCTGTTGTAATACCAAAAGCTACAGGAGGAGAGAGAATATTAGGCATCCCTTCAGTAACAGATAGGATAGCACAAACAGCTGCCACAATGTATCTTGAGCCGTTGGTAGACCAGAAGTTTCATGAAGATTCGTATGGCTATAGACCAAACAAATCTGCACTGGACGCGGTAAGTACGACTTGCAAGAGATGCTGGAAGAATGATTGGACGGTAGATCTGGATATATCTGGATTTTTCGACAATTTGGATCACGAGTTAGCATTGGAAGCAATCAAGAAGCATACAGACTGCAAATGGGTCATACTGTACGTTGAACGGTGGATGAAAGTCCCTATTCAGCAAGCAGATGGTAGTAAGGTAGTTAGGGATAAAGGAGTTCCGCAAGGAGGTTCGATAAGCCCTATAATTTCGAACATATTTATGCATCATGTATTTGATATGTGGATGAGACAAAACTATCCAACCATGCCATTTGAGAGGTATGTAGACGACGCGATAGTACACTGCAAAACTCAGAAGCAGGCGGAATTTATCAAGGTAATGATCGGAAAAAGATTGGCTGAGTATAAGCTAAAACTACATCCTGAGAAGACACAAATAGTGTACTGTAAGGACCACTACAGGAAGGGCGAATTTCCCAAACAAAGCTTTGATTTTCTAGGCTACACTTTTAGACCTAGGTTAGCAAAGAACAAAGTTAAGGGTTATAGAGTCTTATTTATGCCTGCAATTAGCAACAAAGCCAAGAAAAAGATCCACCAAGCTATAAAATCATGGAAAATACACAGGCAAACATCTACAACCATGGAGGAGATATCAAAGAAAGTAAATCCCATAGTCAGAGGCTGGTTTCAGTATTATGGCAGGTTTTATAAATCAGAGATGCATCCAACTCTCAGAAATATAGAGAGATACCTAATAAAGTGGGCTAGGAAAAAATATAAGAAACTTCGAGCTCATGGAAGACTAGCGAGCCAATTTCTAGGAAAGGTGAGAAAAAGGTCTCCAAATATTTTCTACCACTGGGAACTAGGACAAGGATCAAAAGGCTAAATAATGGGAGCTGTGTGAGCTGAGAGGTTCATGCACAGTTCTGCGAGAGACTGGTGGGGAAGTTCCGCCGGTCTACTCTCCCAAAAAGAGCGTGAGGAAAAGAAAAAGGAAATAGAATTACTGACAAAAGCAGAGGAGAGGCTTACAAACACTTTTAAAGCTCTCTCTCTTGATGCTTTGCAGGTAAACAACAATAATTTTCTGAATTTAGCGAAGGAAGTAATCGATAGTAAGCTAAAAGAAACAGAAAGTGATTTCAAAAAAAGGCAAGCAACGATCAACGAAGTTGTCACTCCAATAAAAGAAAAGTTAGAAAAATTCGATAGTGAAATACGTGACCTAGAGAAGGAGAGGGTAGGGGCCTATGAAGGTTTAAGGGAGCAAATTGGAGCATTAATGAGTCAAACTTCTAGCCTTGCTAACGCCCTGAGGAAGCCTCACATTAGGGGAAAATGGGGTGAAATGCAGCTAAAAAGAGTAGTAGAAATGGCGGGAATGATTGAATATTGCGATTTTTTGACTCAAGCTTCAGTAATTGATAAAAATGAGGACAATTTGTTGCGTCCTGATTTGATAATAAAAATGCCATCAGGAAAGCAAATAATAATAGATGCTAAAGTACCACTTGATTCTTACATGGATGCTATGTCGCAAAATGATTTACAGATACAAAAGGAAAAATTGAAGAATCATTCTCTGGCAATAAAAAAACATATAAATGATCTAGGCAGAAAGGAATATTGGAACCAATTTGAAAATACGCCAGAGCTTGTGGTACTTTTTTTAACAGGAGAAGGGGTTTTCAGTGCAGCACTAGAATGTGAACCAGCTTTGATAGAAATTGGAATAGAAAAAAAAGTAATTATTGCAACACCAATCACTTTAATCGCGCTACTTAGGGCAGTAGCCTATGGATGGAAGCAAGAGATGATAGCTGAAAATGCAAAGAAAATAAGTGAACTAGGCCATATTTTATATGAGCGAATCTGCACAATGGGCGAAAATTTTGATAATTTACGCAGAAGCTTAAAAAGTGCTGTTGATCATTACAATAAAACTGCTGGTTCGCTTGAGGCAAGAGTGTTTCCTGCTGCCCGAGAATTCAATAAGCTTGGTATACATGCAAAAAATAAAGAACTCACTGCTGCAAAAGAGTTGGAATCTTTACCACGCAGTTTACATGCTGAGAGGTTGAAAGTAGATTAGTATTTCAGGTCTCCTTAACTTACATTTGCTGATTAAAACAACTTTCTAAAAATTTTTTTTATATAGCTCAATTTCTGCACATCATTTGCTGTATAAACAGGTATAGTTTGTTGCTCAGTACCAGGTATTTCTACAAAAATTTTGCCCACTTCTTGACCTTTTTTAATTGGTGCGGGTACCATATCTTTATACTCAATACGCACTTTAATTTTATCATGTAATCTGCGGTTATAAGTTATGGTAACATCGTTTGCAACTGTAACGGGCACCTTTTTATCTTTTCCATAAACAATATTTATTTCTTCAACTACGCTATCCTTAGCAAATATTTTCTTGGTATTAAAATGATTTAAGGAATATTGTATTAGTCTTTTTGCTTCCTCTATTCGCTCTTTCTCGGTATCCAAACCATTCACAACAGCAAAAATTCTCCTATCGTTCCGTTTTGCAGATACTATAATTCCATAACCACCAGCACTTGTATGACCTGTCTTTAGACCATCAACTCCAATATCATGGAAAAGTAAAAGATTTTTATTTTTTTGTACAATATCGTTATATGTCAAATATTGTTCAGAGAATAGATCATAGTATTCAGGAAAATCAGTAAAAATCCTTTTTGCCAGTGTTACCAAGTCTTTTGCGCTCATAAAATGGTTTTCATCTGGCCACCCGCTTGAGTTAACAAAATGACTATCATTAAGATTTAAATCTTGTGCAACTTCATTCATTTCAGCAACAAAATTCTCTTCTGATCCTGCGATACCCTCGGCTAGCGCTATGCATGCATCATTACCTGAGGCAATTGTAATTCCTTCAAGTAGTTCTTTTACCGTAACAAATTGACCTTCTTTCAAAAACATAGAAGAGCCTTTCCTTTCCCATGCTTTTCTACTTACTCGAAATTTATCTTCCATTTTTATTATTCCAGCTTTTAGATAGTCAAAAGCTACATATAAAGTCATTAACTTACTCATTGAAGATGGGGCCATTTTTTCCCTGGAATTGTGTTCAAAAATGAACGAGTCTGAAGCTAAATCTAAGACAATTGCTTGCTTTGCTTTGGTTCTAAACTGATATGAGTATGAGTAAAAAGGAAATATAAAAATTAATAGCAAAGTTACTAATTTGCTTAACATATTTATAATTTTAAATTTATAGTGTACTAATTAATAGTATGATTTTGCACGAGCATTTCAATAGATCTCTCGCATAAAACTTCCTTGACAAACTGCGCCAGCCCCCTTATTATGACAATAAGAGTATTTATCCTTGTTTTCGATCCGCGCGGGTTCAACAACAAAAATTCAGTAAAACACTCAGATATTTATTGGCAAATTACATAAAAATTATAGCGGCTGCATGTCTTTTTTATTTTTTCTACATTCAGCCAAAACGCGCTTATTTTAAGCGTTAGCACATTATTACAGCGCCAATTTACATTATTATAGGGTCAAAACTCGTTACACGGGGATTTTTTTGCCTTTTTTTTTCGCTTGGTAAATTTCTTAACATTTACAGCTAAAGCTTCAGGCCAGCACTTGATGCTGGAAATTTTTTGAGCACAAAAGTTATGCTAGGTTTTTGTTGGTAAGAAACCAGTGTCAAGCACTGGGATGACATAGAAGGAGCACTGGGATGATATATAGAAGGGACACTGGGATGAGGCTACTTGAATGACAAGAAGGAGGGAGCAGGGGATGACAAGAGAGGGGCTACTTTCATTTGCTGTCTTCAAAAATTTACAATTATGCTTCATGTGTTTTATTAAATATTTTACTTAAAAATTCAATTTCTTATTATAAGAGATAAGCAATTCATGAATAATGAAAGATTACAAAAAAGGTCATAGAAAGCGCCTAAGAGAGAGAATTATTTTAGATAACGGACAATCATTGCTTGATTATGAGATTTTAGAACACATTTTATATTCAGCATATAGTAGAATCGATGTAAAGCCAGTAGCAAAGAGTTTGATAGAAAATTTGGGCAGTTTAAATAAAGTTTTTAATGCCGATTTAGAAGCACTGCAAAATATTGAAGGAGTTAATAATGCAGCCATATCTGCTATCTTTTGTGTGAAACAGGCTTTTGTTCGTTCTGCACGAGAAGAAATAAAGGACCTACCTATAATCAATAACTGGGAAAATTTGCTTGATTATTTAAAAGTAAGTATAGGAAGCCTTAATAAAGAAAATTTTCGCGTCATCTATATGAATAAAAGATATCGTCTAATAGCGGAAGATCTGCAGAACTTTGGTACAGTAGATCAAACTCCTATTTACGTTAGAGAGATCATAAGACGCGCTCTTTTGATTGGCTCAACATCGATTGTAATATCCCACAATCACCCAAGTGGAGATATACAGCCTTCAAGTAGCGATATGTTTCTCACTAGACAGCTTGCAGAAGCTTGCAAAAGCATAGGAATAGAATTAATAGATCATATTATTATCACATTTAGTAGCTATTTTAGTTTCAAGGAAAATAGGCTTTTATTAGAGTAGATCTAAAATTGCTTTTGCCATTTTTCTTATTATGAAAGTAAAGCTATACATGAGGTGGTTGCCAGTGGAACAAAAATTTTCCTTCTGGAAGACAATGTGTGATTTAGGTAGTGGCAAATTGAAAGAAATACATGGTATTTGCCACTATTAGAAATCTCCTATTTTGATAAGACTTATGAGGTCTTTATTGGTTTTTTGAATTTTGTTGAAGCACTCACATGCTTACTCTAATATTTTGTTCACAGAGCCTAGTTAGCTCAATTTCAACGTTGATTTGTGAAGCTCTGAGTTCTGTTAGGGGATTTTCTGGTTGAATATCTAGCTTATTCTGTATGTTCGATAAACAAATTAAAGCCGAATCAAAAATTTCATCATACTGCTCTGCTTCATGCACACAATTGATTATTTCCTTAAATTTTTCCACATCTTGCGGCGTATCTTTTAATATTGCTCTTATTTGTTTTAGGTTTTGACGAATTTTTTCCTGATATCCAGCAATTCTCTCTTGATATATATCAATCATTTTTTGACATGAGGTGCCTCTAAATGGGTGTTCTGCTTTTTCCTTTATGTAGGAGCTCTGAAAATTTTTGCAACTAAGGACTGCTTCTCTACATTTTTTTATGTCACTAATTATACTGGTTATTGACTTACTTGCTTTCTCATGTTCTTCTTTTTTGATTATACATTCATCCTTTGTTTGGCTCATTTTATCATACAGATTTCTGCATTCTTTATATGATACCAGCGGTTGTAGTATTCCTTCCTCTACACCTTTATTATAAAAATTCTTCAACTCATCGCTTGATAGTATTCGTATAGCATCTTCCCTTTTACCTTGTGATTTAGGATACTTTTTGTTCAGTGAACTAATATAATTTAATAGGAAACTCTTAGTTAAATCTTCCTTTTTAACTTCTGATAATTTTTCTAGTGTTTCTATATATTTCAAAGTTTCCGCAAAAAGCTGTGCACCAGATGTAGCAAATCCTGGCAGTGGTTTGCTCTGCGCCTTATAAAAATCGGTTTGTAAAAAATCTTCGGCTTGTTTTTTTATTACTGAAAGTTCATTGAAGGCTTTTTCTGGATTGATTTTTTTTAAAATACTAGTAGCTTTTTTAATCGCTCTTTCTCTCTTTTTATTATCTTGTTTTTCGTTTAAGATTAAGCTTTCAGCTTCAGTAAAAGCATTGCCTTGGGCACTTTTGGCAATATTACAAACAACGTTTTTTACAACTTGCTTAGTTGCTACATAATCTATTTCCTTTGTAAAGCAATCAATAAATAGCTGCCAAATTTTTTTGTTAACGGACTTACTTGTCTTATGTTCTAAATCTTCTACATCTTTGAATCCTAAAATAGTATAGAGATTTTTTTCAATTATTGGTTCAGCATGTTGTTTTGCCACTTTACCTTTTATATTGAATAGAAATTCACTAATCTTAGTTGTGCCCATAATATTACCTCACAATATTAATGTTATATAATATAAAGTATAAAAGCTTAATGCTTAATTTTTACTTACTATTAATATAATTGAAGATTAACTTTGTTCCTATATTAAAACTTTAACTCCCAATTTATTATTAGTAATATCATTATATGAATCTTATGCCTGAATTTGGGAATATATTGTTATTGGTAGCCTGTTTGTTATCTTTAACGTATTTGTTTCTACCGTTTAGTTCTTACCGATTCGTCTCCTCTGCCATATTTTTTTGTGTGTCAGCATCAATGGCTATTTTGATCTACTGCCACATTAAAAATGATTTCTCACTTGAAAACGTATATTACCACTCACACACAACAAAACCTTTAATCTATAAGATTTGTGGTGTTTGGGGAAATAAAGAAGGGTCTATGTTGCTTTGGACCTTAGTGCTTGTCATGTATTTATTACTAATGGATATTTATATACCTTCTGTCATCCCAGTGCTTGACTACTTGGATCCAGACAATTTAATTGCAAATGAGTACATCAAATGGCAGTGTAATAAAAACTGGATTCCAGTGTCAGCTACTTGCATGACACCAGAACGAACTAATGGTAGTAAATTAAAAAAAATATCTCTTATCACCCAAGGCTTGATTTGCTTTTGTTTTTTACTGTTCACTTTACTTGAATCCAGCCCCTTCACTAAAATGCCAGGCATTGAAACAGATGGACTGGGTTTTAATCCGATATTGCAGGATATAGGCCTTGCTATTCATCCACCGGTATTATATTTGGGGTACCTTGGATTTAGCATTCCTTTTTCGCTCTCTATAGCTGGATTAATTTTAAATACTGAAGGAAATGTTTGGGCTAAAATTGTCAGGCCTTGGGTACTTATTTCTTGGTCGCTGCTCACTTTGGGCATCAGCTTGGGTAGCTGGTGGGCATATCGTGAACTCGGTTGGGGTGGATTTTGGTTCTGGGATCCAGTGGAAAACGTTTCTTTGATGCCTTGGCTAATTGCAGTGGCGCTGACACATTTGTTGCTCGTTGTACGAAATTTCAATACTTTAAGGAATTTCGCTATTTTACTTACGCTTACAACTTTTATATTGAGTGTGACTGGAACATTTCTAGTCCGCTCAGGAATACTTACCTCAGTGCACACGTTTGCAGATGACCCAAGATATGGACTGTATATATTAGCTCTACTTGGTGTAATTACAGTCAGTAGCTTAGTAATATTTGTAGTGTTTACGAGAAAGAATCACACATCTTTCCAGTATTCGATATTGGAATCTGAAAAGAAATCTGCTACTCAAGTGACAGAAGGTAGAAGATTCTTTTCACGCCTTACGATGATGCTGATGAACAATTTATTATTCATCACTGCCTTTTTCATCGTGTTCGTTGGCACTTTATACCCTACAGTGCTTGAGTATTTAACCGGTGAATTAATTTCAGTTGGAGCACCATATTACAATTCTTTATTTAACTCTATTGCACTAGCTATTCTAGTACTCACCATGATAGGGCAATACTGCAGTTGGCAGGGAAATAGTCTATTGCCAATATTCCGTGAATATAGATTTTCATTTTGTAGTGCTGCAGCTATTTTGCCGTTTATCTTTCACATGGAGCTAATGATTGTGCTATCAATTACCATCTCCATAGCATTATTAATCTTTGTTTTAGAAGCATATAGTAAAAGAATTTGTTTATTTAAGGTAGCATTTGGTGAATCAATTTTATTAGCAAGAAGAGTTTCTAAGTCCTACTATGGAATGATGCTTGCTCATGCTGGAGTGGCAATTCTAGTGCTTGGTATATCTTATTCCGTTGGTTGGCAGGAGAAAAAAGAAAACTACTTGGGAATAGGAGACAGCATAACAGTCAATAAATTTAAAGTTACTTTACGAAATATTGAGCTAATAAAAGAAAAAAATTTCCATGCAGTGAGGGGTACAATGGATATCAGGAATTTGCTGAATAATAAGATATTAGGTGAAGTAACTCCTGAATATAGATTTTACCTTGCGGAAGGTCAGAAAAATGTTGAAAGCAGTATCTACCACAATTTATTTTCTGATATTTATGTTGTAATTGGAGAGATTGATAAGAGTAAGAGCAAAATCGCAGCTAAAGTGCACTATAAACCTGGAATGTCTATAATCTGGCTAGGATCCTTTCTTATCGCTTTTGGCTCGCTCCTTGCTGCTTTGCCTTCTACCAAAAAAGTAGTTCCTTCAGTATCATAAAGTTTGCATTTTTTGGCAATTTAAACTTAAGCTAAGCAACACTAACCTCGCTAGCGAATTTTCTCTGTGTTCTGTTGTACAATAGGAAATAAAGATATATTTTCTAATGAAGAACTTACATGATATATGGAATCTACTTCCTCAGGCCTTTTAAAATATCCCTGCTTAATAGCGTCGTAGACAGAAGAACCACCAAGCAAGCAGTTCTCACCTAACTCTTCTTTATAATTTTTAAACTTTTCCAATATTTCCTCCTTGTTACTCACTTCTACTATAATTTTTTCTTCATCTTGCACATCAGAATACAATCTAGCATCTACTTTTCCCAAATCAGTATGAAAAGTCAGTACTATATTACCTATAAGGTCAGTATAATTTCTTACCCCACCTTCCGTTAAAATTTCTATCTCGCTTTCACCGATTGCTATCACGTCTCTTCGAAATTCTGTGCTTTCATCTGTTCCATTTATGATTTTTGCAACCTCGACTATACTATTCTTTGAGTATTTCAAGCAGAAAGTGAAGTTGTCCATTTTTGCCTCTTTTACCTTACCAGTAGTTGCGTTTTTTGCAGCTTCCAAAAACCTTAGAGAATAATGTATATAGCTTTTACGTGCTTCTTTCAGATTATCTTTGTGGTCTTTAAACTTCTCTAGTTTATCAATTACAATTATACTACTTAGAGTTTCAAGTACTGCACCTCTTTTTACCAAATTACATACTATGCGACTAGCAACTTCTATGTCCCTTTCAACTTGAAAAATCTTTAATTCACTAATTCTTCTTATTACATAATCTGTAAAATTATACTTATTCTCATAAGTATTTTCATATATATTTCCCTCACAAGTAAGATTGAACCTTACCCTAGATTTTATAGCTTCATTTACAACCTGTTCTAGCTGATTTATGTCTTGAACTTCATCTAATTTACAAAAATATTTACCTGGATCTTGCTCATCTAGTATAAAATCATTCCCCCATAGATTTACACTTTTGCGCAAATACTTTTTTCCATTATAGTCAGCTTGTGTTTTGTTACGAAAAGTTCCATAAATAACATCATCAGTTAAAAAGCACTCTTTAATATTAAGGTGGGGGTTATTAACTGCAAATTCTATTGGGGTTTTACCTTTTTTATCCTTTATATCAAGATTAGCTCCTTTCCTTAGAAGCAATTTGATAATTGTATCACAATGACCAGAACGAGTAGCATAATGCAAAGGCGTCCTTCCTGTGTCGTCCTTTTCATTAGGATCAGCACCTGAATTCAACAGTAAATCTATGCATTCTTCTGAATTGCTACATTCCATACTTGATAGAATATGCAGTATTGTCAGTTTAGATTCTCCTCTTTTAAGGTTGAGAATGGTTTTTAGATCTTGATTACTTTTATGATCTAGTAAAAATTTTTTAATTTTTTCAACATCGTTCTTATAATCCTTATAAGTAACATGTGGAAAGTCTTTAAAAGTACTTAAGAATTTTTTATTCAATTCCTTCTGACTCTCTGTTAAGTTGGACATGTCAACAAGCCACGTAGATATCAGCTTGCCAAATGCACTTCTTTCGACAACATCCGTTAAGGAGCAGTCATTGCGAAGTAGCAACGAGTATTTAATCAATTCATATTCATCATCTTCTTGTTGCTGTGTTTCTTCTGCTTTCTTAGAGTGCTTAAAATCATTTTTTATTAATTCAATCAAAAGCTTTAATGTGTTAAAACTTTTATGTCCCAATAAAGGATCTGCTTTGTTTTCAAGTAGAATTCTTGCTATTTCTGAATAGCCATTTCTAATAGCCCAGCATAACGGAGTACGCCCGTATTCATCCGCTACGTCAACATTAGCCCTTTTCTCTAATAGGAGTTCTACTATTTCTTCATGTCCATTGATAGTAGCACAATGCAAAGGAGTACACCCATTTTGATTTACTGCATCAACATTAGCCCCCTTGTCTAATATGAGTTCTACTATCTCTTTATTTTCATTGTGAGCAGCACAATGCAAAGGAGTAAACCCATTTTGATCTGCTACATTAACATTAACCCCGTTTGCTATGAGAATCTCTACCACTCCTATACTGCTACTTGCAGCAGCAAAGTGTAAAGTATTCCATCCATCTTGATCTGCTGTATTAACATTACCCCCTTTTTTTATTAAAAGCTCTGCTATCTTTACAAGATCATTTCTAGCAGCTATATGTAACAATGTACTTTGATCATCGAATGTATAATTTATGTTAAATCCATTATCTTGCCACTTTTTATACGTGTCTGGATCTTCTTTTTCCAATTCCTCTTTTACCCTTTCGATTATATTGTTCTCATTTAAGTCACTTATTGTCCTTAATATTTTTAACAACCGTTCATATTCCATAATTCTACCTCAAACTATTTGTTTTTGTACTATAGCTAAAAAAAATTATTGATCCATAATAAAATAACCAACACCAGAGTAAGCGGTTTGCTGCTAACATATTTAAAAATGTTATGAACTTAATAAGAGAAAAAAATACCCCTGTAATGGAGCAATATTTGAACCTGAAAGCTCAATACAAGGATCATCTGCTATTTTATAGGCTAGGAGATTTTTATGAATTGTTTTTCGATGATGCTATTAAAGCTGCGAAATTGCTGAATATAGTGCTAACCAAGAGGGGCAATTCAAATGGGCAAGAAATACCAATGTGTGGAGTGCCAGCACACAGTAGCGAATCTTACCTACACAAGCTAATAGATTTAGGATTCAAAGTAGCAATCTGTGACCAATTAGAAACTGCTGATGAAGCAAAAAAGAGGGGCTATAAATCCATAGTAAAGCGTGATGTAGTGCGAGTTGTAACTCCAGGTACAATTATAGAAGATTCACTACTGGAGGATAAAAGCAATAATTATCTCGCATCCATAGTTGAACAAAATGACGAATATGCTATTAGTTGGCTTGAATTATCGACGGGAAAATTTTTTCACACTTTAACGAGTTTGAAAGCTCTAGATAGTGATTTATTGCGTATATCACCAAGAGAATTATTAATTTCTGAAAAATTCACTGAGGATGAAAAAATTAGATCGATGTTAAAAAATTATAAAATATCAATTACGCAACACGCACAGAGCTTTTTTGAGTATAGTAAATCTCACAGAACATTATGCGAGTTTTATAAAATCAGGGAACTTGGGAGTATAGGAAATTTCAGCAAAGTAGAAATCATGGCGTGTGGTGCACTGCTTGAATATGTCAGAGTAACGCAAAGGGGCTCCATTCCAAGGCTTGAATTCCCAAAAACCTATAAGCAACAAAATTTCATGCTTATTGATGCTTCAGCAAGGAGAAATCTTGAGTTGTTTTCAACTCAATTTGGTGAAAAGAAAGGTTCACTAATTTCAGTTATTGATCATACAGTTACAGCTTCTGGTGGACGCCTGCTCAAACAAATGCTCGCTTCACCCCTTGCTTGCTCTAAGGCAATTAATTTGAGGCTCAGCACCGCTCAATTTTTTGTAAATAATCATGATTCACGCAGAAAAATACGAGAGATATTATCTAACATTCCGGATATTGAAAGGTCTTTATCGCGCTTAATACTAGGGCGTGGTTCACCAAAGGATATGAACCTATTGAAAATAGGCCTAGGAAAGACTTTAGAATTGTCTGAGTTTCTGTCTACCTTGCATAATTATTGTTTAAGTGAAAAATCAGAAATTAACTCTCAGATGTCATTCCAGTGCTTGACCAGAGAAAAGGAACCAGTTCAGGTGATAAGTAGTGACGAGAGTGAACTAAGCACAATACATAAAAGTCTTGGTAATCATAAAGATCTATTCGAGCTTCTAAACAGCGCTATACTTGATAACAACCTCAGTTCCGTAAAAGAAGGAGGATTTATCAATCCAAAATACAACTCAGAATTATCTGAGTTATCTTATATATTGAACAACAGTAACAAGTTGGTAACTAAGCTCCGTGAATCTTATCGCGACCTAACTGGCATTGCTGCACTCAAAATATTACACAACAATATACTTGGTTATTACGTTGAAGTGTCGGCAAATCACAAAATAACTTCGGATATATTTATTCATAGACAAAGCTTAGCAAATAGCATGCGCTACACTACTAATGAATTGAAAGAACTAGAAAATAAAATTCTTACGGCACGTGATGCTGCAATCGGCTTAGAAATGAAAATTTTTAGTGAACTGTGTAGTGAAGTCGCTAAAGAATCTGAAAAAATTGCTCTTGCTGCAAATGCTTTGGCAAAACTTGATATTAGAACCGCGTTTGCAGAGCTTGCAGTGCAAAATAATTACGTAAAACCCATCATTGATGACAGCAAAGAGTTCAATATCTGTAGCGGAAGACATCCAGTGGTTGAAGTTAACGATAAATTCATTGCAAATAGCATCAATTTAGCTGGTATACATCTAATTACTGGTCCTAATATGGCTGGAAAAAGCACTTTTTTGAGGCAAAACGCTCTCATTGCAGTTTTAGCTCACATGGGGTCATTTGTGCCAGCAGAGAGTGCGCATATTGGAGTGATTGACAAGATATTTAGCAGGGTTGGTGCAACAGATAATATAACAGCTGGTTATTCTACCTTCATGGTAGAGATGATCGAAACAGCAACGATAGTAAATCAGGCAACAGATCGTTCCTTGGTGATACTTGATGAAATTGGTAGGGGCACAGGAGTGTATGATGGATTATCTATTGCACAGGCAGTGATTGAACATATTCACAATGTAAATAAGTGCCGCGCCATTTTTGCAACTCATTATCATGAATTGACTAAAGTAGGTGAATACTTAGAAAATGTGAAATGTTTTTGTATGAAAATAAAAGAATGGAAAGGAGAAGTCATCTTTTTACATGAAGTAATTGAAGGCATTGCAGATGAGTCATATGGAATACATGTAGCAAAACTTGCTGGTTTTCCTGATTCTGTTTTAAACAGAGCAAGAGAAGTATTTGAGGAGCTAAAGGCTTGAGGAAAGTAACATTATATTACTCCACAATTATGGATTTTAGCAATCTATGGCGCTTTAATTTTAGTCAGCTTTCTGAGTAACTGAATTAACGTAGCATTGATCGATTGCTACATTAGTCAAGATTCCAATTCCACCACCTACAACTGCACCTACAGCTCCTAATGCTAGTTGAGTACCAATTCCAGCAGAAGACCCAATGATTAATGGAGCAAGAAAATATAATGCTAAAGCGCAAGTTATTGCAGCTACACTTATAACAGCCAGCTTTCTCGGACAAAAATTTTCTGGTGCCTCAGCACTAGATATAAATGATGATTTTACTAGATTTTTTCTACTTTCATGATCTAAAAAGCCACTCACTGTTCTCATTATAGGACGGGTAGAGCCGTCACCAGTCAAGTCAATTCTATCTTCCACTATATCATGAAGCTCTTTAACTTGAGCTTTATATTCATCCCAATAGTTTGATAACTCTTGTTGGTCATTGAGAAGATCTGGTTTATTTGAAGTTGTTAACCAGTGTGAGTCATGTTTCAAAATATATCGAATTGTAGCTTTCCCTATATCTATATGCCCTTCAGTAATTGCATACTTTAAAACACCTTCTGCTTTTTCCCTTCCAACATTAAGATCAGCACCAGCTTTTATCAATAATTCTACTATCTTTGGAGAATTATGAAATATAGCAATATCTAAAGGGACCATCTCATTACAATCTTTGATATTTAAGTTTGCTTTGTGTTCTATTAAATAACTTATAAATTTTAAGGTTTTATCAGATTTTTGATCGTCTATGTCTTTATGTCTGTAATATATTCTAATTGCAAAATTCAACGCAGTTTGACCCTTTAACGCACTACCACCAATAATTAAGTTCTGATAGCTTTTTACCTCTTGATTTATTAAGTTAACATCCGCACCGTTTTCTATTAAAGCCTTAGCTCCTTCGAAATTGCCTTGTGCAGTTTGCAGATGAAGTAAGTAACGACCAAGATGATCAGTTGCATTAGGATTTGCACCTTGTTCAATCAAATACCTTGCAATTTTATCATTAAATTTGTGATCATAAGTTGCAGATTCTAGTGGCTCAGGATTTTGCGATAACTCATCTTTAGCTATTAAGCTGTTAATCTGACAGATTGATTTTACTGACTCTAAATCTCTTCTTTTAACTGCCTTTGTGACTGCAGCGCTAAAGCTTATACCCTTTTCTATTAGATATTCGGCCATTTTGTTATTAGTAGAACACTTTAATAAATTTGTACCGCTTTGGGAATTAACCTCAGTGACAACATCTCGAATAATGGAACTATTTTCCTCAAAAATTGACTTTACTTTTTCTAAATCATTTTTGGTGACAGTATCAACAAGATCTTTTATTACAGCATTCACCCTCTCTTTTTTAGCTAAAATTTCTTTTAATTCTTCAGGGTTCATAAATACACCTCAACACACATAATAAAAAAGTATATCTAAATCAGAATTGCTTGTAAAGGATCTTTAGATATTATCTTGCCCAAAGGTTAATTTATTTTATAATCTTTTTGTATTCTAGAAATTTCAATTAAATGAACTGTTATAAAACTCACGAGTGTAATGAATTAAGGAAGAATGATGTAGAAAAGGAAGTTACTCTCTCTGGGTGGCTGTACCGTAAACGTGACCATGGTAACCTAATCTTTGTTGATTTAAGAGATTTTCATGGGATTACTCAGTTGGTATTCAATAACGATAAAGATTTTTTTGATGAAATTTCGAATTTAAAATCAGAAAGTGTGATTACTGTCACAGGAATAGTCAAAGCTAGAACTGAAGATACGGTAAATAGCTCTATTTCCACAGGAGAAATTGAAGTTATAGTTAGTAATTTACAAGTTGAATCTGAAGTTGAGTTCCACTGTGATGAAGAAATAGCAAAAGAAGAAAGGAGTATATTAGCAAGTATCGCCGGTGAGCAAGAATACCCAGAAAACATGAGATTTAAATATCGTTTTCTTGATTTAAGACGTGAAAAGGTTCGTAATAACATTATTCTACGTTCACAGATCATTTCAGAGCTCAGGAGGCTCATGATAGAGCAAGGATTCTTAGATATTCAAACTCCCATACTTACTGCCTCTTCTCCTGAAGGAGCACGTGATTATTTAGTGCCAAGCAGACTAAATCCTGGTAAATTCTATGCATTACCACAAGCTCCACAGATTTTTAAGCAGTTGCTTATGGTTTCAGGGTTTGATAAATATTTTCAAATTGCACCTTGTTTTCGTGATGAGGACGCAAGGGCTGACCGTTCTCCTGGGGAGTTTTATCAGCTAGATCTTGAAATGTCTTTTGTAACTCAAGAAGATATATTTCAGGTTATTGAATCTACCTTATATAAAGTGTTTGCCAAATTTTCTCGCAAATCAGTTGATAAAGATTTTCCACGTATTACATACAAAGAAGCAATGCTCAAATATGGATCTGATAAGCCAGATCTGCGTAATCCATTATTAATCAGCGATGTTACAGAGATTTTCCGTGATTCAGAGTTCAATATTTTCAAAAGCAATATCGAGCGAGGTATGGTAGTCAGAGCCATCCCTGCTCCTAAAACAGCAGAGGAACCACGCAGTTTTTTTGATAAAAAAATAGAACATGCGCAAAAAGAATTCGGTGCTAAAGGTCTTGGATATATAACGTTTGATAAAGATGGCATCGCAAAAGGGCCAATTGCTAAATTCCTCGATGACAATAGGCTAAATTCCATAAAAGAAATAACGAATGTAAAGCCCGGAGATAGTGTATTTTTTGCTTCTGATAAGGAAAATGAAGCAGCAACAATTGCAGGGAAAGTGCGCACTCTTTTAGGTTCAGAATTGGGATTAATAGATGACGATATCTTCAAATTCTGTTGGATTATTGATTTTCCATATTTTGTATATGACGATAAGAGCAAAAAAATAGATTTCTTTCACAACCCATTCTCTATGCCACATGGTGGCTTGAAAGATTTAGAAGAAAAAGATCCGCTGGATATCCTTGCTTACCAATATGATCTTGTTTGCAATGGAATAGAGCTGTCAAGTGGAGCAATTCGTAATAACAAACTGAATATTATGTACAGAGCTTTTGCCATTGCAGGCTACAGTAAAGAGGAAGTTGATACAAAATTTGGCGCGCTTGTGCGTGCATTCAGGTTTGGAGCGCCACCTCATGGTGGAATAGCGCCAGGGGTTGATAGAATGGTTATGCTACTTGCAGATGAGCCGAATATTCGTGAAGTAATCTGTTTTCCTATGAATCAGCAAGGAGAAGATGTTCTAATGGGCGCTCCTTCTAAAGTAGATGATAAGCATTTACGTGAGTTGTCTTTAAAGGTTGTTGAATAAAGTTGTATATAACTTGAGTTTAGGTGGGGAAAAAACAAGAATATTGAATTCTGTTAAAGTAGTGCTAGGCCCTAGCACTACTTTATAGTTTTAGGATATCAAAAAGTTTGGTCTAGCGGGACTTGGCCCTCTATTCCGTTTACTTCTCCTTGAGAGGTGTAATTCCAATAAGTATAGTTTTTACCCGCATCCTTCCAATCTTTAGGTAATTCAGGCTCCGATCTTCCTCTCCAATCAGCAACCCATAATGGGTAGTGAGAAAAATTATGTTCTTCTTGTGTATAGTAATCATTCCACGTTTTTGGTGAAGCATATACAATTGGACTGTATCCTTTTTCATTCAATTGAGTCAATAAAGAATGAAGTTTTTCGGCTCTCTGTGTGTTAGTGTGTTTTGTAGGATCATCACATTTTGTTGTTCTTCCTTCGCAAATACCAGTTGTAGCACTAACAGCTAACTTATTTGTACCTGGCTCAAAATTAGCTTTTTTAAGTTCGTTAACTATGTTATTCAACTGACCTTCAGGTGTTGAGGTCATCCTAAATACGTGATATGCCCCAGCTTGCACATTATTATCTTTCATACTTTGAAAATTTTGTCCAAATTTAGTGTCTTGAAAAGTTTCTCCCTCAGTTGCTTTGGCAAATGCAAACCTTACCTCATCCTTTGCAACTTTCAACCAATCAATCTCTCCATTCCAATGAGATACGTCTATACCTTTTTCACTCATACTAACCTCATAATTACAATAAATGTTGAATATAGAATATAATAGTGAAAATTTAATGAATATCTTGTGAGCATATTGTAAACAATTTTATACTAAAACAGTTACAAAGTTCTAAACTACAATCTATAGACAAAAATACTTGTTATTAGTAAGTTAAATTATAGTGAGTTAAAAATTATGAGCGATATTCAAAAAGCAATACTATCAAGTATAATCTGCAATATGATTATATGGTATGAAATAACTCTGTTTGGAGTTTTGACGCATATAATAAGTGACGTTTTTTTTTCATCAGAAAGCGACTACATAAAAAAAATCAAATTCCTTGGCAGTTTTGCAATTGGCTTTGGATTTAGACCACTTGGTGCGTTTATTTTTGGTTACATTGGAGATAAGTATGGCAGGAGGAAAATTTTACTGACTTCCGTAATATTAGCTTCGATATCGTCTACTGCAATTGCGGTTATACCTAGCTTTAGAGAAATAGGAATATTTTCTCCTATACTGCTTCTGTTTTGTAGGATAGTACAAGGAATGGCAGCAGGTGGAGAAACAAGTGTTAACTCTGCTTTTTTAATAGAGCATTCAAGCGATAAAAAAAATCTAGGATTCTTAGGGAGCATGAAAGCGTTTAGTGGTGCTCTCGGTTCTATCACATGCTTTGTAATGATAGCTATTTGCAAAAAGTTTACAGGTGAAAATTATGAAATTTGGGGCTGGAGGTTGCCCTTCTATTTCTGCTTCATTATGGGCATAATAGGCTTTTTAACAAGATATATAATGGAAGAGAGCTTAGCATATAAAATTCATGATCAAAATAGAAGCTTATCTGATTCTCCATTTTTAGAATTAATCAAAACCTACAAAAAAGCATTTATATTAGCAATTGGGCTTGGTATCGCTCAAAATGCAATCGTTTATTCGGTAATAATGTTTTATAACATATCTGTAAAAGCGCTTACTCTGTCAGGTATTGATATTAAAAATGTAGTAAGGATTATAGTTGAAATTACATTTGGAACGTCCGCAGTGCTATTTGCAATACTGTCTGATAAAATTGGAAGAAAAAATGTAATGATTCCTACATTAGTAGCTCTAGCTTGCGCCGGTTTGCCGGTACTTTCGCTATTATCAAATGATAACCACTATATTGTCACGCTCTCTTTTCTGTTGATAAGTGTGCCGATAGGTGCATCTTTTGGAATATATAATTCTCTTGCCTGCGAGTTATTTCCAACAAAAGTTAGGTGCACCGGCTTTAGCCTCGCACATAACATATCTGCAGGTATTTTTGGCGGCCTTTCTCCATCGATATGCATGTGGCTTATAGAAAAAACCGAAACAAAACTTGCCGCAGGGATTTACCTTACTGTTTGTGCATTGATTAGCCTAATATCTGTACTTCAAATTAAAGCCAAAGACAAAAAAATTGATTGGTGAAATCGCTTTAGTCAAAAGATAGCGCTTCAATAGATTTTTCGATATGTTTAGGGACAGGAGCAGT
Organism: Wolbachia endosymbiont (group B) of Silvanus unidentatus; assembly: GCF_964028615.1. Taxonomy (NCBI): domain Bacteria; kingdom Pseudomonadati; phylum Pseudomonadota; class Alphaproteobacteria; order Rickettsiales; family Anaplasmataceae; genus Wolbachia; species Wolbachia endosymbiont (group B) of Silvanus unidentatus. The sequence goes on along the minus strand of NZ_OZ034795.1, from coordinate 126,387 downwards.
AATAGTGACTTCTTTATTATTTGGCAATTTTAAAGACAAAGAATATGAATGTAGGTGAATCTGATTTGCTACTCCATCAATAAAAGCTTTTTTACCGCCATATTTACCGTCACCAAGAATAGGACAATTTATATGAGCTAAATGTGCACGTAATTGATGAGTTCTGCCAGTAATTGGTTGTAATTTTAAATAAGCAACATTATGTTTTAACCTTGCTATAATTAAAAAATGCGTAGTGGCATTTTGAGGTGAATCTTCATCAACGACTACTTTTTCTTGCCCTGAAATATATTTTTTCACCAACGGATAGTCTATTGTTCCATTATCTTTGCTCGGTATACCAAAAGTTAATGCTAGGTAAGTTTTTTTTATCCTCCGTCCTTTAAATTCTTCCATAAGGTATTTGGCAACGCTGGCATTGCGTGCGAATATTATTACTCCGCTTGTATCCCTATCCAGCCTGTGAACAATTTTAAATATTTCTCTCTCTCTTATTTGGTCAAGTAAATCACTAATGCTAATTTTTACCTTTATGCCGCCTTGAACAATGACCCCTGCGGGTTTGTTTATAGCTAGTATATATTCGTCTTCATATAATATGTTCTCTCTTAGTAGATTCACTAACTTTTCATTATATTTGCAGTCAGAATTAGTGTTCTCAATATAGTCTAAGTATCTTATCATTATAGTTTGCCCAGAGCTTACCCTATCGCTGGATTTTGCCGTGCAATTATCAACCTTGATTAATCCTTTCCTTAAAGACTTCTCAATTGCAGATTGTTTCAAATTGGGAAAAATTCTTCTAATGTACCTATCGAGCCTAACATTATTGTCTTCTACTAATATGGTTTTGATACCTTCTGACATCTTACTTATAAAAATTTTATTGTGTAAACTAAAATCTAACATACCTAATGTACTTCTCAGTTTCAGCTACTTGCATCGAGTGCTACGTGCTGGAATTTAGAGGATTATTTAACTATTTATAACGGCTTCATATTTTCCTACAGCTGAGTAAAGTGGTAACAATGATAGTTTCTCGATCATAGAGAGGTGAGTATTAGGCTCTTTAGTACTAGGGCCTTGACACGCTTCAGTGTTAGGCCCTAACTTCATACACTCAATGCCGTTAGCTAAAGATGTTACTCTTCTTACATTAACATTTTTAGTGCGATATGACCACCTGCAAGGACTATGTAATATTTGTTCTTTTACTCCATCCATTTCAGCTGAACACGCTTTAGTGTTAGTCTCTAACTGCACACATTTAATGTGGTCAGTTATAAATGCTACTCCTTTTTCATTAAGTTTAGCGTTATACTGTAATTGTTCAATTTGATTAGCTTGATCTCTTATCATACGTTCAAAGCTGATAGATAGATTATGTGATTCTATTTCTCTCAACATATGTGATTCTATGTGTTGCACTGTCATTAATTTTTTGTTTCTGAGTATACTTGATTCTAAGTTAAGCCGCGTAAGTATATCTAGTGCTCTTTGTTCTGCTTCCACTAGAAGATTACTTATGCCTTGATGTTCAGCTAAATCTCTTACAGTTTCACCACAGTGATCAGGCAATAAAGTACTTGCGCCATAACATAGTAAAGTCATTACTACTATCCAGTGTCTATGTTCGAAAGCATAAGCTAAAGGAGATTGCCCTGAGCTATCCTGTGCATTAACATTTGCTCCATATAAAATTAAGGTCCTTACTACTTCCGCATGGCCACCTTTGGCAGCTTTATGTAAAGCAGTTGATTCTAAATCGTCACGTGCATTAGCATTTATTCCAGATTCTAATAGAGCATGTACCATTAGTGTATCACCATGTCCGGCAGCACAACGTAAAAACTCAGCTACCATCAATTTCATCACATCCTTCCATATTCCAAGTTGTGTTATAGTAGTTACTGCTTCTAGATAATTATATGGACAAATAGAAAGTAATATTTTCTGTGGATCATTTGTCTCAATACTTGCTCCATGGGCTATTAGATAATTCATTACTTTTCTATTGCCTTTTGTGGCAGCACAATTAAAAGGAGTCCATCCCCATGCATCCTTATGGTTAACATTTGCTTCATAGTTTATTAAGAGCTCTACTGCTTCCACATTATCATTCGTAGCAGCAATATGTAAGGGAGATCGCCCAATTAACTTATCCTCTATATCAACACTTGCTCTATATCGTGATGTGGCCTGTAATAGGATCTCTAATATTAATGTATTATTCTTTGCAGCAGCCCAATATAAAGGACTCCATCCAAATACATCTACTATCTCAATATTTTCAACAATATTCTTATCATTTTTTATTATACAATTCACCATTGCTTCATCAACATTTGCAACAGCAATATGTAAAGGAGTAAGTTTAAGCGCTCCATTCTTCTTAACATCTGCTCCATTCTCCATTAAGTACTTTGCTACTTCTTCATGGCCATTATCGGCAGCCTTATATAAAGCAGTCAATCTCGCTAGATCCTCTGCATTAACATCTGCATTATTTTTTACTAAGATTTTTGTTATTTCTATATCGCCATTTACAGCTGGCTGATATAAAGTAGTTCGTTGAGATGAATCCAACTGATTAACATTTGCCCCTTTTTCTATTAGCTTGCGTGCTACTTCTGTGTTCCTATCTTCAACAGCCCAATGTAAAGCAGTCCATTCGGAAAACGGACTTGGTGCATTAATATCGATTCCTTTTACTTTAAGCATAGCATTTATTAAATTGTTCAGCTTAAAATCAATAGCTAAATACAATAACGTGTATGAAAAGCGTTCATGCAAACAATCTACTTTAAACCAATGATTTACATCAAACTTATTTTTCTCCCACTCTCTATACACATTTTTACTTGCTCTCTTTAGTGCCTTTAGTGTCTCTAATATCTTTCCTACATCTAGCATCACTGGTACCTTTTCTGAGATCTTTCGTGCATTTAGCACATCCTCTAGCGCCACTGCTTTTGATTCTTCTGATGTCTCTTGTACACCTAACCTTTTTAGCATTCTTTTTACCATCTGTTGAGCATTTGATACCCTTGACTCCTTTAGTATCTTTTTTGCTTCTTCTTTTGTCTGCGGTACATTTACCACCTTTAGTCTCTTTTTTAATGGCTCTTGTGTCTCTTGTACTCTTGGAATCTTGCTTGGTACTTCTAATCCATGCGATATCTCTTCTAACATTCTTAATATTTCTGCTTGCCCTAGTATCTTTACTTCCTTTAATAGCTCTTTTATTCTTTCAATTACATTGTCTTCACTTAAATTTACCTCTTGATCAATTACACCTAATATTATGTTCCACTGTTCATATGTCATTACCATGGCTTTACCTCATACTATAGAGTATTTTTTGATGCTATATATTATGGTAGAATAGTCAACGCATTTTCCATAGCGTAACTTGAGAGTCTAAAAGGACTGTTATTAACTTACAGAAAACCAAGCTTGCCTGAAATCACTTAATTGATTATAATCATAGCTTTTAAGGCAGTAAAATGACAGCTTTTTTTCCTTTGGTTATTTTTTTAATCTTATACCTTGGAAGTGGTGTCTATTTTTTCTTTATTGGAATTGATAATCCGCTTCGCCAAGTTTCACCGGTAATTTGCCTACTACCGGCGCTATTTTTTGCTGTTGCATGCAGTGCAGGTAAAATTCAACGTCACATCGATACTGTCATCGAGGGTATGGGCGATAAAAACACCCTTACTATGTGTTTAACTTTTCTATTTTCTGGAGCATTTTCTGTGGTGACTCAATCAATTGGTAGTGCAGATACTGTTGCTGATTTAATTCTCAAATTCCTTCCAGCAAGATTACTACTGCCTGGAGTATTTTTGGCTTCCGCTTTTATATCAACTGCAATTGGTACGTCTATGGGAGTTGTTGTATTAATGGTACCAATAGCTGTTAACTTAGCAAAAAATGGGGCTTTTGGTCTTGAAATAGGAACTGCAACTGTAGTTGGAGGTGCCGTATTTGGTGATAATCTTTCAATGATATCTGACACTACTATTGCATCTGTTTCTTCACAGGGGGCCACGATAAAGGATAAACTTAAAGTGAATTCTAAAGTAGCATTTGTTGCCAGCATTATAACGCTTGTCTATCTGGCAATTATGGCAGATAGTACAAAAATTATTCCTACATCAAATTTAGATTATTTATCAGTAATAAAGATTATTCCTTATATTTCTTTAATAATCATGGGGTTATTTGAAGTTACTACTTTAGTAACAATAACTATAAATATAATTGTTGCTAGTGTATTAGGGATGGCTTTTTTTGACTATACTATCATTCAACTCTCTCATGACATATATGACGGTTTCAAAAAAGTAAACGAGATAGTGATATTTGCTCTATTTATTGGCGGATTGAGTCATATAATGTACAAGCAGGGTCAAAAGGCATTACACAAACTTATCGATGAAAGCAATATCACAAAAACTAAAGCTGAATTTGTAATAGCGGGCATAGCATCTATGTTTACTGTTTTAGTTGCTAATAATACCATTGCTATTTTATTAAGTGGCGATATTGCAAAAAGGCTCGCGCAAAAGCATAATATTCCGTCATACCGTAGTGCATACTTGTTAGACATTTTTGCTTGCGTTACAAAAGGCATTTTGCCTTATGGTTCCCAGCTGCTGCTAGCAGGTAGCATTGCTTCTGTCTCACCTATTTCTTTGTTAACACAAGTTTATTACTGCTTTATTTTAGCAGCAGTTACAGTAGGTGAAATAATCATCAATGGCAGACGTTGCGCGGCTACAACTTAATGTACGAAGATTTCTCTTCATATTACATTTTTGTGCCCATAAGAAACGAGTTGCCATTTTCATCAGCTACTTGGATAATAGATATATTCACAAAATTGTTCCATTTTTCTCAATAGATTTTGGTTTTCTTTTCCCCTTATTAGCAGAGCATAAAACTTAGCTTTTTAATAAATCTCATTTTAACTCCAATACACTAACTATGAAACAATCTATATTGCCATCAAAAACGGAATTTATATTGCCAACTTCATGTCCAGTCCTTAAATCCTTTACCATTTGATATGGATGCATAACATACGATCTGATCTGACTGCCCCAACCTATATCGCATTTCTTGCCATATTCTTCGGCCATTTTCTGTTCTTTTTTTTCCAATTCAATTTGATATAAACGTCCTTTAAGTAGTTTAAGTGCTTCATCTTTATTTTTATGTTGAGAACGACCATTTTGGCATTGAGCTACAACGCCTGTTGGAATATGCGTAATACGTACCGCGCTTTCAGTCTTATTGACATGCTGACCACCTGCTCCAGAAGCACGGTAAGTGTCGATCTTTAAATCCTTTTCATCCACAACAATATCTATTGAATCTTCAATCACTGGAGTTACTCCTACACTTGCAAAACTGGTATGACGTTTACCATTTGCATCAAATGGTGATATTCTAACCAATCTATGAACTCCACTTTCGCTTTTTGCCCACCCGTAAGCTTTTTCTCCGATGATCTTTATTGTTGTAGATTTTATACCAACTGCATCACCATCTAATTTTTCTACAACTTCAACTTTAAAATTGTGATAAATTTCTGCCCATCTTGTATACATGCGCATGAGCATCTCAGTCCAATCATTGCTCTCTGTTCCACCGGCTCCTGAGTGGATTTCTAAAAAGCAGTTATTGTTATCTGCTTCACCAGTAAATAAGGATTCTGTCTCTTTAAGTTTGATTAATTTCTCTAGCTTTACTAACTCACCTTTAACTTCAGAAAAAAATTCTTCATCATTCTCATCAATAGCAGATTTCATCAAGCTGATAGAATCGTTGTAATCGCTTTCTAGCTTTGAAAACGATTCTATTTCATGCTTAATTTTAGAGCGTTCTTTTAAAATCTCTTGTGCTTTTTGATTATCTTGCCACAGATTATCATTCGACGCTTGAGAATCCAGCTCTTCAAGACGCAACTTCAATTTTTCTATGTCAAAGACACCTCCTGATAAGAGAAATACTTTTATTTAAGCCTTGAAAGTATTCAAGGATTTCTGGATGGGTTTTCATTATACTTTAGACTTTAATATATTTATTATCACTAACAATAACAGCAAACAAAATAGAAATTTAACCATATAATAGTTAATTCAAAATAATTTTATTATACTTGAATGTTCAATAAAATCAAGTGTGTATATTTATTAAAAAAATAAGGTAAAGTAATGAATATTAAAACAAGTTCTCATTATGGTTTAGACAAAAAGGCTATTGATGATTTAATAGAGTCTCTCGATAATCAAGAATTAGAGAATGTTCGTAATATTGTAAAAACGATAGATAGCGTTCAGTTAGCTTATTTTTTATCTACTTCGATCAATGATCACAGGGAGAAATTAGTTAATATCCTCGATCAACATTTGTTAAGTGATGCCTTAGTACATGTAGTACCAGATTTACAAGTAGAGATCATAGAAATATTGGGAATAGAAAATACAGCAAAGTTACTAATGCTTCTTGATATAGAAGACATAGTAGCTATAGTGAAAGATTTAGATAGAAAGTCTATAGAAAATATACTTAACTACTTACCCAATGCAACTCAAAAATTAGTAGAGGAATTGTTATCATACCCAGAAGAAAGTGCAGGAAGGTTGATACATAAAAATATGGTTATAGCTCCATATTATTGGACGATAAATCAGCTAATGGAATTCTTGCGCAACTATAAAAAAATACCAGAAACATTTTATCAAATTTTCATCATTAACTCAAAATTAGAACCCATAGGCATTTTCAACTTAAATAAGGTAATATCTCACTCAGGAGAAACAATAATAAAAGAGATAATGAGTCAAGATATAAAAATAATTAAAACTGGAATGGACCAAGAAGAAGTAGCAAGAATATTTAAAGATTACTCTCTATTATCAGCTCCAGTAGTAAATAAGAATGGTAAAATTATAGGTGTAATCCTTATTGAAGATGTAATCAAAATTGTTCAACAAGAAGCAGAAGAGGATGTGCTTAAAATAAGCGGTGTATCTTCTAAATCTGATATAAATGCCCCTATACATAAAACTATAATTAAAAGACTACCTTGGTTACTGTTTAACCTCTTAGCTGCAACAATATGTTCTATAGTAGTTGGCTTTTTCGATAACGTAATACAAAGTTTTATAGTACTGCCAATAATTATGCCAATCATTGCATCGATGAGCGGAAATGCAGGATCCCAAACAGTAACACTAACTATCCGGGCAATCGCAACAAAATATCTAACTGAGCAAAATGCAAAAAGAATACTGATGAAAGAATTTTTAATAGGTCTTATAAATGGAGTGATTTTATCTACAATTTCGCTCGTAGTATTAGCAATAAGGTTCCATAGTTTAAAAGTAGAGATCATTTTCGTAGTTTCCATGATTGCAATGTCGATCATTGCAACATTTATCGGCACTTTTATTCCTATAATGCTTCATCGTTTAAGATCCGATCCTGCTGTTTCGTCTTCAATCTTAACATCAGCAACAACTGATATTCTCTCAGCTCTTATATTTTTTGGTCTAGCCACGATCTTTTTATTAAATAGCTGAATCTTGCTATATAAAAATTGCTTTACAAGCTTTAACTGCCACGTTATCATTACTCACAGGTGCATTGAAGAAGAAAAATAACAGTCGATAAAGAAGTAAAAGTACATGAAACTGAGCTGCTTTAGTTTTAAAATAAAAACTAAAATAAGATGCTAAAGTATGCAAAAAAATTCTTGCTTTGCTAGATCTTTTTAGCTACAATGCAGTCTAACGTAATGAAAACATGAGGTGTGAGTCAGATGCATTGTATTATGTATATCACTCAGAAAGCAATTCTCGATTTTTTAAGAATATATCTAATTTAGTCAGAAGTCAAAAGAAAAGCACACTGTTACTCAGCAATTAAAGTTACCTAGGATTACCGTAAGGTTTCTACAGTAAATTTGTAGAGCAGTTTAGTACAGCTGTATAAGAATCAAATGAATTAGATATTAAAACCAATCTTCAGAAAAGAGATTTACGGTAAAATAATCAAGTATGAATATTAAAATATAGGGGGTTTTATGTTAGGTAAAGGAAATAAAGGAGAACGAGTAGCAGATGATCGAATTGATTATGTAGATGATGAGTCAACAATAGGAGCAAAAGGAGGTCTTGATCATGAAGATAGATTATCTAGTGGAGAACTTCAGTGTGGACCAAGTCAAGAGAGTCTTGGAGTAACAAGATCTTCATCTATAAGCAGCGGTAGTGTATGGTATAGCGCATCGAATGATACAGCCAATGTTATAAGTCTTACAGATAATGAAGTAGTGGAAAAAGCAACTTTTTTTGTTAAGACTTTTGTTAAAGAATTCGAGGAAAAATTATCTAAATATTTTGAGGAGGCAGAACCAGATTCAAATATACAAAAAATAAGTAAAGTTTCAGCCAGCTTTAATTCTATTTTGAATAATACTATTCCAGCAAGTCCACTAAAATTATTTAGTGTTAAAGTTAATGAGAGTATCAATTATTGTGTTATAGGAAAACAGCATAAGAAAAGAGCGAAAAATATTTTTACAATAATTATACCTTGCTACAAAGCTGAAATGAGAGAGATTTTAGTAAAAGCTGGCTTAGAAATTTTTCACAGGTTTGAGGAACCATTCATAAAGGTTGTAGATATCAATCCCTCTTTTTATCATAGGAGAGTTAAGAAGTTAGCAATAGATGCTGTACATAGAACAATGAATTACCTTTTAACTTCTGAGGAACAAGACTTTTCTGTTGATCTTATAACACAAGGTGTTGTTCTAGATAAGTCAAAAAAGAAAGGATATTTTACGCGTCCTGGATATGAAATAAAAGATGAGCAAGGTGGTGAAAGTTTAGTAACCTCAGAATTGTATGAATGGGTAGGAATAAAGAAAAAAGAAGAAGATGAAACTGTTAATTATTATCAATATAATTCTGAGGAACATAATCTAGAGGAATATAGATGTGCTGAAAAATACGGCTATCGGCTTCCCTTTGAATGGGAGTTAAGAAAGTGGGAAGAGGTAAAACAAAAGTATGTATCCATTAAAGCACCCATAGAAGGATATGTGTATATTTTAAATGATGAAAAAAAAGAAGAATTAGCTCGTTTTATATTAAAGGAGATTAATGGACAAGATCCTGTGAAAAGGAAAGATATAGAAGATGTAAAAGAACATCTTAGAAAACAAGATGAAGATAGGCGTCAATTTTCCTATAGTTTTGGCAAGACACCAGAAAATTTCATTGAAAGAAAAGAGGTGGTAAAAAATTTGAACCTAAGGTTACACAGTAGTAGTCAAGAAGTAAAAATGTCACGAGTAGTCTTAATTAGTGGGAAGTCTGGAATAGGGAAAAGCGAACTTGCTAGAGGCTATGGGTTTAGTGAAAGGCGTAAGGGTACTTGGGCAAGGATTATGTGGATAGATGCCTCGTCATATAACAAGCTTTCAAATTCATTTCATGGGTTGGCTGAAAGGTTAGGGATTTCTAGAAAAAGTGAGCAAAGGAGAGAGAGAAACATTAAATCTATTGTCGAGGATGTATATGAGTATCTTCAAGACACAAAAAGTTTGTTTGTTTTCGATGATGCTAGTAGTTATAAGGAGATTGAAAATTTTTTGCCATCAAGCTTTCCTGTTTTTTCTAATAGAGAAAAACCTTACGTTTTAATTACTTCTCCTAACAAGAATTGGAAAGAAGAAATAGAAGATATAGAAGAAATAAAGTTGGGTAATTTAAAAAAAGAAGAAGCCGAGGAATTTACTCGAAAAGCCTTAGGGGAAGATGAATCACAAGGTAAATCTATATCAGAGTTAATAGAAGAGTTTAATTGTTTTCCATTAGATTTGAAAGCAGCAACATCATGCATTAAACAAAAAGGTCTTAGTATTAGAGAATATCTGGAGGAATATAGAGTAGCTCAGCAATCAAAAACTGATTTTTTGGAGACACAAGTTGTTAATAAAAAATCTTTTAAAGCTTTGAAGGTTAACATTGATAAAATAAAAGAAGAAAAAAATGTTGGACAGCAAGCATATGTTATTTTAGTATTCATGGCTTACCTGGACCCTAATCAAATTAATACAAAAGAAATTTTTTTCAAGAGGGAATCAAAAGAAAATCAACAAAGGGTTTTGAATGCACTTGATCTACTTAATCAGTTCTCATTGATTGGATTAGAGAAAGGGATAGCAAAAATTCATCAAGAAGTACAAAAAATTATAAGGTTAGAGCAAAGAAAAGAAAAAAGAGAAGAAGAATTTTTAAGAAAAATAATGACATCATTGATGAATAATAACTGTAAAAATGTAAGCCATATCATATCCATTTGGAATTATGCAAGTGAATATAAAAAGTTAGTTAATGAATTTATTGAATCTGATTATTATGGAATGAATATCTTACATTTTCTGGCCATAGATGATAATGAAGAAGTTATTAAGCTTATATTCGAGAATGTAGATCTAAGTAAATTAAGTAAAATTGTTAATATCGGTGATAAAGATGGATCTACTCCTTTAGAATATGCTGTTATATATGGTCATTTAGCGTTAGTTAAATACTTTATAGGAAAAGGGGCTAATTTTAAGGTAAGTGATGACCCGAGCCTTACCCTTTTAGACTGTGCTGCTCTCCATAATCGACTAGAAATAGTTAGGTATTTTATTGATAACGAACATTTTCAGTTTGATAGTACTGTTTTATACTATGCTATTGAAAATAATTGCTTAGAGGTCGTTAGATACTTTATAGAGGAAGAAGAGATTTGTATAAATTTACAAGATGGAGAAGGTAAAGGTTATTTGCACTATGCTGTTGAACATAATTCCTTGGAGATTTTTGAGTACCTTCTAGCGTACGGGGCTACAGTAGATTTACAGGATGAGGATGGTATGACTCCTTTGCATTTTGCTGCTAAAAATGGTAGATTAAGCATGCTTAAATCCCTTATAAAGAAAAAAGCTGTAATAGAGGTACCGAACAAAGATGCTATGACTCCTTTGCATTTTGCTGCTATATATGGTTACCTAGGAATTGTTCGCTACCTTGTAGGTCATGGAGCTGGTATAAATCTAAAGGATAAGAATGGTATGACTCCTTTGCATTTTGCTGCTATGTATGGTTACCTAGGAATTGTTCGCTACCTTGTAGAGCATGGAGCTGATATAAATTTACAGAATGAAGATCATATGACTCCTTTGCACCTTGCTGATATATATGGTCACTCAAGCACTGTTCGCTACCTTGTAATGAATAACGTTAATACGAATCTAGAGGATATTAGTAATAATATTCCTCAGAACTACGATGTTAAGTTTCATTGCTACGACAGCGCTAGGTGCCTTTTTTCTTTAGAACAAGGAGCTAATGTGAAACTTGAACTCAACGATGATTTGTACCATTATACTACCAATTATTACCCAAGTAGTATTTGTTGCTATCAACCTCAATCTACTGTGTACTCAGCTCCATACTTAAAAACACAATCACATAAAAGAAACCTAGAGACATTTGATGAACATACACTACCTAAAAAAAGAAAATTAAAAAATATAAGTGAAGCATTGCAATTTGAAGATAAAAGCATAGTTAACTTAACTCATAGGTCACCTATATCTTCATTTAACAGCGTCTCTGTACAACCTGCAAACAAGGACTTAAGACTATAATTTTACAGTAAGCTATTTAATTTTATGAGGGGAATTTCAAAAAAACAGAGAAATAAAGTAATAAATTGATATAAATTCGCGTAGAACAAGTGGTAGATCAACACATTCCAAGAAAAACACTTCTCACGTCTCTTGATTTTGAGCGCTGGAAATGGTTATTTTATTGTCCCAAACTTGGGACAATAAAATAGCCTAAAGATACAATATCTATAAAAGTTACTTGTATTATCGATTTCATTTACTAATATATAATAAAATCTAATATGATCTTAAATTTAAATATAAAATAAGTAATTAACTTTATGGTGAAGGTAATAGATTATCTCAGGACAGATTCACAAGCAGTTAAGTTAGATAGGGAAGAAAAATCTTTTCAATTTAAAAATAGAATAAGACGTCAATATAACCCTAATGATATTAATGTTGCCAAGTTGTTTCTTGCGATACGTGAGCATAGAACGGATAATCCTCAGCTAAATAAGATTAGTGAAATTGAAGGGTTACTTACTCAAGTAGAAAATATTAATGATATTGATCTCAATGATGGTGGTAATACACCACTACATGTTGCTGTAAGCAAAAATCATCAAGACATTGTTGAACTTCTTTTGAATGTGTCTGGTATAGACCCAAATATTAAAAATAATCAAGGTAAAACTCCACTAGATATTGCTAAGCAACAAAATAAGGGAGAGATTATTAGGACTCTAGAAGAACATTTAAAAAAATTTTCTGATCAAGTAAAAGGACTTTCTGCACAGGAGGAGGAAGTACATGAAAAGCTAAGAAAGTTTGTTGAAGATTTTGTTTTTATTTATGAACGCTCTTTATCAGAGTACTATAAGAGACTAGAAAATCAAAGAGGAAAGCAAGGTAAATGGGCTGATTTTGTTAATATGATAATATATATAGGAAAAGGTGGAACAGAACAAGGAGAAGCGGAATCAAAAGTAATTCCTCTTATTGGAATTAACATTCTTCGAGCAACAATATCCAGCATTGGTAGTAGTTATAATAGAGCAGAGCTTAAAAAGCTGATAGATCAATTGTATATATTTAAAAAGGATCCAATCAAAGTCAGGGAAGAGTTAGTAAAATCTGGTATTGAAATCTTTCAAAGTTTTGAGAGCCAATTTATACAAGTAACAGCAGAAGGAAGTTGGCGGAGAGCAATGACAAAATTAGCAGAAGATGCTGTGAATAGAGTGGTTGATTACTATAGAAAAAATACTGAAAAAGAGCTTTGTGCTTCCTCAATTACTGAGGGTATTATTTTTGGAAAATCAAAAAGATATAAACAAACCTACACTGGTGTTCCTCATATTAAGCTAGGACATACTTTAGAAAGTAAAAATTCATGGAATACTGCAGAAATATTTGATAAAGCGGGATTAGTAACGATAAAGAGCGATGGTCGTGCTGATAAATACTATAGGAGAATAGACGGAAAGAGTGATACTAGCAAATATGGCTATCGTCTTCTTTTGAAGTGGGAGTTGGAAAATAAAATAAAAAAATTCATGAAAGAATACAGTGAAGAAAATCCTCCCAGAGAAGAGTATAGGTATGTTTTAAAGTCAGATGGGAAAACAAATGAAGAATGGGAAGATGAATTATTGAATGAGATTAATAAGCAAGATCCGAAGTTAGTCGAAGAGAGGTTACTAAGCAAATTCAAAGGAGAAATGGAACAGGAAGCTGAAAAAAACTTCAATGAATTAGAGGATTATATAGGTAAGAATTTTAATGAGTTATCAGGTTACATAGAAAGTAATCAAAATGAGATTAAGGGAGTCTTTGATGAATTAATGAGGGTTCTGTCGCATCTATAAATCCTGGTATGTAACATTTGTAGGAAAGTAGAAAAGAAGTGATATGATCATCTAAAAAAAAGCAAAGATGTTTCGTATTAGTTCAAAATTATTGCCATATTTCAAAGGATTTAGCTTTTCAGCAGATGTTATCTGTATATATGAAATGTAGATTCTCTTTGAGCTATCGAGATTTGGAAGAAATGCTGAGTATAAGGGGAGCAAAATGCTACGTTACAAAGGTGGGTTATCACCACTGATAGATGAAGCGGTAAGGAAAAGGAAGAAGCAGGTTGGCAGTAGCTGGAGAGACCTACGTTAAATTAAACGGCAAATGGGTTTATCTATACAGAGCACTATTGGTAATACTGTAGACTTTCTGTTGTGTGCTCGTAGAGACAAGTCTGCGGCACTTGCGTTCTTTCGTAAAGCCTTTAGAGAGAATAACCTTCCTGAGAAAGTAGTAATTGATAAAAGCGGCAGTAATACTGCTGCTCTTGATGATTTGAATACAGAAATTTCTGAAGATTGTAGAATCATGGTTTTTCAAATAAAATATCTAAATAATATTGTCGAACAAGATCATAGATTTATCAAAAAACGAATAAAGCCAATGCTTGGTTTTAAGAGCTTCCACTCCGCAAAGATTACCATTACCGGCATAGAAAATATTCGTATGATTCAAAAAAGACAAATTATCGGGGCTAATGATAATGTTTCTACTTTTGAGAATTTTGCTATGCTAATTGCTCTATAACTCCCATAATCCCAGTTTAACGATCTTCTTGTACCACAATTTATAGATGCGACAGAACCTTTATCAATTACTACTTTCTCAGGAAGGTTATTCTCTCTAAAGGCTTTACGAAAGAACGCAAGTGCCGCAGACTTGTCTCTACGAGCACACAACAGAAAGTCTACAGTATTACCAATAGTGCTCTGTATAGATAAACCCATTTGCCGTTTAATTTAACGTAGGTCTCTCCAGCTACTGCCAACCTGCTTCTTCCTTTTCCTTACCGCTTCATCTATCAGTGGTGATAACCCACCTTTGTAACGTAGCATTTTGCTCCCCTTATACTCAGCATTTCTTCCAAATCTCGATAGCTCAAAGAGAATCTACATTTCATATAACATTATTATCTCTGCTGAAAAGCTAAATCCTTTGAAATATGGCAATAATTTTGAACTAATACGAAACATCTTTGCTTTTTTTTAGATGATCATATCACTTCTTTTCTACTTTCCTACAAATGTTACATACCAGGATTTATAGATGCGACAGAACCAAATTATCTTCTTAAGTTTTTGTTATTCACAGGTTCTAAAGCAACGCTATCAAATGAATACGCGGGCATCTCACTATTTATATTAATCATGCTCTTCGTTCTATCAGCAAGACCTTCAAATTGCATTGACATGTCAGATGGTGGATTCTGACTACTTTGAAGCAATTGTATATTTGATGCATTTTCTTCAAATGTTGCACTTATATTTTCTAATTTTCTTTTTTTAGGCTCGTTTAAATGCGCAGATCTCCTCTGTTGTCTTTCATGCAAAAAATTCTTGAGTTTAACTTTCACATTAACTTCTTTTCGCACTAAAGAAGAATATTCAGTAAGGTAGCAAGCAATATCTGGGCGGCCAATGATAATAGTAAGAGCATAAAATAAAGGACTCATACCACCTTCGTCCTGTAGATTTATATCAGCCCCTTTCTCTATAAGGTACTTAACACTATCTAAGTGAGCATATATGACAGCAAGGTGTAAAGGACTCACACCTTTTTTATTCTGTAGATTTACATTAGCCCCCTTTCCTACAAGATAGTCAATAATACCTGAGTGACCATATATGACAGCAAAGTGCAAAGGACTCATACCATCTTTGTCCTTTTCATTTACATTAGCTCCCTCTCCTACAAGATAGTCAATAACATTTAAATGACCACATACGGCAGCAAAGTGCAAAAGACTTATACTACCTTTGTTCCGTGGATCTACTATAGTTCTTTGCATTATAAGGTACTTAACACTGTCTAAGTGATCATGCATGGCAAGATGGCACACAGAACTCATACAATTTTTATCATATGGATTCGCATTCATAATAAACAGCTTTTTCTTTATAAGGTATTTAGCAATATTTAATCTAACACTTTCAGCAGCATGGCAAAAAGGACTCATATAATCTTTATCCTGTAGATTTACATTGGCACCTTTCTCTACAAGGTAGATAACAATATCTAAACGACCATTTTGAGTAGCAAAATACAAAGGACTCATACCATTTTTATCACATAGATTTATATCAGCTCGTCCTTCCTCTACAAGGTATTTAACAATATCTAACCGATTCTCCTCAATAGCAAAATGTAAAGGCCCTGCACTTTCATCCTGTAGATTTACATTGGCCTCTTTTTCTACAAGATATTTAACAATATCTATATTACCACTGATAACAGCATAGTGTAAAGGAGTACCACTCTCTCCACTCAACTTATCAACTTCCCAATATTTATTGTCAATAAAATGCTTAACTACTTCTAATTGACCAGATAGAGCAGCCCAGTGTAAAGGGCTAAGGTCGCGATTACCTCCATCCAAATCACTTCCTTTCTCTATAAAGCATTTAACTATCTTTAAGTGACCATGCATAGCAGCACAGTCTAAAGGAGTAAATTTCATTTTATCAACAGCATTAACAATTTTACTTAATTTATTTGGATCTACTTTCTTTAATATACGTTTAATAACTTTCTCATTACCATCTTTGGCTAGTAAATGTAAGATAGTACTTCCATCATAAAGAGAATCAATAAATTCATTAACTAACCTGTAATATTTACTTGCATGACTCCAAACAGATATAGCGTGATTTGCATTTGTAAGGCAAAATGATGTCATAATCTCTCTTAAAATTTCTTCTTCTGTTCCTGCTTGTTCTTTCTCTAATCTTATTGTTTTTTGTACTCCCATATGAACTCTTGCTATTGATTCCTCTAACTCAATCACTGAGAACTTATCAAGTAGATTAAGTGCATCCAAAACCTTTTGCTGATCGTTTTCTGATTTCTTCTGGAGAAAAATTTCTGCTGTATTAATTTGATCAGAACTCAAGTAAGCCATAGAGACTAAAATATCATGCGATTGTTGTCCAATATCTTTTTCTTCTTTTATTTTGTCAAAGTTGACCTTCAAAGTCGTAAATAATTCTGGAGAGATATCTTGTTTCTTCAGACAATCAAGATTTGATTCTTTCATTACTTTACTATAGCATTCTAGGTATTGACTAATACTAATATTTTCTTCTTTAATGTATTTTGTTGCTTCTTTCAAAGCTAATGGAAAATAATTTAACACCTTTGCTAAGTTTACCATCTCGTCAATCTGTAAGTGTGAGTTATCATCTATTCCTAAGGTTTTTTCAATAAACATCAAGGCTTCTGCTGAAGAAAATCCTTTATCCAAATTTATCTTTTCTATCTCTTCTTTCCAATCCTTATTGCGAGAAGTAATTAAGATGTAAGGCTGTTTTCCACCAAAAATGAAACCATAAGGCGGTAAAAATTTTTTAATCTCCTCATATTGATTGGCGTTGTCAAAAATAAAATAACTTTCCACATCTTGAAGTTTCTCATATACATTATCAACAATAGATTCAATTCTTTTCTTTTGAACATCATTGTAATCTACTTGCTCTCTACCTTCCATACCAGAATTTATTTTTTGTATACCTTGATAACCTTCTGTAGGAATTCCTAATTTTTTAGCTAAACTATAAAATGAATTTGAAAGAGTGCTACATGATTTGGCATTTATCCATATAACGTTACCTTTACTCTTTATATTATGCGCATAACTTTTAGCTAGTTCACTTTTTCCTACTCCATAGCCTCCATGAATTAAGACCATTCGTGGTATTTCTTCTTGTTTTTCAATGTCTAACTTCTCGTTTAACATCTTTAACATATTTCCTCTTTCTACAAAGAATTGTGGTAAATGGTCCAAATTAAAGAAAAACGGACGTACACTTTCCTCTTTTTTTGTTTGGAAATTCTTGATCTTTTCATACAGTTCTTCTATATCTTTTTTTTTCGTTGGATCGTTTCCATTAATCTCTTTTAATATATTATCAGCCAATTCTTTCTTTTTTTTCTCATTTAAAATATGCACATACTCTTCTTCTTTAGGTAAGTTAACAAGCCTATACTTTTTGTCTACCTCCCACCACTTTTCTAATTCCCATGTAAAAGGAAGTCTATATCCATATTTTTCAGCATTATCATGTTTCCTCAACTGATAATATTCAGTAGTATCATAATTTACTTTTTTTATTCCTACTCCTGTATATAATTCTGGGGTTATCCAAATTTTACCACTTTGCTTATCTTTCACTTTATATCCAGACTGAAATGCTTCTGACTTAAAAAGTTTCGCTGGTTTTTTTAAAACTTGCTTAGCAAATGTTCTCGCTTTTGATTCACCTAAAACAACACCTTTTGTTATAAGATCAACGGAAAATTCTTCTTTCTCACTATTAGCTGAAATATAATTTATTATTCTAGATACAGCATCTATTGCTAACTTCCCAATCCCCCTCTTCCAAGACAATTGATCAGTCTCTAAAATCTTAGTGAATTGCCTCTCAAAACTTTGAAAAATTTCCAAACTAGCATCTACTAAAATCTCTCTTGTGCTACCTTCTAAAGGCATAACTGTTGAAGAAACACTTTTTGCTCCTTTCTTATGCTCTTTTGCAGAAAGATAACCTATCATTTCAATTGCTTTATCAGGAATTACTCGCATACCTGGTGGAATAGCACTCTTTATAGTTGAATCAACCAGACCTAATATTTTACCTGTTTTTTTTATTTTTGAACCTGGTTTTACTTCTTCAGAGTATTGAAATAGTTTTTTTTCGAATTCTTTAACAAAAGTCTTAACAAAAAAAGTTGCTCTTTTCACTATTTCATCATCTGTAAGACCTATATCCTCTACCGTTAACCTACAATCAATCAATGCACTATACCATGTACTACTGCTGCTTATAGATGAAGCTTTTGTTACTCTAGGACTATCTTGACTTCGTTCATGCTGAAGTTCTTCATCAGATAATCTGTCTTCATAATCAACTGTTGCTTCCATTATTGACTCATCAGGCAACACCTCTATACCAGGGCTAGATTCTTTATAATCTTCACAGTCCATTTGATTGTCTGGCATATTCTTTCCGGAAACTTGTTGAAAGTACACGGACTTACTATCCGATTTTTTTTCATTAACCATGGTATCATAGCAATGAGGTAATATTTGCTCCCTTAAGATTGGCTCAAAATGCCCACCTCCTTTATTTATTATATGTATAGTATTTCCTTCACTATAATCTACGTAATCTGTAGATCTAGATGCTAGTCCATCAACAAGCTGGCTTGACCATCCTGCGTGGGGAAAATTTTCAATAATATGTAGCTTAGTCTCATATTCACTACAAATCATTCTTCCCTCAATATCAGACCTACCCCATATAGGAACCTGTAACGTACTTCCATACTTTAAGTTAGTTAACGATTTATATAAATGTGGGTCTTGAGTTTCCATATCTTCAGCAGTGTATTCTATACTAGCCAAGTAAGCATTCCATAATTCATCATCATCAATACCAGGCTCTGGAGGTACTACTGTAGAATCTCCACGGTTTCTAGCATCTGCTATAATCTTTTCTTTCATTTCTTGACTACTTAAAGCTTGCTTCTTACAAACTTCTCTCAAAGATTTCACAGTAAAGTTTGTTCCAGGCTTTAATTGATTAAGTCCTTGCGCAACTGCATCAAAGAAACAATCTCCTTCTCCAATTGCTTCCCCGATTGTAAAACCTTCTGGCAAATCTAAACCAATAGGTATTTGTTGACTACTAGATGGTAGTGTATCTTTTTTTTGCTCTCTTATTAACTCAGATCGATTAACTGCTTGTTTAAAATAATTTACAGAATTCAATGTCTTTAACACAATACTCCCACATATTTATTACGTAAAATGTAACTTTATTGTGAATAGTAAAGATCTAACAAGGCAAGAGTTTTTTGCATGTTTTAGCATTTTATTATAGTTTGTGTTTTTAAAACTAAAGCCAGTGCTTGCAGAAACACTTCTGTTTTTTTACTGCAATGTGCTCTTTGCATTTCTAAATAAATTAACACTCACTTAATCTCACATGTCATTAAAAATTTAAATAATATAGTCATTTCCAGCAACCAAAACCAAGGGTTCTGTCGCATCTATAAATTGTGGTACAAGAAGATCGTTAAACTGGGATTATGGGAGTTATAGAGCAATTAGCATAGCAAAATTCTCAAAAGTAGAAACATTATCATTAGCCCCGATAATTTGTCTTTTTTGAATCATACGAATATTTTCTATGCCGGTAATGGTAATCTTTGCGGAGTGGAAGCTCTTAAAACCAAGCATTGGCTTTATTCGTTTTTTGATAAATCTATGATCTTGTTCGACAATATTATTTAGATATTTTATTTGAAAAACCATGATTCTACAATCTTCAGAAATTTCTGTATTCAAATCATCAAGAGCAGCAGTATTACTGCCGCTTTTATCAATTACTACTTTCTCAGGAAGGTTATTCTCTCTAAAGGCTTTACGAAAGAACGCAAGTGCCGCAGACTTGTCTCTACGAGCACACAACAGAAAGTCTACAGTATTACCAATAGTGCTCTGTATAGATAAACCCATTTGCCGTTTAATTTAACGTAGGTCTCTCCAGCTACTGCCAACCTGCTTCTTCCTTTTCCTTACCGCTTCATCTATCAGTGGTGATAACCCACCTTTGTAACGTAGCATTTTGCTCCCCTTATACTCAGCATTTCTTCCAAATCTCGATAGCTCAAAGAGAATCTACATTTCATATATACAGATAACATCTGCTGAAAAGCTAAATCCTTTGAAATATGGCAATAATTTTGAACTAATACGAAACATCTTTGCTTTTTTTTAGATGATCATATCACTTCTTTTCTACTTTCCTACAAATGTTACATACCAGGATTTATAGATGCGACAGAACCAAAGCAAAGCCTCAAGGCTCTTTAGCTATGTCCAGCATACTAAATGCTCTAAAGGAGGAAGATGCACCTATAATCTTTAATCAGTTGCTTCAAGAGAATAAAGAGTTTGCTTTCAATACACTCGATTGTATTCCGCCCACAACTAATTTATTTACAACTCTATTTAGTGCATTAGATAAAAATCAATATATAGAGCATGTAAAAGCAAAGCATAAAGGCTCTTTAGCTATGTCCGGCATACTAAATGCTCTAAAGAAGGAAGATGCACCTATAATCTTTAATCAGTTGCCTAAAGAGTTTGCTTTCAATACACTCGATTATATTGATCCCCAATATACTTTATTTAAAACTCTATTTAATCAACTGAATCCTAAGGAAAAAGAAGAGTATAGAGTACATTTGAAGACAAAATCAACTGCCAAAGCTAAGCTTGTCCTAAAGAATTTTTATTTAAATAATCAAGAGAGTGTAAACAATTTAAGCACTGAAAACTCCAATGAACCGTTAGTACAAAACAGAGATGATTTGCCAGCAGCACATTTCTCTCCTATATCTCGTGCATTCGAGGAAACAGCTGTTGAATATCCATTTAATACTAGACCAGAATTTTCTTCTTACAAAGAGGATCAATCATGTAGCCAAACAGTAATTTTATTTCCGGGTTTTGCTGAATTCCATAATCAATTCCGCAATACTGTAACAGAAAATTTGACAGTTAGTAGTAGTTTAACATCGAATGAGAATATATCAGATAGCCTAGAAGGTGAGCAACTATCCCCAGAGTATTATAACTATTTGATAAATGGAGTAGTTGACCTGCAATCCTCAATTGTGGATGATTTGCCAGAGTTAACTATAACTCCTGCATTCGAGGAAACAGTTGTTGAACATCCATTTGATAGTAGACCAGACTTTTCTTATGAAAATGAACCGTTAGTACACAAAAGAAAGAGAGATGATCTGAATGAATTTTCAGACTTGCAAATTGAAGAAAATTTCTTTTCAAGCTCTATTACATTGGAGCAAACAATTGCTGAATATGAGTTTGATGTTAGTGATCAAATACCAGACTTTTCTCATGAAGTGGAGCCACCAGCAAAGCGCCAATGCATATCAGTACCTCCATTTGAGGGTTTTGGTGAACTTCATAATCAATTCCGCAATATAGTACCAGAAAATTCGACAGGTAGTAGCAGTTTAACGTCGAATGAGAATATATCAGATAGCCTGGAAAGTGAGGTAAATTCTCAATCAGAGCCAGATTCTCGGGTAAATGAAGAACTATCATTAACTAATCTACAACTCTTCATATTTGATAGACCAGGTGATTTGGAAGAGATAAATATAGATCAACCAAGAAGATTCCAGACCACAATAACTAGTACCCGGAGATAAAAATAAGGAGAAAGGTATCTGTTCAGGGTAGGAGTGAAACAAGGTAGACAAGATGATCTAAAAGACTAATCATAGAATAGCTGTGAGGTAATATACATTCTTAAATGGAACATCAGTAGTTAGAGGAATAAGCAGAGCGGTAAATCAAGGAAACTATGTGGTCTTTTCTGCCTGTAACTGCTTGATCTCATCAGGAGAAAAACCTGTAGTTTGTGATATGATGTCAGTAGAGACGCCAGCTTTAAGTAGATTTTTAGCCACTGCTATTTTAGCCTGTTTTTCGCCCTTTTCTTCACCGATTAGGATGCCTTCTTGTCTACCTTTTTGAGTAGCATCATCGAGTTTTTGTTCCAGGATAGCAGCTTCTTTCTGTAAATCCATTACCCTTTCTTCATAAGCTACAAGATCCTTCTCATTCCAATGAAACTTATCTAACTCATCATATGCTAGCTTTATTATTGGTGATTTTTCTGCTATTTTTCTTAAATCTTCATCAGTTGTTTCTTCTGCATATTTAAAGAAAAATAGCCAACGATCTACTACATTTTCTAGCTGCTCTTCTTTACTTTTGGGAAATTTTGGCAACTCAATGAAAATAAATTGAAAATCTTTTAAGTCATGCTCATTAGTTTTTTCATCTCTTATGGTATGGCTAGATATATAATCAAGCTTATCAGGAAATAAATTACAATTGGAAATAGCAATAAAGAAAACCTTCTTTAAATCAATATACTTACCACCTTTATCAGCCTGTCTTGAATAAGCCTTAGCAGCGTAAAGTTGAGCGCGTTTTTCAAATCCTTTATCACGAGCGAGTTGCATCTCAATCACGTACCTTGCCCCAGTAGAATCCCTGCACAGGACATCAACAATACTCTGCTTATCAGAAGCAATTTCAGGGTCCATAATGGTGCTAAGGAATTCAACTTCTTGTATAGTATTTATTTCAGTAAACCCCAAAATATCATTCAAAAAGTGAATAAGGATATTCTTATTTTTTTCAGTACCGAATATTTTTTTAAATGTTAAGTCTAATTTTGGATCGAGAAACTTCGAAAGAGCCATGAGAAAGTAAGATAAAAAGCATTAATTATTATACACAATTGTGAAGAAATATTCAACTAAAATGCAAACATAGAAGTTTTTGTATATCTTTATTTGATAGTATTAACCTATATAATATTTATGGCAAATATCTCGATAAGGTATCAGATAGCACAAAAAGTAAGGAGCTGGAGGTTAAAGCGAGGTTATACTCAAAAAGATTTAGCGGGAAAAATTGGCGTAACGTATCAAATAGTACTACAATATGAAAAAGGAACACGTAAAATTTCGATTGAAAAGTTGTATGCTATAGCAGAGATATTGTCGATTGGTATTATAGACCTAATTCCTGTATCAAATGAAAAAATCTGTTTTGAAGATGAGGGAGAGGAAATATTAAATCTAGTAAGAAAATATAAAACGATTAATGATCAAGAGTTGCGCAAGGTGTTTTACTTGCTAGCAAAATTTACCCGAGTTGGTGAGAAAAGTAGTAAAAAAACGGAGAGAATAAAAATTGCAAAAGGTCTGGTTAAAGCAGGAGTTTCTGTTGATACTGTTTCAAAAACAATTGGTCTGTCTGCTGATGAATGTGTTGAAGAAAAAGGAGGTTCTATTTACTGCCAAATAGGAAAGAAGATAAAAGAATGGAGGCTAGTGAGAGAGTATACTCAAAAG
Organism: Wolbachia endosymbiont (group B) of Silvanus unidentatus; assembly: GCF_964028615.1. Taxonomy (NCBI): domain Bacteria; kingdom Pseudomonadati; phylum Pseudomonadota; class Alphaproteobacteria; order Rickettsiales; family Anaplasmataceae; genus Wolbachia; species Wolbachia endosymbiont (group B) of Silvanus unidentatus. Next base: position 102,656 of record NZ_OZ034795.1, on the reverse strand, counting down.
GATTTGGCTGAGAAAATGGATACAACACGTGATGAAATAAGCAACTATGAACAAGGACGTGTAGCTATTCCACTGGAAAAATTATATGCAATAGCAGAAACATTATCAATTAGCATTACAGATCTGCTAATAGAGGAAGGTAGTAAAGTAGAAAATGAACTACCGAATTTAATTGAAGAATACAAAAAGATTGAAAGCCAAGAACTACGTAATGTACTAATAAAATCTATGTTTAAAAGCATACAAATTTGTGAGGAGAAAATTAGAGAAGAAGAAAGAATCAAAATTGCAAAGAACTTAGTTAAAAAAGGAATTTCTACCGATATTATTTTGCAAATAACAGGCCTCTCTTTAGGCAAAATTCAACAAGTTTAAAATAAAGAAATCACTATATATTAATATCTTCACCTATTCATGAAAAAATAAGTAAAAAAGATTGAAAAATTGATTTGACTTCACTCGGAAGCTATGGCTCTATGCCAATGCTGATAAAAAAACAGCAGTAAATATTAAAAAAAAGTTTGTTGTTAGTGAAGGGTAAATTATATGAATAAAAGTAAAGAAGAAATAGAATTCAGAATATTAGAAAGCAAAGGCAAAGCACTACTTGATCGCGAAATAATGGAAACATTTTTAAGTGCAGTGCATGAAAGGCCACAAGCTCAAGAAATTGCTAAAAATCTGGTGAATACTTATACGGGAGTAGGAAGGATTTTAGGCCGAGAAATGGATGACCTGAAAGTTATAGAAGGAGTAACTGATTCTGCAGTAGCAATGATTATGTGTGTTAAGGAAACACTAGAAAGGGTACTGAGAGAAAAGCTCAAAAGTGAGCCAATAATGGACTTACAAGGGCTAGTAGAGTACTTAAACGTAAGTATAGGACACTCAGAAAGGGAATGTGTAAAAATACTGTACTTGAATAACAGGCGCCAATTAATCGGAGAAGAACTCTATATTGGTGAAATGGAAAAAGCACCGGTGTACATAAAGGAAATTATAAGAAAAGCATTAATAAAGAATGCAACATTCATAATAATGTCACATAACCACCCTGGGGGAAGTTTAGAACCATCAGAAGAAGATCAAGAAGTAACGAAGAGCTTAGCAGCAGCATGTAGTACTGTAAGCGTAAAATTGTTTGACCATATTATCATCACAAGTGGAGGCTATTTCAGCTTTCGAGAGAACGGATTGTTATAGTAGAAAGTATTTGCAAATCTACTCACTATAATTTATAATGAGTAATAGAATGTATAAACTAAGATTTATATACTTAAAAAGTATTTTTAATATGGGGGTTATATGACTAGTAAAGACAAGTTATTGAAGAAAATATTTGGTGCTCTTGAAGGCGTTGATATAAAGCAGTCTAAGTTTGTGAGCAAAATTGATAATCAGAAGGAGATAAAACCGGAAGATACAATGCCTTTCCCTAGCAGAAACGTTCACGAAAACAAAATCAACTATGGAAAAGGACTTGACTACATATATGGCACAAAACCTTTGAGTAATCAAGCAGATTATCCAGAAGGGTTGAATCCATTTGCTTCAGCTTTGCAAAAAATAAAGCCAAGTGCAGAAAAGTTGAGCTGGCTTAAAAGTGCTGTGGTAAGAGCAAAAAGTCCAAATGAACTGCACAAGGCTGTAGACGAAGCGCTAGCTGCTGGAGCAAGGCTAAATGCATGTAATGATGGGGAATGGAGTTTTGCAGAATATGTAGTATTAGGTACACATTTTCACAGATTAGAAAAAAGTGATCGAAAAAAGCTAATACGTAAATTAATGCTAAGCGGTGCAGAGTTTCATGATACTTTACTGCAGAATAAACTGATAGGTGAAATCTATAATGAGCTACAGCCAGAAGTTCAGCCACAGATAGATAAGCAACTAGAAGAGCTAGAGGAAGCTGGCGAAAATGCTGTGCAAGAAGGAGAATTAATAGATGTTGAGATAGACAATACAACATCGTATATAGAATTTTCTGATAATAGCAAGGTAGAGGTAGCCAAAATACTGAGAGAGTTAGGAAGTAATATTTTAAAAATTGGCAATGATGCAGTTGAGGTTAAAAGTGAGAAGGGAGGTATAAGAAACTATATCGATATGTCAGATGAAAGCTCTATTATATTAGAGTTTCCTACGAGCATTGGTAAGCTAAATGTTATATTGTACCACGATGTAAAAAAATATGATCAAGTACAAGTCAGAGTAGAAAACAAGGAAATGTGGGCTGAGTTACAAAAAAGAGGCGAAGAAATTGGAAAAAATTGCCTCTTTGGGGGAGTGAAGCTTAAGGAAGTGGTAGAAAGAGGTAATTTCACTAGATGTGGCATATGGAATGAAAAGTATGCTATAAAAGAGATTAGCAATGATGAAGTATTGTCTTCATGGGTAAATAGGGTATGTGGAGGTAGTAAAGAAACCTTTAGGGAACTTTAATGCGTCTACAGCAAACTTTAAGGTTCCAGAGTTTTTTTCTACCGTTATATCTGAGCTATAGTAGAAAATATTATATGTATGGTTCTTTGTATGAAAAAAAGTCTAGACTGTGAGGTAGGGCAAAAAGTAAAAAATTGGAGGTTAGAGCGAGGGTACACTCAGAAAGATTTAGCAGAGAAACTTGGTGTAAAGTACTGGGTAATACTGCAATATGAAAAAGGGAACCGTAGAATTTCAATTGAAAGGTTGTACGCTATAGCGGAAGCATTGTCAGTAAGTATTGTGGATCTTATTCCTGTATCAAAAAGTTGTCTTGAAGATGAAGAAGAAATATTAAATCTAGTAAGAGAATATAAAAAGATTAATGATCAGGAGTTACGTAAGATGTTTTGTTTATTAACCCAATTTGTCCAAGTTAGTGAAAAAAGTAGTAGGAAAGCAGAGAAAGTAAAAATTGCAAAGGGTTTGGTTGAAGCAGGAGTTTCTGTTGATACTGTTTCAAAAACAATTGGTCTGTCTGCTGATGAATGTGTTGAAGAAAAAACGGGTTCTATCTACTACCAAATAGGAAAAAAGATGAAAGAATGGAGGGTATTACGGGAGTATACTCAAAAGGATTTGGCTGAGAAAATGGATACAACACGTGACGAAATAAGCAACTATGAACAAGGACGTGTAGCTACTCCACTGGGGAAATTATATGAGATAGCAGAGGTATTATCGATTAATATTACGGATCTACTAATAGATGAAGGTAGTAGAGTAGAAAATGAGCTACCTGATTTGATTAAAGAATACAAAGAAATTGAGAGCCAAGAACTACGTAATGCATTAATAAAATCTTTGTTTGAAAGCATACAAATTTGCGAAGAGAAAGTGAGAGAGGTAGAAAGGATTAAAGTTGGAAGGGATTTAGTAAAAGGGGGAATTCCTATTGATATTATTTTGCAAATAATCTGCTGATCAAATTGGATGAAAATTTATTTCTAAATAAGGTATATATGTTTGTTTCTGTAAGAGATGTTAGTCCTATAAGTTACAAAATAGGGCAAAAAATGGAAAATAGCAGGTTAATGCGAGGGCATACTCAAATAGAATTAGCAAGTAAAATAGGTTTAACATACCAAGAAGTGAGCAGCTATGAAAATGGGTATATTCCTATTCCAATTGAAGTACTATATGTAATAGCAAGAGTATTGTCAGTTAATGCTGTAGATCTATTACCTAAACCAATAACAGTAAGAGAGTATAAAGATGAAGACGAAGAAATACTCTATCTAACAAAAATATACGAGAATCAAAAGTTAGGCAAAATAGTACCTTCATTAGTCAGATTCGTTCATATTAGCGAAAAAATTAATCAAGAAGAGGCAAGGTTGGAAATAGCAAAAAATCTAGTGAAAGAAGGGGTTTCTACTGATGTTATTTCCCAGGCAACGGGTTTATCTATTTACGAGTATGATAATACAGAGAAAGAAGTCTGCACTGATTCTATATACTACAGAGTAGGGCAAAGAATAAGAGAATGGAGATTGATAAAAAGGTATACTCAGAAAGATTTAGCAAACAAAGTTGGTTTAACACTCAAGGAAATACACGAGTATGAAATAGGATACACTGCCATATCATTTGATAAATTATATCAAATAGCAGAAGGATTATCAGTGAATATTAAAGTTCTGCTACCTAAAATAAATGAAGATAGTGAACTACTTAATTTACTAAGAAAAACTGAAGAGCAAGAATTAGTGAAGAAATTTTTATCTAGGGATATGAAGAATAGCAAAGAGAAAGTAAAAAAAACAGAAAAGATCAAGGTTGCGAAAAATCTAGTGAAGGCAGGTGTTTCTAATGATGTTATTTTGCGAGCAAGTGGCCTAACTGCTGATGAGTGTGAAAATTGAATTGTATTAAACAATATATTAAGATATAAGTAAAAATAGTTATATATTTAATATTTCTATACAGAATTTCTCTATCACTTTCTGATTATCCTCTATCATTGCATTTGCTTCTTGCTGAAGAGATTTGATATTTTTTGATGTAATATTATCCATGTCAGGTGATGCTATTTTTAATTGCGATTGTATTCGTATATATTTATCACCTATAACTTGATTAAGTTGATAGTTTACTGCATCTAAACTTGAAGCAAACATCACATTCAGTAGTGGCTTGATCCATCCTATTTTTCCAAATCTCCTTGAATTAGCTATGCTTCTATCTGTTCTTCCAGTACCTATCGATAACAGTACAATATCATCATTTGGAAACAATTTCTTACCACTTGCATATGCACAAGCCGCTGGATTATTGGCAAACACCCCTCCATCCACTAATACCATTTCCTTTTGGTTGATTTTAAGATATTTAGGTACAAAGTAAGTAGGTGCTGCAGTTGTAGCTCGTAATGCATCTTTCAATTTGATAAAATTTCTATCTTCTCTCCAGCTTTTAAAGAAGAAGGGATAATTGTTCTTAATATCGTAGCTTGTAAGCATTAAATTACTTGTTGCATCTGCAAGAGTAGAATCACCAAAATATCTATTCAGAACGCATTCAATATTTTTGCATGAATACTGTGCACAATTTAGCCAGGAAAATATTGATCTTCTGAAAAATGAAGACTTAAAGATATGTGGCCCGTCTTTCTGATAGAGATCAACTAAGTCGAGAGCAGAGTATTGTTTATTACATAATCCGGCAACGATAATACCACCTGTAGAAGTTCCGACCATTAAGTCAAACATTTGAGAGATTGGCTTTTTTGTTCTATACTCTATTTCAGCTAGAACAATAGCAGGTATAATACCTCTTATGCCTCCACCGTCGACTGAAAGAATATATTTGGCCATGTTTAGATATTTATTGATTTTTTTAACTTGTTTGCTTTTATCAGGTTGTGTTTCTTGTCCAAGTACTACTGTATGTTTCACTCCTAGAGAAAATTGCACCAACCTAATAATTGATTCCGTGGATCATGCTAAAAAATCCGTGTTGGTTCAGGCATACCAATTTACCTCAAAGCCTATTGCTGAATCCTTAGTTCAAGCTAAAAAGCGTGGAGTTGATGTCATGGTTATTCTCGACGGATCGCAAGTTAGCTCAAAGTATAGTGTTATCAATGAGCTGTTTGAGCAAAAAATCCCAATTTGGGTAGACTTTAAACCAGCGATTGCTCATAGTAAAATAATGATTATTGATGATAACAAAATAATAACTGGCTCTTTTAATTTCACCTATGCAGCTGAATCAAGAAATGCTGAGAATCTACTGATTATAACAGGGGATCCTCAATTAGTTGAGCAATACATCGAAAACTGGAAGGATCGTCAATCTCAATCTGATCCTTATACACCAAAAGTAGAAGAATAATTACTTTAAATCAGCTTTAAGTTCATCCAATTCCTCAGAAAGATTTTTTACCCGTTCTTCCAGACAATATACCGTAACAGCCAATCCATTGTTCTGCTCTATAAATTTATCATGCATGTGTACCCGTAAATCCAGCTTGGCAAGCCACCAAATTGCTGCTATGGTCTGTATTACCATCGTTATTATTACTGCTAGTGGGATTTTTTGATTTTGCATAAATGTGAATTTATTATGAATAATTGTTGATGATAGCTTACTTTTCAGATTTATATTGATCCTCCACTTTAGCAAGTAGCTTAATGATTTCCCTGTAAGGTTTATCTTTATTGTGCCGCGATCTTAATACAGCAACTTTCCTTGGTGTTTTTCCATCTTTATTTCTGATTGTAGGATTTGCACCTTTCTCCAATAAAAACCTTATGATCTCTAAATCTCCTCGATATGCAGCATTGTGAAGTGCTGTACTTCCATACCCGTTTATAATATTTACATTAATTCCTTTGTCTATCAAAAACTTGACAACTTCTAAGCATCCTTCTCCTGCAGCATAATGTAGTGTAGTAAGTTTAGAAATTTGCGTATCTACATCTAATAAATTTTTTACTGAAAACTTTACAATTTCTAAGTTACAATTTTCAGATGCAATCCGCAGTATTGTTTTATAATTATCTGTAGCTTTTGCTTTCATATAGCAATAGGTAATAATAACAAATACTACTGTTACTATAAACCACCAAAAGTGTAGCTTATTTCTTGAGTCTCTATTCATATTCAATACTTTTTTCAACATTAAACATTTGGTTTACTGATTTTTTCTTAACGTTGATGCTGATAATCCAGTGCGATAACCTGAACTATCTAACACATGTTCTGCTCTGTCAATTATCCATTCACCGTCTATATCTTGATGAAACCCTAACAAGCTAAGTTTCGCCTCTGCAAATAGTTCTGGATTACCAGGCATAGTGATATCCAATACTGCATTATTTCGCTTTAGTTGTTTTAACTTAGCATTTGCTGCACTTAGTGCTGATTCTACATTAGAGTAAAGCGTTTGTATGGTATAACTTGGACTACCAGAGCCAACTGTTTCTGATATAGTTTCACCCTTTTCATAGCTATGCCATTTTGCAACCACTGAGTTGTACCTACTCACGGTAAAATGCACTTTCCAATTTATCGTGTCTTGAGGTCTAATAGCTGTTGTTCCTAAAGCTTTTCCAGTTGCTGATTTGGCTTTGCCTTTTGGAATAAAAAGTATATATCCGCCAGCTAGCTTTGCCATTGCCTCGTATTCTATTGCTATTTTTGTTAATAAACTTATATCACTTTCTTCTATTTGGTTAATATGTGGAATCAACACATTTTCAAATTCTTCTGCAACTCTGCATCCATATCCGTGCTTTTCTGCTATTTCCTTAACCAAGTTACCTAGAGTAATTTGATGCCATTCTTTAGATACTTTCTCCTTTAATGATAATTTTAAGTTTGTTGCATGAGCTTTTATAAGTAAAGTCTTAGGTGGGTTCTGCACCGTAATCTCATTAACTGTATATATACCCATAGGTATCACTCCGGTTTCTCTGTAACCCAAAGCGATATTTAATTCATTCGGAATATTTAAGTTTTCATCTCTGTAATCAATGCACACTTCAACTACATCGTCTATTGTCCCAGATTCATCGGTAAGGCGCAATGATATAATTCTATCTTTAATTGATTCACATTTATCTATTATAAAATCTGGTTGCATTTATTCCCAGACCTTTAATTTTGACTTTTGTACTGTTTTCTGAATAACAGGAAGCTTTATCTTTAATCCTGCAGGCAAAAAGCTTCCGTATTCTGCCAAACCTAAGTTCTCTGCTAGTACTAATTCTACTACTCCATCCGTAAATCCGTAATGCTTCCAGCAAATCAGGTCTAGCATTTCTCCTTCTTTGGTTAAGTAATATATAGTCATCTATAGCTCTTCAAACTCAGACTAAATTCAACTTTTCTTGGTAGTCCATTAGGTAAAAAATACATCTGCTTTTCTTCTAAACTGGTAATTACGAATTGTCCTAAAATATTACCTAAATTATCTACTAGAACATGTGGCTTTTCAGCTTTTTTCATATTCTTTAATTGATTTAGCCTGTTGAGATTATGCAGATAAATCGTTCCTTCTAAATCTATATTTTCTGCACCTTGACCGATATTTTGCAATAATGGCATATTTTCAATACACTCAATTGTGCTCCAACGATTCTCTCTATTATACTTTAAACTTCTTGGAACAAATTTATACGGGCCAAGAGACAACATTTTAATAAACAGGGTCTATGGTATCAAACAGAACATCACGTGATTTTTCTCTTATCCTTTTTATTACTTCATCAGCAAGGCTACGAACATCTTGATTTGGTGCTGCTTGTACACTTATGTTGAAATAATTATGTTGAGTTTGGTTAAAAGTTTTATTTTCATATTTGCTTTTTACGTACTCTTTTAGATTGAGATCTTTCTCATCTGCTATAGATTTCTTTTCTGCGATAGCATGTTTAATTTTAACATTATTCCAGCTATTTTTAGAAATTCCTTTCATCACACCATTATTTGATAAAAGATTCCCATTATTAAAAACACTATTTTTAGAAAGTACATTGCTAGCTTCTCCATCAACTAACGAAATAACAGTTTTTCTCTTCTCAAATTCTTTTATTGGACTATTTTCTGACACTTTCCCAAATATGCTACTAACTGTATTTCCCATCCATGAAAAAGCCTCTCCTATCGGTTTTATGATTGATTTCCAAAAACTAGCAAAGAATTCCTTCACTTTTTGCCAGTTAGTGATAACAAGTGCTGCACCAGTGACAAGTCCAGTAATTAAAAGCCCTATAGGATTACTCATTACAGCAAGCGTTACTGCTCTTAGTCCTGTTACTACTGCAGGAAAAACTGTAGCTGATAAAAATGAAAAAGTTGCGATTATTTTTGCTCTTAAACCGAGAACTGTACTTGCTAAAAAAGCGAACCCATAACCTAAGCCCACTACTAAGATTTTTAAACTTATTAAAGCTGCTATAGTTCCCATGATTGCTGTAGTTAAAGTTGGGTATTTTTCTGCAAATAAGGCTATGCTCCTAGTTTTTTCTTGTAAAAATTCAGCTATAGATTTTAAAGTAGGCAGCATCACTGAGCCCAGATTCATACCAACTTCAGCTATTGCATTGCGAAGGAGCCGTAGTTTATTGGCTGTAGTATCTGCACGATTTTTAAACTCATCTTGCAGAGAATTGTTGTACTCTTCTTTGTTAGCTAGCAGCTTTATTGCATCCTTGTACTTACTAAAACTTCCAGCTAATAATGCAATATCATCTTGATATTCCTGACCGAAAAGTTTCATAAGGATTGTAGAACGCTCCTGGTTATCCATTTTCTTTAGAGTTTGAAAGAAGTAAAGTAGTGCTTCTTCCCCATTTTCACTTATCCTTTGTACCATTTCTTCTGCGGCTATGCCCATTTCTTCTAGTGCTGCCTTAAACTCTTTTCCTTGACCTTCAGCAGTTTGAAGCTTAGAAAGTAAAGCATTTATAGCAGTTGCAGCTTTCGCTGGTTGTTTGCCTAAGCTAATGAAAGCATTTACTAAACTGCTTGTTTGTTCAAACTTTAATCCAAACTGCTTTGCAGTACCACCAACTATTGCTAGAGCTTCAACCATATCTTTTGCTTTAGCAGCAGTGTTATCTGATAAGTGGTTGATTACATTACCAACGTGCTCCATTTCACTAACATCAATTCCATAAACGTTAGAGAGTTTAGCTATGGAATCACCTGCTTGCTCTGCAGACATATCAAATGCTGTAGACATTTTTGCCACCGTTTCTGTAAATTTGAAAAGATCTTCTTTTTTGATACCAAGTTGACCACCGCTTGCAGCTATTTGTGCCAGTTCTGCGGCTGATAATGGTACAGTACGTGACATCTCTTTTAACTTTTTTGCAAATTTATCAGCTTCCTTTGTCTTTTCATCAAAATCAACTACTTTTGTAACATCAGCCATAGCACTTTCAAAGTCAATAGCAACTTTAATTGGTGCTGCAAGTGAAAGCCCTAGTCCAATAGTCTCTATAATTTGTGACTTAAAATGTGCTTTACTTGCTAAAAAACTTTGGTGACTACGTATTGCAGACCCAAGCTTACCATACTTACCTTTTAATACTTCAATAGAAGAGCCAAGTTTATGTTGGTCACTTACTAAGTACTTAATATTTCTTCCACTTTTTCTTACTTCTTCATTAAATGAATGCAAAGCATCTCTCTTTTTCAAATATGCTTCTTTTGCTTTTATTGCGGAGGTTTTGGCCTTGTCAAATTCTGCTTTTAAAGTTTTGCTCGGTTTCTCTATTGCCTTCATTTGTTTAGCTAAAGATTTTACTTGATCTTCAAAGCCTTTCCATGACCTCTTGCTAGTCAAAACATCATGACCTAACTGCTTAAACTTTGATACTGATTTTAAAGATGAGTCAAGCTTTCTTATATTCTCACCAAGATGAGTAAGTTGACTGCTACTTCCTTTTATTACAGTACTGAAACTGCCATCTAGGACTGCTCCAATTTTTATAGATAACGTTGACATTGTACCTTCCTCGCTGCTTCATGCCATAGAATAAATTCATTAATTTCCATATCAAGCAAAGGCTCAATTCCACTACCAATAATAGAACTGAGCTCGATTACTTCTGACCTCAAGTTTTTTGGATAATCGGTGAAAAAAAATCCTTTAATACCTCTTGTACTTTTACATAATCAGCAATATCTAACTCTTCAATTGCTTCTTTTGCAACTGATGTCAAATTGGCAGTCAAAGTTACTTCCTTACTTAGATCACTACCATTAAGTCTCTCAATAGCTATATAATCTCTAACTTTTGGACGTCTAATGGTAAGCTCTGAGATAGAAATACCATCAACTGTTATTGGATTATCAAGTTTTACTGTTGTCATACTTTCTCCTAAAAAATAAAATTCTAAAATCTTTTTAAAACTAAACCTAAATACCTAAAACCGTTTGCAGCAAGGCCATTTGATCCACACCATTTATCTTTCTAATCATATTTTCAGCGTCGATCTCTATCAGTTCATTACCACCTATCGTAAGTTTATAGTAATGGGCAGCTACAGTGCATTTTAGAGTGGCTTTTTCAGCAGGTTTCCAGCTACCAAAATCAAATTCTTTGAATATGCCTCTGAGGTTGATAATTACTCCTTCAATATCATTGCTACCACTTCCTTGCATTCCTCCACGGAGCGTCAAAGATACTGAGTTTCCATCTATCAAGCCAAAAAGTCTAAATAGTTCTGAATCATACTCAGCGAAAGTAAAGTCTGCTTCAAGCTTTTCCATGCCCATGTCAATATTTATTGGGATATCCATACCACCAGCACGGTACTCCTCTGTTTTTATGGTAAGCTTCGGCAAAGTTATTTCATCTATTTTCCCTGCATAGCCTCTACCATCAACAAATACGTTAAAATTTCTCAGTATTTTCGGTAACATTTTTCCTCTTTCTCCCCTTTTTATAATATTGTACCACTCACGAGGTGTGACCTAAAAGTAATCTGTTCAGCTGGATATGATGGTGTAAACTCAAAGTCAAAATATACTTTTCCGCTTGCAATATTTATAGGTGTATTGAGCTCTGGTGTTGCATAACATTTTCCGCTGATAATAGCTCCTTGCGCTTTTAAATTTGCCAGGTAAGAATTCACCCCCTCAATCACATCATCTATATAAGTTTTGGTGATATTGCGATCAACTGCCCAGAGATGAGCCCTAAGTAGGCTGTCATTAATAAGGTCTGCAGTCCTTCTCACTGATAAAAAAGCCCATTTTGAGTCATCTGAACATGTTCTATTGCCCCAAAGCCTATAGCCACTTTGATGAATTATCGTTGTTACTTCATTTTCATTCAAGTGGTTTGCTCTACAATTTATATTACCGAGCGTAAAATCAATAGGCCTGCTTGTTCCAACAATACCATTTATCTCTTTATTTGAAGGTGAGTGCCAGAAGCCTTGCTCGCTGTCTATCTTAGCTATTAAACCAGCTACAAATGGACTCGATGGCAAGATTTCTTCTTTTCCTTCAATAAGTACCTTCACCCATGGATCAACTACGTAAACTCTTGAGCTGCCTACACTTTTTCTCCATTTTATTGCTTCTTCATCATTAGTATTTGGCCCATCTGCTACTATTATGCTTCTCAGCTTTTCTGCTACTCCTATCAAAGCTGCTACTACTGGGTTTTTAGGATTTTCAGATTCAGGCAATTGATGAGTAAACTGAGGTGCAATTAATATTCTTGGAGCAACATGGACTATACTTTCACTGCTGAGGAACGCCTCTATTCCCTGATATTCTCCAGTTTCTTCGTTAACTCCACCAATTATATTCTTCAGCGTCTCTTCTTCTTTTAATTTTGGATCACTGTTTTCACTTTCTTCAACTCGAATAACTACTACTGTTGCACCAATTTGGGAAAATACTCCATTTACTGCTGAAAAAAGAGTTCCACTCCTTCCAAGTTTTGCTGCTTGTTTTAAACTTCCTGCTATTAATACTGGTTTATTTAGTGGAAACTTTTGCTCGTCAGCTTCAGGTGCAGTACCGATTACACCTATCACTGATGATTTAGCTGTACGTACTGCCCTTGTTCCAGAGGTTACCTCTATAACGTTTACTCCGTGCAAAAATTCTTCAGCCATTTCTTTGTATTTTTTTCCTAAAATCATCGAGCAAAGTCTTTAGCTCATTTTCACTCTTGGCTTCTTCAATCTTTCTTTTGGCTAAATTTTCAAGCTCTTCACATTTAATTATTGCTTTTACTGCTTTTTTCACTTTTTCCTCAATTATTCTTGCCATTTCAATAACCGTAATACCACGGACTTTTGCTAAAGGTTCTATAATTTCTTTATCCTTTTCATCTTGGTCTGCTAGAATGCTTTTTGCGGCTTTCGCTTGTATCGCATACGACTTAGACTTCTGGTGAGAATGTCCTGTGTATTGGTTAGTATAGTTATCATAATAAGCACGAAGATTAGAAAGTGCAGAAAATTTCGCATTTTGTAATAACTCCAATTCAATATCCTCTTGATTCCGCTGAGCAATTTTGCCTCCTTCTGTTAAACAATAACTTTTTTGCCAATCAAAATCTTTTGGCGCTTCATACCAATTTTTACCTTTTGGCTTGCTTTCAAGTATTGTTGTTTCTACTTGTTTATCATTTTCAAATCTAATGTAGATAGACATTGTTTGTTACCTCCAAATCTCATGCGTGTTAGATAATCCTGGACATTGCCAAGCCCTTAGCGTTCTCTCTACATCTATCTCAAGCCCCGTGGTGAGAAAATTGCTGCGAAAATTATATATTCCCCACTGAATAAATTGACCATAGATTGTGCTATACGTGTTCTCACTTGCAAAGAACTCAGGTGTCTCACCAACTCTTTCACCTTCTGAGTGAAGATTAGATGACGTATAAAGTAACACTGTAACGGTTTTTCCTGCTGGAATGAGTATGTTACCTGATGCAATAAATTCAGGACTGTTAATTTCATGCTGGTAAATACGTGTCCAAGTAATTCTCGAAATCTCTGACTTCCTTGTATTAGTTTTATCAGGTGTACCTATAAATAATCCTGCTCCTCCATAATTAACTTCATCTTTATACCACATTGCAGATCCAACAAAGTTTAGAGTTTTACTTATATCTACATTGCTTGTGTTTTTTACGAATATTACTCCCAGTGCAGCATAAGGGTATTTCAGCATATTGAATTGCTCAGAAAATCCATCATACATAAATCTTGGGTATGATTCTCCATAGATAAATGTACCTTTGCTTCCCTCTAAAAAACTGAGTTGTCTTGGCCGATAAAAACTAACATAGCTTGTATCATATGTGTGAGTACCTGCTAGTAGTTGTAGCATATAGTCTGTTTTTGTTACATCACTACTCCACTGACCAAGCTCAGTTGTAAAAGTTCCGTGGCCAAAGTAATTATTTTTTCTACTTAGTACACCAAATAAAAAAGGTAATGCTCCAGGTTCAATCATATGACGATTTCTTACTTCTTTCATGATTGATGAGCCACTTGGTACATCATTAACAGTACGGAAGTTATTCACTAAACCTTTAAGACCATCTTTATGATCATTGCCAACACTATTTATTGCTGCAATATTGGCATTCTTTCTCGTATCAAGTAGCGATAAATTTGTTGTTCCTTTTTCATCAATTCTCTTTAATAACTGCTTCTCTGATTCAGAGATCACTGCTAAAGAACTAGCTTTTTTATTATCCAGATCAGTTAAGTGTTTTTTTGCACTATCAAGAAGTTCTTTTAGCTTACCATCTGTCATCTGCACAATTTCAGAAACTGCACTTTTGTCGACTATTGATTCCAATGCTTTAGCAAGATATGCTAATTGATCTGGTGTACTGTTTTCTGCTAAATCCTTAAGCCTCTTTTGTAGTGCATCAATTATCTCTTTTATTTTAGCCATTTGCACAATATCAGAAATAGCTTTTTTACCTATCATCGATTCTAATGATTTAGCAAGGTACGCTAATTGATCAGGTGTGCTATTTGCTGCTAAATCTTTAATTCTTTGATGCAATGCATCTATGGCTTCGTTAGCAATGGTCATTCCAAAAATTCAAAAAAGTCTCAAAATTCAGTCGTTCAGATGCTTTTTTAAGCTGATTGTGCTCATTCTCTCTTTTAGCGATATCTTCATCTATTTTCTCAATTGTAGTACGGATACGTACCACATCTTGAACTGCAATATTTTCTGGATGAGGCAGTGGATATCCTCGTTTGGTTTGGTCATTTGGCATTGGTTTATGTGACAATAATTCTCAAATTTTTGACTTTAGGACGATAAACAACCGTTCCACTTAAAACCAATTTTATCCTTGTCTCATTAGCATTAAAGTTTGTCAGTACATGAGTTCTCTCCACCCAGCTTTCTCCAATTGGTTTTCCTGATGTTAAATTTACTAATTGCCAATCCACATTTTTTTGCACATATGCTTTTACATCTGCAGTGCCAGGTATCAGCGCATCATACGTTATGGTGATTTTAGTGTTAGCTCCTGCTGTAATGCTTCTAGTTACATAATCTCCTTTTTCCCCTATATTACCCATAACTAGCTGTAACCCAGGATATAGCACTGGACTTTTTTCTTTTGACCCTTTTAAATTTGCCTTTACTGTTAGCTCTCCAGATAATCTTTCACGCAGTGCGAGTGGTAAATTATCAGACAGAAAGTTTTCTTTTCCCTCTTCATCTGTTAAGATAAATTCCACATTGGTATCAAATGCTACTTTTTCGACGTTCGTCAAAACAATTAAATCTGAAGTATTGGTTGCTGTAACTTTGCCAAGATCAATAACATGAGAATTTTCGCTAAATTTTGCAGCTAGTAGTCGAAACGTTAAATCTAAATTTTGATGTGGAGTCCAGGTGCTTGCATTGCTTGATGACAGTAATACTCCTACTTGATATGGCTGGCTTGTTACCCAACGGCTATTTACTGCATCATATTTGCCAAGTTCTGCTATTTTTACTGCAGTATCTGCATCATCAGTAAGTAGTACTATTGCATACTCCTCTTCTGCATGGCAAAACACTGGTGACCACTCTATACGTGTTGCTGTGCCATCTATCTTTATATCTTTTGGCTCAATATAACTTTCAGCAATGACAGTCTGCGAGGGCATTCCCACTGCTGTTTCTCTAATCTGCACAACAACACGTTTTTTGCCGCTATTTGTGAACCATAAGTTTAGGCCTCCTATGTGTCTGCTCTCATTTAAAGTAAATGTTTGGGCTAAAGGGTCAATTCTTCTTGCTGCGATAACTCTTCTTCTCTCTTCTATGGTAATAGTTTTTTTACCAGTATAAGTTGTCTCTCCATAGCTTCCTTTATCCCCATAAAATTGTACTAATTTAGTACCTGCTGGAATATTAGCAGGAACGGTAAATCTTCCTTTTAATTTTCCCTGGTTGTTAGCTGTGAGCATATTTTTACCTCTTACGCAGTAGGCTGAATGAAGATACCATCGAACTTCACCTCCTTGAGCTTTTCATTTGGCTCAAAACCTTCGATCTCAAAATTCTGTACTGCTTCTCGCATAAATTCAGTTTCATAAGAATTACTTGACAATAGCTCTGTTGTTTCTCTAGTATTAAACACTCTAGTTACTGGACTTTTCCAATTCGTGGTAACCTCTGTCCAGTGGTCAATGTTTTTATTTAGAGTAATTTGTGCCGGGACTGGATCAAAAGCTTGATATGGATTGATCTTTTCTCCTTTGGTCTGTAAAAGCTGCTCCAGTACCGGTTCAAGTTCATACGGCAACAAATAAGTTTTTTCTCCTCCATCAATATCAGCAATAGTTACATCTATTGGTAAAATTAGTTCCTTGTTTACTATCGCTGCAGACTGCGAAATTCCTTGATCGCGCATATCATCATCAAAGAATGAATCAACAAATACTCCTTTTTTGGTGGTAGGTTCTCTTGAATTTGCATCACTGCGTAGACGTTCCTCTGCAACCAGCGCATAAAGATCATTTATTCCTTTTTTCATTGCTTCAAGCTCATTCATCGGTACAGCATGAATAGCATTATTCACTATTTTTACCCCTTCTTTTTCTCCGTTTTTCCATGTCTGATGAATGTAGCAGAGCAAAAGTTGTCCGCTAGGTGCTTTAGGCATTGATGGTCGCCAAGGGTGAGCTATACCTTTTATTCTCCTTACTGCTCCTTTGCTATCGATAGTAATTAAATCATAGCGTGGCATTTTCCAGGTGTAATCAATCAGAACCAAGCTGTTATCAACTGCTCCTTTTACTTTACATCCCTCTTCGCTTATATCTTCAGGGCTTATATGAGTGCGGCAGCGATAAGTTATTTGGTAACTACTTCCAGGAGCTGGTTCTTTACCAGGTAATGACCAATCAACGTTTCCTGCGTTTAGTTTGTAATCTATACTATTTTCATAAATAACATTGCCTTGTTTAACTTGAATAATCTCAAGTACTGCAGAGTCAGGTATCGGATCAATAGCTCCAGAATATGAACCGTGAGTAACAGTAATGGTTTTTTGAACAGTTATATCTACTTTTTTAATTTCACTTATTGGAAAATCATTAACCTTCAGTTCCATTACTCTTTGGCTATTTGGCTGAAAAGTATGTGGTTCTGATTCAACTGATTTTATATCCGGATCTTCATCAAAAGAAACACGAATACTGTGAGGAAGTTCAATCTCATAGCCATCAACATGAGCTTTGCCCTCATTAATCACAAATATTTTTTTTCCTCCTTCTCTCTCTTCCTTTTGCAGGAACATTACTTCAAGACCATTTACGACGTAGGAACCATTTGCTTCTTTATCATAACGAGCAAGAGCTGTAGTTACTATGTTTGCTTGTGGTGGCGGTGAATTTTCTATTAATACTCCATTTTCAATGTTATAAATTGGATAAAATTCTCCTGAAGCATTAGTAGTCACACCCTCAGCTTGATAACTCCAAGTGGTGGAAACTTTAAGCCTTGCAGCGCCTACTTCTTGATAATTACGTGTACCAACAGCAGGATCACGAAGGTTTTCATCCTCAAGTTCTGTAATCGTAGATTCTACATAATAAACACCTATGCGAACTGTGGTACTCAGTGGAATAACAAATTCTTCTTTTTCGACTTTTCTAACTGCACCGCGCAGATAGATTTTTCCTCCCTCAAGTGTAGCTTTACCAGTGTCTCTATCTATAATACAGTTGCTTCCTGTTATAACATCACCATCACGAAATATTGCATCACCTATGCCTTTAAGCTTAGAAAGAGCATACTCCTGAGTCTCATTTAATTCTGCTGACTGTAGACCTCTTCCTGCAAGAAACAAGCTTTTTTCGTATTCTTTGTCAGGATTAAAGCGGTTATAATAACTATTTAAGGTCATCTTTTTTCTCTTTTTCTAAAATGTCACTACAAACGAAAAAGTTTCCCGAGTTGCTGCAGTTCTGATAAGTGGTACGGTGTGTTCTAAAACTAACAAAATTCCCGGATTTTCCACGTCTTTTGGTTCAAAATATCTCTGTCCTCTAGGTAATTCTTTTTTTACTTTAGTACCAACTATAACCCCAAGCTCCCTGATAACTTGATTTGCTGCATCCGTGAAATCGAAAGTAAATTTAAGGTACAAATTATTGGTTGGTACATTTGAGGGCCTAAACCTTCCAGAAGGAGTTATAAGTTCGCCGTTTTCATCACCTGTACAGAATAGCACTTCGTCTGCAGTACGTCTGCCAAGTTCATTCAAGAGCTTTATAGAATTTATAGGTTCAGGTGGTGTGCTTTCAGTATACTGTACAGTAACTTTATCACTTACTGGAATAGAGCTATTTTCCGTACGTTTTATTAGACCAGTACTACTATCAACTGTATAGTCAACACTTGGCTGATAAGTTGTTTGTCCGATAAAAACTTTTACGTCTTTAATGGGATGGTGATCTAGGGCTATTTCATCCTCAACAAAAACTTTTTCGACTTGATGACTACTTTCCCAATTGGCATCACCACTGCCCCAAGCAAGATGTATTGGTTGCTCTTTTATGCTGGCTGCTATTGCTGCTCTTCCTGACTCTGTGAGTATTGACATTTCCCTTCTTACGCAGACCTATTACTTAATATATACATTTTTCATTGTTGTATGTTTAAGTGAAAGAAAAATATTTTTATCGATTTGTTTTCTTAAATCTTTGTTATAATTTTTACCGTTGACTAGTTTTTGAATTATGTTAAATGTAGCGTATTATATTATACATAATATATGGTTAATCTTTATCCTAGTAGAGAATTCTGGGAGAGTAGTTTGGAAATGCCAGTAGATCATTGGCTACCTAGCTTTCAAGATGAAGAAATACGTAAAAATTGGCTTAATTCTCTTTCAGGTAGACAACTAAATGTTATTTTTCAGTATTCCTTTACACATAAGCAAAATGGCCAATTATTTGAATTTCAGAAACATGACGATATTTCAGTTCAAGAACAACGCAAAATTCTTATAGGTTGCTCAGACTCTTTGTTCAGCTATTATCTACTTAGCCACTTCAACCATTCTAAACTTGAGTCTGCTGTTGTTGAAGTAGCAAGGTCTGTTTTGACTGAAGAGTTGATCACAAACTTTCTATGTAAAAATAACAAACATGATAAAAAATCCTTAATTTTTGTTTTATTCCATAGTGACCCAGAATTAATCAAATGTGTTTACCACTTTGATAAAGTACAAAAGAGAGGATTTTCATCTTTTACTTTACAGAACTCTCCAAGGCAGATGAAAACTCCATTTAAAAACTTTATATCAAAAGAAGTTACTTACCGATTACTAAAAGAATACGATGCTGAAAAAGATGATGGCTTTGAAACTCAACTACAAGGTTTTTTCTATCATCAAAATCGTATATATGTGTTTATACGTCGAGCTAGCGATAAGGACTTACTTTTTAATTCAAATCGTATTATCCATGGATATAGACCAAGTTGGATTATTCTGGATTTTTCATTGCACGGTAATCAAGTAAACCTGTGTGCTAAGAATTTTAATGAAAGCCTAAAAATAGCAAATAGTATCGTAAGTAATTATTTTGAATGTGAATGCTTATTTATCGACATGAAAGACCAGAATTGTACACTTCTTGTTGCAACATTCTTGAAATCTTCCATAGAAGGTACTGATCCTAATATTTGTCTATTTGAGGTAAAATTTCGTTCAACTCAGCTCAAGAAAGACACGTACTTAGTTGTAGTGACTAATCCAGTTAACTCAATTGCTCGAGAGTTACAAATTCTAAAACTAACAATTGAACAAGATAATTCACTTGTTGAATCTATTCGTATTGTATTTCAAGAGAAGAAAGTAACTCTGTTCTTTAAAAGAAATGAACATTATACTATTATTTATTACTCAGAGCACATACTTAATAAAAAAGAGCGTGAAGATTTTAAATCATTAATGAAAGAAACCTATGGACTTACAATCCTCCCAAAAGCAAGCTGTTGCAGATATTCTGAGATCTCATGACTCTTGGATTGATCCTAGTAAAGCCTATCTAGAAGCTGCATTGTGGTTGTCTGACCTCAGCTTTATTAAGCTAAAAGAAGTTGATTTTGTTATTTGCTCCCGCATAGAAGACCATCTAGATTGGCCTAACGTATTCTACCCAGACTGTAATAATGAAATTCCTATTAGTCGAGATTTTGATGAAGAGTGTGATGACATGATTTGTGAAGATTGTTGTCGCTACATTTTACCAAATACACATCAAAAACAACGATTTCACCTACTATCAACCAATCTTAACTTAGAAAAAATTGCAAGTTGGTTCGAGGATTTATTAAGCGGCTCAAGATTAATCTGGCGAAGAGCAGCAGAAGGAGTTTATCACATAAGCAGCCAAAGTAGTATAGTAAGCGTAATTATTCTTGACCTTTGCACTGATGCAGTACATTTAACCGTAGATAAACTGAGAATTCAGCCCAATATTCTAATTACCGTAAGAGAAGATGTACCAAACTTGCCATTAGTTTTACCTATTGTAAAAATGTCTGATCTTTTTTGTGAGCATAAAACTTTAAATGAAATACTTTGTGAAGCAGCTATACCAGAATTAATTGCTAATGTTTCTACGCAAATATTTCCCATTATTTCACTAAAGGAAGTCAAGCCTAAATCACCAAAAAAGGTTCTACAACTAAAGTTTTCACATGGTGTAGTTTACATTAATGATATTGAAGTAGTAAATAAACGAGCTACATTGTGTATTAGTATTTTTCGCGTTTTATTCAAACAATTCCTTAATGATTTTGAAAATGATGTACCGTTAGAGAAACATATACCCCTTAGCATTGAAAAAATAGCAGACCGTTTAACTTTTCATTCTGAAATTACAGATTTAGAACAACAAATAAGATATCCTCTGAATAAAATGCAAAGAACGATAAAAGAAAAACTAGCCAATCAATTGGGATTAAGCATTAAACGTGATGATGTTATTCAAACCATTGGTTGGCCAGAATTAACTTGTAAAGAACACGGTTATCGTCTTAATCCCTTTACTCTTATGTTAAAAAGGTAAATTTCTGCTTCGCCTCTTGTATTTCCTTATTCTCAGTTAAACACACAAATGTATCTGGTTCATTCATTACACCAAATTCCGAAAAACCTTCTTCTTTAAACCCTATTCTTTTGCATACTAAATACCGCAAACTTGTGAATACCAACTGCCATTAACCTTACTGATAAACTTTGTTGGCAAGGACTGACCATTTTTTGACTCAAACATCAATTGGCGAATACTTTCCTCTTCAATTGGTTTTAACATGAGCATACCAGAAGTATAAACATTTCTTAAACTACTTGCACCACTTAAACTTTGAAAAGGATTTTCCTTAGGAAGCTTTTTATTAACATTGTGAGTTAAGATCACTCCTGCACTTGGATTAATTGTAGAACGTAACTTTTCGACTTTTTCCTGCAAAAAGGAATACATAACATTGTTGTCATTTTCATTTTTATAGTTAAAGACATTGCGTAAAGAGTCAATAACGATAACATCTACCTCTGCTGGGTTGAAAAATTGTTTTACGGTATTATAAACTTTACTCTCGTCAAGTAGTAAATTAGTATCAGATGTAATAGCAAAGTTATTGGCAACTAAGTCCAAAAGTTTGCTGTCAATCTTAAGTTGTTGTAGTCTCTCACGCATATAGTGATAGCCAACATCAGTTTGTAGATAAAAGATTTTTAGAGGTTTTACTGGTACCATATCAAAAAATGGAACACCTGCTGACATATTAGCGAGCCAAGAAATCAAAAAATCAGTTTTTCCCACTTTAGGAGTACCACCAAATACTAATAATCCACCTGGTATTAAGATTCTTGGGGAAATTATATCTTTTGGTATTGGTGACTTATCGTTTAAATACTGCTTTACAGAAAAAGCTGAGATGTTTTCTTTTACTACTGGATTGGCTGATATTAACAGCTGGTTTATATCTATTTCTTCTACAATAGCATCAAGAGCACTCCATCCACTCTTTTTACCTTCTGGGATGTTTAGAATAGAGTACTTTAGATTACTCAGCTTATTAGCTATTTTTTCAGCATACTGTTTACCTGCTTCATTATTGTCTGGCCAAATGATGATCTGCTTTCCATTGAGAGGTGAAAAGTCTGTCTGATCAATTGAGTCAAACATTACTGTTGTTGCTGTGATACCATGATTTGTTAATTTTTCAGCACATTTTTCGCCTTTTACTATAACTACTCTGTCTGATTTTATGATTTCAGGAATGTTGAAAAGAGGCCTTGAATCACTACTGCGCGTTTTAGTATTCCAAGCATAATAACTGTTATCATTATAAAGATAGACATAAATAATGTCTTTGCCGTTTTCATCACGGTAAATGAATCTTTCAGCATTGAGCCATTTTGATATTAAGCCAATAACGTCAAAAAGTTTAGTTTTACCAGTAACAAATGCCCAAAGACTGATGATATCTCCACTTTTACCGGTAACTAGGCTAGACCAATTTCCTGCCTTCATGTCGACTACGATTTGGTCCTTTTGTAGATCAGCAATACAAAACTTCTTTTTATAGAATCTTCCATTAGGAAAAAGATGAGAAATGCATGCTTTAATATTATGAAGTAGCAGTGATCTAATTCCTAAAACATCTTCAGAATCTTTCCACAAAAAGTTTTCTGTAATACTCCAAAAATCCATATATCCCCCATATTTATTTTTTTACTTTTAAATTTTTTAATTCCAATTAACTGTTGCCTTCATAAAACTCGCGTAACTACCATATTCTGGAGTAATCACTGAGATGATCTTATTTTTTTCACCATATCCACTAGTTTCCGTACCAATCTTAACTAAACATTCCAGGCCATTTAGTTCTGAAATGGATTTAATTTTACGGGCAAGATTTGCTTCTTCTCGATCATCATGAGGATAGATATTGCGAGCTGATTCCAAAATACTCCTAATCATCGAACGACCCATTTCTCCCCAGACATCTTCTCCATTTTCGTTGAGTCTACTTCCTTGAATACCAAAGATTTGATAGATCTTACGTTTTGAGTATGGTCCTTCTACCACAGTAAATTCGAGATTTAAGTAAATGCTGCCAGTATTTTTACTTTTCGTGAGTAAGCCATTTGGTTCATGGCCTCCAGGACAAATTTTAACCAATACTTTTACTATGGTACCCGCTGGTATTAAACTACTTCTTGGTTTAGCAGTATTAAAATCAGTTAAAAACTCTGTTAGCATATTGTTCCCCATAAATTAAGTAAAAAAAAGAATCAGCTGCTCCATTGGTCTACAAGCTTCCAACGGCCATTTATCTTATCGACAAGCTTGCTTGCCACACGTTCACCATTACGCAGTTCAAATACTATCTGACGTACAGTACTTTCTTCATCATGAGAAAACATCACCATGCCAGTACTATAAAATCCCCTCAAAGAACCAGCACCGCTTAAACCCTGAAATGGATCTTCTTCCAGCATCTTTTTCGATAATTTTTTTGTATGATGAGTGAGTACAATACAAGCATCTGGATTGACAGCACTGCGCAGCTTTTCAAGAGTCTTTTGCAGAAAAAACAGCATAGCACTATTATCATTTTCATTTCCATACTCGCTGCTAAAGATGTTACGTAATGGATCTATGGCCAAAACATCAGGTTTAAAGCGTTCATTCACAATTTCCTTAATTTCACTCATTTCATCATGATTAAATGATAAGTGCACCTTTGGCGTAATGATTAAGTTGTTAGCAGCTATATCCAAAAGTTCCTCATCAAGCTGAAGTTGTTGCAAACGTTCTTTCATATATTCATATTCAATTTCAGTTTGCATGTAGAAAATTTTCAAAGGTCTATTTGGTGTCATACCGAGAAATGATCTACCAGCAGCCATGTAAACAAGCCAAGAGATCAAAAAGTCGCTTTTGCCAATCTTAGGAGGGCCACCAAATACTAACAAACCTCTTTTAGTTAGAATTCTTGGTGAGATTATATCCTCTGGTATTGGCGTTTGATCATTCAAGTATTCTTTCACACTGAAAAAGGGAATTTTTTGACCGATATTGAAAAAGCTTTGTTCCATATTACTCCTTTTAAAATTAAATTTAGGCAACAGAAGCCAAGGTTTTGGCTTTAATTTTCGCAAGTAATTTACCCAAATGAGGTTCTTCAACCATATTCAGGCAGCCACTGCGATCTTTAGCAGGGTATCCCCAAGTATTAATAGTCTGACAGACAAATGAGCGAACCTCTGTACCATCATCTTTCTTAATTCCAACCATACTGATTACTTCATCAACTATCCCAGGAATTTCACTAGCAGTTTTAGCACCTTCACATTGAGGTAGCCAAGTTGGACGATTGCAGTCATCAAGATATTGACCTAATGTTCCAACTATTATGATGTCTTTATCTCTGATATGTTGAAACTGATTGAGCCAAGCCATCATCTCTTGAGCAAGCAACCCATAAGCAGCTCTTTTATCTTCTTTTCCTGATCTATCAGAAAAAGCTTCAGGTTGCATTCTTGCCCATAATAGACATAAACGTGAGGCAACGGTTATACTATCTACAAAGATGCATCGGTATTTAGAAACTTCAGAAAGAAGATCTTTATACTTGCCAGATACATGTTCATGGTGTCTTTGGCTGTATGCTTGATCAGATTTTAGTGCAGGGTTTGGCCCACCAATAAGACAAGCAATATCTCTGGCCTCATTCCAAGTGCGCATATTGATAGAATCCCCTTTCCAGTCTTGTACAGCTAAAAGTCCTGCTTCAAAATCAAGACAAAGTGTTGGTTCATTCAAAGTTTTAAGCAGACTGGTTTTGCCGATTCCATAAGGTCCAAAGATTACTAACTTTACACCTGTTACTATTTTTACCCTTTCTTTGCTGTTTATTATTTTTAAAGTCATATATCGCGGCCCTCCTATAAGAGTTATACTAGAACTGTTACTTGTTGTTTGATTTGCTAAAAAAAAATTTTTATGTGCCGTCTTATTCGTTGCAAAGTGTTATAAACTGTTGTGCGTGGTATTCCATTTATTTCAGCTATTTCTGGAACACTGAAAAATTCCAGTTGTCTGCATAGTACTTGCCATTCTTGGGGTAGTGTTGAGATAACATCGTTCACATCAATACGAGTTGTGATTTCAGTGATAAAACGACATCTATCATCAACTACTTCATGTAGATCATCAGGATCAACATAGAATATACCTTGTCTGCCACCACGTTTTTTACAGAGTTGCTTATTGATTAAATTAATAGCTCTACACTTAACAAGTTGACATACAAAGGTAGAAAAAGAGCTTCTACTTTCGTCATACTTCTCAATAGCAGGCCAAATCATACAGAAAAGTTCTTGCTCAATATCTTCAAGACTTTCATGCGCAAAACACTTTAAGTTCTTTATACATTTTGCGTAATGTCTAACGTACTTGACAATTATGGGATCAATTCCTGAGTAAGAATTCTTTGATTTCATTGAAGCTCCTTGAATAACTAACTGTCAAGGATGACCTTTATAGACGGTTAATTGCAGGTTCAGAGAAATTTAAATAATTGTGGTACGATTTTTAACCTATTGATATTCGCTTGCTTTTTTTTGAGAATAATTGCGGTAGCATTTAAAATAATGTCGATGTAAACATTAGCCTTCAAAACTTGAATAACTCTTATATAAGGTTATTTGTGGTTTTATTATGAATATCGATTCTAAATCTTTAAATGATAAAACAGAACTATTGCTTAACATAAGATCTTGCCTTTTCTACCTTTTGCCAAGAGGAACTTTTCGTGGTGATAAGTTTTACGTAGGTGATGTGCATGGTAACAAAGGAAAAAGTCTGGTAGTAGAATTAAGTGGCAGTAGAGCTGGGTTATGGAATGATTTTGCAACTGGAGAAGGTGGTGACATTATCGACCTTTGGGCAGCTGTGCATAGAAAGAATGCAAGGACAGAGTTTCCTGAGGTAATAGCTTCAATAAGTGAATGGCTCGGAAATAATAAAAAATACAGAGAGAAACAATATGTTGATGAAGACTTCGAGAAATTTATTACCCACAGTTGGAATTATTATGATGAAAATGGCCAGGTAATTGTAAAAGTTTACCGTTCTGATCCTCCAGGAAAGAAAAAAGTATACAAGCCTTTTGATGTCAAACAATCTAAGTTTGCAGCACCAGAGATAAGGCCACTCTACAACATTCCAGAAATCTTAAAGTCTGATAAAGTTATTCTGGTTGAAGGAGAAAAATGTGCAGAAGCGCTGATAGAACAAGGAATTGTAGCTACAACAACAATGTCTGGAGCAAACGCAGATGTTGATAAAACAGACTGGTCGCCCCTAAAGGGTAAACATATTATTATATGGCCAGATAATGATGAAGCAGGTAATAAATACGCAAAAAATGCTGAAAAAAAGCTTTTAGAGATCGGAGTTGAATCACTTGTTATTCTTAATATTCCACAAAATAAAACAAAAGGCTGGGATGCTGCTGAGTGTGTGTTAGAAGGAATAAGAGCTTCTGAGTTTATTGAAAGGAGGTTAAAGAAAAATGATAAACTCAATATTTTAGATTGGAATCTCAGCCGTTATTTAGGTGAAGTACCAACACAAAAGTTCCTAGTTGAAGGGTTATTTCCTTTAGGCGTTACTTCAATAGTAGCTGCTATGGGAGATACAGGCAAAGGAATGCTACTACTTGATTTAGCTCTCAAAGTTGCAAGTGATACAGATCAGATCTGTGGTTTTGGTTCGCTTGTAAAAGAGCACGGATCAGTGGTAATTTTTTCAGCAGAAGATGATGCAGATGAGATACATCGTCGCTTAGAACGTCTTGATCCTGAAGGTAATAGAGCAAAGTACCAGGATCGTGTATTTATTGTACCTATGCCAAACACAGGAGGACCATTTTCTATAATAAAAACCAATACGCGTGGTAAATGTCCTGAAACTTCAGAAAAATTTGAAGGTATTAGCGAACAATTAAATGCAATTGAAAATTTAAAACTGATTATTTTTGATCCATTAGTATCGTTTGTTCATGCTGATATAAATTCAGATCCAGAACTTGGGTGGTATTCAACAGGATTGCTTGCAAGTTTGGCAACTGAAACAGGAGCGACTGTAATTGCTGCACATCATATGAGAAAACCTAAATGTGGATCAATTACAACCGTAGAACAAGCAAGAGATGCAATAAGAGGTACAACTGCACTTGTTGATGGAGTTAGATGCTCTTTTGCATTATGGCCTGCACCAGTAGAGCATCAAAATTCAGTGTGTAATACACTAAAGCTTGAAAGAACTCATAGTAAAATTTATCAGGGAGCAGTGGTTAAGTCCAATGGGGCAGCAGACAGAAGTGTAAGAACTTATTTGCGTTCATCAACAGGCTTACTAGAAGATATATCTGAACAAATTAATGCTATTAAGTCCTCTGATGAAGAGTTAAAAAATATACTTATTCACTACATTAAACTTTCAGCCCACGAAGGCCATCCATTTACGCATACAGGTGGTCCTGGAGTTTTCAAGCAACGGCATAAATTACCACCCATGTTTCATAATGCTAGCAGACATAAACTTGAACGTTTAGTACAGAGTTTGCTAAATGAAAATAAGATAGTAAAAGGTATGGCTGCAGATTCAAAAGAAGATAAGTGGCTTGATGTTCCAACTGGTCCTTTTGCAAGAGGTGAAGGTAAATTTAAGCTGGGTGCAGGGAAATTCAAAGTTGCTAATAGTCTTTAAAAACAGTTTACAGCCATCAGCATAAATCTGCTATAATAAAAGGTTAATTACAAACTTGAAAAAACTTTTATTTAAAAAATGGGTCATACAAAAAGCATTTAAGCCAAACTGGGAATACAAATTTCGCAACTATAGGCAAGCTTGATGTATTTCATTACTTTGGCTAGGCCGATCTGAGTTTTATAGTTTCCGTGATTTCCGGCAAAATTTCAAAATAAGGAAACAGAAATATAATACACCTAAACCATTGAAATTCAGTATTTTTATCCATTTAATATCTATAAGACTTTATCTTTCCATTTCCAAAAGACTTAATGAATCAGATCGCCCTAGAACCCGCTACAGTAGCTAGCTTTCCACTTTCCGAAAATCTTATATATTATTATAATATGTAAATAACACTATACATATATATATACTAATAACAAATAATAATAAACAATATGAAAATATAATGAGGTTAACTAGAATTAAAGTAATGCTTAGGGAGTGAAGAAAAAAGAAGTTAGGGAAACTGGAAAGGTCTTAAAATATTCATAAATACAAGAAATAGCTTTTAATGCGGATTTAGAACGATTCTATGACTTTGGGGTACAATTTACCACCAAGACCTAAGTTACTTACGGGAGAGTAGACCGGCGGAACTTCCCCACCAGTCTCTCGCAGAACTGTGCATGAACCTCTCAGCTCACACAGCTCCCATTATTTAGCCTTTTGATCCTTGTCCTAGTTCCCAGTGGTAGAAAATATTTGGAGACCTTTTTCTCACCTTTCCTAGAAATTGGCTCGCTAGTCTTCCATGAGCTCGAAGTTTCTTATATTTTTTCCTAGCCCACTTTATTAGGTATCTCTCTATATTTCTGAGAGTTGGATGCATCTCTGATTTATAAAACCTGCCATAATACTGAAACCAGCCTCTGACTATGGGATTTACTTTCTTTGATATCTCCTCCATGGTTGTAGATGTTTGCCTGTGTATTTTCCATGATTTTATAGCTTGGTGGATCTTTTTCTTGGCTTTGTTGCTAATTGCAGGCATAAATAAGACTCTATAACCCTTAACTTTGTTCTTTGCTAACCTAGGTCTAAAAGTGTAGCCTAGAAAATCAAAGCTTTGTTTGGGAAATTCGCCCTTCCTGTAGTGGTCCTTACAGTACACTATTTGTGTCTTCTCAGGATGTAGTTTTAGCTTATACTCAGCCAATCTTTTTCCGATCATTACCTTGATAAATTCCGCCTGCTTCTGAGTTTTGCAGTGTACTATCGCGTCGTCTACATACCTCTCAAATGGCATGGTTGGATAGTTTTGTCTCATCCACATATCAAATACATGATGCATAAATATGTTCGAAATTATAGGGCTTATCGAACCTCCTTGCGGAACTCCTTTATCCCTAACTACCTTACTACCATCTGCTTGCTGAATAGGGACTTTCATCCACCGTTCAACGTACAGTATGACCCATTTGCAGTCTGTATGCTTCTTGATTGCTTCCAATGCTAACTCGTGATCCAAATTGTCGAAAAATCCAGATATATCCAGATCTACCGTCCAATCATTCTTCCAGCATCTCTTGCAAGTCGTACTTACCGCGTCCAGTGCAGATTTGTTTGGTCTATAGCCATACGAATCTTCATGAAACTTCTGGTCTACCAACGGCTCAAGATACATTGTGGCAGCTGTTTGTGCTATCCTATCTGTTACTGAAGGGATGCCTAATATTCTCTCTCCTCCTGTAGCTTTTGGTATTACAACAGCTTTTACTGGCTCTGGAAAATAACTTCCGGATGACATCTGATTCCATAATTTGTATAGATTATCTTTTAGATTTTCCTCAAACTTTGTTATCGAGACCCCATCTACACCTGCCGCTCCTTTATTTTTCGATACTTGTTTATAAGCTTTCCAAATAAGTTGCTTTGGTATATCAAAAGACTTTGTTTTATTCATTAACTCCTCCCTTTCGGTTGATAAATAATTAAAACTAAATAACTCAGCCCCTTCGCTCCATTTCCATTACAGAAACTTCTTCACTACTACGAGCTGATCCGTCCCTGTTTTTCGCATCGGTACTCTCACCCTCAGAGATCAGCTCTTTGGATTTCTCCCTTATCATCGAAACGACAGGTTCCCGCAGTTCCACACAATAGCCTGAAATAGATTCATGCCACCTCTATGCCGGACGCCACCTACCCAGTAAACAAGCTCCCGATAGGTTTATCCCAAGTGAATTCTACGCACCTGGTTTTGACATCATCGCATTAAGTTTCGACACGTGTTCAGTGGTTCACTTTCGTTCATCTCTCTATTTCACACATGACACATAATTGTGCCTTTTCCATAACGCTCACTACCTTGGCTCTTTACCAAAGCAGCTTATGGTTGTTTGAAGCCTGCTCTTGTAAACTGGCTTCAAGGGGCCCACCCTCATCTGTTGCGTAGCTTTTGCACTCAGCTTGTTCTTTTCTGAACAGTCTTTGTGTCTCTACGGCACACTAGAATAGCTTAAAACTCAATTAAGAGGCATTTCTAAATTGTTTTTTACTTTTATGAAATTTAGCTCTAAGTTTTTACACTTTTTTGATCAAGACTTTTCTTTTCTTCCACCAATTTATCAAAGTCTGACTTATATGACTTATCCTGTGTTTTTCTAAATACCTCATATTCTTTTGTAGCTAGGGCAATTGCTACTTCATGAGAGGTTTTGCCATAATTCTGTAATATATCTTGCTCATTAAATCTTAAAAATGCATCGAGTTTCTCTTTCCAATCCTTCATATACATTACTTTACCCCTGGCAGCTTGAAACTCTGCGTAATCTATATACATATTTACTATTCTGTTTAGCTGAGCAATTTCATTTTTATCTAAATAGTTTTTTGCTACTTGCGTGTCAGAAAGAAAGATTTTTCCCTTAGGCCCCTTACGCCAATTTGTTAATCCCATATTAGGTTTACTTCTATCCACTCTGTTAGCAATAATTTCTGCTGCTGTATTTCCAGTAATAGCAAAATGCAATTTATTCTGCACTATAGCAAAGAAATTTTTTGTTTCAGTTGAACAGCTTGCATAGTCTACTGAAGTTGCATAAATGTCTGTGATTTTCTGATAAGCCATACGCTCACTTGCACGAATTTCTCTAATTTCTTCAAGCAACTCATCAAAAAACCGAGTGTCAAATCTAGAGCCATTTTTAAATCTATTGCTATCAATCACGAAACCTTTGAAAATATACTTCTTTAGCTTATCAGTTGCCCATGTGCGAAAAGCAGCACCACGCTCTGAATTGACACGATAACCAACTGATATCACAGCCTCTAAATTGTAGAAAACCACATCACGTTTTACTTCTCTTTCTCCCTCTTTTTGAACTATCGAGGATTCCTCGGTAGTTGAGTTTTTATCTAGTTCTTTACATAGATAAATGTTTTTTAGGTGCAATGAAATATTATCAGTTGAACAGCCAAATAACTCAGCCATATGTTTCTGAGTAAGCCATAGATTTTCATTTTCAAATCTAACTTCAATACATACCTTTCCATCATCTGTTTCATAGAATAAAATTTCATTATGATTCCTGTTCATACACTTCCTTTAACACCCTTTGAAAAGCAAATAAAAAGTACTACTAATGATTAGATTGATATAAGTAAACTTACTCGTAAGTTTAACATTTTTTTTATTCATTGTAAAGAAAAAATTTATATGAAGGAGAAAACTCACTTTGCAACAGCTTTCATAAGTTCCTTGTATCTCTCATCTTTTTTTATTGAGTGTTCCCAGAAAACCTTTAAATTAGCTGATAGCAAGAGAAACAAAGTGTTTGCTAAGTTGCGTAATTGAGAAGAAATAACTTAACTCAAACAAAAAAAATTTAGTGCAAATCAAATTTCCAACCTCATTTCTAGTATATATCTGTTAAGAGGTAGTTGAAAGAGCTACTATAACGTAGACAACCTTAATCCATATACTTCTTAGGAGTAGCACATGATTCTCGAATTTCCGTTGTTGGCCAACAAAAAAACTATAAACCGCTTTTTGATAGTACGTTCGAGGAACCAGACGATATTTTGGAATCAGTGCTACTTATAGTTTTAAATAATGTCAATCCTAACACTGGACCTCGGTAAACAGACAGGCTGGGCAATTCTAACAGATGGAGTAATTGAAAGTGGGAGCAAAAGTTTTCATGGTAGCCGTTTTAGCGGAGGTGGCATGTGCTTCTTGAATTTTCGTAATTGGCTCAATTCTTTGAAAGACATTTCTGCAGTGTATTTTGAGGAAGTGAGAAGACATCTAGGAACTGATGCAGCGCATTGCTATGGCGGTTTTCTCGCAGTTCTGTCTGCTTGGTGTGAAGAGAACAATATTCCCTACCAAGGTGTTAATGTTAAAACTATCAAACGCTTTATAGCAGGCAAAGGCAATGCAAGTAAGAGTGAAGTTATTGAAGCGATACGTGAAAAAAGTTTTTCACCTAGAGATGATAATGAGGCCGATGCTTTGGCATTAATGTTCTATATTAGTAAAGATATTAATAAGACGAAAAATCCATAAAAAGTGGGTCCTTTCAGCCAGAATGGCGGATTTGGTGGGTCAGACCCCAGGCCTTCTTTAGCGTCAGAGATATTTTGAATATTAACTTTTTAATTATTAAGATATGAATTTAGCAATCCACTACTATCCTACTCGAAACCTAGTTGAATATGATCGTAATCCACGTAAAAATGACGATGTGGTCAACAGAATGTGTGCTTCAATCAGGGAATTCGGCTTTCGTATTCCAATAGTTGCAAAAAGCGATGGAACTGTGGTTGATGGTCATTTAAGACTTAAAGCAGCAAGAAAACTTGGTATGGAGAGTATTCCAGTGGTCTTAAGTGATAATTTAAATGAACCACAAACCAAAGCTTTTCGATTACTGGCAAATCAATCAGCTAATTGGGCAAAGTGGGATGATGATCTTTTGAAGGTGGAAATTCAAGAATTAGAAGATTTGCAGTTTGACCTAAAAATGACAGGATTTGAGCTAGAAAAAGTTCAAAACTTTCTTGATGATTTAGATGGTGAAGAAGAAGATCTTTCTGACTTAGTTGTTGATGACAAAAAGGTAGAAATAACAAAGCCAGGTGATCTTTGGATTTTAGGTGATCATAGAATCTATTGTGGTGATAGCTCTGTAGTTGAATCATATAAAGCGCTGTTAGATGATAAAATGGCAGATATTACTGTTTGTGATCCTCCATATAACGTTGATTATGGTAATAGCCAAGATAAAAAGATACTAAATGATAATCAAGGTGAAAAGTATGAGCTTTTTCTCTATGATATTTGTACTCATATTTTAGCATATACGAAAGGAGCAATTTACATCTGCATATCATCATCAGAGTTTTCAACGTTGCAAAAAGCATTTGAGGAGGCAGGAGGAAAATGGTCAACATTTATCATTTGGGCAAAGAATCATTTTACACTAGGCAGGTCTGATTATCAAAGACAATACGAAGCAATGCTCTATGGATGGAAAAGGGGCAATAAACGTGAGTGGCATGGCGGTAGAAATCAAAGTGATCTATGGTTTTATGATAAGCCAATACATAACTCACTGCACCCAACAATGAAGCCAGTAGAGCTAATGGAGAAAGCAATAGTTAATAGCAGCAGACCTGGGGATACTGTACTTGATCCATTTAGCGGTTCTGGAAGTACGCTGATTGCATGTGAGAGAACAGGAAGAATTTGCAGAACAATAGAGCTAGATTCAAAATTTGTAGATGTAACCATAAAACGTTGGCAAGTATATACCGGAAGAGATGCCATTTTAGCCAGTACTGGTAAAACTTTTGCAGAAATTCAAGAAGAAAATTCGTAAAAAAGAGCAAAAAGAGAGGAGGAAAAGAGTGGAAAAAATCACGCAGACGGAATGGGCAAGAGAGATAGGAGTATCAAAGCAATATGTCTGTTATTTAGTAAAAAAAGGAATAGTTGAGTTGGAGGATGGTTTGATCAATAGAGAACAAGCAAATGAAGCGGTGGCAGCAATAAGAGATCCAAGTCAGCCACTGAGGAGGAAAAATCCAGAAAACGAAAATACAAATAACCTTTCTACAATGTTGCTAAAAACGCGAATAAAAAATGAGATGGAACGTGGTAAACTGCTTGAGGCAAAAGCTAAGGCTGAGATTGGTGAACTTGTAGCAGTAGAGGAAGTAAAGCGCGATGCATTTAATGTAGCAAGAGTTGTCCGTAATAATTTGCTTAATATTCCAAATAGGGTTTCAGCACTGCTTGCATCACTGAGTGACACTGAAAAGATTCATAAGACGCTAACTGAAGAGATTACAAACTCACTTGAAGAATTATCTAACGCTAAATTTTAATAATGTCTGCTAAGTTAAGTTTAGAATTAATAGAGTGTCTCATTAATCAGCCAGGAGTAGATGTAAACGTTAGAGGATTAAATGGAAGGACACCGCTGCATTATGCAGTAGAAATTAACGAGCTTAGTATGGTTGCACTCTTACTGAACAGGAAAAATATTAATCCACTGATCGCTGATGATGATGGTAAAAGTGCGCTTTCTTGTGCAAGAGAAGAAATATTACAAGCACTAATCAATCATAAATATGGATCAGAGGGAGATAGCTTACTTCACTTAGCTGCGATGTTGAATGAAGCAAATGCTGTAAGGTTTTTACTCAACAAAGGAGTTAATGTTAATGAGCAGAATGCTTTACTACATACACCATTACACTTAGCGGCAGGAGCTGGACATGAAGAAATAGTAGAAATTTTAATTAGAGAAGGAAACGCGGATAAGGATGTTCTTGACGTGAGAAATCATGCAGCAATTCATTATGCAGTGAACAACAAGAAGCTAGAAGTAGTAAAATTACTTTCAAATCTTGGTGCGAATGTCAATATAGCTGGTAGCGGCAGAAATGCAATGAAATTATCTTCTTTGCACGTAGCTATAAGTAGTAGTAATTACGACGAAAGGGACTTATGTTTAGATATTGTAAGATGCTTAATAAATGTTCCTAATGCTGGGGTTAATTTACAAGATTATGAAAATAAAACACCTCTACATTACGCTGAAAGACTTAAAACAATAGAAGTTTTACTAACTCGAGAAGATATAGATCCTTTAATTAAGGATGATAATGGCAAGACACCATTTTGTTATGCAAAAGAAGCAAATAGATTAGATATAGTAAAGATTTTAGCAAGTAATAGATACGGAGCTGATAAAAACAGTTTGCTTCATTTAGCTGCCAGAAAAGGATATGAAGACCTAATAGACGGTATTCTTGGTGAAGGAGTTGAAATAGATGCTGTAGATGAGAGTGGAAAAACGGGAATTTATGTTGCTGCAAAGCATGGTCACTTTAACGTAGTAAAGTTGTTGCTAAAGAGAGGAGCAGATGCCACGGATGTTTTTCAGTATGCAATAATAACGAACAACGCAAAATTAATAAAATTACTGAGCAAAGAGAAGGAAATAGTGTTATTTGGAAGACAGAAGAACTTTCCAACATTTCATTTATTGAGCAATAAATATTTTGAAGAAAGGAAAATAGCAGACAAAAAAATAAAGAAATATACCAATATCATCTGTGTCACTATAACAATATGCGCAATAGCGATAGTAGGAATTTACCCTAACATTATAGCTGCGGTAATGGTGGGAATAGTTGCGCTCATAGCTGCAATAACAATGAGTAATTTAACTCAGAAGTACATAGAAGAAGCACTTGAAAAGAAAATGTTTATTGAACTCGAAAGTGAGAAAACAAGTGAGTGCAGTTCTATTTTAAGTGATGTTGAAGTATCATCTAATGATGGTGAAGAGGTAGCAATATGATATACGCTACATCTTTTTCTGAAGGTTTAAGACCAGATCCAGAGCTTAAAGTATCAGAGTGGGCAAATGAGTATCGAGTTTTAGCAGCAACTGCAGCATCAGAGCCAGGAAAATGGAGAACAGAGAGAACTCCTTATTTAAAAGAAATCATGGATTCACTATCTCCGTCCTCACCAGCAGAAAAAGTAGTATTCATGAAAGGAGCACAGATTGGAGGAACAGAAGCAGGAAATAATTGGATTGGCTATATCATCGATCAAACGCCAGGGCCAATGCTAGTAGTACAGCCAACAGTTGAAATGGGAAAGCGTTGGTCAAAAGGAAGATTTGCGCCACTTATTGAAAGTACACCATGTTTAAAAAGTAAAGTAAAAGACCCAAGATCAAGAGATTCAGGAAATACTGTACAAAGTAAGGAATTTCCAGGTGGAATAGTAGTAATAACTGGAGCAAATAGCAGTGTAGGACTCCGATCTATGCCAGTAAAATACCTCTTTCTTGATGAAATAGACGCCTATCCAGGAGATTCAGGTGGTGAAGGAGATCCAGTGCTGCTCAGTATTGCTCGAACTAATACATTTGCAAGGCGAAAGATTTTTTTAGTATCAACACCAACGATTCATGGAATAAGCAGAATTGAGAAGGAATTTGAAGCAACAGATAAGAGATATTTTTTTGTACCATGTCCATATTGTAATTACTATCAAGTTCTAAAATGGTCACAAATAAAATGGGAAGATAAAAATCCAAATACAGCACACTATATGTGTATAGAATGTGGTGAAAAGATAGAAAATCATCAAAAGACAGAGATGCTTGAGCGTGGAGAATGGAGGCCTACTAATAGAGTAAAAGGTGAGAAAAAAGGATTTCATCTTTCAAGTCTTTATAGCCCGGTTGGCTGGTATAGTTGGCAACAAGCAGTAGAAGATTTTCTCCATGCAAAGGAAAGTGAACAATTACTGAAAGTTTGGATAAATACTACGCTTGGAGAAACCTGGGTAGATAAAGGAGAAGTACCAGACTGGAAGCAATTATTTAACAGAAGAGAATTTTTTCCCGTAGGCACAGTACCAAAAGGCGAAGTAGTTCTCACAGCAGGAGTAGATGTCCAAAAAGATCGTTTAGAAGTAGAAGTTGTAGCATGGGGAAAAAGTCGTGAAAGTTGGTCAATAGACTACCGAGTATTTGAAGGAGATACAGGAAGTAGAGAAGTATGGAAAAAGCTTTCGGAGCTCCTCAATCATCATTTTATCGGTGAAAATGGGCTTGAATATATGATAAGCATGATGGCGGTAGATGCTGGATATGCAACGCAAGAAGTATACAACTGGGTAAGAGGTCATCAAGGATCTGGAAGAGTAATGGCAGTCAAAGGTGTAAATAAAGCACTAGTGCCACTGAGCAGCCCAAGTAGAGTAGATATAACAGTTGGTGGTCAAAAGCTAAAAAGAGGAATAAAGCTCTGGCCAGTAGGAGTATCGATATTAAAGTCAGAGCTTTTTCAATTACTTAATATTTTGAAAGAAGAAGAGGGAAAAGCTCTACCTGGATATTGTCATTTTCCCGAGTATGCACCTGAATATTTTAAACAGCTAACAGCAGAGCAATTAGTCAGCAAGGTAGTAAAAGGATACACCAAACAAGAGTGGCAAAAGGTAAGAGAAAGAAATGAAGTACTAGATTGCCGAGTTTACGCAAGAGCAGCATCGATAGCACTGGGAATAGACAGATGGCCAGAGAGTAAATGGAATAGTTTAAGTGAAAAACCAGAAAGTAAAAAACCTAAAAAAGTAAGACAGAGTAAGTGGCTTGGTAATCAAAATGTACAGTGAAAAATATTTAACTCAAGTTGAGAAAGCAATTCAAAAACTGCAAAGCGGAGAAAGAGTTGTCTCAATTGCATATGGTGACCATGTTGTGCGGTACGGGGAAGTTCAAATAAAGGATTTATTGGATCTCAGGCAACGAATAAAAGCGGGGTTAAAAGTTGCAGGCATGAGGCCAAAGAGGAAAATTGTTTTTTCAACGAGTAAAGGAATTTTATAAATGCTGCTCAAAACCTTCAAGCAATTATTTAACAAACCAAAGATAAAAAGCTCAGCGTGGGATGCAGCAGGCTCAGGAAGAAGATTTTTTCACTTTCAACCAGAGTTAGGAAGCATAAATAATTTACTTTCTCAGAGCCTTGGGCACTTACGTAGCCGCTCTCGGGATATGGTAAGAAAAAATCCATATGCAGCAAATATAATTGATACAATAGTAAGTAACTCTATTGGAATAGGAATAAAACCGCAATCAAAAGCAAGAGATGGAGAATTTCGGAAAAAGGTGCAAGAATTATGGCTGAAATGGACAGATGAAGCAGACAGTAGCGGAGTAAGTGATTTTTATGGATTACAAGCTCTAGTATGCAGAAGTATGATAGAAGGTGGAGAGTGTTTTATACGCCTCCGACATCGAAAACTCGAAGATGGATTTTCTGTACCATTGCAACTTCAAGTATTAGAATCAGAACATTTAGATAACAAAAGCAATCAGACTCTTGCAAATGGCAATATTATTCGTAGTGGTATTGAATTTAACCGACTTGGTCAAAGAGAAGCATATTACCTATTTAAAGAACACCCTGGTGAAGGCTCGTTTGGTGAATCAGTGAGAGTGCCAGCAAATGATGTTTTACATATTTATAGACCATTAAGACCTGGGCAAATCAGAGGAGAGCCTTGGCTTTCTAATATACTGCTGAAGCTTTATGAGCTTGATCAATATGATGATGCAGAGCTGGTGAGAAAGAAAACTGCAGCAATGTTTGCTGGATTTATTACGAGACTCGATCCAGAAGCAAATATCATGGGAGAAGGTGAAGCAAGTGAGCAAGGAGTAGCACTATCTGGCCTGGAACCTGGAACAATGCAGCTTTTAGACCCAGGAGAGGACATAAAATTTTCAGAGCCATCAGCAGTTGTGTTAAAAGTCAATAGAAAAAATGAAAAAATTTCACCTAGTGGGTTGGTGTATTCAGAATTTATGAAGCGGTTTATTAACATAAGAGAGGCTAAATGTTACTAAAATCACTAAAACAACTATTCAACAAATTACCAAAAACCAAGAGCTTGGCTTGGGATGGAGCAGGTTATGGAAGAAGGCTAATGTATTGGCATCCAGAGAGAGGTAGCATAAATAGCTTACTTTCTAATAGCCTTGAAACATTACGCAGCCGCTCTCGTGATATGGTGAGAAAAAATCCTTACGCTGAAAATATTATCGATACGATAGTGAGTAATTGCGTTGGGACAGGAATAAAGCCGCAATCAAAAGCAAAAGATGCTGAATTAAAAAAGAAAGTCCAGGAATTGTGGCTTCATTGGACCGATGAAGCAGATAGCAATGGAGTTAGTGATTTCTACGGACTACAAGCTCTAGTATGCAGAGGTATGATTGAAGGCGGGGAATGTTTTGTACGCCTCAGAAACCGTAAACCTGAAGATGGTCTTTCTGTGCCATTGCAGCTACAAGCGCTTGAGTCAGAACATTTAGACAACAAAACCAATCAAACACTTGCAAATGGTAATATTATTCGAAATGGTATTGAGTTCAATAGACTTGGGCAAAGAGAAGCATATTACCTTTTTAGAGAGCATCCAGGAGAAAGCATAATTGGAGAATCAGTTCGTGTGCCAGCAAGTGATGTACTTCATATTTATAAACCACAAAGACCTGGGCAAATAAGAGGAGAACCATGGCTTTCTAACGTACTTTTGAAACTTTACGAACTTGATCAATATGACGATGCAGAGCTAGTTAGAAAGAAAACTGCGGCAATGTTTGCGGGATTTATTACACGACTTGATCCTGAAGCAAATATTATGGGAGAGAGTGAATCAAATGAGCATGGAGTTGCGTTATCAGGACTTGAACCAGGAACTATGCAACTTTTAGATCCAGGTGAGGATATTAAATTTTCAGAACCATCTGATGTTGGTGGAAGCTATGAGGCCTTTATGAGACAGCAGCTTAGAGCAATTGCTATTGGTATAGGAATTACCTACGAACAGCTTACAGGGGATTTAACCAATGTCAATTATTCATCTATTAGGGCAGGATTGATAGAGTTTCGTCGTCGTTGCTCTATGTTACAACATAATATCATGGTATTCCAATTTTGTAGGCCTATATGGAATAGATGGATTGAACTTGCACTTTTATCTGGGAAAATTTTTGCAAACGATGAGCAGACATTAAAAGAAGTAAAATGGATACCGCAGGGATTTGATTGGGTGGATCCTTTAAAAGATCAACAAGCACAGCAAATGGCAGTAAGAAATGGATTTAAGAGTCGATCGGAAGTAGTATCAGAAATGGGTTACGATGTAGAAGAAATTGATCAAGAAATAGCAGAAGATCAAAAGCGTGCTAATTCTTTTGGACTTTGTTTCGATTCTGATGTTAACCATAAAAGGGAAGGAAGGTGATGTGGATAAATAAGCCAATAATGGTAGAGAGAAGAAGCTTTGAACTACTATCATTATATAACAGCAAACAACCTATCTTTAAGAACTCAAAGTATTTTCATATAAACCCAAAAGGAATAGCAATAATACGTATTTATGGAGTTTTGACTAAAAAAACAGAAGCTTTTGATCATATTTTAGACATGACTTCGTATGAAAATATTCATGAAGAGATAGAGAGTGCTTTAGAAGATAAAAGCATAGAGATGATTCTACTTGACATAGACAGTCCAGGAGGGGAAGTAAACGGTGTCTTTGACCTAGCTGATTTTATTTATGAATCAAGAGCAAAAAAGAGAATTATTGCAATAGCAAATGATGATGCATATTCTGCTGCATATGCTATAGCCTCTAGCGCTGAGAAGGTATTTGTGAGCAGAACTTCTGGTGTTGGCAGTATTGGAGTAATAGCAAGTCATATAGATCAAAGTAGGTTTGATGAAAAGCAAGGTATTAAGTACACTACAATCTTTGCTGGTAGTCGAAAGAATGATTTAAACCCA
Organism: Wolbachia endosymbiont (group B) of Silvanus unidentatus; assembly: GCF_964028615.1. Classification (NCBI taxonomy): domain Bacteria; kingdom Pseudomonadati; phylum Pseudomonadota; class Alphaproteobacteria; order Rickettsiales; family Anaplasmataceae; genus Wolbachia; species Wolbachia endosymbiont (group B) of Silvanus unidentatus. The sequence goes on along the minus strand of NZ_OZ034795.1, from coordinate 62,043 downwards.
CATGAGCCAATGACGTCTGAAAGTCTGGGAAGCTTACAAAAAGAAGTAGACCGACTATATGAAATGTTTTTGCAGCTAATAGCAAGGAACAGAGGTCTTTCAATTGAAAAGATTCGATCAACAGAAGCAGGGCTATATTTTGGGGAGAAAGCAGTAGAAATAGATCTTGCAGATGGAGTTACAACATTTTTTGAATTTATCAATAATCATAGGAGTGTTAGTATGACAACTAATGAGTTAACTGAGGAAGGCTACGAGAACTGTCGTAGAGAAATTTTAGAGATAATAAGATTATGTAATATATCAAAGATGCCAGAAAAGATAGGAGAATTTATTGAGCAGGGCGTAAGTGTTGAGCAAGCACGGGAAGTTTTAATGGAACTGCTAGCAGAGCGAACGAAGAAGACAGAAATACTGAGTGCAATACCACAGAATTCTCCGGAAGATTTGATGATGCAGGTAGCAAGAAGTCGTAGGAGTTAAAGTATTTTTATAACCGCCGCGTACAATAACTACAAACATGGCGGTAAAACTAAAGGAAAAAAAGGAGAAAAGAAAATATGACATGTATAACCGAACAAAATAATCTAGGTGACTTATTAAAGTATGAGGCATCAAGTCTATATTCAAGAGATCAAATAACAGTAGCAAAAGGGCAGAACCTAAAGCTTGGTACAGTAGTGGCTCTCGATAAAGATAGCATGGTTAAGATAATAAATCCAACTGCCACAGATGGTACACAAACAGCAATAGGTGCAATAGTAAGTGATGTAAATGCGACAGAAAATGCTAAAGCAGTAATTATTACTCGTGTTGCAATGCTAGCTGATCGTGCGGTTGTGTGGCCAGCAAATATCACTGAAGAGCAGAAAAATGCAGCAATAAAGCAACTTGAAGGACGAGGGATCATTATCCGCAAGGGAGCTTAAAAAAACTATTAAAAATACAAAAGGGGGAAAAGAAAAAATGCAAAATCCATTTACAAATACAGCATTTAGTATGACGGCACTAACAAATGCGATGAATATATTGCCGATAAATTATGGACGAATTGAAAATTTAAATTTATTTCCAAGTAGGTCAGTAAGATTTCGACATATTACCATAGAAGAGCAAAACGGAATATTAAGTTTACTACCAACGCAAGTTCCAGGAGCACCAGCAACAGTAGGAAAAAGAGGAAAAAGAAAGGTAAGAACGTTTACGATTCCGCACATTCCGCATGATGATGTAGTGCTGCCAGAAGAAGTACAAGGAATAAGGGCATTTGGATCAGAGAGTGAACTTAAAGCGCTGGCAGATGTAATAACCGATCATTTGCAATTGATGAGAAACAAACATGCAATAACATTAGAGCATTTGCGAATGGGAGCGCTAAAAGGAATAATTTTAGATGCTGATGGGTCAGAATTATTAAATCTGTACAACGAATTTGAAATCACACCAAAAGTAGTAAATTTTGCACTAGGAACTGCAACAACTGATGTAAAACGTAAGTGTCTGGAAGTACTCCGGCATATAGAAGATAATCTAAGTGGTGAATATATGACAGGAGTTCATGCCTTAGTAAGCCCTGAGTTTTTTGATGCATTAACTTCGCATAGTAAAGTGAAAGAAGCATATGAGAGATGGCAAGAAGGAGCAGCACTAAGGAACGATATGAGATCAGGATTTACGTTTTGTGGCATCACATTTGAAGAATATAGAGGGCAAGCAACTGACCCTGAAGGAACGGTGAGAAGATTTATTGAGAAAGATACAGGGCACTGTTTTCCAGTAGGAACAGCGAGCACATTTACAACATATTTTGCACCAGCAGATTTTAATGAAACAGTAAATACACTAGGACAGCCACTTTATGCAAAACAAGAGCCAAGAAGATTTGATAGAGGGACTGATTTGCATACGCAGTCAAACCCTCTGCCAATGTGCCACCGCCCGGCCGTTTTGGTCAAGGTCGTTGCAATATAACAATACTGATAGAGCAACAAAAAGGCAGTTAGTACTCTATCAGCATATACCTTATTAGCGTACTGATGAAAACTTAATGAATAAAATAGAAGAATGCAAGAGAGTATTAAGAGATTATTTAAAGATTGTTTTGCCCATCTAGGAGAAGTAGCTTTGTATGAGTCGAAAAATAAGGCATACATGGTACAAGTATTAAAGCAACAGCCAGATAAATTATACGAGATTGGTGAAGGACAATTTGTGGGGGAGATGTTGATTTTGGAGGTGAGTGTCTTTGATATATTAAAGCCAATGGTAGGAGATATCTTCGTTATTGGTAACTGTAAGTATAAGGTGCACTCACCACCACTTAGAGATAAATCTGGAATGATCTGGCGAATCGAAGCATCTGGGGTATAGAATGTCTATTCATATAGAAGTTAATAGTAATAAGGTAATAGAAAGTGTAAACGCTAAAAGAAGAAAAATAGAATTAGCAATAGTGAGTGCATTAAACAGAACGGCACTATGGTTAAAAGCGCAAGCAGCTAAGGAAATTAGTGAGGAAAAGAAAAGTTTGATAAGAAAGAGATTAAGAATTTTTAAGGCGAAAACTAGCAGATTAGAAGTGTTAATTAGAGCAAATCTCTATGACATTAGAGCATCGGCAATTGGCAAAATACAAAAAACAAGAAGAGGATCGAAAGTAGGAAAGCATGAGTTTATAGGAGGATTTGCAGCAGTTATGCCAAAAGGAAATAGCGGTATTTTTAAGCGTGAAGGAAGAACAGCCCTGCCAATAAAGGAAATTAAGTTGCCACTAGAACCTGAGGCTTCAAGGATAATAGGAAATCTTGTTAATTATGAGGTTGAGGAAGTATTTACAAAATTTTTTGAACGTGAATTGAGCTATAAAGGATGAATTTGAAAGATTTACATCAAGCAATTTGCAGCACACTGAAGGAAGAAATACCGGCTATACAGACATGTGAAATTTATCCAGCAATAAGGAAAGAACTGTTAGCACCAGCGGTTTTTGTGGAACTTAGCAGTCTTGAAAAAGGACATGATCCAGGAACAGAAGAATTAGCGTTGAAAGCAAGATTTGAAGCACGAATTGTGATTGATAGCACAATAGAAAATGCATCTATTATGGTCAGAACATTAGCTGCTGAGGTTGCGAGAGTAGTAAATAAAAATACTTGGAACGTGAAAAATGTTTCACCAGGAGAATTTATATCAGGAGGAGGAGATGACTTTAGACCAGAGCTCGATGCATATTTAGTGTGGATGGTTGAATGGGTGCATACAATACACGTAGGGCGATCTATTTGGAAAGAAGGAAAATTTATGCCACACAAAATAGAAATCGGTGAAATAAATGTTAGAAAATAATTTTGCAATTTCGGAACTACAGAGGAAACTGGCCAACATTGTTCGTATAGGAGTTGTAAAAGAAATAGATTATGAAAAAGCAAAAGTAAGAGTTAAAATAGGAGATATTGTAACAGATTATCTGCCATGGATAACAAGTAAAGCAGGAAAAGATAGAGATTGGTCTCCGCCAGATATTGATGGACAGGTTATGGTATTTTCTCCTCTTGGTGAACTATCATTAGGAGTGGTGTTAGCAGGAATATATCAGGAAAAATACCCTGCACCAGAGAATAAAAAAGAAATAAATAGTGTAAAATTTCAAGATGGGACAAGATTATTATATGATAAAGAGAAGCATAATTTAGAGATTGAAGTAGTAGACAAAATAACACTTAAGGCTGGGGGATCAAGTATAGAAATGACAAAAAGTGGAATAAAACTGAAAGCAGAAAGGATCGACTTAAATTGAACAAAGGAATAGTGAGGTTAGGAGACTACTGTGGAGAAGCTATACCACATTTCTGCATTAGCGGCAGTAACAATGTTTTTGTAAATGGTAAGCAAATTTGCAGGCAAGGAGATAGTTTTAGTGAAGGAAAAATATTAATAGAAGGATCTAAAACAGTATTTGCCAATGGGTTTGGTATAGGAAGAGTAGGAGATATAGTTTCATGTGGGTTTAAAGTAATTAGAGGGAGTTCTGATGTTTTTACAGAGCCAGTATGAAGGGAATGAGCAAAGAAACAGGTAAAGAACTAGAGGGTTTAGAACACTTAAAGCAATCAATAATTGATATACTGACCACTCCTATTAACAGTAGAATTATGAGGAGAAGTTATGGTTCAAGGCTATTTGAATTAGTAGATAAGCCAATAAATAAAGATTTAACACTTGAGATATATGCGGCAACTGCAGAAGCTTTGGAAAAATGGGAAAAGAGGTTTAAGTTAGAAAAAGTAAAAGTTGAAGGAGTAAAAGAAGGGAGAGTAACATTGAATTTAGAAGGTGTCTATCTTTCAGAAGGTAAGTTCATAAATATTAATGAAGTAGTTGTTTAAAAATGCAGCAGCCAAATATTATCGAACCACTGAACTTTGAAGAGATTTTTTCTCGGATGAAGGAAGAGTTAGTGCGTAGAGATGAAAGTTTTACAGCATTAGTAGAAAGTGACCCAGCGATGAAGGTATTAGAAGTAGCAGCATGGAGGGAATTGTTACTAAGACAAAGAATAAATGAAGCAGTAAAGAGCAATTTACTAAAATTTGCAACGGGAGAAGATCTTGATAATTTAGCTGAGTTTTATGGAGTGGAGAGGCAGAAAGAAGAAGAGGACGAACGATTTAGAAAAAGAATCAAAGCAAAAATAAAGGGGTGGTCAACAGGAGGAAGTAAGGAATATTATAGATATCATGCACTGTCAGCAGATAAAAGAGTAAAGGATGCGCTGGTTGAGTCAAAAGTGCCAGGAAGTGTAGAGATCTCAATTTTATCCACAGAGTTATCCACAGTGCCAGAAGACCTACTTGAAATTGTAAAAAAGCAGGTTACCAGAGATGATATAAGGGTTTTAACAGATACGATAACAGTAATTGGTTGCAATATTACGGAAATAGATATTCACAGCAGGATCAGTGTTAATTCACAGGCACTACCAGAAATTATTGAAATAGCAAAGAAACAATTTATCGAAAAATTTGAGTTAGCAAAGAGATTGGGGTGGAGTGTGACAAGATCATGGATAATAGCGAATTTATTTGTAGATGGTGTAGAAAATGTGGAATTAATCGAGCCAAAAGAAGATGTTGTGGTGCTAGGTAATGAGTGTGCTGCTTTAAGAAACTTAAAGATTGAGTTGAATTAATGTTATTGCCACCAAATGCAACAAAACAGGAAAAAGCGCTAGTAGATGCAACGGATTATAAAGTTGATCCAAGTTGCATCAGAGGGTTTAAGTTTAGTCTTAAAGAAGAAACATTGCCGTGGTTGATTGAGGAATATGAATTGGGGGAAATTCTACGCTGGGTAAAAGATAAAAGAAGGGCGATAGTAGAAGGAGTAAAATTTCAGCGTTTAAGAGGAACCCCAGAATCACTCAAAATAGCACTAAAGTGGGCAAATATAGAAGATATTACAATCATTGAGGAGCCACCTGGAAAACATTTTTTTGAACTGCAGATAGGGATAAGGGATGTTCCAAATAACTTTTTTGTGGATGCAGTAGTAGAACTTGCAAAACTATCGTTACCAGCAAGATCGCGGCTAATGAGGATTTTCAATGATCACTATAACGTTGATAGGTTTATTTTAGATGAAAGTTTATTTGGAAGTTTGTTATCAGACTACTCTGGTATAAAAGTTGAAAAAAATGGGCCAGTGTTATCGTTTGGAAGAATAAATTTTTTCAGTTCTAGAGGTCCGTTAGTAGAGATTGTAGACAACTATTTAAGAGAGCATTATGAACAAGCATTTAGTAATGACATATATCGGTTGAATGTAGCAGTACTTGGGGAAACAGAGCCTCACACAAAGGATTACAAAGGCATTTATGAAAGAAGTCATCAGTGGTATAACTTAAAAGCCCTGTATCCTCTAACTCAAAGCTTATTACCATCGATTAAATTTGCAAAAGCGCAGATTGTACTGTCAGATAGCTGGAAATTAGGAGAAATAAATAGCTGTTTTCCGGTTGGTAGAATAGAAGAAGAAGGAAATAAATTTGTATTGGGAAGCGATAAACTTTCAGGGCAATATTGGAATTTAAAACACAAGCTAATTTTAGAAAGGTTTAGCGTTACTCACCACTACAAAATAGAAAACTATACAGATCAGAAGATTACAAAATATGGTTTAGCAGAACACAACGTTTACTATAAAAATGATTTAGAGCAAAAAGACTCAATACACGAGTTAGAAAAGCACATTTTAGTATTTTACCCGGGAGTACTGAAGTGGCACGAACATCGACATTTGCACAGAAGTTGGAAAGATAGTCGAATAATATCTCTAATAAGTTAAGTACTTATATTTAGATACTCATATATTATATTAATAATAGGTAAAAGTGTATGAAATAAAAAGAAAAGGACTTGCTTTCTTATGCTAAAAAGGACATGACTTGAATAGCAGCAGGTAAATATAAGAAATTTGTCTGGCGCTAGAAAAGCTAATTTTGTGAGGTAAGTATGAAGTTTAGCAAAGAATCTTTTAGTAAGTTTTTTAAAGAAGTATCAAGTAATGATATTAATAAAAGAAATGAAGAAGGAGAGACGATCTTGCATCAAGCAGTAGAAATCTCCGATTACACAACAGTGAGGTTATTAATAAAAAAAGGGGCAGAGGTAAATGCAAGAGATAAAAATGGTTATACAACACTACACTGTGCAGTATTTGCAAAAAGCTTAGAAAATGTAAAAGTGCTGCTAAGGTCGGGAGCAGAAGTAAATGCCACTCAATATGTTACTGGATGTACGCCACTGCACTCTGCGTGCAAAATAGGAGGAGTTGAAATAATAAAAGAGCTAGTAAAGGCAGGAGCTGAAGTTAATCAACTGAATAAGTATGGTGCAACACCAATGTATTACATATGGGAAAGTGAAAAGTATCGTCTATGTGATAGCAAAGAGAGTGAAAAGGCGAGCAAATTTCTGAGAGAAAAAGGTGGAGTAACAAAAAGTAGAGAACTGACCTGCTATGGAATAGAGAGGCTAGTGGGAGAAATAGCAGACATGTTGAATAGGAGTTATTTACCGGAGTTAAAAATAATAGAGATAGGAGAAATAAGGAAGAGAGACAAGTCGCTAATAAAGAAAGAATGTCAAAATTTAGCAAGCAAGATAATGGGCCAAGTGAACGAAATGATAGATGAGATAGAAAATGTAGTGAGAGGGAAGGCTTAAAAAAGGGATTTAAATTTTTTAAAGAAAAGATGGGGTGGATTATGTTAAAGCTTGGCAAGAAAGAGAAGTCAGCAAAAGAATTATTAGAGAACTTATATAAAAATATTTATGCAAGAGACGAAAAAGGAAGAACAGTTTTGCATTATGTGATAAACGCAAAAACAGTGAAGTTATTAGTCGAAAAAGGAGCGAATGTGAATGCAGCAGATGCAAGAGGATATACAGCACTGCATCTAGCGGTAACGGAGAAACGTCTAGAAATCGTGAGAGAATTGATAAAATCAGGAGGGAATGTAAATGCGGAAGAATATGGAAATAAATGCACACCGCTGCACCTTGCATGCATGATAGGCGAAAAAGAGATAGTGAAAGAATTAGTGAAGGCTGGAGGAGAAATAGAACAAGCGGATAAATTTGGAATGACAGCAATGGATTATGCGAAAAACAGTAAGGAGATCACTGAAATATTGAAGAAAGAAATAGACAGAATTGAGAAGCTATTTATGAAGGGCTAAAAATATGGAGGAAGAAATAGAAAAGAAAGTAATGAATTTAGAGAAAAAACCTTTGAATGAGCTGAGAAAAATATGGAAGAAGGTATTTGGAGAAGAAGCACCTAGATACTCAAAGAAATATCTGATACCAAGATTAGCTTATAGAATGCAGGAAAAAGCGTACGGGGAGATGTCAAGAAAAGGTGCAAAAAGACTAGAATATCTGGCAGATCGGCTAGAGAAGGGAAAAAGAATAAGTAGTGACAAACTTCCAGTAGAAGGAACAGAGTTGATATTGGAGAGAGGTGAAGAGACGCATGCGGTAATGGTAACAGACAAGGGTTTAATCTACAAAGAAGAGTTTTATACATCATTGTCAGCAGTGGCAGGAAAAATAATGGGAATGAGCTACAACGGACCTTTATTATTTGGAATGCGTGATAAAAATGGAAGTTGAAAATGCTAAAAGAAGTAAGATGTGCGATATATACGAGAAAATCAAATGAAGACGGACTAGAACAAAAGTTTAACAGTCTTGATGCCCAGCGAGTAGCATGTGAAAAGTACATAAAGAGCAGAGAAGGCTGGGTAGCATTGGCCAAAAGGTACGATGATGGAGGCTTCTCAGGAAAGAATTTAGAAAGGCCAGCAATAAAGGAATTATTTGAAGATGTTAAAGGAGGAGAAGTAGATTGTGTAATAGTATATACGCTAGATAGGCTCTCAAGAGAAACAAAAGACAGCATAGAAGTTACATCATTTTTTAGAAGGCATCGAGTAAATTTTGTAGCAGTAACACAGATATTTGACAATAATACGCCAATGGGAAAATTTGTACAAACAGTATTGTCAGGAGCAGCACAACTAGAAAGAGAAATGATAGTAGAGAGAGTAAAAAACAAAATAGCAACATCAAAGGAGCAGGGATTGTGGATGGGTGGAACTTTGCCGCTTGGATATGATGTAAAAGATAAAGAATTAATAATAAATGAGAAAGAAGCGAAAATAGTAGGGCACATATTTGAAAGATATTTGGAGCTGAAGTCAATGGCAGAACTAGCAAGGGAATTGAATAGTCAAGGTTACAGAACGAAATCAGATATCTTTAAAAAGGCAACGGTGAGAAGAATAATAACAAATCCAATATATACGGGAAAAATCAGACATTATGAGAAAGAGTATGAAGGAAAACATGAAGCAATAATAGAGGAAGAAAAGTGGCAAAAAGCGCAGGAATTGATAAAGAATCAGCCATATAGAAAAGCAAAATATGAAGAAGCTCTGCTAAAGGGAATAATTAAGTGCAAGAGCTGTGGTGTAAATATGACACTGACATATGCAAAAAAGGAGAATAAGAGATATCGATATTACGTATGCAACAATCATTTAAGGGGAAAAGGTTGTGAATCAGAAAACCGAAATGTAATAGCAGGAGAAGTAGAAAAAGAAGTGATGAAGAGAGCTGAACAGCTATATGAAAATTGGACAGAAAAAGCAGAAGAATGGAAAAATTTAAGTTTTGGAAAGCAGAAAGAAGTAGTGAAGAAGTTAATAAAGGGAGTGATGGTAAAAGGAGAGGTGATAGAGGTGAGTTCAGAGAATAAGGTAGAATTTATACCAATAAAAAAGAAAGGAAACAAATGCACATTAATCGAACCAGAAGGAAAAACAAATAATGCGTTACTGAAAGCAGTGGTAAGAGCCCATTCGTGGAAACGGCAACTAGAAGAAGGTAAATACGCAAATATAAAAGAGCTGAGTACCAAAATTAATATAGGTACAAGACGTATACAGCAAATTTTGAGGTTGAACTATTTAGCACCAGAAATTAAAGAAGATATAGTAAGTGGAAGACAGCCAAGAGGTTTGAAGTTAGTGGAATTGAGAGAAATACCGATGCTGTGGAGTGAGCAGATGGAGAAGTTTTACGGGTTTAAGCAAGCTGTCTGCCAGTAAAAAATAAGATAATTTCTTTAAAAGAAGCTATAAATTATTAACTAAATACTCAAATCCCCTGCCATTTTCCCCTTAATTTAAGCTTATAAAACTTTTAGCATTCCAGAGAAATCCTTACCTATTAAGAATTTAATAAACTATCCAAAATAACGACAAAGAGGACACATAATATTACATACCATAACAAAAGCCTCTTTTCTGACCTCCCACATTAAAACTGTATACCATACAGATACACTTTCAAGTTTGGTATGGGAGGTACAGTAACTATTTATTTCCACATTCCAGTCTTGTTACCACTGATTTTCACTTCATCCATGTCAGTGTTAGGATCTCTAAGATCTTCTTCAGCCTGTTGTATAGATCTTATAATCATGTTCTCATCTATGTTATTCAACCTCATCGACTGTTCTCTTGGTGACAAAAGATTTTCATGAATTGGTTGCTTATGTTGTGTTTTGTTAAACAGACCAGTGGCTAGAATGCCTAGCATGATTGTGTTATTTACTACAGTAGTATTTATTTCCGGTACGGCTGTAACAGTAGTATTATCATGCCCTCTAGAAGTAAGTAGAGCTGGAGCTTCTGTAGAACCCTTAACCCAATTGACAATACTGCTCATCCATAATGGTAGCTTACTTGTCCCATTTATGGGCTGACTCAAGTCTTTAGATTCAATACTACGGCGGTTACGACTAGCACTTAAACCTCGTAGATATTCATCAATGTTGCTCTTCTTTACAAGGTCTAAAGGTGTTTTATTATCATCGTTTTTAGCATTAACATCAGCCCCTTTCTCTACAAGGTATCTCACTACATCTAAGCGGCCATTGTTAGCGGCGTTATGTAAAGCTGTGTTTCCATAGCTATCTTTAGCATTAATATCAGTACCATTTTCTATAAGATACTTCACCATATCTAAATTACCATTCATAGCGGATGAGAGCAAAGCTCTATTGCAATGCCCTTCTCGAACGTTAATATCAACTACTGACTCTATAAGATATTTTACTACATCTAAGTGACCTTTTTCAGCAGCTAAATGTAAAGGTGCATCTCTATATACATTCCTAGCATCTAAGTCAGCCCCTTTTTTTACAAGATATTCTACTACATCCAAGTGACCTTTTGCAGCAGCTAAATGTAAAGGAGTGTAGCCATAATCACTTTTAGCAGCCATTAAATCAGTGTTTTCTACAAGATATTCTACTACATCCAAGTGACCTTTTTCAGCAGCTACGTGTAAAGGAGTGTAGCCAACATTATTTTTAGAATAAATATAAGCTCTTTTTCCCATAAGATACTTTACTATATCTAAGTGACCACATCCAGCAGCTAAATGTAAAGGTGTATCACCATATCTATTTTGATCGCTAACATAAGTACGTTCTTTTTCCACAAAATATTTTACCATACCTAAATCACCTAGCGCAGCGGCTGAGTGTAAAGATACGTATCTATACCTGTCCGCAGCGCACTTTCCATCTGTAACACGTGGCGCTTCTGTAACTTGTTGTACTTCTGTCGTAACATGCTGTCCTTCCGTAGTATGTTGCCCTTCTGTAGCCTGTGGTACTTCTGTAACTTGCTGCACTCTCTCCGCAAGATATCCAACTATATCTAAGTGACCTTTCTGAGCAGCCCTTTGCATAGGAGTTTTGCCATTACTATCAGTAGCTTTTGGGTTAGCGCCCTTCTCTATAAGGTATTTTACTATATCTAAGTGACCTTTTGCAGCAGCCAAGTGAAGAGGAGTGCTATAACCCCATCCGCCTTGATAAACATCAACATCAGCCCCTTTTTCTATAAGGTATTTTACTATATCTAAATTACCTTGCTTAGCAGCCAAATGCAGAGGTGTGTAGCCCATTTCATTTTGAGCACCAATGTCAGCCCCTTTATCTAATAAAAACTTTGCTATATCTAAAAGACCTCTCCTAGCAGCTATATGCAAAGGTGTTTTACCATGATTATCTTTAGTATTTATATCAGCTCCTTTATTAATGTACTCTTTAACCTCATTAAGATTAGATCGTTTTACAGCATTAATTAGCTCTAAGTTAAGCTGTTCTAGAGACATCACTGTTTGGCTATTTTGAGTAGTAGCCCCCTGTGACGTTCTGTTGTAAATAAGTTGATCTTCATAACCATCAAAATAATCTGCAGCCTCGCCTACTATTTCCCGATCTCTCTCCCTATTCTTCTTCGTATTCCACCTATTCCGTACACGCTGTTTATTTAAACCTTTCTTACCTTTTTTACTTCGCTTTGAACGACTAAGTTTAACTGTATCATCTATTAGCCCACTTACCCCTACATCACTAATTTTATCACTAAGACTTTTTTGCTTTAAAGTGCTAGACCGTAACAACTGAATGGTATTATCTCTTGTAGCTGTGCCACCAGTTGACTGTTGCTGACCTATACCCATTTCACCCTCCCTTAAGTGTAACTAAAAAATTACCCCCACTATAAAACTAAATGATTGTAAACAATTTATGTAAATACTAAGTATAGCCTTACTTGTAACGCAGATATTTTTAATGTCAACAATTTTTTTTGACAAATTCCACATGGATTAGAAAATTGATTTTATTGCAAGAAATCACGTAGTTTATTTGGCATTGAAAGAATCACATCAACCACAGTAGGCATGTAACGTACAGCAAGGAGAAAAATTATCTTGAAGATTTGTGATATATTGCCACTGTCTTTGCAATTTTATCATGAAAAAACTGTTTACGTTGATCAGATATTGCACACATAAAAATTAGCATTATGGTCATAAGGATTAAATCTGGTAAAGGATCAAACCACCATTCATAAGCAAACATAACAGAAAATCTCCTCATAATGAATATGGATGAGCAAATCACTTCAAACGAAACGCACCGGATTATTGCTTGTGTTAGAGTGACATTTTCAATTGTATCTGCATCTTTTATACGAATACGGCACAGCAATTGTCCTGGAGTGCCACCAAATCTTTTCACCATTAATACTTCTAAAAGAATTGATAGCAAAATACGTAAACACATGATCAATACTTTAAATTTAAAGGGTAAAAAAGTCATTTCTGCAAGAAAAAAAACAAAGACTAAAAGAGTTCCCTTAATAATGAAATGATCAATAATATATGCTATAGCGCGTCTAGTGATCCCCACATATACACAGTTTAATTTTGGATAGCATTCTTCAGATCTATAATCCATTACTACTGTTTTTGCAATTTTATCGTAGAAAAACTGCTTACGTTGATCAAATATTACAGGCACAAGTATTAGGATCAATATTGGTAAAATTAAAAACCACTCATAAGTATCAAAAAATACAAACAAAAACGTCTTGAAAGTGCTTCTTATTACTACTTGCATAAAAGCAATATTTTTCAGTGTGGTTGCATCCTTTATGTATATACCAAATAGTAATTTTCCTGGAGTCCAACCAAGTTTTGTTATCATTAATACTTCTAATGCTATATATACTAAATCTTCCAATAATATATCTAAGTCTTCTAATATTTCATATCGCTCTGATATAAGGTCTGTATCAGTATCAGTATCAGTATCAGGAAAGATATAATTAAAAAAGTTAGTAAAAGATTCTTCTGGTAATATAAATGAAATTAATAAAAAAAAGAAAGAACAGCAGACTAGGAATATTGCTTGGTCAACTAAATACGCTGCAATACGTTTAGTAACTTTTGCATAGTTCATTCTAACACCCATTTGTGTACCCAACACCATTATCTAATGTTATTATGTTAGTGCTTAAATAATAGTAAAATTGCTGCTGGTTGAAAGCATGAAAAATATTTACATTCATATAGAGAACATGGGTTCCTTTAGCATCACAACAAATTGAATTATTTACTTCCTCCAAAAGACATAAAAAATGATCGTGTATTTGTGAGAACGCGTTGTGTAAAAATGGGGTTATAAAAGTAAAAGCTTGAAATTATTTGCACCGAAGCTAGGTAAATTAGTTCATATGTGAATTTAGCTGAAGTAGGCTATTATAGCTGGTTTTGCGGTATAGTAAAATTACTATATAGAAAAGTTCGCACGTATCGTTTGGTAGACCAACCCATCCCAAAAAAACTTGTTCTCGCGTATGCTGATTGTGGTTATTAGAAACAGCTAGATCACTTAAATTTTTAACACTAATTAGTTTTAAATTAACACAAAATTTATGATAATTTTCTACTTTAAATAGATAAAGTTTTTCTCCCGTTATCCTTCTCAAACTCTACTGAGAAATTTACTTGATCCAGAGTGCTGGTGTAATGATACATCCGTCACTTTTGTAGTACTTAACATACTTGCAATTCCCATACGTCCAGTTTCTCTAGCAAGATCTAAAGGTGTTTTGCCATTATTATCTTTAACTTGAGTATTGGCACCTCTATTAATTAGAAACCTTGCAGTGATTTCTTTAAAATACCCATCAACACCAGCAGTATAGTGTAGCGGAGTCAAACCATTTGCATCAATTTCATTAATGCTTACTCCCTTATTTAAGAATAGCTCTATAATATTAGGAGTTGTGCGTCCTCCTCCGCGAGCGGCAAGATGTATAGGCTTTTGACCATCAACAGTTTGAGCATGAATATCAGCCCCTTCATCTATTAGCAGTTTTACAGCCTCCAATTCAGCATGTTTAGCAGCATAATGTAGCGGAGTTAACCCATTTGTATCAGTATCATTAATACTTACTCCGCTGCTTAAGAAGCACTTTACAATATTAGCAGTATTAGCAGTTTTGTATCCTCCGCGGGCAGCAAGATGTATAGGTTTTTGACCCTTAATGGTTTTAGCATGAATATTAGCTCCTTTATTAAGTAGAAATTTTGTAAGATCTAAGTGATCAAATCGAGCAGCATAGTGTAGTGGGGTTAAACCATTTTTATCGGTATTTTCAATGCTTACTCCCTTACTCAAGAACAAATCTATAATATTTACGCGCCCTGCGTAAGCAGCAAGATGTATAGGCTCTTGACCACAAGTATTATTAGCATAAATATTAGCCCCTTTATCAATTAGAAATTTTGCCACTTCTAATTTATTCTCGGATGCAGCATAGTGTAATGTGGTCCTACCAATTTCATCAGCATCATTAACACTCACTCCCTTGCTTAATAAGAACTCCACAATATTTTTATGACCTCCAATGATAGCATCATGTATAGGTTTTCTGCCACCAATGCTATTCTTAAAATTAATGTTAGCTCCTTTGCCTACAAGAAACTTTACAGTATCTAACTGACCATATCCAGCAGCAAAGTGTAGTGGTGTACTGTCATTACTGTTAACATCATCAATACTTACTTTTTTGCTTAACAAAAACTCTATAATATTATTACGACCAAACTTGGCAGCTGAATGCATAGGCTTTCTGCCACTTACATCTCTAGTGTGAATACTTGCTCCATTTCTAACAAGCTCTTTAACCTTACTAAGGTTGTTTTGTTCTATTGCATTATGCATAAATCCTCCCAAAATATTATACTACTACTAAAATAATAAAATAAAGCAAGATGTTTTTGAAATAGCAAAGCCAATATCTTTCGCTTCATTTTTTGCTCATAAATTTAATATCTCCTCACGCTGACTTTTCCTTGATTCTTGTACTTTATCTGCCCAAGTTTTAGATGTACTATGAGATTGACTAGGTTTTCCATACCTTTTAAAATACCCCTGCTCAATAGCATCATAAACCGAATATCCACCAAGTAAACAATTCTTACCTAATTTTTCTCCACAATTTTTTAATTGCTCTAGCAGATCTTGATTATTTACTTCTACCCTTATTTGACCTTCATTTTGCTTATCAGGATATAATCTAACTTCTAACTCTCCCTGACTGGTAGGGAAAGTTAACACTATATCACTATTATCTGCAAGGTTAGTGTAATTCCTTATACCATTTTCTGTTATAATATCCACCTCGCTTTTTCCGATCTTTATTATACTTCTTCTATATCCTACCTCTTTCTGATTTAGCTCTAGATCTCTTACTTTATCTGTGATCATTGCAACATTTATTGTGCTATCTTTTGAATATTCCAAATAAAGAACAGAGTTATCCATTCTTACATCATTCAGCTTATTATTGGCTGCACTTCTTGCAATTTTAACAAGTTTATAAGCATTATCGACGTAGCTCGCATAAGCATCAAAGATATTATTTTTATGATACTTAAATTCTAATTCCAGTTCGTTAATTACATTAATACTATTTTCATTATACAATACTGCCCCTGCTGATACCAAATTATACACTATATCACTAGCAACTTCAGAATTCCTTTTTAACTTATTTAACTCACCAATTCTTTTTATCACATAATCTGTGAAACTATACCAGTTACATGCAATAGGGTCTTCTGGAGAAAAGTCTTTGTTAAAATTTAGCCGCACTCCAGATCTGATTGCCTCATCTACAACTTTTTCTAGTTTGTCCATATCTTCAGCTTTAGATACCCTGTCTAAAAAATCATCTAATTTTTTCTTTTGATCTGGCATTAAATGGTGCCATAAAACGAGGGGACGTTTTTCCTCTGCTATGCAATGAGGTACATCACATGATGCACCTGCCTTCAAAAATAAGTCTCTTATTTCTGCACCAATAGCTTCATTAACATCAGAAATACCTGCGTTACAATAACAAATATCATCAGCGTATTTAAGAAATAACGCTCCCCAAATATTTAATACCACTTTTAGGTCTAGGTTACTCTTATGTTCATCTAAAAACTTTTTTACAAGCTCTTTTAATTTATTTAAGGCAAAAAAATCTGAATGATTGAACCAAATGTTGCATAATTCTTGTTTCAATTCCTCTTGTTCTTTAGTTAAAAGAAGCCCTGCCACATTGTAATGACCATTATCAATTGCAACCTGTTGTGGAGTTTTTCCTTGTCTATCACATATATTTGGATTAGCACCTCCCCGAAGTAGTGAGCTTACACCTTTACTATTACCACTAGCAGCAGCATAGTGCAAAGGCGTCTCTCCTTCGATGTTTTTTGTGTTGGGATCTGCTCCTGCTGCCAAGAGCAAACTTACAGCTTGATCTTCCTGATTGCGACCCACTTCATATATATGAGCCCCTGAAACCGCATGCAGTACTGTTGCATCAGATTCCCCTCTTTTAAGGTTAAGAACAACTTTTAGATCCGGATTGCTTTTATTATTTTTTAAAAATTCTTCAAGCTCATAAACACCACCATTATCATAATCAAAGGGAACACTTTCATCATACCAGTCTAGATACTTTAAAATATTTAGTAGCTCTTTGTTTAACTCCTCTTCACTTTCTGTAAGTTTATGTTCTTCAGTAAACCAAACACACACTTGTTTACGTAATGAATCTCGACTATCCATCAAAGATGGTGGCACCATATTATAACTTTCAAATGGCGAAATGACTGTTTGAGTCCACCAAGAATCACCCTGATTGTATATTTCATCTATCTCACTCTCTGAGTATCCTCGCTTTCTTAAGGTTTCTAACGGATCATTACACAGAACTTGTGATAGATGTTCTGATTTAATTAACTCATATTCATCATCAAATAGTTCATCTGTTTCAAAATACTCTTGCTCAAGATTTAATTTATAAAAATACTCTTGCTCAGGATTTAATTCATAATTTAGTTCTTGTGCGTTAGTTTGTTTATTACCCACTGGCAAGATATGTTCCACAGATTCTTTAACCCCAACCATACTCCCCTCCTAGTATAGATAAATAATATATTGTATATAATATATAACATGAGTCAAGCTAATTTCAACATAATATTTTTATTATTTTGCAATGTTTGAGTTTTCATAGAAGATCAGCAGTCCATATGGCAAAAGTAGGCCAATTCTGCGTTATGCTGGATTACTACAAAGAAGAGCTTGTTGTGTATACTTAATCATTTGGATGAAGCCTGCAACGTTGTAGAATGCTTAGCAGTAGATATACCAGAAAGTGTACTCTTAACAATAGCCCATTTACCTACATTAGAATCCTTTTGCTTCTCTTTACTAATTTTTTCATTCCATTCCAAATCAAGAGAAGTAAGATTTGAAAGCTTACCATCTTTTAATGCTTCACTTAAAGCTTTTACACCTTCAGCACCAATTTCATTCCATCCCAAATCAAGAGAAGTAAGATTTGGAAGCTTACCATCTTTTAATGCTTCACTTAAAGCTTTTGCACCTTCAGCACCAATTTCATTCCATCCCAAATCAAGAGAAGTAAGATTTGGAAGCTTACCATCTTTTAATGCTTCACTTAAAGCTTTTGCACCTTCAGCACCAATTTCATTCCATCCCAAATCAAGAGAAGTAAGATTTGGAAGCTTACCATCTTTTAATGCTTCACTTAAAGCTTTTGCACCTTCAGCACCAATTTCATTCCATCCCAAATCAAGAGAAGTAAGATTTGGAAGCTTACCATCTTTTAATGCTTCACTTAAAGCTTTTGCACCTTCAGCACCAATTTTGCTACCCCTTAAATTAAGAGAAGTAAGCTTTGTAAGATTGCCGTTAGCTAAAGCTTTTACACCTTTATAATCAATTTCATTTCCTATCAAATGAAGAGAAGTAAGATTTGGAAGCTTAGCTAATTTTTTCAGATCTTCAGCACCAATTTTATTCCTTACCACATAAGAAGGAGCAAGATCTGGAAGCTTAGATAAAACTTTTGCACATTCAACACCAATTTTATTCATCAAATGAGCTGATTCCTTTGCGCTTTTATCATCGATTTTTACCTCTTGTAAACTAAGTTTAGTAATATTTGTTCTATTTTGTAAAAAGCGTACCAATTTACTTATATTTATTTTAGTACCTATTATGATTAAAGAATTACCTCTAACATGCTGGTCAAGAGTCATTCCAAAATCAAGAGAAGTAAGATTTGGAAGCTTACCACTCTTTGATGCTTCACTTAAGGCTTTTGCACCTTTATCACCAATCTTGCTACCCTTTAAATTAAGCGAAGTAAGATTTGTAAGATTCCCGTTAGCTAAAGCTTTTGCACCTTTATCACCAATTGTATCCCATTTCAAATCAAGAGAAGTAAGATTTGTAAGATTGCCCTTGGCTAAAGCTTTTGCACCTTTGGCACCAATTCTATTCCCTATCAAACTAAGAGAAGTAAGATTTGTAAGATTCCCGTTAGCTAAAGCTTTTGCACCTTTATCACCAATTGTATCCCATTTCAAATCAAAAGAAGTAAGGTTTGTAAGATTGCCGTTAGCTAAAGCTTTTGCACCTTTGGCACCAATTGTATTAAGTTCCAAATGAAGAGAAGTAAGGTTTGTAAGCTTAGCTAATTCTCTTGCATCTTCAGCACCAACCCTTGCGCTTTTTAAACTAAGTTTTGTAATGTCTGTTCTACTTTGTAGAAAGCTTACTAGCTCGTTTATATTGATTATAGCACTTGATACTACTAAAGCGTTGCCATTCACATATTGGCTAAAATCCTTTTGCTTCTCTTTACTAACTTCATCATAACCTACAACTGCACCAGCCTCTTGCTGCTTTGCTCTTTGTATAAATTTGTTGAAAGATTCTATAGATACTGGCTCTAAGGAAAACCTTCTATTTAAAGTATCTCTAGATGGCGTAGTTGCCCATTTTTTATTCTCTATTAAATGAAGAGAAGTAAGACTTGTACACTTAGTTAAAGCTTCTGTACCTTCATCACCAATTTTATTCCCTACCAAACTAAGAGAAGCAAGATTTGGAAACTTACCCTTCTTTAATGCTTTCCTTAAAGCGGTTGCACCTATATAACCAATTTTATTCCGTTCCAAATGAAGAGAAGTAAGATTTGTAAGATTGCCTTTAGCTAAAGCTTCTGCACCTTCATCACCAATTTTATTCCCTACCAAACTAAGAGAAGTAAGATTTGTAAGATTGCCGTTAGCTAAAGCTTTTGCACCTCTATGATCAATTCCATTCACCATCAAATGAAGAGAAGTAAGATTTGTAAGATTGCTGTTAGCTAAAGCTTTTGCACCTTCAGCGCCAATTGTATTCAATTTCAAATGAAGAGAAGTAAGGTTTGTAAGATTGCCTTTAGCTAAAGCTTTTACACCTATATAACCAATTTCATTCCATCCTAAAGCAAGAGAAGTAAGATTTGTAAGATTGCCGTTAGCTAAAGCCTTTGCACCTTCATCACCAATTTTATTACATTCTAAATGAAGAAAAGTAAGATTTGTGAGATTGCCTTTAGCTAAAGCTTCTGCACCTTTAACACCAATTTCATTCCCTACCAAAGTAAACGAAGTAAGATTTGAAAGCTTAGCTAAAGCTCTTGCACCTATATAACCAATTTCATTCCCTACCAAAGTAAGAGAAGTAAGATTTGTAAGATTGCCGTTAGCTAAAGCCTTTGCACCTTTATCACCAATTCTATTCCATTTTAGATGGAGAGAAGTAAGGTTTGTAAGATTGCCGTTAGCTAAAGCTTTTGCACCTTCATTACCAATTTTATTCCATTCCAGATGGAGAGAAGTAAGATTTATAAGATTAGCATTAGCTAATTCTCTTACACCTTCATCGCCAATATCTGAACTGGCTAGAGAAAGCTTTTTAATGTGTGTATTATTTTGTAAAAAGCTTACCAATCTTTCTATGTCCACTACAGTACCTTTAGTATTCATTATTAAGGAATCACCTTTAACATATTGGTCAAAATTCATTTTATCCTCCATTCAACATTACATAATAAATATACTTGTGCTAATACTATTATTAGGATAGAAAACCATAAATCAACCACTTTTTTAAAAAATATTTTCAGCAAAAACATCATGCTAATTAGCTTCACAAAAGATTTTATTGTTTACTTTTTCCAAAAATCACAAAAAAGTGAGGGTTTGCAAAGCTAATTGACAGGGTTTGAAAATATGTCTATTAAACTATTAGTTTTTTATGGTATATACAGTGTTTTTTATTCATAGATATAAGGGGTAACTATGCCAAATACTTCAAAACCTTCCTCTTCTTCCAAGGGAGATGAAGCATCTAAGCCGGTCAAAAAAAGGCAAAAATCTTCCAAGAAATCTGCTAAAGAAACTGGAAGTAAATCTACTGATAGATGTGAACCACTAGCTACAAGTTCTGCAAAAGTGGTTGCGGAAGGAGAACGTTGGTATGAGTTATTAAAAGAAAAAATAGGTTTAGATATTAATGCAAAAAAGTGGATGAAAGAACATCCAGAGTTGGCTTCCCAAAATAAGTCTGAACTACTAATAAGGCTAGCATACGAACTATGTTTAGCTAAAAATACAGAATATGATCCAGAAAACGAAAATGAAGAACAGGATAATAAATACGCAAAGTTTGATGCAAAAAGGATATTTGCATTATTTGAAGTGGCTAATGATCTAATAGAGCAATCAGATCGTAAGAATTTCGTGGAATTTGTATGTCAAAAGGGTAACGTGCAGTTATTGGAAATGATTTGTCAAAGAGAGGAGAAGGATAAAGGAGACAAGAAGTTAGAAAGGCAATACAAATGGAAAGGAACTTTTACTGGTTATTCAAAACCAATAGACTTATTACAATATGTACTTAAGCAGCCATGTCCTCCTGAAATAGTACTATGTATTGCAAAAAAAATATATAGAAGAGCACATATTTTGTGTAATGGAGAACAATATCTTGGTAGCAAACAAGCTGCAAGGATAA
Organism: Wolbachia endosymbiont (group B) of Silvanus unidentatus; assembly: GCF_964028615.1. NCBI lineage: Bacteria > Pseudomonadati > Pseudomonadota > Alphaproteobacteria > Rickettsiales > Anaplasmataceae > Wolbachia > Wolbachia endosymbiont (group B) of Silvanus unidentatus. The sequence continues at coordinate 40,674 of NZ_OZ034795.1, read as the reverse complement.
AAGGAAACTTGCATTATGCTGTACAAGATTCAAAAGAGGTTTTAAAGCAAGCAATAAAATTAGGTTACAAAGATACAGTATCAGTAATATTAAGTGGTGATATTTATCATTGTATTCGCTTCATGAGATGGAAAGTGTTTCAAGAGAAGCAAGAATTTCGTGAAGCCTACAATATGATAAAAGAAACAGTAGCAGATGTAATAAGTTCATGGGTGGAAGATAAACAATCTTACAAAAGTTCTATACAAGATTTGTTAGATCAAGGAATAGAGAAAGATATGAAAAAAATGAGCAGTGAAGATCTCGTATATCAACTAGAATATCTAGGAAAAAAGGTAATAAATAAAAACAGGATTAGCAAAGAAAAACTCATGAACGAGCTAGAGGAACTAAGAAAGGAAAAAGGAGAAGTAAAACTAAGACCAACTATATTAGGTGCTTTAATATCAACGTTGTTTTTTAAGCATCAAGATGAAGCGATAAAAGGCGAGTCATTTACACTAAAAAACACAAGAGTGGAGAAGAGCGAAAAAGAAAAGAAACTTAATGAATTAAATCAAAAGATAAATAGTGGAGAACGTATAGACGGCATAGTATTAGAGTTAATCAAATCATTGAACTTAGGTTCTCATTTGTCTAGTAACTGGTTCTTTAGAGAAGTGTTAGCAAAAGTTGTGAATGAGAATTTAGATCAGTTAAAGGCAGTTTGTGCTGCTATATGTAAAGAGCCAATGGAAGAATTACTAAAGGGTGAAGAAATTCATGAAAATGTGATTGATGTTTTACAGTTTTTTGATGTTGAAATATTATCCAGTCAAATTACAACGTCAGAAATTCCAAGTAGTTGTTGTTTAGCTAGTATTAGTGATCACTTTATGAGGGATGTAAATGAGATGTCCTCTGAGAAAAAAGCAAAAGAGGATTGTAGTAGTGATGAACTAGCTTTTAGTGGATTGACGAGAAGAACTATACTTGATCTCAAGCAAAAGAAGGGTGAAGGAGGACCTACAGATGAAGAAAAAGAGGATTTAATATCTAAGGCAGTGAGTGAGATAAAAAAAGGAATCAATATTCTTGCTGTTGGTAGTAAGACTTGTGTAGATGTAGAAGATACATTTAAACACTTTGAGCTTATTAACGACGAAATAACAAAAGAGAAGCGTAAAGAAATTGTAGAACTTGTATGTCAAAGGGGTAACGTACAGTTACTGGAAATGATTTGTCAAAAAGAGGAGAAAAATAAAGGAAAAAATATAGTAGAGAGTCAATACAAATGGAAAGGAACTTTTACTGGTTATTCAAAACCAATAGACTTATTACAATATGTACTTAAGCAGCCATGTCCTCCTGAAATAGTACTATGTATTGCAAAAAAAATATATAGAAGAGCACATATTTTGTGTAATGGAGAACAGTACCTTGATAAAAGCCGAGTTGTGCAGATGAAAAAAAACTTTGATTACCAAGATTCAGTTATAAAAGAGTTTTTAAAGAAAGCAATTAAATTGGGTTACAAAGATACAGTATCAGTAATGTTAAGTGGTGATATTTATCATTGTATTCGCTTCATGAGATGGAAAGTGTTTCAAGAGAAGCAAGAATTTCGTGAAGCCTACAATATGATAAAAGAAACAGTAGCAGATGTAATAAGTTCATGGGTGGAAGATAAACAATCTTACAAAAGTTCTATACAAGATTTGTTAGATCAAGGAATAGAGAAAGATATGAAAAAAATGAGCAGTGAAGATCTCGTATATCAACTAGAATATCTAGGAAAAAAGGTAATAAATAAAAACAGGATTAGCAAAGAAAAACTCATGAACGAGCTAGAGGAACTAAGAAAGGAAAAAGGAGAAGTAAAACTAAGACCAACTATATTAGGTGCTTTAATATCAACGTTGTTTTTTAAGCATCAAGATGAAGCGATAAAAGGCGAGTCATTTACACTAAAAAACACAACACAGGATAAGAGTATAAAAGAAAAGAAACTTAATGAATTAAATCAAAAGATAAATAGTGGAGAATCTATAAACGGCACAGTATTAGGATTAATCCAATTATTGAACTTAGGTAGTCATGTGAGTAATAACTGGTTCTTTAGAGAAGTGTTAGCAAAGGTTGTGAATGAGAATTTAGATAAGTTAAAAGCAGTTTGTGCTGCTATATGTAAAGAGCCAATGGAAGAATTGCTAAAGGGTGAGGAAGTTCATGAAGATGTGATTGATGTTTTACAGTTTTTTGGTGTGGAAAAAGATTTTTTACTAGAAAAAAGTATACCAGGAAATAGTGATGATACATTAGTTAGGAATTCACAAAGCGTTGTAGAGACTGTAAGCAATAGATCAGAGAAGAGTATTAGTTCATCAAGTCGACAATCATCTGCTGATCATGATCCACAAAGCAGTACAGTACCTATAAGTCAAGGAGGAAAATCTATACCTTCTGCCGCATCAAAAAAGAGCTGTTCTGCATCAAATCTACCTAGTTCAAGAGTGGCAGAAAAAAATAATGAAGGTGTTATGCAAAATAATTGTGTACAAGGTGGAAATCCTTGTTATAGTATAAATGTGGGTCAGGGGTCTTACTACCCAAATATACGAAATGATTTTATAGGAGGCAGAATGCATGGATCGAATCAATGGGAAGCTATATTAGCTGGTGGTTCTAAGAGGAAAATAAAGAAGTCATCTGATGATAAGTTACCAAAAATTAGTTACTTCAAAGATGCTCATTACGAAAGGTATAGAAAAGAATTACTACGTAGGATACTTGATTACAATCAATTGATTGATAGTCTTGCGATACCAGAGGAAAGTTCAGATAAAAAAATGGGTGACTTATCATTGGATAGTTCATTAGACATTTCAAGTATCTTAATGGATCAGTCAAATATTTCAATGGATCAATCTGACTTTGATGATGTTATTCAAGATTACGTTAGAGGAGTTGAGATGTTAAAAAAAGGGCAAGAAAGTGTAGGTAAGGATAAAATTTGTGAGGCGGCGAAGCAGCAACTCCCACATGCAATGTATGCACATGCAATAATAAAGTTCAAGGAAGTTATGGAAGGTAGTACCACTAATCAGCAAGAGCTGATCAAGGAAGCTGTCAAATATATGAATAATTCAGGGAAGTGTTTTTTCCCCTTGAGTAGTTTTGTACTTGGAATGATGGAGTTACACAATATAGAAACTTATGGCAGCTTGATTCAAAGTGAATCAGGAAAGTCATGGAAAATGCATTTTGCTGATGTCTTGCTGGCTACTGAAGGAACCAATTTTAGAGTTGGGATTGAAGCTTCCAGGGTCTTGAGTTGTATTGGATTAAGTAACCCGATTTTTTTTAAGCCAACTGAGTACTTAAATACAATGGGAGAAAAGAAAGCAATAAAAGAATTAGAATGGATGCTCCAGTATGTAAAATATGAGTTGGCGAGAGACATAGTATCAAATGAAAAAAATTCTCATACCGCACAATATCTGCTTCGAGAATTATCTTTAAGTGGTTTTGTTGATGCGAAATTTTTGTATGCGGTTGCATTGCTCAGCAATGAACTTGAAGAAATCAAAAAGGAAAAAAAAGTTTGTGATCTTCTTGAATCCGTTAGTCTTGAGCATCAAGAAGCAAAGCTTCTCTTGGGGATATTGCCTTTTAGAAAGGGATATGAATCTGTTAAGAGTAATTATTTTGATTATTTAAAAGAGTATGTAAATGTAACATGTGATAATAAGGATTTAAAGAAAACCCGTCTCAAAGAAAAGTTATCTATTTTTGTTGCTTATGAATATATTAACCGCTACAGTCCTTATGTACCATATAACGAACAAGAGGCTAGAAATATTTTGAAGATGAATGGTTACACTTTGGAATTGGACAAGTTAGAAAAAATAATACAAGAACGCAAAGCACCGTCTAAAAACGTATTACCTGATGTAGTAGAAACATTAAAAGGTGTCTATTCTATGTTTAAACAAGAGGATAATAGTAAGTCGTATATTCAACAATTATTACCTGTGCTAAAAGAGCTATATAAGGAATTAAAAGGTAGCAAAATAACTATTCAACAATCGGAAAGACTATCATCTATACTACAACAACTAAAGAGCGTATCCTTTCTTAAGGAGGAGGGTTTTTCTCTAATACAGCAACTATGTTATAATTTAAAAAAAGAAGTTAAAAAACAATCAAGTAGTAGTTTTAAAGAAAAAATATTGCCACTAATAGTAGATCTAGACGAAGGAGTGTTTTTAATAATGCAAGAGCAACGCAAAGTGAATGCTGATGTACAAAAAAGACGTACTTATAGTTTCTCATCTACCAGTACTACTAAACCAATTACTAGACGATATTCGACTGCTACAACAGTACCGAATAGGAGTGAAGGTGTGTCTGGCATTTTTACGTGTCCTTCAACTCCATCTTCAAAGGTAAAGAGATTGTCTTTGACACGAACAACGAGTAGTCCAGAGCTACCGTCTGTAATACGAGCTCAGAGTACGCGGCTTGATTTTGGAACTACGCTACCAGGAGATGATGATGTATTCTCAGGTTGCAAATTACCTTTCATTGTGAAGTGTATATATGATAATCTAGACGATCCTGAGTTTCTAAATGACATATTTAATTTGGCAGTAGACCATTGCGAGAAATATGAATACGATAAGGCTCTTCCCCTCTATCGTCAAGTACTTGAGAAAAGAGAAAAATGGCTAAAGTATGATAATTTCAATATTATAATGGTTCATCATAATATAGCACTGACGCTTTACGGACTAAAGAGAGAAGATGAGGCTTTAGAAATTTTTAGTGAAATGCTTTGCAAGTTAGGCAGGGATAGTTATCATACTAAAGCAATTAAGAATAATATTAAAGTGATATTAAATCAAGAGGATGAAAGATATTTCATGCAACTTGAGGAAGAACAAGAGCAAGTAAGGTCTAATTTCTCAGAGTCTGCATCAAGTCATTTTCAAAACACATCAACAGTAGATAACGATAAGGGCAGTTGTGGTTCAAGTTTGAGTTCATCATCTGGCTTCGATAGTGGTCTTTTTACTTTCTCAGATAGGCAGAGTATTAGTAAGAGAGGTAAGTCAGGTTCTAAATTGAGTAACTTATCCACTAGAACGGAACAAGAGCAAAGCTCGGGTAGTTCAAAACAAAATGTTTCTGAAGTGACAAAATCGAACAAGAGTAGTATTGGAGAAGTATTATGTTGGGATAACAGTACATCTGAATCCAGCCAATCGTTTTTGCGTAGTAGATCAGTCAGTGGTAAGCTTAGCGCTACAGGTATGTCTAGCTCTCTTCCCTCTACTAATATGGATAATTTACAAACAGAAAAGCATAGAATATTACAAAGGGATTTGAGAAAGTAGTAGAGCAAGCTGCAAGGGATAGCAAAATATCAACGCATCGATTGGATATTGATTTTATGGAAATACAGAAAGAAGTTACAGGAAAAATCATGAGTGGTAAATTTGATGAGATTTCAGGGATTTTAAAATCGTATGTAGAGAAAGCATGTCCTGATGAGGAAGCTGGTAAATTAAGTCCGAAAAAATTTGAAAAGTTTATAGCTCAATTTAATAAGGGGCCGCGAAATCAATCAATAGAGCAGGTATTACACAATGGAGATGATACATTAGAAGTTGATGGTGTAAAGCAAATGAGTTTAGAGCCTCAAAGTTATTTAAGAAATGCTTCAGTTCAAGGCCATTTGACTCGGGATAAGGTTAAATTAATTTCTTAATCTCATCTACCGAAAGGCCAGTGATTTCAGCGATAACATCAATAGAGACACCGGCCTTAAGTGAGTTTTTGGCAACTTCGATTTTTTCTTCTTGTCTACCTTCTTGTCTACCTTTGTGAGTAGCATCATCGAGTTTTTGAGCAAGGATAGCCTTTTCATCAAGAATACGCTTAATTTCTTGTTCATAGGCAATAAATTCTTTTTCTGACCAGTTGAACCTATTTAGTTCTTCATATGCTCTTTTAATTATTAGATCACTTCCTATTATTCTCTCTAGCTCTTCTTCACTAGTTTCGTCTGCATATCTAAAGAAGTAGACCCATTTTTCAACTATACTTGAAAGCTGATCTTCTTTGGTTTTTGGAAATTTAGGCAACTCAATAAATATAAAGTAAAAATCTTTTAGATCATGTTCATTAGTATCTTCATCGCGAATAGTATGCTTTGATTTGTACTCAGACTTGTCAGGGAATAAAATACAATCTGCTATAGCAATAAAGATAATTTCCTTAAGGTCATGGTATTGATCACCTTTATCAGACTGTCTTGAGTAAGCTTTAGCAGCATAGTATTGTGCACGTTTTTCAAAGCCCTTAGTTTTAGCGACCTGCATTTCAACTATGACTTGCAGCCCATTTTCATCTCTACAAAGAACATCAACAATGCTTTGTTTTTTAGAAGCAATATCAGGGTCTTGAATAGTACTTAAAAACTCTATATCCTGTATTGCGTTTTTTCCAGCAAAGCCGAGAATATCATTAAGAAAGTGAATAAGGATATCTTTATTTTTTTCAGTGCCAAAGATGCGCTTGAACGATATATCATTTTTTGGATCGAGAAACTTAGAAAGAGCCATGAGAAAGTAAGATAAAAAGCATTAATAATTATACACAATTGTGAAGAAATATTCAACTAAAATTCAAACATAGAAAGAAGTATCCCTTTTGTATATCTTTATTTGGTAGTATTAACCTGTATAATATTTATGGCAAATATCTCAATAAGGCATCAGATAGCACAAAAAGTAAGAAATCGTAGATTAGCAAAGGGGTATACTCAAAAAGATTTAGCAAAAAAAATCGGAACAACATATCAGGTAATACTGCAATATGAAAAAGGAACACGCAGAATTTCAATTAAGAAGTTATATGAATTAGCAGAAGCATTATCAACAACTGCTAGAGATCTAGCTTGCATACAAGAAGTATCAAATGAAAAAAGGTATGAGGAAGAGGAGGTACTAAATCTAGTAAGAAGACATAAAGAGATTAAGGATCAAGAATTACGTGAAACGTTTTATTTATTAACTAAATTCATCCGTATTAGTGAGGAAGAAAGTGGAAAGGCGGTAAAAATAGAAGTAGCAAAGGGTTTGGTTAAGGAAGGAGTTTCTGCTCATGTTATCTCTCAAACGACCAGTTTATCTATTGATGAATATGATGAAAAAAAAATTTCTATTCCGTATAAAGTAGGTCGAAGAATAAAAGAATGGAGGTTGAGAAGAGGATACACACAAGAAGATTTAGCAAGTAAAGTGGGCATAATAAATCAAAGAATATATGAATATGAACAAGGACGATCTGCTGTTTCACTTGAAATGTTAGATGAAATAGCAAAGGTACTATTAATTAATATTACAGATCTGCTTCCAGAAACAAGAGAAAATGAGAATAGTGAAGTGGAACTATCAAGGTTAATAAAAGAATACAAAAAGATTAAAAGCCAAGAATTACGTCATGTACTAATAAAATCTCTGTTTGAAAGCATACAAGTTTGCAAAGAGAAAGTGGAGAGAGTAGAAAGGATGAAAATTGCAAAGAATTTAGTTAAGGAAGGAATTTCTATCAATATTATTTTAAAAACAGTAGGTATCTCTTTAGACGAAATTCAACAAATTTAAAATAAAAAAATCAGTATCTATTAACATTTTTACTTTTTGATGAAAAAATAAGTAAAAAAGATTTAAAAATTGATTTGACTTCACTCAAAAGCTATGGCTTTATGCCAATGCTGATAAAAAACAGCAGTAAATAATTAAAAATATTTTGTTATTAGTGAAGGGTAATTTTTATGAATAATAAGAAAGATCGTAGAGAAGAAATAGAATTCAGAGCATTAGAAAGCAACGGTAAAGCACTACTTGATCGTGAAGTAATAGAAACGTTTCTAAGTGCAGTGCATGACAGGGAAGAAGCTCGAATTATTGCTAGAAAGCTAATAGATAATTTTGGAATAGGAGGAGTTTTAGGCCAGGAAATAGATGACTTGAAAACTATAGAAGGGATAACCGACTCTACAGTAGCAGTAATTTTATGCCTAAAGGAAGCTGCAAAGAGGGTACCAAGAGAAGAGTTAAAGAAAGGACCTGTAATGGATAACTTGGAAACCATCGTAAAATATTTAAGGGTGAGTATTGGTTATTCAGAGGAGGAAAAGATGAAAATAATATATTTTGATCAAAAGTGCCGTTTAAAGGGGGAAGAAGTGTTCACTGGTACAGTGGATAAGGTACCTTTTTACATAAGAGAAGTAACAAGAAAGGCATTAATAAGAAAAGCGACGTCAATAATAATATCGCATAACCACCCAGAAGGAAGGTTAAAGCCATCTGATGAGGATGAAGCTGTAACTAAAGACTTGGCTAAAGCTTGTCAGACTATAGGGATTAGGTTACTGGATCACATTATCATCACAAGTGTTGGGTATTTTAGCTTTAAAGAGCAAGGACTGTTATAAAGCAGATATTTGAAGATTTTCATGAGTTGTTTAACTACTTGAATGAAGAAAGTATTTGCAAGTGCATTAATCATTGCTTACAATTAATGAGAAAGTATATATTAAATTAATAATAAAGTAATAAAGTCGGTTATAGACTTAGTTAAATATATTTAATAGCGGAGGCTAATATGAGTAATAAAATAATTGTACCTTTTTATGATCAAGAAGGAGGTACTTACGAGTTAAACATTGATCTTGATAGATTATCAAAAGGTGAGGTGTTAAATGCTATTGTAGGAATTGGTCGTACTAAGGAGCAATCCACCTTTGTAAGCAAAATTAATAAGGCTAAAAAGCCTGAGGAAATAGCACCTTTCCCTGGTAGAGAAGTTCGCGAAAACAAAATCAACTGTGGGAAAGGATTTGACTATGTTTATGGCACAAAACCTGCAAGTGATCAAGAAGATAAAAATCCATTTACCTCTGCCTTGCAAAAAATAAAGCCAAGTATAAGCGAAAGTGAAAAGTTGAGCTGGTTTAAGAGTGGAGTGGTAAAAGCAAAAACCCCAAAAGAGATGAACAAAGTTATAGATGAAGTAATAGGTGATGGAACAAGGCTAAATGCATGTAATGATGGGGAATGGAGTTTCTCAGAGTATGTAGTATTAGGTACACATTTTCATAAATTTGATAAGGTTGATCGTAAAAAGCTAATACGTAAATTAATGTTAAGCGGTGCAGAGTTTCATGATACTCTACTACAGAATAAACTGATAGGTGAAATCTATGATGAGCTACAACCAGAAGTTCAGCCACAGATAGATAAGCAACTAGAAGAACTAGAAAAAGCTGGCGAAAGTGCTGTTCAAGAAGGATCCTTAATAGATCTCGAGATAGACAATACAACATCATATATAGAATTTTCTGATAATAGCAAGGTAGAGGTAGCCAAAATACTGGAAGCAAACAGAAAGTTAGGAAGTAATATTTTAAAAATTGGTAATGATGCAGTTGAGGTTAAAAGCGAGAAGGGAGGTATAAGAAACTATATCGATATGTCAGATGAAAGCTCTATTATATTACAATTTCCTACAAGCATTGGTCAGCTAAATATTATATTGTACCACGATGTAAAAAAATATGATCAAGTACAAGTCAGAGTAGAAAACAAGGAAATGTGGTCTAAATTACAAGAAAGAGGAGAAGAAATAGGAAAAAATTGTCTTTTTGGAGGAGTGAAACTTCAAGAAGCAGTAGAGAAAGGTAATTTCACTAGATGTGGCATATGGAATGAAAAGTATGCTATAAAAGAGGTTAGCAATAATGAAGTATTGTCTCCGTGGGTAAATAGAATACGTGCAGGTAGTAAAGAAACCTTTAGAGAACTTTAATGTGTCTATAGCCAACTGTAAGGTTCCAGAGGTTTTTTCTTACCGTTATATCTGAGCTATAGTAGAAAATATTATATATGGTTCTTTGTATGGAAAAAAGTCTAGACTATGAAGTAGGGCAAAAAGTGAAAAGTTGGAGGTTAGAGAGAGGGTATACTCAGAAGGATTTAGCGGAGAAGGTTGGTGTAAAGTACTGGGCAATACTGCAATATGAAAAAGGGAGTCGTAAAATTCCAATTAAGAAATTATATGCTATAGCAGAAGCGTTATCAGTAAATGTTAAAGGTCTAGTTTGTGGAGAGATGCTACCAAATGAAAAAAGATATTTTGAAGATGAAGAAATATTAAATTTAGTAAAGGGGTATAAGGATAAAGAATTAAGCGAGGTATTTTATTTATTAATCAAATTTATTCGTTTGAGTGAGGAAAGAAGCAGAAAAGCGGTAAAAATGGAAGTAGCAAGGGGTTTGATGAAAGTAGGAGTTTCTGCTCATGTTATCTCTCGAACAACTAACTTATCTATTGGTGAGTATGAGGAGAACAAAATTCCCATTCCATACAAAGTAGGGCAAAGGATAAAAGAGTGGAGATTGATACGAGGATATACACAAAAAGATTTAGCGAATAAAGTTGGCATAACAAATCAAGGAATATACGAATATGAACAAGGGAGAGCTGCTGTCTCACTTGAAATGTTAGATGAAATAGCAAAGGTATTATCAATCAGTATCATAGATCTACTTCCCGAATCAGATGAAGATAGTGAAGTGGAAGAAAAGCTATCAAACTTGATAGAAGAATACAAAAAGATTGAGAGTCGGGAATTACGAAATGTGCTAATCAAGTCTTTATTTGAAGGTATACATGTTTGTAAAGAAAAGGTCAGAGAGGAAAAGAAGATTGAAGTTGCAAGGAATTTAGTGAAAGAAGGAATTGCTGTTGATATTATCTTGCAAACGACAGGCTTATCAAATTATATGATTGAGAAATTTTTGTGATTTCATAAAAACTTAGCCAATAGTGGATTTTTTGTGATAGAATATATGTTTGCTTCTGTAGGAAAAACAGCTTTTAGAGGATTTATCTATGATAATTCAGAGCATGTTGGCTCAGTAAGCTACGAGCTAGGGAAAAAAATAGAAGGTTGTAGGATAGTACAAGGGTATACTCAGGCAAAATTAGCAAGAAAAATTGGTTTAACACATAAGGAAATACATAACTTTGAACTAGGGTGCAAGGCTATTACAATCAAAGAATCGTATATAATAGCAGGAGCATTGTCAGTTAATGTTATAGATCTACTTCCAGAACCAACAGTACTAAGAGAAAACAGTTGGTATGAAGATGAGGATAAAGAAATAGTCTATCTAACAAAAATACATAGAGAAATTAAGGATCAGGAATTACGCAAGAAGCTGTATCCATTAGTAAGGTTTGTATATATTAGCGAGAAAATTAGTCAAGAAGAAGCAAAAATAGAAGTAGCAAAGAATCTAGTGAAAGAAGGAGTTTCAGTTGATATTATTTCCCAAGTGACTCGCTTATCTACTTACGAATATGATGATATAGAGAAAGAAATTTGTACTGATTCTATACTCTACAAAGTGGGGAAAAGGATAAAAGAGCAGAGATTAATACGGGAATACACTCAGGAGGACTTGGCAAATAAAATCGGTTCAACACCTAAAGAAATACACGACTATGAACGAGGATATACAGACATTCCAATTGAAATATTATATAAGATAGCAAAAACATTATCAGTTAACATTAAAGCTCTTGGACTAACAGAATATGAAAATGAGCCAGTTTTGAGGTTTGTAGGTAAATGCGAAAAAATTGAGGATCAAGAATTACTGGATACGGTAGCCAGATCTTTATCTGAAGGAATGCAAACTGGTAAAGAAAAGGTTAAAAAAGCAGAGAAAATCAAGATTGCAAAAGATCTAGTTAAGGAAGGTGTTGCTATTGATATTATTGTGCGAGCAAGTGGCCTAACTGCTGATGAGTTGGGTGAGTGTGAAAATTGAATGTCTTTAAGATATAAGTAAAGTTAGTTAATGATTTAACCAGTAGAATTTGCTAACCAACTTTTTTGGCTCAGTTGAATTTTGCTTGGTATAAATTAAGATATGAAATCGCAAAGTTTATCTATTAATTTCTGGTTGTCCTCTATCATTGCATTTGCCTCTTGCTGAAGAGATTTGATATTTTTGAGTGTAATATTGTCCATCTCAGTCGATGCTACTTTCAATTGCGATTGTATTCTTATATATTTATCGTCTATTACTTGTTCTAGTTGATAATCAACGCAATCCAATCCAGAGGCAAACATCACATTCAGTAGTGGCTTGATCCACCCTATTTTGCCAAATTTCCTTGAGTTAGCATACTTTATACTTCTATCTGTTCCACCAGTGCCTATTGATAGCAGTATAATCTCATCATTTGGAAATAACCTCTTACCACTTGCATATGCACAAGCCGCTGGATTATTGGCAAACACCCCTCCATCCACTAATACCATTTCCTTGTGGTTGACTTTTAAATATTTAGGTGCAAAGTAAGTAGGTGCTGCAGTTGCTGCTCTTAATACATCCCTTAATTTAATAAAATTTCTATCCTCTTTCCAGCTTTTGAAAAAAAATGGGTAGTTATTGTGAATATCGTAACTCGTAATCAACACATTACTTAAAGTGTTTTTAAAGACATCATCGCCAAAATATTTATGAAGTACATACTCAATATTTTTATGTGGGTATTGTGTACAGTTAAACCAAGATAATATTGATCGCCTGAAGAATGAAGATTTAAAAATATATGACCCGTATTCTTGGTAAAACTCAACTAAATCATTGGCTGAATATTGAGGTTTATCTTTTTTACATAATCCTGCCACAACAATCCCACCGGTTGAAGTACCAGCCATTAGATCAAAGATTTCAGCTACTCTCTTTCTTGTTCTTTTTTCTATTTCTGCTAGAATGATGGCTGGTATTATGCCCCTTATGCCTCCACCATCTACTGAAAGGATATATTTAGTCATGTTTAGATATTTATTAATTTTATTAACTAGTTCTCTTTTATCAGGTTGTGTTTCTTGTCCAAGTACTACTGTATGTTTCACTCCTAGAGAAAATTGCACCAATCTAATAATTGATTCCGTAGAGCATGCTAAAGGGTCTGTATTGGTTCAAGCATATTCATTTACTTCTAAATCTATTGCAAAGTCGCTAATCGAAGCTAAGGAACGTGGTGTTGATATTAAGGTTATCCTAGATGAATCACAAACTAGTTCAAAACATAGTGTAATTAACGAATTATTTGAGCACAAAATCCCGATATGGATTGACTTTAAACCCGCTATTGCTCATAGCAAGGTAATTATTATTGATGATCAAAAAGTCATAACTGGATCATTTAACTTTTCAGATGCCGCTCAGCAAAGAAATGCTGAAAATCTACTGATTATAACAGGGGATCCTCCACTAGTTGAGCAATATGTTGAAAATTGGAGAGATCGTCAATTGCAATCTAGGCCTTATACGCCATTAATAGAAAATTGATTACCCACATTTTAAGTTGCTAGCTTTAAAATCATCCAGTTCTTCAGAAAGATTTTTTACCCTTTCCTCAAGTACTAACACTTTTTCCATTAAACCATATTCAATAAGTTTATCGTGAAGCTGTACCCTTGAGTCTAGCTTGGACAACCACCATATGAATCCTACAGTCTGTAGAACTATTGTTATTATTAACGCTATTGGGATTTTTTGCTTTTTCATGTGAAAGTATTAATCTATTATGGATAGTTTGAGGATTTATATAGAGATCATAGAAAACTTACAGCTTTAGTGATTACTTTTTGTTGATTCGTATTGATCCTCTGCTTTAGCAAGTAGCTTTATGATTTTATCGTAATGTTTGTTATTTTTATTGTGTCGCGATTCCACTACAGCCATATTTCTAGGTCTTCTTCCGTCTTGGGCTGTAGCTGTAGGATTTGCTCCTTTGCTTAGTAAAAACTCAACGATTTCCAAATGTCCCTTATCTGCTGCATGGTGCAAAGCTGTCCATCCCATATACCCACCTGTAGCATTTATATTTGCTTTTTCTTTCACTAAAAACTCAACAATTCTTAGACACCCAGAATCAGATGCATGATGTAATGCTGTTAACTTATTAATCTGTACGCTAGTATCTAACAAATTTTCTACTGAGAATTTAACAATCTCTAAGTTACAATTTTCAGATGCAATTTGTAATATTGTTTTATAATTATCTGTAGCTTTTGCTTTCATATAGCAATAAGTAATAATAACACATACTACTGTTACTATAAACCACCAAAAATGTAGCTTATTTCTTGAGTCTCTATTCATATTCAATACCTTTTTCAATATTAAACATTTGTTTTACTGATTTTTCTTTAACGTTGATGCTGATAACACAGTGCGATAACCTGAACTATCTAACACATGTTCTGCTCTGTCGATTACCCATTCACCATCTATGTCTTGATGAAATCCTAACAAGCTAAGTTTTGCCTCTGCAAATAGTTCTGGATTACCAGGCATAATGACATCCAATACTGCATTATTTCGCTTTAATTGTTTTAACTTAGCATTTGCTACACTTAATGCTGATTCTACATTAGAGTAAAGCGTTTGTATAGTATAACTTGGACTACCAGAACCAGCTATTTCTGATATAGTTTCACCTTTTTCATAGCTATGCCATTTTGCAATTACTGAGTTGTACCTACTCACGGTAAAGTGAACCTTCCAATTTATTGTGTCTTGAGGTCTAATAGCTGTTGTTCCTAAAGCTTTTCCAGTTGCCGACTTTGCTTTGCCTTTTGGAATAAAGAGTATATATCCGCCAGCTAGTTTTGCCATTGCTTCGCGTTCTATTGCTATTTTTGTTAGTAAACTTATATCACTTTCTTCTGTTTGGTTAATATGTGGAATCAACACATTTTCAAATTCTTCTGCAACTCTGCACCCATATCCGTGTTTTTCTGCTATTTCATTAACCAAGTTACCTAGAGTAATTTGATGCCATTCTTTAGATACTTTTTCCTTTAATGATAGTCTTAAATTTGTTGCATGAGCTTTGATTAGTAGAGTCTTAGGTGGACTTTGTATTGTAACTTCGTTGACTGTATATATGCCCATTGGTAAGACTCCAGTTTCTCTGTAACCTAGAGCGATATTTAATTCATTCGGAACATCTGTGTTTTCATCCCTATAATCAACATGTACTTCAACTACATCATCTATAGTTCCAGATTCATCTGTAAGGCGCAATGATATAACTCTATCTCTAATTGATTCACATTTATCTATTATAAAATCTGGCTGCATTTATTCCCATACTTTTAATTTTGACTTTTGTAGAGGTTTTTCTGTTACAGGCAATTTAATTTTTAGTCCTACCGGTAAAAAACTTCCATGTTCTGCAAGGCCTGGATTTTTAAGCAATACTTCCTCCACTATTCCATCGGTAAATCCATAATGTTTCCAGCAAATCAGATCTAGCATTTCTCCTTCTTTAGTTAAGTAATATATAGTCATCTATAGCTCTTCAAACTCAAACTAAATTCAACTTTTCTTGGTAGTCCATTAGGTAAAAAATACATCTGCTTTTCTTCTAACCTAGTAATTACGAATTGTCCTAAAATATTACCTAGACTATCTACTAAAACATGCGGTTTTTCAGCTTCTTTCGTATTCTTTAATTGATTTACTCTGTTGAGAATATTAAGGTAAATAACTCCTTCTATATCTACATTTTCCACTCCTCGACCAATATTTTGTAGTGACGGCATTTTATCGATACATTCAATTACACTCCAACGATTTTCTTTACTATACTTCAAACTTATCGGAGTAAATTTATATGGACCAAGAGATAACACAAATAAAAAATTTTTAAAAACATAGTTGATCAATAAAACGTCTCTACTGTATCAAATAAAACATCACGTGATTTTTCTCTTATCCTTTTTATTACTTCATCTGCAAGACTACGAACATCTTGATTTGGCTCTGCTTTAATGCTGATAGTGTAATTATTAGTGATGTTCTGAGTTTTATTTTGTTCTTTATTTTCAAATTTACTCCTTCCAAAATCTGCAAATATCTTATCATTATCGCTCTCTGTAAACTTTTTCTCCTCAATAAGGCTTTTGATTCTGAAATTATTCTGATTTCTCTTGGAAAATTCTTTAATTATACTGTTACTTAGCAAAGGATTTCCACTGTTGAGAATATTACTCTTTAGGGGACTATGTACTGCTTTTACTTCAGTTTTTCTTTTTTCAAACTCTTTCAGTGGGCTATTCCCTAATACTTTTCCAAATACACTTTCCCCTATCCATGAAAAAGCTTCTTCTATGGGTTTTATTATCGATTTCCAAAAGCTAGAGAAAAAGTCTTTCACCTTTTGCCAGTTAGTGATAACAAGAGCTGCGCCAGTAACAAGTCCAGCAATTAAAAGCCCTATAGGATTACTCATTACAGCAAGCGTTATTGCTCTTAGTCCTGTTACTACTGCAGGAAAAACTGTAGCTGATAAAAATGAAAATACTCCAAGTAGGTTTGCTTTCAGACCAAAAATCGTACTTCCTAGCAATGTAAATCCGTATCCTAGTCCTACTGCTGCAATTTTTAAACTTATCAAAGCTGCTACAGTACCCATGATCGTCGTGGTTAAAGTTGGATATTTTTCTGCAAAAGAAGCTATATGCTCTGTTATTGTTTTCAAACTTCCAGCTACATAATTCAAGGTAGGTAACATTACTGACCCTAGATTCATGCCAGCTTCAACTATTGCATTTTTAAGTAATTGTAATTTATTAGCTGTAGTGTCTGCACGATTTTTGAATTCTTCTTGCAGAGAGCTTCCGTACTTTTCTGTATTAGCCAGTAACTTTATTGCATCCTCATACTTATTAAAACTTCCAGCTAATAATGCAATATCATCTTGATATTCCTGACCGAAAAGTTTCATCAGGATTGTAGAACGTTCCTGATTATCCATTTTCTTTAGAGTTTGAAAAAAGTGAAGTAGTGCTTCTTCTCCGCTTTCACTGATCCTTTGTACCATTTCTTCCGCGGTTATGCCCATTTCTTCTAGTGCTGCTTTGAATTCTTTTCCTTGACCTTCAGCAGTTTGAAGTTTGCTAAGCAGTGCATTTATAGCAGTTGCAGCTTTTGCTGGTTGTTTACCTAAACTAATAAAAGCATTTACTAAGCTGCTTGTTTGTTCAAACTTTAATCCAAACTGCTTTGCAGTACCACCAACTATTGCTAGAGCTTCAACCATATCTTTTGCTTTAGCAGCAGTGTTATCTGATAAGTGGTTGATTACATTACCAACATGCTCCATTTCACTAACATCAATTCCATAAACGTTAGAAAGTTTAGCTATGGAATCACCTGCTTGCTCTGCAGACATATCAAATGCTGTAGACATTTTTGCTACTGTTTCTGTAAACTTAAAAAGATCTTCTTTCTTGATACCAAGTTGACCACCGCTTGCAGCTATTTGTGCTAATTCTGCGGCTGATAATGGTATTGTTCTTGACATTTCCTTTAACCCTTCAGCAAATTTAGTTACTTCATCTTTTTTATTATCAAACTTTACTACCTTCTTAACATCAGCCATAGCCGATTCAAAATCAATCGCAACTTTAACTGGAGCTGCAAGCGAAAGACCTAGCCCAATAGTCTCTATAATTTGTGACTTAAAATGTGCTTTACTTGCTAAAAAACTTTGGTGACTACGTATTGCAGACCCAAGCTTACCATACTTACCTTTTAGCACTTCAATAGAAGAACCAAGTTTATATTGATCACTTACTAATGACTTAATATTTCTTCCACTTTTTCTTACTTCTTCATTAAATGAATGTAAAGCATCTCTCTTTTTTAAGTATGCTTCTTTTGCTTTTGTTGCGGAGGTTTTGGCCTTGTCAAACTCTGCTTTTAAAGTTTTGCTTGGTTTCTCTATTGCTTTCATTTGTTTAGCTAAAGATTTTACTTGATCTTCAAAGCCCTTCCACGACCTCCTGCTGGTCAAAACATCATGACCTAACTGTTTAAACTTTGATACTGACTTTAAAGATGAATCAAGCTTTCTTATATTCTCACCAAGACGAGTAAGTTGACTGCTACTTCCTTTTATTACAGTATTAAAACTGCCATCTAAGACTGCTCCGATTTTTATAGATAACGTTGACATTTAGACCTCTTTGCTGTTTCTTCCCATAAGATAAATTCGTTAAATTCCATATCAAGAATGTGCTCAACTCCACCACCTATGATAGAGCTAAGCACGAGTACTTCTAATCTCAAGTCTTTTGAATAATTGGTGAAAAAAAATCCTTTAATACCTCTTGAATTTTCACATAATCAGCAATATCTAACTCTTCAATTGCTTCTTTTGCAACTGATGTCAGGTTGGCAGTCAAAGTCACTTCCTTATTTAGGTCACTACCATTAATGCGTTCTATTGCCAAATAGTCTCTAACTTTTGGACGTCTAATGGTAAGTTCTGAAACAGAAATTCCATCAACTGTTATTGGGTTATTAAGTGTTATAGCTTGCATGTTCCTCCTTAAAAAGTTAATTAAATAAAAGTCTATATCGGCTTTTACATAACTAATTTTTTTTACTATAGTTTTTGTGTTTGATTAACGATCCTTCATACTAAATTTCTCAATATAAAGATGATAGTAGGGTTTATTTTTCCTCAACTTGAATTAATTCTTGAACTTCATCGACAGAAAGACCTGTACACTTGACAATAGTGCTAATATCAACATTATTAGTCAACATCGCTTTTGCAACTTCAATCTTTCCTTCAATCTTTCCTTCAATCTTTCCTTCAATCTTTCCTTCAATCTTTCCTTCTTTTTTGGCATCATCAAGTTTTTGAGCAAGGACAGCCTGTTCATCACGAATACGCTTGGTCTCCTGTTCATATGCTATAAACTCTTTTTCTGACCAGTTAAACCTGTTTAGCTCTTCGTACGCTTTTTTGATTATTACGTCACTTCCTGTTATTCTTTCCAATTCTTCTTCACTTGTTTCATCAGCGTACTTAAAAAAATACACCCACTTCTCAACTATATTTGAAAGCTGATCTTCTTTAGTTTTGGAAAATTTAGGCAATTCAATAAATACAAAATAAAAATCTTTTAGATCATGTTCATTAGTATCTTCATCGCGAATAGTGTGCTTTGATTTATACTCGGACTTATCAGGAAACAGTATACAATCTGCTATAGCAATAAAGATAATTTCCTTAAGGTCATGGTATTGATCACCTTTATCTGCTTGTCTTGAATAGGCTTTAGCAGCGTAATATTGGGCACGTTTTTCAAAGCCTTTGGTTTTAGCAACCTGCATCTCAATTATCCATTGTACTCCTGTTGAATCTTTACATAGCACATCAACAATACTTTGTTTTTTAGCGGCAATTTCAGGATCTTGAATAGTACTTAAAAACTCTATATCCTGTATTGCATTTTTGCCAGTAAAGCTCAAAATATCATTGAGGAAGTGAATGAGGATGTCTTTATTCTTTTCAGTACCAAAGATACGGCGAAATGCTATATCATTTTTAGGGTCGAGAAATTTAGATAAAGCCATAGCACAAATGCTTAAAAAACATTAATAATTATACAGTATTATCAGTAATTTTTCAATAAAAAAGTGGTTATATGAAAAGGCATCCATCTATTCCATTAAATCCCTAAAATCGTTTGCAGCAAGGCCATTTGATCAACACCGTTTATCTTTCTTATCATATTTTCAGCATCGATCTCTATCAGTTCATTACCACCTATAGTAAGTTTATAGTAATGAGCAGCTACAGTACACTTCAGCGTTGCTTTTTCAGCAGGTTTCCAGCTACCAAAGTCAAATTCTTTGAATATGCCTCTAAGGTTGATAATTACTCCTTCAACCTCATTGCTGCCACTGCCTTGTAATCCGCCCCTTAGCGTCAAAGCTACTGAATTTCCATCTATCAAACCAAAAAGTCTAAAAAGTTCTGAATCATATTCTGCAAAAGTAAAATCTGCTTCAAGCTTTTCCATGCCCATGTCAATATTTATTGGAATATCCATACCACCAGCTCTATATTCTTCAGTTTTTATGGTAAGCTTCGGTAAGGTTATTTCATCTATTTTTCCTGCATAACCCCGACCATCTACGAATACATTAAAATTCTTTAAAATCTTCGGTAACATCTCTTTCTCCCATTTTTATAATATTGTACCACTCACAAGATGTGACCTGAAAGTAATCTGTTCTGCCGGATATGGTGGTGTAAACTCGAAGTCAAAATACACTTTCCCGCTTGCAATGTTTGCCGGTGTATTGAGCTCTGGAGTTGCGTAACATTTTCCGCTAATAATCGCTCCTTGTACTTTTAAATTGGCCAAATAAGAATTCACCCCCTCAATTACATCATCTATATAAGTTTTGGTGATATTGCGATCAACTGCCCATAAATGAGCTCGAAGTAAACTATCATTGATTAAATCTGCAGTCCTTCTCACTGACAAAAAAGCCCATTTTGAGTCATTTGAACATGTTCTATTTCCCCAAAGCCTGTAGCCATTTTGATGAATTATCGTTGTTACTTCATTTTCATTTAAGTGGTTTGCTCTGCAATTTGTATTACCGAGCGTAAAATCAATAGGCCTGCTTGTTCCAATAATACCATTTATCTCTTTATTTGAAGGTGAGTGCCAAAATCCTTGTTCGCTATCTACTTTTGCTATTAAACCAGCTACAAATGGGCTTGCTGGCAAGATTTCTTCTTCAATAAGTACCTTCACCCATGGATCAACTACGTAAACTCTTGAGCTGCCTACACTTTTTCTCCACTTGATTGCTTCTTCATCATTGGTATTTGGACCATCTGCTACTATTATAGCTCTTAATTTTTCTGCTATAGAAATTAATGCTGCAACCACTGGATTTTTGCCATCTTCTGGTAGTTGGTGAGTAAATTGAGGCGCAATGAGTATTCTTGGCGCAACATGAACTATGCTTTCACTGCTGAGAAATGCCTCAATTCCCTGATATTCTCCAGTTTCTTCGTCAACTCTACCAATTATATTCTTCAGCGTCTCTTCTTCTTTTAATTTTGGATCACTTTCTTCAACTCGAATAACTACTACTGTTGCACCAATTTGGGAAAATACTCCATTTACTGCTGAAAAAAGAGTCCCCTTTTTGCCAAGTTTTACCGCTTCTTTTAAGCTTCCTGCTATCAGTACTGGTTTATTTAGTGGAAACTTTTGCCCGTCAGCATCAGGTGCAGTACCAATTACTCCAATTACCGATGATTTAGCTGTTCGTACTGTCCTCGCTCCTGAGGTAACCTCGATAACATTTACCCCATGTAAAAATTGTTCTGTCATTTTTTGCTTTTTCCCCTTTAGCTTTCTAAAACCTTTTGCATTTTTTGCTTAAAATCGTTGAGTAAACTCTGCAACTCTTCTTTATCCCTGACTTCCTTAATTTTCTTCTTGGCTAAATCTTCAAGCTCTTCACATTTAATTATTGCTTTTACTGCTTTTTTCACTTTTTCCTCAATTATTCTTGCCATTTCAATAACTGTAATACCACGGACTTTTGCTAATGGTTCTATAATTTCTGTATCCTTTTCATCTATAGATTCTGGTGCTGCTAGAATGCTTTTTGCGGCTTCCGCTTGAATCTCATAAGATTTAGCTTTTTGGTGAGAATGACCTGCATATTGGTGAGTATGATTATCATAATAGAAACGCATACTATCAAATGCACAAAGCTTCGCATTATCCAGTAACTCCTTTTGTATATCTTCTTTAGTACGCTGAGCAATTTTTCCTCCTTCTGTTAAACAATAGCTTTTTTGCCAATCAAAATCTTCTGGTGCTTCATACCAATCATTTTCAGTTGGCTTGCTTTCAAGTGTTGTTGTTTCTACTTGTTTATCATTTTCAAATCTAATGTAGATAGACATTGTTTGTTACCTCCAAATCTCATACGTGTTAGATAATCCTGGACATTGCCAAGCTTTTAGCGTTCTCTCCACATCTACTTCAAGTCCTGTAGTTAGAACATTGCTACGTATGTTATAAATCCCCCACTGAATAAATTGACCATAGTTGTGTACATAATTTGATGCAAGCATACCTTGACTAACTTGTGTTCTGGAATACAGATAAGATGATGTGTAAAGTAATATTGCAACTGTTTTTCCTGCTGGAATCTCCACATTACCAGATCCGGCTAACTTGCTATCAGAACTCGTGTATTGGTAAACATTTTTCCATACTATTTTTGAAATACTTGATTTATTAGAATTAGTGTTATCAGGAGTTCCCACAAATAATCCTGCTCCCCCATACTCTGTACTCGAGTACGATGATCCAACAAATTCCATTGTCTTATTTATGTTCACATTGGTTGTATTTTTTACAAATACTACTCCAAGTGCAGCATACGGGTAATAGTATATCTCATCATAACTACCTGAAAAACTTTTTGTGCATAACTCTCCGTAAATAAATGTTCCTTTACTTCCCTCTATAAAACTTAGTTGTCTTGGCCGATAAAAACTAACGTAATCTGTATTGTACGTATGGCTACCTGCTAGTAGTTGTAACATATAGTCAGTTTTTGTTATATCACTACTCCACTTTCCAAGCTCTGTCGTAAAAGTTCCGTGGCCAAAATAATTATTTTTTCTGCCAAGTACACCAAATAAGAAAGGTAATGACCCTGGTTCAACCATGTTGCGCTTTCTTATTTCATTTATAAGAGACGCTTTTAACTGTTCATCCCGAGTTTTTACCTCATTAGAGATGTTTTCAATTCGAGTTTCTATTTCTCCTATAATTGATGAGCCAGATGGTACATTATTAACAGCACGAAAATCTTCTACTAAACCTTTAAGACCATCTTTATGACTATTACTAATGCTATTTATTGCTGCAATATTGGCATTCTTTCTCGTATCAAGTAGCGATAAATTTGTTGTTCCTTTTTCATCAATTCTCTTTAATAACTGCTTCTCTGATTCAGAGATCACTGCTAAAGAACTAGCTTTTTTATTATCCAGATCAGTTAAGTGTTTTTTTGCACTATCAAGAAGTTCTTTTAGCTTACCATCAGTCATCTGTACAATTTCAGAAACTGCACTTTTGTCGACTATTGATTCCAATGCTTTAGCAAGATATGCTAATTGATCTGGTGTACTGTTTGCTACTAAATCCTTAAGTCTTTTTTGTAGTGCATCAATTATCTCTTTTACCTCAGTCATCTGCACAATGTCAGCAATAGCTTTTTTATCTGCTATCAATTCCAGCGATTTTGCAAGATATGCCAGTTGATCAGGTGTGCTATTTGCTGCTAAATCCTTTATCCTTTGGTATATTGCTTCTTTCATTCCCAAAAATTTAAAAAAGTCTCAAAATTAAACCGCTCAAAATTACTCTTAAGTTGATTATGCTCATCTTCTCTTTCGGTAATATCTTCATCTATTTTTTCTATAGCTCTGCGAATACGTACTACATCTTCCACTGCAATATTTTCTGGATGTGGTAGTGTATATCCTCGTTTGCTTTGGTCATTTGGCATTGATTCAAGTAATAATCACTCGCAAATTTTTGACTTTAGGACGATAGACAACTGTTCCACTTAAAACCAATTTTATCCTTGTCTCATTGCCATTAAAGTTTGTCAGTATGTGTACTCTCTCTACCCAATTTTCTCCAATTGGTTTTCCTGATGTTAAATTTACTAATTGCCAATCCACATTTTTTTGCACATATGCTTTTACATCTGCAGTGCCAGGTATTAGCGCATCATATGTTATGGTGATCTTGGTGTTAGCTCCTGCTGTAATGCTTCTTGTAACATAATCTCCTTTTTCCCCTATATTACCTATAACTAGCTGTAACCCAGGATATAGCACTGGACTTTTTTCTTTTGACCCTTTTAAATTTGCCTTTACTGTTAGCTCTCCAGATAATCTTTCACGCAGTGCGAGCGGTAAATTATCAGACAAAAAGTTTTCTCTTCCCTCTTCATCTGTTAAGATAAATTCTACATTGGTATCAAATGCTACTTTTTCGACGTTCGTCAAAACAATTAAATCTGATACATTATTTACAGTAACTTTGCCCAGGTCAACAACATGAGAAACTTCACTAAATTTTGCAGCTAGTAGTCGAAACGTTAAATCTAAATTTTGATGTGGAGTCCAGGTGCTTGCATTGCTAGATGACAGTAATACTCCTACTTGATATGGCTGACTTGTTACCCAACGGCTATTTACTGCATCATATTTGCCAAGTTCTGCTATTTTGACTGTTGTCTCTGAATCATCGGTAAGTAAAACTATTGCATATTCTTGTCCTGCATGGCAAAACACTGGTGACCAAGTAATACGTGTTGCTGTGCCATCTATCTTTATATCTTTTGGCTCAATATAACTTTCAGCAATGACAGTCTGCGAGGGCATGCCCACTGCTGTTTCTCTAATCTGCACAACAACACGTTTTTTGCCGTTATTTACAAACCATAACTCTAGACCTCCTATGTGTCTGCTCTCATTTAAAGTAAATGTTTGCGCTAAAGGATCAACTCTTCTTGCTGCGATCACTCTTCTTCTTTCTTCTATAGTAATAGTTTTTTTACCAGTATAAGTTGCCTCTCCATAGCTTCCTTTATCCCCATAAAACTGTACTAATTTAGTACCTGCTGGAATGTTTGCTGGTACTTTCACCTTTCCCTTTAATTTTCCCTGGTTGTTAGCTCTTTTTTCCACTTTTTTTTCCTCTATGCCATAGGTATAATAGAAATGCCATCAAATTTTATTTCCTTAAGCTTTTCATCTGGCTCAAAACCTTCAATTTCAAAATTCTGTACTGCTTCTCTCATAAATTCAGTTTCGTATGAAGTACTTGACAGCAGCTCTGTCGTTTCTTTAACATTAAATACTCTTGTTACTGGACTTTTCCAATTCGTGGTAACCTCTGTCCAGTGGTCAATGTTTTTATTTAGAGTAATTTGTGCCGGAACTGGATCAAAAGCTTGATATGGATTGATCTTTTCTCCTTTGGTCTGTGAAAGCTGCTCCAGTACCGGTTCAAGTTCATACGGCAAAAGATATCTTTCCCCACCTTTTTCAATATCTGCAACTTCTACATCTATTGGCAGAACTAGCTCTCTATTTACTATTGCTGCAGACTGCGAAATTCCTTGATCACGCATATCATCATCAAAGAATGAATCAACAAATACTCCTTTTTTGGTGGTAGGTTCTCTTGAATTTGCATCATTGCGTAGACGTTCCTCTGCAACCAGCGCATAAAGATCATTTATTCCTTTTTTCATTGCTTCAAGCTCATTCATCGGTACAGCATGAATAGCATTATTCACTATTTTTACCCCTTCTTTTTCTCCGTTTTTCCATGTCTGATGAATGTAGCAGAGCAAAAGTTGTCCGCTAGGCGCTTTAGGCATCGATGGTCGCCAAGAGTGGGAAATTCCTTTTATTCTTCTTACCACCCCTTTGCTATCGATAGTAATTAAATCAAAGCGGGGCATTTTCCAGGTGTAATCAACCAGAACCAAGCTATTATCAACTGCTCCTTTCACTTTACATCCCTTTTCATTTATATCTTCAGGGCTTACATGAGTGCGGCAGCGATAGGTTATTAGGTAACTACTCCCAGGAGCTGGTTCTTTGCCAGGTAATGACCAATCGACGTTTCCTGCATTTAACTTATAGTCTATACTATTTTCATAAATAACATTGCCTTGTTTAACTTGAATAATCTCAAGTACTGCAGAGTCAGGTATTGGATCAACAGCTCCTGAATATGAACCGTGAGTAACAGTAATAGTTTTCTGAACAGTGATATCTACTTTTTTAATTTCACTTATTGGAAAATCATTAACCTTCAGTTCCATTACTCTTTGGCTATTTGGCTGAAAAGTATGTGGTTCTGATTCAACTGATTTTATATCCGGATCTTCATCAAAAGAAACACGAATACTGTGAGGAAGTTCAATCTCATAGCCATCAACATGAGCTTTGCCCTCATTAATCACAAATATTTTTTTTCCTCCTTCTCCCTCTTCCTTTTGCAGGAACATTACTTCAAGACCATTTACGACGTAGGAACCATTTGCCTCTTTGTCATAACGAGCAAGAGCGGTAGTTACTATATTTGCTTGTGGTGGAGGTGAATGTTCTATTAATACTCCATTTTCAATATTGTAAATTGGGTAAAATTCGCCATTTGTAGAGTTAACAGTAACACTTTCTACTTGGTATCCCCAAATGGTGGAAACTTTAAGCCTTGCTGCTCCTACTTCCTGATAATTTCTTGTACCAATTGCAGGATCACGAAGGTTTTCATCCTCAAGTTCTGTAATGGTAGATTCTACATAATAAACACCTATGCGAACTATAGTACTCAGTGGAATAGTAAATTCTTCTTTTTCGACTTTTCTAACTGCTCCACGAAGATAGATTTTTCCTGATTCAAGCGTAACTTTACCAGTTTCTCTATCTATAATACAATTGCTTCCTGTTATAACATCACCATCACGAAATATTGCATCGCCTATGCCTTTAAGCTTAGAGAGAGCATACTCCTGAGTCTCGTTTAATTCTGCTGACTGTAGACCTCTTCCTGCAAGAAACAAGCTTTTTTCGTATTCTTTATCAGGATTAAAGCGGTTATAATAGGCGTTTAAAGTCATTTTGTTTCAAAAAGTTACAACAAATGAAAAAGTTTCCCGAGTTGCAGATGTTCTGATAAGTGGTACGGTATGTTCCAAAACCAATAAAATCCCATGGTCTTCTATATCTTGAGGTTCAAAATATCTCTGTCCTTCAGGTAATTCTTTTTTTACTTTAGTACCAACCATAACCCCTAGCTCTCTGATTACTCGATTTGCTGCATCCGTGAAATCGAAAGTGAATTTGAGAAAAAGATTATTGGTTGGTACATCAGAAGGCCTAAACCTTCCAGAAGGAGTTATAAGTTCGCCGTTTTCATCACCTGTGCAGAATAGCACTTCATCTGCAGTACGTCTGCCAAATTCATTCAAGAGCTTTATAGAATTTATAGGTTCAGGTGGTGTGCTTTGAATGTACTCTATGGTAACTTTATCACTTACTGGAATAGAGCTATTTTCCGTACGTTTAATTACACCAGTACTGCTATCAACTGTATAGTCAACACTTGGCTGATGCATTGTTTGTCCTGTAACAACCTTCACATCTTTAACAGGTTGATGATCAAGTTTTATTTCACCCTTAACGAAAGTTTTTTCTACTTTATGGCTACTTCCAGAGCTTCCATCACCACTTCCCCAAGCAAGATGGATAGATTGCTTTTTTATGCTGGCTGCTATTGCTGCTCTGCCTGATTGCGTTAGAATTGACATTATCTGTTTTCAACCCTCCTATTATATATAATCGCTTTTTCTCTTCAATTTGTTCAATTTTTTTTTATTATTTTTTTATGGTAGTATTGACGCAACTGTTTAATATACTACAGTTGTCATAATATTTTTTCTTTTGGACAATGATTGCCAATCAAGAATTCTGGGAAGATGATCTTGAAGTTCCTGCTACTGAGTTACTATTGAGTTTTCAAAATCCTGATTTGTGCAAAAGTTGGATTAACTCTCTTAATAATAAGCAATTAAATGTTATTCTTAAACAACACTTCAATTATCAACAGCATTTGTTTGATAATAGTCCTTATTATGACTATAGGTCAGTTCAGCAAAAGCGTAAATTCCTTATCGACAGCAACCTTGATTATTTACCTAATTATTATTTAATCAGCTACTTTAGCCGTTTGAAGTCTGATTCAGCCATAATTGAGATAGCAAAGCCTATATTGAGTGGCGATGTAAAATATGATAAAAAATCTATACTATTTACTCTCTTTCTTATTGACCATAACTTGCTGAAGCACGTCTTTCTTTTTAATAAAGTTCAAAAAAGAAGTTTTTCATCATTTATTTTAAATAATCCTCCAAGACAAAGACAGAGCTCATTTAAAGATTTTTTGTCGAAAGAGGTACTGCGAGAGATATTAACTCAACATGATTCTCTAGCAAATGACAACTTTGAAAGTAAGTTCAAAGGTTTTTTTTACTACCAAGACCGCATTTACTTATTTATACGTCGTGCTAGTGATTCAGACCTGGTACTTAGCTCAAACCAAGTAATACACGGTTACAAACCTGACTGGATTATTCTTGACTTCTCTTTAAATAGCAATCAGGTAAATTTGTGTACTAAAAACCTCAAACGTGGCTTAGAAATAGCAAACAGCATTGCCAGTCGATATTTTCAACGTGAATGCTCATTTATTAATCTACGTAATCAGAATAAAGTTGCCCAAGTGCGTACATTCTTGACTGACTGTGTACATGAATTAATAAAAGACATCAAATTAATTGAATTAAAGTTTACGTCACCTGAACCAAGCACTTATTTTACATTAAACACAAATTCCATAGAAAAGTGGTTAAAGGTGTTAGAGCCTTCAATTGGCAGTATAATCTACAATATTAGTCTTGTTCAACATATAAAGGTGATATTTAGAAACAAAAAAGTTACTCTATCTTTTCATGCCAATACAGACTATATAGCGATCAATTATTCAGAACACGTACTTGATAAAAAAGAACGTGAAGATTTTAAGTTAATGTTTTCCAATACTTATGGACTTACCATTCTGTCAAAAGCAAAATCCAACTTTCTACAGGCAAATAGTTACTAATCTGCTACGGTGGAGTGACTCTTATGATACACCTAGCAGAGATTATTTAGAAGTTGCACAATACCTGTCAAGTCTTGGGTTTGTAAATTTAAGAGAATATTACTTTATAATCTGTGCTAATGATGAAGATGAGTTTGATTTTCATGTAATAAATCCTTTCTGCAACAATAGATTAGAAATTGTCAGCGATTATGATGAAGATTATGATAACCCAATAATGTGTGACCTCTGTGAACGTGATATTTTACCTGATACTTATAAAAAACAGCGTTACTTTTCTTTAGAGGTAAAAGTTAATCATTTGAAAGTTATAGAATGGTTTGAAAAGCAATTAGCAAGTTTAAAGATTACTTGTAATAAAGTAGCAACCGGAGTTTATTATGTTATTGTTGACACAAGCCTTATCAGCTTAATTATTCCCGAATGCTGTCCTGATAACTCATACTCTGCTGTGGATAAGTTAAAAACCACCCCTACTGCTTTAATAACTTTTAATAAGGAGAGTCTTAAGCCACCACTGAATCTACACATTGTTCCTATAGCAGATCTAATTTGCGAAGATCAAAGTTTAAATGAAGTATTGCATCAAACAGTAGAAAAAGGAGTACCAGAATTATTACCTAATGTTTCTTTTCAGGCATTCAATTGCTATTCTTACATTCCATTGCAACAGACTAAGTCTACTCCAGCAGAAAAGACTTTTCAGCTCCATATTAAAGGCAATGACATTTGTGTTAATGGTATAGGAGTTATCGAAACACAGTCAAAGTCTGGAAGAATATTTTTTATTTTCTTAGATCAATTTTTTCATGACTTTAAAAGTGGAATTTCTCCAGAGCAATACAAAACTTTAAACGTTGGAGAAATTGCAAATCGCTTAGAAAACATTCACGATGTTGAACAACAAATTCGCAAACCAATAAATAGAATGCAAAAAACTATAGCAGAGAAATTGGCTATAACTTTAGGTTTAAATGTCAAAAAAGACGATATTATTCAAACTCTGCCATGGTCAGGGATAGGTACTAAGGAATATGGCTACAGGCTTAATCCTTTTACTATTGTTCTTAAAAAATGAGTGTTATTAAATATCTCTCCTCGTTAAATGCTCAGCCATCAACTATGTTTTTTAAAATTTTTTGAATTTAGTCTCATTTGTTGATAATTTTGTATTTTTATTCAATTGAAAAATGTATTTTGGCAACAAAAACCCTAGTTTATACAGAAAGAAATTTATATCAAACAGCAAGCACTGCTTAGATTTTATGGTTAACGAATATGTGCTTTAAATGTGTGTAGACGCACATATTCGTTAACCTATTTTCTATACAGATTTTTTTTATTTCATATTAATTGCTTCTTTAAGTCTTGCATTGGCAATTACTATGATTTTTCGCATTAGAGCTGTTATAGCTACCATCTTCTTTTTACCTCTACCAATAAGATCAGAATAAAAAGCACCAAGTGCAGATTTAGATCTTGCAGCAGCCATAGCAGCTGTGAAAAGCTTTGCACGAACGTTGCTTCTACCACCTGTTATCCTTCGATAACCAATAGTTTTACCGCTTTCTTTTGGATGTGGAGCAACTCCAGCAAGACTTGCAACTTCTTTTTTGTTTAGGTGGCCAAGTTCTGGCATTAGACACACAAAAACTTGTGATAACTTGAGACCTATTCCTGGCACTGTTCTCAAGATTTTTTGACGCTTTTGTAACTCTGGATTTTTATCAATAATTCTTTGTATGGCATCGTTGAACTCATTTATCTGACTGGTAAAAAAGTCTATTGTTTTTTGGCAACTTTCCTTTATATAGTCGTTTTCAGGTGCTGCAAGCCTACATTTCTCTTGAGTTCTCATTTGCGTAATGTCATCACGACGTTGACAGAGTGCAACTAAGGCGGTTTGTTCTTTTGACATACGCACAAATAGAGATAGAGCACTATAGCGTTCAAAACCATATTGAGCAAGGGCTCTTGCATCTGATTGATCTGTCTTTGCTAAAGTTCCATGTGATATGATAAAACTTTTTACTTTACGAGTATTAGCTCGATGTACAGCAACATTCTTATCAACAAGAAAATGTGCTAAGCCAAGCTCATATTTTCCAGTGTTTTCTAAAGTTACTAGAGAATTAGGTAGGATATCTGAAAATTTTTGAAACAACTGTTGCCAACCAGTAGCATCATTGTCAAACTTGATAGCTCTCCTTTGGTTATAAGCTGCAGCAACATTTTTAAATTTTCCGATATCAATGCCAATGAAATTTTGATAAGATGTAATCATAATAAATAACCTCGATAGTTTAATTAATTTAAGATTGTAAACGGGTGCATACATATGTCCCATGCAACTATTCAAACGTATCGAGAGATGGGGCTAGTTTACCTTGATGGCTACGGTTGTAATACCAACTTTCATTCGGTCGCACACGCCCGTGATAGCCCTATTCCTATAGTGAGTAGGGTTATCTTTCCCTCTTATCTCTTTTATATCACATTTTTAACTTACAATCTTTCGTATGCTTCTTTTACTTTTTGGTGAGAGGTTAATGCATCAAAAAATTCAGGACTTACCAGAGCATGTACTCTTTCCATATACTCGCCACTTAAATTATCTTCAATATGCCTTAGTACTTCCATACACTTACGCTTTACATCCGTTGTTGCTGTGCCAAGAGCAAAGTTTACTGTTTTTGCTGTAATACCAAATTCTGTATATAGGTTAAGTAATTCAGACCCATCTGCATCTAAAATTATTCCCTTTAAAGCTCCCATACGAAGATGTTCTAGCGTGATTGCATGTTTGTTTCTCATTGTTTGCAAGTGATCTGTAATTACATCGGCAAACGCTACAAGTTCGTTTTCTGAGCCAAAAGCACGGATTCCTTGAACTTCTTCAGGTAAAACTACATCATCATGTGGAATATGTGGAATTGTAAATGTTCTTACCTTTCTTTTGCCGCGTTTTCCTACTGTTGCTGGTGCTCCGGGTAACTGCGTTGGTAGTAAACTTAATACTCCGTTTTGCTCTTCTATGGTAATATGTCTAAATCTTACTGACCTACTTGGAAACAAGTTTAAATTTTCAACCCGTCCATAATTTATCGGCAATATATTCATCGCATTTGTTAGTGCCGTCATACTAAATGCTGTATTTGTAAATGGATTTTGCATTCTTTTTCTCCTTATTAATTTAAGTTACACTCCCTTGCGGACAATGATCCCTCGTGCTTCAAGTTGCTTTATTGCTGCAGCTTTCTGCTCTTCAGTGATATTTGCTGGCCACACCACTGCATGATCTGCTAGCATTGCACCACGAGTAATAATTACTGCTTTGGTATTTTCCTTTGCGTTTACATCGCTTATTATCACACCTATCGCTGTTTGTGTACCATCTGTGGCAGTTGGATTTATTATCTTAATCATGTTATCTTTATCGAGAGCCACTACTGTACCAAGTTTAAGATTTTGTCCCTTGGCTACTGTTATCTGATCTCTTGAATATAGACTTGATGCCTCATATTTTAATAGGTCACCTAGATTATTTTGTTCGGTTATAGTACTCATTTTGCTTTTCTCCTTTATTTTCTACTTTTGTTATACTACGAATATTCTAAATGCCAGATTGCGCACGACTTCTTGCTACTTGCATCATCAAATCTTCTCCTGAATTCTGTGGTATTGCACTCAGTATCTCTGTCTTCTTCGTTCTCTCTGCAAGTAATTCCATTAAAACTTCCCTTGCTTGCTCAATACTTACACCCTGCTCAATAAATTCTCCTATTTTCTCTGGCATTCGTGATAAGTTACATAAACGTATTAATTCAACAACTTCAGTACGATACTTAGTTAAATTATCAGTTTCTAGGTCAGTTGTAGTTTGTTTATTCATAGTATTTTCTCCTTTGTTAATAAATTCAAAAAATGTTGTAACTCCATCTGCAAGACCTATTTCTACTGCTTTCTCACCAAAATATAGACCTGCTTCAGTATTTTTTATTGCTTGTACAGAAAGTCCTCTGTTTCGTGCTATAAGTTCAGTCAGAATTTCATATAAGCGATTTACTTCCTCCTCTAAACTTTTTAAGCTTTCTAAACTTATAGGTTCATGTGGATTTAAATCATTCTTTCTCTTGCCTGCAAAAATAGTTGTGTATTTTATTCCTTGCTTTTCATCAAACCTACTTTGATCTATATGACTTGCTATTACTCCTATACTGCCAACACCAGAAGTTCTGCTCACAAATACCTTTTCAGCACTTGAAGCTATAGCATATGCAGCAGAGTACGCATCATCATTTGCTATTGCCACAATTCTCTTTTTTGCTCTTGATTCGTAAATAAAATCAGCCAAGTCGAATAAACCGTTTACTTCTCCGCCTGGACTATCTATATCAAGCAGAATAGTTTCTATATCTTTGTTTGATGATGCTTCTTCTATTTCTTCTTGAATTTTCTCATATGATGTCATTCCCAGAAAATCGTCAAAAGCTCCTGGTTTTTTGGTTAAAATTCCATGTATTGGTATTATTGCTGTCTTTTCTATATTGTTCTTTACATAGTGTTTTACGTTTTTAAAGATAGGTTGTTTTCCGTTATATAGTGACAACAGGTCAAAGCTTTTTTGCTCTATCATCATCGGCCTAGATAGCCAGTTGGTTTGTAAAATTTCCATAAAGTAAACGAGATTTATTTTGTTTGTGTCCTGACATCAGAATCAAAGAAAAGGTTGAGAGAATCAGAACGCTTTTGATCTTCTGCTATTTCTTGGTCAATTTCTTCAACATCGTAACCCATTTCTGATACTACTTCCGATCGACTCTTAAATCCATTCCTTACTGCCATTTGCTGTGCTTGCTGGTCTTTCAGTGGATCCACCCAATCAAATCCCTGTGGTATCCATTTTACTTCTTCTTTCGCTGCTTTTACTACTTTTTCATCTATACAGAGTTCTCCAGAAAGTACTGCTAACTCTAGCCATCTACTCCATACTGGTCTGCAAAACTGGAATACCATAATGTTATGTTGCAGCATAGCGCATCGACGACGAAACTCTATTAATCCAGCTCTGATTGATGAATAATTAACGCCTGTTAAATCTCCTGTTAGTTGCTCATATGTTATCCCTGTACCTATTGCTATTGCCCTCAGCTGCTGTCTCATGAATGCTTCATAACTTCCTCCAACATCTGATGGCTCTGAAAATTTTATGTCCTCTCCTGGGTCTAAAAGCTGCATTGTTCCAGGTTCCAGGCCAGATAGTGCTACTCCTTGCTCACTTGCTTCACCTTCTCCCATGATATTTGCTTCTGGATCGAGTCTCGTAATAAATCCAGCAAACATTGCTGCAGTTTTCTTTCTCACCAGCTCTGCATCATCATATTGATCAAGCTCATAAAGCTTCAGCAGTATATTAGAAAGCCAAGGCTCTCCTCTGATTTGCCCAGGTCTTAATGGTCTATAAATATGTAAAACATCATTTGCTGGCACTCTCACTGATTCACCAAACGAGCCTTCACCAGGGTGTTCTTTAAATAGGTAATATGCTTCTCTTTGACCAAGTCGGTTAAATTCAATACCACTACGAATAATATTGCCATTTGCAAGAGTCTGATTGCTTTTGTTATCTAAATGTTCTGATTCTAATACTTGAAGTTGCAATGGTACAGAAAATCCATCTTCGAGTTTTCGATGTCGGAGGCGTATAAAACACTCTCCACCTTCTATCATACTTCTGCATACTAGAGCTTGTAATCCATAAAAATCACTTACTCCGCTACTGTCTGCTTCATCTGTCCATTTCAGCCATAATTCTTGCACCTTTTTCCGAAATTCTCCATCTCTTGCTTTTGATTGCGGTTTTATTCCTATTCCAATAGAGTTACTTACTATTGTATCAATTATATTTGCTGCATATGGATTTTTTCTTACCATATCCCGAGAGCGGCTACGTAAGTGCCCAAGGCTCTGAGAAAGTAAATTATTTATGCTTCCTAACTCTGGTTGAAAGTGAAAAAATCTTCTTCCTGAGCCTGCTGCATCCCACGCTGAGCTTTTTATCTTTGGTTTGTTAAATAATTGCTTGAAGGTTTTGAGCAGCATTTATAAAATTCCTTTACTCGTTGAAAAAACAATTTTCCTCTTTGGCCTCATGCCTGCAACTTTTAACCCCGCTTTTATTCGTTGCCTGAGATCCAATAAATCCTTTATTTGAACTTCCCCGTACCGCA
Source organism: Wolbachia endosymbiont (group B) of Silvanus unidentatus (assembly GCF_964028615.1). Taxonomy (NCBI): domain Bacteria; kingdom Pseudomonadati; phylum Pseudomonadota; class Alphaproteobacteria; order Rickettsiales; family Anaplasmataceae; genus Wolbachia; species Wolbachia endosymbiont (group B) of Silvanus unidentatus. Next base: position 5,757 of record NZ_OZ034795.1, on the reverse strand, counting down.
CAACATGGTCACCATATGCAATTGAGACAACTCTTTCTCCGCTTTGCAGTTTTTGAATTGCTTTCTCAACTTGAGTTAAATATTTTTCACTGTACATTTTGATTACCAAGCCACTTACTCTGTCTTACTTTTTTAGGTTTTTTACTTTCTGGTTTTTCACTTAAACTATTCCATTTACTCTCTGGCCATCTGTCTATTCCCAGTGCTATCGATGCTGCTCTTGCGTAAACTCGGCAATCTAGTACTTCATTTCTTTCTCTTACCTTTTGCCACTCTTGTTTGGTGTATCCTTTCACCACTTTGCTGACTAATTGCTCTGCCGTTAACTGCTTAAAATATTCGGGTGCATACTCAGGAAAATGACAATATCCAGGTAGAGCTTTTCCCTCTTCTTCTTTTAAAATATTAAGTAGCTGAAAAAGCTCTGACTTTAATATCGATACTCCTACTGGCCAGAGCTTTATTCCTCTTTTTAGCTTTTGACCACCAACTGTTATATCTACTCTACTTGGGCTGCTCAGTGGCACTAGGGCTTTATTTACACCTTTGACTGCCATTACTCTTCCAGATCCTTGATGACCTCTTACCCAGTTGTAAACTTCCTGCGTTGCATACCCTGCATCCACTGCCATCATGCTTATCATATATTCAAGCCCATTTTCACCAATAAAATGATGATTGAGGAGCTCCGAAAGCTTTCCCCATACTTCTCCTCTTCCAGTATCACCTTCAAATACTCGGTAATCTATTGACCAATTTTCTCTGCCTTTTCCCCATGCTACAACTTCTACTTCTAAGCGATCTTTTTGTACATCTACTCCTGCTGTAAGCACCACTTCTCTCCTAGGTACTGTGCCTACGGGAAAAAATTCTCTCCTGTTAAATAATTGCTTCCAATCTGGCACTTCTCCTTTATCTACCCAGGTTTCTCCTAAAGTGGTATTTATCCATACTTTTAGTAATTGTTCACTTTCTTTTGCATGTAAAAAATCTTCTACTGCTTGTTGCCAACTATACCAGCCAACTGGGCTATAAAGACTTGAAAGATGAAATCCTTTTTTCTCACCTTTTACTCTATTAGTAGCTCTCCATTCTCCACGTTCCAGCATCTCTGTCTTTTGATGATTTTCTATCTTTTTACCACATTCTATACATATATAGTGTGCTGTATTTGGATTTTTATCTTCCCATTTAATTTGTGACCATTTCAGAACTTGATAGTAATTACAATGCGGACATGGAACAAAAAAGTATCTCTTATCTGTTGCTTCAAATTCCTTCTCAATTCTGCTGATTCCATGAATCGTTGGTGTTGAAACTAAAAAAATCTTTCGCCGTGCAAATGTATTAGTTCGAGCAATACTGAGCAGTACTGGATCTCCTTCACCTCCTGAATCTCCTGGATACGCATCTATCTCATCAAGAAAGAGATATTTTACTGGCATAGATCGGAGGCCTACACTGCTATTTGCTCCAGTTATTACTACTATTCCACCTGGAAACTCCTTACTTTGTACAGTATTCCCTGAATCTCTTGACCTTGGGTCTTTTACTTTACTTTTTAAACATGGTGTACTCTCTATTAACGGTGCAAATCTTCCCTTCGACCAACGTTTTCCCATTTCAACTGTTGGCTGTACTACCAGCATTGGACCTGGTGTTTGATCGATGATATAGCCAATCCAATTGTTGCCAGCTTCTGTTCCCCCAATCTGCGCTCCTTTCATGAATACTACTTTTTCTGCAGGTGAAGATGGAGAAAGTGAATCCATGATTTCTTTTAAATAAGGAGTTCTTTCTGTTCTCCATTTTCCTGGCTCTGATGCTGCAGTTGGCGCTAAAACTCGATACTCATTCGCCCACTCTGATACTTTAAGGTGCGGATCTGGCCTTAAACCTTCAGAAAAAGATGTAGCGTATATCATATTGCTAGCTCTTCACCATCATTAGATGATACTTCAACATCACTTAAAATAGAACTGCACTCACTTGTTTTCTCACTTTCGAGTTCAATAAACATTTTCTTTTCAAGTGCTTCTTCTATATACTTCTGAATTAAATTACTCATTATTATTGCAGCTATGAGCGCAACTATTCCCACCATTACCGCAGCTATAATGTTAGGGTAAATTCCTACTATCGCTATTGCGCATATTGTTATAGTGACACAGATGATATTGGTATATTTCTTTATTTTTTTGTCTGCTATTTTCCTTTCTTCAAAATATTTATTGCTCAATAAATGAAATGTTGGAAAGTTCTTCTGTCTTCCAAATAACACTATTTCTTTCTCTTTACTCAGTAGTTCTATTAATTTTGCATTGTTCGTTATTATTGCATACTGAAAAACATCCGTGGCATCTGCTCCTCTCTTTAGCAACAACTTTACTACGTTAAAGTGACCATGCTTTGCAGCAACATAAATTCCCGTTTTTCCACTCTCATCTACAGCATCTATTTCAACTCCTTCACCAAGAATACCGTCTATTAGGTCTTCATATCCTTTTCTGGCAGCTAAATGAAGCAAACTGTTTTTATCAGCTCCGTATCTATTACTTGCTAAAATCTTTACTATATCTAATCTATTTGCTTCTTTTGCATAACAAAATGGTGTCTTGCCATTATCATCCTTAATTAAAGGATCTATATCTTCTCGAGTTAGTAAAACTTCTATTGTTTTAAGTCTTTCAGCGTAATGTAGAGGTGTTTTATTTTCATAATCTTGTAAATTAACCCCAGCATTAGGAACATTTATTAAGCATCTTACAATATCTAAACATAAGTCCCTTTCGTCGTAATTACTACTACTTATAGCTACGTGCAAAGAAGATAATTTCATTGCATTTCTGCCGCTACCAGCTATATTGACATTCGCACCAAGATTTGAAAGTAATTTTACTACTTCTAGCTTCTTGTTGTTCACTGCATAATGCATTGCTGCATGATTTCTCACGTCAAGAACATCCTTATCCGCGTTTCCTTCTCTAATTAAAATTTCTACTATTTCTTCATGTCCAGCTCCTGCCGCTAAGTGTAATGGTGTATGTAGTAAAGCATTCTGCTCATTAACATTAACTCCTTTGTTAAGTAAAAATCTTACAGCATTTGCTTCATTCAACATCGCAGCTAAGTGAAGCAAGCTATCTCCCTCTGATCCATATTTATGATTGATTAGTGCTTGTAATATTTCTTCTCTTGCACAAGAAAGCGCACTTTTACCATCATCATCAGCGATCAGTGGATTAATATTTTTCCTGTTCAGTAAGAGTGCAACCATACTAAGCTCGTTAATTTCTACTGCATAATGCAGCGGTGTCCTTCCATTTAATCCTCTAACGTTTACATCTACTCCTGGCTGATTAATGAGACACTTTATTAATTCTAAACTTAACTTAGCAGACATTATTAAAATTTAGCGTTAGATAATTCTTCAAGTGAGTTTGTAATCTCTTCAGTTAGCGTCTTATGAATCTTTTCAGTGTCACTCAGTGATGCAAGCAGTGCTGAAACCCTATTTGGAATATTAAGCAAATTATTACGGACAACTCTTGCTACATTAAATGCATCGCGCTTTACTTCCTCTACTGCTACAAGTTCACCAATCTCAGCTTTTGCTTTTGCCTCCAATAATCTACCCCGCTCCATCTCATTTTTTATTCGCGTTTTTAGCAACATTGTAGAAAGGTTATTTGTATTTTCTGGATTTTTCCTCCTAAGTGGCTGACTTGGATCTCTTATTGTTTCTATAGCCCTGTTTGCTTGTTCTCGGTCAATGAGTCCATCCTCCAGCTCAACTATTCCTTTTTTTACTAAATAACAGACATATTGCTTTGATACTCCTATCTCTCTTGCCCATTCTGTTTGTGTGATTTTTTCCACTCTTTTTGCTCCTTTTTACGAATTTTCTTCTTGAATTTCTGCAAAAGTTTTACCAGTACTGGCTAAAATGGCATCTCTTCCGGTATATATTTGCCAACGTTTTATGGTTACATCTACAAATTTTGAATCTAGCTCTATTGTTCTGCAAATTCTTCCTGTTCTCTCACATGCAATCAGTGTGCTGCCAGAGCCACTAAATGGATCAAGTACTATGTCTCCTGGTCTGCTGCTGTTTACTATTGCTCTCTCCATTAGCTCTACTGGCTTCATCGTTGGATGTAATGTATTGTGCGTTGGCTTATCATAAAACCACAGATCACTTTGATTTCTACCGCCATGCCACTCACGTTTATTGCCACTCTTCCATCCATAGAGCATTGCTTCGTATTGTCTTTGATAATCAGACCTGCCTAGCGTAAAATGATTCTTTGCCCAAATAATAAATGTTGACCATTTTCCTCCCGCTTCCTCAAATGCTTTTTGCAACGTTGAAAACTCTGATGATGATATACAGATATAAATCGCACCTTTGGTGTATGCTAAAATATTGGAACAGATGTCATAGAGAAAAAGTTCGTACTTTTCACCTTGATTATCATTTAATATTTTTTTATCTTCTCTCTCTTGACTACTACCATAATCAACGTTATATGGAGGATCACAAACAGTAATGTCTGCCATTTTATCATCTAACAGCGCTTTATATGATTCAACTACAGAGCTATCACCACAATAGATTCGATGATCACCTAAAATCCAAAGATCACCTGGTTTTGTTATTTCTACTTTTTTGTCATCAACAACTAAGTCAGAAAGATCTTCTTCTTCACCATCTAAATCATCAAGAAAGTTTTGAACTTTTTCTAATTCAAATCCAGTCATTTTAAGATCAAATTGTAAATCTTCTAATTCTTGAATTTCCACCTTCAAAAGATCATCATCCCACTTTGCCCAATTAGCTGATTGATTTGCCAGTAATCGAAAAGCTTTGGTTTGTGGTTCATTTAGATTATCACTTAAGACCACTGGAATACTTTCCATACCAAGTTTTCTTGCTGCTTTAAGTCTTAAATGACCATCAACCACAGTACCATCACTTTTTGCAACTATTGGAATACGAAAGCCGAATTCCCTGATTGAAGCACACATTCTGTTTACTACATCATCATTTTTACGAGGATTACGCTTATATTCGACGAGGTTTTCAACAGGATAGTAGTGGATTGCTAAATTCATATCTTAATAATTAAAAAGTTAATATTCAAAATATCTCTGACGCTAAAGAAGGCCTGAGGTCAAACCCACCAAACCCGCCATTATGGCCGAAAGGACCCACTTTTTATGGATTTTTCGTCTTGTTAATATTTTTCCATAACATAGAACATCAAAGCTAAAGCATCTGCTTGATTATCATCTCTAGGTGAAAAACCTTTTTCACGTATCGCTTCAATAACTTCACTCTTACTTGCATTGCCTTTGCCTGTGATAAAGCGTTTTATAGTCTTAACAGGAACACTCTGATAGGGAATATGATTCTCTTCACACCAAGCAGAGAGAACTGCAAGAAAACCACCATAACAATGCGCTGCATCAGTTCCAAGGTGTCTTCTCACTTCCTCAAAATAAACTGTTTCAATACTTGGAAATTTTTCTTTCATTTCATTCAACCACTTACGAAAATTTAGAAATACCATGCCACCTCCACTAAAACGACTAGTATGAAAACTCTCACTGCCACTTTGAACTATTCCATCATGTAGAATAGCCCATCCGGTTTGTTTCCCTAAATCTAGTGTTAGTATTGACATTCTGTAAGATATTTGTTTGGAGGTAGCCTAAGCAATAACATGGACACTTAAGTTACCTCTTGAAAATAGT